>NZ_JBBJOZ010000001.1:0-1459066 GCF_049727625.1 Roseococcus sp. YIM B11640
AGCCGGTCAGCACCATCCAGATCACCCCGCTCCAGCAACCGCCACGCCTGAACCGTCGGCCCAGCAACCCAACCAACACCAGTGCCGGCGCCAACCGTACCCGCGCCACCCCCGATGAAGCCGAGCAGCGTGCCGAATTCCTGCGTCCGGTCCGGGGCGATGGCGATGGCCTGCTCGTAGAGCCGCCGGGCCTCCGGCTGGCGCCGCTGGTTGATGCGAACCAGCGCGAGACCGATCATGGAATCGACGTCGTTGGGCTCGATCTTCAGCGCGTCCTGGAAGCCTTGCTCGGCGGCGTTGAACTGGCGGCGCTCCATCTCGCTCCAGGCCGCGATGCGAGCAGCGGCAAGGGGCGTCAACGCGCCTTGCGACAGGTTCTGGACTTCGCGAAGGCGGGACTGCACCTCTGAGTCGTTGGGATAGGCCGCCGCATAGGCCTCCAGGAAGGGCGTCGCCTCCACGGCCGGGCCCAGCCACATCACCGCCTGTCTCCAGGCGAAGCGCGCGGCTTCCCGCATGCCGCGCCGCTGCGACAGCTCCTGCAGGAGGACGATGCCTTCCGCCCGCGAATCCTCCCGGTAGGTGAGGATCTGCGCGTAGGTCAGCGCCAGGCGCTGATCGCTGGGGTTCGCCGCCGTCCGCTGGCTCAGCTGCTGAACCGCCTCGCGGTAACCCGCTTCGGATGAGCCCGCGAGCGCCTGGTAATATTCCGGGGCGAGAACCGAGGGGATGTTGCCGCCGCGGAAGAGCTCCCGGTATCGCGCCACCGCCTCGGAGCCACGGCCCGCCGCCGCAAGGCCCCGGGCCGAGGCCAGCACCTCCGCATCCTCGTTCATCAGACGCACCAGCTCGGCCACCCGAGGCAGCCGAGGATCCTGCGGCGAAACACGCCGCAGCTGCGCCAGATACCGCTGCGCCGACGACGACTGGTTCGCCAGCGCCGCCATCTCCACCGCGCCGGCCAGCGCATCGACGTTGTTCGGCTCCACCGCCAGCAGGCGCTCATAAGCCTGCAGCGCGCGCTCGGGCTGCCCCTGCTGCTGCCAGAACTGCGCCTGCTCGACCAGGTTCGTCGTCGCCGCCCCGCCCGACATCCGGACATCCGATTGGGCCAACGCGGGCAGCGAAACCGTGGAGAGAAGCAGAAGCGCGAGCCGCGCGGTTCCGCGCTGCAGCAGATCCCTGCCGCCTTCGCGGTGCCCGATGCACGAGCTCGCCTGCCTCCCCTTCATCCCCGGTCTCCTGTCGTCACGGTCGGTAGCGGGCCGTTGTGTCGCGCGTCACGAACGCGCCGATATTCGTTCCGGCGCCGATCAACCACACGCTGTACATGCCGCCGGCCTCCAGCCCCTGCAGGGCAACAGGCGCGGCATTGCGCGTGCCGCAGCTCGCGCGGACCTGCGCCTCCACCGGCGTCACGCTGCGCGAGCGCGTCTGCAGCGAGGGCACATCCTCGAACACCGCAGGCCCGGAGGGCAGCAGCGTCAGGGCCGCGGCCGGGCAATCCGGAAGGCCGTTGTAGAAGGCCAGGCGCGAGCGGGCACGGTTGAAGTCCGCCGCATCGGTGATCGCCGTCGCGGTGATGTTGCCATCCGCCGTGGCGTGCAACAGCACGGTGGTGAAGCTGCCGGCCTCGGCGCGGAAGGTCGCCGTCCCACGGCGCTGGCCTTCCTGGAACTCCAGGCGGAGCTGGCGGTTCGCGACATTCTCAACCACCGTGAAGGGCATCGCGCGCTCGGCGACACCGGTGCCGAGGCGCTGCTGGGGCAGGAAGTCCGGCCTTGCCGAGACCTCGCCCGGCAGGCCGTTCACCAGCCGCACATAGGCCGAGCCGCGCGGCGGCGCCGCGTCATAGACCTGGCTCTGCGAAAATCCCGGCGTCGCGAGCCAGACTTGGGCGGCCGCAACGAGCCCCGCGAGACGAAGCATGGCCCTCATACCGCCACCAGCCGCCGCAACTCGCTGATGAAGTTCGCCGGCGGCATGGCGAACTGCCCCCAGGACGAGCTGTTCGACGCATTGATCATGTCAATCTCCAACAAATTCCAGACGATCGCGCGCGGGCGCTGGCGCCGGAAACCCTCGCTGCGCAGATATTCGAGAAGCACGTAGTACGGGCCGTAATTGTTCGTGCGCCATTGCAGGTTCACCGGCCGCGACAGCTGGTTGGACAGAACTTCGGTGAAGGCGAAGCGAGGCTGCATGTTGCTCGTGCCGACCACCGCCACATCGGCGTCGTCGGATTCCAGCAATCCGCCGCCCCCGCCCTGCGCCGGAAGCACCTGACGCACCCAGGATTCCTCGCGCCCGAAATTGGCGCGCTGCGCGGCCGGGACGTAAGTGAGGAGGTCGCCCTGGGCCAGGGTCATGGGCCGCAGGTCGCCCAGGCGGACGCCCGGCTTCTGGCTCGCCGGCATGCCGAGCTGCTCGCGCATCAACCGCGCGGTCTCGACGGCCGCGACCTCGGCGCCGACCGGCGTCCAATGGGTATCCGTCTTGAAGAACACGACCCGGCGCGGGTCTCGCCCCATCGTCTCGCGGAACAGCGTGTCCAGGTCGGGCACCACAGCCTGCGCGCGGCGCCCTTCCTGCAGGATCATGGTGTAGCGACGGTCGATATCAGCGGCGACCTGAGCGCCTGGCAGGAACCGCCGCATGAGCCGCTTCTTCGACGGGATCACGAGCAGCACCACGTCCATCCGGCCGCCGCGGATGATGGTCACGGCCTCGATGATGCCCTGCACGGCTCGGCGCATCGCCTCGACGTCGAGGCGATTGATCCGGTCCCAGGCCGGGAAGAGCCATCCTTCCGTCCCGATATCCACCAGCGCGCTCTGCGCCTGAGCAACGGACGCCAACCCCGCGGCCCCACCGGCCAACAAGGCACGCCGCGTCAAGGCAGCCGGACCAAATCCCATCAAACACTCCCCGAACACAAACCCAAGGCAAGGCTGGCGAGCGGCCTTTCCCCCTTAAACGGCAGACCTTTCACGTAGGCGCTGGGCCGCGCGACGGCGCAGGATCCAGTAGAGCGGCGCTGGCACGAGCAGCAGCACGACCAGCAGGATGATCAGCAGGTACCAGGGGTTGTTCCCCAGGTAGAATTCCGGCCAGAGCCAGGGCGGCAGGCTGCCGACCTGGTAGGTGGAGGTCACGCGATAGGCCGTGACGCGACCGCCCGAGAGGACCGCCGTGTCCCCCTGAACGCGCGGCACCTGCTCCGGATCGCGCAGCGCGATGATCATCGCCTCGAGACCCGCCGGGCTGGAGCCGGTGAGCGCGACGACGGAGCGCCCGGACTTCAGAGGGCTCTCGAAGCCGATGAGCGCGCCCAGCGATTCGCCAGGGGCGGCCAGCTGCGCCTGGAGGCGCTCGAGCTCTCCGCGGCGCTCGCCGCCGAAGAGGTTGCGGAAATCGCCCATCCCGTCGTTCAGCGCGACGGAGAGGCGGTTGCCTTCCACGCGCAGCGGACCGGCCTCACGCATCAGCGTCTGCAGCGCGGGCTGCCGGCCGAGCGTACCGATGACGATGAGGTCCTTGTCCGCATTCTCCTGCAGCGCGCCGGGGCGGATCACCTGCATGCGCACGGGCGGGTAGCCCACCAGAGCGGAGATGCGGCCCATGAGCGTCAGGAAGGATTCCAGCTCCTGCTGGCTCGGACGCTCCGGCAGCACGACCGCCGTATCGCCGAGATCGGCGAGGCGCGTGTAGGGGAAGCCCGAGCTCGTGAAGAAGGCGAGGTTGGGCAGCGTGGTGAAGCGGTGCGCGCCGGTCAGGTCGATGGTGCTGTCGGGGTCGACCGAGGCGCGGATGTCGCCCGGCACCGCGATGCAGTCGCCGCGGTGCAGCGGACGCATGTCGAAGCGCAGCTGCAGCTCGTTCTGGCCGAAGAGCATGTAGCTCGGCAGCGCGACCTGCGCTTCGTCCACCTCGCTGGAGACGAACTGGCGCTGGATCCAGCTCAGCGGCCAGGTCAGGTCCGCCGCGCGCAGCGGGACGGAGCGCAGGTAGATATCGTTGATCGCGACGTCGAGGCGCGAGACCGCGACGTCCATGATCGGTCCCGGCGGGGCGCGGAAGCGCACCAGCGAGGAGAGCGCGCGCTCACGCGCCGTGTAGAGGTCGGGCGCCGTGCGGAAGGGAACCGCGATGGGGCCGGGCACGTAGCCGAAGGCCTGCAGCTCCGACGGGTCCATGATCTCGCCGAAGCGCAGCGGCCGGTCCGTGCGGACCCAGCGCGGCGCGTCGTAGGGCTGGCGGGCGGGAACGTCCTGCGAGGTGATGGTGGCGATCTCGCCGCTCAGCGCCTCGCGGCCCACGCCCAGCGCGGTGGCGGCGGTGACGGCCTCGCCGCCGTTGCGGCCGGCGATGACCAGCAGCAGGCCGAGCGGATCGCTCGGGTTCTGCACCACGGCCAGCGTCGGTCCTTCCAGGCGCGGCAGGATCAGGCCGGGAATGGCGTCGGGCGCGGTCGTGATGACCACGGCATTGCCCGTCGGCGGCAGCACGGTCGCGACCGGGAAGGTGGCGCCGCGATAGTCGGCCTGGACGGCGAACCAGGAGGAGACGATGGCCGCCGCGCGCAAGGCGTCGTTGCTCGGCGTATCCTGCATGATCATCGGCAGGACCAGCGGCTCGCGCAGCAGGCGCGGGTCGAAGAAGGGCTCGGGCAGGCGCGCGAGGTCGCGCGTCACCGGCAGGCGCTCCAGCCGCAGCGACAGCGTCGAATTGTCGGAGATCGTGCTCCAGAGCAGCCCGGAGAGCGGGTCGTTGCACTCGATGGCGTAGCGGCCGGTGAAGCGGAAGTTCAGCCGGTTCACATCCGCGAAGAAGAACGGATTGATCGGGAATTCGAGCGGGCCGAAGGCGGGGCGCGAGCGATCGGGCTGCACCGTGCCGACGAACTGCTCATTCACCGTGAAGGCGATCTGGCTGAGCTCGGGGATCAGCGCCGGAGAGGTCGCGCCCTGGAGCACCAGCCGCGCCGAGGTCACCACCTCGTCGCCTCGCACGCCGAAGAGAATGCCCTGGAGATCCGAAACGCCCCGCAATTGCATCGGGCCACGGAGGCCGAGCTGCCGCAGCGTGCGCGTCTCGGTGCGCGTGCCCGGGGCGTCCTGGCCGGCCGCCTGCATCAGCGGATTGAGGTCCATGGGCCCTGCATTGGGCGCACCGCCGGCCGGAGCCAGCGGATTGCCGCCTGCCGGGGCCGCGGGCGCCAACGGGTTGCCGCCGGCAGGGGCCAGCGGGTTGCCTCCCGCCGGCGCCAAGGTCGGCGCGGGCGAGAGCATCGGCGGCTGCGCCGGCGCGGCCGCTGGGGCCGGGGACAGGATCGGCGGCAAGGTCGGTGAAGGCGAGAGGACCGGCGCGGCGGGGGCTGGCGCAAGCGGCGGCGCCGAAGGCGCGGGACCGCCGGCAGACCCCGGCAGCGGCGAGAGCGTCGGCGCGGCCGGCACATTGCCGCCGCCGGTTCCGAGGGCCGAGCCCGGCACGCGCGTCTGCGCCAGGGCCGTCGAGGCCATCAGCAGCATGACGGCACCGCTGACGGCGGCCGTGACGGCCGTGCGCGCGTTCTCGTTTCGAGCCGACACGGGCGGCGCAGGCGGCGCCAGCGGCTCCGCGTTGATGATACGGCCGCGCGCGGGACGCCGCCGGAAACTGAACTGCGAGCCGCCCGAGAACAGACCACCAATCGACACGAGCACTTCCTTCAGCGAGCGCAGGGGCCGGTCCGCGCGGATATTGTCCCAATCCACCCAGGCATCGGCGCGGCTCAGCGTCGCGATCACAACATTGCCTTCGTCCTGGATGTCCTGCGGCAGGAAGCGCAGGTTCAGGCGATCGCCCTGCCAGCGCAGAACCTCGGCCGGGAAGCTCACGATCTGCGAGCCGGCATCCAGTTCCACCATGACGAGCGGTTCCTCGCCCAGCGTCTCGGGCGCGGGCATCCGCAGCGCGGCGCCACCCAGCGAAAGATCCTCGGACACGCCTTCGATGCGCCGGCCGTCCGCGAAGGTCACGGCCGCCGACACCTCGGCGGCAACGCGCGCGCGCTCACGCACCTGGCGCCGCTCGCGGCCCACGGCGAGGCCGGCGAGAACGGTGATGAGGCAGAAGGTCGCCCAGACGACGTTCAGCGCATAGGCCTGGAACTCCAGGCTGGCCGGCGGGTTCACCGCGAGGCCGTAGATGCCGAGCAGCAGCCCGAAGATCAGCGCGCCCGCAAGGAACATGTTCGGGCCCACGGCGCGAAGGTCGAAATAACCTTCCTCCAGCGTGCCGCCCTTGTCCGTCACGTTGAAGCGGCCGCGCTTCGGATCGAGCAGCGTCGCGAGCGTCACGGGCAGCAGGTAGACGGTCAGCACCGTCTCGTAGATCTCGGACCAGAAGGAGTGGCGCACGCGCCGCTGGATGCGCGAGTTCGTCACGACCGAATGCACGATATGCGGACCGGCATAGGCCACGATGGCGAGCGGCGAGGCCGCAATGATGCTTTCGCCGAAGATCAGGAAGGCGAGCGGCGCGGTCAGGAACACGAAGCGCGGCAGCGGGAAGAGGAAGTGGAACATCGCCATGAAGTAGCAAAGGCGCTGCGCCAGATTCAGACCGTGCGAGGTCAGCGGGTTCTCGATGCGCAGGATCTGAATCATGCCGCGCGCCCATCGCATGCGCTGGCCGATGTGCAGCATCAGTCGCTCGGTCGCGAGGCCCGCCGCGAGCGGCACGCGCAGATAGGCGGTGCGCCAGCCGAGCTTCTGCATCTTGAGCGAGCAGTGGCAGTCCTCGGTCACCGTCTGCGTCGGCACGCCGCCCACGGCCTCGAGCGCCGTGCGCCGCATAACCGCGCAGGAGCCGCAGAAGAAGGTCGCGCCCCAGAAGTCGTTGCCCTGCTGGATCAGGCCGTAGAAGAGAAGCCCCTCGTTGGGCACGCGCTGTCCGGCGACGAGGTTCCGCTCGAAAGGATCGGGCGAGTAGAAGTAGTGCGGCGTCTGCACCATGGCGAGGCCGCGGTCGCGCAGCATCCAGCCGACGGTGAGCTGCAGGAAGCCGCGCGTCGCCACATGGTCGCAGTCGAAGACGACGACGTATTCGCCGGTCGTCTGGCTCAGCGCATGGTTGATGTTGCCGGCTTTGGCGCCGCGATTGTCGGGGCGGATGATGTAGCCACAGCCCACCTCGGCGGCGAAGCGGCGGAAATCCTCGCGCCGGCCGTCGTCGAGCAGGTAGACATTGAGCTTCTCCGGTGGCCAGTCGAGCGCGAGCGCGGCAAAGACCGTCGGGCGCACGATGTCGAGCGGCTCGTTGTAGCTGGGGATGAAGACGTCCACGACCGGCCAGTCGTCCGGGTTCGCGGGCATGGGCGCCGGCTTGCGGTCCAGCGGCCACAGCGTCTGGAAATAGGCCAGCACGAGCGCGACAATGGCGTAGACCTCGGCGAGCAGGAGGCCGGTGCCGAGGAAGGTCTGCAGGAAGGTGCTGAAGTCCAGCGTCTCCGTGACGCGCCAGAAGATGTAGCGCAGCGAGACGACGATCGAGAGCAGGGCGAGGAGCAGCGTCACCGTCCGCCCCTCCAACCTGTTGAAGATCAGGAAGACAATGAACCCGCCGATGGCAAAGATGGCCTGCTGCTCAGGCTGCATCGGAACGGTGATGACGACGAGCGCCGCCGTGAGGCCCACGATCGTGACCAGCCAGCCAAACCACTTGTTTCTCATCAAGGGGAGGCGGGCTAGCCATTCCCTGCGGGCCGCGACTTCGCTCATCGAGCTCCCCAGTTCGCGCTGAATGGTTCAGGCACCGCCGGCAGCGCGGCCTCGATGCCCCGGGAGATTTCCCGCAGATCCTCCGCCGCCTGGCTGGCCGGCGCGATATCCAGCACGAGCCGCTGCGCGGCCAGGGCCTCGGCCACGATCTCCTCGCGGCAAACGGCACCGAGCAGGCGCGGCCCCAGGTGGCGCGCCACCGTTTCCGCCGCGGCGCGCGAGAGGCGCGCATTCGGGTCGACGCCGTTCAGCACGACCCGGAGCCGGCCGGCGAAGAGGGCGGCCATCGTCCCGGCGCCCAGGAAGCGGCCGTTGTCGATGTCCGGCACCAGGGCCGCGCTGGTCGCGTCGGCCAGCAGCACCGCGACCACCATCGCCGACATGGGCGCCAGGATATTCAGCGAGTGCGAGGCTCCGGGGGGCGTGTCCGCAATGACCAGCAGGTTCGGGTCGGAGAGGATGGCGCGCATGGGCGCGGCGAGCAGTTCGGGATCGCGCTCCAGCGAATGGAACAGCCCCAGCGCGCCGCGGATGTCGATGGAGCCGTGCGGCAGCAGCATCACGCCGGAGGAAGTCTGGCGAACCAGCTCCCGCCAATCCGGACGCTTGGGAAGCTCGGTCATGAACCCCGAGCTGTCGGTGAGCGGAATGCCGAAATGCAGACGCAGGGTGTTCTGGGGATCGAAGTCCATCACCAGCACACGCCGCCCCTGTCGCCGCATCGCATCGGCGACATTGGCGGCCAGGGTTGTCTTCCCGACACCGCCCTTGGGTGAAGCGAAGCAGATAAGGGGCATGGAGCCTCCGGCAGTCTAGAAGGACGATGACGACCGCAGGGCGGTGCGGAACGTATCGACAGGGGATGCTGGCGGCGGGCCGCCGGCAGCAATCATGCGCATAACCTCCCCCAGGGGAACTGTCACTGCCGAGGCGGGTACCATCCCTTCACCACCCAGGGACTGGGTGGATTTGCTTGCGGTTCCAGTTTGATAAGCCGGACTTAATACTGGCGTCTCGACCGTCGTCGCGATCACTTGGCGAAGCCGCGCGAGCGTGCCTCCAGGAGCCGGCGCGGCGGTCGGCGGCACGTCGGGAACCTGGCCGATCGCATCCAGGAGGGCGAAGGCCGGGGCCTGCTCGATCTCGGCCTCCGACAGGCGGCGGGCTTCCTCGTCGCGGACCGGCGGCGGCGCGGGATGCGCGGCCGAGGCCAGCGCCGCCCAATCGATCCCGGGCTCCTCCGGCAGGGGGGCGGGCGGGGCGGGCGGCGGAGGGGGAGGCGGCATCTGGACCGCGCGCACCGGCTCTGGCGCCGGCACGGAAATCGGCGCGGGCGGCGGGGCCAGGACCGGCGCCGGCGCTGGAGCCGGCGGCTGCAGAACCACGGGCTCCGGCCTCGGGGGCTCGGGCTCGGGGACCGGGGGCACCGGAATGGCCCCCGGCGAGACGGGACGCGGCTGAACCTGGACCGGCGGCGGCGAAGGCGCGGCCGGCGCCGCATGGACCGGCGGCGGTGCCACCGGCGGGCGCGGCGGCTGCGCGGCCTGGGACGGAGCGATACGCCGGGGCGGGGGCGTCACGGCCACGGGCTCGGGGGCGGGGGCGGGGGCCGGCTCGGCAGCGGGCGTCGGCGCCGCGGCCACGGGAGGAGCCGGGGCAATCGGCGTCGTCAGGATCAGCGCCTCTGGCGGCGCCTCTTCAATCACCTCGACGACTTCCACAACCGGAACGGACGCCTGGGCCAAAGCGGCAGCGGCCGCCGCAGCTGCCGCGGCGGCCTCGGCATCCCGGGCCGCATTCGCCGCACGGAGCTCCCGCAATACAGCTTCAGGGTCGGCGAGGGTTTCGGCACGCGGCGAATCATTACGCACCGGCAGATTGCCGAAGCTGCGATACTTCAGCCCAGGCGTATTAAACGCGGCCGCAACGCGCGCCACGTCCGGTTCCTTCGCCATCGAAAAACCTAAACCTCTGTAAACAGGGACGATGGAGGGTCGCGCTCAATCGAGAAACCTGCAACCGCTTTTTTCGACGTTGGAAGGTTTCCTGTCGGGCTGTTGTTGTTAAGCCATGCCGGAATCCCAGGCAGCCAGCCCAGCAAGAAGGCTCAAGGCGGCAGAATAGTAGTTTGGCATATCCAAAGCACCGACAGGCCGGTCCGCGAGCCACCGACTTCTCTCCCGAAGGGCCCGGGTGAGCCGCGCGACCTCCGTGATCCCGGGAGAGGCGGCGTAGGGCGAGATGCCGTCGTTGGTCAGATCGGTCCAGGCCGGCATGTGCCGATGCTGGCGGTCCGACCAGAAATCCGCAGGCCCGATCAGGGCGGGCTCATCCGCAAGCCCAACCCAGGCCAGATAGAGCGGCACCCGCACCGCGTCATAGGAAAAGCGCGGCGCCCAGTCGCCGGGAAGGGCGAGCGCGCCGTCGGCATGCCGGATCGTCAGCCAGTCCGGCGGCAAGCCCCAGCGCCCGAAGCGGCTGGCGCGGAGAAGCGCCACGCCATCGGCGGCCAGCCGCAGCCAGGCCGGGTCGGGCAACGCCATCGCCAGCGCCCGGATGGCAGGAAACGCGTAGTAGGACGGATTGACCACGGTATGGTCGGTGCGCTGAAAGCCCTGACTTCCCGGCAAAAGGACGGTGAAGGGCCCCGCCTGGGCACAAAGCAGGCGCAGGATATCCCGCGCCATGGCGGTACCCTGGGTGGTGCAATCGGCCCGCCCCCAGCGGCGCCCTGCCTCCAGCAAAGCCCAGGCGATGAAAAGGTCGCCATCGGTCGCGTTGTTGGGATCATCAACCGGCCGCGCCGCGCCCGGCCGGAAGCGCCAGGCGAAAAGCTCATCCCCCTGGCGCCGCAAGGTGCGGTTGGTCCAGCGATGGAGCTTCTCGAAAGAGGCCCTGTCATCGGCGCGCACGGCCGCGAGCATGGCCCATCCCTGCCCCTCCGTGTGGGAGACATGGTCATTGCCCGTGTCGATGATACGGCCCTCCGGCGCCATGAAGCGGTTCCGGAACGCAGCCCACTGAATCCGATGGAAATGATCGGGCGATTGCGCCTTCGCGGCCGACGCACCGGCCATCGATCCTGACATGGCAAGCAGGGCGGCACGGCGCGGCAGCATGGAGGACTCCTCTAAGGGCAGCGCGTACCATGAAGCGGGAACTGTATACAATTTAAATCCTGAGGTGCCTGCCTTGCCAGGTCACCCGCAATCCGTTCCCCTATCCGTCCAGGTGCCCAACCCGGCCGGAGGAAAGTACAATGACGTTGAAACTCGTGACCTTTGAAGCAAACGGCGAAGCGAGGCCGGGCGTCGTGATCGGCGAATCCGAGGTCCTGGACCTGCGGAAGGCCGGGCTCGCCCAGCCCGATATGCTGGCCATCATCGCGGAAGGCGCCGCATCGCTGAAAAAGATACGCGCCCTGGTTGCGGCCCCGTCGGCCGAGGCCAAGCTGGCCCTCTCCAGCGTGAAGCTGCTGGCGCCGATCCCCCGCCCGGCCCGCAACGTCTTCTGCGTCGGCCGCAACTACATGGACCACGTGGCGGAGGGCGACCGCACCCGCGGCATCACCAGCAGCGAGCTGCCCAAGTTCCCGCAATTCTTCACCAAGGCACCCGAGACCGTGATCGCGCCCGGGGACACGATCCCCGACCATGGCGCCACCGGCGTCACGGAATGGCTGGACTACGAGGCCGAGCTCACCCTCATCATCGGCAAGGAAGGCGCGAACATCTCGCGCGAGGACGCGCTGAGCCACGTCTTCGGCTGGACCATCGCCAACGATGTCACGGGCCGCGACCTGCAGCGCCGCTACGGGCAGTGGTTCAAGGGCAAGTCGCTGGACCGCTCCTGCCCCCTCGGCCCCTGGATCATCCCCGCCGAGGACCTCGACGCCTCCGACCTCGCCATCCAGCTCTGGATCAATGGCGAGCAGCGGCAGTCCAGCCGGACCAGCAAGATGATCTTCGACCCGAAGGAGATCATCCATCACCTCTCCAAGGGCTTCACCCTGCGGCCCGGCGACGTGATCATGACGGGCACGCCGGAAGGCGTCGGCTATGCCATGACGCCGCCGCGCGTGCTCAAGACCGGCGATACGGTCCGCATCGCCGTCGAGGGCATCGGCGAGCTGACGAACCCCGTCGGCTAAGGCGTTTCGCCGGGCACGCGATCCTGGCCCGAGCCTGCGCCTCGGGCCAGCGTCGGCTACGCCTTCGGCATGACGTCTAGGCGATAGATGTCCTCGGCGACCTCGGGATAGAGCTTCCGCACCTGGGGGTCATGGCCCGGGACCACATGGTCCCGCCCCTCGCCGAGCTTCGGCAGGATGGCGATGGCGTCCAGATAGTCCTGCACATTCACGATGACCGGGAAGGGATTCCCGGTCTCGCCATTGGCGAAGTAGTGCATGGCGTCGGAGGCGACGACGACCCAGCCGCGCTTCGTGTGCACCCGCACCACCTGCAGCCCCGGCGCATGCCCGCCCACCTGGCGGACCGTGATGCCTGGCGCGACCTCGCCCTCGCCTTCGTGGAACTCCACGCGGTCGCCGTGCACGAGGCGCACGAAGCTCACCACCTGCTCGACGTCGTAGGCGCGGCGCATGAAGGGCTTGCACATGCAGGGGCCCGTGGCGTGCGCGATCTCGCAGGCCTGGGCGTGAAAGCGCGCGCGCGGGAATTTTTCGAAGTTGCCCGCGTGGTCCCAGTGCAGATGCGTGTTGATCACGGCCTCGACATTCGCCGCATCGACGCCGATCGCCTTGAGCCCTTCCGTCGGGCAGCGGAGGAAATCATTGCCGCGTGCCTCGCAGGTCGCCGCATCCGCGCCGCTGTCGATGACGACGGCGCGCCCATCCTTCACGGCAGCCCAGACGAAATAGTCCATGGGCATGGGCCCATCATGCGGGTCCGCGGGCGCCAGCACGAAATTGTCGCGCGCCTTGCGGCGCGGATTGGTCGCATAACGGATGGCGTAGAGATCCCAGGTCATCATCATCTCCCTTTCCGCCGGATGCTGGACAGGCTGTGCCGCCGCGTCCAGCCTGGACGGAACAGGAGGATATTTCCGCATGCGCATGAAGGCCGCCGTTCTGCACGCCCAAGGGATGCCACGCCCCTATGCCGAGACCAGGCCCATGCAGATCGAGGAAGTGGAGCTCGAAGCCCCCGGCCCCGGCGAGGTGCTGATCGAGATCGCGGCCGCCGGCCTCTGCCATTCCGATCTTTCGACCATCGAGAACCAGCGCCCGCGCCCGCTGCCCATCATCATCGGCCATGAGGGCGCGGGCATCGTGCGCGCGCTGGGCGACGGCGTGACGGGGCTCCAGCCCGGCGACCATGTGGTGGCGCTCTTCGTCACGAGCTGCGGCGAGTGCCGCTATTGCGTGCGCGGCCGGCCGAACATCTGCGGCGCCTCCTTCGCGACGCGCGCGAAGGGCACGCTGATGTCCGGCGCCAAGCGGCTGAAGCGGCTGAATGGCGAGGCCATCAACCACAACTCCGGTCTCTCGCTCTTCGCGCAATACGCGGTGGTGATGCGCGACAGCCTGGTGAAGATCGACCCCGACATCCCGCTGGAGGACGCGGCGCTCTTTGGCTGCGCCGTCATGACGGGCGCGGGCGCCGTGCTCAACACCGCCCGGCTGCGGCCCGGCGAGGAGGTCGGCGTGGTCGGCCTCGGCGGCGTGGGGATGAATGCGCTGCTGGCGGCGGTCGCGGCAGGCGCCTCGCGCATCATCGCCGTCGATACCAGCGCCGCGAAGCTGGAGCTCGCGAAGGAGTGGGGCGCGACAGATACCTTCCTCGCCGGCAATGCCGATTGCGCGGCGGCCGTGCGCGACGCGACGGATGGCGGCCTCGACACCGTGATCGAGACCGCCGGCAGCATCCCGGCGCTGGAGCTCGCCTATGCCATCACCGCGCGCGGCGGCAGCACGATCAGCGCAGGGCTTCCGAACGTGGCGTCGAAGTTCGCCTACCAGCATGCGGCGCTGGTCAGCGAGGAGCGCAGCATTCGCGGCAGCTACATGGGCAGCTGCGTCCCGCAGCGCGACATCCCGCTGCTGCTGGGCATGTATCGTCGCGGCAAGCTGCCGGTGCAGAAGCTCAAGAGCGGCTTCGTCACGCTGGACGAGATCAACCTCGGCTTCGACCGGCTCTCGGACGGGACCGTGCTGCGGCAGATCCTGCGGCCGAACGCCTGAGGCCGCGCTGGGGTGCCTCGGCCGCTAGCGCAGCGCCTTCGCCAGCCCGTCGAGGCCTTCCAGCGTCATCGGAAACATCCGGCCCTCCACCGCGTCCTGGAGCATGCCGATGGTGGTCGTGTAGCCCCAGTGCTTCTGCGGCGTGGGGTTCAGCCAGGCCACGCGGCGGAAATGGCCGGTAATGCGCTTCATCCAGACCTTGCCGGATTCCTCGTTCCAATGCTCGACGCTGCCGCCGGGCTCAACCACCTCGTAGGGCGACATCGACGCGTCGCCGACGAAGACCACGCGCCAGTCGGGGCCATAGGTCCGCAGCACCTCCCAGGTCGGGATCTGCTGCTCGTGCCGGCGGCGGTTGGACTTCCAGAACCGCTCGTAAGGGCAGTTGTGGAAGTAGAGGTGGACGAGGTGCTTGAACTCCGACTTCGCGGCGGAGAACAGCTCCTCCGACGCGCGGATGTGGTCGTCCATGCTGCCGCCGATATCGAGCAGCAGCAGCACCTTCACGGCATTGCGCCGCTCCGCCTGCATCTTGATGTCGAGCGTGCCGGCATTGCGCGCCGTGGCGCCGATGGTGCCCGAGACGTCCAGCTCGCTCGCCTCGCCCTGGCGCGCGAAGCGCCGTAGGCGCCGCAGCGCGAGCTTCATCGCACGCGAGCTCAGCGCCGCGTCGTCGTCCAGGTCGCGGAACTCGCGCTTGTCCCAGACCTTTACGCCCCGCCGGTGGCGCGAGCCTTCCTGCCCGATGCGCACGCCTTCGGGGTTGAAACCCTCCGCGCCGAAGGGCGAGGTGCCGTTGGTGCCGATCCAGCGGCTGCCGCCCTGGTGGCGGCCCTTCTGCTCCTCCAGCCTCTGCTTCAGCGTTTCCATCAGCTTCTCGAAGCCGCCCAGAGCTTCGATCTTCGCCATCTCCTCCGGCGTGAAGAGACGTTCGGCGAGCTTCTTCAGCCACTCATCCGGGAGCTCGCGCTGGATGATCTCCCCGGTGACCTTCGTCTCCGGTTCGAGCGCCTTGAAGAACTGCCCGAAGGCGACGTCGAAGCGGTCCAGATGCCGCTCGTCCTTCACCAGCGTGGCGCGCGCCAGATAGTAGAAATCGTCGAGGTCGTAATCCGCGACGCCTTCCTTCATGGCGCCCATCAGCATGAGCCATTCCGTGACGGAGGCCGGCAGCCCCGCCTTGCGCAGCTCATGGATGAAGGGCGCGAACATCCCGGTTACCTGCGGGCGCGGTTCAGGAAGGCCAGCCGCTCGAAGAGATGCACGTCCTGCTCGTTCTTCAGCAGCGCGCCGTAGAGCGGCGGGATCGCGACCTTGGCGTCGCTGGTCCGCAGCGCCTCGGCGGGCATGTCCTCGATCATCAGCAGCTTCAGCCAGTCCAGCAGCTCCGAGGTCGCGGGCTTCTTCTTGAGCTCGCCCACCTCGCGCATCTGGAAGAAGACGTTCAGCGCCTCGCGCGCCAGGTCGACGCGCAGGTTGGGATAGTGGCTCTGCAGGATGCGCTCCATCGTCTCCCGGTCGGGGAAGCGGATGAAGTGGAAGAAGCAGCGGCGCAGGAAGGCGTCCGGCAGCTCCTTCTCGTTGTTCGAGGTGATGATGACGATGGGTCGCTGCTTCGCGACGATCGTCTCCCGCGTCTCGTAGACGTGGAACTGCATGCGGTCGAGCTCGAGCAGCAGGTCGTTCGGGAACTCGATGTCCGCCTTGTCGATCTCGTCGATCAGCAGCACGACCGGCGTCTCGGCCGTGAAGGCCTCCCACAACTTGCCCTTGATGATGTAGTTCGAGACGTCGCGAACGCGTTCGTCGCCGAGCTGGCCGTCGCGCAGCCGGCTCACCGCGTCGTATTCGTAAAGGCCCTGATGCGCCTTGGTCGTGGACTTGATGTGCCACTCGATCAGCGGCAGCCCGAGGCTGCGTGCGATCTCCTGCGCCAGCACCGTCTTGCCCGTGCCCGGCTCGCCCTTCACCAGCAGCGGCCGCTGAAGCGCGACGGCGGCGTTCACTGCCACCTCCAGCTCGCGGGGGGCGATGTAGCGCTCGGTGCTCTGGAATCTCTTCATGTGCCCACTCTGCCGAAGCGCCACGCCCTTGGCGAGGGGAGCCGCCGCCGACATAAGAGCCCCATGAACATCTACTTCGCCGCCATCATCCTGCTCGGCATCGCGGGGATGATCGAGAACCGCTGCAGCACCCCCGCGCTGCGCCCGGAATATCCGCCGGCCGACCGCGCCTTCCGGCTGCTGGGGCGAATCTCCTTTCTCTTCTGGGCGGTGCTGCTGTTCTTCGGCTTCTGGAAGCTGGAATGGTGGCAGCCGGTGGCGGCCCTCCTGGGCTCGCTCGCGGTCAATGCGCTGGTGGTCCAGAACGGCGTGCGGCCCTGGTGGCCAGGGCTCGCCATGGGCCTTGCCCTGGTCGGCCTCGGCCTCACCAGCAAGATCTTCTTCGAGGCATTCTAAGCCCCCGGCGCGGTCGCTACGCTCCCGGTCCGAGGCTGGGCCCGGACCCCGCCTTACTATCTTACCATCTTACTATCTTACCCGTGCCGCGCAGCGTGGCGGGCGCGGCTCACCTGTGGGCGGGCAGCATTATAGGAAAAATATCCTTGAAAATCAAGCCTTCGCGAAGCGCGCGAAATCCACCGCCAGGCGGTCGTAGATCTCGCGCTTGAAGGCCACCGCCATCGCCGGAAGCTCCGACAGCCGGGCCCAGCGCCAGGCGTCGAATTCCGGGTGAGGGTCCAGGTCCAGCCGGATATCGGAATCCGTACCGGTGAAGCGCATGGCGAACCATTTCTGCGTCTGGCCGCGATACTTGCCGCCCAGCGCCTTGCCCAGCAGCTCCGGCGGCAGGTCGTAGTTCAGCCATTCGGGATGCTCGGCCAGGATCTCGGCCTTGGCGGTGCCGATCTCCTCCTCCAGCTCCCGCATGACCGCGACCCGCAGGTCCTCCCCCGCATCCACGCCGCCCTGGGGCAGCTGCCAGCCGCCGGGCGCGCCCTCGGCGTTGGGCAGGTCGGCGCGGCGGGCGACGAAGATCAACCCCTCGGCGTTGAAGAGGACGGCGCCCACATTGGGGCGATAGGGCAGGTTCATCGGGCGGCGGAATCCGGACGGGTCATGACGGCAGTCACGGGCGCGAGGACCGCGCTCCGAAACTCGATACCGTTGGCCCATTCGGTGACCCGCTGCAAGGCGACGGGCGAGACCTCGCCCAGATAGCCCAGCGCCGCCCCCCGGTCCCGCGCCACGCGCTCCAGCTGCCCGAGCCGCTGGTCGATTTCGGCGCGCGTATGCGGCTCGTCGATGACGACGTCGGCGGTCCGGCCCCAGGCGCGCTGCGGATTGGGCGCGCCTGGGCGCGCGTCGAAATAGAGCAGCCCGCGCGAGGCCAGACGCTCCTGCATCAGGCCGAAGGGCTCGCCCAGCGCCGCGAAACGCTCGCCGCGCATGGCACCCAGCGCCCCGACGGCGCCGACATGGCCGGGGAAGCGCGTCAGCAGCCAGTCCAGCCGCTGCGAATTCTCGGCCCAGTAGAGGCCCGTCAGCAGCGCGCGGTTGCCGGGATCGTTCACCGGATAGCCCGCGGGCTCCGTCGGCAGGGCCAGCAGCGTCTCGAAGCCGCGCTGCCTCGCACGCTCCAGCAGCGGGACCGGCCGCGCGGCATAGGGGCTGAAGGCCAGCGCCACCGTCAGCGGCAGCGTCTCGATCGCCTGCTCGGATAACGCCTGGTTCAGGCCGATGCCACCCAGGATGAGCGCCACGCGGGGCCGCGTCTCGGCCTGGTTGAAGCTGCGCGCATAGGCCCGCATGGGCGCCCGCCCGTCGGCCGCGACGCGCGGCATCAGGCCGTTCGGCGAATCCTCGACCAGGTCGGGGTCCACGAAGCGCTGCAGCGGCTCGGGCAGCCGCGCTCGCAAGGCGCCCGCGGTGACCGCGGCACCGGCTGCGGGAACCTCAGCCGGTGCTTCCTGGACGACCGTCAAGGGCCGCGCCTCGGGCGGTCCCATCACCTGCAGGGTGACCGCGCCGCCGCCCAGGGCGATCAGCACGACCGCCCAGAAAACTCCCAGCGCACGCCACCCCCGACGCTTCGCAGCCCCAGCCGTCACGGGTGCCGCATCGCCCTCATCACCGCTGCGCGCGGCGCTGCGGCGTCGAGGCCATGGCCCGGATCAGGACCAGCCCCTGCTGGAGCTGGAAATCCGTCTCCGGCTTGGTGAGGTCGAGCGCCGGCGCGCCCTCGGGCGGCTGGCGCTGCACGCGCTCCAGCACCGAGGCCGGGAGATTGAGCGGCGGCAGCGGCACGGCCGCGTTCTGCTGCCCCTCGCCGCCCTCGGCGCGCAGCGCGCGGCGCAGATCCTGCTCGCGCTCGCGCGCGGAGGAAGCGTTGGCGGCCGTCTGCGCCTCCTGGCGGGAGGCCCGGACCTCGACGTCGGGCTCGATGCCCGTCGCCTGGATGGAGCGGCCGGAGGGCGTGTAGTAGCGCGCGGTCGTCAGGCGGATGGCGCCGTTGTTGCCGCCCAGCGGCATCACCGTCTGGACCGAGCCCTTGCCGAAGCTGCGCGTGCCCAGCACCACCGCGCGGCGGTGATCCTGCAGCGCGCCGGCCACGATCTCGCTGGCCGAGGCGCTGCCGCCATTCACCAGCACGACGATCGGCAAGCCATTGGTGATGTCGCCCGAGCGCGCATTCCAGCGCTGCGCATCCTCGGCCCGGCGGGCGCGAGTGGAGACGATCTCGCCCTGGTCGAGCAGGTCGTCCGCGACCTGTACCGCCTGGTCGAGCAGCCCGCCCGGGTTGTTCCGCAGGTCGAGGATCACGCCCTTGAGGGTGCCGCCGGCCTGCTGGCGCATCGTCGTCATGGCGCGGCGCAGGTTGACGTCGGTCTGCTCGTTGAAGGAGGTGATGCGGATATAGGCGACGTCGTTGCCCTCGAGCCGGTAGCGGACCACCTGCGGGCGGATCACGTCGCGCGTGATGCTCACCTCGATGGGGCGCTGCTCGTTCTCGCGGCGGATGGTGAGGCGGATCGCGGTGCCGCGCTCGCCCCGCATCTGCTCCACGGCCTCCTGCAGGGTCAGGCCCTGGGTGCTGGTGCCGTTCAGATGGGTGATGAAGTCGCCCGGCTTCACGCCCGCGCGCGCGGCCGGCGTGTCGTCGATGGGCGAGATCACGCGGATATAGCCGTTCTCCTGCGTGACCTCGATGCCGAGGCCACCGAACTCGCCGCGCGTCTGCACCTGCATGTCGCGGAAATTCCGCGGGTTCAGGTAGGCGCTGTGCGGATCGAGCCCGGTCAGCATGCCGTTCACGGCATTCTCGACGAGGTCGCGGTCCTGCACCGGCTCGACATATTCGGCGCGGACGCGCGCGAAGACGTCGCCGAACAATTGCAGCAGGCGATAGGTCTCGGCGCGGCCGCCATCGGCTTGCGCCAGCGCCGCGACCTGAGGACCGATGATGATGCCGGCGGCGAAGGCGCCCGCGACGGCAGCGGTGGTCCCGACCTTGAACTTCATGCAGGCAACCTCATGCTTGGTTGGCTCGCCCTCTCCGATGCCCGCGGCCCCACCCCCGGGGCCCCACTCCCGGGATCGCGACTAAGAGCATCGAGAAAGCTTAACGCATCCCTCAAATGGCAATATAGGCGGGAATCTAGGCTGGGCGCACCCCGCAATGCGGAATCAGCGCAAGCTTCGGGCAGGAACCCCGCCCATACGTGAACCAGCGGCAATGTTCTCCAGCACCGCCGCGCCCGCGCCGATGACCGCCCCCGCGCCAACCCTCAGATTCGGCGCGATGACGGCACCGGCGCCGACCATCGCGCATGTCCCGATCGTCACGCCGCCGCAGATGACCGCGCCGGGCGCGACATGCGCTCCTTCCTCGATCGTAACGTCATGCTCGACGATGGCGCCCGTGTTCACGAGCGCGAGACGGCCGATCCTGGCCTGCGCGCCGAGCACGGCGCGGGGCATGACGACCGCGCCCTCACCGATCTCGGCGCTGCGCGCGCGAACTACCGAGGGGTGAAGCAGAACTGGCAGCGGCGAGCCCAGCCGCGCGGCCGCGGCCAGCCGCGTGGGATTGTCGCCGAGGGCGATGAACAGCGGCCCGCCCCCATGCGCCGCTTCCGTGCCCAGGACGGGCAGGCCCAGCACCTCCGGCAGCGGCGCGCGGCCGTCCAGGAATCCCATCACCTCGAAGCCCGCATCCAGCGCGGCCTCGCAGACGGCGCGGCCATGGCCGCCCGCGCCCAGAATGGTTACGCGCATGGCGCGATGCTCGAATCCAGGGCTAAGCTCCTCACGTCCAGGAGTTTTCCCAGAATGACCGATCTCGACCTGCTGCGTCTCGAACGGCGCGTGGCCCCCCTTCTGGCGCTGCCCTCCGGGGCGCCGGGAGCCACCATCGGGATCGCACGCGGGGGTGAGGTGCTGCTGCACCGCTCCGGTGGGCTGGCCTCCATCGAGCTCGGCGTCCCCATCGGGCCGGAGACCACCTTCCGCATCGCCTCCGTCTCCAAGCAGTTCACTTGCGCCGCCATCATGCTCCTGGCCCGCGAGGGGCGCCTTTCGCCGTCCGACCCGGTGCGCCAGCACCTGCCCGGCCTGTCCGAATCGCTCGCGAGCATCACGCTCGACCACCTCATGCGCAACAGCTCCGGCCTGCGGGACATGCTCGAGCTCATGCGCCTCGGCGGCGTGGACCTTTCCATGGCGGTGACGGACGAGCAGCTGGATGCGGCCATCCGGCGCCAGGCGAGCCTGAACTTCGCGCCCGGCACGCGCTTCCTCTATTCCAACAGCGGCTTCCGCCTGCTGGGCCAGGTGGTCGAACGCGTGGCGGGCGAGCCGCTGGAGGACTTCCTGGAGCGCCGGATCTTCGCGCCGCTCGGCATGACGCGGACCCGCCACACGCCGGATCTGGCAGTGCCCATCCCCGGCCTCGCGACCGGCTATCTCACCGCCGAGGGCGGCTTCCTCAAGGCCCCGCACGGCTTCCCCCTGGGCGGCGAGGGCGGCCTCGTCTCCTGCGTCGAGGACTTGCTGATCTGGGCGCATGCCGGCGACCGGGCGCTGGGCGGCCTGGTGACCGAGCTGGAAGGCGCGACTGCCTTCGAGAACGGGCTGACGAACAGGTACGCGCGCGGGCTGCAGACGGATGTCTGGCGCGGCATTCCCACCTTGAGCCACGGCGGGCTCTGGCCGGGCTTCAAGACGCTGTTCCTGCGCGTGCCCGCCAAGGACCTCGCCATCGTCGTCATCGCCAATCACGCCGGGCTCGACCCCACCTTCATCGCCTACAAGGCGCTGGAGGCCGTGCTGTCCGAGGATCCGGATGTCGGCCCCGCGCCCGCGCCGGTGGACCTGGCCGGCATGGAGGGAAGCTGGTGGAGCGACGAGGAAGGTATCTCCTTCGACATGGATGCCGAGGGCCAGCTTCGCATGCATGGCGTCGCCTATACGCTGGCGCCGACGCCGGATGGCCGCATGGGCGCGACGCGCGGCAGCTTCGCCTTCACTGCTTCGCCGCCCAGGGACGATCGCATGGAGGTGGAATTCGACGCCGGCCATCGCTCCACCTTCACGCGCGTGAAAACGCCCTCGGCCCCGGAGCTCGACGGCACCTGGGAGTGCGAGGAACTCGGGACGCGCTGGATCATCGAGGGGCGGGAAGCGAGGGCCGAAGGGCCGATCCGGAACAACGGTCCCTGGACGGTACAAGGGCTGGGGGCCAACCACGCCCGCATCGTCATCCCCTCGTCGCTCTATACGGCCTGGGCGGATGCGGTGCTCGCGAAAGACGCGGCGCGCCTGACCGTCAACGCCGGCCGGGCGCGCCGCCTGAATTTTCGTCGGATAGCCTAGCGGCGGCTAGGCGTGCTGCGCCTGGAGGGAACGCTTCGCCTCGCCGGAATTGACTGTCAGCACGACCTTGCCGTTCTCGACACCCTTCACCTGGCTGAGCGGCAGGTAGTGATGATGGCCCTTCCCGTGCGGATCGCTGTCGCGGGTCAGCTTGATCTGCTGGCCTTCCACATGATCGACAGTGCCGACCGGATTCCCGCAGGAACCGACGATCTGCATATGGTCCTTGATCTCGCTGGCGTTCATGAGTCGCTCCTTTTCAGCTGCGACGCGTTGAGCGCGCCGTCGTGAAAAGAACGCCTCGCGGATAGAGGGGTTTCGGCCGGCGGACGTGACCCATTCTTCATGGATCACGTTCCCGGAACCGCCAAGTTCAGCCCTTGGCGAGGCTGTCCATCGCCGCCTGCACGCCGCCCTTCGCATGCGGCACGCCCGCGAGGCCGAGCGCCATCTCGATCGAGGCCAGCGTGCCGAGGATCATCGGCTCGTTGAGGTCGCCCAGATGCCCGATGCGGAACACCTTGCCCGAAAGCTTGGCGAGCCCGCCGCCCGTCGAGACGTTGAACTTCTCCAGCGCGATCTTGCGCACGGCCTCGGCATCGAAGCCCTCCGGCATCAGCACGGCGGTGACGCTGTCGGAATAGCGCTCGGGATTCTGGCAGAAGAGCTGCGGTCCGTTGTTGCCGGACCAATGCTGCACGCAGGCGCGCACGGCCTTGGCGAGGCGGTTGTGGCGCTTGAAGACGTTGTCCAGCCCCTCCTCCTCCAGCAGCAGGCGCAGCGCCTCCTGCAGGCCATAGAAGAGCGTGACGGGAACCGTGCCGACGAAGCTCTTCTGCTTGCGCGCGAGCATCTCGGTCCAGTCGAAATAGTGGCGCGGATGCGTGCTGGCGCGATGCGCGGCGAGCGCCTTGTCCGAGACGCCGGTGAAGCTGAAGCCCGTGGGCAGCATCAGCCCCTTCTGGCTTCCGCCGACGCAGACATCGACGCCCCACTCATCCATGCGGAAATCGTAGCAGCCGAGCGAGCTGATCGTGTCCGCCATCAGCAGTGCGGGGTGCTTCAGCTCGTCGAGCATGGCGCGCACCTGGTCGAGCGGCAGGCGCATGCCGGCGGCCGTCTCGTTGTGCACGCAGCATACGGCCTTGATGCCGTGCGCCGTGTCGGCGGCCAGCGCCTCGCGGATCGCGGACATCTCCACGCCGCGGCGCCAGTCGCAGGGAACGGGCGTCACCTCGAAGCCGAGCGTGCCGCACATCTTCGTCCAGGAATCGGAGAAGTGGCCCGTCTCGGGGATCAGCACGCGGTCGCCGGGCGAGAGGGTGTTGACCAGCGCGGCCTCCCACGCGCCGTGGCCGGAGGCCGTGTACATGAAGAGGTTCTGCTCGGTCTTGATGACGCGCTTCAGCCCCGCGAAGCAGGCGTCGTAGACCGCCATGAACGCCGGGTCGTTGAAGTCGATGCTGGCGCGCGCGGTGGCGAGCAGCACGGAATCCGGGATGTTGGTCGGGCCTGGATTGGCGAAGAAGAGCCGGCCGCGCGCCATGGGGCGGGCGGGGGCGGGGGCGGTCGAACCATCCATCTGGCGTGTTTCCTGCGCGGCGTTTCGGCCATTATCAGACCGAAACGCCGGGCCGGGGAACCCCCGTCGACGCCCCCGGGTCAGCGCTGCAGGCGAACGCCCGTCCGCGCCACCACGTCCCGGTACTTCGTGACCTCGGCGGTCATGAAGTCGCGCGCGCCCTCGGGCGTGTTGGGGCCGGTCCAGGCACTGACGCCCGCGCTCAGCAGCCGCTCGCGGATCGGCGCCTCGGACACCGTCGCGGCGAGCGCGCGGTTCACCTGCGCCAGCACGGCCGGCGGCATGCCGGGCGGGCCGATGATCATGTTCCAGGTCGTCATCTCGAAGCCCGGGATGGCGCTCTCGTTCAGAGTCGGGATATCGGGGAAGGAGGGGAAGCGCTCGCGGCTCGTGACCGCCAGGCCGCGCACGAGCCCGTCGCGCACCTGCCCCGCCGCGCTGGCCAGCACCGCGATGCCGAATTGCCCCTCGCCCTGATGGATCGCCGTCAGCATCAGGCCGCCGCTGCGGTAGGGCACATGCGTGAAGCGCGTGCCGAGCTGCAGCGCCATCACCTCCACCGCCAGATGCGGGATGGAGCCGACGCCCGAGGTCGCATAGGCGAACTCCTCGGGGCGGGAGTTGCGCAGCCGCGTCACCACCTCCGTCGGCGTGCGGCCGGGGAAGCTGGGATTCACCACGAGGATGAGCGGCGCAGTGCCGACCATCCCGATATGGGTGAAGTCGTTCACGGGGTCATAGGCCGTGCCGCCCTCCAGCGCGGCGGGCGCGATGCCATGCGAGGAGACCTCGATCAGCATGAGCGTGTGCCCGTCCGGCGCCTGCCGCCGCAGCCAGTCCGATGCCACGACGCCCGAGGCGCCCGCGCGGTTCTCGACCACCATCCGCCCGCCGGGCGCGATGTTCGCCGCGAAGCGCTCGGAGATCATGCGTGAGGCGATGTCCGTACTGCCGCCGGGCGCGAAGCCGGTCACGAGGGTGATGGCGCGTTCGGGATATGTCTGCGCCGCGAGCGGCGAGGCGAGCGCGGCACAGGATAACGCGGCGAGCGCGAGTCTACGGAACATGGACATCCTCACTTTTTTGTGAGGAGGACTAAGCCCGACGCATGGCGCTCGTGCAAGACGTCACGGACGCTCGAGCCGCAGTCCCGCGCCTTCCGCGATGCCCCGGAACTTCGCCACCTCGGCCGCGATGAAGCGCGCGGTCGCCTGCGGCCCCGTCGGCGGCGGCACCGCGACGCCCAGGCCCGCCAGGCGCTGGGCGAGCGCGGGCTCCGCGAGGCAGGCCTGCACGGCATTTGCCAGCGTCACGATCCGTTCCGGAAGCGTACCGCGCGGCGCCAGCATGGCGTTCCAGGTCGAGACGTCGAAGGGCGCGAGGCCGCCTTCCTCCAGCGTGGGCAGGTTGGGCAGGGTCGCGGCGCGCGATGGCGTCGCCACGGCCAGAAGCCGCACGCGCCCATCGCCCGCGATACCGGAGAGGCTCGCCAGCGTCTCGAAGACGAAGGAGACCTCGCCGCGGGCCAGCGCCTCCAGCGCGTGGCCGCCGCCGCGATAGGGAATGTGCTCGGCGCGCAGCCGCGTGCGCGCGAGGAACAGCTCGGCCGCGAGATGCGTGATGCTGCCCGCGCCGGCGGAACCATAGGTGCCCGGCGCTTCCGCCAGCAGGCCGCGCAGCGCGGCAAGGTCCCTGGGGCCCTGGGGCGCCACGGCCAGCGCCAGCGGCGTCACGCCCGTCAGCGCGACGGCGTCGAAGTCGCGAACGGCGTCATAGGGCAGGTCCCGGAAGACGGCCGGATTGGCGCCATGCGAACTCGCGGAGGCGAAAAGCAGCGTGTACCCGTCCGGCGCCGCGCGCTTCGCCGCCTCGCTGCCGACGGCGCCACCCGCGCCGCCGCGATTCTCCACCACGACCCGCGCCGAGAGGCGGGCCGAGAGCCGATCGGCCAGCAGGCGCGCGGCGATGTCCGTGCTGCCGGCCGGCGGAAAGGGCACGATCAGGGTGATGCCGCGCTCGGGAAAGGCGAGGGCGGCGGAAGGAAGGGCGGCGCCCGCGAGGGCGATGAAGCTGCGACGTTGCATGCGGCGCGACATGCCCCAGCGATGTTGCGCGGGCATGTCGCTTTCGCGTCGGTCCCGCGTCTAGTCGGGCAGCTTACCGAAGAGCCCGTGGTCCAGCGAGGCCCGATAGACCCGCAGCGGGAATTCGCTCGCCGAGGCCGCGCCGCGCAGGGCGGCGATATCGCTGTCCATCAGCGGCGTGATCTCGGGCAGGAATTGCGGGATGGGCTTCGGCGTCACCGGCCGGCCGAGCAGCGTCTCCACCACCTCGTCCGTCACGGGCGCCAGCGCGCCGCAGGTCATCTCGAAGCCGCCGATCCGCATGAGGCGCCCGGCGAAGGCCGTGCCCTCCATGCCCTCGCGCGCCAGCATCCCGTCCTGGATGCGCAGCTTGGTGCCTCGCAGCAGGTCGTCGGCCTCGACGCCGCCCTGCGGGTCCGGCCCCACCACGCGGAACAGGGTGAAATGCGCGCGGGAGAGCGCTGCCAGCACCGCCGCATCCTCGCTGCCCTCGGGGTAGTCGCCGGCCTTGGCCTCACGGTCGAGGGCGCGGGAATGCCCGCCCGCGGGGCCGAAGACGCCCAGGTCCAGCACGAGCTGGAACTGCGCGTCGTTGGCCACCTGCACGGCGTCGTCCTTCCAGCCGAAGCCCAGCGCCCGCGCCTGGCTCGCCGCCGAGGCCCGGGGAATACGGCGCGCGGCCGCGGTCAGGATACGCTCGCGGATGGCGCGATAGGCTTCGTAGGCGGAAGTGCTCACCAAGTATTCCTCAGGGGCCGTTGATGCCGAGCGATGCGGCCGTTTCCAGGATCCCCTGCCAGGCATCGCGCGAAAGGGGAACGCCCGAGACCATGCGCTCGGCCCGGCGACGGTTCTCCGGCTCGCCCGGGACCAGCACGGTGCCGTCGGCGACGGCCGGGGCGCAGGACTTCACCCAGGCCACGTAGTCCTGGGCCGCCCTGTGGAAGGATTCCTCGTCGCCGAAATGCTGCGGCGACAGGTAGATGGAGAGCATGCCATTGGCGATGCGCCCGCGCTCGGTGATCGGGCCGGAGCAGCCGCCGCCCGTCAGCGCACCGGCCAGCAGCTCGCACATCAGCGCGAGGCCGGAACCCTTGTGGTCGCCGAAGGCGCGGATGGCGCCGGTGCCGCCGGCGGCGTTGCGCGGGCCCACCTGTTCATAGTCGCCATAGAGGGTGTGCGGGTCGCCCGACATCTCGCCATCCTCGGTGATGAGGGCGTTGTCCGGCAGCGCCTTGCCGCCATTGGACGCGACCAGCACCTTGCCCTCGGCGACGAAGGAGGTCGCGAAATCGAGGATGATCGGGCCATTGGGCAGCGGCACGCCGACGCTGAAGGGCGCCGTCGAGAAGCGCCGCTCCTTGCCGCCGAAGGGCGCGACGAGGACCGAGCCCGCGACATTCACGAAATGAATGGAGATGAGGCCCTGGGCCACCGCCATCTCGGCATAGTCGCCCGTGCGGCCGATATGGCCGGCATTGCGCAGGCCCACGATGCAGGAGCCCTTTTCCAGCGCGCGGGCAATGCCGAACTCGGTGGCCTGCTTGGCCACCGTCTGGCCGAAGCCGAAATTGCCGTCGAGCAGCGCGAAGGCGCCGCCATCGCTGATGACGCTGATCTTCTGGCCGGCGACCACATAGCCCGCCTTCTGCCACTGCACGTAGCGCGGCACGCGGTCCACGCCATGGCTGTCATGGCCCGCGAGGTTGGCGCCGATGAGGTGGTTGGAGATGCGCGCAGATTCCACCGCATCGCAGCCCGAGGCCGCGAAGATGCGGGTAATGAAGCTCTCCAGCTCCTTCACCGGGATGTAGACGTAATCGGGCTCGGCCATGGCTTGTTCCTCTTCCGCGGAAGAAATTGCCCCTGGCCCGTCGGCCCGTCCAGACCCGTGCCGGTTCAGGAGGCCACGCCGCAGGCCGTGAGGCTCACGCGCACGGACTTCCTCTGGCTGTCGCCCGACAGCATGGCTTCAGCGGCCAGGGACGCCGTGGCGGGCAGCGCGGCACCAGCGCCGAGGGCCGCGGTGAAGCGACAGATGGCGTGTCCAGGCCTTCCTGCCGCGCCGCGCCGCGATCCGGCGTGGCGCGGGATGACGGGTCGGTGGCAAGCGGCCACCCGACCGTGGCGATGGCCCCGACAGGCCGCGCCTTTCGTAAATTTACAGCACCCGGCCGGTTCGCGCGTCGAGCAGGTGCATGTTGTTCATGTCCGCCGTCAAAACCAGCGGGACGTTCGGCTCGGCCGCGACGGTGGGCTCCAGCCGGGCGCAGCAGTCCCGCGCCTCACCCAGGTGGAAATGGGCCAATGTCTCCATGCCCATGGGCTCGATCACCTCGGGCGTGATGGTGATCTCGGCGCGATTGGGCAAGCCGGGGCGGTGGTCGGTCAGGTGCTCCGGCCGGATGCCGAAGAGCAGGTCCATCCCCGGCGCGCCGGCGTAGCGCGCGCGCCGCGCCTCGGGGATCGGCAGCACCGCGCCGCCGGGCAGGTGGACGGCGCCGTTCTCGACCCGCGCGGGCAGGAAGTTCATGGCCGGGCTGCCGATGAAGCCCGCGACGAAGCGCGTGGCGGGGTTGTGGTACAGCTCCTGCGGCGGCCCCACCTGCTCGATGACGCCATGGTTCATGACCACGACGCGGTCGGCCAGGGTCATGGCCTCCACCTGGTCATGCGTCACGTAGACGGTCGTGGTGCGGACGGTCTGGTGCACCTTCTTGATCTCCGTCCGCATCTGCACGCGCAGCTTGGCGTCGAGATTCGACAGCGGCTCGTCGAAGAGGAACACCTTCGGGTCGCGCACGATGGCGCGGCCCATGGCCACGCGCTGCCGCTGCCCGCCCGAGAGCGCCTTGGGCTTGCGCTCCAGCAGCGGCGTGATGTCGAGGATGCGCGCCGCCTCCATCACGCGGCGCTTGATCTCCTCCTTCGGGAACTTCCGCAACGTGAGACCGAAGGCCATGTTGTCGAAGACCGACATGTGCGGATAAAGCGCGTAGTTCTGGAACACCATGGCGATGTCGCGGTCGCGCGGCGGAATATCGTTCACCACCGTGCCCCCGATCGCGATGTCGCCGGACGTAATTTCCTCGAGCCCCGCGATCATGCGCAACGTGGTGGACTTGCCGCAGCCCGACGGGCCGACGAGCACGACGAACTCGTGATCCGCGATCTCGAGGTCGATGCCCTTCACCGCCTGGACGTCGCCCTCGTACATCTTGACGACCTTGCGAAGCGAGACTTGCGCCATGTGGTTCAGCCCTTGGTAGCGCCGGCCGTGAGGCCCGCGATGTAATAATCCATCAGGAAGGCGTAGATGACGACCGGCGGCAGCGCGGCCAGCAGCGCGCCCGCCATGATCTGCCCCCAGGCGAAGGTGTCCGCGCGCACCAGCTGGGAAACGATGCCGATGGTCAGCGGCATCTGCTCGGGCGTCGTCACGAAGGCCGTGGGATAGACGAAGGCGGCCCAGGAGACGGTGAAGGCGAAGATCGTCGCGGCGATGATGCCGGGCAGCGCCACGGGCACGAAGATCTTCAGCAGCATCTGCGGCCATGTCGCGCCGTCTATCAGCGCGGCCTCATCCAGCTCCTTCGGGATGGAGGCGAAGTAACCGATCATGATCCAGGTGCAGAAGGGTACCGTCAGCGTCGGATAGACCAGCACCAGGCCCCAGATCGAGTTGAGCAGCCCCAGCCCGCCCACGATCTGGTACAGCGGAATGAAGAGCAGCGTGTCGGGCACCAGGTAGGTCAGGAACACGCCCGTCGCCAGCAACTGGCTGCCGAAGAAGCGCATGCGTGACAGCGCGAAGGCCGCGAGGACCGAGATCACCATCGTCACCGCGACGACCAGGCCGGTGATGATGAAGCTGTTCACGAAGAAGCGCAGGAACATGCCGTTGCCGAGCAGCGCCGTGTAGTTCTCCAGCGTCGGGTCGCGAACCAGCCAGGGATTACCCTGCATGTTCGCGATCTCCGCGCTGCCCTTCAGGCTCGTGATGAACATGTAGACCGGCGGCGCCAGGAAGATCACGGCGGCCAGGGTCAGCGAGGCATAGGCCCACCACATGGCCCATCGCCGCTCGCGCGAGAGGCTGCCGGCCTTGCCGTAGATGGGCGCGGCGGCGCCGGTCGAAGGTGCGGTCGCGACGGACATCACATCTGCTCCTTGTTCCGGCGAGTCACGCCGCGCAGCACGAAGAAGGCGCAGATCGCGAGGATCGGCAGCATGAAGAGGGAGACGGCGGCGCCACGCGGGATGTTCCCGCTCAGGATACCGACCTGGAAGGCATAGCTCGCGAAGACATGCGTCAGGTCCCGCGGGCCGCCATTGGTCAGCACGCGGACGATGTCGTAATTCGCGAAGGTCACGATCAGGCTGAACAGCACGGTGATGGAGATGATGTTCGCCATCATCGGCAGCGTGACGTAGCGCAGCCGCTGCCAGCCCGACGCGCCATCGATGGCCGCGGCCTCGTAGAGCTGCTCGGGCACGCTTTTCAGCGCGGCGAGATACATGATCATGAAGAAGGGCGCGCCCACCCAGACGTTCACGATGATGATGGCCGCGCGCGCCCAGAGCGGCTCGCCCAGCCAGGGCACCGGCGGCGCGCCGACCAGCGAGATGAGATAGTTGATGGAGCTGTAGGAGGGATCATACATCCACCACCAGCCGAGCGTGGACAGGGCCGGGGGGATAACCCACGGCACCAGCAGCATGCCGCGCCACTTGCGCTGCCCCTTGGTCGGGATGTGGTGCAGCATGTGCGCCAGCCAGAAGCCGATCAGCGCCTTCACGATCACCGCCGTGATGGCGAAGATGCAGGACTGCCAGACGACGTTCCAGAAGGTGTCGGTATCGAAGAGGATCTCGAAATTGCCGAAGCCGATGTTGCGGACCATCGTCCGGTTCAGCGTCGAGAGGTAGACGCCATACGCCGCCGGATAGGCGACGAGGCAGACGATCACGAGCAGCAGCGGCAGCGTCATCAGGAAGGCGATGGTGGAGCGCCGTCGCGCGAAGCGCTTGAGGCTCGCGGAACCCGCTGGGGGCGCTACGAGACGTGTATCGGCCGTGAGTGAATCGGCAGCCATCGAGATCCCCCTGCCTCCCAACACAAAACGGGCGGAGGCCGGGGCCCCCGCCCTGACGGATCAGCCGCGCGCGAAGTTGCGCAGCTCGCGCTCGGCCCAGGTGAGTGCCTGGTCGATCGTCTCGCCGCCCTGCGCCACGCGGGCGATCATCTTGGTGTTGATCGCCTGGTTGTAGGCCTGCACCGCGATCTCCGCCGGTGCAGGCGCGAAGGCGATATTCTGCCGCGCATTGTGGTGCGGCTTCAGCGGGTAGTTGTAGACGACGCCAGTCGGCGGGCCCTCGGTTTCCCAGATCTTGAAGTCGGACATGGTGCCGAAGGGCGGGATGTCGTAGCCGCTGCTCGTCGTCGTCTGGGCTTCGGCCTGCTCCCGCTCGGAGAGGAATTCCAGCAGGCCCTTCGCGGCCGGCTTCGCGCGGCTGAAGCTCCAAATGCCCCAGAAGTAGGGCAGGTAGGGCGTGAAGCGCCCGGCCGGGCCGGCGGGCATCGGGAAGGTCCAGCACTTCTCCGCCACCTGCGGCGCGTCACGCTTGGCCACCGCCCAGGTGGAGGGCGGGTTGAAGATGAGCGCCGAGCGGCCGGAGATGAGCGCGCGGTTGTTCGACGCATCGTCCCAGGCATAGACGTCGTTCGGCAGGAAGCGGCAGAGCCGTACGGCGTATTCCAGCACCTGCCGGACGGCAGGGTTGTTCCGCACCGTCACGTTGCCGCGCTCGTCGATCAGCGAGGCGTTGTAGCTGCGGAAGAGCGAGCCCACCCAGTCCACCGCGTCGGTGAAGCTGCCCATGGGCAGGCCGAAGGGAACGCCGGCCTGCGCGCACTTCTCGGCGGCGACGAGGAAATTGTCCCAGTTCCACTGGTCGACGCCCGGGCCGAGCTGGGCCGCCGCCGGATACATCGCCTGCACGTCGATGCCCGCATGCTGCTTCAGCAGGTCGAACCGGCCGAGCGAGGGCTTGTGCTGGCTACCGGACACCGCCGGGATGGCGCGCCAGGCGCCCTCGCGCTTCGCGAGATATTCGCCGATCGGGTTGATCGGCCCATACTTCGCGACGAGGCGGCCGACGACGTCGTCCATCGGCTCCAGCAGCCGCGCATGGGCCGAGGGCTCCCAGGTCGGAAAGCTCAGGATGTCGTGGCCGGAGCGGCTTTGCGCCTGGGCGGCGATGGTCAGCAGGTTCTGGTTGCCGACCGAGGTGATGAAGTCGATCTGCACGTCGACGCGGTTGCGCTGGCCCCACTCGGCGCAAAGGCGCCGAAGCACGTCGTTGCCGACTGGAACCCAATGGTCCCAGAAACCGCATCTGAGCGTGCCGCCGGTACCCTGAGCGTGAACCATGGGCGCTGAAAGCACGCCCGCAGCAATGACGCCCGCGCCGGAGCGCAGCGTATTGCGACGGGAAATCCCGTTGCCTGCCATCTTGAACCACTCCCTGCTTTTTCCGTCGCGGTCTTTGCCGCCGCGCCGAGGTTAGGCATGCTGCGGGACCCGTTGCAACCGTTGCCGCGACGGGACCCCGCATGAAGATGGTTCCATGGACAAGCAATTCTTCGATGCCCTCGTGATCGGAGCCGGCATCGCAGGCGCCACCGCCGGCGCGCATCTTTCCACCACCCACCGCGTGGCGCTTCTCGAGATGGAGGAAAGCGCCGGATACCATACGACAGGCCGGTCTGCGGCGATCTGGATCCTCAGCTACGGCAGCGCCGACGCGCAGATTCTCACCGCCGCCTCCCGCCGCTTCCTGGAAAATCCTCCCCCGGGATTCACCGAGGTTCCCCTCGCGCATCCGCGGCCGGTGCTTAATCTGGCTAAGGCCGAGGATCTCGCCGATCTGGAGGAGACGCTGCAGCACGGGCGCGTGCCGCTCGCACTCGAGGAGGCGAAGGCGCTGGTGCCCGCGCTGAAGCTGGAGGCGGTCGCCGGCGCCGCCATCGAGTACGACGCCTTCGACATCGACATCGCGGCGCTCCATCAGGGCTTCCTCAAGCAGATCCGCAACCAGGGCGGCGTGCTCGCGCTGCGCAGCCGCGCCGGGCGCATCTGGCACGAGGGCGGCGCCTGGCATGTCGAGACGCCGGACGGAACGATCTACGCCGCGCCGGTGATCGTGAACGCGGCCGGCGCCTGGGGCGACGTCGTCGCCAAGGTCGCGGGCGTGAAGCCCATCGGACTGCAGCCCAAGCGGCGCACGGCGCTCATCATCGATCCGGGCGAGTACGACACGGCGAACTGGCCCATGGTGGTCGATGTGAACCATTCCTGGTACGTGCGGCCCGAGGCACGGCGGAAGCTCATGGTCAGCCCCGCCGACGAGACGGATAGCGAGCCCATGGACGCCCAGCCGGACGAGCTCGACGTCGCCATCGCCATCGATCGCATGCAGCAATGCCTCGACATTCCGGTGACGCGCGTGGAGCACCGCTGGGCGGGCCTTCGCACCTTCACCCCCGACCGCGGGCTCGCGATCGGCGCCTCCGAGCAGCCCGGCTTCTTCTGGTTCTGCGGCCAGGGCGGCTATGGCATCCAGACCGCGCCTGCCGCCGGGCGGCTGCTCGCCCAGCTCATCCGGGGCGAGACGCCCGACGCCGACGTCGCCCCCGCCATCGCGCCCACCAATCCCCTGAGGTTCGCATGACTCCCTCCTTCGACGACGTCCAGGCCGCGGCCCAGCGGCTGAAGGGGCGCATCCGCCGCACGCCCATGCTGCGCCATCGCGCGCTGGATGCCGCTGCCGGCGGTGTCGTTCTGGTGAAGCCGGAGCCGCTGCAGATCACTGGCAGCTTCAAGCTGCGCGGCGCCACCAACGCCGCGCTTCAGCTGCCGCCCGAGGCACGGGCGGGCGGGGTGGTGACGCATTCCTCCGGCAATCACGGCCAGGCCGTCGCCGCCGCCTGCCACAGCCTGGGCATCCCCGCGCTCATCGCCATGCCGCAGGACGCGCCGAAGGTGAAGGTGGAGGCGACGCGCGCCTGGGGGGCGGAGATCCACTTCTTCGACCGCCACGGCGTGGATCGCGACGCCCTGGCACGCGAGCTCGCCGAGAAGCGCGGCGCCACCGTCATCCCCCCCTTCGACCACCCGGACGTCATCGCCGGCCAGGGCACCGCGATGCTGGAGCTGCTGGAGGATGCGCGCGATGCCGGCTTCAAGCCCGACCAGCTCGCCATCAACACAGGCGGCGGCGGGCTGCTGGCCGGCTCCGCCCTCTCGGCGCGCGCGCTGGCGCCGCAGGCCACCATCTACGCGGTGGAGCCCGAGGGCTGGGACGATTACGGGCAGTCGCTGCGCGCCGGCCACCGCATCCCGGCGGACGGCAACGGCCCGGGGCTCTGCGACTCCCTGCTCTCGAAGGCACCGGGCGTGCTGACCTTCTCGATCAATGCGCCACGCGTCGCCAACGGCTTTGCGGTGACGGCCGAGGAGGTCTTCGCCGCCATGCGCTTCGCCTTCACGCATCTCAAGGTGGTGGTGGAGCCCGGCGGCGCCGTCTCCCTCGCCGCCGTGCTGGCCGGGAAGATCGACACGCGCGACAAGGTGACGGCCATCATCCTGAGCGGCGGCAATGTGGATGGCGGCGTCTTCTCGCAGGCCATGGCGGCCTGAGGGAATGATCAGGTCGATCCTGCGCCACGTCATTACGCTGAAGAGCGTGGCGGGAGGGCTTCTCCTGTTTCTGGGCGCCTGGTCGGCCGGCGTGTCGCTCGGCACGGCGGCGATGCTGGGATGGTCGGCGCATGTGGTCTTCTACGCCGCGCTGCTGATCCATCATCTCGGCCAGGCGGAGCCTGAGCAGATGCGCCGTCGCGCGCGCGATCTCGCCGAAGGGCGCGCGACCGTGCTGGTGCTGTCGGTGCTCGCGGCCTCGGCCTCGATGCTCACGGTGGTGCTGCAGCTGGCGGGCAGGGAGGAGCACGAGCTCGGCGGGCTCGTCGTCCCGATCCTGACGATCGTGCTCTCGTGGTTCTACGTGCACCTGCTCTTCGCGCAGGACTATGCGCACGAGTACTGGACGAACGACAGCGGCATCGAGTTCCCCGGCGGCGACGGCACGCCGGAATTCTCGGAGTTCCTCTACTTCGCGTTCACCATCGGGATGACGTTCCAGGTGAGCGACGTGACGACGAGCGCGCCGCGCATGCGGCGGCTCGTCATCCTGCACGGGCTCACGGCCTTCTGGTTCAACGCCGCCATCATCGCATCGGCCGTGAACACGGTCGCCAGCCTCGCGAGCTGACGCCCCCGGCACGAGGCTTGACCTCGGGCCGGGAGCGCAAGGAGCGACCGTGCCGGTAACCTCAATCCGGCCGGATGCGGGTGATCTTCGTCCCGTTCAGCGCCACCGCCGCCATCAGGCCCTGCTGGCCGAAGGTGATGGCGTAGACCGGCTGGCTGAGCGTGGTGGAGCTCGCATTGGCCTGCAGGCCCTGGTCCAGCGCCACGACCGTCGGGCCGGTGCCGACCTCCCAGCCATCGGCCGCCATCAGCGCGCGCAGGGATTCCTCGGTCATGAAGAACATGGCGAGGCCCGCGGCCTGGGCACCGGCCAGCAGGCCGAAGGACATGCCGGCGATGTTGTAGTAGCCCACGGTCTGGCTCCCGCGCAGCAGCGCGCCCTCGCCGTACTGGCCGCCGACCAGGAAGCCGCCGCTGATGATGCGCGGGAAGACGAGGATGGCCTTGGACGGGGCGAAGAGCGGCTCGGCATTCTGCATGCCGCGCAGGCGCGTCAGCGCGGCGCTGACCTCGGCGTCGATCTCGGCGCGCGTGGCGGCCTGGGCCGGGCGGGTCTTCAGGAAGGGAGCGGCCCCGAGGAACGGCAGAATGGCCGCCGCGCGGGCGATCTGGCGACGTTGCATGGCGATATCCTCCAAGAGTGGAACGCAGGCACCAACGCTGACCGTGGGGGTAGGTTGCAACCGCGGACCCGCCGCGCAACCCTCCGTTCAAATCTTCATCAGGAGGAAACGCGCATGATCCACATCCTCGGCCGCGCGAACAGCACCAATGTCTGGAAGCCGCTCTGGGTGCTGGAGGAGCTGGGCCTGCCCTACGAACGCAGCGATGCCGGCATGGAGCATGGCGTGGTGGACACGCCCGAGTACCGGGCGCTGAACCCGAACGGACGCATCCCCTCGCTGCGGCATGACGGGATCGAGCTGTGGGAGAGCAACAGCATCTGCCGCTACCTCTGCCTGCTGGCGGGAGGCGACGCCAAGGGCCTCTATCCGGCGGCGCCCGCCGCCCGCGCCAGCGTGGACCGCTGGCTGGACTGGCAGCTCTCCACCCTCTCGCCGGCCGAGCGCGACCTCTTCTGGGGCATGGTCCGCACGCCGGCTGAGAAGCGCGACATGAAGGCGGTCGCGGCGGCCGTGACGAACAGCGCCCGCTGCTGGGCCATCCTGGAGGACCGCCTGAAGGACGGCCGCCTCTACATCGAGGGCGACACGCTGACGCTGGCGGACATCATCCTCGGCTGCTTCGCCCGCCGCTGGTTCGGCGAGGAGGTGCGGGTGCCCGGTATGCCGGAATTCCCGCGCCTCGCCGCCTGGTTCGCCCGCATCGGCGAGCGCCCCGGCTTCAGGCGCTTCGTCGCGCCCAAGCTGTTCTGACCGGCCGCCCGCCTCAGCGGAACGGCATGCCGTAATGCAGCCCGCCGCGGGAGACGATGTTGTTCTGCCCGCGGTTGAGGTTGATCGGCGTGGCCGGTCCGAAGTTGCGGTCATAGACCTCGCCGTAATTGCCGATCGCCGCGATCACGCGCACCGCCCAGTCGCGCGAGAGGCCGAGCATGCCGCCGAGATTGTCCTCCGTGCCGAGGATGCGCTTGAGCGCGGGGTCCGTCGCCGTCGCGACCATGCCGCGCACGTTCTCGCGTGTCAGGCCGCGCTCCTCCGCCTCCACCAGCAGCGCCAGCGTCCAGCGTGCGATGGCGAACCACTCCATGTCGCCGCGCGCGACCGCGGGGCCGTAGGGATCGCGGCTCAGCACCTCGGGCAGGACCAGGTAGTCGCGCGGATTGGGCACCTGCACCGCCACGGCGGAGGCAAGGTCCGCCGCGCCCGCCGTCACCGCGTCGCAGCGGCCCGCGAGGAAGGCCTCCAGCACCGTTGCGAGCCGGTCGAAGGTGATGGGGGTGAAGGGCAGGTTGCGCGCGCGGAGATAGTCCGAGACCTCCGGCAGGTTGGAGCCGCCGCCGCTGGCGCAGATGGTCGCCCCGTTGAGCTGCGCCATGCTGGTGACGCCCGAGGCGCGGCGCACCATCACGCCCGTCCCGGTGTAGAAGTTCACGCCGACGAAGACGATGCCCAGATTGGTGTCGCGCGAGAAGGTGATCACGGTGTCGCGCGCCAGCACGTCCACCTCGCCCGAGCTCAGCGCGGCGAAGCGCGTGGCGAGCGTCAGCGGCACGAAGGTGACGCGCGCGGGGTCGCCGAGCACGGCGGTGGCGAGCGCGCGGCAGTAGTCGACGTCGATGCCGTGCCATTCGCCCCGGCTGTCGGGCAGCGAGAAGCCGGCGAGCGAGCCGCCCACGCCGCAGCGCACCGTGTTGTTGGCGCGCACGCGGTCGAGCACCGCGCCGGCCTGGGCCTGCGTGGCCGCCAGGAGCGCGAGCGCCGCGGCCAGGAAGAAGCGCCTCATGCCCGGACCTCCGCGATGGTGGCCCGGACCAGCGCCTCGGCGATCTGCGCGACCTGCGCCTCGCCCATCGGCGTGGAGAGCGCGCCGGAGCAATTGGGCGTCAGCAGGATGCCCGCCGCCAACATCGCGGCGTGGATGCGCGGCAGCGCCTCCGCCTCGGCGGGAAGCGGCCGCGCGCTGCGATAGTCCACGATCTTCCGCGCGCCGAGATGCAGGCGGAAGAGCGACCCCGCGCCCGCCAGGCGGCAAGGCAGGCCGGCGGCCTCCAGCCCCTGGTTCACGCGCTGGCGCAGCGCCCCGCCCAGCGCGTTGAGGCGCGCCACGGCGGGTTCGTCGTAATGCGTGAGCGAGGCGAGGCCCGCCGCCATGGTCAGCGGATTGGCGCTGAACGTGCCGCCCAGCGCGACCTTCGGCTTGCCCCTCGCATGGTCGAAGACGGCCATGCGCTCGGCCGGGCCGGAGACCGCGCCCACCGGGAGCCCGCCGCCGATGATCTTGCCCAGTGTCACGAAGTCCGGCTCCAGGCCGAAGAGGGGCGAGATGCCGCCGAAGCCGAGGCGGAAGTTCACCACCTCGTCCACGATGAGCAGGATGCCGTCGCGCGCGCAGGCCTCCTTCACGGCCGCGATCACCTCGGCCGGCATCGGCACCATCCCGGCCTTCGAGGCCTGCGGGTCGAGGATGATGGCCGCCAGCGTCGGCCCCTCCCGCTTCAGGATGGCGGCGCAGCGATCGGCATCGGCATAGGGCAGCACCACCGTGTCCGTGAGCACGGCGGGCGGAGTGCCCTTGGCATAGGCGATGGAGGCGGGGTTGCCCGAGGCATCGTCCCACTCCTCCGGCCTGCTCTCGAGGCTCACCTCCGCATGGTCGTAGGAGCCGTGGTAGCAGCCCTCGAACTTCGCGATGCGATGGCGCCCCGTGGCGCCGCGCGCGCCCTTGATGGCGGCCATCACCGCCTCGGTGCCCGAGTTGCAGAAGCGCGTATGCGCCAGGCGCGGGTTGCGCGCCGCCAGCGCCTCGGCCAGCGCGATCTCGCCCTCCATGGGCAGGCCAAAGGCGGTGCCGCGCGCGATGGCATCGGTCAGCGCCGACACGATGGGCGCGAAGGCATGGCCATGCGCCAGCGAGAAGAAGTTGTTCGCGCAATCCAGGATGCGCCGGTTGTCGAGGTCGATGATCCAGCAGCCCTCGCCGCGCGCCGCATAGGGCGGGTGCGGCGGGAACCAGGAGGCGTGGCGCATGGAGCCTCCGGGCACCACGCGCTTTTCCCGCAGGAAGGCCGCGGCGGAACGCGTCATCGGCGCCTCCATCCCCGTGTCGTTGAGCAGCGTGGACGAACTCATCGGACGACCCCTTGGATCATGTGTTGCGCCGGAACTGAACCATATGATCCGTTACCCGTGCAACAGGAACATTTGGTTCATGGATGCCGTCCGTGCGAGGATCGCGCGATGGAATCGGACCAGACCTCCGCGGCCCTTGCCGCCCTCCTGCCCGAGCTCGGCTCGCAGATGGCGGGGGCGGCGCGCCATGTGCTGGCGCATCCCGAGGATGTCGCGGTCTTCTCGATGCGCGAGCTCGCGCGGCGGGCCGGCGTGCCGCCCGTGACCATGGTGCGGCTGGCGCAGCGCCTCGGCCTGCCCGGCTATGCCGAGCTGCGGCGGCGCTACGTCGATGGCGTGCGGGCCGGCCGGCTCTTCGGCCCGGCCGCCAACCGCAATGCCGATGCCGCGCGCGACATCGCCGCCGCCGCCGCGCGCAACAGCGGCGCACTCGGCTTCGCCGGCGAGTTCTTCGCGGCCGAGCAGGAGATCCTGCGCCGGACGGCCGCGCGGCTGGACGAGGCCGCGCTGGAGGAAGCGGCCGGGTTGCTGGCCCAGGCGCGCCGCGTGCATGTCGTCGGGCGGCGGACCACCTATCCGGCGGCCTTCGCGCTGGCCTATGCGCTGCGCAAGGCGCGGCCGGACGTGGCGCTGGCGGATGATGCGGCCGGTGCGCCGGAGGCCTTCCTGGAAGATGTGCTGCCCGGCGACGTGGTGGTCGCCGTCACCTTCGCCCCCTATGCGCGCATGACGCAGAACCTGGCGAGCGCCGCGGCGAAATCCGGCGCCCGCATCATCGGCATCACCGACGCGCCCACGGCGCCGCTTGGCAAGCTGGCGGGCAGGCTGCTCTTCGTGACGCCCACGACCTCGCACGCCTTTCCGGAATCGGCCGTCGGCGCGCTGGCGATGGGCAACCTGCTGGTCGCCCTCACCGTCGCGAAGCTGGGCGCGCCGGCCCAGCGCCGCATCCGCGCGAATGAGCGGCGGATCGTGGCCTCGGGAGAGTATCTCGAGGCCAGAACCGCGCGCTGACCTAGCGCGAGACGCGCTCGCCGCCCGGCAGCGTGATGCCGGAGACGTCGGGCTTCACGCCATGGGCTCCGGCCGTGCCGTTCAGCTCCAAGCCGTTCATGATCCCGTTGAAAGCGGCGCCATTCGGGGAATGGCCGTTCAGGATGTTGATGGCCCAGGCCGGCGAGGCGACGGTGACGGCGATGGCGGCGATCAGAAGGGTCGTCTTCATGTGCGTTTCCTATAAGGGCCCGCCGGTCCATCCGGCGCGGTGCGGGCCTTATCGGGGAGCCGTGTCGTCGCTCCATCGCGCGCGGCCGAAGAGTTGTCGCATCCGTCCCGCGCGCCGATCAGGCGTCGATGCCGTAATCCGCGAGCTCCGGCCGCATCGCCTCGATCACGAAATCCACGAAGGCGGCGGGCACGTCGAGGTAGAATTCCCGATCGGAATAGGCACCCACGCTCGCCTCCAGCCCGCGCGCGCGGAACCATTCGGCCAGCGCCTCCAGCTCCTCCTGCGGCCGCTCGCTGAGGAAGGAGACCTGGGAACGCAGCTTGTCCGGATCGCGCGCCTCGGTGGGGCTGCGGCTGAACTGCAGATCGATGTTGAAGCCGGGCTGGCGCAGCCAGATGGCGCGCTCCGTCCGCCGCAGCTCGATGAAGCCGAGGCGCGTGCGGAGCATCTCCACCACCGTCTCGAAATGCGCGGCCGCCAACCGGTTGGCGACGTGATTGAACCTCATCGCGGCGCTCCCTGGCATGGCGCACCACTGCCTATTCCCAGGCCCTGAGGCGCCAGGCGCAGCGCTCCGGGCTGCTTGGCTTCGCGCCATACTTCGGCGCGGCCGCGCTTTGCGCTCCCGGCCCGGGGCGATGCCCCCGGCCGCAGGTTCAGCCACATCATTCGACCCTGTCCTCATTGCGCCCCAGCGCCAGCACGAAGGCGATGGCGCAAAGCAGTGCCATGGCCAGGAAGGCCCCGCCCCCCATCATCGCGTAGAGCCCGCCGCTCAGCCACATCAGCCCGCCCGTCGTGGCGCCGATCGCGGACGCCACCAGCGTCTGCGCCTTGGCCTGCAGCGTCGAGATGGCAAGCAGCGCGCGCATGGTCGCGAGGTGCGTGGCGCCGAAGGTGATGCCGTGCAGCACCTGCACGGCGATGAGGATCGCAGGCTCCGTCGTCACCGAGGTGACGCTCCAGCGCAGCACGCCCGAGCCCGCGGCCAGCAGCGCCAGGCCGCGCACGCCCAGCCGGTCCGCGAAGGCGCGGCCATAGACGAAGAGCAGCACCTCCGACACCACGCCGAGGCCCCAGAGCACGCCGATGAAGCCGCTGGAGAGCCCTGCTGCCTGCCAGTGCAGCGTCGAGAAGCCGTAATAGACCGCGTGGCTCCCCTGCATCAGCGCGGCGATGGCCAGGATGCGCGGGAAGCCCGGCTCGCGCATCGGCGCCCAGGCCGAGCCCTGCGAGGCCGCCGGGATGCGCGGCGTGCGCGGCAGGAACAGCGCGAGCCCGGCGGTCGCCGCCAACGACGCCGCGAGGATCCAGGCCGCCGCGCGCGGCCCCGCCCATTCCGCCGCCCAGCCCGCCAGCACGGCGCCCAGGATGTAGGAGACGGAGCCCGCCGCCCGCACCCGTGCATAGTCGAAGCCCATCCGCCGCACCGCGCCGATGGCCAGCGCATCCGTCAGCGGCACCACGGGGGCCATGGTGATGGCGTGCGCGATCTGCACGGCCAGCAGCAGCGCGAGGCCGGCGGCCACGCCGAAGCCCATCGCGCTCGCCGCCGCGAGGATGGCGGCGGTCGCGAGGACCACGCGGCTGTCGCCCGCGCGGTCGGCGATCTGCCCGCCCAGCGGCGCCGCGATGAGGCGGATCAGCGAGCCTGCCGCCAGCACCCCGCCCACCTGCGCGGCGGTGAGCCCGCCCTCCGCCAGGATGGCCGGCAGGAAGGGCATGATGGCCCCCATTCCGAGGAATTGGGCGCCGAAGACCAGGGCGAAGCTGAGGGGGGCTGACACGCCGGGCCATCTTGCCTCAAGGGGGCAACGTTGCAATCACCCGCAAACGGTCCATAAGAAGCGCGCCTGTTGCCGGAATTGCTGATGTTCGATGCTCGCGTGAAGGCCATTCTTGGCCCCACCAACACCGGAAAGACCCATCTCGCCATGGAGCGGATGCTCGCGCATTCGTCCGGGATCATTGGATTTCCGCTGCGCCTGCTGGCGCGCGAAAACTATGACCGCATGGTGGCCCAGAAGGGCGCGGCCCATGTCGCGCTGATCACGGGCGAGGAGAAGATCATCCCGCCCGAGGCGAAGTGGTTCGCCTGCACGGTCGAGGCCATGCCCTTGGACCGCAAGGTGGAATTCGTCGCGGTGGACGAGATCCAGCTCTGCGCCGACCCCGATCGCGGCCATATCTTCACCGACCGGCTGCTGCACGCGCGCGGCCTGGTCGAGACCATGTTCATGGGCGCGGAGACCATCCGCCCGCTGCTGCAGCGCCTGGTCCCGCAGGTCGAGATCGACACCCGCCCGCGCCTGTCGAAGCTGGAATATTCCGGCCCCGCGAAGCTGACCCGCCTGCCCGCCCGCAGCGCCGTCGTCGCCTTCTCGGCGCAGGAGGTCTACGCCATCGCCGAGGCCATCCGCCGCCGCCGTGGCGGCTGCGCCGTCGTGATGGGCCGCCTCAGCCCGCGCACGCGCAATGCCCAGGTGAAGATGTACCAGGACCGCGAGGTGGATTTCCTCGTGGCGACGGATGCCATCGGCATGGGGCTGAACATGGATGTGGACCATGTCGCCTTCGCCAGCCTGCAGAAGTTCGACGGCCACACGCCCCGCCAGCTGACGGCGCAGGAGGCCGCCCAGATCGCCGGCCGCGCCGGCCGCGGCATGCGCGACGGCACCTTCGGCACCACCGCCGACTGCCCGGGCCTGCCGGACGAGATGGTGGAGAAGATCGAGAACCATCATTTCGAGCCGCTTCAGGCGCTGGTCTGGCGCAACAGCGACCTCGACTTCACCAGCACCGATACGCTGCTCGACAGCCTGGGCGCCCCGGCGCCGCAGGCGGGCCTGACCAAGGGCCACGACGCCTCCGACCACATCACGCTCAGCCTGCTGGCGCGCGAGGAAGGCATCCGCAAGCTCGCCTCCTCCCGCTCGCGCGTCGAGCTGCTGTGGGAAGCCTGCCAGATCCCCGATTTCCGCAAGCTCGCGGACGACACGCACACGCGGCTCTGCGCGCGCATCTTCACGAACCTGGCCGAGGACGGCGCCCTGCCGTCGGACTGGATCGCCTCGCAGATCGCGAGCTGCACGAGCACCGAGGGCGACCTCGACACGCTGATGGCGCGCCTCTCCTCCATCCGCGTCTGGGCCTATATCGCCGCGCGCGCCGACTGGGTGCGCGACGCCGCCGTGCAGCAGGAAGCCGCCCGCGCGGCCGAGGACGCCGTGAGCGACGCGCTGCACGAGCGCCTGACCGCCCGCTTCGTGGACCGCCGCGCCGCGCACCTGATGCGCAGCCTCGACAACACGCAGGAGGAGCTCCTCTCCGCCGTCACCCGCCAGGGCGAGGTGGTGGTCGAGGGCCACAAGGTCGGCCGCGTCGTGGGCTTCGAGTTCCTGCCCGATGTCGAGGGCGGGGACGAGGACAAGAAACTCATCCTCCGCGCCGCGCGCCGCGCGCTGGTGCAGGAGATCCCGCGCCGGATCGCCGCGCTCGAGATCGCTAAGATCGAGGCCCTGGCGCTGACGCCGGAGCACCGCATCACCTGGGACGGCGCCGAGATCGCCCGCCTCAAGATGGGCAGCGAGCCGGGCAAGCCGCTCATCGAGGTGAACAACTCCGAATTCCTCGACAGCCCGCAGCGCGAGCGCATCCGCACGCGCCTCGCGGCCTGGATCGAGGGCGTGCTGTCCAAGGATCTCGCCGCCATCGGCGCGATCGAGGCCAAGGCGGCCGAGGACAACACGCTGCGCGGCCCCGCCTTCCAGCTGCGCGAGACGCTGGGCCTGAAGCCCGGTGACACGCGCCACAACATCGGCCACGAGCTGCGGGCCAAGCTGAAGGCCATCGGCATCCGCGCCGGCCGCTTCGCGCTCTACGTGCCCGAGGCGCTGAAGCCCCGCCCCATGGCGCTGCGCGCGCAGCTTTGGGCGCTGAGCTACGACCTGCCGACGCCGCCGCTGCCCGCGCCGGGGCTGGTCTCCATCCCCACCGACGGCGTCATGGCGCTGTCCTGGCCCGAGGGCTTCGCCCACATCATGGGCTGGGTGCCCGCCGGCCCCGTCCTGCTGCGCCTGGACGTGGCGGAGCGTGTCGCGGCCGAGCTCGGCTACCTCACGCGCCGCGCGCCCGCGCCGCTGCCCCCCGAGATCCTGGGCCGCTTCGGCATCAAGGGCGACATGCTGGAGCCGGTGCTCTCCGCGCTGGGCTTCCGCCTGATCCCGTCCGAGCCGCTGCCGGAGGGCGTGGAAGGCCCGGTCCTGCCGACGATGATCGCCTGGGCCCGCCCGGCCCAGCCGCCGCGTCGCCAGCACCAGCATCCCCGCCGCGACCACCAGCGCGGCCCCCGCAAGCCGGACGCCGCCCAGGCCGCGACCGGCGAGGCGCCTGCGGAGAGCGCGCCGGAGGGCCAGCGCCAGGAACGCCGCGATGGGCCGCGCCCGCCGCGCCACCACGGCAAGGGCCCTCGACCTGGCCAGGGCCCGCGGCCCGGTCAGGGCCAGGGCGAGCGCGAAGCCCGCCCCGAGGGACGCCAGGACGGCCCCCGGCCGGACAAGTTCCGCAAGGACGGCCCGCGCCGCGACCGCCGCGATGGCCCGCCGCGCGACCGTGACCGCGCGGGCGGCCCCGAGACCCGGACCTTCCACGAGGACCGGCCCGCATCGCGCGCGGAGGACAGCCCCTTCGCCGCGCTGATGAAGCTGAAGCTGCAGCAGTAGCGCATGGAGTCGGGGCCGGATTTCCTGCGCCTCGACACTTGGCTCTGGCACACGCGCCTGGCGAAATCGAAGTCGCTCTGCGGCGCGATGGTCGAGGCGGGCGGCTTCCGGCTGAACCGGCAATCCGTCACCAAGGCCCATGCGCGCATCCGCGTGGGAGACGTGCTGACCTTCATGTGGCAGGGCGAGACGCGCGTCTGGCGCGTGCTGGCGCTCGGCGACCGGCGGGGCCCGCCGGCCGAGGCTCGGGAACTCTACGAGGAAGTGCCCTAGCTAGGCCTGCGCGGCCCGCGCCGCCGCCTGCACGCGCCCCAGCACCGCCGCGACGCCGTTGCGGCGGGAGAGGCTGATATGCTCGCCGAGGCCGAGCCGCGTCAGGAAATCCGTGTCGGCGGCCAGGATCTCGTCCGGCGTGCGGCCGTTGAAGACGCGCAGCACCAGCGCCATCAGCCCCTGGACGATCGCGGCGTCGCTGTTGATGCGGAAATACAGCCTCCCATCCTCCAGCCGCGGCACGAACCATACGCGCGACTGGCAGCCGGGGACGAGGTTCGCCTCCACCTTCTCGGCGGGCGTGAGCTCGGGGAGCTCCCGGCCCATGTCCATGAGGTAGCGGTAGCGATCCTCCCAATCGTCGAAGAGGGCGAAGCCCTCCTCGAGATCGGCGACGACCTCCTCGATGGAAGAGGAGAGGTCCAGGGTCATGGCGTGCTCAGCTGGACTTCGCGAAGTTGACGAGCTGCTCGCTCGCCGTGAACTTGTCGATCTTCTGGATGGCCGCGTACTCGGCCGCCAGGCGCTCCAGCGCCTGTTCGTAGATCTGGCGCTCGCTGAAGGACTGGTCGGGCTGGCCGGCGTTGCGCTGCAGGTCGCGCACCACCTCGGCGATCTGGATGGGATCGCCGCTGTTGATCTTCGCCTCGTATTCCTGCGCGCGGCGGGACCACATGGTGCGCTTGATGCGCGCCCTGCCCTTGAGCGTGTCGATCGCGGCCTCGAACTCCTTCGACGTGAAGAGCTTGCGCAGGCCGGCGGTCGGAACCTTGTTCACGGGAACGCGCAGCGTCATGCGGTTCTCCTCGAAGGTCACGACGATCATCTGCAGCTCCATCCCGGCGGCCTCGATGATCTCGATGCCCTGGACGGTGCCGACGCCATGGGTCGGGTAGACGACATGGTCGCCCGCCTTCAGCTCCACCTTGCCGGCGGGGGCACGGGGGGCGGCGGTCTGGGCCTCGTTGAAGCCAGGGCGACCGGGGCCGCGCACGGCGAAGGAGGGCGGCATGCTCGGCCGGCCCATGGGCGGGCGGGGAGACATGGGATTGCCGCCGCTGGCCGGGCGCACCGGCGTGTTCGGCGGCGGCGCCACGACGAAGGCGGGGCGCGATGGCGCGGGGGCCGGCGCGGGCTCGGGCTCCGGTGCGGCTACGACCTGAGGCGTCTCGACGGGCTGCGGCTTGGCGGCGGCCTTCGGCGCCGCGGCCGGCGCTGCCTTCGGAGCTGGTTTCGGCGTGGTCTTGGCCGGGGCTTTGCTGCTGGTCACAGGAGTGGTTGCTACCTTGCTGACGGGAGTTTTGGTCGGACTGGACTTGGGGGCCGGCTTGGCCTTGGCCTTGGCCTCGGGCTTCTTCGGGGCCGCCTTGGGCGGCGGAGCCTTGGCGGGGGCCGGCTTGGCCGTGACGGTCTTCTTCGCCGCCGGCTTCGCCTTGGCGGGCTTGGGCGGCGCGGCCTTCACCGCCGGTTTGGCGGCCGGCTTGGACGCGGGCTTCGCGGCGACTTTCGCGGCTGGCTTAGGAGCGGGTTTCTTGGCAGGAGGAGGGGCCTTGCGGGCGCGCGCGGGGGTAGAATGACTCCGAGGCGACGTGGCCATGAGGCAGGCACTCCTGGAGGCCCGGGTTCAGGAACAACCGAAGATACGACCTTCGCGCCCCGGGGCCAGCCGCCGCACGGAGCGGACGACTGTGGCCATTGAACGCGCAAGTTGCGCTTCAGTTCCTCAAACATAACACAAAAATGGCCTCAAGTCACGCGCCGAGAGGCAAACGCCCCGTTACCTGTCAGGGCTGTCCGGGTTCCGGACTCAGCAGCGCCATCTTGCCGGGCTTGCCATTCCACTCCTCGGCGTCGGCCGGTTGATCGCCCTTGCGGGTGATGTTCGGCCAAGTCTTGGCATAGTTCCGGTTGATCTCGAGCCAGGGCGTGGCGCGGTCGTCGCTGTCGGGCAGGATCGCCTCCGCGGGGCATTCAGGCTCGCAGACGCCGCAGTCGATGCACTCGTCAGGGTGGATGACGAGGAAGTTCTCGCCCACGTAGAAGCAGTCGACCGGGCAGACCTCGACGCAATCCATGAACTTGCACTTGATGCAGTTTTCGGTGACGACATAGGTCACGAAGGCGGCTCCTGGGTTTTCGGGGCGAGCAGGGCGTAGAAATGACCCCGGCCGCCCCCCTTGGCAACCCCAGGCGCGTCACATCCGGTGCGGGATTCCGTTGTATTCGATCAGAAGCTTCATCCTGTCGTAGCGCAGGGCGAAGGTCTTGTTGAAATCGTCGAAGGAAACCTCGCGCAGCAGCTTGCCGACATCGCTCGGCGGCTCGTTCTCGATGACGAGCGAGGGGACGGAGAGGGAGTCCGCCAGTTCCGTGCTGCGGCTGTCGTACTTCACCAGTACGCCCGGCACGCCATTCGCCAGGGCGGGCAGGACTCCGTGGACGCGGTATCCGAAGGCGAAATCCTGGCTGCAGATGAAGCGGTCATAATCCTCGACGCGGAGGAAGAAGAACATCTTCTCGCGATAGAGGCGCTCCAGCCGCTCGGCGGTCTCCGGCGTCCACCAGCCCTCCTTCAGGAACAGCTCGCGCGCCTTGGCCATGCCCTGCGCGTTCTGGAAGTAGAAGGCTTTCTCGTCGACCTCGCCGTGCGTCGTCACGGTGGTGTCGAAAGCGTCCATCGTATGGAGCAGCAGGTCGCGCTGGATCCGCAGGTAGTCGCGCGGATTGCTCGAATAACCGCCGCCGACCTCGCGCCGGACGGAGAAGGCGACGCGCTTGATGTCGGCCGGGGCCTCGATCCGGAGATCGCGGTTGCGCGCACGGAACAGCGAGGGGCAGCCCACGATGTCCACATTCCTGATGCCGTTGGCGTAGAGAAGGTCGGCGGTGAAGGTGCCGCGCACGCCCACGGCCTTGCTGCGCTCGGAAACGATCTGCCAGAAGCGCAGATTGTCGCCGGTGAGCTTGTAGTCGTCGCGGCTCGTCGCCTGGCCGCCGACGCCCAGCGCATAGACCGGGATCTGAACGCGGTTGAGAACCTCGATCGCACGCTCCCAATTCATGTAGTTGTGAATGAAGTTGGAAGCACGCACGATGATGTAATCGAACGTCTTGTAAAATTCGATATCCGCCTCAGACGGATCGCGAATTTTCATTTCCGAGACTTGCGTATATTGCAACAATTTCAGGGTGGAATCGAAAACCACCATATCGCCAATATTGAAATACTCGCTGGCGATGCGCTCTTGCGGGAAATCGTACCATTGGACGCGGTCATGCTCGTAGACGCGACCTGCCGGTGAAATGACAAGAACACGTCGCATCTGCTGCCCACTCAAAGCACTTCCCCCGTATTGTTCTATCGGTCATCGTTTCAAATTAAAAATGAAGCCATGTCCGTCCAGCGACACGAAATTCGAACGACTTTACCGGGATAGGGCTTCGCGCCGCTACTGCTGCGTCGAAAATGCGTACGCATGCACCATGCGGTCGTCAAGGCAGCGTCGCAGAATTCGTTCGGTGTCCAACAAAAAAGGGCGCCCTTTCGGGCGCCCTTCGGCGATAGGCCATGACGACCTTCACTCGGCGGCTTCGGCGATCTTGTAGAGGAACGGCGAAGGCACGACCGAGTTCGCCTCGAGGAAGGGCACGTAGCGCGCCGCCGCGGCCGCGCGGTGCTTGTCGTAGGCCACCGGGTCGAACTGCACGATCTTACCCAGGGCCGTGCGCGTCAGCGGCTGCTGCAGATCCTCCTGGCGGATGTTCGGCACCATCGTGTTCTCGCAGAGTTCCCGCGTGCGGCTGTCGATGGTGACCGTCAGCCCCATGCGCTCCGCCTGCAGGGCCAGCGCGATGCCGTGATAGCGCGAACCCACGGTCAGGTCGTAGTTCCGCAGCGAGTCCATCCAGGCCGGCACGTCGTAGAACGACTTGGCATAGATCCGGCACCAGTTGCGGAACTCCTCCGGCGTGTAGTGCGGCACCGTGTGGCGATGGATGTGCTCCAGCACCACGGGATCGATGAGGTCGAACTCGCCGCGCGAAACCTTGATCATGTCGCTCATCGACTGGACGACGTATTGGCCCGGCGTCACCGGATCCATGATCATGGAGATCAGCTGATGCTCGATGGTGCGGATCTTGGCCCAGGACTGGTGCCCGCCGGCGACCGAGATGAAGCGCGGCGGCATCTGCTTCGTCCAGTTGGCATAGATCCGGTGGCCCAGATCCGGCGCGGGATTGATGAAGTAGGACGGGCAGCCGCCCGTCTGCGCGCCGGGAATCCCGAGCTTTTCGAGCTGGCCCGTCGTGTAGGCGCCGCGCGTATAGATGTTCGGCGCCGAGCCGCCATGCAGTTGCGCGATGACCTTCGCCCAGCGCAGCGTGCCCTCGCTGACGGCCACGTCGTGATCGTAGCTGTCCGCCTGCGCGCCGAGCCCGATGGAAACGACGGGAAGCCCCGCCTGCTCCAGCTTGTCGGCCATGGTGCCGAGGTCGGTGTGCTTGCCGATCTGGTTGGCGCAGGGAATGACGACGATGTCGGCCGTCTTCTTCAGCGTCTCGACCGAGGTGTGCCAGGGCAGCCACCGCATCGGGTTCGCGATATGGCTCGCGATGGCATAGACGAAGGCCAGGTTGCCGTTGTTGTGGCCGACGCCCTTGTACAGATCGTCGAACGGGGCGTTGGAATACAGGCCGAGGGAGGATTTCTGCCAGAGCAGCGCCACCCGGGGAACCTTGGGCGCCTTGGCCACCACCGGCGGAGCGGCCGGCTGAGGCTTGGCTTCGAGACTGTCTTGTGCGGCTGAGGACATCGTCAGGCTCCGTTGAAGGTCTGTCTCGTTGAAGGGCGTCGCGGACCGGCGGGCCGCAAAGTCTTGCTGGTGCGAAGAGCTGCCTCGACGGCGATGGCCGTGCGGCAGGTCGGGGTTCAGCCCTGCCTCGCCCGCGCCCCGCTCCGCCGCGCAGCGGCGATAACAGGGTTCGGGTCCGCGGTCCGGGCGCCGAACGCCTCGGACAGCCCGGCCAGGAATTCGTCGCGCGTGATGACGTCGCGCTGGCTGCGCGCGATCCGCTCGTGCAGGGCCGGATCGCTGGCGCGCATGATCACCCGCGCGAGGTCGCTCGGGCTCGCGCGGCGGAAGTGCAGGCCGTCGACCTCGTGGTGCACCTTCTCCGCCATGCCGCCGATGTCCGAGACGATGAGCGGCGTGCCGGCCCGCCGGGCCTCCTGGATCACGACGGGCGAGTTCTCCCACCAGATCGAAGGCACCAGCACCCAGCCCACCGACTGCATGAGATCCAGGACGTCAGCCGGATCGTAGCGGCCGGCCATGACGATGGACGGCCCCGCATCCTCGATGATGGTCTCGAGGTCCGGGAACATCCGCGTCACGTCCGCGAGATCGGCGCCAAAGATGGTCAGGGTGGGGAAGGGCTCGCCCACGCCGGGCTTGGGCAGCAGCGCCATGGCCCGGATCAGGATGTCGAGGCCCTTGAACTCCGTGGGCTGGCCGAAGAAGGCGAAGCGCATGGAGTTCTCGCCCGACGGCTCCAGCCGGCGGACCCGCCACATGGCGTCGCCGAGGTAGTTCTCCAGCACGGAGCCCGGCCCATCCAGCCCCCAGGCGCGGTAGCGCGAACGCAGGAACTCCGAGCAGTAGATGATATGGTCGAAGCGCCGGAGGCCGCTGATCATGTACGCCTTGCGGAGCGCCAGGCTGTCGAGCGTCTCCTGGGGGAAGCAGGACAGGCAGCGCAGCGGCGCCTCGCTGCGGCAGAGCTCCCGCCCGCGCGTCTTGATCATCTGGCCGTGATGCAGGCAGATCGCGAGCATCTCGTGCAGGGTGATGACGAAGGTCGCGTCCGGGCGCGCTTCCTTCAGCTCGGCCACCAGGTCGAAGCCGATGCGCCAATAGTGATGGAAGTGGTAGACGTCGACATCGAGCCCCGCGAGGAAACGCACCAGCGCCTGGCGCTGCAGGCTGTCGTTCCAGGAAAGCCGGTCCTCCGTCATGCCGGAGAAGGCGAAGACGTACTCATCCTTCTCATAGGGCATGACCGTCGGCAGGGACTGCCGCGCCGCCTGTTCCGTGTTGAGCACGGAAGCCGCGACGAAGATGGAGCGCCAGCCGGCCGCCCGCTGCATCTGGTGCTGGCGATAGGCCGCGATCTCGCCGCCCCCGCGCGAGAAATCCGGATGGGCGTGCGAGACGACGCAGACGCGGCGCGGCACCGCGATATCGCTCATGCCGCGTGCTCCGCCGCGGAGCGCCACATGGTCTCGATGTGATCGTTCACGAGTTCGGCCCCAAAGGCGCTGCTCCATTCACGGTTCACAGGATCCCAGGGCAGGGAGGGATCCTCCGCCAGAGACACGAATTGCGCGAGGCTGTCACCCAGTGCCGTCGAACGGCCCGCGGCGGCGTGCAGCACGAAGAGCCGCGCCAGCGCCGCGCCGCGCGAGGTCGCGAGCAATTCCGCAACGTTGCCCTCGATGGCCGCGCGCGCAAGCCGCGGCAGGTCGAGCGCGATGAGGCGGCCCGACCCCAGGACGGCCGCGCGCTCGAGCACGACGCCGGGGGAGGTCGCGATCTCGACCGGCATCCCGCGCCGGGCGAAGATGTCGGCCGCGGCCGGTGCCGCCTCGCCCATGAAAAGAATGGAGGAGGCGGCGCGCTCGATCTCGGGCACCAGCAGGTGAAGCAGACGCACCGCGGCCAGGCTGTCCACGCCGATCAGGGCCAGCTCCGCCAAGCCCTCATCGGCGTCATTGGCCGGCAGGCCGGGAACCTCGGTGGCGGCCAGGGCCTCGAAGGTCAGGCGCCGCTGGTCGAGAACGGCGCGCAGCATCGCATGGCCGGCATTGCCGGCCGGGGCCGCCGCCAGCGTGTCGAGGAAGCCCGGCACCGTGTCCTCGCGCGGGTGGCAGCGGACCCAGAGCCGCTCGGAATCGAACGTGATCTCGGCCACCAACTCGATCGCGCTGAGGCGCGGCACATAATCCCAGTCGATCCGCCCATAATAGGCCAGCGAGCCGGGCGAGCGGCTGACCATGCCATCCTGCAGCGGCAGGGGGACGATCTCGTCCGGCCCGTCATCCTCGGCGCGCAGGCGCGCGATGGCCACGACGTCGATCTCCACCGTCCCGCGCGAACGGCCGACGAAGCGGAAGTCGAGCGCGACCTCCCCGGCGGGCGAGCAGGAGGCCGTGATCCGCTCGGCCACACCCATGTGATGGGCGACGCCCTGGACCAGCGGCATCTGCGCGATCCAGGTCGCGAAGGCGCCATAGGGCCGGTACTGATAGGAAAAGAGCGGCAGGGCGGCAGGGCGGTTCAGGCTCTCGCGCAGCAGGGTGAAGCTGGTGCGCCAGTCCTGCAGCGTCATGATCTGGAACAGATCGGTGTTCGCGCCCCCGTCGGTGAGGTTCGCCTGGCCGGCCCGGTCGCCGGCGACGACCGCCATGTTGAGCCCGCGCATTCCTTCGGGCGCCACGATGGAAATGGAGAAGCCATGGACCACCGCCGCCGCCGGATCGGACGGCAGGACGTCCGGCCGGGGATGGCGGGACAGGAAATCGACACGGCATGCCTGCCCGTCGGTGGTGCTGAACTGAAGATCCACCGGCTGGCCGCGCGGCGTCATGTGCCAACCCAGAATGAGCCATCGCTGCGCGCCGACACTCGCGATGCAGTCCACGCCGAGCTGGAAGCCCTCGCCAAAGGAAATGAACATCCTCGGTCCTTCTGCGGTAGGCCCCGCTTATCACACCGTAAAACCGCACGCCAAGGCATCGAATTCCCGCATGCGGTGTTTTGGCGGAGCCGTCATGGAGGCGCCCAGATTTCCGGCAGATGGCCGTTAAGGACTGCCACAAGGAGATGCAAAGTTAGGTCATTATGAACAATGGCTTATTCATCAGGAGGATAACCAAACTTTCCCTGGCAAGCACCCCCGACCCCGGTTAGTGTGCGCTGCATCATAGCAGCATCAGCCGCAGGCTTCCTGAAGGTCGGGAAAGGAGAAACATGCTCCGAGGCTCCATCGAACAGGTTCTCAGTGATCGCGTGAGCGGTTGGATCTACTCCTCCGCGTCTAACCTTCAGGGGGCGACTCTCCTCGCCTATGTGGATGACGAGTGCGTCGGCGCCGGCAAGGTCGACGTCTTCCGGCAGGACCTGGCGGATGCGGGGTTGGGCGACGGGCGGTTCGGCTATTCCTTTCCGGTCTCGCTCCTCAAGCCCGATGACGGCACCCGCCTCATCATCAAGCTCGAGGGCAGCGATGCGCTGCTGAAGCAGGCCCAGAGCCGCATCGAGGGCACCTTGGCGAAGGCGGAGCCCACCGGCGCGCTCGGCCTGCCGCAGGATACCGTCAACTGGATGCGCCGCCGCGCCTGGCTGTCCCAGTCGGACTACGATTTCCTCCGGTATTTCGCGCAGCTCGGCATTTACGACCGCTCGCTGGCCTCCCGCGTCGAGACGGCGGAACGCATCGATGCGAACATGATGGACCCCGCCGAGCTGGCGAAGGAGCTCTTCGCCCTTCTCGCCCTGCGCGAGACAGCGGTGGAGCGTGTCACGGTCAAGGCGATCGGCGACGTCGCGAACATCACGGCGGATCGCATCCGTGCCGGCCTGTCGCCCATCGTGGCGCTCTGGTCGCGCGAGCGCGGGCGCGTGGATGTCATCGAGGGCTCGCACAAGGACAGCGCGCTGCAGGAACTGGGCAAGGCCCCGGTGGATTACTCCCTGGGTCCGGACCGGCTCGTGTTCCTGGATGCGCGCGCCGCCTTCGGCAGCAAGGGATCGGCCGGGAAGTCCGGCCTCGACGTGTTCTTCGCGAAGGACGAGTAAGTCGCGCAGGGGCCCGCGCCAAGCGGGCCCCCCGCCTCAGATCCGCGTGCCGCCGACCGTGAGGCCGGTCATCTTCAGCGTGGGCTGACCCACGCCCACCGGCACTCCCTGGCCCTGCTTGCCGCAGGTGCCGATGCCGGGATCCATCGCGCTGTCATTGCCGATCATGCTGACCTTGGTCATCGCGTCCGGCCCGTTGCCGATCAGCGTGGCGCCCTTCACGGGCGCCCCGACCTTGCCGTCCTCGATGAGATAGGCCTCGCTCATCGAGAAGACGAACTTCCCGGAGGTGATGTCCACCTGCCCGCCGCCGAAGTTCACCGCATAGATGCCCTTCTTCACGCTGCGGATGATCTCTTCCGGCACCATGTCGCCGCCCAGCATGATCGTGTTCGTCATGCGCGGCATGGGGCTGTGGGCATAGCTCTGGCGGCGGCCGTTGCCGGTGGGCTGCACGCCCATGAGGCGCGCGTTCTGCCGGTCCTGGATGAAGCCCCGCAGGATGCCGTCCTCGATCATCACGGTGCGGCCGGAGGGCGTGCCCTCGTCATCCACGGTCAGGCTGCCCCGGCGGTCGGCGATGGTGCCGTCATCCACCACGGTCACTCCCGGCGCCGCGATCCGGCGGCCCAGGAGCCCGGCGAAGGCCGAGGTCTTCTTGCGGTTGAAGTCGCCCTCCAGCCCGTGGCCGATCGCCTCGTGCAGCAGGATGCCGGGCCAGCCGGGGCCGAGCACGACCTCCGTCTCGCCGGCCGGGGAGGGCACGCTCTCCAGGTTCACCAGCGCCTGGCGCAGCGCTTCCTTCACGCCGCGCTGCCAGGCGCCGTCCTCCACCACGCGGGAATAGGCGAAGCGCCCGCCGGTGCCGAAGCTGCCCGTCTCGCGCCGGCCGTCCTGCTCGACCACGACGCTGACGTTGAAACGCACCAGCGGCCGCAGGTCGGCCACGCGCAGCCCGTCTGGCCGGACGATCTGCACCGCCTGCCACTCGCCGGTCAGCGAGGCCATGACCTGCGTGACCCGCGGGTCCAGCGCGCGGGCATAGGCATCGAGCTCCAGCAGCAGCGCGGTCTTCTCGGCGAAGCCCATGGCCTGGAGCGGATTCGCGGCCTCGTAGAGCTGGGTATTGGTCGCACGCGGCCCGACATCCAGCGTGCCGCTGCGACCCTGGCGCACCGCGCCAACCGTCGCGGCGGCACGGGCCAGGGCGGCGTCGCTGATCTCGCCCGAATGGGCGTAGCCGGCGGCCTCGCCCTGCACCGCGCGCAGGCCGAAGCCGCGCGCCGTGTCGTAACTGGCCGAGCGGATGCGCCCGTCCTCCAGGCTGATGGCCTCGCTCTCGCGGTACTCGAAGAAGAGCTCGCCATCCTCCGCGCCCTGGGTCGCCTCGCGTAGGCGCCGGGCGGCGGCCTCGGGGTCGAGCTCGGCGTAGAAGAGGCGGTCGGTGACGGCGAGGGGCGTGTCGAGGGGCATGATGGCTCTATCTAGGCGCTCCGCGGCGAAATTTCACGCATGCGGCTGCACGAGGACGCGATCGGGCGCGAGGAGATGGTCGGCCGGGAAGGTGATGCGGGCCGTCGTGCCCTGGCCCGGCGTGCTTTCCAGCTCCAGCGTTCCGCCTTGCGCCTCGATGAGCGCGCGACACAGATGCAGGCCGAGGCCCGAGCCCGGGAACCGCCTGGACAAGGCGCTGTCGAGCTGGGTGAAGGGCTCGAAGACCCGCGCGAGGTCTTTCGGTTCGATGCCGATGCCAGTGTCCTTGACCTCGATCACCAGGCCCGGGGTTGCGAGCCGCGCGCTCAGAGTCACCTGGCCGCCCTGGGGGGTGAACTTGGTGGCGTTGCTCAGAAGGTTGAGCAGGACCTGGCGCAGCCGCCGTTCGTCGGCGCGGAGCTGGGGCAGGTGCTCGGGCGCGTCGAGCCGCAGCTGCAGGCCGGAACTCGAGGCCATGCCGCCGATGATCCGCACCGCGCCCTCCATCAGGGGCTGCAGCGAGACCTTCTCGATCACCACCGGCAGGCTGCCGCCCTCGGCGCGCGTCACGTCCAGGATGTCGTCGATCAGGGTGAGGAGATGGCGTCCGGCCTCCTGGATGGAAGCCGCGAATTCCTGCACCTGTTCCGGCGTGGCGCCGCCCTGCAGCACCTCGGAGAAGCCGATGACGGCGTTGAGCGGCGTGCGGAGCTCGTGGCTCATGGTCGCGAGGAATCGCGACTTGGCCCGGCTGGCCGCCTCGGCCGCCTCGCGTGCCGCGTCCAGCTCCGCCCTGATGCGGCGGTCTTCCGTGACGTCGGTATAGGTGACGACCCAGCCCCCATCGGGCGTGGGGTCCGAGACGACCTCCAGGATGGCGCCGTCGGGCCGCGTGCGGACGGAGAGGATGGGCTTGGCGCGATCGCGGTACTTGATCGCATCCGACCGCGCCCGCCCTTCCGGCCCCTGGCCGTACTCGCCACGCTGGAAGAAGATGTCCACCATCTCCTCATGCGTGATGCCAGGCCGCAGCACGCCCTCCGGCAGCTCGAGCATCTCGTGCATCTTGGGATTGGCGGCGACCAGCCGCCGGTCGGCGCCGAAGAGCATGATGCCGTGGCGGATATTGCCCAGCATCATGCCCAGGATCTCGGCGCGGCGCGCGACCTCGGCCTCGGCGCGGGCCACGGCCGTCACGTCCTGAAGCGAGATCACGAAGCCGCCGTCGGGCGTCGGGTCGGACGCGACGACGAGAACCCGCCCATCCTCCGTCACGCGCTGGCTGCGGTGCGACTTCGAGCGATCCAGCGACAGCAGGCGGCGGCGCCGGGCTTCCGCCGCCTCGGGCGACCCGAAATTGCCGCTGGCCGCCTGCACCTCGAGGTTCTGGGCCAGGGTCTGTCCGATGAGGCCGCCCAACCCCGGCATGCCGGTCATTTCCGCGGCCAGGGCGTTGAACGCGACGAGCCGGCTGTCGCGGTCATAGAGCATGACGCCGGAGATGTTGTTCTCCAGCATGGTCTTGAGAACGCCCGCGCGCTGCTCCGCCGCTTCCTCCGCCCGCACCAGCGCCGAGATGTCGGAGATGGAGACGACGTGCCCGCCATCGGGCGTCGGGTCGGAGGCGATGTCGAGGCGACGCCCGTCCGGCAGGTTGCGCTGCACGCGCTGGGGCTGGGTGCGGTCCAGCTGCTGGAAGTAATTCTCCCAGTTCTCCGCCGTGGCATCGGCGCCGAAGATGCCCCGTGCCCGCTGCTCCACTAGGATTTCGCGCTGGGTGATGCCCGGGCGGCGCAGCAGGTCCGGCACGCCCATGAGTTCGCCGGCCAGGGCATTGGCCGCCACGAGCCTCTGCTCGGCATCATAGAGAACGATGCCCTGGCGGCTGTTCTCGAGCATCACCTGCATGATGCCGGCGCGGCGCTGCGCTTCCTCCTGCGCGTCCACGAGCGGCGTGACGTCGGAGACGGAAATGACGAAGCCGCCTTCCGGCGTCGGATCCGAGGCGACATCGAGCACGATGCCATCGGGCCGGCGGCGCTGGTAGCGGATGGGCTTGGAACGATCGAGCGCCAGGATCTCGGTGGCGAAGCGCTCGGCGGCCTCGGGATCGCCGGGATAGTCGAGCGGCGCCTGGTGGCGGATGACCTCCTCGAAGGTCCGCCCCGTCATCATCTCCAGGCCCGCGAAGCTGGCGACCCTGGCGGCGATCCGGTTGCCGGCGATGAGGCGCGAATCGGCGTCGTACAGGGCGATGGCGTGCCGTGAGGCGTCGAGCGTGACGGCCAGCGCCCGCGCTTGGGCCTGCGCCTGTTCGCGCGCCATCACGAGTTCCGTGACGTCGGAGACGGAGACGACATAACCGCCGTTGGAGGTCGGGTCGGAGCTGACGTCGAGGACCACGCCATCCCGCCGGCGGCGCTGGTAGCGCAGCGGGCGGGAGCGATCCATGGCGCGGTGGTATTCCAGCCGCGAGGCGTCCTCCTCGGCCGAGGCGCCTTCCATGCGCTGCTGCGCGAGGACGATCTCCTCGTGCCGGAGGCCGACCATGTCCTGGCCCTGGGCGAAGCCCGCGAGCCGCGCCGCGATATCGTTGGCCGCGACCACGCGGTTGTCGCCGTCGTAGAGCGTGATGCCCTGGCGCGCGGCGTTCAGCGTCGTGCCCAGCACCTCCGCCCGGCGCTCGGCCTCGCGCTCCGCCACCACGCGGGCGGTGATGTCGGTCAGCGTCAGGACGAAGCCGCCATCCGGCACCGGGCTCGAACCCACCTCGAGCTCCGTGCCGTCGGGGCGGCGGCGGCGGGTGATGTGCGGCTGGGTCAGGTCGTTCCCGAGCACCCGCGCGATCCAGGCCGCCGCGACGTCCGGCGGGCCGAACTCGCCGCTCGCCGCCTCGGCATCCAGGACCTCGCGATGCGTCATCCCAGGATGGAGGCCTTCCGGGATGCCCATGAGCTGCCCGGCGAGGGCATTGGCCGAGACCAGCACCCGCTCGCTGTCGAACAGCGCGATGCCATGGCGCATATTGTCGAGCATCGCCTGCAGCACGGTGGCGCGGCTCGCGGCCTCGGCCTGAGCCTGGGTCAGGGCCGTGATGTCGGTGAAGCTGCGGATGGCGCCGCCATCGGGCGTGATGTCGGTGCGGACCTCGATGATCGTCCCGTCCGGGCGGCGGCGGGTGTAGTGGGTGGCGAGGCGCCAGGGCTCCATCACCGGCTCGACCGGGTGGCGCTTGCCCTCCAGGTCGATCCCGAGCTCACCCTGCGCGATCTGCGCGTCGCGCAGCTGGGTGAAGTGGACCCCGGGCTTGGCCAGCTCCGGCGGAATCCCGGAAAGCCGGGCGCCCAGGTCGTTGACGACGCGGAGGTAGCCTTCGGGATCGTAGAGGAAGACGCCGTGCCGCATGTTGTCCAGCACGGCCTGGAGCGTCGTGGCGCGGTTGCGCGCATCGGCCTCCGCCGCCACCTGCGCGGTCACGTCGGTATAGCTGCGGACGTAGCCGCCGCTGGGCATGCGGTCGGTGATGACCTCGATCACCTGGCCGTGGCGGTTGCGGCGCTGATAGCGGTCAGGTCCCTTCAGCTCCCGCCCGCGGCGGAGCCGGATGAACTGCTCCGTCGTCTCGTCGTCGCCGTGAACGCCGCTCTCGATCTGGATCTCGCGCAGCCGGTCGAGCGTGACGCCGGCGACGTATTTCTCCGGCGGCACGCCGCTGAGCTCCGCCGCCAGGCGGTTTGCGGCGACGACGGTGCCATGCTCGTCGAACATGGCGATGCCGTGCCGCATGTTGTCGAGCATGGTGCCGAGAAGCTCGGCGCGCTCCCGCGCCTCGGCCTGGGCTGCGTGCAGCGCCGTCACATCCGCGACGACCATGGCGTGCCCGCCATCCGGCAGGGGCACGCTGCGATGCGTGGTGGCGAGGCCGTTGGGGCTGCGGCGGTCGAAGCTGTGGCGCGTGTTCACGCGCGAGAGCCGCCGCGGCACTTCCTGCGCCGGATCGCAGGGCCCGAACTCGCCTTCCACCGCGCGCTTCCAGAGGATGTCGCGCAGGCTCTCGCCGACCCGGATCGGGCTATGCGCCATGATCTCGTTATAGGCGGGGTTCACCATGGTGACGGAACGGTCCGGCCCATAGACCGCCACGCCGACCGGCAGCGCCTCCATCAGCGCGTCGTGCAGGGCGATCCGGCGGCGGGCGGATTGCTCGGCCTCGTGCTTGTCGGTGATGTCCGTGACTTCGGCGAGCCAGCCGCCGTCGGGCATCGGCCGGTTGTCGAAGCGCAGCGTCCGCCCGTCAGGACGCGTCCGCTCCTTCGACCAGTCGCGGCCGCGCGGATAGGCGGCCATGCTCTGGATGATCTCCTCGGCCTGCCCGGCATCGAATTCGCCGGCCGCCTGCTGCAGGCGGACGATCTCGGGGACCGAGATGCCCGCCGGGAGATGGCGCTCATCGACATTGATCAGGCGGGCATAGGCCTTGTTGTTCCGGCGCAGCCGATGATGGGCGTCGAACTGCGCGATGCCGGTGGAAAGCCGGTTGGCGATGTCGTCCAACGCGCGGGCCTCGGCCTCCGCGGCCTCACGGGCCTGCACGTATTCGCTGACGTCGGCGATGGTGAGCAGCCGCCCCGCCGGGGCCAGCGGCGCCAGCCGGAGCTCCAGCGCACGGCCGGCGATGTCGCGGACGATGCGGCGATGGATGGCCTCCCGGCTCAGCACCATCACCTCCCGCGCGCGCTGCTCCGGCTCGCCCGCGCCCAGGACGCCCTGGAAGGCCAGGCGCCTGAAGACCTCGGCTTCGGGCGTGCCGAGCGGCATGGCAGCCGCGTCGATGCGGAGCAGCTCGCGCATCTCGTCGGTGATGAGCAACAGGGCGCCGTCGGCGGCAAAGCCCATCATCGCGATGGGCAGGGCGGTCAGAGCCGCGATCCGGGGATCCGAGGGCGGCGGGCCGTTCACCTGGACGGGGCCGCTCCCGCCGGCTCACGCAGGGCATGCCAGGCACAGAGGCCGGCCGCCAGCACGCCGACCGCCACCGCCTGATGCAGGGTGCCGAGCGCGGGCGGCACCACCAGGAGCAGGGTCGCGACGCCCAGGACGTATTGCAGCGCGACGGCTCCCGCCATCGCGAAGACCGCGCCGCGCGCAAAGCCGCGGGGCAGGCGGCGGAAGGCCGCCAGGGTCGCACCGATCATCGCCAGGGCCGTCAGGGTCGCCAGCATCCTATGGTTGAACTGCACCGCCGCGATATTCGCCGTCAGATTGTGCAGCAGACTGCCTTCGCCAAGATAGCCCTGTGGGATCAGGTTTCCGTCCATCAGCGGAAAGGTGTTGTAGGTGAAGCCGGCGCGGATGCCCGCGACGAAGCCGCCGGCCAGCATGGTCAGCACCGCCAGCCAGAAGGCGGCCAGCACCTGCCGGCGCACCTTGCCCTGGGCGGGCGCGACCCTTTCCGGCACCGGCCGCAGTAGCCCGAGCGCCGTCCAGACGATCACGCCGAAGAGCAGGAAGGCCATGGAGAGATGCACCACCAGCCGGTAGGGCGAGACGGTGGTGCGGTCGGCCTCGAAGCCCGAGGCGACCATGAACCAGCCGATCGCCCCCTGCGCGCCGCCCAGCACGAAGAGCAGCGCGAGGCGCGGCATCAGCCCGCGCGGGATGGCGCCGCGCCACCACAGGATCAGGAAGGGCACCAGGTAGGCGAAGCCGAGCAGCCGCCCCCAGAGCCGGTGCAGCCATTCCAGCCAGAAGATGCGCTTGAAGCCCTCCAGCCCGAAGCCCGCGTTGATCAGCTCGTATTGCGGGATGGTGCGGTAGAGATCGTAGAGGCGGTTCCACTCGGCCTCCGACATCGGCGGCAGGGCGCCCATGATCGGCGCCCATTCCATGATCGAGAGGCCCGAGCCCGTCAGCCGCGTCGCGCCGCCGAGCGCGATCATCACCCAGATCATCGCGGCCATGCCGAGAAGCCAGACCGCGACGGCCCGCGGCCGGGCCCTGTCGCCTCGCGAGGAGGGAGAATCGGCCGGCAGGCTGCGGGTGTCGAACGGCATGAGGGGCATATAATATCAATCGGCTGCGCTGGCAGCCCAGCCAAAAGCCGCGCCCGGACGGCCGCCGGACCGCTTGTGGCCGCGCCCCGGCCCTGATAACGGCGCCGAATGTCCGCCGCCCCCCTGGTTTCGGTCGTCGTCCCCGTGCGGAACGAGGCGCCCAACATCGCCCCGCTCGTCGCCGAGATCGAAACCGCCCTCGCCGCCATCCCGCACGAGATCGTCTATGTGGACGACGGCTCGACCGACGCGACCCCGCAGGAGCTGGCCGCCGCGGCCCGGTCCGCGCCCCTGCGCTGGATCCGGCACCGCGAGAGCTGCGGCCAGTCCGCCGCGGTCGCGACCGGCGTGAAGGCCGCGCGGGGCACCTGGATCGCCACCCTGGACGGCGACGGCCAGAACGACCCGGCCGATATCCCGAGCCTGCTGGCGCGCGGCCAGGCCATGGCCGCCGAGACCGGGCAGCAGGTGCTGGTCGCCGGGCACCGGGTGAACCGCAAGGATACCTGGATCAAGCGCCGCAGCTCCCGCTTCGCCAATGCCATCCGCGCCTGGCTGCTGCGGGATGCGACGCCGGACACGGGCTGCGGGCTGAAGGTCTTCCCCCGGGCGCTCTTCCTGGACCTGCCGCGCTTCGACCACATGCACCGCTTCCTGCCCGCGCTGTCGCTGCGCGCGGGCGCGAAGGTGATCAGCGAGCCGGTGAACCACCGCCCCCGCGTGCGCGGCGTCTCCAACTACGGCACGCTCGACCGGCTGGCGGTGAGCTTCCTCGACCTCGTGGGCGTGGCCTGGCTGCAGCGGCGCGGCAAGCGTCCCCAGATCGAGAGCACGGAGACCGGGCAGCCGTGACCGGCAAGGCGCTCCTCCGGGCGCTGCTCATGGTCATGGGCCTCGCCCTGGCGGGGCTGGTGTTGCGCGTCCTCGGCGCCGTGCCGGGGACGGATTGGGTCGACGCCCATGTGCGCGACCAGGGCATCCTGGGCGAGACGCTGTTCCTCGCGGTGGGCGCGGCGGCGCTGGCGGCGGGCATGCCACGGCAGGCGGTGGCCTTCCTCGGCGGGTATGCCTTCGGCGCCTCGGTGGGCACGGCGCTGGCGCTGGTGGCGCAGCTGCTGGGCTGCGCCATCGCCTTCTACTGGGCGCGCGCGGTCGGCCGCGCCTGGGCCGAGCGGCGGCTGGCCGGGCGGTTCGGCAAGCAGCTCAGGCCCATCGTCGGCATCCTGCGGGAAAACCCCTTCGGGGCCGCGCTGGCGCTGCGGCTCTTCCCGGTCGGGAACAACCTGGCGCTGAACCTCCTGGCGGGGATGTCCGGGATCGCGGCGGCGCCCTTCTTCCTCGCCTCGGCGATCGGCTACGTGCCGCAGACCATCGTCTTCGCCCTGCTGGGCAAGGGCGTCCGCGTGGACGGGACCTGGCAGCTCGCGCTCTCGGGTGTGCTGCTGCTGGGCAGCATCGGCCTGGGCATCTGGCTCATGCGGCGGCACCGGGCCGGCCGGGCGGTGGAACAGGCACCGGTCGAGTAGCCCCGTTCCGCCGCCGCAAGGCGCTTCAGTGCAGCCTGAAAACCCCGTTGGAGTAACGCAGCTCGGCCGGCTTGATGAGCGCTTCGCTGGCCACCCGGACGGAATGCAGCGGCCCGTCGATCTCCCGCCGCCAGAAGTCCAGGAAGCGCGTCAGCTCGGGGAATTCCGGTGCCAGGTCATGCTTCTGCCAGACGAAGCTCTGCAGCACGGCGGGGTGGTCGGGCATATGGTAGAGGATCTCGGCGGTCATCAGCCGCCAGTCGGGGGTTCGCACCATGTGAACCAGGCTATCCAGCACAATCGGCCTCCTCGGGTCTGATGCCCGCGGGACCGGCCTTTGCTCCCTTCGCCGGCCCTGGCGGGCCCTCCGATGAAGAAAGCGTGACACGTCTGGCCGCCGATCCGCCAGGAATTTCATATCATTACAGCCGATTAGCACTCTCACTCAGAGAGTGCTGCTGATTGCCTTGACTCGGTCGAAAGCTCCTCTTAGATCGCTGGCACTCCCCGCCGGCGAGTGCCAGCACTGGCCGGAGGGAGAATTCGCAGGCCTGATTTCCCTGGAGGAAAGAGCCCCATGAAGTTCCGTCCCCTGCACGACCGCGTCCTCGTTCGCCGTATCACGGCTGAAGAGAAGACGGCCGGCGGCATCATCATCCCCGACACCGCCAAGGAGAAGCCGCAGGAAGGCGAGATCCTCGCCGTCGGCAACGGCAACGTCTCCGAAGACGGCACCGTCCGCCCGCTCGACGTGAAGGCGGGCGACCGCATCCTGTTCGGCAAGTGGTCCGGCACCGAGGTCAAGATCGACGGCGAAGAGCTGCTGATCATGAAGGAGTCGGACGTGATGGGCGTGATCGCGGCCTGAACTGGCCCCGCGCCTTCCTGACAACCCCATTCATTTAGAGGTGTATTATGGCTGCTAAGGACGTGAAGTTCGGCGCCTCCGCCCGCGAGCGTATGATCCGCGGCGTGGACATCCTGGCCGACGCCGTGAAGGTGACGCTGGGCCCCAAGGGCCGCAACGTCGTGATCGACAAGTCCTTCGGTGCCCCGCGCATCACGAAGGACGGCGTGACCGTCGCGAAGGAGATCGAGCTCTCCGACAAGTTCGAGAACATGGGCGCCCAGATGGTGCGCGAAGTGGCCTCGAAGACCAACGACCTGGCCGGTGACGGCACGACCACCGCGACGGTTCTGGCCCAGGCCATCGTCCGCGAGGGCGCCAAGGCCGTGGCCGCCGGCATGAACCCGATGGATCTGAAGCGCGGCATCGACAAGGCCGTCACCCAGATCGTCGCCGAGCTCGAGTCGAAGACGAAGAAGATCACGACCTCGGCCGAGGTGGCCCAGGTCGGCACGCTGTCGGCCAACGGCGAGGCCGAGATTGGCGAGATGATCGCGCAGGCGATGGAGAAGGTCGGCAACGAGGGTGTGATCACCGTCGAAGAAGCCAAGTCCATCCAGACCGAGCTCGACGTCGTCGAGGGCATGCAGTTCGACCGTGGCTACGTCTCCCCGTACTTCATCACGAATGCGGAGAAGATGATCGCGGAGATGGATCAGCCCTACATCCTGATCTTCGAGAAGAAGCTCTCCCAGCTCCAGCCGATGCTGCCGCTGCTCGAGGCCGTGGTGCAGAGCGGCCGTCCGCTCGTCATCATCGCCGAGGACGTGGAGGGCGAGGCCCTGGCGACGCTCGTGGTCAACAAGCTGCGTGGCGGCCTGAAGATCGCGGCCGTGAAGGCTCCGGGCTTCGGCGATCGCCGCAAGGCGATGCTCGAGGACATCGCGATCCTGACCGGTGGCCAGCTGATCTCCGAGGACCTCGGCATCAAGCTCGAGACCGTCACGCTGCCGATGCTTGGCAAGGCCAAGACCATCCGCATCGAGAAGGAGAACACCACGATCGTCGACGGCGCCGGCGAGAAGAGCGAGATCGAGGGCCGTTGCGAGCAGATCAAGGCGCAGATCGAGGAGACCACCTCGGACTACGACCGTGAGAAGCTGCAGGAGCGCCTGGCGAAGCTCGCCGGTGGCGTGGCCGTCATCCGCGTCGGTGGCAGCACCGAGGTCGAGGTGAAGGAGCGCAAGGACCGCGTGGACGACGCGCTGCACGCGACGCGCGCCGCCGTCCAGGAAGGCATCGTCCCCGGTGGTGGCACGGCTCTGCTGCGCGCCTCCGAGAACCTGTCGAGCCTGAAGGGCGCGAACAACGACGAGCAGGTCGGCATCGAGATCGTCCGCAAGGCGATCCAGGCGCCGGTCAAGCAGATCGCGACGAACGCCGGCAAGGACGGCGCCGTGGTGGCCGGCGAAGTGCTCCGCAGCTCCGACTGGGTGTTCGGCTACGACGCGCAGAAGGACGAGTACAAGGACCTGGTGGCCGCCGGCATCATCGACCCGACCAAGGTCGTGCGCACGGCTCTGCAGGATGCGGCCTCGGTCGCCTCGCTGCTCATCACCACCGAGGCGATGGTCGCCGAGAAGCCGGCGAAGGCCGCTCCTCCGGCCGGTGGCCCGGGTGGCATGGGCGGCATGGGCGACATGGACTTCTAAGTCCGGTCCCAAGCTTGCTCGAATGGGAAGGGCGGCCCTCGCGGGCCGCCCTTTTTCTGTTTTTAGATCACACGGCATTTGACATTGGCGCGCCGATCTGCGCCTCTGCGCGCGCCTTCCTTGCCGTGCCGACCCCAGATGCTTTCCTCAGATCGCCTGGACGCCCGTGTTTGTCCGGCTGGAGGAGGCGGCTCGCGTGCGGAAGTTTCCGCACGCATCGACAAGGAGAACGCGGATGGCCACTGGCACCGTGAAATGGTTCAACGCCACCAAGGGCTTCGGCTTCATCGCGCCGTCGACCGGCGGTTCGGACGTCTTCGTCCACATCACCGCCGTACAGGCGGCGGGCCTGCAGGGCCTGAAGGACGGCCAGCAGGTTTCCTTCGACGTCGCTGAGGAGCGCGGCCGTTCCGCCGCCGTGAACCTCAAGGCGGTCTGAACGATTTACGGGGGACGGCTCACGCCGCCCCCCGTATTTTTTTGCGCCCCCAGGCGCCGGTCGGCCGCAGTCGCGGCCTGGGCTCAGCGCCATGCGCCTCCGCTCAGACCCCGGCGCAGCCCTTTTCCTTCAGGCTCGCCACCACCCAGTCGCGCGGCCACTTGCCGGCCTGGATGTCCTTCTCGGCCTGGATCTCCTTCATCTGGTGCTTCTCCGCATCCGCGATCACCTGCTCCGCATCCGCGAGCGGCACCACCACGATCCCATCCTCGTCGCAGCAGATGAGGTCGCCCGGCATCACCACCTGGTTGCCGCAGGACACGGGATAACCGATCTCTCCCGGACCATCCTTGAACGGCCCGCCCGGATTGTGCCCGCGCGCCCAGACGCCGAGGTCCATCTTCGCCAGCGACGCCACGTCGCGCACCGCCCCGTCCACGATCACGCCGCCGAGCGCGCGCTTCACCGCATGGCCCAGCATCAGGTCGCCCATGATGCCGACCGAGAGATCGCCATTGCCGTCGGCCACGATGATGTCGCCCGGCTCCGCCATGTCCACCGCGCGATGCAGCAGCAGGTTGTCGCCCGAGCGCGCCTTCACCGGAAAGGCCGGGCCGCAGAGCTTCTGGCGGCCGCCGAAGGCGTGGAAGGTGCCCGAGAAGGACTGCAGGCGGTTCATCACGTCGCCGATATTGGCGACGGGCAGCTTGGCCGCGCGGGCGACGAGCGCGGCGTCCACGCGCTGGGTGACAGGCTTGATACGAAATCCGACGGTCATGGCATTCCTCCTTGAGGCGCGCATGGCACCACGAAGGAGGGACCTCGGCTAGGCCGGGCTGCTGCGCGTCTTGCCCCAGCGGATGCGGCGCGCCTTCTCCGGCCGCGGCGGCAGCTTCGCCATCGCGCGCGGCCATTGCCGCTTCGTCGCGCGCTTGGCCGGCCGCACCAGCCGCGCGCCGCCCTCCGCCCGCGCGAGGTTCAGCGTGCGCGTGTGGAAGGCCGCCAGGCCCGGCCGATGGCCGATCGAGACCAGCGCCGATTCCGGCAGCTCGTCGAGCACGAGCTGCATCATCGCGTCCTGGTTCTCCTCGTCGAGCGCGGCCGTCGCCTCGTCCATGAAGATCCATTTCGGCCGGTGCAGCAGCAGCCGCGCGAAGCCCAGCCGCTGCTGCTCGCCGAGGCTGAGGACGCGGTCCCACCGGTCCTCGTTGCCGAGCTGCTCGACCAGCCGCTCCAGCCCCACCTTGCCCAGCGCCTCGGCCAGCGCTTCCTTCTCGAAGCTGTCCGGCGCCGCCGGGTAGGAGATGGCGGACTGCAAGGTGCCGAGCGGCAGATACGGACGCTGCGGCATGAACATCATGTCGGTGCGCGGCGGCGTGCGGATCTCGCCCGCGCCCCAGGGCCAGAGCCCGCCGATGGCACGGAAGAGCGTGGACTTGCCGGTGCCGGATTCGCCCTGGATCAGCACTCGCTCGCCCGGCTTGATCTCGGCCGAGGCGTCATTGATCACCGTCGTCCCATTGGAGAAGGCGACCTCCAGATTGTTGAGCACGAGGGAATCGCCGCCCTCATGCACTTCGATCGTGGGCTGGTCCGGGTCAGCGACGAGCGCATCGAGCTCCTCGATCACGTCGCGGAAGGTGACCACGCGCTGCACCGCGCTGCGCCACTGCGCGATGAGGCCGAAATTATCCACGAACCAGTTGAGCGCGCCCTGCACCTGGCCGAAGGCCGCGCCGATCTGCATCAGCCCGCCCAGCGTGATCGCCCCCGCGAAATAGGCCGGCGAGGCCACGATGGTCGGGAAGATCATCGCCAGCGTCCCATAGGCGCTGGTGAGCCACATGAGGTTGCGCTGGCTCCGCATCAGCCCCCGCCAGGAGGTCACGACGCTGCCGAAGAGCGAGGTCAGCCCGCGCCGCTCGTCCTCCTCGCCGCGGATCAAGGCGATACCCTCGCCGCTCTCCCGCGCGCGGTTCAGGCCGAAGCGGAAATCCGCCTCGGCGGCCGACCGCTCGACGTTCAGCCGCACCATGGGCCGCCCCACCAGCCAGGTCAGGAAGGTTCCCAGCAGCGCGTAGAGCAGCGCCGCCCAAACCATGTAGCCGGGGATTTCCATCTCGCGTCCGGCCAGCGCCAGATGCAGCGGGCCCGAGATGGTCCACAGGATGCCGATGAAAGCCGTCAGCATCATGAGCGAGTTGATAAGCCCCACCGCGAAATCCACCGCGAGGTCGGTCGAGATCCGCACATCCTCGGAGATCCGCTGGTCCGGATTATCGGTGTTGCCCGCCATCTCCAGCTGGTAGTGCCGGCCCTCGCGCAGCCAAGCCTCGACGAGGTGGCGCGTCAGCCATTCGCGCCAGCGCAGCTGGATGAGCTGCTTCACGTAGAGCTGGTACACGGCCACGATCATCGAGAGCGCGGCGAGGCCGAGGAAGAAGAAGATCTGGTTGCGGAAGGCCGCGCCGTCGCGGTTTTCCAGCGCGTTGAAGAAGTCGCGATTCCAGAGGTTGAAGCGGATCTGGATCAGCACCTGGCTGATGGTCAGGAAAAGCAATAGCGCGATGAGCCATCGCGCGTTTCCGCGATCGGGGGCGCGAAGCCAATTGCCGGTGATGGAAGCAAAAGCCCGGACGGTATTCTCCGCCTCATGCGATCCGAGGAGGCGGCCGTCGTCCGTTTGTTGGCTCATGGGCGTGGCTCTGGGAGACCTTCGAGGGAGGAGGGGTCGCGGCCGATACGGCGCGCGTCGATGGCGGCGAATTCGCCCCGCTGGGTACCGGGGCCCTGCGCGGATATCGTCTCGCCATTGCCGAGCCGCGATGCCAGCTGCTTGTGCATGGCCGTGGTCAGGCGGATCGCGCCGCCTTCCGCGAGGATGACCCCCATGGGCTCGCCCTGAGGGTTGAGCATGGGCGCGAGAATGCGCCCCGTCAGCGTCAGCTCGTCACGGCCGGATGCCATGTTGGCGAACCAGGCGGGGCGCTCCACGAAGTTCGCGGCGTCCGAATCCGTCCTGGCCCAGGCCAGCATCATCACGACGGGCGCGGTGCGGGCCCGGATGCCCCAGACCGCCAGCGGCCCGCCGCGCTCCGTCGCCGCCATGAGGGCCTCGGCCTCGGCGGAGGGAAAGAGGAACTGCGTTCCTTCGCGGAAGATGCCGCGATCGATCTCGCCGGCCGGGTTGGCAACCCAGCGGTCGAGCCTGCCCGAATAGGAGGGGAGCTGTGTCGGGTCGAACCAGAGCGTGAGGCCGCCATGATCGGCTGCGGGCGCTGGGGCGGAATAGGCGATCAGCCCGGCCGCGGCCCCGCCGAGCACCATGCGCCGCCGCGGCATCGTCAGAGGCTCACGCCGCGGCCGGTGAGCAGCGAAACGGCAAAGAGGACGAGGAAGACGAAGAACAGCACGCGGGCGATGCCCGTGGCGGTGGACGCGACCCCGCCGAAGCCCAGGACGCCGGCGATCAGCGCGACGACCAGGAAGATGATGGTCCAGGTCAGCATGGCGATGCTCCTTTCGCCGCCCACGCGGCAGCACCGGAACTGTGTCCGCGTCGGCTATCGACCGGCTCGGCCGGCTGGCGGAGACGGAAGTCGCCGGCCCGATGGACCGGCGATCCCGAAACCGCGCCGGGAGCGCGGTTGCCTTAGTGGCGCGCTTCCCAGGCCTTCACCTGAGCCTCGGCCTCGTCCTTGGCGATGCCGTAGCGCTCCTGGATCTGGCCCACGAGCTGGTCGCGCTTGCCCTCGATGACCGTCAGGTCGTCGTCGGTCAGCTTGCCCCACTGCTCCTTCACGGAGCCCGTCATCTGCTTCCAGTTACCCTTGATGGTGTCCCAGTTCATTTGCGTTTTCTCCTGCAAAAAGGCCGCTTTGCGGACTGTGGAGAGAACGCCGGACGGCATTCCTGGTTGCAGCGCCGGGCAAGCCTCCGATCAGGGCAGCGGCACGCGCCCGGCCGTGATCGCCTGGTAGGTGAAGATGGCCAGCGTCACCGGGTCGAAGGGCTTGCGCATGACGAAGGCGGGCTCGACTCCCTCGGCGGTCAGCAGCTGCTCGGGATAGGCGGTGACGAAGATCACGGGCACCTGGCTGTTGGCGAGGATGTTCCGCACCGCCACGATGCCGTTGCCCCCGCGGCCGAGATTGATGTCGGCCAGCACCAGCCCGGGCTTGGCCTCCTGCGCCACGCGGATGGCCTCCGCCTCGCTCGCCGCGATGCCGACGACGCGATGCCCACACCCTGTGACCAGCATCCGCAGGTCCATCGCGATGACGGGCTCGTCCTCGATGATGAGCACGTCCGTCGCCGCCGCGGCGCGCACGGCGTCCCTCGCCTGGGAGAGGCGGGCGGCGGCCACATCCTCGTCGAGGCCGGTGACGAGGGCGGCGTCGGCCAGCGACAGCTCCTCGAGGGTGGTCAGCAGAAGGAGGTGCCGGCCGAGCGGCTCGGTACGGACGGGGCCGGGGTGCTCGGCATTCTCGGTCTCGCGGGTGATGCCGGCATAGAGGGCGAGCTTGGGCGGCAGGTCCTCGGGCAGGGCGCCGAGCACCTTCGCCACGATCGCGTCGCCTTCGGCCTGGGTACCCGTCAGCGCCCGCGCATAGCGGCGGGCATAGGGCAGAACGGCGATCAACTCGGCGGCGGATGTCATGCGGGAAACTCCTGCGAGCCAGATGTCAGGCTACGACGCCATGGCGAAAGAGGGGAGATGAGCGCGAAGGGGCCTGGACAGGCTCCTGCCGGGGACGGACGGCGCGTTCCGCCGGCGGCGCAAGCGCGCCTTGCCAGCCCCTGGAGGTAAAATGGATTGCAGTCCGGTCCGATCATTGTCATCCTAACGGGCCGCAACCTTAAGGGTTGCGCCCGTGGGAAGCCCCAGGGAAATTTTTTTCGCGGCAGATGCAACGCCCGACGCGAACCGGAGTTTTGAGGGGTATGCGAAGCAACGAGGACCCCGAGATGCGAACGAATGGACCGGACGAGATTGTCCGTGACGACGTCGCCGAATCGCCGCACCCCGCCTTCCACGATCTTCTGATCGCGACCCTGCCTTCGCTCCGGCAGCAGGCGCTGGCGCTGACACGCCACCGCGCCGATGCGGAGGATCTGGTGCAGGCAGCGGTCACGAACGCGTTGGCTGCGCAGCATTCTTTCGAGCCAGGCACGAATTTTCGCGCCTGGATGACGCGCATTCTGCGTAACCGCTTCTTCTCCAATTTCCGCCGCCGTCGCGAGACGGTGGACATCGACGATGCCCCTTCCTCCCTGCTCGGCCGCAGCGGTGGCCAGGAGGAGAGCATCGCGATGAAGGAGCTCCGCGCCAACCTGGCCCGCCTGCCGGCGGACCAGCGGCTCGTGCTCCTGATGATCTCCGTCCAGGGCATGTCCTATGACGAGGCTTCGGCGCAGCTCGGTGTGGCCGTGGGCACGCTGAAGTGCCGCGTGTTCCGCGCCCGGCGCCAGCTGAAGCTGTGGATGCTCGGCGAGGACGAGGAAGAAGCTCCTGCCCGCAAGCGTGAGGTGCGGCCCGCGCGTCGCGCCTCCGCCAACCGGGCGGAGCGGGCTGACGAAGGCTTGCGCCTGTCTTAAGGAACTGCGGTGGCCGACAGTCCTGATGGCTCGGCGAAGGGCGCCGTGACGGCGCTGCGGCCGAAAAATGCCGGGCGGAGCCGAAAGGCTCCGTCCGACGTCGCATTTGACGCTTGGCTCGACCGCGGTCTTCACGCCATGTTCGACAACGTCGCCCAGGAGCCCATACCGCAGGAGCTCCTCAATCTGATCGAGCGCGACCGCAACCGCCGCTGATTTTTTGGCGGGCAGTGAAACCACAGCGCCTTCTCCTTCGTTAACCGACAGCCGAGTGCATTTCGCGTCTGCTAGGGGTTGTCGCTGCGATGGACGGAACTCGCTTCCTTGAGAAACAAGGTAAGCCGCAGGAATCTGCGCTCGTTTGCTTTCTGGACACCCCTTGGGCCGAGAATTGGGGGCGCGCCCGCCACCTCATGACCCGCTTCGCACGGGAACGCACCGTCTTCGTGGTGGAACCCGCGGTCACCAGCGACCAGGCCTGGCTGCGCGTGACGCCCTGCACGGAAACGGGCGTGCAGGCCGTGACGCTCGGCCTCCCGGATCCGGGCAACGCCGACGAGCAGCGCCATGCGATGGATCTCCTGATGGCCCGGGTCGGCCCGGCTTCCGCCTGGTACTGCTGCTGCGAGGCCATCGGCTTTTCCGACCACATTCCCTGGCTCTCCATCGTCTATGACCGGCTCGGCCCGAACGAGCTTCATTCCGAGGCGCATCTGATGCGGGCCGCCGATCTGGTCGTCGCCTCGTCGCCGGAGCTGTCGGCCTATGGGCCGGAGATCCATCTCCTGCCCAACGGCGTGGACCAGGGCCATTTCGCCCGGGCGCGCGATCTGATCCCCGAACCCGCGGACCAGCTGCACATCCCCCGTCCCCTGATCGGCTATCTCGGACCGGTGGACGGGCGCCTGGATACCGCGTTGATCGCCCGCCTGGCGTCCCTCCGGCCCCACTGGCACTTCGTCTTCCTGGGCCCCATTCACATGCCGGAGGCCGAGCTTCCGCTGGCCCCCAACCTTCATTTCCTCGGTCCGAAAGCCTACCGGCGCCTCCCCGCCTACCTGTGCCACTGGGATGCCGCCTTCCTGCCGCTGCGGGCGGATGCTCCCGCGCAGGAGGAAACGCGCGCCTGGGACATGCTGGCCGCGGGACGTCGTATCGTGGCCGCCCCGGCGCCGGGTCTGGTGGAGGCCTTCGGCCGGATTTCGGCGGTGAGCTTCGCGCAGGATGCCGAAGGCTTCGTCCAGGGCCTGGACGCCGCGATGTCGATGACCGACGTCAGCGACTTCGTCGCCATCGACGATCTACTGGACGGCATGGGCTGGGACACCGTCTATGGCCGCGCGGCGGCGCTGATGCGGAAGGTGGAGCGCGCCTCGGCCTATGCGGGCGCGCGCCTCTCGGCCTGATCCTACTTGGATGGCTTCGGCTTGGCAGGTGTCCGGCTGACCGCCGGGTCGCCGCTCTTGATGGGCGGCGGCATGTTCTCCTCGAGAACCTGCTCGGTCTTGTGCCGCGCGCTATCGGGGCGGCCCTTGGGCTCGTCTTGCGGCGTGGCGGGAGGGGTGCGGGGCTTCTTGTCCATGGCGGGTCAACCGCCGGGCGGGTCAGGGGTTGCGGAGCACCCCCCGCACGACCTCGGCCAGGCCCTGGTGGCGCGGCCCCTCGTCCAGCCGCACGGCGCCTTCCGTCAGCTCCAGCACTTCCAGCGAGGGGAAGGCGGCCTCCACGATGGCGCGGGTCCAGAGCAGGGACGGGTCCTTGGGGCCGCCGCTGCGCCGTCCTTCCTGCGCGGGCGAGAAGCCTTCCAGGATCAGCAGCCCGCCCGGCCGCAGCGCGCGCCGGCAGCCGGCCGCGGCGCGGTCGCGATCGCCGGGCGGCAGGTGCATATAAATCCAGGCGATGACGTCGAATGCCGCTTCCGGCCAGTCCCAGCCGGCGGCGTCGCCCTGGCGGGCATCGATCGCCACACCCTCTGACGCCGCGAATTCCCGCGCCTTGGCCACGCCCACGCCGGACCAGTCGAGCGTGGTGACGGCAAGCCCCTGCTTCGCCAGCCAGACCCCGTTCCGCCCCTCGCCATCGCCGAGCGACAATGCCGTCATGCCCGCTCGCAGGCGGCGCGCCTGGGCCTGCAGGTACTCGTTGGCCGTGGTCCCGAATTGGAAGCCGCCGCCGGAATAGCGCTCGTCCCAGGCCAGTGAGGTGCTCATGCGGGCTCCCATCCGGGCGGGGCCATCTCGAAGCCCGAGAACTGGAAGGCGGGGGAGACCGTGCAGCCGCACAGCACCCAGCCATCCTCCGGGGCCGCCGCCTGCCATTGCCCGCGCGGCACCATGGCGAAGGGCGCCTGCCCCGCGCCGAGATCGGGGCCGAGAAGCCGCTCCGTCACCTCATGCCCGTCGGCCGAGAGGCGCAGGCGCAGCGCCCCGCCGCCATACCAGTGCCAGGCCTCGTCCGCATCCACGCGGTGCCAGTGGCTGCGCTCGCCGGGGGCCAGGAGATAGTAGATGGCCGTGCCGGCGCCGCGCCCGCCGCCGGGCGGGGTATCGCGCCAGATCTCGCGGAAATGCCCGCCCTCCGGATGCGGCTGAAGGCCGAGCGCCTCGATCAGCCGCGCGGGGTCGAGGCGGGGATCGTCCAGCCTCATCTCAGCGGAAGTTGTCCTTGCCCTTCCGCAGCTCCGCGAAGTGAGCCACGTCGCGGGCATGCAGGAAGGGGTTGATGGCCTTCTCCGTGCCGATCGTCGTGGGCAGGGTCGGCTTGCCCTCGGCGCGAAGCGACTTGGCCAGCGTCTCGAAGGATTTCAGCGCCGCGTTCTCCGGCTCCACGCTCAACGCGTAGCGGATGTTGGAGAGCGTGTACTCGTGCCCGCAGCAGACCCGCGTCGCGGCCGGAAGCGCCGCGAGCCTGGCCAGCGAGTGGAACATCTCCTCGGCCGTGCCCTCCAGCAGGCGGCCGCAGCCGGCGGCGAAGAGCGTGTCGCCGCACATCACGGCATCGCCCGTCGGGAAGTGCCAGGAAATATGACCGCGCGTGTGGCCGGGCGTGTCGATGACCACCGCCTCGCTCTGGCCCAGCGAGAAGCGGTCGCCCGGCTTCACGGCCAGGTCCAGCTTGGGCAGGCGCGCCGAGTCGTTGGCGTTGCCCGTGACCTTGGCGCCCGTCTGGGCCGCGAGCTCGGGAATGCCGTCGATATGGTCGCCGTGGTGATGGGTGATGATCAGCCAGTCGAGCCGCCCGCCCTCGGCCTTCACGAAATCCGCGATGGGGCCGACGACGGCGGCATCCACCACGGCGGTGGTCCCGGTGGCGTCGTCGCGCAGGAACCAGGCGTAGTTGTCGTCGAGGATGGCGATGGGCTTCACGGTCAGGCTCATGGCAAGGCCTCCCTGCAACTGGATGTAACGCCTATATCCCCCGCATGAGCGGAGAGGTCCACGCCCTGCCGAGATTCTACGCGAGCCCGCTGGGCCGCGTCGCCGCGCGGCTGGTGGGCGCGCGGATGGCGGCGCTCTGGCCGGATTGCACGGGTCTCGACATGCTGGGGCTCGGCTGGGCCGGCCCCTACATGGCGGCCTGGGCCGGGCAGGCCGGGCGGCGCGTGCTGCTGACGCCGGCCGATCTGGGCCCCGCGCCCCCCGGCACGGCGGCGGCCGAGGAAGACCGCCTGCCCCTGCCCGACAGCAGCTTCGACCGCATCCTCCTCGTCCATGGGCTGGAGATCAGCGAAACCGGGCGCGCCTTGCTGCGCGAATGCTGGCGCGTGCTGCGCGACGACGGGCGGCTGATGGTGGTCGTGCCCAACCGACTGGGAAGCTGGGCGCTGTTCGACCACACGCCCTTCGGCCAGGGCCGCCCCTATTCGCGAGGCCAGCTCCAGCGCCTGCTGGAGCAGCAGCTCTTCCGCATGAGGCGGCGCGAGGCCGCGCTCTTCGTGCCGCCCTTCCCCTCCGGGACGCTGCTGCGCGGGGCGGGGGTATGGGACCGCGCGGGAAGGCGCTTTGTGCGGCGCCTCGCGGGCGTGACGCTCATCGAGGCGGAGAAGGACATGCTGGCGGCCATCCCGGCCGGACGCGTGCCGCTGCGGAGGCGCGTCGTCGTGCCGGTGCCGGCACGCTTCGCCGCCGCGAAGCGGGAAACTACCGCCGCGCCCTGAAGGCGGCGGCCAGCGTCCCGTCGTCCAGCACATCGAGCGCGCCGCCCATGGGCACGCCCTGCGCCAGCCGCGTGACCGCGACGCCCACCGGCCGCAGCCGGTCCATCAGGTAATGCGCGGTGCTCGCGCCCTCGACGGTCGCGGGCAGGGCCAGGATGATCTCCCGCGCGGTACTGGCGCGCGAGAGAAGGGCCGGGATGGAGAGATCCTCCGGCGCCACGCCGCCCAGCGGCGAGAGCACGCCGCCCAGCACGTGATAGGCGCCGTGATGCGCCTGCGCGCGTTCCAGCGCCCAGAGGTCGGCGACGCCTTCCACCACGCAGATCAACCCCTGGTCCCGGTGCGGGTCGGAACAGACGCGGCACGGGTCGGCCGCATCCAGGTTGCCGCAGATCGAGCAGGGCTTCACCGCCTCGGCCGCCGCGCGCAGCGCCTCGGCCAGCGGCAGCATGCGGCTGTGCGGATCCATCAGCATCCGCAAGACGGCCCGCCGCGCGCTGCGCCGGCCGAGGCCGGGCAGCTTCGCGAGCAGGCCGATCAGATGCTCGACGGGATCGTCAGGCGCCATGCGCTCAGAACGGGAGCTTCAGCCCCGCGGGAAGGCTCATGCCGGCGGTGGCCTTCTGCATCTCCTCGGCCATCGTCGCCTCGACCTTCTGCTTGGCGTCGGCATGCGCGGCCACGATCAGATCCTCGAGCACCTCGCGCTCGTCGGCGGCCATCAGCGAGGGGTCGATGGTGATGCGGCGCAGGTCGCCCTTGCCGGTCAGCCGTACCTTCACCATGCCGGCGCCGGACTGGCCCTCGACCTCGGTGGCCTCGAGCTTGGCCTGCATCTCCGCCATCTTGGTCTGCATCTGCTGAGCCTGCTTCAGCATGTTGCCGAGATTCTTCAATCAATCCTCCTCTGGGATATCGGGGTCGAAGCCCGCGGGCTCGGCGTCGGGCGGGGCGAAATCGGGCAGGTCGGGCTCGTCCTGCGCGATGACGGGCAGCAGGCCATAGGCGTCCACATTCTCGTCGCGCACGGCTTCGAGCTTGGCCTCCGGGAATTCCTGCAGGATGGCCTGCACCAGCGGGTGGTTCAACGCGGCGGTGCGGCGATCGGTCTCCGCATTGCGGGACTGCTCGGCCAGGGTGACTTCGCCGGGCGCATTGGACAGGGCGACAGTCCAGCGCTCGCCGGTCTTGGCCTCCAGCATGGAGGCGAGCTGAGCGCCGAGGTCGCGCGGCGCCTGCGGCCGGACGCGGATCTCGACCTGCCGCGGGGCGATCCGCACCGGGTGCACGTCATGCAGCAGATGCGCGTGCAGCAGCGCATGCGTGCCCGAGGCCAGCGCCACGACCTCGCGCCAGGCGGTGGGGCGCGGCAGGGCGACGGCTTCCGGCGCGGCCTCCATGACGGGGGCGCCGCCGGCCACCGCCCGCAGCCCGCCCGATCCACCGGAAGGCGCGGGCGAGCCGGAAGCCACGGTGCCGCCGGATTCCAGCCGTTTCAGGATATCGCCCGGCGTCGGCATCTCGGCGACATGGGCGAGGCGGATCAGCACCATCTCGGCCGCCGCGCGGCGGTCCGGGGCGGCCAGCACCTCCTCGATCCCCTTGAGCAGCATCTGCCAGGCGCGCGTCAGCATCGGCACCGAGAGGCGCCGGGCCAGCGCCGCGCCGCGCACGCGCTCGGTCTCCGGCAGGCCGGCATCGTCCGCCAGCGCCGGGATGGCCGCGAAGCGCGTCAACATGTGCACCTGCTCCAGCAGGTCCTGCATGACGGTCGCGGGGTCGGCGCCGCGCTCGTGGGCCTCCTGCATGCGGCGGAGCGCCGTGGGCAGCTCGGCCGACATCACGGCTTCCAGGATGTCGAAGACCAGCGCGCGGTCGGCGAGGCCCAGCATCTCCTGCACGCTCTCGGCCGAGACGGCGGCATCCTCGCCGCCGAGCGCGATCGCCTGGTCCAGCAGCGAGAGCCCGTCGCGCACCGAGCCGTCGGCGGCGCGGGCCAGCATGGCGAGCGCGCCGTCCTCGACCTCCGCTCCCTCCTTGGCCGAGATGCCGCGGAAATGCGCGCGCAGCCGTTCCTCGGGAACGCGCTTCAGCGAGAAGACCTGGCAGCGGCTGCGGATGGTGATGGGCACCTTCCTCAGCTCGGTCGTGGCCAGGATGAAGGTGATGCTGGGCGGCGGCTCCTCCAGCGACTTGAGCAGGGCGTTGAACGCCTGCTCCGTCAGCATGTGGACCTCGTCCAGGATGAAGACTTTCTGCCGGCCCTGGGCGGGACGGAACCTCAGCGCTTCCCGGAGTTCGCGAACATCGTCGATGCCGCGATTCGACGCCGCGTCCATCTCGATCACGTCGGGATGACGGTCGGCGAGAATCGCCACGCATTCCGGGCAGACGCCGCAGGGATCGGCCGTGGGGCCGCCCTTGCCGTCCACGCCGATGCAGTTGAGCGCGCGGGCGATGATGCGGGCGGTGGTCGTCTTGCCCACGCCGCGCACGCCGGTCAGCAGGAAGGCGTGGTGGACCCGGCCGCGCGCGAAGGCGTTCCGCAGGGTGCGGACCAGCGCCTCCTGCCCGATCAGGTCGTCGAAATTCTGCGGGCGGTATTTCCGGGCCAGCACGCGATAGGGCGTGGGCTTGGGCGCCGGCGCGACGGGCGGGGGCGCCGCCAAGGGGGCGTCAGCCACGGGCGCGGGGGGCGGTGGATCGTCGAAGCCGAAGAGGCCGGGCCCCTCGGGGGGCGGCGGTTCGGGGATGCCCTCCTCGGGGCTGATGTCGCCGGTCAGGTCGCTGGCCATCATCCACGCCGAGTAGGGGAAAGCGCATTCGGGTGGAAGGCCGGACATCGACCCGGGCAAGAACCCGTTACGGCTGCTTCCTTCCGGACCTGACCGGGTTGGCGAGGAGCCCGTCCGCGCCGACCTTCCGGGAGTGCATATAGCACGCCCGCCGCGCCTTTGCATGGGGGGGCCCAGGCCAGCGACGGGTCGCGTTGGCGCAAAGGTCCACCCGCCGGGAAACCGGCGTCCCGCCTTCGCGTTCCCCCTTCATGACCGAGCACAAGCACCAAATGACCACGACCGAGGTGCGCCAGGGACAGACCCTGAACATGACCCGCTGGGTCCTGATCGGCGGCCTCTGCCTCGTGATCCCGGCCTTCGCCGCGGCCTGGTACTTCCTGGCGGGCTGATCGCGCGGGCGTAACGGCCGGTTGGCGGCCGCTCGAGGGCATGGCAGGTTGCGGCCATGCTCATGATCCCTGCCAGCCGCGAGAACGTCTACACCGGCAGCCCGCTCGACCGGGTTTCGGGCAAGCGCGACGATGCGGACTGGATCCAGGCCCAGCTCCAGGACGAGGCCGCGCTTTTCGTGCCGGTCTGGCGATCGCGCAACCTCATGCGCGGCGTCGAGCAGGGTGAGCCCCATGCCGTGCTGCTGAGCCGCTCCGGCGCCGAGGCCGTTCGCATGGCGGGCGGCCCCTGGGCCTTCCTCGGCCTCTGGGAAAAGCGCCCGGTCTTCGCCGTGGATTGCTCCGAGACCGACGATCCCCTGCCCCTGCTGCCGCCCGCGATGGGCGCCTTTTCCGATCTGCGCATGGTCGCGGGCCTGCTGCCGGAGGGCGAGGCGAGCGTCCTGGCGCATGCCCGCGGGCTGATGCACTGGCGCGTGAAGCACCGCTTCTGCGGCGTCTGCGGCACGGGCATGGAGCCGCGCAGCGCGGGCAATTCCATGTCCTGCCCGGGCTGCGCGGCGCAGCATTTCCCGCGCACGGACCCGGCCGTGATCATGCTCGTGGTGCGGGGCGACCACTGCCTGCTCGGCCATTCGCATCGCTTCCCCAATGTGAAGATGTACTCGACCCTCGCCGGCTTCGTGGAGCCGGGCGAGAGCCTGGAGGAAGCCGTCCGGCGCGAGGTGATGGAGGAGGCCGGCATCGCCGTCGGCCTCGTGCGCTATCACTCGTCCCAGCCCTGGCCTTTCCCAGCCTCCATCATGCTCGGCTTCTATGGCGAGGGGCTGACGGAGGACATCGTCATCGACCCGGACGAGCTGAAGGACGCGCGCTGGTTCAGCCGCGCCGAGCTTCGCGACCCCGAGGCGCATGGCTTCGCCCTGCCGCGCGTGGATTCCATCGCGCGGCGCCTGATCGAGGATTGGCTCGCGGCATGATTCGCTTTTCCCTCCCCGCCCTGCTGGTGGCCGCCGCCTGCGCGAGCCCGGTCCCCGTGGTGCCCGCCCCGGTCATGACCAATGCGGAATGCGCGCGCGAAGCGCGGACGAGCCGCGAAGTGCGCCAGACCTTCCGCGAGGAGAATGCGGAGAACCAGTCGAACATGCGCCGCGTGCAGTCCGAACGGAACGTCGCGCTGCGCAGCGAGTACGACGACTGCCTGCGCAGCCACGGCCTGCCCGTCTCGGGCGGTGTGGAGCCGGTCCGGCGCCTCGACTAGCGAATCGGGCGGCGCCACCCGCACGAAACGCGAACGCCTTAGCGGTCTATTAACCGAATCACCACAAGGGCTTGTGGCTGGCCTCCCCGGCCAAAGGGTCAGCGATTCGTTCGCGCGACTCGGAGAAGGGCCTTGATTCCAAGCGATTCATTTTCCGGGATTTTCGCCCGGATTCACTCTATGTTCCGCCCTTCGCCGAACCATTCCCAGGCCTGAATTAAAGCCGGGGGCAGGTGGCCTACCCCACCCGGTTCTCCACCAGGTCCTGCACCACCGCCGGATCGGCCAGAGTCGAGGTATCGCCCAGGCTGTCCGTCTCGTTGGCCGCGATCTTGCGCAGGATCCGGCGCATGATCTTGCCCGAGCGCGTCTTGGGCAGGCCAGGCGCCCACTGGATGGCGTCCGGCGTCGCGATGGGGCCGATCTCCTTGCGGACCCAGGCCACCAGCTCCTTCCGCAGAGCCTCGGTCGGCTCCTCCCCGGCGACCAGCGTCACATAGGCGTAGATGCCCTGGCCCTTGATGTCGTGCGGCATGCCCACGACTGCGGCCTCGGCCACCTTGGGGTGCGCCACCAGGGCGCTTTCCACCTCGGCCGTGCCCATGCGGTGGCCGGCGACGTTGATCACGTCGTCCACGCGGCCGGTGATCCAGTAGTAGCCGTCCGCGTCCCGCCGCGCGCCGTCGCCCGTGAAGTAGAGGCCCGGGAAGGTGGAGAAATAGGTCTGCACGAAGCGGGCATGGTCGCCATAGACCGTCCGCATCTGGCCGGGCCAGCTGTCCCTGATGACGAGGTTGCCCTCCGTCGCGCCCTCCAGGAACTTGCCCTCGCCATCCACCAGCGCGGGCTTCACGCCCGGCAGGGGCAGGGTGGCCGAGCCCGGCTTCTGCGCCACGGCGCCCGGCAGCGGGGAAATCAGGATGCCGCCCGTCTCCGTCTGCCACCAGGTATCGACCACCGGGCAGCGCTCGTCGCCGACCACGCGGTAGTACCAGAGCCAGGCTTCCGGATTGATGGGCTCGCCCACCGAGCCGAGGACGCGCAGCGATTTGCGCGACGCCTTCTTCACCGGCCCCTCGCCCTCGCGCATCAGCGCGCGGATGGCGGTGGGCGCCGTGTAGAAGATGTTGACCTGATGCTTGTCCACGACCTGCCACATGCGGCTGGAATCGGGGTAGTTGGGCACGCCCTCGAACATCAGCGTGGTCGCGCCGTTCGCGAGGGGGCCGTAGACGATGTAGGTGTGGCCGGTCACCCAGCCCACATCCGCCGTGCACCAGTAGATCTCGCCGGGGCGGTAGTCGAAGACCAGCTCATGCGTGAAGCTGGCCCAGACCATGTAGCCGCCCGTGGTGTGCAGCACGCCCTTGGGCTTCCCGGTCGAGCCGCTGGTGTAGAGGATGAAGAGCGGATCCTCCGCGTTCATCCGCTCCGGCTCGCAGGTCGCGGGCTGCTTGGCCGCCATCTCGTGCCACCAATGGTCGCGCCCCGCCTGCATGGCGACCTCGCTGCCCGTGTTGCGGACGACGAGGACGTGCTGGATCGAGGGGCAGGTCTTCAGCGCCTCGTCGGCATTGGCCTTCAGCGGCACCTTGCGCCCGCCGCGGCGGCCCTCGTCGGCCGTCAGCAGCACCGAGCACTCGGAATCCTGGATGCGGCTCGCCAGGCTGTCGGGCGAGAAGCCGCCGAAGACGATGGAATGCACCGCGCCGATACGCGCGCAGGCCAGCATGGCCACGGCCGCCTCGACGATCATGGGCAGGTAGATGCAGACGCGGTCGCCCTTCTTCACGCCGAGCGCGCGCAGGGCGTTGGCGATGCGGCAGACATGGGCATGCAGCTCGGCATAGGTCGTCTTGCTGTCGGCGCTGGGGTCGTCGCCTTCCCACAGGATGGCGACCTGGTCGCCGCGCCCCGCCGCAATGTGGCGATCCAGGCAGGAGACGGAGGCGTTGAGCTCCCCATCCTCGAACCACTTGATCGAGACGTCGCCGTGGAAATCCGTGTTCTTGATCTTCGTCGGCTCGCGCATCCAGGCGATGCGGGACATTTCCTTCCGCCAGAAGCCGTCGGGATCGCGTGCGGCCTGCTCGACCATGGCGGCCCGCTTCTCGGCGGTGACGCGCGCCTTGGCGGCGATCTCGGGCTTGATGGCGATCAGCGCGTCATCCGACATGGATCCCTCCCTCTGCGGAACTGTTTCCGGGACAAAGGCATGCCGCGTCCGCGCTCGTCAATGGACGCGAAAAAAACCCCCTCCGGAAAGTTCCGGAGGGGGGCGAGGTGCCGGCGCAGTCAGGCCGGGTTGGGTTGGGAGAGACCGTAGTAACGCGGCAAACAGCGGTTAGTTTGCCTCCCGCGATCAGTTGGCGCGGGGCGCGGTCGGCGCCGGCGTGGTCGCGGCGGTACCGCTGGGCTGGGCCGGCCGCACGGGGGCGGCAGCCTGGCCGGCGGGCGCCGGGGTGGCCGGACGGGTCGCCGAGGCCTGGCCGCCGGGATTGGCCGGGGTGGCGGGCGTCGCCGGCGTCACGACGCGGGCGGACGGGGTTGCGGGCGCCGCGGCCGCGGGGCGCTGCGTGCCGGTGGGCGCGCTGCCGGCGTTCTGGCCGGTGGCGAAGGCGGGAGCCGCGCTGACGAGAAGGGCGGAAGCAATCAGGAGAGGGCGAAACGAGAGCATCGTGTTGTTCCTCCTTGGAACCACGGCGATCCGGGTCTGGGGCGCCGTGTGAGGACAAGGTTGTCCGCGGCCCGGGGCTGGGTTTGGGCGCGCTCAAGGTGATTCGGCGGCGATGAGGGCACCTTCGCGGCAAATGCGGCCCGGCCGCCGCAATCCCTTCGACAACGGGAAGGTCCGGTCGAGTTGCCCACGTTATCCACAGACCGCCCCATGGCGGCGCCCCGGCCTTCGCGGGTAGGATGGGGGCATATGAACAGCATCCAGCCCCCTAACGAGGACCGCGGCCTCTTCGGCCTCGGCACGCGCCTCCCCCCGGCCAGCATGGAGGCGGAGCAGGCGCTGCTCGGCGCGCTGCTGGCCAACAACAAGGCCTATGAGCGCGTTTCCGAGTTCCTGGAGGCCCAGCACTTCGTGGATGCCATCCACGGCCGCATCTACGCCGCCATCCAGCGCCGGGTGGAGAATGGACAGCTCGCCGACGCCGTGACGCTGCGCCACGAGTTCGAGCACACGGGCGAGCTCGAGGAAGTCGGCGGCACCGCCTATCTGGCGCAGCTTCTGGGCGCCATGGTCGGCATCGTGAACGCGGGCGAATACGGCCGGCTGATCCATGACTGCTTCATCCGCCGCCAGCTGATCGACCTCGGCGAAACCGTGGTGAACCGTGCCTTCGGCGCCGAGCCGGAGCTCCAGGGCAAGGACCAGATCGAGGCGGCGGAGCAGCAGCTCTTCGACCTCGCCAGCGAGAAGGCGAGCGAGGGCGGCGCCATCACCTTCGAGCGCGCGCTGACGCGCGCGGTCGAGATCGCGGCCAAGGCGAAGGAGAATGGCGGCGGCGTCTCCGGCCTTTCCTCGGGCCTGCGCGACCTCGATGCCAAGATGGGCGGCCTGCACGACTCGGACCTCATGATCCTCGCCGGCCGTCCCGGCATGGGTAAGACGGCGCTCGCCACCAAGATCGCCTTCGGCGCCGCCCAGGCCCTGCTGCGCGAGGCGGAGCAGACCGGCGGCCGGCCCGGCCAGGTCGCGATCTTCTCGCTGGAAATGAGCTCGGACCAGCTCGCCAACCGTCTTCTCTCCGAGGCCAGCCGCATCCAGGGCGACCGCATCCGCCGCGGCGAGATCAGCCAGCGCGAGTTCGACCATTTCGTGGGCGTGAGCCGCGAGCTCGCCTCGCTGCCGATCCTCATCGACGACACGCCGGCCATCACGCTTTCCGCGCTGCGCACGCGCTGCCGGCGCATCCAGCGCACGCGCGGTCTGCGCTTCATCGTGGTGGACTACCTTCAGCTCATGCGCCCCGCCGCCGGAACGCGGCCCGAGTCGCGCGTGCTGGAAATCAGCATGATCACGCAGGGGCTGAAGGCCATCGCGAAGGAGCTATCGCTGCCGGTGATGGCGCTGTCCCAGCTCTCCCGCGCGGTGGAGCAGCGCGAGGACAAGCGGCCGCAGCTGTCGGACCTTCGTGAATCGGGCTCGATCGAGCAGGACGCCGACAGCGTCATGTTCGTCTATCGCGACGACTACTACCTCAAGCAGCGCGAGCCGAAGATCACGAACTTCCCAGACGATTCGAAGTTCCAGGACGCCATGACGCGCTGGCAGCAGGACATGGAGCGCGCGCACAACAAGGCGGACCTCATCATCGCCAAGCAGCGCCACGGCCCCACCGGCACCATCCCGCTCTTCTTCGAGGCCGAGTTCACCCGCTTCGGTGACCTCGACACCACCCATGCACAGAGTTATGGCGACTGAATGCCGTCCCAGGGTCTGCTGACAATCGACTGCGGCGCGGTCGTCCGGAACTGGCGCCGTCTCTGCGGGATCCATGCGACGGGCGCGGTGGCGGGCGTGGTGAAGGCGAATGCCTACGGCCTCGGCGTGCAGCGCATCGCGCCGGCGCTGCTGCAGGCCGGCTGCCGCCATTTCTTCGTCGCGACGCCCGGCGAGGGCGACTATCTGCGCAAGCTGCTCGGCGAAGGCCCGATGATCGCCGTGCTGAACGGCTACGACCCGGCCATGCGTCCCGACCTGACGCCGGTCATCAACAGCCTGCCGCAGCTGCGCGCCGCGAAGGGCCCGGTGATCCTGCAGGTGGATACGGGCATGTCGCGCCTAGGGCTCGACGCGGAGGAAGTGGAGGCCATCGCGCGCGATCCCGGCCTGCTGGCGCATGTCGAGATCCTCTACGTCATGACGCATCTCGCGGCGGCGGAGGATGCGGCGCATCCGGTGAACGCCGCGCAGATCGACCGCTTCGCCGAGCTCTGCCTGAAGCTGCCGCGCGCGCGGCGCTGCGTCGCCAATTCCTCCGGCATCTTCCTGGGCGGCCGCTATGCGAGCGACCTCGCCCGGCCGGGCTGCGCGCTCTACGGCATCAATCCCACGCCGGGCCGCCCGAACCCGATGGAGCAGGTCGTGCGGCTGGAGCTGCCTGTGCTGCAGATCCGCCGCATCGGCGCGGGCGAGACGGTGGGCTACGGCGCCGGCTGGCTGGCCGCGCGCCCCTCGCGCATCGCGACCTGCGCGGGCGGCTACGCGGATGGCCTTTTCCGCTCCCTGGGCAGCGGGATGCGCGGGCAGTTCCGTGGCGCCACCGTGCCCCTCGCCGGGCGCATCTCCATGGATGTGTGCAGCTTCGACGTGACCGACGTGCCGGATGCGGTGCCCGGCGACATGATCGAGATCATCGGCCCCTGGCAGGACCCCGACGCGCTGGCCGAGATCGCGGGCACCATCGGTTACGAAGTGTTGACGGCCCTCGGCAGGCGCTACCGCCGCCGCTACATTGCCGCATGAGCTGGTTGCTGGACTTCCTCGCGCTGCTCGGCCGCGGCCTGATCTCGGCCTGCCGGTCGCTCGGCGAAATCACCATCTTCGCGGTGGTGGGCGTGAGCGCGATCCTGCGCCCGCCCTTCCAGTTCCGGCAGTTCGTCCGGCACTTCGTCGAGATCGCGTATTTCTCGCTGCCGGTGGTGGCGCTGACGGCCTTCTTCACCGGCATGGTGCTGGCGCTGCAGAGCTTTACCGGTTTCTCGCGCTTCAATGCGGAAAGCGCGATCGCCTCCGTCGTCGTGCTCTCCGTCACGCGGGAACTCGGGCCGGTTCTCGCCGCGCTCATGGTCGCGGGGCGCATCGGCGCCGCCATGGCCGCCGAGATCGGCACCATGCGCGTCACCGACCAGATCGACGCGCTGACGACCCTCAGCACCGATCCGATGAAGTATCTCGTGGCCCCGCGCCTGCTGGCGGGCACGCTCGCCATGCCGCTGCTCGTCGTGGTCGCGGATATCCTGGGCGTGGCGGGCGGCTTCCTCATCGGCACCGTGAAGCTCGACTTCGTGCCGCAGCTCTACCTGCAGCGAACCTTCGACGTGCTGGAGATGGTGGACGTGCTGAGCGGCCTCGCGAAGGCGGCCGTGTTCGGCTTCGTCATCGCGCTGATGGGAGCCTGGTGCGGCTATACCTCCAAGGGCGGCGCGCAGGGCGTGGGCCAGGCGACGACGCGGGCGGTGGTGATGGCCTCCATCCTCATCCTCGCGCTCGACTACGCGCTGACGGAGGTCTTCTTCTCGCGATGACGGAGGATGTCCCCAAGATCCGGCTACGCGGGCTGCGGAAGGCCTTCGGGCCGAAGCATGTGCTGGACGGCGTGGACCTCGACGTCCATGCGGGCCGCTCGATGGTGCTGCTGGGCGGCTCGGGCTCCGGCAAGTCGGTGACGATCAAGTGCATCCTCGGGCTGATCCAGCCGGACGAGGGGCTGATCGAGATCGACGGGCGCGATGTCTCGAAGCTCTCGCGCGACGAACGCGCCGCGCTGCTCGACCGTACGGGCATGCTGTTCCAGAACGGTGCGCTCTTCGACAGCCTGCCGGTCTGGGAGAATGTCTGCTTCAAGCTGCTGGCGCAGAAGCGCATCCGCCGCGCCGAGGCGCGCGACAAGGCGGCCGAGGTGCTGGAGCAGGTGGGCCTCGCGGCCAGCGTCGGCGATCTTTCGCCCGCGGAGCTTTCGGGCGGCATGCAGAAGCGCGTGGCGCTGGCGCGGGCCATCGCGGCCAAGCCCGACATCATCTTCTTCGACGAGCCGACCACGGGCCTCGACCCCATCATGGGCGCGGTGATCGACGGGCTGATCGTGGATTGCGTGAAGCGCCTGGGCGCCACCGCCTTCACCATCACGCACGACATGGCGAGCGCGCGCCGCATCGGCGATGAGGCGGCGATGATCCACAAGGGGCGGATCGTCTGGTCCGGCAGCGCCGCGGCGCTGGGCGACACGGGCAACGCCATGGTGGACCAGTTCGCCCGCGGCGAGCGCGAAGGCCCCATCCAGATGGAACTGCGGAAGTAGCGCCAGCGGGCGCGAGGTTGCAGGACCGCCATAACCATGGAGAATCCGGCCGCATAGCGGCCGGCGCCGCCCGCAAGCCCGTGCCGCCGGGCGAGCCAGCAGCGCGGCGAAGCCAAGCGCGGAGCGCGCATCCGGCGTCTGAGGGAGAAAACAATGGGCTACGCGATCATTGCCTGGGATGGGACCGACAAGGACGCGCTGGACCGCCGCATGGCGGTGCGCGACAGGCACATCGCCGTCATCACGCGCTGGGCGGAGCAGGGGCGTCTGAGCCTCGGCTTCCCCACCTTCCGCGCCGACGGCTCGGTCGCGGGTTCCATCATGATCCTCGGCGAGGAGGATGAGGTGGGCGCGAAGGAATACCTCCAGGAGGAGCCCTTCGCGCGCGAGGGCGTGTGGCAGAGCTACGAGGCGCGGCCCTTCCGCATCGCGCCGCTGCCCTACCAGCCCCTGCCGACCAGCGGCCCGACGCCGCCCAGGCCGACCCACAGCGTGATCATCGCCGAGGACGGCACGGATGCCGGTGCGCTGGCCCGCCGCATGGCGGCGCGCGAGGCGCATATGAAGCGGGTGAGCGGCCTGGCCGCCGACGGCACGCTGGCGCTGGGCGGCGCGCTGCTGAACGCGAAGGGCGAGATGACGGGCTCCATCGCCATCACCCGCCATCCGACCGAGGAGGAGGCCCGCGCCTTCTGGGCCGAGGACCCTTACGTTCAGCAGAAGGTGTGGCAGAAGATGCAGTACTTCGTGACCCGCTTCGCCCCCCTTCCCTACAAGGCGCTGCCCCAGCCAGCCTGATTCCGGATTCCGCTTGAGCGCAACTTTCGCCGGCATCGGCGCCCTGGTCCTCTGGTCCGTCCTCGCCCTGCTGTCGAGGCTGGCCGCGGGCGTGCCGCCGCTGCAATTGACGGCCATGAGCTTCGGCGTCGCGGGCACGCTCGGGCTCGTGGTGCTGGCGCTGCGCGGGGATCTGGGCGCGCTTCGGCAGAAGCCCATCGCCTGGCTGCACGGGATCGGCGGGCTCTTCGGCTACCACGCGCTCTACTTCGCGGCGCTCGCCTATGCGCCGGCCGTCGAGGCGAATCTGCTGAACTACCTCTGGCCGCTGCTGATCGTGCTCTTCGCGGGCCCGATCCTGGGCATGCGCCTGGGCGCGCGGCGGCTGACGGGCGTGGCTCTGGGCTTCGCCGGCTGCGCGCTGCTGCTGGGCGGCGGCGTGAACTTCCCGGCCGATGCCTGGTTCGGCTTCCTCTGCGCCGTGGGCTGCGCGGTGGTCTGGGCCCTCTATTCGGTGCTGGCGAAGCGGCTGTCCTCGGTGCCCACGGCGGCGGTGGTGGGCTTCTGCGCGGGCGCGGCCATGCTGGCGCTGCTGGCGCATCTGGCGGTGGAGCCGAGCGTGGTGCCGGATGGCCGCCAATGGGTGGCGGCGCTGCTGCTCGGACTGGGGCCCATCGGCGCGGCCTTCTTCCTCTGGGACATCGGCATGAAGCGCGGCGACCCGCGCCTGCTCGGCACGCTGGCCTATGCCGTGCCGGTGGCCTCGACGCTGCTGCTGATCGCCACGGGCGAGGGGCGGATGGGCTGGAACGTGATGGCCGCGCTCGCATTGGTCGTGGGCGGCGGCTGGCTGGCGGCCACCGCGAAGGCTTGACCGTACGGGAATATGTTCCCAGTTCCTGAATCGCGATGGGGCGAAGTTTGTCCGCCGACCCGCGGCAGCGCGTTCCGGTAAGATAGTAAGATAGTAAGGCGGCGCCCCGGCGCAGCCCCTAAGCCTATGATTCGACGCGGATGTTGGCGGCGCGCACGACCTCGCCCCAGCGCTTCACCTCGCTGTCGACGAAGGCGGTGTACTCGGCCGGGCTCATCCGGCCCTCGGGCGTCATCGCCATACCCTTCAGCAGATCCTTGGCCTCGGTCGTCGCCAGCCAGCCCGCGAGGCCCTGGTTCCACTTGGCCACGATGTCCGCGGGCATGCCGGCGGGGCCGGACAGGCCGTACCAGGCATTCGCCACCATCTGCGGATAGCCCTGCTCGGCCCAGGTCGGGACATCGGGGTACTCGGCCATCCGCTCGCGCGAGGCCACGGCGAGGCAGCGCACCCGCCCCGCCTGCACCTGGGCGCCGTGCGAGGACATGTTGTCCGAGATCAGTTCCAGCTGGCCCGCGATCAGGTCCGTCTGCGCGGGTGCCGAGCCGCGATAGGAGATGTGCTGCACCGGAATGCCCAGCGTGCGGCCCGCCAGCTCGCCCGTCAGGTGCCCGAGGCTGCCGATGCCGCCCGAGCCGAAGCTCGCCGGCGTGCCGCGCGCCTTCACGGCGGCGACGAGGCCCGCGAGGTCGCGATACGGCGCGTTGACGTTGGCGAGGAAGACCATCGGCCCGCTGCACACCAGCCCGAGATGCGTGAAGTCGTTCATCGGGTGGTACTGGAGGTCGGAATAGAGGCTCGGCGCCACGCCATGGGCCGCGCTGCTGGTGATGATGACGGTGTAGCCATCGCCCGGCGCGCGGGCCGTGTAGGTGGTGCCGATCCGACCACCCGCGCCGCTGCGGTTATCCACGACAAAGGGCTGACCGAACTCGCGCTCCATGAAGCGCCCGTAGGAGCGGCCGATCGCGTCCAGCGAGCCCCCGGCCGCGAAGGCGATGACGATGCGGACCGGCCGGTTCGGCCAGGGGCCTGTCGCCGTCTGCGCACGGGCCAGGGAGGGCAGGGCCAGCGCGGAACTGGCGGCGAAGGCCGCGCGGCGGGTCAGCATCGTCATGAAGTCTCCTATTCGGCGGCCGTGCGCGTCGCGGCGGCGAGGTTGCGGTTTACGGGCTTGGAGAGGCCGAGATGCTCGCGCAGCGTCGTGCCCGTGTATTCCTCGCGGAACAGGCCGCGGCGCTGGAGCTCGGGCACCACCTTGTCCACGAAATCGGCGAGGCAGGTCGGCATGACGGGGAAGGTGACCATGAAGCCGTCGCAGGCGCCGGCCTCGACCCATTCCTGCATCACGTCGGCGACCTGGGTCGGCGAGCCGCAGAAGGTGGCCTTGCTGCGGTTGTAGCGCATGGCCACCTGGCGGAGCGTCAGCCCCTCGCGGATCAGGCCGGCGATCTCGGCGAAATAGGCCTGATGGTGGTTGCTGGTGGCGGGGATGCGGTCCTCGGGCACCGGCTCGTCCAGCGGCAGGTCGGAAAGGTCGGTCTCCAGATCCTGGCCGAGGCGCATGACGCCGACGGCGGGGTGCAGCAGCTCCATGTACTGGCGGTTGCGCTCCTCCGCCTCCTCCTGCGTGTCGCCGACGATGACGGTGATGCCGCCCATGATCTTCAGCTCGTCCGGATGGCGGCCGTACTTCGCCATGCGGCCCTTGAGATCCTTGTAGAACTCCACGGCGCCCTTGATCGTGGCGGAGGTGCCGAAGACCACCTCGGCCGTCTTGGCGGCGAGCTCGCGGCCCGTGTCGGACGCGCCCGCCTGGATGATGACGGGATGGCCCTGCGGCACGGGCGCGATGTTGAGGCCGCCATTCACCCGGAAATGCTTTCCCTGGTGGTCGACGATGTGGAACTTCGCGGGGTCGAAGGTCAGCTTCTGCTCGCGGTCGTAGATGAAGGCGTCGGGCTCCCAGCAATCCCAGAGCTGCTTCACCACGTCGACGAACTCCTCCGCGCGCTCGTACCGCTCGGAATGCGGAGCGAGCTTGGCGTGGCCGTAGTTCTTCGCCGCGTAGTCATTGGCCGAGGTCACGACGTTCCAGGCCGAGCGCCCATGCGAGATGTGGTCGAGCGAGGCGAAGTAGCGCGCGACGTTGTAGGGCTCGTTGAAGCTGGTCGAGGCCGTGGCGCCGAGGCCGATGCGGCTGGTCGCGCCCGCGACGGCCGAGAGCATGGTCAGCGGCTCGAGCTGGTTCATGAAGGTGGGCGCGTGGCTCCAGATCTTCATGTTGTCGGTGCGGACGGTGGGCGTATCCGCGATGAAGAAGAGGTCGAACTTCCCGCGCTCGGCGATCTGCGCCATGCGCTGCCACCAGGCGATGTCCGTGCCGGCATCCGGCTGCGCCTCGGGCGCGAGCCAGGCGGCGAGATGGTTTCCGTTGGGCTGAACGAGGGTGGCGAGTGCCATCTGCTTGCGGGACATGGTTGGATTCCTGCTCGTTTTCGGTGGGCCGGCAACGGCCGGCCAGGCCGGAATCAGGCGGCGCGGAGCGCCTCTGACCGCGGATTGTGCAAAGGGCAGCATGAAGCGGGGGCAATGTCACGCCTATCGGACAAAGCTATTGTCCCGGCGCCTTCCACGGCCTCAGAGCAGCGCGGGAACCAGCACCATGAGCAGGCCCGCGAAGCTGACCAGGAAGACCGCGCTGCGGACGCCCGGGATGCCCATCGCATAGATCGGCAGGAACAGGATCCGCGCCACCAGCCAGATGACGGCGCCCCAGTTCGTCCAGCTGCTCTCCAGGCCGGCGGCGTGCACGATCAGCACGGCGGTCGCCATCACGGGGAAGGTCTCGAAGAAATTGGCCTGGGCGCGCGTGAGCCGGCCGACGAGCGGACTGGGCGGCGGCAACGTCTCGTCGCGCGCGCCCATGTTCCATTTCAGGCCGTACTGCGCTGTCTTGATGGTGGCGGCAGCGAAGACGTGCACCAGCCCCAGCACGCAGCCCCAGGCGAGGATAGTCAGCGGAAGCGTCATGGCGCGGCCCTCCGGGGCGGGGGCGGCGTGGGGCGACCCATCTCGCGCCAGCGAGCGACGTTCCGGTTGTGATCATCCAGCGTTCGCGCGAAGGCGTGCCCGCCGCTGCCGTCGGCCACGAAGTACAGGTAGTCGGTCGCCTCGGGCCGGGTCACCGCCCGCAGGGCGTCGCGGCCCGGCGAGGAGATGGGGCCGGGCGGCAGGCCGCGGATGCGATAGGTGTTGTAGGGGTGAGATGAATCGAGGTCCGCGCGGGTCAGCGCCCGGTCCAGCGGTACGCCCTGGGACACGCCATAGGCCACGGTGGGGTCCGACTGCAGCATCATTCCGCGGCGCAGCCGGTTCACGAAGACGCCGGCCACCAGCGGCCGCTCCGAAGCCACGCCCGTTTCTTCCTCGACGATGGAGGCCAGGATCAGCGCCTCGCGAGGAGTGGCGAGGGGCAGGTCTGGCGCGCGGGAGGCCCAGGCCTCGGCCAGGGCCTGGTCCATGGCCGCCGTGGCGCGGCGGACGATGGAGGCGCGCGTGTCGCCCCGGGTGAAGGTATAGGTCTCGGGAAGCAGGGCGCCTTCCTGGATGGCCGGGACCTCGCCGGCCAGGGTATCGGCGCGTTCCAGGATGGCGGCGATCTGCCGGGCGGTCAGGCCCTCGGGGATGGTGAGCCGATGCTGCACCATCCGACCCTCGCGCAGGATGCGGAGCACCTCCTCCATCGGGACGGCGGCGTCGAAGGCGAATTCGCCCGCGCGGAGCGGGCCCTGGTCGCGGGTGATCCAGGCGGCGGCGGCGAAGATTCGGGGGTCGCCGATGACGCCCTTCTCGCGCAGGGCGGCGGCGATGGCCTCTGTCCCGCCGCGCGGAATGACGACCGTGGCGGGGGAGGACAGCGGACCCGGCCGCGAATAGGCGTCCCATCCCCAGAAGCCGGCGCCCACGGCCAGCATGACGAGGAGGGCGCCGAGAAGACCCAGCGCGCGCAGCATGCCGGAACTAAACCCCGGCCGGCTGCTGGGTTGCGTTCATGCCGGGCGCGTCAGGGCGCGCCCCGGAACACCACCGAGGCATTGGTGCCGCCGAAGCCGAAGCTGTTGGACAGCGCCACGTCGATCTTGCGCTCCTGCGCCACCTTGGCCACGCGGTCGATCGGGCTTTCGCGCGACGGATCCTCGAGGTTCAGGGTGGGCGGGGCCACATCGTCGCGGATCGCGAGGATGGAGAAGATCGCCTCCACCGCGCCCGCCGCGCCGAGCAGATGCCCGATGGCCGACTTGGTGGACGACATGGCCAGCTTGTTCGCCGCGTCGCCGAACAGCCGCTCCACCGCCTGCAGCTCCACATCGTCCGCGAAGGTCGAGGTGCCGTGGGCGTTGACGTACTGCACCTGATCCGCCGTCACGCCGGCGTCGCGCATCGCGGCCTTCATGGAGCGGAAGGCGCCGTCGCCATCATCCGGCGGGGCGGTGATGTGGTAGGCGTCGCCCGACATGCCGTAGCCGATGACCTCGGCATAGATCTTGGCGCCACGCTTCTTGGCGTGCTCGTACTCCTCGAGCACCAGGACACCGGCGCCTTCGCCCATGACGAAGCCGTCGCGATCCTTGCTCCAGGGGCGGGAGGCCGCCGTCGGCGTGTCGTTGAAGCCGGTGGACAGCGCGCGCGAGGCGCAGAAGCCGCCGATGCCGAGCTCGCAGATCGCGGATTCGGCGCCGCCGGCCACCATCACCTCGGCATCGCCGAGCGCGATGAGGCGGGAAGCATCGCCGATGGCATGCACGCCCGTCGCGCAGGCCGTGACCGCGGAGTGGTTCGGACCCTTGAAGCCATAGCGGATCGAGACATGGCCGGAGGCCAGGTTGATCAGCGAGGCCGGGATGAAGAAGGGCGAGATGCGCCGCGTCCGGCCCTCGGCGACAAGCACCGAGGTCTCCTGGATGGTCTGGAGACCGCCAATGCCCGAGCCGATCATCACGCCGGTCGCGCAGCGGTCTTCCTCGGCTTCCGGCATCCAGCCGGAATCCTCGACCGCCTCGATGGCCGCCACCAGCGCGAGCTGGATGAAGCGGTCCATCTTCTTCTGGTCCTTGACGGGGATCCATTCGGCAAGGTCGAGCTTGCCGTCGGCCTTCACGCCCGTGGGGACCTGCCCGGCGATGCGCGCCGGAAGATCCTTGGTATCGAAGGCCTGGATGGCCGAGATGCCGCTTTCACCGTTCGTCAGGCGCTTCCAGACATTCTCGATCCCGAGCCCGAGCGGGCTCGCGATCCCCATGCCGGTGACCACGACGCGGCGCGGCGCGAAGCCCTGCGCGAACAATGGACGTTCCCTACCCGTGGACGAGAATCAGGCCGCGGCCTGCTGCTTCTCGATGAACTCGATGGCGTCCTTGACGGTCTGGATCTTCTCAGCCGCGTCATCCGGAATCTCGACGCCGAACGCCTCCTCGAAGGCCATCACCAGCTCGACCGTGTCGAGGCTGTCCGCACCGAGATCATCGATGAACGAAGCCTCGGGGGTCACCTTCGCCTCGTCGACGCCCAGATGCTCAACGACGATCTTCTTCACCTTGTCGGCGGTCTCGCTCATTTACCTGCTCTCCTGCTGCCAGCCGTTCCCCGTCGTTCGGGGACCTGCGGCTGGGATGCGCCTGGGCACCGGCCCGGGCGGGTTATCACGTATGCGTGGGGCGCACTAGGCCGCCCCGCGATGCGTGGCAAGCCCGCAATGTGGGATTCTGGCACGCCCGGGCCGAGCATCCCGGCATCACGTCACAATACAGCATGTTTCGCCAGCCGCAGCAGGACCGCTTCACCCGCCGAGGAGCCCGGCCAGACGCGCGAAGGGCGGCCAGGCGGCGGCGATCGGCGCCCGGTACAGGACCAGGCAGGCGACCAGGACCAGGACGGCGGCGACGCTGGCGATCCAGGCCAGGGGCAGGGCCGCCCGGCGCGCGGGCGGCTTGGCGGTCTCGGGCAAGCGCCGGGTCGCGAGATGGGGCGGGCCGCGATGCGTCGGGGGCGGCATGCCGTCCGACGGGATGAGCGGCGGCGGCTTGCGGAGCGGCCGGCTGACGGGCTCCTCGGCGGGCCGCGCCTCGGTGACAGTCGGCGCCGGGGCTGGAGCCGGCTCGGATGGGGGCTCCGGCTCGGGCGGCGGGGGGGCAGGCGGAGGCGGCGGAGCTTCCACGGGAACCGACACGGGCATCGCCGCGGGCTCCGCGGCCGGCCGCGCGGGAACCCATTCGTGCTGGCACAGGCCGCATCGCAGGGGGCGGCCACTGGCCAGCATCGACTCCGGCACGCGGTACAAAGCAGCGCAGGCGGGGCAGTTGATGTCCATCTCGATTCGCATGTGCCAAGGCCGCGCTGATCCTGCAACCTCCTGTTTGCTTTATGATGAAAGGCGCTGTGAAACTTCCCTCATGGTGCGTTTTTCGCGAGTCGGCCTGCGATATCCGGAGGGGCGGGGCGCCTGGGCCCTGAGCGGCATCGACTTCCTGTTGCAGCCCGGCAGCTTCACCTGGCTGCTGGGGCCATCGGGCGCCGGCAAGTCCAGCCTCCTGCGCTTGATGCAGCTCTCGCTCCGCGCGACGGAGGGCGATGTGGAGGTGCTCGGCGCCGATATCGGCCGCCTGCCCCGTCGCGCCTTTCCCGCGCTCCGGCGGCGCATCGGCGTGGTGTTCCAGGACTACCGGCTGCTGCCGCACCTCTCGGCCTTCGAGAACGCGGCCCTGCCGCTGAGGATCCAGGGCGTCAGCGAGGCCAGGCTGGTCGCCGACGTCCGGGAAATCCTGCGCTGGGTCGGCCTGCTGGACCGGGCCGAGACGCTGCCCGCCGCGCTTTCGGGCGGCGAGCAGCAGCGCCTCGCGCTCGCCCGCGCCGTCGTCTCCCGCCCCGCCCTGCTGGTCGCGGACGAACCCACGGGCAATCTCGACGAGGTCCAGGCCCGGCGCGTCATCACGCTGCTGCGCGAGATGCATCGCCTGGGAACCACCGTCGTGGTGGCCACCCACAGCGAGATCCTGCCGGTCGAATATCCCGCCCCCGCCCTGCGGCTCGAGGCCGGGAGGCTCGTCGGCTATGAGTGATATCCCGCGCATGCGGCAGCTCCGGGGCCGCGACCCCCTGGGCCTGCGCCGCGCCCTGTCGGACCGGCTGCTGCCGGCGCTGGTGGCCGCCATGGCGCTGCTGGCCGCGCTGGCCATCGCCGGGACGGAAGGGGCAGGCGCCCTGGCCGCCCGCTGGGCGCAGGGCACGGCCGGGCAATTGCTGCTGCAGCTCCCCGCGGATGCCGACGCCGGCCCGGTCGTGGAGCGCCTGGCCGGGCTGCCGGGAACCGCGCAGGCCACGCTCGTCCCCGAGGACCGGCTGCGCGAGCTGCTGGCCCCCTGGCTGGGCGAGGTTCCGGGCCTGCCCTTGCCGCGCATGATCTCGGTGACCCTGCGGCCCGAGGCCGACCAGACGCCCTTCCTCGACCTAGTGCAGGACATTCCGGGCGCTCAGCTCGACGGGCAGGGCGGCGCTGTGCGGCAGGTCCTGCGGCTCGCGGAGGGCATGCGGGTGCTGTCAATCGCGCTGCTGCTCATCACCGGGCTGGTGGGCGGCGCCCTCGTGGCCGTGGCGACCCGCGCCGGGATTTCCGCGCGGCGCGAGACGATCGAGATTCTCCATGAGCTCGGCGCCCGCGACCGCGACATCGCCGGCCGGTTCGCCCGCCGGCTCGCCTGGCTCTGCGGCCTGGGCGCGGTTTATGGGCTCGCCATCGCCTTGCCCGTGCTCTGGCTGCTGGCGCGCGAGGCGGTGCCGGTGGCGCTGGCCCGCGAGGCCACGCTTTCGGACCTGCCCTGGCTCGGCCTCGCCCTGTTGCCGCTGCTCGCGGCCGGACTGGGCTGGCTCACCGCGCTGGTGACGCTGCGGACCTGGCTGCGCCGGCTCGGCTGAGGCGGGCATCCGCGCCAAGCGCAGGGTTGCCGGGACTCCGCGCCGGATGCGATGCGGATGCATGCGCTTTCTCGTCCTCGACGCCGCCCTCTCCCGCTCTCTCGCCGCCCTGGTCGAGGACGGGCACGTGGTCGCCGAGCGCGTCGCCGAGGGCGCCCATGGCCAGGCTGCCGCGCTGCCCCCCCTGGCGGAAGCGGTCCTGCAGGGTGAGATCGATGCCGTCGCCGTAGGGGTCGGCCCTGGCAGCTTCACCGGCCTGCGCACCGCGATCTCGCTCGCCCAGGGCCTCGCCGCCGCCCGTGGCATCCCGGTCATGGCCGTCACGACGGGGGAGGCGCTGGCCGCGGCGGAGCATGGTCCCGGCCCGGTCTGGGCCGCCACCGAGAACCGGCGCGGGCAGCTGTTCCTCGAACGCTTCGCCCCCGGCCTCCGCGCCGAGGGCGGGCCGGTCGTCGTGGAGGAGGACGCGCTGCCGCAGCCGGAGGTCCTGACGCGCCTGGTCGGCGACGGCGCACCGCGCGCGGCGTCGCGGATGGCCGCGCGGGGATGGCCCGTGGCGTTGGGAGACGGGCGCGGGATCGATGCCGCCGCCCTGGCCCGCGTGGCCGCAAGGCGCTTTTCGGGCGAACTGCCGGGCCGCGCCGCCGAACCCCTCTATGTCGAGCCGCCGGCCACGACATGAAGCCGGTCGCCGTCCAGCCCGGCGAGGAAGAGTTGCTGGCGGAGATCCACGAGGCCGCCTTCGCGGCCGACAGCGCGGCCGGACGCGCGTGGTCGGCCCCCGCATTCCGCACCTTGCTCGCAATGCCGGGGGTCTATGGGCTCAGGACCGAGGACAAGGGCTTCATCCTGATGCGTCACGTCATGGGGGAAGCCGAGGTGCTGACCCTGGCGGTGCGCCCGGGGGACCGGCGGCAGGGTCTGGGCGGCACCCTTCTGGCGGAAGCGCTGGCTTTCGCCGCCGCGGCAGGGGTGACGGAAGTATTCCTGGAGGTTGCGGAGGCGAATCAACCCGCGGTTGCGCTCTATACTCTGGCCGGATTTGTCCGGATAGGAAGGCGGCCGAATTATTACGGACCCGGACAAGATGCCGGAGTGCTACGTTTCGCTCTCTGAATTAGTCATTGGAATTGATTTGCGGCACCACCGCCGCCGGGATCAAAGTCACGATCCCTTGCGGATCAGAAGGCGGCCGCTTCCATCCTCGGCCACGTCGAGCGAAACGATCTCATGGCCTTGCTCGGCGAAGCTGCGATGAAGATTGCGGCGCGGCTCTTCACCCCGGAAGCGGATTTCAAGCACCTCGCCCGCGCCCATGCGGTCGAGCTGGAGGCGCGCGCGCACGAAGGTCATGGGGCAAGTGTCTTTCGAGACATCGATTAATTGCGTCATGTCCGATCCATCAATTTCCTTGCTATAATCCCGGCGCATCGTTCAAGCGGGAAGCATGCCTTGCAGAAACGGCAGAAATGGAGTTAAGCCTTTCGCAGCAATTTGAGTTGAATGGGAACCGCCGATATGTCCGAAAGCTCTTCCGCCGGCGACCTTTTGGGTCTGACCGCTGAAATTGTCTCCGCGCATGTGTCGAACAACCCGGTTTCGGTGAATGACCTGCCCGCGCTCATCGTGGATGTGCATCGCACCCTGTCCTCGCTCGGCACCGTTCCGGTCAGGGTTGAAGCCGAGAAGAAGCCGCCCGCAGTGCCGGTGAAGAAGTCGATCACGCCCGACTATCTCATCTGCCTCGAGGATGGCAAAAAGCTGAAGATGCTCAAGCGCCACCTCCAGACCTCCTATGGTATGACGCCCGACCAGTACCGGGATAAGTGGGGTCTGCCGCCCGATTACCCGATGGTCGCGCCGAACTATGCCAAGCATCGTTCGTCGCTTGCCAAGCAGATCGGGCTGGGTACCCAGTCGCGCAAGGGCGAGTCCCCTGCTAAGGGCTGACGATCCGATCTAGGGTGATGGCGACAGGGACGATGGGGGAGCGGGACATTAGCGAGACGACTTCCCGGATCGAGCGCATGTGCATCGAGCGCGGCCTGAAGATGACGGGTCAGCGTCGCCTCATCGCCCGTGTCCTGTCCGAGAGCGAAGACCACCCGGATGTGGAGGAGCTCTACCGCCGCGCCGTGGCGCTCGACAGCCGTGTTTCGGTCGCGACCGTGTACCGCACCGTCCGCCTGCTCGAAGAAAAGGGCATTCTGGAGCGGCGCGACTTCGGCGGCGGCAGGGCGCGCTTCGACCCCGCCGACCGCGGCATTCACCACCACCTGATCGACGTGGACACAGGCAACGTGATCGAGTTCCAGGACGCGGAACATGACGCCTTGGCGCGCAAGATCGCGCAGCGCCTGGGGTTCGATATGGTTCAGCTTCGCCTGGAAATCTTCGGCCGCCGGCCGGCACCTGCCGCCGCAGCCGAACCCGGACCAGCGGCGCGGCCCGGCAAGCGCCGATGAGCCAGGTCTTCACGTTCGGGCCGCCTCCTTTCCCGGAGCTGCGTGCGGGCAATCTCGGCGTGCGGGTGGCGACCGAGGAATGGGAAGTGCTGGCGGCGCAGGCGCTGCGCTATCGCGTGTTCTACGAGGAAATGGGCGCCCATCCCGACGCCGCTACCGCCCTCAGCAAACTGGACGCCGACGGCTACGACGCAGTGGCCGACCATCTGTTGGTCGTGGACCATGACCGCGGCGCAGGGCCGGAATCCGTGGTGGGCACGTACCGGCTCATCCGGCGCAGCGCCGCCCAGCGGATCGGACAGTTCTACTCGCAGGACGAGTACGACATCAGCACCCTGCTGAACTATCCGGGCGGCATTCTCGAGCTCGGCCGCTCCTGCACGGCGATCGACTATCGCACGCGGGGCACGCTGCAGCTGCTGTGGCAGGGCATCGCGGCCTACGTCTTCAATCACAAGATCGCGGTGATGTTCGGCTGCGCGAGCCTGCAGGGCCTCGACCTCGACGCCAATGCCGAACAGCTTTCCTACCTCGCCCAGCACCACATGGCGCCGGAGCACTTGCGGCCGCGGGCCCTGGAATCCCGCTATCTCGACATGGACCGGCTGCCGCGCGGCAGCTACGACGCGAAGGCCGCGCTGATGGCGCTGCCGCCGCTCATCAAGGGCTATCTGCGCCTGGGTGGCTATGTGGGCGATGGCGCGGTTCTGGACCCGCAGTTCAATACGACCGACGTCGCGATCGTGGTCATGACGGACCAGGTCACCGACAAGTACTATAAGCACTACGAGCGCAAGGCAGGCTGGGAAGGCCATCCCGAGCGGGGCTGAGCGCCATGCCCGTGGTCAGCGCCCTTCCAGCGCCGGCTGCTCGGCCTCGATCACCGCTTCCAACCTCGTCAGAAGCTCATCCCGCTGCTCGGTCAGCGGGGGCAGCACGCGCACGATCACCGTGCCGGGCCGCTTGGTGAAGGCGCGGCGGCTCCAGAACAGGCCGGAGTTGGTGGCCACCGGGATCACCGGCAGCTTGGTCGCGGCCGCAAGCGCCACGATGCCTGGCTGGTAGCGCACCTGTTGTCCCGGGCTGGTACGTGTGCCCTCGGGAAAGATCACGATCTGCCGGCCTTCCTCGACCGCGCGCTTGCCGTCGCGCATGAGGGCCCGCATGGCCTGGGCGCCGCCGCTGCGATCCACGCCGATCATCTCGGCGCGGCGGGCGAACCACCCATAGATGGGAATCCGGAAAAGCTCCCGCTTCATCACATAGGCCACATCGGGCAGCAGGCCGAACCAGACGATGGTGTCCAGGGCCGACTGGTGCTTCGCCGCGATCAGCGCGGCGCCCTGGCGTGGAAGGTACTCCTGCCCCTCAACGCGAATGTCGATGCCGCAGATGAGCTTGAGCAGCCAGAGCTCCATGCGCGCCGTGCCGCGCATTCCGGCGTTCCGCCAGCGCTTGGGGCCGAAGAGCAGGGGCAGGCCGATCAGGCCGGCCAGACCGGCCGACGTGAAGAAGGCGATATTGAAGAGCAGGGAACGCAAGGCCAGCATCAGATCGCGACGCGCACACCCAGTTCGACCACGCGGTCGGATGGAATTTTGAAGAATTCAGTGGCCGGCACGCTGTTGCGCGACAGCAGCGTGAAGATCCACTGCTGCCAGGGCCACATCTTGGGCACGGCAGCGGCCACCACGGTTTCGCGGCCCAGGAAGTAGCTCGCCTGCATGGTCTCGAAGGCGAAGTGGCCCTCGGCCGCCAGACGCTCCAGCTCGCGCGGGATATTGGGGCTTTCCTGGAAGCCGTAGCAAAGGATGACGCGGTGGATATCGGGACCGAGCTCCGTCACCTCCGCCCGCTTCTCCGGCGCGACGTTGGGGATGTCCTCGTTGCGGACGGTCACGAACAGCACCCGCTCGTGCAGCACCTTGTTGTGCTTGAGGTTGTGCAGCAGCGCGCCCGGCAGGAAATCGGCCTGGCCGGTCATGAAGACCGCGATGCCCGGCACCCGGATGGTGCGCGACTGGGGCAGACGGGCCAGGAAGGATTTGAGCGGCAGGCTGTCCTGCCGGAAGCGGACGAAGAGAAGCTCCCGCCCCCGGTACCAGATGTACATGAGCGAGAAGGTCACGAGGCCGATGACGACCGGTACATAGCCGCCCTCGGGAATCTTCAGCGCGGTCGCGATGAAGTAGGAGAAGTCGAGCAGGAGCAGCGGCGTGAAGACCAGCCCGACCAGCAGCCAGTGCCAGCCGAACTGCCGCCGGAAGACCAGCAGGGCCAGGACGGTGGTGCAGAGGAAGGTTCCCGTCACGGCCAGGCCGTACGCCGCCGCGAGGCTGTCGCTGTTCTTGAACTCGAGCACGAGGATCACGACGCCGACGAGCAGCGCGAAATTGACCTGGGGCATGTAGATTTGCCCCTCGGAGGTCGCGCTGGTGTGCTTGACCTCGAGCCGCGGCGCGAAGCCGAGCTGCACGCATTGCCGCGCGATGGAATAGGCGCCCGAGATCATCGACTGGCTGGCGATGATGGTGGCCGCGGTGGCCAGCAGCACCAGCGGCGCACGGAACCACTCGGGCGCCAGGATGAAGAAGGGGTTGCTGATCGCCTCCGGGTGGCGGAGCAGCAGGGCTCCCTGGCCCAGATAGTTCAGCGTCAGCGCGGGCAGCACGAAGAAGAGCCAGACCAGGCGGATGGGCTTGCGCCCGAAATGGCCCATATCCGCGTAGAGCGCCTCGGCGCCCGTCACCGACAGCACCACCGCGCCCATCGCGATGAAGGCGGCCAGGTGATAGTGGAGCGCGAAGTTGATGGCCGGCCAGGGCGAGAGAGCGGCCAGAACGGGCGGATAGTGCACGCACTCGATCAGGCCGAGGACGCCGATCGTCGCGAACCAAAGAGCACAGACCGGACCGAAGACGCGGCCCATGCTGCCGGTGCCCCGGTATTGCACCAGGAACAGCGCCAGCAGCACGCCGAGCGTCAGCGGGATCACCACGTCCTCGAAGACCGGGTTGATGACCTTGAGGCCTTCCACCGCCGACAGCACGGAGATCGCCGGCGTGATCATGCCGTCGCCGAGGAAGAGCGAGGCGCCAGTGATGCCGAAGATCGCGATGACGAATTTTCCGCGCTCGGTGCTCGCGGTGCGTTGGGCCAGGGCCATCAGGGCCATGATGCCGCCCTCGCCCTTGTTGTCCGCCTGCATCACGAAGGCCACGTATTTGATCGTGACCGTGAGCATCAGCGACCAGAAGATCAGGGAAAGGACGCCCAGCACCTCCCATTCCTCGATGCCGCCATCCTCGAAATGCAGCAACGCGGCCTTCAGCGCATAGAGCGGCGAGGTCCCGATATCGCCATAGACGACGCCGAGCACGCCCAGCATCGTGGCCGCTGTCAGCTTGTTTGAGGAGTTCGATGCAGTCACGGAATGGCCATGGCCGGGGAGGGCGCTTCGATGCAACGCCTCTCCCTTATCAGACTTGGCCCGACCATGGCAGCCCGGTGGTCCGCCTCGTCAGTGGCCGCGGAGAATCTGGCTGAGGAAGGTCTTGAGGCGGTCCGTACGGGGATTGGCGAAGAGTTCCTGGGGAACGCCCTGCTCGACGATCTCGCCGCGATCCATGAACACCACCCGGTCGGCGACCTGGCGGGCGAAGCCCATCTCATGGGTCACGCAGATCATGGTCATGCCGGTTTCGGCGAGCATGACCATGGTGTCGAGCACCTCCTTGATCATCTCGGGGTCGAGTGCCGAAGTGGGCTCGTCGAAGAGCATGATCTTGGGCTTCATGCAGAGCGCGCGGGCGATGGCCACGCGCTGCTGCTGGCCGCCTGAAAGTTGGCCCGGATACTTGTTCGCCTGCTCCGGGATGCGGACCCGGGTCAGGTACTCCATCGCCAGCTCCTCGGCCTCCTTCTTGGGCATCTTGCGGACCCAGATGGGAGCGAGGGTGCAGTTCTCGAGGATGGTCAGGTGCGGGAAGAGGTTGAAGCTCTGGAACACCATGCCGACCTCGCGGCGGATGGCGTCCAGGCTGCGCAGATCGTTGGACAGTTCGATGCCGTCCACGATGATCTGCCCCTCCTGATGCTCCTCCAGGCGGTTGATGCAGCGGATGAGGGTGGACTTGCCCGAGCCGGAAGGGCCGCAGACCACCACACGCTCACCCATCGCCACGTTGAGATTCACATCCCGCAGGACATGCAGGGCGCCATACCACTTGTTCACGCCGTTCAGCTCGATGGCCGGCACGCCCTTGCGGACCGAGGAGGCGAGGGTTTCAGCAGCCGACATGTGGGGCACTCCAGGAGAGAAAGGTCATACGGGGATCACCGGCGCCGATGGCGGTTGAACTCCGCCTCAAGCCCCGCGCTGTATTTCGACATGGCGAAGCAGAATATGAAGTAGATGATGCCCAGCGTGATGTAGACCTCGACGCCGAAGCCCTGCCACGCCGGCTCGATGATCGCGGTCTTGCCCGCCGTTAGCAGGTCGAAGATGCCGATGATCAGCACCAGGGACGTGTCCTTGAAGAAGCCGATGAAGGTATTCACCAGGGGCGGGATCACGAGGCGCAGCGCCTGCGGCAGGATGATGAAGCCCATCTTCTTCCAGTAGCTGAGGCCGAGCGCATCGGCCGCCTCGTACTGGCCCTTGGGCAGCGCCTGCAGCCCGGCGCGCACGACCTCCGCCAGATAGGCGCCGGCGAAGAGAATGATCGCCACCTGCGCGCGCAGCAGCTTGTCGATGTTCAGCCCCTCGGGGAGGAAGAGGGGGAACATCACGCTCGCCATGAAGAGCAGGGAGATCAGCGGGACGCCGCGGATCAGCTCGACATAGAGAACGCACAGAGCCTTGATCGCGGGCAGCTGAGAGCGCCGGCCCAGCGCGACCAGGATCGCCAGCGGGAAAGCGAAGGCCAGGCCGAAGGTCGCGAGGATCAGGGTGATGGGCAGGCCGCCCCACCGCTCCTGCGGGACGTAAGAGAGGCCGAACACGCCGCCCCACATCAGGATCCCGATCAAGGTAAGCGTGGCGATCCAGACCAGCGACAGCTCCCACCGCCAGAAGCGGCGCATGGCGGAGACGATGTAGAGGCCGATGAAGAGCACGCAGACCAAGGCGGGGCGCCAGTGCTGCTCATAGGGGTAGGTGCCGAAGAGGATGAAGCGGTGCTTCTCGGTGATCACGGCCCAGCAGGCGCCGACGCCCTTGGCGGCGCGGCAGGCCTCCGTGTTCGCGACCCCCTGTGCGTTCACGGGGACGGACCAGATGGCGTTGATGAAGCCCCAGTTCACGAAGCCGACAGCGGCGCGAACGAGCAGGTAGATCAGCGCCAGCGTGATCGCGGTCGACCACCAGTTGGCGAAGAGGTTCTGACGGGCCCAGGCTACCGGGCCGATCATGCTGATCGGCGCGCGGCGCGGCTCGGGCGGGGCGGCGAGGGTGGGTTCTGCGGTGACTTCGCTCATGTCCTGATCCTCACCGCTCAACCAGGGCAATCTTGGCGTTGTACCAATTCATGAAGAGGCTGATCGACAGGCTGATGGTCAGATAGACCAGCATGATGATGGCGATGCCCTCGATCGCCTGGCCCGTCTGGTTCAGCGTCGTATTCGCGATGCTCACGATGTCCTGGTAGCCGATGGCGACCGCCAGCGAGGAGTTCTTGGTGATGTTCAGGAACTGGCTCGTCATCGGCGGGATGATGACGCGCATCGCCTGCGGCAGGACGACCAGCGACATCACCCGCCCGCGCGGCAGGCCGAGCGCCTCGGCGGCCTCCCATTGACCCTGGCTCACGGCCAGGATGCCGGCGCGGACGATCTCGGCGATGAAGCCCGCAGTGTAGAGAGTCAGGCCCAGCAGCAGCGCGAAGAATTCCGGGCTGACATCGAGGCCGCCGCGGAAGTTGAAGCCGCGGAGCGCCGGGACATCCGGCGTGAAGGGCGCGCCCAGCGCCGCCCACACCGCGAGCGGCAGGCCGATGATCAGCACGATCGCGACCCACCAGACGGGACGCGGCTGGCCGTCCAGCATCTGCTTCGCCCGCGCGTGCCGGCGATAGAGAAAGGTCGCCACCAGGCCGACCACGAAGGCCAGCAGCGCCCAGCTATGCGCCGGGTCCCACTCGAAGAAGGGGAGCTTGAGGCCGCGGTTGGAGAGGTAGACGCCGGTGACGGGGTTGATCGCTTGGCGCGGCCCCGGCAGTCCCTGAAGCACCGCGTACCAGAAGAGGAGCTGCAGCAGCAGCGGCAAATCGCGCACGATCTCGACATAGGCGGCCGTGAACTTGGCCAGCATCCAATTCTTGGAAAGCCGAGCAACGCCCAGGAGCGTGCCGAGGATGGTCGCCAGCACGATGCCGATCAGCGCCACCTTCAAGGTGTTCAGCACGCCGACAAGCAAGGCCCGGAAATAGGTATTGGACGGATCGTAGGGGATCAGGTGCTCGCCGATCGGCAGGCCGGCCTCCCGGCCCAGGAAGCCCCACCCCGTGGCGATGCGCCGGACCTCGAGGTTGTACCGGGTGTTCGACCACAACCAGAAGAAGACCGCCGCGACGAGGCCAACGACGAGGATCTGCCAGATGATATTGCGAAAGCGCTCATCCGACCATGAGAGGCGGAGCGGGCGCGGCGGCGCCTTGCGCAAAAGGCGCGGGTCGGTGGAGGCCCCAGACATGAATGTCGATCCCTGTTCCAAGAACCCTTTGGCGGTGTTCCGCCTTCGGGGGGAGGCCAGGGGTTAGCACCCTGGCCCCGGTAGTCAAACCAAGCCGTAGCCTGCGCGTCTCACCGGAAAGGAGGAGCGTATTGCAGGCCGCCGGGGGTCGTCCACAAAGCATTGCGGCCCCGTTGCAATCCAATCGGCCCCAGATTGCGCTCGAAGACTTCGCCGTAATTGCCCATCGCCTTGATGACCTGGACCATCCACCCATTGTCGAGGCCCAGGCCCCGGCCAAGGTCACCGGTACGGCCGAGCATGCGCTGGGCTTCGGGCCGGGTGTCGTTCGCCACCGCCTGGTCCACGGTGGCAGCCGTGATGCCGAGCTCCTCGGCGCCGATCAGGCCGAAGTGAATCCAGCGCACGATGTCGGCGAAGCGCTGATCACCATGGCGAACCAGCGGGCCCAGCGGCTCCTTGCTGATGACGTCGGGGAGGATGACGTGGTCGTTCGGGTTTTGCTGCTGGGAGCGGACGGAGGCGAGGCCCGAGACGTCCGTCGTATAGGCGTCGCACCGGCCGGCGACATAGGCGGCGACATTGTCCTCCTGTCGCTCGATCACGACGGGGCGGATCGTCACCCGTATGCTGCGGGCCCAATCGGCCAGGTTCTGCTCGGTCGTCGTGCCGGGCTGGACGCAAATGGTCGCGCCGTCGAGCTGCGCCGCATTCTGCACGTTCAGGCTGCGCTTCACCATGAAGCCCTGACCGTCGAAGAAGCTGATGCCCGCGAAGTCGAGGCCGAGCGCGCTGTCACGCGAGAGCGTCCACGTCGTGTTGCGGGCCAGGATATCCACCTCGCCCGACTGCAGCGCGGTGAAGCGGACCTGCGGCGTGGTTGGCACGAAGCGGACCTTGTTCGGGTCGTTGAAGATCGCCACCGCGACCGCCCGGCAGTAATCGACGTCGAAGCCGCGCCACACGCCCTGGCTGTCGGGCGCCGAGAAGCCGGCAAGGCCGGTGCTGACGCCGCAGATCAACGTGCCGCGCGCACGGATCGCGTCCAGCGTGGGCGAGCCGGAATTGCCGGCGGGCGCGGCGGCCGGTGCGGGCGCCGCGGGGGCGGGCGCCTGGGCCACGGCCGGCAAGGCGGTAGCGACGATGGCCGCGGCCGCGCCGAGCGCGCTGGCCAGTTTACGACGCATGGATTTCATTCCAAGTCTCCCCAGTCGGTGTGCGGGCCGTGTGCCGCCTCGTTGGTTCGCTGATGCTGCGCTAGGAGGCGCCACCGATCAATCGCACAATGATCCCCTAATCACGCCCCGGATGACCATGCTGCAACTGGATAAGGCAGAAATCGCGGCCCGCTTGCCCTGGGCCGGGCTGGTGGAGGCCCTGAGAGCCATGTTCGTGGCCGGCTGCTACGCGCCGCTCCGCCACCGCCACGATCTGCCCGAAGGCGGCACCCTCCTGATGATGCCCGCCGTGGGCGCGACCCATTCGGGGGTGAAGATCGTGCATGTGGCCCCCGGGAACACCGGCCGGGGGCTGCCCGCCGTCCATGCCGAATACCTGCTGTCGGATGCCGTGACCGGCGCGCCCATCGCCCTCCTCGACGGCGGCGAGCTGACGGACCGCCGGACCGCCGCGGCCTCGGTCCTGGCGGCGCGCTTCCTAGCGCGGCCCGATTCGCGGCGCCTCCTGATTATAGGCGCGGGCAAGGTCTCCGCCGCCCTGGCCGAGGCTTATGCGGCCAGCTTCCAGCTGGAGGAGGTGGCCATCTGGGCCCGTCGGCCGGAGCAGGCGGCGGCGCTGGCCATGCGGCTCGCGGTCCATGGCGTTCCGGCGCGTGCGGCTGCCTCGCCCGACACGACCGGCTTCGACATCGTGAGCTCGGCGACCTTGTCGCGGGAGCCGTTGATCCATGGGGCATCGCTTTCGCCCGGCATGCATGTGGACCTCGTCGGAGCCTTCCGTGCCGATATGCGCGAGGCCGACGGCGCCGCCCTGGCCCGGGCCCTTTGCGTGGTGGATACGCGGATCGGCGCGCTGGCCGAGGCCGGGGATATCGTCCAGGCGATCGCCGAAGGCCACGTCACGGCTGACGATATCGCGTGCGACCTCGCCGAGCTGTGCCGCGGCCAACACCCAGGGCGGACCAGTGAGGCGCAGGTGACGCTCTTCAAATCCGTTGGCTGGGCGGGCGAGGACCTGGCCGCCGCGATGCTGGCGACGCAGGGGGGCTGACGCTTTTCCCCTCGCGCCCCGGGCCGGCTGCGCTAGCATCGGGCGCCGTCAGGGGGAACCGCGCCATGTCGATCAGCACGCGCCTCACGCAGCTCTTCGGGATCGAGCGGCCCATCCTGCTGGCGGCCATGGACAAGCTGGCGGACGCGCGCCTGGCGGAAGCGGTTTCCGCCGCGGGCGGCCTCGGGATCCTGGGCGGCGGCTATGGCGATGCCGACTGGTTGCGGCAGGAGGCGGCCAAGCTCGCCACCGCGCGGGAAAGGACGGGCCTCAAGTTCGGAATCGGCTTCATCACCTGGAGCATGGCCAAGCAGCCCGAGCTGCTGGACCTGGCGCTGGAGGCGAAGCCCGACGCCGTATGGCTTTCCTTCGGCGATCCCGCCCCGCATGCCGAACGCGCCAAGGCGGCCGGCGCCAAAGTCATCTGCCAGGTGCAGAGTGTGGCGATGGCGGAGGAGGCGCTGGCCAAGGGCGCCGACGTCATCGTCGCGCAGGGTGCGGAAGCCGGTGGCCATGGCGCCTCGCGCGGCACCTTCGCGCTGGTACCGGCGGTGGTGGATGCCGTGGGAGACAAGGCGGTGGTCGTCGCGGCCGGTGGCGTGGGCGACGGTCGTGGCCTCGCCGCGGCCATGATGCTGGGCGCCGAGGGCGTGGTCCTCGGCTCGCGCTTCTACGCGAGCATCGAGGCGGCGGCGAACGAGGAAGCAAAGCGGCGCATCGTGAACGCCTCGGGCGACGATACCATCCGCAGCCTGATCTTCGATATCTCGCGCAACAACATCTGGCCCGCGCCCTTCACCGGCCGCGTGCTGATGAACGAGCACGCCAGGAAGTGGATGGACCGCGAGCTGGAACTGACGCGCCACATGGCGGAGGAAGGTCCCCGCTACGCCGCCGCGCGCGAGGCCGGCGATTTCGACGTGGCGGCCGTGATCGCGGGCGAGGCGATCTCCATGATCCACGACGTGCTCCCGGCGGGCGAGATCGTGCGCAACATCACCGAGGAGGCGGAAGCCCTGCTGGCTCGGGGGCAGGGCTGGCGGCTGTAGTCGCCGGCACGATACGCCCGTCCTCCATGGCGATGATCCGGTCCGCGATGTCCAGGATGCGCGGATCATGCGTCACCAGCAGGATGGGCACGCCCTGGCCGCGCGCGAGGTCGCGCAGCAGGTGCACCACCTCCTGCCCGCTCACCTTGTCGAGCGCGGCCGTCGGCTCGTCCGCCAGGATCAGACCCGGCGAGCCCGCCAGCGCGCGCGCCACCGCCACGCGCTGACGCTGGCCGCCGGAGAGCTGGGAGGGCGGCTTCTCCTCATGGCCGGTGAGGCCCACGGCGGCCAGCATCTCGCCGGCGCGCGCCAGGCGTCCGGCTTCCGTCATCCGGCTGTCGAGCTCCATCGCCATGGCGACGTTCTGCCGCGCCGTGAGGAACCCGAGCAGGTTGTGGTTCTGGAAGATGAAGCCGATGCGCCGGCGCAACTTCACACGATCCCCTTCGGAAGCGCCGGCGAGCTCCTGCCCCAGCACCCGGCAGGAGCCGAGCTGCATGGCGCGCAGCGCGCCGACCAGCGTCAGCAGCGTCGTCTTGCCCGAGCCGGAGGGGCCGGTCAGCAGCACGATTTCGCCGGGCGCGACGGAGAGGTCCACTTCGCGCAGCACGTTGCGACGAAGTTCCCCGGCGCCATAGGCGAAGGTCACGTCCTTCAGCTCGACGGGGGCTTCGGTGGCCATCAGAACATGTCCGCCGGATTGGCATCGCGCAGCTTGCGCACCGCGAGCACGCCCGCGACCGAGCACATCGCGAAGATCAGCAGGAAGACGGCGAGTGCCCGGCCGGCATGCATGAAGAGAGGCAGGAAGGTCGCCTTGCCCACCACGTCGTAGAGGAACCAGGACAGGCCGAAGCCGGGAATGAAACCCACCACCGCGAGGATGAGCGCCGAACTCATCACCACCCGTGCGAGATATCCGTTGGAGTAGCCCATCGCCTTCAGCGTCGCGTATTCGGAGATGTGGCTGGCGATGTCGGAGAAGAGGATCTGGTACACGATCACCATCCCGACCACGAGGCCCATGAGGCTGCCGAAGACGAAGATGAAGCCGATCGGTGTGCCTTCTTCCCAGTAGGTGCGCTCGTGCTTCACCAGCTCCGCATGGGTCAGCACCACGACGTCGCCGGGCAGGAGTTGGCGCAGCCGGGCCTGGACCGCCTGGAGATCCGCGCCATCGCGCAATTTGAGCGCAATCAGGTCGGCGTTGGAGGTGCGGCGCTCCACCACGCGGCGGAAGTTCGTCTCGCTCATCACCACGTTGCCATCGGCGCCGAAGCTCGGCCCGATTTCGACGAGGCCGATGAGATTCATCCGGCGGTTGTTGATCTGAACGTCGAAATTGCCGCGCTCGCCGAAGAGCTGGCCGACCGGACCGAACTCGGGACGCGAACGCGTATCGAAGGCCAGCGTGTCAGGCCGCTTCAGCGCATCCACCAGCGGCGCGAGGCCGGGGAAGGCAATGGCTCCGGCCTCGGCGTCGAAGCCGATGACCTGCACGGCGCGGCGGCGGCCCGTTTCGGGGTTCCGCCAGCTCGCCTGCGCCATGTAGATCGGCACGGCGCGTTCGACATCGGGGTCCGCCAGGGTCTGGAAGCCCCGGACGCGAGGCATGGGTTCGGGGCGGAAGCTCGCATCCGTCATGGGATGCATGAGGAAGAGGTCGGCCCGCATCGCGCCGAGCAGGTTGGTGGCGCTGTCGAACAGCGCTCCCCGGAAGCCCAGCTGCATGAAGACCAGCACGCAAGCGAACATCACGCCCGCGATGGCGGCGGCGAGCTTCGATTTTTCGGCGCGAAGCTGTCGCCAGGCGAGGCGCAGAGGAAGGCGGAAGACGTCGAGGCCCGACAGGCAAGGCTCGCTCGCACGCTGGGGCGGCGGAGGCGATGCCTCGCCATTACGCTCTGGCGCCCAGGGCAGCAGCCGGGAGGGGGAAGGGATCTCGTTCATCGCGAGGCGACCGGCGTGGCATCGCCCGTGATGAAGACCTGGACCTGCATATTGGTCCGCCGGCGAAGAAGTTCGGCCCCCTCCTCGCTCAGCGAGAGCCGCACTTCGACCGTGCGGGCATCCACGGCAGCCACCGGATCGGTGCCCGCCTGGGTCGTGCGGCGCACCTGCCAGCCGATATCGCGCAGGGTCGCGCGGACGCGGCGGCGCTCGCCCGGAATCGTCACCTCGGCGAGGGCGCCTAGGCGAAGGCGCGGCAGGTCGGTCTCGAAGACATCCGCCACCACGTCGAGGCGCGAGAGATCAGCCATCTCCAGCAGGCCATCGCTGCCGACCTGGTCGCCTGGCCGCGCGAAGATGCGGAGGATGGTTCCATCCAACGGCGCGGTGACGCGGGCGAGCTGCGCATCCGCCACCGCCTTGGCCAGCGCGGCCTCGGCGGCCGCGACGCGGGATTCGGCGAGAGCCACATCCTCGGGCCGTGGGGTCGAGAGCGTGACGAGGTCAGCCTCGGCCTGCGCGCGCTCGGCGCTGAGGCGCATGGTCGCGAACCGGTTGCGCTCCGCCACGGCCTCGGAGCCGGCGCCCGACGGAACGAGCCGGTCCGTTCGCGCGGCGTCGCGTCGCGCGATTTCCTCCTGGGCGCCGAGGCTCGCGATGCGGGCGCGCTGGGCTGCGATCTCGCTCTCGCGCCCCGCCTGCCGGGTACGCTCGAGCGCGGCTCTCTGCTCGCGGAGCGCGGCCTCGTTCTGCGCCACGGTCGCATCCTTGAGATGGGCGTCGGCGAATTCCGCAAGGATCTGGCCGGCGCGAACTTCCTGTCCTTCCTCGACCAACAGACGCTCCAGCCGCGTGACCGCCATGCCGCCCGGCTGGTTCAGCCGCCGCACGCGCGAGGCGGGCTCGACGCGGCCGAGGGCGCCGACACCCGTCGGCGCGGCGACCGCGACGGGAGCGGCCGGCGGCGGCTCCTTGGCGTCGAGCAGGTACCAGGCGCCCCCGCCGAGCAGCCCCAGGGCCGCGACGGCGCCGATGAGAACGCTCCTTCTCATGCGGAGGGTTCCCGGAGCAGGGTCTCCAGCGCGCGGCGGATCTCCTGGCGCTGCGTCTCGTCCAGCTCGTACATCTGGAAGATGTCGGCCATGAAGAGCCCGTCGCAGGCTGCCATGACGGTGAAGCCATGGCCTGGCGGCAGGCCATCCTCCATCAGGCGCGCGCGGGTACGGGCGAAGAACTGGCGCACCGGGTCCAGCAGCGCTGGATCCTGGTGGAAGGCCGCGAGGAAGATGCCCGCAGCCTGTTCGTGATGGGCGCAGACCATCTCGGGATTGTCGAAGGCCCAGGCGAGCAGGGCGCGCGTCGTGCGGCCGCGGCCTTCCGGCTGGGCGGTCCAGACCGCCTCGAACTCCGCCTCGATGGATTCCGTGAGGCGCGTGAGGAGGCCGCTCAGCAGCGCCTCCTTGGACGCGAAGTGATAGAGCAGCCCCCCCTTGGACACGCCTGCCTCGCGAGCGGCCGAATCCAAGGTCAGCGCGGTCACGCCGCGCTCGGCGGCGATCCGCGTCGCGGCGTCGAGGATGCGGGTCCGGGCGTCGACGCTATGGGAAGGCAGGGAGGTATCGGGCATGGGAAACAAGTATACCGTCTGGACGGTTTTTCAACATCCCACTGGACCGTCCGGACGGTTTAGTCACTTAGCGAGCGACAGAAACCCAACCTTTCAGCCTCTTGCGGGTTTCGCCCGCGCGAATCGCGATCTATGATCAGGACAGTATTCCGTGGGAGGATTGCATGTTCCGCCGCACCGCCTTAGCCGCCGCTACGGCCCTTTGCCTCGCCGGCCCCGCCTTCGCCCAGAAGCCGCAGCCCGGCGCGCCGGGCGGTTCGCCCGGAGGCAATCCCGCCCTCCGGATGGAGAACGCGACCTCCAACATCGTGAATAACGTCTACATCTCGCTGACCTCGCAGCAGAGCTGGGGCCAGGACCAGCTGGGCGCGAATGAGGTCATCCAGCCCGGCGCCAACCGCCCGTTCAACCTGCCGCCGGGTGACTGCATGTATGACGTGCGCGTGGTCTACCAGGGCGGCGTCGCGGAAGAGCGCCGGCGCATCAACGCCTGCACCGAGAATGTGCTGACCCTGCCGATGGCGGCGCAGCGCCTCTCGCGCTGAGGCCAAGCTTCAGCCCCTTTGGGTGGCTGATTCGCCGCTTCGCGCCTCCGCCTTCGCGGATCAGCCGCTAGCGGCCAAAGACCCGCCGCGGCAGCCGCCCGTCGATCAGGGCCAGGCCGCCGGCGATCAGGACCATCCCGGTCAGATGTTGCGTGGCCAGGCGCTCGCCCAGGAAGGCGGCGCCCAGCAGGACGGCGAAGACCGGGATGATCAGCGTCACCAGCAGCAGGTTCACCGGTCCCACCGCGTCCAGGATGCGGAAGTAGAGCAGGTACGCCAGCGCGGTGGAGAGCAGGGCGAGCCCCAGCAGCGCCCCGGCCGCTGCCCATGACAGCGCGGGCAGCGTCCAGGGCGGTAGCGCCAACAGGAGCGCGGGCGCCAGGATCAGCGTTGCCGCGCTCGTCTGCCCGGCCGCGGCCACCAGGGGTGGAATGCCCAGCGCCCGGAAGCGCCGTCCCCAGAGCCCTGCGAGCCCGTAGCTGAAGGTCGCCGCGCACATCGCCAGCGCGGGCCCGAGAGGCATGGCGAGCGGATCGGCGCCGACCATCCAGCCCACACCCAGAAAACCCAGCAGCACCCCGCCGATCCGCAGTGGCGTCGCCTTCTCGGCCCCGGCCAGATGGGCGAGCAGAACGCCCCAGAGCGGGGTGGTCGCGTTCAGGATGGAGGCGGCACCCGAAGGCAGCGAGCCCTGCGCCCAGACGATCAGCAGGAAGGGCACGGCATTGTTCAGCACGCCCATGCCCAGATGCGCCCGCAACGCCGGGCTGTCGCGCCGCAATTCCAGCCGCAGCGCCGCGACGACGGCCCAGAGCGCGATCGTCGCCAGGCCGACGCGCGCCACCACGATGGCCAGCGGCGGCCATTCGCGCACGGCAACGCCCACGAAGAAGAAGGACCCCCCCCAGAGCAGCGCCAGCAGCAGGAGCATGCCCCAGGCACGAGCGGTGATGGCGGGAGGTGTCGTCACCGGCCCATCATGGCCGGCGCGGTTCGCGGGGCAATCCGTTCCTTGCCCCGCAATCCCTCAGGCGGGCTCGAGCGCCATGACGCGGTCGAGGATCGCCTCGATCTGCGCCGGGTCTTCCCACTCGATCGTCACCGTCACGACCCGCACGCGGCTGCGGAACTCCGGCGGGATTCGTACCCAGTCCTTGCGGGTGGTGACGGGGATGGCGTTCAGCCGCTCGGCCTGGGCGAGCAGCGCCTGCATGTCCCCGGCATCGTAGGGATAGTGGTCGGCGAAGCTCTCCGTGCCTGCCACCACGGCGCCACCCTGGCGCAGGGTGATGAAGAACTTGCGCGGGTTGCCGATGCCGCAGAAGGCGAAGACGTTCTGGCCCGCGAGCTCGGCCATCTCGGGGCCGGAGACGAGCTGCCCGCGTAGCACCTTCGTCCCGGGCGGAAGCTGGTCGGCGGCACCGGCCTCGTCCTGGCCGATGATGACGGCGGCCTCGCAGCGGGCCATGGCGCTGGCCACGCTCTCGCGCAGCGGCCCGGCCGGGATCACGCGGCCATTGCCGAAGCCGTAGACGCCGTCGATCGTCAGCAGCGAAGCGGTCTTCACCAGGGTCGGGTTCTGCAAGCCGTCATCCATGACGATGACCTCGGCCCCAGCCGCAACGGCGCAGCGCGCGCCCTCGGCCCGGTCAGCGCTGACCCAGGTGGGGGCGAGGCTGGCCAGCAGCAGGGCCTCGTCGCCAACCTTCTCGCTGTCGTGGATGGCGGGGTCTACGCGCACCGGCCCCTTCACGCTGCCGCCGTAGCCGCGCAGCAGGAAATGCGCCTGGACGCCACGGGCCGCGAGCCGGCGCCCGATATCGATGGCCAGGGTGGTCTTGCCGGCGCCGCCGGCGGTGGCGGCCCCACAGCAGATGACGGGAACAGGGGCCGCCCAGCCTGGGCGGGCCATGCGACGGGCCGTCGCGCCCGCATAGAGGGCAGCGAGGGGGGACAGCAGAAGGGGCATGACTCCCCCACGGCGTCCCCAGAAATCGGGCGCTCGGATACTGATGCCGGCGTTCCTTCTCTATCCTTGGCCTGCCGCCTTCCCCGGAAGCAGGGCCAGAACCGCCCCCGCCAGCCGGCCCGGAAGGTCGGTGGCGGCGGAAACGACATGGAGCGCAGCCGACCCCATGGCGGCCGCTTCCTCGGGCCTTGTTAGCATACCGGAAAGGGTGGCCGCCAGCGCGGCCGCGTCGGGCACCCGCCGTGCCGCCCCGGCCGCCAGAAGCGCGGCGCTGGCATCGGCGAAGTTCTCCATATGCGGACCGAATAGCACTGGGCAGCCGAGCCGCGCCGCCTCCAGCGGGTTCTGCCCGCCATGCGGGACGAGGCTGCCGCCGATGAAGGCGCAGGTCGCGAGCCGGTAGAAGAGGCCCAATTCGCCCATCGTGTCAGCGATATAGACCGCAGCCACACCGGGCAGTTTTCCCTCGCTGCGGCGCGCGGCTCCGCCTGCCAGGGCCGACACTGCCGCACCGCGTTCGGGGTGACGCGGCGCGATGATGGTCAACAGCGCCGGCCAGCGCGATGTCAGCTCCGCCGCGGCGGCCAGGATCTGCTCGTCCTCGCCGGGATGGGTGCTGGCGGCCAGGAAGACCGGGCGCGCGCCGATGCACCCGCGCAGGGCTTCGAGCTTCGCGGGGTCGGCTGGCAGGGGTTCGGCGGCGAGCTTGATGTCGCCCGGGGCCGCCAGCTCACGCGCTCCCAGAGCCGCCAGGCGCTGCGCATCCTCGGCCGAGCGGGGCGCGATCAGCGCGAAGCCGCCCAGGAGCCGCCGCGCCAAGCCGGGCGCCAAGCTGCGCCAGCGACCGTAGGAGCGCTGCGACATCCGGGCGTTCAGCAGGGCCAGCGGGATCCCCCGGGCCGCGCAGGCGAGCAGCGTGTTGGGCCAGAGCTCACTCTCCACGAAGCAGGCCACGTCCGGCCGCCAGCCATCGAGGAAGCGCGTAATCCATTCGGGCACGTCGAGCGGCGCGTAGCGATGCGTGACGCGGCCGCGCAGCTCCGGCGGGATGCGCGTGGGCAGGAGCCGGGCGGAGGTCACGGTCCCCGTGGTCACCAGGAAATCCACCGCGGGCGCGCGGCGCCCCAGTTCCGCCAGGAGCGGCAGGATGGAGAGGCTTTCGCCCACGCTCGCGGCATGCAGCCAGATCAGCCTGCCCTCGGGGCGCGCGGCGCCGAAGCCTTCCCGCTCCCTGAGCCGCGCCGGGTCTTCCTTGCCGCGGCCCACGCGCCGCCGCAGCGTCCAGCGAAGCAGCGGCGCCGCCATGGTGGCACCCCAGTGCAGCACCCCGCTCACGGCCGCGGGAGCCCCAGTGCCGCGTCGGCCGCGTCCGAGGCCGCGTCGAGCCCCGCCTTGATGGCGGCGAGCCCTTCGGCCCCGCCCCCGTCACGCCCCAGGGCCACGGGCGCGCCGACGACGAGCACGCCGCGGTTGAAGGGCAGCGGGATGACCATGCGGTCCCAGCTGCGGAGCGCGATGCCGCGCTTCACGCGTCCGGCGCAAGGCAGCACCGGCACCCCGGTCAGGGCCGCGAGCTGCGCGACGCCCGCCGCCGCCTGCCGCCGCGGGCCGCGCGGGCCGTCGGGCGTGATCCCCACGAAGGCCCCGCCCCGGAGCAGGCGCACCAGCGCGAGCAACCCGGCCGCTCCGCCCTTCGACGAGGAGGCGTGGACCATGACCAGCCGGAACCGGTTCACCACCTTGCCAATGAAGCGTCCGTCCCGGTGCCGCGAGACCAGCACGTGCCCCACCTTCAGGCCGGTGCGGCCGCTACCCTGGCGCCAGAGCTCGGGCATGATGGGCAGGTACTCGTGCCAGAACGCGCCGATGGCGGTGCCATGCGCCGCGAAGGTCGCGTCTATATGCTCCGTGCCGAGCAGCCGCCAGCGCGTGGTGCGATACACGAAGCACAGATAGAGCCCCAGCAGATGCGCGGCAGAGGCCTGGAAGGCGGGGTGGCGCGTCAGCCGGCGCAGCATGCGAGGCAGTCGGTCATGTGATCTGCGCCGGTCGCACGCCAGAGCGCGCCGCGCAAGTCTAAGTTGTTACGCTGTCGGACTGAGAGCGACCAGCTGCTCGCGGAAGGTGGCCGCACACTGCGGCCAGGAGAAGCGCTCGGCCTGGGCACGTGCCTGGGCCCGCGGAACCTCCAGCGCCGCCAGGCAGGCGCGGCGCAGATCCTCGTCCAGCACGCCGCCGGAGCCCACCACGTCGCGCGGCCCCATCACGGGATAGGCCGCGACCGGGGTGCCGGAGGCCATGGATTCCAGCAGCACGAGGCCGAAGGTATCGGTGCGCGAGGGGAAGACCATGACGTCGCCGCTGCGATAGGCATGGGCCAGCTCCTCGCCATGGCGCCAGCCCGCGAAATGCGTGGCGGGGTAGCGCGCCTGGAGCGAAGCGCGCTGGGGTCCGTCGCCCACCACCACCTTGCTGCCCGGCAGGTCGAGCTCGAGGAAGGCGCCGATGTTCTTCTCCACCGCGACGCGGCCCGTATAGATGAACACCGGGCGCGGCAGCCCTTCCCACGCGTCGCGCGGGCCGTCCTGGAACAGCGTGAGGTCCACGCCGCGCGTCCAGGGCAGCACGTGCCGGAAGCCGCGGCGCGACAGCTCCTCCTGCAGGGTCTTGGTCGCGGCGAAGGTGCCGTCGCCGGAATTGTGGAAACGGCGCAGCAGTGCCCAGGTGAAACGCGGCGGAATCCCCGTGCGCGCGGAGATGTATTCGGCGAAGCGGGTATGGAAGCTCGTCGTGAAGTGCCAGCCGCGCTCGGCGCAGATCGCCCGGCTCGCGAGGCCGAGGGGGCCCTCGGTCGCGATGTGCAGCGCGTCGGGGGCGACCGCGTCGATCATGCGTCGCAAGGCCGCGCGGGGCCGGAAGGCGAGGCGGATGTCGCCGTAGCCGGGCATGGCGAAGTTGCGGAAGCGATCGGGGCCGATCACCTCCACCAGGTCGCCGGTGGAGCGCAGCTCCTGCGCCACGCGTTCCAGCGTGCGGACAACGCCGTTGACCTGCGGGCGCCAGGCGTCCGAGATGATCAGTAGCTTCATCAGGCGGGCAGAACCTCACGCATCGGCCGCGGGACGCGCTGCAGGGCGGCCCAGTCGATCAACTCGAAGCGGCCATCCGCGTGCTCGACGAGCGCGGTGCAGCTTTCCACCCAGTCGCCGTCGTTCATGTACATCACGCCGTTCACGACGCGCATCTCGGCATGGTGGATGTGACCGCAGATCACGCCGTCCAGGCCCCGGCGCCTGGCTTCGCCCGCCAGCGCGGCCTCGAAGCGGTCGATGGCCTTCACTGCCTCCTTCACTTGGCGCTTCAGCCATTGCGACAGCGACCAGTAGGGATAGCCGAACTTCCGCCGCGCGATATTGAACCAGCGGTTGAGGACGAGCGCGGTGTCGTAGGCCCAGTCGCCGAGATAGGCCAGGAACTTCGCGTAGCGGATGACGCCGTCGAACTCGTCGCCATGGATGACGAGGAAGCGGCGGCCATCGGCACCGTCATGCACCGCCTCGCGCAGCAGCTTCACGCCCGCGATCTCGAGGCCGAGCCATTCGCGGAACATCTCGTCATGATTGCCAGGGATGTAGACGACCTTCGTGCCTCGCTGCGCGAGGTCGAGCACGGCGCGCATCACCTGGTCGAACTCGGCGTGCCAGTACCAGCTCTTACGTAGGCGCCAGCCGTCGATGACATCGCCCACGAGGTAGAGATGATCGCATTCCACCCGGGCGAGGAAGTCGAGGAGCATGTCGGAGCGCGAGCCGCGCGTGCCGAGATGGATGTCGGAGATGAAGACGCTGCGGACCTGCAGGGATGCCTCGTGGCCGGGCTGGCTGGGCTGCATCAACTCTGCTCCGTGCTGTGCATAAGTGCGGAAATGCGAGGGATTTCCTGCGCCTGCACGTGAATCTTCGATGACCTCCGCGCCCCGCGCATGTCTCCGCGACGACGCGGACGGTTCATCGAATCGTCACGGGCGCGATGGTAAGCGGACCTCTTCATGCTCGTGATCTTCAACCCGACGGCGGGCTCGGCGCGCCGCCGCAAACTGGCGCGCGCCATGGGTGTGCTCGGGGCCGGCGCCGTGCTGGCGGAGACCGCGGGCCCAGGCGATGCGCGGCGCCTTGCCGCCGAGGCCGCAAGGGCCGGACATGAATGCGTCGTGGCGGCGGGTGGCGACGGCACCATCGCCGAGGTCGCGGCCGGCCTCGCGGGAAGCGAGGCGGCCCTCGGCATCCTGCCGTTCGGAACGGCGAATGTCCTGGCATTGGAGCTTGGCCTGCCGCGCGGCGCCGAGAACGCGGCGCGCATCATCCTCGCAGGGCGCGAGGCGCTGCTGCACCCGGGACTCGCGGGCGATCGTCTCTTCGTGCAGATGCTGGGCGCGGGCTTCGATGCGGCGGTGGTGCATGGGTTGCCGCTGCCGCTCAAGCGGCGCTTCGGCAAGGCTGCCTATGTGTGGCAAACCCTGCGCGAGCTGACATGCCACACCTACCCGCCACTGCGCTTCCGCGCCGATGGCGGACATTGGGAGGAGGCCGTCAGCCTGATCGTCACCAACGGGCGCCTCTACGCGGGGCGCTTCCTGGTGGCGCCCGATGCTTCACCGCTGGAGCCGGGACTTCAATTGCTGATCCAACGTCATGGGGGAGCGGCACGCGTGTTGATCGCCGGCGCGGCGTTGCCCCTGGGTGCGCTGCACCGCATGCCGTTCATCGAACTGCGTGCCTGCTCGCGCGTCGAGATCGAGGGCGCCGGCGTGCGGACGCAATGCGATGGCGATGCCGGGCCAGCGCTGCCGTTATGCGTTGGCGCAGCACCCTGGCTCCTGCGGATCCGGCTGCCCTGACCCAGTAGGATGCCATGACGCGGCGCTATTTTTGACCTCAGCGGAAGTCACGCGCCCGCGCGGCGCGTTGAAATCGATACGTCCGAGGAGGAACGTTCGATGAGCACACACAGCAGCTTCCGTACCGCTCTGATGGGCACCTTGCTGATGGTTCCCATGATGGCTGCAGCCCAATCGCCCAGCACCGCGCCGCCGGCCGCCGTAGGTGGCCAGGCTCCTGGTCCGGCCACACAGACGCCGTCACCTACTGTCCCAACGACGCCTCATGCGACGCCCCCCGCCGCCCCAGCCCCGTCCGGCGGCTTCACGTCCACGGGCCCGAGTTCCGGCGTAACCGGCAGCCCGGGCACGCCACCGGCCACCACGGGCGGCTCTTCCGGCGGTACCGGTGGATCGTCCTCCGGCTCCGGCGGCGGCGGCGGTGGCAGTGGCGGCTGAGCGCGCCACGATCCGGGCGACCCGGGGCATGCCCCCGGGATCTCCTCGACAACGCGAACGCCATCACAGGGAGTTCCAAATGCGGTACGCGATCTTTGCCACCGCCGTTCTCATCTCCATGGGAGCCGGAGCCCATGCCGGATGGGCGCAGCCCTCCGGCGCACTCCGTCCGGACTCACCCCCAACCGGCCCGGGCGCCCCGTCGCGAATTCCCACCGTCGACGTCCCGACGACGCCAGGCACCACGCCATCGACGTCCCATTCCGGGCAGGCTGGTGCGGGCAGCGCCCCGGCGCCCGAGCAGGCACCGCCAGCCGGAACGGGAACGCCCCGCCCGGGAACTCGCATGGGCAATCCACCACCTTCGGGCCGGACCGGGACCAGCGAGGGACGCGGCCGCCAATGAATTAGGCGGCGTGGTGCTGCCGTCGAAGACTGGCCTGGACGGGAGCAGAACGTGGTGTCCCCGGCGGGATTCGAACCCACGGCCCCCAGATTAGGAATCTGGTGCTCTATCCGGCTGAGCTACGGAGACGACCGGTTCGCGCTTAGCACATACCGCCGCGCACGCCCAACTCTGGCCTTGTTCGCGTTTTGCCCCCAAATACCGCACCCATGGCTCCGCCGATTCGCCCGCGCCTGTTACTGCCTGAGGCGCCCGCTTTGGTCGCATCGCACGGCAAGGCCACGCTGCTGACCCCGGACGGCGAGGTCCTGACCCTCACGGGCGCGCATATCGCCGAGGAGTTGGAGAAGCACCCAGCCCCGTATCTCGTCCATGCTCCGGCCACGGCGCGCCGGCTCGATCTGCCTCGCTTTCTCGATGCGCTGGACTTGCTGGAGCTCTTCGCCTTCGCCCGGCCCGCGCATCACGCGCCTCCGACCCCGCGCGGCCTCGCCCTGGCACTGGACCTGCCGTTGCCGGAGGATGATGAGGCCGCGGCCGCCCTCCTGCCCGAGATCGCGTCCCGGCTGCTGCGCGCTCTGGCGGACGAGGCCAATACACCCTCGGGACGCGAGGCCGCAGCCATGGCCGCCCAGCTCGGCCAGGTGGCGGATTGGCCGTGGGTGCCCAGCGTTCTCGCCGCCCTCGGTCAGCCCGAGGCCAAGCCGAGCCGGGATGCCTTCAAGCCCTGGCGCCGCCTGCCTGACTGGGAGGAAACCGCGCCCCCACCGCCGCCAGCCAGCTTCGCGGTGACCGGCGCCGACGCCCGCCGCCGTCTGGCCGAGATGCTGGGCGCCGGAGCCGAGCAGCGCCCCCAGCAAGCCGATTTCGCCTCTGCCGCCGCGAACGCCTTCATCCCGCGCGAGACTGAGGGCGCACCGCACATGGTGCTGGCCGAGGCCGGGACCGGCACGGGCAAGACGCTGGGCTACATCGCCCCCGCCTCGCTCTGGGCCGAGCGCAACGGCGCGCCGGTCTGGCTCAGCACCTACACGCGCAACCTGCAGCGGCAGATCGACCAAGAGCTGGCGCAGCTCTTCCCCGACCCGGAGGAGAGGCGCGCACGCGTCGCCGTACGCAAGGGGCGCGAGAACTATCTCTGCCTGCTGAACCTGGAAGAGACGCTCGGCCAGTCGGGCATTCGCAACATGGCATTGCCGCTGGCGCTGGTCGCGCGCTGGGCGGGCGCCACTCGCGACGGCGACATCAGCGGGGGCGATTTCCCGGGCTGGATCGGCGAGCTCTTTGCACCCGGCACGCTCTATGGCCTGGGTGACCGGCGCGGCGAATGCATCCGCTCCGCTTGCGCGCACTACAAGAAATGCTTCGTCGAGCATTCCATCCGCCGCGCGCGCACCGCGCGCCTGGTCGTCGCGAATCACGCGCTGGTGATGGTGCAGGCCGCCCTCGGCGGCGGCGAGGACGGCAAGCCCACGCGCTACGTCTTCGACGAAGGGCATCACCTCTTCGATGCCGCGGACAGCGCCTTCTCTGCCGCGCTGACCGGCGTCGAGACGGCAGAGCTGCGGCGCTGGCTGCTCGGCGCCGAGGGCGGACGTTCCCGCGCCAAGGGGTTGCGCGCGCGTATCACCGAACTGGCCGGCGAGATCCCCGAACTGCTGGAACCCATGGAGGCCGCGCTGCATGCCGCGCGCTGCCTGCCGGTGGCCGGTTGGTACGCGCGCATGTCGGAGCCCGGGTCGCTGCCCGAGGGCGCCGTGACCGAAGCTTTCCTGCACGCCACGCGCCGCCAGATCCTGGCACGCGCACCGGATGACGACGGCATCTACACGCTGGAGGTCGACCTTCAGCCGGTGGGCGAGGAAGTCGCCGAGACGGGCAGCGCCCTCGCCCAGGCCTTGCGGGCGCTGGAACAGCCGCTGACCCTGCTGCGCGACCGCCTCGCCGCGAAGCTCGAAGTGCCCGAAGGCGAGGACGAAATGGAGGTCGGAGAGCGCATCCGGCTGGAAACCGCGATGCGCGGGATCGAGCGCCGCGCGCTCATGCCGCTCGGCGCCTGGCGCGGCATGCTGGGCGCGCTCGATGCCCCGGTGCCCGAACCCGGCGAGCGGCCCACCATGGTCGATTGGCTGCAGCTCGACCGTCGCGACGGGCGGGACGTGGATGCCGGCCTGCACCGCCATTGGCTCGATCCGACCATCCCCTTCGCGCAGACGGTCGCCGCCCCCGCCCATGGCCTGCTCGTGACCTCCGCGACGCTGACAGACGCAGCCAAGCGCGACGACCCCGAGCGCGCGTGGCATGAGGCCGAGGCGCGCAGCGGGGCGCTGCACCTGCCGCTGCCCGCGATCCGCGCCGCCATGCCCTCGCCCTTCGACTATGCGGCGAACACGCGCACCTTCGTGGTGACGGATGTGGATGCGCGCCAGCCGGGGCCGGTGGCCAGCGCGATGCAGCAGCTCTTCCTCGCCTCGGGCGGCGGTGGGCTCGGCATCTTCACCGCGATCCGCCGTCTGCGCGAAGTTGCCTCGCGCATCACTCCCGCGCTGGAGGCGCGCGGAATACCGCTCTACGCGCAGCATGTGGATGCGATGGACAATGCCACGCTGGTGGACATCTTCCGCGCCGAGGAAAATTCCTGCCTGCTCGGCACCGACGCGATGCGTGACGGCGTGGACGTGCCAGGCCGCGCGCTGCGCCTGCTGGTCTTCGACCGCGTGCCCTGGCCGCGCCGCACCATCCTGCAGCGTGAGCGGCGCCTGCATCTCTCGGACGGCGATCCGCAGGGCTATGACGACGCGCATGCGCGCCACAAGCTGCGCCAGGCCTTCGGCCGGCTGGTGCGCCGAGCGGACGACAAGGGCATCTTCGTGCTGCTCGACCGCGCCTGCCCCTCGCGCATCCTGGCCGGGCTTCCCGAAGGCGTGACACCGCAGCGCGTGACGCTGGCCCAGGCCGTGGCTGGCGCGCGGGAGTTGCTGGGCGGGTAACTAGCGCTGCTGGATCACAAGACGCTGGAGCAGGCCGGTGATCAGCAGCGGCCACATGATCCAGTTGAGGATGGCCATGGTCTGGAACCAGTCCTCGGGGTTGATGAGGCTCTTGCCGTCATCGGGCGCAGGAGCCGACATGGCGGCAGGTCCCGGCGTCTCGCACTTGGCGTTGTTGTGGCCGTCCGCCTCCCATGTCCAGAAGTTCCGGGCTTGAGCATCGGCATTCGGCGCGCGAACCCCCACTGCATCCGCGATGACGCGAATGGCGGGTATCAGACCACGATCGTCGGTCGGAACGACATCGTCGCGCGCCACGATGCTCAGCACCGGAACGTGATAGCGCAGGGTCATCCACACGGCATCGAAACCGGTCCAATCCTCGGGGCGTGGGCCGATCACCTTGCCGTTCAGGCAGGGCCGCGTGTCGGAGGCGAGATCGGCGAACCTGGTGTCGCGCGCGGTCCTGCCTTCTCCTCCGTTGTTGATGCGGGCATCGCGCACATCCTGCACGGCGATGAGCTGCCGGTTGGCGCCTGTCAGCTCGAAGTTCCGCGATTCCGCTGCCACGACGAAAAGCGACGTCGCCATCAGGCCGATGATGACGAAGACGAGCGGCAAGGGGCTGGCGCCGTAGCGCAACAGCTTCCGGTACAGCCAATCGCCGCCGCGGCTCATCAGCTCCGCTGGGTTGAAGCTTCGCCGTGGGGGACGCATCCGTCCGCTGCCCGGCGTCCAGCCTCCCCGTCGATGTTCCCAGAACGCGCGGTAGTGCTCGGTGAAATGGATGCGCAACGCCGCATCCATGCGCCCTTCCTCCCGCAGCTTCTTCGCGATGGAACGGTAGATCCCGCGCGAGAAGGTGACGTCGTTGTCGAGGGCGTTCAGGAAGTTCGAGGCGATCTCGTATTCGTTGAGCTTGTTGCCCGCGGTGTCCCTGTTCGGGAAGGACCAGTTGCGGATGTCGGCACCGGTGAGATCCAGCGGAACCGGGAAGCCGTTGCAATCGTCGGTGCAATGACCCTGGAAAGGCATTTCAAGGTGCTCGATCTTCGCCTCGCGCAGCACGATGCCGTCTACCTGCGCGTCCTTCGACGCGCTGCGGGAGAAGCCATCTGCCGTCACGATGAGATGACCGATCCGGGCGCCGTCGAGATGCAGCGCACCGGGAATGCCCGCGAAGAGGTGTTGGCCACGATGCAGCCGCAGGTCATGGCTGATCTGCACGCCTTCCGCCATCACATGGCCGACGCCCTTCTCGCTCTCCTCCCCTATCGGCTCACGCAGGTCGAGGCCGGTGAGATCGACATCCCGAGCTTCCAGACCCTTCATGTCGAGCAGATCGGCCAATGCCCTGGCCCTTGGCAGGTCCCGGATGACGGAGAACTTCAGTTCGCCCGCGATCGTGGTTCCCAACAGGACGATCCCGCCGTCGCGGATCTGCTTGTAGCGGGCGGTCGCACCGGTGCGCTCGACCTCGACGTTCGTGAGGTCGACATCGCGCGCCACCTTGCAGTTCATCACCTGGAGCTCACCCAGGACGCGGCAGCGCGCATCAGGAAAACGCTCACCCACCTTCACCAGCTGGTTCGTCTCGGAATCGACGCGGGATGCCCGCCAGAAGGCCAGCACTCCCTTGATATCGCAGCCGTGCAGCATCAGGGCGCCGTCGAAGGTGGAGGTGTTCCGGCCCCCCACCTCGAGCTCCAGAATATCACAGTCACCGGCCACGGTAACACCTTGCAGGATCAGCGCTCCCGCGCGCAGGTGCTGGAGGCCCTTCGGCACGGTGTCCGGCGTCGGCGACGCTGCCTGCGCGAAGACCGGGTTCGTCTTGGGCGGTATGCCCGCGAAACGCAGGCCTCCAAACGTCGAAAGCGACAGCCAGATCCGGGAGGCGACGTCGATCGCCTCGAAATGGAGCTGCGTAGTCACGGTGGCGCTCCAGAGATCGAGAGAGCCCTTGATGTAGTTGCCATCGATCTCGGACGGCTTCTCGGGCGTCTTACCTGAGTCGCTCCACAGCGTACCCTGCGTGCCCTGGAACTGGAGGAGGTTGCACCGCAAACCGCCGCCCCAGAAATTTCCTTCGACATGCAGTCCCCGGAACATCATGCCCGGGACATCGGCGTCGGCGATATAAAGGCTCTGGACCAGCAAACCCTCGGCGCGGAGAAGCGCTCCCTTCACGCCGTCCAACGTGGTCTCCCCAGCGGAAACCGACGTGAGCGAACAATCGTAGAAGGCTGCCTTGCTCATCATGAGTTGCTGCCGGCAGGTGATCTCGGAAAGCACCAGGTTCACGAGCTGCGTGCCACGTAGATCGATCTGCTGGCTCGCCAGTTTCTCCACTGCCATCGAGCGGCCCCGCGCGCCAACGGCGTCGAAACCCGCCTCGACCTGCACGTCCTGAACGATCACCCGGCCGATCTCGGCATCCCTGAGCGCGATGGCCTTGGCCTTGATCTTGTCCAGCGCCAGATCACGGCATTTCACCGAGGACAGGCCTACCGGCCCATTGACGACGAGGCGGGGATGTTCGCCCGGCTTGAAGCTGACCATGACCTGATTGTGATCCGGGGGCCCAATCCGGATGTTCCCGGCGGAAAGGCCGGTCAGATCCAGCGCGATGTCGCGCCCGGAGACCCCAGGCTGCTGCTGCAGGCTCACCGCGGTGAAATAAACATCCTTTCCGATCGAGGCGTCGCGCGCCGAGATGTCCGTGCCGGTGACCTCGAGGAAGCTCAGATTACCGTCCAGGCTGGACCGGCAGAGATCGAGGCCGGACTCGAAGCGGCAGCGCCATACCATCAGCGAGCCCGCGATCCGGCAGCCAGCGAGCGAGACATGACCCGTAAAGACCGTGTCGGTCAGGCGGATCGTATTGGGAATCTCCGCGCCTTCGAGCTTCACATCGCCGATGACGCGGCATGGCGAGTGAGGAAAACGGCCTGCCTGCAGCTGACGCTCGAAGTCCCGATTGCTGACTCGCGGAAGCACCCGGGTCATTTGGGATCGTTCGCCGGGTCTTCGTCCCGCGTCCCGCCATAGGTCGAACCATCGGCCAGCCGCTTCGGGCCCGGCCATGGCAGCGGCACCGGATCGACGGCCGCATCCATCACCGGATGATCCTCCCGCATCTCGACCATGCCGTGCGGCCGCACGCGGAACAGGGCCCTGAAGATGGCGCGACTATAGAAGATCGTGGCCATCACATCCTCATAGGCTCCGCTCTCATCCTCTCCCTTACCCAGGTTGATCAATGGCCGCGCAACCTGGGCGCGGATCGGGCCTGGCCTCAGGTCATAGGCGACAGGGACCAGCGCCCCGCGCTCGCCTTCCAGCCGTTCCTCATGCTCGATGACCGCGAAGGGACCGGCATCGCCATGCACATGGGCGCAGAAGAAATCGACGTACTCCTCCACCACATCGGTTGTGATCGAGAGGCGCCCCATCTCTTGCAACCGCTTGTTCAGCGCATGAATGGGCGGCGAGGTCCCGTCCAGCTCGACCATGATGATCTGGCCGGCGGCCGGAGGCTCCGAGGCCTGGGCCTGGCTGGAGGTCGCGACGACGATGATGCGCCGCGCCGGCTCCTGTGCCGAGGGCGCGATGTGGAGCAGCGCAGCGTCTCCATAAAACGGCAGAGGCCGCTGGTAGCACCCGCCCCCGCCGGCGGAAGCACGCTCGATCGCCGCGGCAAGCCCGGCGGCCTGCGTCATGTCATCCAGCGCCGAATTGAGTTCGGTCCGCGCGGCATTCGTCGCCTCGGTGCGGACCGCAGCGTTCGCCAGGCCGCGCAATTCGCCCACGCGCCGTCGCGCCTCGTCCTCGAAGCGGTCCGCCCGGTCGACCCAGAACTGGTGAGAGCCGACGAATCCCGTATCGCTGAGCCGCCGCCAACCGTATTCCGCCACGCGGCTTCGAAGCTTTTCCTCCGCGGCGCGCAATTGCTCCGCTGTCGCCTCGACCTCCCCCACGGAGAGTCCCGTCAGTTCCGGTGCCTTCGCCGGATCGAACAGATCATCGACTTCGCTGGACAAGGACTTTGCACCCTTCATGCGAATAGATGATGGTATTTTCACCTTTTGCGTTGCGGCAAGATGAAATCCCTAGCACTGGGCGAATTTTATCGCTTCCGGCATACGCACCCGGAAAGAGCCTCCGGACCTGCCCATGCCCGCACGCGGCTATGCCTTCGTCTTCGCTACCCTCGCCTTCACGGCCATCGGCCAGATCCTGCTGAAGTGGCGCGCCACGGAAGTCGGGCGTTCGCTCGTGACGCCGGGTGCCGTCGCCTACATCATCGGGATGTTCAGCGACCTCTACGTCTGGTTCGGGCTGGGCATGGCGGTGGTGGCCAGCGTGTGCTGGATGCTGGCCGTGCAGAACCTGCCGGTAACCGTCGCCTATCCCTTCATGGCGCTCAGCTTCATCATCGTTCCCATCCTCGCGATGTTCCTGCTGGGCGAGAGCCTGTCGCTCGGCCAGGGCTTCGGCATGCTGCTCATCGTGGCGGGCGTCACGCTGGCGAACCTCTCTAAATGAGGCTATCGGAGCCCTGACGGGAAAGGGCGCGCATGGAAGGCATCGTGGTCTTCGGCACGGGTGAGATCGCGGCACTCGCCTGCCGGTACTTCGAGTGGGATTCCCCGCACCAGGTGGCCGCCTTCACCGTGGATGCGGCCTTCGTGCAGTCCCCCGTTTTCCTCGATCGCCCGGTCGTGTCGTTCGAGGATGTGGCGCGCGACTACCCGCCCGATCGCTTCGGCTTCTTCGTCGCCCTCGCCTACAGCCAGCTCAACCGCCTGCGCGCCGCGCGCGTGGCCGCCGCGCGCGCCCTCGGCTACCGTCTCGTGAGCTACGTCTCGACCCGCGCCACGACCTTCCCGGACCTCTCGCATGGCGAGAATTGCTTCATCCTCGAGGACAACACGATCCAGCCCTTCGTGCGGATCGGCCATAACGTGACGCTCTGGAGCGGCAATCATATCGGGCATCATTCCACCATCGAGGACGACGCCTTCATTTCCTCGCATGTGGTGGTGTCGGGCGGCGTGCGGGTCGGCCGGGGTTGCTTCCTGGGCGTGAATTCCACCATTCGCGACCACGTGACGCTGGGCGAGGAATGCGTGGTCGGCGCCGGCGCCCTGGTGCTGGAGGACCAGGGCGCGCACGGCGTCATCGCGCCGCGCGGGACCGAACGCTCGCCCGTTCCCAGCACGCGGCTGCGACGGATCTGAGCATGCGACCCCAGCGTTGGCGCAGCCTGGGCCATGTGCTCGTCGCCGCGGGCGAAAATCCCGCCCATCACAGCCATGCGAGCTATCCGACGCCGCTCCCGATGCCGGATGGCAGCCTGCGCGTCTTCTATTCGCCGAGGGATGCGGAAGGCCGATCCACCATCTTCTCGGTGGACCTCGCGGTCTCTCGCTCCGGACTCGAGCGGCTCAGGCCTCCTTGCGGGCCGTGGCTCTCCGCTGGCGCGCGTGGCGCCTTCGACGATGCCGGCACATCGGTCGGCTGGGTGGGGCTGACGCCGGGCGGCGGCATCGAGTGCTGGTACCTGGGCTGGAGTCTCGGTGTCTCCGTGCCATTCCGGAACTTCATCGGCCGCGCGGTCGCCGCGCCCGGCGCATCCCGCTTCGACCGGATCTCGGCGTCCCCGGTCCTCGATCGCTCGCCGGAAGATCCCTTCACCCTCGGCTACCCGTGGCTGGTGGACCAGGCTGACACGCGGTTCGCCTGGTATGGCACGCACCGCTCCTGGGGGCCTCAAGGCATGGAGATGGATCATGTCATCCGCCGCGCCGTTTCGCGCGACGGCGGACGGCGCTGGACGCGGGATGCCGGCCCTGCCCTCAGCCCCGCGGGGGGTGAGGAATGGGCGCTCTCCCGCCCCTCGGTGCTGCGCGACGAGGAGGGCTGGCACATGTGGTACTGCCGCCGCTTCGAGAAGTACCGGCTTGGCTACGCGCAGTCGGCGGATGGGCGCGACTGGACGCGCCGCGACGACCTGCTGGAATTCACGAGCGAGGAAGCGGCCTGGGAGCGCGGCAGCCGTGCCTATCCCGCCGTGTTCGATCACGCCGGTTGCCGCTGGATGCTCTACAATGGCGCGGGTTACGGCCGCACCGGCTTCGGGCTCGCCGTCCTGGAAGATTGAGTGCGGCGCTCCCCGAAATCGACCGCGTCAATCCCGCCGGACCAGCAGGGTGAACTCCCAGAGGCCATAATCCTGCAGCAGGGCAACGTGCCTCCCATAGCGGTCCAGGCAGTGCCGTAGCAGGCGCGCGGGATCGGCATAGTGCAGATTGGGGCGCCGCTTGCCGGGATCCGAGGAAAGCGAAAGGACGTTGAACCCGAAACCCCGGCGCCCGCTCTGCGCCAGCACGTCGATCACGCCCTCGACATAGGCATCCCACTCCGTGTCCGGCACGTCTCCCTTCACGTTCAGCACGCCGGACGCGATGGCGTAGTCCGCCGGTGCGCCAGGCACCGCGCCGACATGCCAGAAGCGATCCTCGCCATCGCCATGTATGCCGCGTGCGGCCGCGATCATCTCGGGTGCGATGTCCCAGCCGTGGAAGGCACCGCGATGCCCCTCGCTGCGCAGGAAGCCCAGGAAATCCCCATAGCCGCAGCCGAGGTCGAGCACACTGGCCTGCGGGTCGTCCGCCAGAAGGCGCAGGAACTGCGCGTGGCGCAACCGCTGCGAATCCTCGCCATTCCAGTCGACGCCGCGCGGCCCGGGCCCGTTCTCCGCCAGACGCTGCGCGTAGTAGCGGCCGACGCGCCGCAGGATATCCTCGCCGCTCATGCCGAAGGTCCTTCCGCGGACGGGGCGCGATGCAGCCGCCGGAGGTGGGTATAGGGGCGCCGCTTCACCTCCTCCAGTACCGCGGCCAGGTAGATGCCGAGGATTCCGAGCGCCAGGACGATCAAACCACCAAAGAACCAGATGGAGAGGAAGAGCGAGGTCCAGCCGTCCACCCCGATACCGTGCCAGAGGTAACGCAGCAGAAAGAAGCCCATCACCAGGATCGCCAGTCCCCAGATCGCCAGACCGCCGTAGAACAGAAGGTCGAGCAGGCGCGTCGAGGTCGTGGTGATCTGCTGCACGGCCATGCGAAACCGCCGGCCGAGCGTGTAGGTCGTCGGCGACAAGGAGAGCTTGTCCACCACCTGCGCGGTCTGCCGGAAGCCCGTCAGTGCCCAGAGATCGGAGATTTGGAAGCTCCTGTCCGCATGCGCCACGAGGGCCTCGACATAGGACCGCCGCATCAGGCGTGCCGTCAGCAGGTTGCGCGGTAACCGCCGGTCGGAAAGACGATCCATCAACGCGTAGAAGAGCGCGCCGCTGATCCGTTCGAAGAGCCCGCCCTTCCGCTGTCGCTGTACGCCATGCACCACATCCCACTCGCCCTCCGTGAGCGTTTGGTGGAAATCGGTCAGGATCTCCGGCGGTTCCTCCAGGTCGCTGTCCAACAGGAAGACCAGATCGCCCCGGGCATGGGCCAGCCCGGTCATCATCGCCTTGTGGTGTCCGAAGTTGCGCGCGAGTTCCAGCACCACGATGCGTGGATCCCCCGCCTGCAGGTCAAGCGCGACGGCCAGGCTTTCGTCCGGCGAGCCATCATCGACGAGGATCATCTCTACCTCGCTCGTCAGCGCCGCTGCCGCCGTCATGCAACGCCGGTGGAACTCGGGCAGGTCGGCGGCGGAGCGATAGAGAGTCGCGACGATGGAGAGCTTCATGACGGGTGGCTCGGATGCAGGGAAATGAGAAGGGCAGCGCGCCTTGGCGAGATGGCCTTGCGTCGCCTATAGCCGAAGGCAGCTTGGAGCGCGCGATGGAAGCCACGGCACGCTATGGAGTCCGAATTGCCAACGAGGCCGCCGACTCGTTGCAGGAAGCCGCCGAAACGCTGCGCCTCCTCGGTTATGCGGTGGTTGATTCCGGACTGACTGCGGAGGAACTCGATGCGCTGCGCATCCGCTTCGCCGAACTCTATGCCGCGGAAGCAGTCGGCCCGCGCGGCGAGCTGCGCCGGGCGGCGGGCGAGGCGGAGCTGCTGCGCTGCCCGCTCGCCCTCGATCCCGCTTTCCTCGCCCTCGCCGCCAATCCGCGAATCCTCGCTCTCTGCGAAAGCCTGATCGGGCCCGGCTTCATCCTCAATCAGCAGAATGGCGTGGTGAATCCGGCGGGCGCCCAGACTTACAGCCAGTCGCCGTTCCATCGGGACCTGCCTTACCAGCATTACGTCAGCACGCGGCCCCTGGCGCTCAATGCGCTCTTTTGCCTCGATCCCTTCACCGAGGAGAACGGCGCGACCTGGGTCGTGCCTGCCTCGCACAAGGAAGAAGCCTTTCCCTCGGAACCCGTTCTGCGCGCGCAGAAACGGCAAGTCTCCGCGCCAGCCGGCAGCTTCCTCGTGCTGGACTGCATGCTCTGGCACGGAGGCGGCGTGAATCGCTCGGCCAAGGACCGGCGTGCGGTGAATCATGTCTTCACCATCGCGATGATGCGGCAGCAGATCGACCTGCCTTCCGCACTCGGCGAAGGCTTCACGGATGATCCCGATCTGCGCCGGCTCCTCGGCTTCCAGCATCCGCAGGCGCGGTCCGTCACCGAATACCTGGCGATGCAGGCGGCGAAGCGTCAGCGCCCAAGGTAGCGCGGCGCATCCGGGCCGAGATGGAGCATCAGGTCGACCACCGAGACGGCCGGCTCGAACGCGCCCCAGAGCTGCGGGTATTCAGGGTAGCCCGAGTAATCCATCCACACGATCTCGATGCCCCGCCGCTCGAAAGGCATAGGGTCCAGGTAAGCGTTGGCCGCGGGCCCCGAGATATAGCGCGTGCCTCCCGCGGCCTCCGTCAGCGCGGCGAGCCTTTCGGAAGGGTCGAGCGCGGGTAGGCTTTCCCGGGGCAACAATTCGCCATCGCGGCGAATGCGGGTACCGATGCCCAGGCGCGCGCAGAAGGCGCGAATCAGGGCTTCGTTCATGCGGCTCAGATTGGGCTCCTCCGCCGTCGCGCGCAGAGTGGTTTCCAGCCAGGCGAAGACATTCGGGAAATGCGGCGCGCGGGTGTAGGCCAGCGCGATGCTGCGCAAATGGCTTTCGGCCCAGGGCGCGGAAATGCGAGTCTCATCCACCGCCTGCTCGAAGCGCCCTTTCACCTCGACCGGGACGGTCAGCCAGACCGGGCCCTGAGGCGTCTTGATGCGGTTCCGGTTTCGCCAGTCCCGCCGCGTGAACTGCACGCTGTCGAGCAGGATCAGGTCCTCGGCCTGGCGGACCATGTCGAACCAGCCGCGCCAGGGAAGGTAGTTGGATTGCGTCACGACAACGGTGCGCGCCATCCTTCAAGCCAAGGCCTCGGCCAGCGCGGCCACGACCTCCTGCTGCGCCTCGGGTGTCAGCAGCGAATGCAACGGCAGCCGGATGAGGCGCGACGCGACGTCGTCTGTGATGGGCAGGTCGGTCGCCATGCGGCCATACCGGATGCCGGCGGGGGCCGAATGTAGCGGCACGTAATGGATCACGGCGTTCACGCCCGCTTCTGATAGCCGCTTCAGGGCCGCGTCGCGGCGCGCGGCGTCGGGCGCCAGGACAAAATAGATATGCGCGTTGTGGCCGCACTCCTGCGGGACACGCGGCCGGCGCAGCAAGCCCGCCGCCTCCAGCGGCAGCAGTGCGGCATCGTAGCGGCGCCAGATCTCCAGCCGGCGCGCCGTGATGTCGTTCCCGGCCTCCAGCTGCGCGCAAAGGAAAGCAGCGGTCAGTTCGCTCGGCAGGAAGGAGGAGCCGAGGTCTACCCAGGTATAGCGAGCGACCTCGCCCCGGTGGAACTGCGCGCGGTTCGTGCCCTTCTCCCAGATGATCTCGGCCCGGCCGGCCATGGCCGCATCGTTGACGATGAGGGCGCCGCCCTCGCCAGACATCAGGTTCTTCGTCTCATGAAAGGAAAGGGCGGCAAGGGCTCCGAAGGAGCCGAGCGGCTTGCCGCGGAAGTCGGCATGCACCGCCTGCGCGGCGTCCTCGATCACCAGCAGGCTGTGGCGATCGGCGATCTCCATGATCACGTCCATCTGCGCGGCAACGCCGGCATAGTGCACGACCATGATCGCGCGCGTACGCGGCGTGATCGCGGCCTCGATCTTCTTCTCGTCGATGTTGAGCGTATCGGGCCGGATATCCACGAAGACCGGCACGCCGCCCCGCAGCACCACGGCATTGGCCGTGCTGCAAAAGGTGTAGGACGGCATGATGACCTCATCGCCCCGGCCGATATCGGCGAGGATCGCGGCCATTTCCAGCGCGGCCGTGGCGGAGTGCGTCAGCAATGCGCGGGGAGCGCCAAAGGCCTGCTCGAGGAGGCGCTGGCAGCGCTTCGTGAAAGCGCCGTTGCCCGAGAGGTGCATCCGCTCGAGCGCCTCGGCGACGTAGTCGAACTCCGGGCCCGCGAGCGTGGGCTGATTGAATGAAATCACGTGCGGATCAGGGTACAGGGTTGCGGCAGCGAAGGCGGATTTCCGCGAATTCCTCATGCGCTCCCACAGCCTCGGCCTCCAGCGCGCCCTGCCATCGCTCGGCGCAATAAGTTTCGAGCAGACCGAGATTCTCCGGCCGCATGAGAACGGCGATCCCCGCTGGCCCCTGGAGCGCGTGGACGAGGCCCATCGGGTCGCCGCCGAAGCGCGCGAGCGAGAAGGGAGCGAAGGACGCCATGCCGATTCCGTACAACCTGAAGGAGAATATGTCATCCCGGTGGCTCAGCGGACGATAGATACTTTCGAAGGGAATCGCATCCGCCCAAACGGCATGTAATTCTTTGGAATTCAATCTTTCCATGCCAGCTTCAAGGGCGGGTCTTCTGGCCTCATACGCACTGGCTTTTCGCAACTCATAGTTGAGCGACACGTAACCCGCCGCCAGCGCCGCTAACCCCAGCGCGGTTGCCCGGCTGCCTGACCAGGGCCGCTGCGCGATGGCAAGAAGGACGATCGCGACGAGCGCCGGAAAATAGATGCGCGAGACACCGAAGCGCCCCAACGCGGTAACCAGGATGGCCAGCCCGGCCAGCACGCCACAGGCAGCGAGGAACCGCCACAGGCCCCCGCCCCGCAGGCCGAACGCGCCGACCAGGAGCAGCAGCAGGGCGCCCTGCATGGAAGGCCCCCAGAACTGTTGCGCCAACATGCCCAGGCGCTCTCCGTTCATCGCCAGGAGAGATTGGACGCCCACGGTCGCGATAGCGGCGTGAAGAGCTTCCGGCGAAGCCATGACGGGGTCGGCCAGCCACCCCAGCGTGATGAGCTTCACGTCGTTGGCGGTCCAACCCGCGGCGGCCAGGGCTTCGGCGCTCGCCAGCACGCGCGGCGCCAACCCGAAGTCCGTGAAGGCCGCGCGAGGGCGGTTCTGCGCCATCATCAGCGCCCATTCGGGCCCTCCGAGTACCGCTGAATGGTGCAGGGTTGCGAGGAGCGCGAGCAGCCCGAAGCCGCCGGCCGCCACCCACACGGCCTTGTCAGCCACCAACTCTCGCCGCAGCAGCAGGGGAGCCGCGACGGCGAGCGCGAGCATGACCAGGTGATCGCGCATCAAGAACCCGGCGAACCCCAGCAGCCCCGCCGCGATCAGGACAGAAATTCTTGGACGAGCCGCATAGGCGAGCAGGGCCAGGAAGCTCGCCATGGCAAGGAAGCCGGCGATCACGGTGAATTGCGGCGCGAAGATCGGCCGGACCGCGACCGCCGCGACGACGACCAGCGCCACCAGCGGACGGCCGCTCAGTTCGGCCAGGAACGCGAAGGATGCCGCCAATGCCACGGCCAGCGCACCCAACAGATAGACGCCATAGCCTGGATATCCGAAGGGCCAGCCGAGCGCCTGTACAACGTAACCCTGCCAGAGATTGGAGAAGAACAACATCGGCGTCGGCACGGCGGCGAGCCCGAACCCATGCGCCCACATCATCATCGCGACGTCGTCATTGGTCTCGAAATGGATGCCGATGCGCGCCTCGGCGAAGCCAATCGCCGCCACGAACCCCAACAGAGCGAAGAGGAAGCGCAGCCGCGTCCCCGACGAGTCACTACTCATGCAGAACTCTGAGTCCCGTTGGCTGGAGAAGGCGCTGGCCGGCTTAGCGCAGGCCTGAAAACTCGCCAATCGGCATCGCCGGCTCGAGCTTTGGCACCGCTCTCGGCGGCGGGATGAGGTAGGGCAAAGCTGCCGGCGAAGGGCACAGCCGCGATTCGCCGGAGGATGGCGCCTGTGACATCATGCTCGCCCTGAAACCGGAGGCGCTGGAGGCAGGCTACGTGCTTCCGGGCTGACGCCGAGGAGTGCCCATGAGCGAAGGCGAAACCTATGCCCAGCGCCCCGCGCTCCGGGGCACGCGCCACATGGCCTCGGCCGGCCACTACGCCGCCGCTCACGCCGCTTTCGCGGTGCTGGAGGCCGGGGGCAATGCCGTGGATGCAGCGGTCGCGGGGGGCATCGCGCTTGGCGTGGTGCAGCCGGACATCGTGAACGTCGCGGGTGTCGCGCCCATCATGATCCGCATGGCGGATGGCGCGGTCTGGACCGTCGCGGGACTTGGCCACTGGCCCGCCGCCACCGACCCCTCGTCCTTCGATGGCCAGATTCCCGAGGGGCTGCGCCGCACCATCATTCCCGCCGCTCCGGATGCCTGGATCACGGCGCTCAGGCGCTTCGGCACCATGCGGTTCGGCGAAGTGGTGCAAGCCGCCATCCGGCTCGCCGAGGGCTTCGTCTGCTATCCCCTGCTCGCGGACATGATCGCCTCGCACGAGGCGCAGTACGCGCGCTGGCCGTCCAATGCGGCCATCTTCCTGCCAGGCGGCCGGCCGCCGCGCGCGGGCGAGATCTTCGTGCAAGCCGACCTCGCGCGCTCGCTGCGCTACATGGCCGATGAGGAGGCGGCGGCGCTAGGGCGTGGCGCCGATCGCGAAGGCGGGCTCGAAGCCGCGCGCGCGGCCTTCTACTCGGGCGACATCGCCCGCGCGATCACGCGTTTCCACGAGGAACAGGGCGGCTGGCTCACCGCGCGGGACATGTCGGAATATCGCTCGCCCGTCGAACGCGCGCCGTCGGTGCGCTTCGCGGGCGTCGACGTCTTCACCTGCGGCGCCTGGTGCCAGGGGCCGGTGCTCGGCCAGGCGCTGAACCTGCTCGACCCGCGCGTGCTCACGGAAGCGGGGCACAACAGCCCCCACTATCTGCATCTGCTGACAGAGGCCCTGAAGCTCGCCTTCTCGGACCGTGAGGCCTTCTACGGCGATCCGCACTTCGTCGACGTGCCGCTGGAGTGGCTGCTGAGCGCGGAATACACGGGGACGCGGCGGAAGCTGATCGACCACGATCGGGCTTGGCCCGACATGCCTCCCCATGGCGAGCCCTTCCCGGCCGAAGGTCCGCGCGTGCTGGATGGCGCGCCGTCGGGCCCGCCGCGCGATACCTCCTACATCTCGGTAGTGGACCGCTGGGGCAATGCGGTTTCGGCCACGCCCAGCGACACCTCCTACGACACGCAGGTCATTCCCGGCACGGGGCTGTGCCCGTCCTCGCGCGGCTCCCAATCCTTCCTGGCGCCGGGACATCCCAGCCGCATCGCGCCCGGCAAGCGCCCGCGCCTGACGCCCAACCCCGCGATGGCGGTAAAGCCGGGTGAAATGGTGCTGCCCTTCGGCTCGCCGGGCGGCGACGTGCAGTGCCAGGCGATGATGCAGGCGCTGCTCAACATGCTTCTCTTTGGAATGGACCCGCAGGACGCCGTCGAGCATCCACGCATGGCCACCTACAGCTTCCCCGACAGCTTCGAGCCGCACACGACCTATCCGGGTCGGCTCTGCCTGGAATCCCGCATCCCGCGCGAGACGGGCGAGGCACTGTCCCAGCGCGGACATCAGGTGAGCTGGTGGCCGGAGCGCATCTGGCGGGCAGGGGCCGTCTGCGCCATCCAAGCCGACCTGCGCAACGGCATCCTGACCGCCGGCGCGGACCCTCGCCGCCCCGGCTACGCCGTGGGCTGGTAGGCTACAGGATCGAGAGCACGCTCTCTTTCGGCCGGGCCAGGATCGTGCCCTTGGGCGTGACCACGATCGGGCGTTCCACCAGCACGGGATGCTCGATCATCGCCGCCAGGATCTGGTCGTCAGTCGCTTCGGCCAGGCCGAGCTCCCCCACCAGCTTCTCCTTCCGGCGCAGGATGTCGCGCGGCTTCTTCCCCATCGCCTTTAGCAGCGATTGCAGCAGAGGCTTCGTCCAGCCGGTGCGGAGATAGGGCACCACCTCCGGCTCCTGGCCCGAGGCGCGGATCATCTCCAGCACCTGGCGTGAGGTGGAGCAGTTGGGGTTGTGGTAGATGGTAATGCTCATGGCATCGAGGTTATCAGCGCCAGCGCCTCACGGAAGACCGGGCTCGCCGGGTCGGCGAAGTCCTCGAAGATATCGAAATGATGCCGGCCGGGGACCAGGGTGGTGCCGCTGCCCGGGCAGGCCGCCTCCATCATCGCGCCGAACCGCTGGGTTTGGGCGATGAAATCCTCCGTCTCGCCGGCCCCCGCCACGACCCAGTAGCGCCGCCCCCTGAAACATGACTTGAGCGCGGGGCTGAGCGTCACCGCCTCTTCCGCCGTGATGCGCGATTCATGGTTGATGCTGGTCAGCAGCATCGGCGCCAGGTCGAAGATGCCGCTGATGGGCAGCACGCCATGCAGGTGCGGCAGACCAGGATCCATCGTGCTCAGCAGCGCCGAGAGATGTCCGCCCGCCGAATGGCCGGAAAGCGTGATCCGTGCCGGATTGATTCCGAGCCCCGTCGCTTCCGTGACGAGGAAGCGCCACGCCCCTACCATCTGCTCCACGATGCGCGTGAGAGTGACCTGCGGCGCCAGCTCGTAGCCGACCAGCGCCACCGCCACGCCTGCCTGCGCGTAAGGCTCCGCGAGGAAGGAGAAGACGCGCTTGTCGCCGCTGCGCCAGAAGCCGCCATGGATGAAGACGAGCAATGGCGCGTCGGCCCGCGCTGCCGGGAAGAAATCGATGGTGCAGCGCTCCGGCGCCGCGTAGCGCAGGCATTCCCAATGCGCGCTGCCGCGTAGCTTTTCGCTGCGCGCCGTGTAGTCCGCGTAGATCGTCTCGCGCTCGGGGTGGCGGGCGCGGAGGTTGTATTGAGCCTCCGCCCAGGCCGCGAGCGCGGGGAGCCGCGCGATCTCCTCTTCGGTCGGCATCAGTCCGCCACGATCCCCAGCCGCTGCACCACGCCGGACCAGGTGGCGATCTCGCGCGCGAGGAAGGCACGGAACTCGTCGGCCGAGCCGCCCACGGGCTCGATGCCCATGTCCAGGATGCGCGCCCGCACCTCGGGCAGCTGCAGCGTATCGGCGATGGCGGCCTGCACGGCGAGCTTCATCGGCTCCGGCGTGCGCGCCGGGGCGAAGACGCCGTTCCAGTCGTAGCTCACGAAACCCGGGAAGCCGGATTCCGCGATGGTCGGCAGGCCGGGGAAGGCGGGCGCCCGCGCCTCGCCCGTGGTCGCGATCGCCTTGATGCGCCCCTCGCGGATGTGCTGGATCGCGGACGGGATGAAGGCGAAGTAGCACTGCACGTGGCCCGCCATGAGATCGATCAGGGCAGGCCCGCCCCCGCGATAGGGCACGTGCGTCATCTCGAGCCCGGCGCGCTCCTTGAAGATCTCCATCGCCAGGTGCTGCGCCGAGCCGTTGCCAGAGGAGGCGAAGGAGAGCTCGCCCTTCTTCTGCTTCGCGTAGGCGATGAATTCCGCGAGGTTGTTCGCGGGCACCGAGGGATGCAGCGCCAGCGCATTCGCGCCGCGGATGATCTGCGTCACCGGGACCAAATCCTCCATCACCTTGTAGGGCATGGTCCGCCCGAGCGCCGGGTTCACCGAATGGGTCGCGATGTCGACGAGGAAGGTATAGCCGTCCGGCGCTTCACGCGCGACGAGGCCGCCGGCGATGAGGCCCGATCCGCCCGGCTTGCTCTCCAGGACGACGGATTGGCCGAGCCGTTCCGAAAGATGTGGCTGCAGCAGGCGCATGGTGACATCCGCGCCGCCACCCGGAGAGGTGCTGAGCACGAAGCGGACCGGGCGGGTGAAAAGTGTCTGGGCGGAGGCCGCCCGGGCCAGGGCCAGGGCGGGAAGGGAAAGGAGGAACTGCTGGCGCGTCAGGGACATGGGGATCTCCAGGGGCGGCGTTCTTCCCTTTGTCCACAAGCTTATCTCCGAAGCGATGCCTCGACCACCCCGTCCCGGGCAACTTCTCGTCCCTGGGCCACGACCAGCTTCGGCGGCTTCCGCGTCACCACCGCCTCGGCCACGCTTTCGGCCTCGACCACCACGAAGTCCGCGCGATGGCCCACCGCCAACCCATATGCGCCGAAGCCGCAGCCCTTGGCCGCCGAGGCGGTGACGGTGTCGAGGGCCCAACCCACCTCCTCGTCGCGCCGCAGCTCGTATTTCAGGCCCACCATCGCCGCGCGGGCCAGCATGTCGGGCGCGTTGTAGGGGTTCCAGGTGTCGCGGATGTTGTCGTTCCCCGCGAAGAAGGTGACGCCCAGCTCCCGCGCGCGGCGCAGCGGCGGCGTAGGGCGGGACGGCGGCGCGGAGGTGCAGATCGCGACGCCCGCCTCCGCCAGCATGGCCAGCAGCGCATCGGCGCGAGCCGGCGCCACGTCGCCCAGCGCGAAGGCATGGCTGATGGTGACCCGACCCTGCGCGCCGATGGCGCGCGTGCGCTCGGCGATCAGCTCCATGCTGAACGCGCCGAGCTCGTGCGGCTCGTGCAGGTGGATGTCGACGGGCTTGCCGTGCCGCTCCGCCAGCTTGAACACGATGTCGAGATGCCGCACCGGATCGCGGTCGATGACGGAGGGGTCGAGCCCGCCCACCACGTCGCAGCCCATCCGCAGCGCCTCGTCCACCCACTCCTCGGCGCCCGGAGTCTTGAGCAGGCCCGATTGCGGGAAGGCGACGAGCTGGATCTCCATGACGCCGGCCAGTTCCTCACGCAGCGTCAGCAGCTTCTCGACATGGGTGAGGCGGCTTTCCTCGTCGATGTCGACATGGCTGCGCAGACGCGTCGTGCCGGCGGCGAGATGGCCGAGCGCCAGCGCGCGCCCCTCGCGCGCCGCATCCATGCCGAGGGAGCGGCGCACCGCCTTCTCGTTCTCGATGCGGTGGCGCAGCAGGGGCCCCACCTCATTGGGCCACCAGGGACGGCCCCAGAGCGTCTTGTCCAGGTGGCAATGCCCCTCGACCAGCCCCGGCAGAAGGACGGGAGCGGGGGCGTCACGCGGGCTGGGGACGATGCGCGCGATACGACCTTCGACGATGTGGAGGTCCACCGGTGGGGCGCCCATGGGGCGGAGGTGCTCGAGGATCATTGTTCCGGTGTCATGTGGCGGTGGTTAGCTTTCTACAGGGCTGCCCAAAGCGCCAGCCGGGGCGCGGAGCGCGCGGCAGTAGAACTCCTCCGCGCCTGACATCGTGTCAAAGTCTCTTCTCATTCATGAAATTGACGCTAGTCTCACCGGCAGAGAGGCCTCATGGCCTATCCGGGGAATGTCGCGTTTGAAGTATCAGATGTGCAGGAGATTCCTTTGGCCAGCTATTCTGCAAACTTCTTCAAGAACTATGCGGTTGCCACGGGCAATGAGGGAAGTCACTCCTTCACAGTCGGAGGCGTATCCATTTCCGACGGCGCTGCTGGCAGTAGTCAATTAACTGTTGGTGAATCAGTAACCGTTTCCGTCATTGGCCTATCCGGCACATTCCAAGGCACCTACGTCCAAACGGTAAATGGCACCCCCGTTACCTTCCTTGTCATCCAAAGCGGGAGCACCTACCGCCTTTTCGCTGAGTTTCAGCCCATCAACTCCACCGTCAGCTCGGCAGCCGATGCAGCTCTCCCGGATACGATTTCGTCGAGCTCCTTCAACACAGCGCCCTTTTGGACCTGCTTCCTGGCGAGCACCGCGATCGCCACCCCTCAGGGCGGCCGCGCTGTCGAGACGTTGGCCGCAGGCGACCTCGTGCTGACGCAGGATGGCCGCGTCGTGCCCATCCGATGGGTCGGGCGCCAGTCGGTCGTGACCGTCTTCTCCGGCGGTGAAGGGCGCGAACCCGTCCGCATCGCGGCCGGTGCGCTGGGCCAGGGCCTGCCCGCCCGCGACCTCCGTGTCACCTCCGATCACGCCCTGGTGCTGGATGGGATGCTCGTGAACGCCGGCGCCCTGGTGAACGGCTCGAGCATCACCCGCATGACGGCGGCCGAACTGGGACAGCAGTACATGGTCTATCACATCGAGACCGAGGCGCATGAGGTGATCCTGGCCGAAGGCCAGCCCACGGAAACCTTCCTGGACCACGTCACCCGCCGCCGCTTCCACAACTACGCCGAGTTCGAGGCGCTCCACGGCGAGCCCGAGGACATCATGGCCGGGTTGGACATGCCCCGCGTCAAATCGGCGCGGCAGCTCCCCTCAGCTCTTCGCGCCCGTCTCGGTTTGCTGAGGGCCGCTTAGTCCATCACCCAGTCGCGGAAGAGCGGCAGGTCGATATTGCCGCCGGACAGCACCACGCCGACGCGCTTGCCCCGCATCGCCTCGCGTTCCTGCATCAGCGCCGCGAGAGCCGCCGCGCCAGCGCCCTCCGCCAAGTTGTGCGTATCCGTCCAATAGGCGCGCACCGCATCACGCACCTCGTCATCCGTCAGGGTCACGATGCGCGCCGCGCCCTCGATGATCATGTGCAGCGCCGCGGGGTTCGGGACGCGGGTCGCCATGCCATCGGCATGCGTCACGGCGCTTTCCGTCTCCACCACGTGCCCGGCGGCGAAGCTGAGCGCGTAGGAGGCCGCGCCCTGGCTCTGCACGCCGATGATCTCGGTGGAAAGGCCCAGCAGGTCGCGCGCCATGATGCAGCCGCAGATGCCTGAGCCGAGGCCGATGGGCACGTAGAGCGCATCCAGCGGCGGCGCCCCCCGGAAGAGTTCCAGCGCGTAGGTGGCGACGCCCAGCACCAACGGCGGCGCGAAGCTAGGCGCGAAGTCCAGGCCCCGCTCGGCCGCGAGCTGCATGGCGTATTGCCGCGCCACATCGAAGTCGCGCCCACGCTCGACCAGCTCCGCGCCCAGAGCACGCATCGAGGCGTTCTTCTCGAGGCTATTGCCCTCGGGCACGACGATGGTGACGGGGATGCCCGCCCGTGCCCCGGCATAGGCCAGCGACTGGCCGTGATTGCCGCGAGTGGCGCTGATCACGCCGCGGGACTTGAGACCGTCGAAATAAGTGAGCCCACCGCGCACCTTGAAGGCGCCGGTGGGCGTGTGGTTCTCATGCTTGACCCAGACCTCGCAACCTGCCCGTGCCGAGAGCAGCGGCCAGTTGAATTGCGGGGTGGCGGGGAAATGCCGCCGGACGAGGCGCTCGGCGGCCTCGAGCTCCGAGAGAGTGAACATGGGCGGAGTGTAAGCAGCACCCCGCCCGATCAGGAAGCCATCAGCCGGCCTGCTGGATAGCGCTGAGTGTCCAGGGCCCGCCCTGCACCCGCACGAAGGTCCAGAGCTCCGTCGCCTCGGTGCGCTGCGCCGGATCGCCCTCGGTCACCGCGCCGGTGCGGATATCGCGCGTCACGTCCACGAGGCTGAAGCGCATCGCGACGGTCGCGTATTCGCGCGCGCCCTCGCGCCACGCCTCGGCGAGGTCGCCCTGCTCGAGCTTCACGGCGCTCGTCTCGTTGCGCCAGCCGCGCTTCTCCAGCGCGGCGAAGTCGTCACGGAAGAAGCCGACCATCTCGGGCGTCGCCATGCGCTGCAGTGCCGCGACATCCAGGCGCGACCAGGCGCCGTTCACCTCGATCAGCAAGCGCTCGAAGGCATCGAAATCCGCCTGTCCGATGCCGACCTCGTCGACCACCTGGGCCCGGCCGCCGCCGAGGCCGCCGCCCATCATGCCGGGCGCACCCTCACGCGCCATGGCGGCGCGCGGCATGCCCGCTGGCTGGGGCTGCTGGCGGCGCCGGACGAAGGAGACGGCCAGCGCGACGAGGCCGGCGATGATCGCGATCTGCAGCAGGAAGCCCAGCATGCCGGCGAAGCTGCCGAGGCCGCTGAAGAAGCCGCCACCCGCCAGAAGGCCGAAGAGGCCCGCGCCGAGCATGCCGGCCATCAGCCCGCCCATGAAGGGGTTGCGGCTGAAGAAGCCGCCGGTCTGGGGGCGCATCGCGCCCGGCGCCGCTTGCGGGGCGCTGGGCCGCGTGGGCTGCTGCATGCTGCGGTCGAATTGCTGGCCGCCCCCCGGGGCCGTGCGGGTCGTGGGCGGTGCGGAGTAGGTGCGGCTGCCACGGCTGCCGGACGAGCTGCCGCCGCCCGGCCGCGCATCGGCAAGAGCGGGGGCAAGCGCCAGCGTGACGGCGGCGAGCATGGCAAGGAAACGGGCAGGTCGGCGCATGGTTCGGGCGGCTCCCAGGGGAATTCTGTCTTTGATGCAATATAGGGCAGGTCGAACCGGATTGCGATGGGGGCGACTTCGCATCAGGATTTCCCTACCGAAACGGAGAATCTGATGCGACTTCGGAATGTATTGGGTGTCATGGCGCTGGCCGCCGGGCTGACCCAGCCTGCCCAGGCCCAGGCGCCGCAGCGGATCTTCCGCTTGGCGACCAGCGTGGATGCCGCCACCCTGGACCCGCACGCCAACAACGCACTCTTCACCTATCTCGTCGTCAGCCAGGTCTATGAGCCGCTGACCTATCGGGGCGACGACCTGCGTGTTCATCCGGGCCTCGCCACGCGGTGGGAACAGGCAGAGCCCACGCGCTGGCGCTTCCATCTCCGCCCCGGGGTGCGCTTCTCGGGCGGAGAGAGCTTCGAGGCCGACGACGTCGTCTTCAGCATCCAGCGCGCGCTGGCGCCGACGTCCAACTACGGCATCTATGTCGACACGGTCGCGAGCGTGACGGCGGTGGATGAGCTCACCGTGGATATCGTGACCCGCGTTCCCGACCCCGTCATCCCGGACAAGATGACGCGCGTCCTCATGATGGATCGCGGCTGGAGCGAGGCGAACCGCAGCGCCGTGCCGCAGAACTTCGCCCAACGCGAGGAACTGCCCGTCGTCCGCCAGGCCAATGGCACCGGCCCCTTCATGATCCGCTCGCGCGAGGTCGACCAGCGAACCATCATGGTTCGCAACCCCAGCTGGTGGGGAACCGAAGCGGGTGAATCGCCGCAGGGCAACGTCACGGAATACCATCATGTCGTGCTGAGCAGCGACGCCACGCGCGTCGCCGCGCTGCTTTCGGGCGAGGTGGACATGGTCCATGTCGTGCCCGTGCAGGATGTGGCGCGCATCCGCGCCAACCCACGCCTGCGCGTCCTGGAGGGCCAGGAGAACCGCACCGTCTGGGTCGCCTTCCGCCAGGACGTGGACGAGCTCCCGGGCAGCGACGTGCGCGGCAAGAATCCGTTCCGCGACCTGCGCGTGCGCCAGGCCGTGGCGCATGCGATCGACGTGAATACGCTGCGCCGCACGACCTTGCGTGGCCAAGCCGTGCCCACCGGCAGCATGTGGACCCAGTTCGTGAACGGCTGGGACCAGTCGACCGACGCGCGCCTGCCCTTCGACCGCGATCGCGCCCGAGCGCTGCTGACCGAGGCCGGCTATCCGAACGGCTTCTCGGTACCGCTGGATTGCCCCGTCGGCACCTATGACGAGGCCTGCCAGGCCGTGGCGGCGATGCTCGCGCAGGTCGGCATCCGCGCAACGCTGAACATTCAGCCCAGCCCCATCTTCACCCAGCGGGCGCGCCGGCAGGAGATGGCGATGTACATCCTCTCCTGGGGCGTACCGACCTTCGATGCGAGCTACACGCTGCGGGCGATCATGGCCTCGCGGGCGCTGGGCGGGCCGGCCAGCTGGAATTTCGGCGGCTGGTCCAGCGCCGAGTTCGACGCGATGATCCCGCGCATCGACGGCGAGACGGACCCCGCCCGCCGCCGCGCGCTGATCGTCGAGGCCCACAAGCTGCACAATGCTGATGTGGGGCACCTGCCGCTCTACCACATGATGATCCCCTGGGCGCATCGCCAGGGCGCGACGATCCGCCACCGCGCGGACAACCAGGTGCAGATCCGCGAGATCCGGGTGGAGTAGTTGGCCGCGCCACTCGCCTGGCTGGGACGCCAGGGCGCGCGGGCGATCGCGGCGCTGGTGGCGGTCGGCATCGCCGTGCCGCCGCTGGGCCACGCGCTGCGCCCCTGGCTGACCGAGGCAGTCTTCCTGCTGCTGGTACTTGCCTTCCTGCGGGTGGATGTCGCGCAGCTGCGCGGGCATCTGCGGCGGCCCGGGCTGATCCTGGCCGCGACGGCATGGTCGGCCCTGGCCGTGCCGGTGCTGTTCTGGGCGGTGGCGGCGGCTGTCGGGCTGCGGGATTCCGCGCCAGGGCTTTTCATCGGCATCATACTGCATGGGGTGGCCTCGCCCATGATGGCGGCACCATCCCTCGCGGCGCTGATGGGGCTGGATTCCACGCTGGTGCTGATCACGCTGGTGACCGGCACGGCGGTACTGCCGCTGGTCGCGACAGGCTTCGCGCAGCTGGTGCTGGCGGACGTGCTGGCCATCGCTCCCCTCGCGCTGGGCCTGCGGCTCGCCATGATCCTGGGCGGGGCGCTGCTCGCAGCGCTGATCCTGCGGCGGCTCATCGGCACGGCCGCGTTGATCCGGCGGGCCGACGAGCTGGCCGGCATCAACATCATGGTGCTGCTGGTCTTCATCTGCGCCGTGCTGGCCGATGTGGCGTCCCTCGCCTGGGATCAGCCGCTGCTTCTCGCGGGACTGGCCGCATTGGGCTTCGCCGTTTTCGCGGCGTTGCTGGCGGCGTCGGCCCTGGCCTTCCGCCGGGCCGGGCGGGTGCCCTCCCTGTCCGTGGCGGTCATGACCTCGCAGCGGAACATGGGGTTGGTTTTCGCGGCGGCGGAGGGCGCACTGCCAGGGACGGCCTGGGCCTATTTCGCGCTGGGCCAGTTCCCGATCTATCTCTCGCCGCTGCTACTGCCGCCGTTGCTGCGGCAGCTCGCTCGCGATCAGAACCAGTAGGGATTCGACCAGGCCCGGCGACCTTCCGCGTCCACCACTGCGATACGCGCGAAGCCGCCGGCCTTCAGCCTCGCCTCCAGCGGCAGCGTCACCCGTGTCTGCCCCGGCACGACCGAGGTCTTGGACGCCGAGCCGCGCCCCAGGACCGCGACCGCCGTGGCGGTGGAGCAAATGACCTCCACGCTCTCCTCGCCCCAATGGATCGCCTCGATCGACGGCCCCTGGGTTGAGTAGAAATGCCCGGCCTTGAGCGCGGACAGCAGCGCCTCCGGCTCGTTCGCCTCGGCCTTCACCATGAGCCATCCGCCGAACCAGTCCCGGTTCGCGAAATGCGCATCATCGGTGGCCAGGAGGGTGATGCGCCGCCCCTGCGCGAGGAGCTGGTCCACCAGATAGGCGCCGTCGCCGCGATCCACGCGGGTGGCGCTGGTGTGGTTGTAGATCTCGACCGCATGGGCGCCGGGGATCGTCGCGGCATCCTCGGTGGTGAGCGAATACCAGCCCGGATGCGGGATGGCGACGAAGGCGCCCGCATCGAGGCAGCGCTGCGCCAGCTGCGGCCCCGTCTCGCCCTCGGCCGTCGGCGCGAAATCCAGCGGCAGGCCGACGGCGAGGATGTGCCACGTCTCGCCCAGCGCGGTCGCGGGCGCATGGACCTCCGCACCCAGGATCGTGGTGAAAGCCTCCGTCCGGTAGGGCCGCGTGTCCGCGATGGGGAAGTCGTACTTCGCCCAGAAGTGGTCCGTGAGGGCGAGGAAGTCGTAGCCGCCCTCGCGATAGGTGGCGCAGACTTCCGCCGGGCCGCGCACCCCATCCGAAAGGTTGGAGTGCGTGTGGATATTGCCCTTCCAGAAGCGGCCGGGCGCGGCGAAGACCGGGTCGGCGCGCATCAGGCCAGGGCCGGGTTTCGCTTGTTCCGCATGAACTGCAGCACGAGCAGCACGAGGCCCAGCGCCATGCCCAGCAGATGCGGCACGGGGATCGCGTCGCCGAAGGCTGCCTCGAACACCGCCGGGAAGACCATGAGCAGGCCGGCCAGCGCCATCGCCCAGCGCTCGGGCTGGCCCATGCGCGTGATCCCGTAGCCCTGCGTCGCGGCGGACAAGGCGGCGAGGCCCAGCGTCGCGAGCACCGTCTGCCATGCCACGTCCATCCAGGTCATGCCGGGCTTGAGGCTGAGCAGCAGGCCCACGCCGTTCGGATCCGTGACGAAGACGAAGGGCAGCAGGAAGGCCGGAAGCGTGTACTTCCAGGCCATCAGCGTCGTCTTGTACGGGCCCGCGCGGGTGATGGCCGCGGCCGCGAAGGGGCTCAGCGCCGTCGGCGGCGAGACCTCGGACAGCACGGCGTAGTAGAAGACGAACATGTGCGCCGCGTAGTCCGGCACGCCGAGCTTCATCAGCGCCGGCGCGGCCACGACCGCGCAGATGATGTAGCTGGCCGTCACCGGCACGGCGAGGCCGACCACCCACACGATCAGCGCCGTGTAGATCGCCGTGATGACGAGGCTGCCGCCCGCGGCCTGAATGGCGATATCGGAGAATTTGAGCCCCAGTCCGGTCAGCGTGATGCAGCCGACGATGATGCCCGCACTGGCGCAGGTGGCGGCGATGCTGAGCGCCTGTTCGGAACCCGCGGCCAGCGTCCGGATCAGCTTCCGCGGCCAGAGCGCGTGCTCCTTCGAGAGGAAGGATAGCGCGATGGCGAGCAGCATCGCATAGAGCACCGAGAGCGTGGCCGAGTAGCCGAGCGCCATGAAGACCACGATCGCGAGCAGGCTGCTGAAATGGTACCAGCCCTTGCGGAACAGCACGCCCACGGGCTCGACATCGATCTTGCTCTCGTCCTTGCCGCCGCCGGCGGCGCGGATGCGGCGCTGGTCCAGCTCCACCATGAAGAGCAGCGAGGCGTAGAACAGGCAGGTCGGGATCACCGCCATCAGCAGCACGTCGAGGTAGCTGATCTTCAGGTACTCGGCGATGAGGAAGGCGGCCGCGCCCATGATGGGCGGCGAGATGATGGCCCCGAGGCCGCCTGCGGCCAGCAGGCCGCCGGCGTCATGCGCCGAATAGCCCACGCGCTTCATCATCGGCCAGGCGACCGTGCCGATGGTGACCGTGGTCGCGACGCCCGAGCCGGAAGGCCCGCCCAGCAGGAAGGCCGAGAGCACCACGGTGCGGCCGGCGCTCGTGGCCTTGGCACCAGTGGCCGCGAAGGAGAAGTCCACGAAGTATTTGCCCGCGCCGGTGGAAGCGAGGATCGCGCCATAGATGGTGAAGAGGATGATGAGCGTCGCGCTCACATCCACCGCCGTACCGTAGATGCCCTCCAACGTGATGGCGATGTGCGGGATCAGGCGCTCGGCGTCATAGCCGCGATGCGTCCAGGGCTCGGGGAAGTGGTTGCCGAAATAGGCGTAGAGCAGGAAGCAGATGGCGATGACGGGCATGATCCAGCCCGTGCAGCGGCGCGTGATCTCCAGCACCAGGCCGATCAGCAGCCAGCCGACGACGATGTCCATCGGCTCGGGGAAGATGACGCGGTCCTGCAGGTCGTCGCCGCCCGAAATCAGATACCAGGTGACGTAGAGGCCCGCCGCCACCAGCGCCCAGTCCCAGGGCGGGAAGCGGTCGCGGAAGCGCGGCGTGATGGGGAAGAGCATGAAGCCCAGCACCATCGTGAAGCCCACATGCGCGAAGCGCAGCGTGGTGGTGGGCACGATGTCCCAGGCGGCCCAGAGGTGGAACAGCGACATCACCAGCGCGATGCCCACCGCCACCTGGCCGAGCAGGCCCGGCAGCCGGTTCATCGCGCCCTCCTCGGCCTCGATGAGCTTGCCGATGCGCTTGGTGGTTTCGGCGTCGAGATTGCTGGTGTCGATGTCGGGCGGGAGGGTGCTGGACATACGCTGATCTTCCGAAAACATGCGGCCGGGCAAAGGCCCGGCCGGTATCAGTGACGACGGAGCCCGGAGGCCTTAGCCGAGGTTGGCGCCCTTGGCCTTCCAGAAGGCCTCGGCCGCCGGATGCCAGGGCACGCCCGCCGCCGCCGTCTTCTGCTGCTCGAGCGTGAAGTCTCGCGCGGCGGAGTGGACGCGGGCCCAGTCCTCGCGGTTGCTCCAGAGGATCTCGAGGATCTGGCCGACGAGCTGGGGCGAGGCATCCTCGCGCATGCCCAGGATGTTCGCGACCGAAAGCTGATGGTTCGGCGTGGTCTGGCCCGGATAGGTGCCCGCCGGGATGGTCTCGGCGAAGTAGACGGGCCCATGCTCCCGCACGATGTTCGCCAGCGCGTCGGCATGGTCCACCATGACGAGCTGCGTGCCCGGCGTGGCGCCGAGGTCCGTGATCGCGCTGGTCGGGATGCCGGAGACGAAGAAATAGGCGTCGATCTTGCCGTCGCGGATCGCGTTGGTGCTCTCCGCCGGCGAGAGGCGCTCCACGCTGCGGAAGTCCTTGGCGACATCGAGGCCAGCGGCGGTGATAAGGCGGCGGGCGAAGAGCTCGGTGGCCGACTGCGGCGCGCCGGTCGAGATGCGCTTGCCCTTCATGTCCGCGATGGAGCGGATATGGCGGTCGGCGGTCGTCACCACCTGCATGCGGTTGGTGTAGAGCACGGCGATCGCGCGCGCGGGCACCACGCGGCCGCGGAACTGGCCGGCGCCGCGGACGCTGTCCACCGCCGCATCCACCTGCCCGAAGACGAGCTGAGCGCGGCTGGCGCCAAGGAGCTGGAAATTGGCCGTCGAACCGGCCGTCACCTCAGCCGTCGCGGAGACGCCGGGAATGCCGCGCGTCAGGTAATTCGCGAGCGCGCCGCCCAGGGGATAGTAGACGCCGCCCGTGGTCCCGGTGGCGATGGCGATCTGCTGCGCCGTCTGCGCCAGCGCGAGGGGCGCGCCCATCAGCGACAGGCCGGCACCAAGCGCGCCACGGCGTGAGAGCTGGTTCATCGAACGTTTCTCCTGGTCGTTTTCTGTCCTCGGGGATGGCTGGAAATGTCCGGAATGGCAAGGGGGAACGGACAAAAGAGCAAGCTTGTCTTGCCGATTTCATTCCGTTTGTTAACGTTCCGGCGCGGGCCCTGCCCGCCTACGAACAATCGGAGGGACGCCCCATGAAGGGCCTGTCACGTCGCGCGCTGTTTGGCGCGTGCTTCGCATGCGGTTCCGCCCATCTCGGATTGCGGGCCACGCCGGCGCAAGCCCAGCAAGCCTGGACTCCGCCCCCCGCCTCGGCCCGCTGCCCCAGCCGCTGGGGTCCGAACGACCGGCGCGGCAGCATGAACCTGATGACACCCCAGCGGATGCGCGACGCCGCCGCGCTGATCCGCGAGGGCCGCAAGATCGAGATCGGCCACGTCCTGTCCCAGAGCATGCCCTTCTTCGGGACGCGCCGCTTCGATGTTCATCTCAAGCAGACCTTCATGAACCCGCAGGCCAACCGCCGCGGCTCCAACGAGGAGCTGGTGGTGGGCGAGATGGCGCAGATCGGCACGCAGTTCGACTGCTTCCCGCATCAGACCATCGGCGACGAAACCTATAACTGCGTGAATGTGCCCTCGATCATGACCCGGGGCGGCTTCACCGAGATGGGCGTCGACACCGTCGGCATGATCATGACGCGCGGCGTGCTGATCGACGTGGCGAGCCTCAAGGGCGTGCAGACCCTGCCCGACACCTACGAGATCACACCCGAGGACCTGCAGCAGGCCCTTGCCCGCCAGCGCGTGGAACTGCGCGAGGGCGACGCGATGATCATCAACACCGGCTGGGCGCATCTCTGGGGCCGCGAAAATGCCCGCTATGTCGCCGGCTGCCCGGGTATCGGCGTGGCGGCAGCGGAATGGCTGATCCAGCGCAACCCGCTTCTGCTGGGCGCCGACAATTGGCCGGTGGAATGCGCGCCGTCCAAGACGATGCCCAATGCATCCCTGCCCGTGCACCAGATCGCGCTGGTGGTAAATGGCGTCCACCTGCTGGAGAACATGAAGCTGGACGAGCTGGTGGCGTCGGGCCGAAGCGAGTTCTGCTTCGTGATGCAGCCGCTTCGGATGCAGGGCTTCACCGGCAGCACCGTGGCGCCGGCGGCGTTGTTCTGACCGCTCAGGCTTAGCGGGCCTTCACCGTGGCCAGGATCGCCGCGCCAAGGCCCAGCATGACCAGCACCACCGCCATGCCGGCCCGCTGGCTAGCGAAGGTGCTGGTCACCAAGGCCAGCAGTGCCGGACCGATAAAGCCGGTGGCCCGTCCCGACAGGGCAAAAAGGCCGAAATAGCCTGTGACCTCGTCGGGCGGCGCCAGCTGGGCCATCAGACTGCGGCTCGCCGCCTGGGCGGGGCCGAAAAGCAAGCCGAGCCCGACGCCCAGCACCCAGAACACCGTCTTGCTTTCGGTCAGCAACATACCCGCGCCGATGGCCATGATCAGCAGGAGGGCGACCATCACCGTGGCCCGCGCGCCGCGCCACTCCTCCACATAGCCGCCGGCGAAGGCGCCGATCCCGGCCGTGACGTTCAGCGCGATGCCGAAGAGCAGGATCTCCTCGAAGCCCATGTGAAAGACGCCCGCCGCGTAGACCGCGCCGAAGGCGAACAGGACGTTGAGCCCGTCCGTGTAGAAGATCCGCGCGATCATGAAGCGCAGGATTTCGGGATGCCGGGGCAAGCCCCGCAAGAGTCCCACGAACTCGCGCAGCCCCTCGCTGGCCGCCACGCCCCAACCTTGCCGCCGCCCCGGCGCCTCCGGCACGAGGACCAGCACGGGCCAACCGAAGATCAATACCCAGGCGGCGACCACCAGGGCGGTAGCACGCACATGCTCCGCCGACGCGCGATCCAGGCCGAAGGGCGAGGGATCGGGCTGCACGAAAAGCGCCAGGCAGAGCACGAGGCAGGCAAGACCTCCCGCGTAGCCCAGCGCCCAGCCGATGCCTGAGACCCGGCCCAACCTTTCGCGCGTCGTCACGCCGGGCAGCATGGCATTGTAGAACACCGTCCCCACCTCGAAGGCGAGGGTGCCGAGGCCGACACAGACCAGAGCCCAAAGCACGTAACCGGGCTGCGGCTGGGCGAACCAGATTCCGGCGGTGAAAAATGCCGTCAGCAGCGTGAAGACCATCAGGAAGGCCCGCCGCCGTCCGCCCGCATCCGCTATGGAACCCAGAAGCGGCGAGAGGAGCCCGATGCCGAGCCCCACCAAGGCCTGCATCCAGCCCCACATCACCTGGCCGGTCACCGGGTCAGGCGCCACACCCTTGGTGAAATAGGCGGCTATGACGAAGGTGGAGACGACTGTGGGAAACGCGCTATTGGCCCAGTCATAGCTGGCCCAGGCCCATTCACGTCTCGTCAAGGCAAGGCCGCCAGCGCTCGCGCCGCCACGGTCACAGCCGCGAAATCGGCCGCCGCAGCGGCCTCGCGCACCAGCTTGCGTATCGCTTCCAAGCCCGTTCCTTCCATGCTTCGCCCAGCCATTCGCGCCGCGGCGAGCCGCGCCTGCGTCGCCCGCAGATCGGCCAGCAGGGCGGCGCGTGCGCGGTCGCCATAGAGCCCTATCACGGGCATGCGCCGCGCCGCTTCTCCCAACGCGTCGAGGTGGAAGAAGGCGCCGATCTCCACCCAGGCCGCCGCGGCCTCCGCCGGCCCGGCTCCACTGTCATGGGCGAGGCGGACTATCGAGGGCGCTGCGGCCAATGCGGGGGCCGCCGCGACGAAGCGAGCCAAACCTTCGCCCGCCTGATTGGCAACGGCGCTTTCCGTCAGGGCTACGACACCGGGCCCGAGGGCCTCCACGGCACGCGCAAGCCCGCCGCGCGCAGCGTCCAACAGCTCCACCGAGGCCGCCTCCATCAGTTCCCGCAGCACGGATTGCGCCTCGAGGCGTGGTTCGGGCGGCAATTGCTCCGCCTCCTCGAAGCGATCCTCGAGGCGGAAGAGTTCCGAAGCGAGCCAGGCAGAGCCCACGACCTCGGCAGGATCTGCCTCCGCCACCAAACGGCCCAGCGCCGCGCAACCCAGACGGTTGGCCACGGTATTCGCCAGGGCGGTAGCGATAAGGTCCTGCCGCAGGCGATGCCTCGCCAGGAACGTCCGGAAGCGTTCCGCGCGCAGTGCCGTGGGGAAATACCCGGCGAGCAGCGGGACGAAGACAGGATCGTCAGGCAGCGCGCTGTCGCCGATCGCCTCTCCCAGCCAAAGCTTGGCAAAAGGCAGCAACGCCGCGATCTCCGGCCGCGTAAGCCCCTCGCCCCGGGCCATCCGGGCCTGGAGCGCAGCCGCGTCAGGCAGTCCGGCGAGCGCGCGATCCAGGAGCCCCTCCTGCTCCAGGCGGCTCATGAGCGCACCTTGCGCGGGCAGCGCCGCCGCGCCCGCTCGCGCCTCCAGCGAGACGGCGACCGATTGGAGGGCGTTGTCCCGCAGCACCAGGGCCGCGACCTCGTCCGTCATGCTCTCCAGCAGCTCGTCGCGCTGCTTGCGCGTCATCAGCCCCTCGGCCTCGGCATCGGCGAGGAGGATCTTGATATTTACCTCGTGGTCCGAGGTGCTGACGCCTGCGGAATTGTCGAGCGCGTCGGTGTTGATCCGCACGCCACCCTGCGCGGCCTCGATCCGCCCTGTTTGCGTGACGCCGAGATTGGCGCCCTCGCCCACGATCCTGGCGCGGATCTCGCGTCCGTCGATGCGGATGGCATCGTTCGCGCGGTCGCCCGCATCGCCTTGGGTCTCGCCGCTCGCTTTGACATAGGTGCCGATGCCACCGAAGTAGAGCAGGTCCGCCTCCATGCGGAGGATAGCCTGCAGCACGGCGGCGGGCTCGGCGCGCTCGGTGGTGAGGCCGAGCATGGAGCGCGCCTCCGGGCTCAATGGAATTGTCTTGAGGTTACGCGGAAAAACACCGCCGCCCTGGCTGATCAGCCGCGCATCATAGTCCGCCCAGGACGAGCGCGGCAGCGCGAAAAGCCGGGCGCGCTCGGCGTAGCTCGCGGCCGCGTCCGGCGAGGGATCGAGGAAGATGTGCCGGTGGTCGAAGGCGGCGCGCAGCAAGGTCTGCTTCGAGATGAGCAGCCCATTGCCGAAGACGTCGCCCGACATGTCGCCCACCCCCACCATGGTGAAGGGGGAGTCATGAATGGTGCGGCCCAAGGCCTCCTGGAAATGGCGGTCGATCATCACCCAGGCACCGCGGGCCGTGATGCCCATGGCCTTATGGTCATAACCGGCCGAACCCCCGGAGGCGAAGGCGTCGCCGAGCCAGAAGCCATATTCGGCGGACAGCCCATTGGCGATATCGCTGAAGGTGGCCGTCCCCTTGTCAGCGGCGGCCACGATATAGGGATCGTCGCCGTCGCGCCGCACGATGCCCTCGGCCGTCACGACCTCGGTTCCGCGCAGATTGTCCGTGAGGTCGAGCATGCCGCGCACCAGCGTCCGGTAGGCGGCGATGCCCGTCTGCTGGAAGGCCTCGCGCTCGGCCGGGATGCTCCCCTTCAGCACGAAACCGCCCTTCGCGCCGGTCGGCACGATGACGACGTTCTTGAGCCTCTGAGCTTTCATGAGCCCAAGGATCTCCGTGCGGAAATCCTCGCGCCGGTCGGACCAGCGGATGCCGCCGCGCGCCACGGGCCCGGCGCGCAGGTGACAGCCCTCCATGCTCGCGCTGTGGACGAAGATCTCGCGCCAGGGCCGGGGGCTCGGCATGTCACCTGCGAGCGCGCTGTCGAGCTTGAAGGCGATGTAGCTCTTCTTCTGGAAGTAGTTGGTCCGCAGCATGGCGCCGAGCAGCCGCCGCATGCGTTGCAGGATGCGATCGGTGTCGGGATCCGACACACTTTCCAGGAGCGCGGACCACTCCGCGTCGAGCGAAACCGTCCGATCCTCCGCACCTGGCTCGAAGCGCGCCCGGAAGAGGGATATGAGAAGCCGCGCGGCTTCCGCCGTGGCGGCCAGCGCGGCGGCAACGCTCTCCTGCGAGAAGGGGAAGCCGATCTGCTTCAGCCATCGGTACATGGCGCGGATCATCCAGCACTCGCGCCAATCCAGCCCGGCCCGGAGGACCAGGCGATTGAAGCCATCGGCCTCGGCTTCGCCTGCGATCAAGGCTTCGAGCGCGTCGAGCAGCAGGTTCTCGCGTTCCGGCAGGTAGTCGCATCCGGCATCGAGAGTGAAGACGTGAAGCGACACCGGCGCGAGGCCGCGCGGTGTGAGCCGATAGGGGACCTCCTCGATGGCGCGCAGATCCAGGCTGTCGAAGAACGGGAGCGCGTCGGCCAGGGCCAGTGCCGAACCCGGCACGGCGAGGCGCAGGCGAAGACGGCGGGGCATCTCCCCTGGCGGCACGACGACCGCGGCTTCCGTGCGGCCACTGGCCAGGGCCGTCTCGGCCAGGGCGAGATCGGCGACGGCCTGGGCGGGGCTTTCGGCCTCCTCATAGGTGCCAGGAAAAGCGTCGCTCCATTGCTCCATGGCGGCCGACGCCGCGGCTTCGCCACGCTCCTCGGCGAGGACTTCGGCGACACGGTCGCCGAAGCTGCGCGCGGCCTGCGCGACCGCCGCCTCCAGCGCCGCGCGATCCGGCGTCACGGGCCGCGCGGGATCGGTGCCGATGATGTAATGGATGCGCGCCAGCGGGGAATCACCCAACGCGATATAGAAGGCGGAAAGCCGGCCGCCATGCGCCCGCGCGAGGAGTTCGCCGACGCGGGACCGGAGCTCGGAGTCGAAGCTCTCGCGCGGTAGCCACGCGATGACGGAAACGAAGCGGCCAAAGGGGTCGCGGCGCACATAGAGCGCGGGCCGCGGCCGGATGGAGAGATCGAGCGCCTGGCGCGCGCCCTCCAGGATCTCCGCCTCGCCCGCCTGGAAGAGCTCGTCGCGCGGCCAGGTGTCCAGGATGTTGCGGAGCGCGCGCCCATCATGGCTATTTGGCGCGACGCCAGCGGCGGCGAGAATGCGCTCGGTCTTGCCGCGCAGCAGCGGGATGGAGCGCGGATTGCGGTTGTACGCGGCCGCGGCGAAGAGACCGACGAAGAGGCGCGCGCCGACCAGGCGCCCGCCCTGCATGATACGCGTGACAACGACATCGGCATGCTGCGCCCGATGGACGGTGCTTCGCATATTGGCCTTGGCGACGGTGACGGGCGCCTGCTCCACCAGCGCCGCCCGGATGCGCGCATTGATGACGGGCAGGCCGGCCAGGGCGTCGAAGACCGGCAGGCGGGCATCGCGCAGCAGGCCGAGATTCTCCTCCTCGACGGCACGAGCGCCATCGCCCTCCAGCACCAGGTGGCGATGGCCGAGCAGGACGAAATTGTCGTCGCGCAACCAGGCGAGGAACTCGCGGGCTTCGCCGTCATCGGCGATCTCGTCTGCGGCGCCCTCCAGCAGCGTGGCCATGGCCGCGAAGTCGCCCGTCGCGGCACGCGTATCGTCCAGCGCCCGGCGCAGCGCCGCCTCGACATCGGCCCAGCTCCCGGAGACTGCGCCCGGCATGGGGCGCCCCGCGTGAGCGCCGATCGTCACGCGCATGAGGCTCTCGCGCAGCGGACCCTCGCCGACGGCCGTCAGATCGCCGTCCGCAGTCCGGCTCACCGCCAGGATCGGGTGCAGATACTCCCGCACGACGCGGCCCTGGCGAGTCAGCGCGCCCAGGACGCTGTCCACCAGGAAGGGCATGTCGTCGGTCACGATTTCAGCGACGGCGTGGGCCCCGCGCCCCGCGGCCGGCGGCAGCAGCCGCAGCTTGGTTTCGCCGGCCGCCCGCCGGGCAGCTAGGGCGGCAAGCGACGCCGCCGCCTCGCCCAGGGCGCCCGGCGATCGGCGGGCCAGTTCCACCCCCGGAAGGGCGGCAAAGAGCGGCGACAGAAGGGCGGCCGCGACGGGCGAAAGGCCGGCCGAGGCGGCGCGCAGCACTTCCTCCCGCACCGGGTCGGCGAGCGGAGCTTCAGGCATGGCGTTCTCCCTTTCCGGGGCATAGTTTCCGCCTGCGGGGCGTCTTGCTGCAAGCGTGGCGCACCGACCGGCGTTGCGCTAGCCTCGCAGCATGACAATGACGCTTGCCCAGCTGCTCGCGCCCATGAGCGTGGAGCAGTTCTTTGCCGAGTATCACGACAAGCAGCCCCTGCACCTCAAGGGCGACCCGGCGAAGTTCGCCTCCGTTCTGTCCTGGCGCCAGATCAACCGCCTGCTGGACATGACGCACGCCTGGACCAGCCAGTCGCTGATGCTGGTGCTGGACGGCAAGCCCGTCCCTGCCGAGCAGTACTGCACGCTGGCCCCGGGGCGCGATACCAATGCCCAGCTCATGCAGCCTGTCACCGATCGCGTCCGCGAATGGATCGCCAAGGGCGCGAGCATGGTCATGAACGACGTGGACAGCCTGACGCCGGGCCTCGCTTCCGTCTCCAACGCCATCGAGGGTGCGGGCCTCGGGAAGGCGCAGGCGAATGTCTATATCTCCTGGCAGAGCCACAAGGCATTCCACGCGCATTACGACACGCATGATGTCTGGGCCGTGCAAGTCGAGGGGGAGAAGACCTGGAATATCTGGGAGGGCCGAGCGGAATGGCCGATCAGCCACCCGGTATTCCGCTCCCAGACGCAGGAGCATCACGAGCAGGCCAAGGGCAAGCTACGAGCCAGGGTACTGCTGAAGGCGGGCGACCTGCTGTACCTGCCGAGGGGCTGGTACCACGATGCCCTCGCCGAGGCGCCTTCCAGCGTCCACGTCGCCTATGGCGCGCACGCGGTGAATGGCATGGACCTCATGACCATCCTGGGCGAGCGCGTGCTCTACGACACCGCCTTCCGCCAACCTTTGCCGCGCCAGGATGGAACCGCGGCAGCCCGCTTCGCGTTGACCCAGCGCGCAGGTCAGCTCGGCCAGCGCCTCGCGGAGCTGTGCAAGGACCCGAAGGTGATGGAAGTGCTCGAGCGCTTCGTGGCGGACTACCGGTATCAGCGTGGCGGCAACGATCTGCTGGCCTGGCGCGGCATGGCGCCGCCTCAGACCGAGGAAGCGGCTGGCGCCGGAGAAGCTGGTGCCTTCCGCGTCGTCGCGGGTGGCGCCAAGCCGGTACGCCGTGGCGCCGACTGGGTGCTGAAGACGCCCTCCGGCGCCCTCGCGCTATCGCCCGGCGAGGCGGAAGCGGCCCAATGGGTGCTGGGCCGTCCTGACGTGACCGAGGCCGAGCTGAGCAAGGCGCATCCCGGCGCCGATGCGGCTGGTCTCATCTCCAAGCTGCGCGACGCCGCGCTCCTTGTCGCCACCTGAAGGGTCTTCCATGCACCTGACGCTACTGCTGCTGCCGCTGCTGCTCAGCGCCCTCCCGGTCGCGGCTCAGGTGCGCGAATTTTCCTGTGTGGGCGCCGAACGCCTAACCGATGACGCGGCCGTGATCACCTTCGCGCGAGGCCGCGACAAGGTGCAGGATGATGCCGCCGGTGTTCTACGCCCTCTTGCCGAGCTCGCCGTCGCGCAGCCGTCGCGTAATGTCTGCATCCTGGGCTACGCGTCGGGGAGCGAGGGCGGCGCCGAAAGCGGCAGCCGCCTCGCGGCCCGCCGCGCCCGGGCCGTGGGGCTGGAACTGGCGCGGCTTGGCGTCGAACGGGATCGCGTGCGCGCCGAGGCCCGTACGCGGGGATTTGCCAGCGGCGGCGTGGACCGGCGACCCGGCGCGCGGGTAGTTTTGCTGCCCTAGGCCTCGCGCCCCATTCTTCCAAACAGCCTAGAACCGTGGCCATTTAGGAAGCCTTGTCGGCCCCAAAAGGGCCCCGCGCCCCGGGGCAGCCGGACGGCTACCGTATCCTTCGAGGGTCACAATACTTCACACCCAATTCGCTCGCATTGGTCATGATAAGGGGCCGGCCATGGGAGTACGAGGATGGATCTAGGCATCGCTTTGCGCCGCTTCGGTCTTTGCGGCGGTCCGCAGGACGTCCCGCGCCTTCAGCGCGACCCCCGTGAGGGGGTGCTGGCAGAGGTCGCGGCCATCGCCACCGCCCGGCCGCAACCCCTGCCCGAGGGCCTCATGACCACGGCGGCTGCCAGTGAGATCTTCGTGAACCGGCGCGCGGAAGGCCGCCGCCGGCGTGACGAGATCAACGCCGCCGTTCGGGCCAGGGAGGCGCCCGGCGAAACCGGCCCCATGGAAGCACCGCCGCGCGGGCCGCCGATGTTTCCGAGCACCGCGGACATTCACCAGAGCGAACTGCAGCATCTCCTGTCGCAGGCCATAAACTCGATGCGCCCACTGGAGGAGCGGCTGGCCTTGTTCTGGGCCAACCACTTCACCGTTTCCGGCGCCCGCGCCCAGGTCACCTTCATGGTCGGGTCCTTTGAACGTGAGGCCATCCGGCCGCACATGTTGGGCCGCTTCGAGGATCTGCTGCTCGCCACCACGCTGCATCCGGCGATGCTGCGTTACCTCGACAATCAGGCTTCCATAGGCCCGAACTCACCGGCCGGGCGCGGCCGGCGCTCGGTCAACGAGAACCTGGCCCGCGAGGTGATGGAGCTCCACACGCTGGGGGTCGACGGCGGTTACACCCAGGCCGATGTCACCGCCTTCGCCGGGGCTCTTTCCGGGTGGACCGCGGCGGTCTGGCAGCCCGACAATGGTCCCGGAGGCACTCTCTTCGATGCCGAGCGGCATGAGCCGGGGCCCAAGACCATCCTGGGGCAGTCCTTTCCCGATGGCCAGGATCAGGCCGCAGCAGTGCTTCGCGCCCTGGCCGCGCATCCTTCCACCGCGCGCTTCGTTACCCGCAAGCTCGCGGTGCATTTCCTGGGCGAGGCCGTGCCTCCCCGGATTCCTGCCCACCTGGCCGATGTCTGGACCCGCAGCGGGGGCGATCTCCGCGCCGTGACGGAGGCGCTGATCCGTCTTCCCGAAGCTTGGACCCTGCCCATGGTCCGCCTCCGCTCGCCCCTGGAGTTCGTCATGGTGGCGGCCCGCATCATGGGCACGTCCCAGCCGCCGCGCGAGTTGCTACGGGATCTCTCGGCCATGGGCCAGCCGATCTTTCGCGCCGGCTCCCCCAAGGGTTGGCCGGAAGAGGACAATGCCTGGACCTCGCCCGACGGCATCAAGACACGCCTGGATTGGGCCATGAACGTCGCGGCGAAATCCGCTTCCACCGCTGATCCGCGGCGTTTGGCGGAGCAAGCTTTCGGCGCCTCGCTTTCCGAGCCCACGCGCCTCGCCATCTCTCGCGCGGAATCGTCCCAGCAGGGCCTTGCCATTCTGCTTCTCTCCCCGGAGGTGCAACGCCGATGACCGACGCCATCCCCACGACTTCGAGGCTGCTTCTTCGCCGCCGGACCATGATGGGCGCCGGCCTATCGCTTTTCGGCTGGACCCATGCTCCCCATGCCCAGGTCGCGTCAGGACAACGTGGCGAGGACCAGCGGCTCCTCGTCGTCATCCTGCGGGGCGGCATGGACGGTTTGGCAGCCGTGCCGGTGCCCGGCGACCCTTCCTTCCTCGCGGTGAGGGGGATCACCCCGCAACAGCAGCACGACTTGCGCGAGGGCACGCTGCCGCTACGCGACATCTACGCTTTGAACCGCCACCTCTCCGTCTTGCACGAGCTCTACGGGAAAGGAGAGGCGCTCATCATCCACGCTGTCGCCAGCCCGTCGCGGGAAAGATCCCATTTCGCCGCGCAGGATGTCCTGGAAAGCGGGCTGACGGCGGTTGTGAGCAATGCGCCCTCGGGTTGGCTCAATCGTGCCCTGCAGGAAATGCCGCGCGGGCCGCGCGTCCGCGGCCAATCCAACGCGCTGGCGGTCGCGCCGACCATGCCGCTCATTATGCGCGGTCGGGCCCCCGTGGGTACGTGGCAGCCGCAGACCTTCCTGACCGCCGACGCGGATACGATCCAGCGCGTGCAGGCACTTTACGCCGGCACCGACCCGGCCATGGCAGCCGCCCTGCAAAGCGGCGCGGCACTGGACGCGGTCATCGGAACCGCCAGGCAACGTGGGGCTCCGGCACTGCCCGGCCAGTCCGCGCTGGTCGAAACAGTCAGCGCCGTGGTCCGGATCATGGCCCGCCCCGATGGGCCGCGCGTCGCGACCATGAATATCGACGGTTGGGACACCCATATCGACCAGGGATTTGACCGCGGGCGGATCGGCGGGCAGATGCGCGCGCTCGACTATACCATCAGCGCTCTGAAGGAGGGCCTAGCCCCTGTCTGGTCCAGCACGGCCGTCCTGATCGTCACGGAGTTCGGCCGCACGGTGCGGATCAACGGCTCTGCCGGAACGGATCACGGAACGGCGACCATCGCGCTTCTGGTCGGCGGCGCGGTGAAGGGCGGGCGCGTGCTGGCGGACTGGCCGGGCCTCGCCCCAAACCAGCTCTTCGAGGGCCGCGACATCGCGCCCACCACGGATCTGAGGGCCGTTTTCAAGGGCGTACTGGCGGAGCATGTGGGCGTGCCGCGTCGGGCGCTGGATACCAACGTCTTTCCGGACACCGCCGCGGTTCAGCCGCTGACCGGGCTGGTCAAGACCTGATCTGCCCGCGCGGGCTAGCTACTGCGCCGCCGTAACCGTCGACGGCGCGAACTCCATCGCCCGGGTGTTCTCTTGCAGGCGCGGCGAGTAGGTCAGGCTCGGCTTCGTGGCCCAAATGTTCACCTGGTGATGGATCGGGATGACCGCGAGATCCCGCTGGATGGAGTCGCGAATTACCTGCTGATACAGCGCCTCGCGCTCACGCGTCGGGATGGTAGCGAGCGCACGGTCGATCAGCGCGTCCACCGCTGGGTTGCTGTAGTGCGAGGCTCGCATGGTCGACCCGCGGCCCCGCGGCGGGTCCGGCGTCGCGGACATCACCGTGAGCGAGGTGTCCGCCTCGCCTGTCGAAGAGGACCAGCCGGTCAGGCTCGCGGAGAATTCATCGCGCGCCCCGCGCGAGAAGAACACGCTGGAAGGCTGCGTTGCGACCTCGGTCCGCACGCCGATGCGTGTCCACATCTGCGCGATGGCCTGCACGATCTCGGCGTCGTTCACGTACCGGTCGTTGGGGCCGTTCAGAACGATGCGGAAGCCCTGCGGGAAACCGGCCTCGGCCAGCAATCGGCGGGCACCTTCGACGTCGAAGGTGGGCACAGGGATCGACGGATCATAGCCCAGCGCGCCTTCTGGCATGAGCTGCCCGGTCGGAACGGAGAAGCCCTCCATGATCTGCCGCGCGATACCTGGCCGGTTGATCGCCATGGAGAGCGCCCGCCGGACTCGCACGTCCCGCAGCGGATTGTCGGCAAAGGGCCGGCCCTGATTGTCGGTGACGCTCGGCGTCACGGCTCGATTTGAATCGATATAGAGGTAGATCAGCCGGAGGCCCGGCCGTTCGATCACGCGCAGCCGCCCATCGCGGCGGAGTTGGGCCACGTCTCGCGTCGGCACGGCGTCGATCGCGTCCACATCGCCGGCCCGGAGCGCCGCCACGCGAGCGCTGTCGTTCGGGATCATGCGATACGTCACCCGGTCCCAATGCTGCCGCTCGCCCCACCAGCCCGGGTTGCGCGCGAAGACGGCGCGATCACCGGGCGTGTAGCTCACATAGCGATACGGGCCGGTCCCCACGGCGGCGCGGCCGGAATTATAGTCGCTGGTCTGGGCACTGGTTCCATGCCGGCGAGAAATGATCGCGAAGGCCGCGATATTCATCGGCATCAACGGCACCGGCTCAGCCGTGTGCAGGCGAACCGTCAGGCTGTCGATCACCTCGATGCGAGTCACGGGCTGCGTGTAACGGGACAGCGATGTCGGGCTGTTCGGCACCTGGGGCACGCGCGAGAAAGTGAAGACCACGTCGTCCGCCGTGAAAGGCGAGCCGTCATGCCAGGTGACGCCGGGTCGCAGCTTCACCTCCCAGGTCAGGTCGTTGATCGTCTCCCAGGACAGCGCGAGGCCGGGTACGGGCCGCATCTGGGCGTCGGTGCGAGCCAGGGAGTCGAAGACATGCTGCGTCAGGGCGTGATTCGGCGAGAGATCATGGAAATGCGGATCCATCGACGAGAAGGCACCCCCAACGGCCAGGTTGAGGTCCGCGGCCTGGGCTGGGACGAGAAGGGCGCAACTAAGTGCGGCAGCAACGGCGAGGCGCATTCGATGTTCCTTCGTCCCGATCGCGGGCAAGGCTGCCCGTCATCGGTTCTTCAGGTCCAGGAAAATGCGTCCGGTATGCGCCTCAATTTCGCGCCGGCATCCAACGCACGCCTTTCTCGCGGGCGTTTGCCTCGAAATCGTCCATCGCGGAGACCGTGATGTCCGGTGGAACGACGTGGCCGCCATCGAATTCCCTGTAATGGACGCGATAGCCCGCTTCCCGCAGCCGATCCACGGCAGGGCGACCGCAACGGCTGATGGGGAGGACCGTGTCCTCGCGGCCGTGGGAAACGAAGATGGCGGGTCGCCCCTGCCATGGACCAGGAGCGACGAAGCCTGGCGAGAAGGCGATGACCTGCGAGAAGAACAGCCCATTGATGAGGCCGAGCGACAAGGCATAGGACGCGCCGTCCGAGAAGCCCGCCACCGCGACCCGGCGCGGGTCCACCGGAAAGCGGCAGAAGACCGCCTTCAGCGAATAGTCCAGCACGGCGACGTCGAACCCATAGCCGCCCTGGAGCAAATCCCATGTGCTGCCGCGCGACTTGGTCGCCAGAACCAGGCAGCCTCGGCGTTCCGCCTCAGCACGAACATGCCGCAGGCCACGCTCGGGGTCGGATGTGGCGCCATGAAACATCACGATGAGCGGGAGAGGTCCCTCCGGCAGGAGCTCGGGCACCAGAAGAACCGGGCGGCCTTCGCCCTCGCCCAGCGGACGCCCTATTCCCGCAGGAAATCGCGGCGCCACAACTTCCGCCGGGCGGGCAGAGAGCAATCCTTCGCGCCATCCCGCCTGGTCTTCTTCGGAGAAGGACAGCGCATCCATGCCGCGATCAATCCCTGTGCTTCTTCTTCCCTGCGTCAGGCCCGACGATGTGGCCTTCGGCCGCCATGGCGGCGAGCCTCGGCGGAAGGGAGTCGCGAATGACGTCGCGATACGCCGCGACGCGCTTCCAGGCCTTCTTCTCGCGCAGGGTCATGCCACAGCCGAAGCACCATCCGCTCTCGTCGTCATATCGGCAAATCTTGATGCAGGGTCGGTCATGTTTCGACATCGCCATTTTCATATAGGGCGGCCGGCCGGCTCCGTCGCGGCTTTTGGATTGCGCTCCTCGCCCGCTCAGGATCAGCCAGCCATGGCCGCGGCCACAAGCGCTGCTCTGTCGTCGCCAGCGCCAGGAGTGTCCGATGTCAGCAGAACGCCGGAAGGCGCTTCTTCGGTCGGCACCAGAAACAGGCCCCAGCGCCGGAACCGGTCGCCGGCTTCCTCGCTGGCCGTCCAGGCTATCAACCAAGGGGCCGCGACCAGTCCCACCAACACCGGCGCCATCCAGGCCGCCAAGAGCGGATTGATCGCGACTGCCAGCGCGGTCAGCGCGAGGCCGAGGAACAGGTGTCCACGCGCGATCCGGAAGGCATCGCGGAGACGGATCTCCTCACCCTCGCGGCGTTGCGCCGTCCAACCGCCGTCGCGGCCCAGCAGGACGTCCACGCATTGCCGTGCCTGCGTCAGCATGGTGACCGGTGAAAGGAGGGAGGAGAGCAGAATCTCCACCAGGCCACTGACCATCAGCCGCATCCGGCCGCCAAAGGCTCTCCGGGTCGAGAGCGCGACGGCGACGAGTGCGAGGATCTTGGGCGCCAGCAGAACCAGGAATGTTCCACCGAACACCCAAATGGCGCGTTCGGAATCGACGATGGGCCAGGTCGGGAACAGCGCATGGGTGGCGGGGAAATACTCGGGCCGCAGGAAGTGGGCCTGAAAGGACACTGCCAGTCCCAGCACCAGAAAGCCGAGCCAAAGCGGCGCGGACAAGTAGGCCGCGATCCCCACCAACATGTGCAGGCGGCTCATCGGATGCAGGCCGGCAGCGCCGATCACCGCGCTATGTTGAAGATTGCCCTGACACCAGCGGCGGTCCCGCACCGCGAGGTCCGGCAGGCTGGGCGGACCCTGCTCATAGCTGCCGGGCAGGAGCGGCGCCATGTGGATGGCCCAGCCGGCGCGGCGCATCAACGCCGCCTCGACAAAATCGTGGCTCAGGATCTCTCCGCCGAACGGCTTGCGGCCCGGCAGGCGCGGGAGGCCCGCTGCCTCGGCAAACGCGCGCGTGCGGATCATGGCGTTATGGCCCCAGTAGTTCCCCTCGGCGCCGGACCACCAAGCGAGGCCCTGCGCGATCAGCGGGCCATAGACCTGACCTGCGAATTGCTGCATCCGCGCGAGGAGGGTGCGCCCGCCCTGCAGCAACGGCAGCGTCTGGATGAGGCCGACATCCGCATGCCGCTCCATCCCGCCGATAAGGGCGAGGATGGTGCGGCCCTCCATGAGACTGTCGGCGTCGAGGATCAGGAACTGGGCGTAGCTCCCGCCAAAGCGGCGTACCCACTCCTCGATATTCCCCGCCTTGCGGCCGGTGTTGCGTGAGCGGTGGCGATAGAAGACGCGCGCTCCGTCCCGCGCTCGCAACGCGAGGACAGCGTCCGACTCCATCTGACGGCAGGCCGCATCCGTGGAATCGCTGAGGACGAAAATGTCCACGCCATCCACCACTCCCGCTGCGCGCAGCGACGCCCGTATCGCGGAAAGGCGTGCGCTCCATTGGCCCACATCCTCGTTGTACACGGGCATTAGGAGCGCCGTCCGCGTTTGAGGCAGCGGACTCTGCTCGCCGAGCCGCAACGGGTCGGACCGGCGGAGAAGCCCTGGTAGGCCCGCCACCGCGCTCGTGAACGCCAGGGCGATCCAGATCGACAGCAGGGCGAAGATCGCGGTTAGCACCACCCCGGTGGCGCTCCAGCGAGACAACCCTAGCACAAGGGACATTTCGGCGGTGGCAACGCCCGTCAGCAGCAGCGCGCCACCGATGACGAGCAGCCGGCGGAGCCACATCAGCGGCGGCGACGAAGTGCCGCGACGGACTTGGCGAGGGGCTGCGGAAAGATCCTGCGCCGGCATCGGCATCGGCGCTTCCGGCGGCAGGATCTCGAAGCCCGGAAGGCGGTTCAGGCCGTCCATCGGAAAGCCCAGCTCTCCGACACCGGAATCTGGCCGCGCATGAGCCGCGCCCGGATTTCGGCGATGCGAGCGCTGCCGGGATGCAGCTCGAACGCCAGACGCATGCCGCCGGTCTGCGGATTGGATTGCAGGACGATGTTCTTGAGCTCGCCCGCGCTGGTTTCGGCTGCCACTTCCGGCGCCGCGTCCGCCGAGCCGGCTTGAACCGCCCCGAGTTCCAGAACAAAGATCCGCGCGCGCCCTCCGTCGCCGATGACACCGACCCGCGTCTCCTCGAAGCGAGGCAGGCGGGAATCGCCGCAGGCAGCCCCCGTCCAATGTAGCCGATAGTGCAGAGGGAAGGGCTCCTGGGCCTTCAGCGGCGCGGACGGAACCCACGCGGCGGCGATGTTGTCGTGAATCTCGCTCTGCGTGGGGATCTCCACGAGCCGGACTTCACCCGCGCCCCAGTCGCCCAGCGGCTCGGTCCAGAGACTTGGACGCCGGTGGTACTCGGCGCCGAGGTCCTGGTAGCTGGCAAATTGGCGAGCTCGCTGCAGCAGACCGAAGCCGCGCGGCCCGCGATCCTGAAACCCACTGACCTGCAGGTCGCGTGGATTGGCGAGGGGCCGCCAGATCTGCTCACCCTGGCCGGTGCGCATCAACAGCCCGTCGGAATCATGGACAGCCGGCCGGAAATCCGCGACTTCGGCTCGATCCTGCGGCCCGAAGAAGAACATGCTCGTCGCCGGGGCGATGCCGACGCCGGCGACTTCCTGGCGCGGATAGAGCGTCGCCTTCACCTCCATCACGGTCGTATCGCCCGGCGTGATGACGATGCGGTACGCGCCTGTCAGGCTCTGGCTCTCCAGGAGGGCATGCACGATCGCGGCGCTGTCACCGGCCCTAGGTTTCTCCAACCAGAAGGCAGTGAAAGCCGGGAATTCCTCGCCCCGTGGATCGGCGGTGCGAATGGCCAGCCCACGCGCGGAAAGGCCATAGACATTCCCGCGGCCGAGGCCCCGAAAATAGCTCGCGCCCAGGAAGGAACAAAGCTCGTCGAAATGATCCGGCCGGTTCAGCGGCGACAGCAGGCGAAACCCTGCGAAGCCGATGTCCTCGTCGTCCGCCGGGCCCTGCACGTCCTCGTAGCGGAACTGGTCGGGTCGGAAGCGGATCGGCGTGGATTGCCCCTCGGCGACCTCAAACAGCTCGACGCGATCCTTGAAAAGGAAGCCGCGGTGATGCGGCTGCATGCGAAAGGGAGAATCCGGATCGGACCACCACGCCTGGGCCGCATCGAAGCGGATCTTGCGATAGCCATCATAATCCAATCGGTCCAACTGACGCGGCAGGTTGGCGGTTCGGCGGCGATAAGGCTGGTTGGACAGGAACTGCGCGATAGCCGGGACAGTCTCAGCGTCGAAGGGCGCAGGTCCACGTTGTTCGGAGGGAAGAACCTGCGTCGTGCCCCCCATTCCGCCGAGCAAGAACGAAGAGCCTACCGCGGCACCCAATATGATGCTGCGCCGGTGCACGACCGCCTCAGCCCAGGGCCGAGGGCCGGAACACGCCCAGCCGGTTCGCGACGACGCACATATGTCCTCCTCGCGAGCCACAGGCACGCGGAAATCGGTTTGTCAGGTAAAGCCTCACGCCTCGGTGCCGCCGGCAACCTTCAGGGGAGGTGTTGGTGGCGCGATCAGGCCAGGCGGGGTGCGCGATCCAGCATGGCCGTGAACCAGCGGCCCGCATCGTCACGATAAACGACCCACCAAGGCTCGCCATCATTCTTCGGCACCATCGCGAAGCGCGCGAAGATCGGACCGGAAGGCGTGCGGATCCGCATCGGCTTGGCTAAGACTTTGAGCATCTCGATCACCCTCCTCATTCCTGCTGCTGCCGGTCTCAACGCGGACGGCCGGAGGAGGTTGCGGAGGATGGAAAGTTCACGCGGACCTGGGCGCCGCCATATGGCGCGGGCTCGAGCACGAAGCTGCCCTCGAGCCTGTCGGCGAAGCCCCGCATGATGGTGGTTCCCAATCTTGGGCCGGTCGTGGAGCCGTGCGGCGCGAGGCCAAGCCCATTGTCGGCGATGGTGAGGATGTTCTCGCCGGCATCCTGGTGCAGCGCGATCGAAAGCCGGCCCCCTGGCCTCCCTGCAAAACCATGTTTGATGCTGTTCATCGTTGCCTCCGCCACGATCATCGCCACGAGATTGGCGACCGTGGGGTCCAGCGGCGGAACGGTGCACGCGACCTCGATCGAGATATCCTCCCGCCCGACGGAGCGGAGAAGGTCCCTGATCAACCCATCCATGGCCTCGGCCAAGCTCGAGCCGGAAAGCTCCGGGTCGTGGAGGCGGCGATGGACGGCTGCCACGCCCAGCAGCCGCTGCACGGCGTCGGCCAGTGCCTGACTGGCATCCTCGGGATCGGTAATGGCGGAGGCCTGGATCGACAGGATCGAGGCGAGCGACTGGATGGAATTGGCCACCCGGTGTTGCAGCTCGTGATAGAGGTGACGCTCCTGCTGCAGCAGCGCCGCGATCCGCTCGCGCGAGCGGACCACTTCCGCGGCCGCGCGGTGCAACGTCTCCACGAGCCAGATCTGAGCCAGGCAAACGAGCAGGAAAAACCCGAGCGAGATGACGCCATCCGGCTCCGTGAGCTGCAGCAATTGGAACGGCGGCAGAAAGAAGTACCAGACCGCCCCGAAGGACAGGATGGTTACCCCGAGTGCCGCCTGCCAGCCCGCGCAGACGGCGGTGAACAGCACGGCGAGGAAGAAGGTGGGAAAGGGCAGGGCAGCCGGGCCGGCCATCCAGCGTACCAGGAAGGCGGCGGCAAAGGCGGCTCCGCCGATGAGAAGACCTCTCGTGAACGAACGCGGTTGCCGAGCAAGACGGCTGATAATCGGCATGATCTTGGGCGATCCGGAAAACTGGCCCCAAGGGTGAACCCTGCCCGACGGGCCATCCATAACACAGGTTAATGTGTTAATGTTGGTTGCGCCCAATTGTGGGAAGCCTGCTTTGGAAAGCGAAGAGACTGGAACCTAAACTACCGTGTCGTGCGTGCCCGCTCCGCCGGCTGCCTGAGATCAAACCCCTGAACCGCGAGCAGATCGATTGGATTCAGCAGCGGAAGCTCGGACAGTTCCGCGTATCGGCGGGCGGGGCCATCGCCTCCGCCGGCGCGGCGGACGAACGGCTCTTCACGCTGCTCGAAGGTTGGGCCTTTCGGCACAAGACGCTGCCGGACGGGCGGCGCCAGATCCTCAATATCCTCCTGCCCGGCGACCTCATCGGCCTGCAGGGCGAGCTGATGGGAACGTTGCAGTACGATGTCGAGGCACTCACCGACACCAACCTCTGCGTGTTCCGGCGCGACACCATGCTCGCCATGTACCAGGATCACCCGACGCTTGGGTTGGACGTCACCTGGCTCGCCGCTCATAGCGAGCGCCTGTCGGATGACGTGCTGCTATCCATAGGCCGTCGCACCGCCTTGGAGCGGGTCGCGATGCTTCTGGTGCATCTCTTCCGCCGGGCGGCTTCGGCCGGTCTGCGCGAGGGCGATACCGTGCCTTTCCCCCTGACTCAGCCGCATCTGGCGGATGCGCTGGGCCTTTCCACCGTGCACGTGAACCGCGTGCTGCAACGGCTGCGGAAGCAGCAGCTCATCCGCTTGTCGGAAGGCCGGCTCGCCATTGGCGACTTGCGGGCCCTGCGGCGCGTGGCCGCCTATTGGGAGCAGCCGGCCCCCGTCCGGCCACTGCTGTGAACGGTATCGCCGTTCCGCCCAGGCTGATCTGGCGCTAGGCTTCGCGGCCGCCGCAACCCGGGCCGCGCCCACGCGTTGCCGCAGCCGAACCGGAAGCTCCCCCCATGCCGCACGTCCACATCGTCCACACCACCGGGTATCGTTACCGGAACCCGGTCGGCCTCACGCGCCACCGGCTCATGGTGAGGCCGCAGGACAGTCACGACCTGCGGCTGCACGAGGCGACGCTGACCGTGGAGCCGGCGCCCACCGCGACGCGCTGGGCGCATGACGTCTTCGGGAATTCCATCTGTTTTCTGGAATGGGACGAAGCGATCCGTACTCAGGAGTTGAAGATCGTCTCCACCCTCGATCTCACGCATTTCCCCGCCGGGCCGGCCCTCCCGCGCGCAACGCTGGACCCGGCGGCCGAGATCTTCCCCTTCTCCTACGCGGCCGACGAGGTTCCCGACCTCAGCCGCCTCACGGAACGCCAGACGCCCGACCCGGAGCGGAGCGTGGATGCCTGGGCCCGGCAATTCGTCGCCGGGGAAGGAGAGGTCCGGACCCTCGCCATGCTGGAAGCGATGACGATGGCCGTGAAGGCCAACTTCACCTATGGCGCTCGGGAGGAAGAGGGGACGCAGACGCCCGCCGAGACCCTGGCTCTGGGCACCGGCACCTGCCGCGACTTCGCATTGCTGATGATGGAAGCAGCGCGGAGCCTGGGCCTCGCGGCCCGTTTCGTTACTGGCTACCTCTATGACAGCACGGAGACGGACCTCAAGGGTGGCGGCGCGACCCATGCCTGGTGCAGTATCTACCTGCCCGGCGCGGGGTGGGTGGAGTTCGATCCAACCAACGGTCTCGTCGCCGGAGCGAATCTGATCCGCGTGGGCGTCGTTCGCTCCCCGGAGCAGGCCCTTCCCGTCGCCGGGGGCTTTATCGGCGATCCGGCCGATCCCCTCGGCCTTAGTGTGGACGTGGCCGTCCAGGCGGCGCCGGACGAGGCTACACAGCAAGCGGCGTGACCCTTGCCGCGGAGATGGAAATTTGCCGCTCGCGCTCCGCGTCTTCCTGGGCCTGCTCCTCGCCCTCATTCCCGCCGGGATCGTGCAGATCCAATTGGAGCGCGAGGCCCGGCAGGAACGCCGGGACCAGCTGGGGGAGCAGGCCATGCGCCTCGCGGGGCTTCTGGCGCGTGAGCAGGTCAGCACCATCGAGGCTGCCCGACAGCTTCTGAGCGCCGTCGCGGCCGCCGAAATCATCCGCGCGAACCAGCCGAGCACGGAATGCGATGCGTTCTTGGAGCGCATCATCGCCGCGAACCCGCGCTACGTGACCGCGAACCTTTTCGCGCCATCGGGCGACAACATCTGCTCCGCACAGCCCGCGCTGATCCGCACGGCCAATGTGGGCAACCGGCCCTATCTCAGCGCGGTCTTGCGTGAGAATGATTTCCAGGTCGGCCAATACGCCGTCGGCCGGGGAACGGGCGAGCAGACTCTGCACTTCGCGGCTCCCCTGCGCGACGCGGCGAACCAGCCCGTCGGCGTCGTGGTGGTCGGGCTCTCGGTGGAATGGCTGAATGAGAACCTGCGGAGCGTCGCCATGCCGGCGGGGGGCGTTTCCGTCATCGTGGATCGCGCTGGAGTGGTCCTGGCGCGATCCTCCGATCCGGAACGCTACATCGGCCAGCCGCTTGCCGGGGAAGCCACGGAGTTGCCCAGGAGGACGGAACCTGGGGTGGTGGAGCTCTCGGGCCGCGACGGGGTACGCCGAATTGTCGCCTATGTCCCGGTGGCCCCCCAGGCGAAGGGGCTCTTCGTCGCGGTGGGCCTGGATGCGGAGCGCTACATGGGCGCCGCGGTACATGCCGACCGGCGCTCGGCCATCATGATCGTGGGCTCGCTGCTGCTGACCTTCTGCCTGGCGGTCCTCGGGTTCCATGCGGCGATCGAGCGTCCGGTGCGAAAGCTGCTGGGGGCTGCGCAACGCTGGGCGATGCAGGACTGGACGGTGCGCGTCGGCACGGTTGGTGGGGGCCGCGAGTTCGGGCGCCTCGCCGCGGCCTTCGACAGCATGGCCGAGGCGGTCCAGGCGCGCGAAGCCGCGCGCCTGCGCGCCATCGCCCGGATGCAGGCCGTGGTAAGTCTCGCGCCCCAGGTCGTGCTGACGGCCGATGCTCAGGGCCATGTGGATTGGGTGAACGAGTATTGGACGGCGCTGACCGGCCTTTCGGACAGCGAGAGCCGCGGCGCCGGCTGGCTCGCCGCCGTTCACCCCGATGATCGCGACGGCGCGGGCGAGGCCTGGCGCGCGGCGCTGGCGGCCGGTCTACGCGGAGAGTCCGCGGAGTTCTCGAAGGAGATTCGCCTGCGTCGCGAATCCGACGACAGCTGGCGGTGGTTCCTGCTCAATGGCGCAGCGATTCACGATGGCGCCGGCAACACCATCGCCTGGACCGCGGTCGGCGTGGATTACCAGGAACGCCGCAAGGCGCAGGAGGCTTTCGCGGCGACCACCGCGCAGCTGCGGGCCACCTATGAATCCGCCCCCGTGGGACTGTGCCTGCTAGATCGCGACTTCCGCTTTCTGGCCGCCAACCAGATGCTGGCCCAGCTGACGGGACGCGACGCGGCGGCCTATATCGGCCAGCCGCTCGCCCAGGTCCTGCCCCATCTGGCGGCCGAGCTGGAACCGGCCATGCGCCGGGTCCTGGAAACCGGGGAGCCGATCCAGGAATACGAACTACGCGTACGTGGCGCCGATGACGACCGCTACTGGCTCTGCAGCTTCCATCCCGTGCGCGGCGATCGGGGCCGGATCACCGGCGTGAGCGGCGCGGTGATCGACATCACGGCGCGTAAGGGGATCGAGGCCACGGAGCGCCTGCTCTCGCGCGAAGTGGATCACCGCGCGCAGAATGCTCTGAGCGTGGTGCGGGGTCTGGTGCGCCTCTCCGCGGCCGATGCGCGCGACGACGTGCCCGCTCTGGTGGAGGTGCTGGAAGGGCGCATCGGCGCGATGAGCCGTGCCCACAACGTGCTCAGCCGTGAGAAATGGGTCGGCGCCGACCTGGGCGAAATCGTCGGGCAGGAGCTTGCCGCCCATGCCGGGCGGGTCGAGGCCGAGGGCCCCAGCCTCCGCCTGGTGCCGGAAGCCGCGCAGCCGCTCACGCTCGTGCTGCACGAGCTCATCACCAACGCGGTGAAGTATGGGGCGCTGTCGCAGCCGGGCGGGCGTGTCGCGGTTCGCTGGGAAAACGCCGCCGACGGCTTCCTGCTGCATTGGATCGAGCGCGGCGGGCCGCCCGTGTCGGGTCCTCCGGGCCGAACCGGCTTCGGCTCGATGCTGATCGACGCCAATATTCGCGGTCAGCTCGCCGGCACCATCGAGCGCCACTGGGATCCCGAGGGCCTCCGCTGCGCGATCACGTTGGGCGCGGACACGTTGGCGGGCGGCCGGCGACCCGACCAGCCGGCAGAGGGGGCACCGCTCATCGGCCGTCGGGTGCTCCTCGCGGAGGGCGATCCCATCATGTCCATCTCGCTCGGCGCCGCGCTGCGGGAGGCTGGCTGCGAGGTCGAGGGCCCGGCGGCCACGGTGGAAGCGGCCCTTGCTCTGGTCGAGAAGGCAGGACGGCTGGATGCCGCCGTCCTTGCCGGCACGCTGCAGGGGCGATCGGTCCAGCCGGTGGCTCAGCTTCTCCAGCGGCGCGCAGCGACGATCCTCTACCTCTCGCCGCTGGGCGTCCCACCCGACGCGCGCGAGGCGCACGTGCTGGAAGCGCCTGTCACGCCTCGCGGGCTGCGCGAGGCGCTGGTCCGGCTGCTTCTGACCGCTGATCAGGAGACATGATGGCATCTACATCCGAAGCCAGTGCCGCCAGCGTGTTGATGACCGGCAGTTCCGGCGTGCTGCGGTAGAGGCCCATCGCCGCCTCATCCGTCGCGGCGTAAACCAGGATGTGGGGCGTGAGGCGCTGGGCGATGGCGCGCACCCGCGCGAAACGGTGCGGTGGCGCTTCATAGGCCGCGACCAGGATCACCACTTCGGGCTTCAGAGCGGATGTGCGGGATGTGGTGACGAGGTGGCCTGCCTCGCCCAATGACATGGCGGCGGCAGCCGCGGCCGCATGATCTAGCGCGCCTGCGACGGGCACGACCAGAATTTCGGCGGGCCCCTCGTCCGGGGCGGAAACGGCTTCCAGCACCTGGGTCAGCAGCCGAGACGTGCGGATCGCGAGCGCCGGACCGAAGGCCTCGTTCGGCCGGTCCGCCGCGATCTGGTGGATGGCTGGGACAACGAAGCGCTCCAGGGCGGAGTCCACCCCATTCCGGCCGGCCTCTGTTCCTAGAAGCCCGGCTGCGCCCGGCGCGTCGCCCGCCAGGAGCCGCTGGTAAAACCGGGCTGGCTCGGGCAGCGGCGGGGAATCGCCCAAGAGGACCTCCAGGAAACTCATCGAGGGGACGTGCCGTCCGAGGATCACCAGGCAGGCGGTGATGGCCGGCGCCAGGATGAGCCCGAGCGGCCCCCACATGACCGCCCAGAACGCCGAGGAGAGCAGGAGTGCGAGCGGCGCGATCCCCATGCTGCTGCCATAGAGCCAGGGCTCCAGCAGATAGGTCACGGTCACGTCGACGACGGCAAAGAGCAGGACGACCATGATCACGGTATGCCAGCCCTCGGTGGTGGCAAAGGCGATAAGCAGGGGAAAGAGGAGCGACAGCGGGGCACCGAGAAAGGGCACGAAGCGCAACGCGAACCCCAACGCACCCCAGAGCGGCGCATTGGGCACGCCGAGCAGCCAAAGGCCGAGTCCCATGGACGAGCCGAAGATGGCGTTGATCAGCACCTGCATGGCCAGGAACCGACCGACGCGTGCCGTTGCGTCGGCCATAGCGCCGGTCGTGCGATGCATCTCGTGCGTACCGGCGAGGCGCAGCGCGCGGTCACGCACATCCTCGTAGCGGACGAGGATGAAGGTCATGAGGAGCAAGGTGATGGCCAGCGTCGCCACGGGGCGGATGATCACGACCGCGAGGCTGAAGAGCGTGCTGAGCGGCCCTTGCTCGGCCGCCGCGACGGTGACGGTGGTGGCGGGTGACGCTTCGGCCGGCGTCAGCACCTCTCCCAGCCGGCGGACGAGATGCATCAGACGTTCGATCGGGCCGGAGCCTTCCTGGCTGATGGTCCGGAGCTTTTCGCGGAGGACGGATTCATAGTTCGGGAGCTCGGCGGCCAGCGCGAAGGCTTGCGTCAGAACGACGTAGGCCATGCCAATAACGACCGAGATGAACACCAGCATCACCAGCAGGACGGCTGGAATTCGCGGCACGTGCTTCCGTTCGAGCCACGCCACCGCGGGAAGCGCCGCGATGGTGAGGAGCAGCGCGAGCGCCAGCGGCGCCAGCACCTCCCGGCCGAGATAAAGGCAGGCGATGACGCCGGCCGCAATCAGAAGGCGCGTGGGCCAGATGTCGCGCGGCCTGGGGGGAGGTGCCCTGAAGGGAGCCATGTTCGTGTCCGTCCTGAGATCGTTGCAACGCCCGCTCGGCGTGCGCGTTGCGGCCTAGGATCACACCCTCGGAATGTGCCAACCTCGCGGGGTGAAGGAACGGAAAGGGACCAGCAACATGAGCTCCTCCTACACGCCGCAGCAGGACCCGAACGACGAGATCGCCTATCTCCGCGGTCGGGTGGAGGCCCTGATGAAGGAGCGGGTGGCACCCGCCGTGGGCGCCGTGGCGGACCAGGCCGAAGCCATGGCTCGGAACGCGAACGACCAGCTGCAGGAGCAGACCGAGAAGCTTTGCGCCTTTGTGCGGGAGAAGCCCCTGACTTCGCTCGGCCTCGCGGCGTTGGCCGGCTTCGTTCTCGCGCAGATGATGCGGCGCTGATGCGTAGCCTCCAGCTCCTCGGCGTCGCAGCCGAAGCAGAGACGCTGCGCCTGAAGCGCGAGGCGGGGGCCATGGCGTCCCGCGTCGTGCTGATGGGGATCGCGGGCGTCTTCGCTGTGATCGCGCTGGGTTTCCTGCACGCGGCCGCCTGGATCGCGCTGGCGCGTTGGCAGGGGCCGCTCTCGGCCACGCTCTATCTCGGGCTGGCCGACCTGGTCGCGGCGGGCATTCTGCTGTTCCTGGCACGGGCACGTCCCGACCCGGTCGCGCAGGAAGCGAAGCTCCTGCGCCAGCGATCGCTGGCGCAGCTGTCGCAACTCTCGCCGGTGGGCGAGGCTGTGAGCCTCCTCGGCCGGCGCGGTCCGGCTTACGAGGTCGGCGGCATCATCGGAGAGCAAATTCTGCGCATCTTCACGAAACGGCAGGGGTAGAAACCCTATGCCTTCTCCCGTGTTGGAAGAGCCATCACGAATGGAGGCAAAAATGCGGCGAACCCCCCGTCCCGCTCTCCCCGTCTGGGCCATGATCGCCGCCGCGGCGCTGATCGCGGCGCCGGTCCTAGCCAGCGTGCCGAATGGCCTGCTGGCAGAGAATCCGCTGCTGGATTACCGCATCGCGGCAGAATAGGGTTGCGGTAGGACCATCACCGCCACCCGAAGGAGCATCTCCTGAGCGACGAGGCCCCAGGTCAGGCCGAGCGATCGAAGCCCAAGGGGTTGAAGGACCAGTTCTGGTACCAGCTTTGGGTGGCGGCGACGTCCGACCAGATTTCGCTGGTCGCCGCCGGCTGTGCCTTCTACGCGATGCTGGCCCTGTTCCCGGCCATCTCACTCTCGCTCACGCTCTACGGCATGTGGTTCAATCTCGCGACCGTGGAGCCGCAGCTGGAGGTTCTGGAACGTCTACTGCCCGAAGAAAGCTTCAAGCTCATCGGAGATCGCGTTCACGAGCTCGTGGCGGCACCGCGCGAAGCCTTGGGATGGGGCGTCATCATCAGCGCCGTCATCGCACTTTGGTCTTCCTCCTCCGGCGTGCGCGCCTTGTTGAACGCGTTGAACATCGCCCAGGATCAGGCGGAGCAGCGCAATGTCATCGTCTTCTATTTGACCGCGATCCTGATCACGATCGGCGCCATCCTCGCGGTCATCATCGGGCTGGCTTTCCTCGTCGCTCTTCCGACCTTTCTCAATGCCTTGAACTTCCCCTTTCGTACCGCTCTGCTATTGCAAACGGCTTCCTTCGGGGTGTTGATCTGCACGGTGACGCTGGCGATTGCGGCGCTGTACCGATACGGCCCCGCCCGGCGTCCGGATAATTACCGGATCTTCTCCGTCGGGACGATTACGGCAACCGTCCTGTGGCTGATCGCCTCCGCCGCCTTCTCGCTCTACGTCAGCCACTTCGCTGCGTATGATTCGACTTATGGCCCCCTGGGCGCGGCGATCGCGCTTCTCACCTGGCTCTACCTGAGCGTCTACCTGATCCTGCTAGGCGCGGAACTGGACGCGGTACTCACGAAGCGAGGTTATCGTTTGTCCGTCAGATCGCGTCGATGAAATAGAGGCCGAAAATCATCAGCAGCAACACGAGCACGAGCCAGAGAAGAGTGCGGTTCATGGCTTCTCGCCGGTCTCTCTTTCAAACTTCCATTCGTTGCAACCGTGCGTCGCTATCGGCGTTGCCTCGACACGCCTCAACAATGGCGCAGCACCATTCCGGATGGAAGGATATTCCATGTACGCACGTCTTCTTGCCGCTGGCCTCCTGACTCTTGGCGTCGTGGCCTGCGCCGACCCCAATGACGGTCGCCCGGGCAACCCGCCGGGCACGGCGGCCGAGCGTGCGATCGACCGGGCTGCCGGCACCAATACGTCGGGCGCGTACCCGCGCCAGTCGGACGGCATGCCGGGTAACCCGCCGGGCACGGCGGCTGAGCGTGCGCTCGACCGGGCTGCCGGGACCAACACCTCCGGCGCGTATCCCTCGCAGTCGGATGGCACACCGGCCAATCCGCGTGGGACGGCCGCCGGCCGGGCACTCGGCACCACGACGCGCTAATCGTGACGCTTCGGCGTTGAAAGGGGCGTGGCGCCTGAAGCGCCGCGCCCTTTTTTTGATGAACCTGCGGGCGGCGGGGCTCGAACCCGCATGGCCAAAGGCCGAGCGATTTTAAGTCGCTTCCGTCTACCGTTCCGGCACGCCCGCGCCGACCGATCATGCCAGCGCGATCAGCGCGGCAAAACCCCACTTTCGCGCAGATAGGCCAGGAGCGGCAGCATCGGCAGGCCCAGTATGGCGCTATGGTCGCCACGGATATCCCGCATCAGCTGGATGCCCGGTCCTTCCAGGCGGTAGGCGCCGACGCTTGATGTGACGTGCGCGCCCTCGCGGGCAAGGTAGTAATCCAGAAACGCATCGGAGAAATCGCGCATCGAAATCCGTGGCGTGGAGACGTGATGCCAAGCTCGCTGGCCCTCGCGCCACACCACCACCGCCGTGACCAGTTCGTGCGAACGATTCCGCAGGCGCTCCAGATGGGCACGAGCAGCTTCGACATCCACGGGTTTGTCGAACCATTGGCCTTCGCAAACCAGTAACTGGTCGGCCCCGATCACGACCGCATCGCGCTCACGCCGGGCAATGCGGGCAGCCTTGGCGTCGGCCAGCAATACCGCGGCATCCGCCGGCGAAACGCCTTCCGACTGGGCGCTTTCCTTGATCGCGGCCTCATCCACCGCCGATACCATTGCCTCGAAGGCAAGGCCTGCCGCTTCCAGCAATGCGCGCCGGGCCAGGCTCTGCGATGCCAGGATCAGCTTCACGGCGCGCCGCGTCCCAGGATAGCGGCCGCCGGATCCTCGGGATCCGCGTTCCGGTGCACGCCCTGTCGGGCGTGCCAGAGCTCCATCTGTTGCAGTACCGTCGCCGCTGTCTCCTCAATGGAGCGGCGCGTGACGTCGATGACGGGCCAGCCGCGCGCGGCGCAGAGACGCCGCGCCGCGAGGATTTCCTTCTTCACGGAATCAGGATCGACATACTCGCTCTCGCCCATCCGCATCCCGTCGGCACCGATGATCTTGAGACGATGCCGGCGGATATCGAGCAGCGACGCCGGGTCGATGGTCAGGCCGACCACGGGGCAGGGCGGGTTCTCCAGCTCCGGCGGCAGGGCGGCCCCGGGGACGATCGGCACATTCGCCGCCTTCACCCCCCGGTTGGCCAGATAGAAGCAGGTCGGCGTCTTGCTGCTTCGCGAAACGCCGACGAGTACGACATCGGCATTGGCGATGCCTGCCGTGCCCTGGCCGTCATCATGGCTCAGAACGTAATGCATCGCATCGATGCGGCGGAAATAATCGGCATCCAGCACATGCTGGGCCGCCCGGCGCTCGGCGGCGCGGGCGCCGATCTCGGCCTGCAGCAGGTTCATGACGCCGTCCAATGCCGAGAGGCAGGGGACCCCGAGCCGCCCGCAGGTCTCCTCCAGCGTGTGCCGCAGGCTGCTGTCCACCAGGGTGAAGATGACCGGTCCCGGCTCGGCTTCGATCCCCTCGATCACGCGGTCGAGATTCATGCGGGAACGGACCAGGAACCAGCGGTGCTGAACCACGCCGGGATTGTCGAAGCGCGAGAGCACGGCGCGCGACATGCTGTTGAGCGTCTCGCCGGTGCTGTCGGAGACCAGATGGAGGTTGATGCTGCGCGGCACCGTGGAAAACCTGTGTATGGGGCGGCTGTCGTTTGGGGATTGTGGGGATGGAATCACCCCGCAGCAATCCGTCGACGAGGCTCCGGGGATGGATGGCGCATCTTGTTCCGCCGGGGATCATTTTTCCAGCCGGTTGGGGACAGCCGGGACCGTTTCGACACGGCGGCGCGGAGCTTCGTGATTCGGCGCACGTCAATCCCCTGGACGAAGCTGTGGATAGACTGTGGAAGGATTGCTTCCCCAGGAGTCACAGGCCCCACCACCACTGCCACCCTTCTTCTTTCTTCCTTTCTCTGGTTTTGTCCTGGGCATGACGGCACAACCCATTCTTCGCGTGCTCTCAGGCCAGAGCGCCTGGCCCCCTCCCGCGTGGCTCATGCGCCAGGCCGGCCGCCACCTGCCGGAATACCGGCGAACGAGGCAGCAGGCGGGCAGCTTCATGGACCTGTGCCTGAACCCTGAACTGGCGGCCGAGGTCACTCTGCAGCCCGTGCGCCGCTATGGCGTGGACGCGGCTATCCTGTTTTCCGACATCCTGATCGTTCCGTGGGCAATGGGTCAGGGGCTGACCTTCGCCGAGGGCGAGGGCCCACGACTGCCGCCCATTCGCGATCAGGCTGGCCTCGATGCGCTGGATGTCGCCGGCGTCGCCGTACGTGCCGCCCCTATTATGGAAACGGTGCGCCGCGTTCGAGCGGGCTTGGCTGCGGAACGGCCGGAAACGGCGTTGATCGGCTTTTCGGGCGGCCTATGGACGGTTGCCTGCTACATGATCGAGGGCAAGGGAGGCGGGGAGTTCCGCCAGGCCCGCCGCATGATGCATGGCGATCCGGTGTTCTTCGCCGCGCTGATGGCGAAGCTTGAGGCGGCAACGCTCGCCTATCTCCTGGCCCAGGCCGAAGCCGGCGCGGAAGCGCTGATGATCTTCGACAGCTGGGCGGGGCAACTGCCGCCTTCCGCCTTCCGCCAATGGGTGATCGAGCCCACGAAGCGCCTGAGGGCCGCCATAGCCGCCGCCTATCCCGGCCTGCCCGTCATCGGCTTTCCGCGCCTTGCGGGTCCCATGCTCAGTGAATACGCGGCCAGAACAGGTGTGCAGGCGGTGGGAATGGATACGTCCATGGATCCGGCCTGGGCCGCCCGGCATGTTCCGCCTCACGTGGCGCTGCAGGGCAATCTGGATCCCGAGGCTTTGCTGGCGGGTGGCGAGGCCCTCCGCCGCGAGGCCGCTTGCATCCTCGAGGCTGTGCGGGGGAGGGCCTTCATTTTCAACCTGGGCCATGGCGTGGAACAACCCACGCCGCCGGAGCATGTCGCCGCGCTGTTGGCGCAGGTCCGCGCCGCTTGAAGTTCGTGCATAAGCCGGCATTTCCGGAGGCATGCAGATGAAGCGGCGCGTCGCGGTCGTCTTGTTCAACCTCGGGGGGCCTGACGCGCCTTCCGCGGTGCGGCCCTTTCTCACGAACCTCTTTACGGATCCGGCGATCCTGCGAGTGCCGGGATGGCTCCGGCCTTTGCTGGGTCGCTTCATCGCCTGGCGCCGGACGAAGCCGGCCCTGGAGAATTACCAGATCCTCGGTGGCAGGTCGCCGCTGTTGGAGTTGACGCGGCAGCAATCCGCGGCCCTGGAGGCAGCGCTGGCGAATGAGCCAGGCCTCGAGTTCCGTTCTTTCGTCGCCATGCGGTACTGGCACCCCTTCGCTGCCGAGGTGGTGCGCGAGGTGAAGGAATGGGGACCGGACGAGGTCCTGCTCATCCCCCTCTACCCCCAGTATTCGACGACCACGACGGGCAGTTCCATCACGGATTGGGATGCGGCATGCCGGGCGGCAGGCGTGGTGTGGCCGACCTCGACGCTCTGCTGCTTTCATTCCGATGCGTCTTTCGCCGATGCGACGGCGCGCCTCTTGCGGGTGGAGTACGACAAGGCGCGCGCTTCGCTACCCGAAGGCACGAAGTTGCGCCTGCTCTTCTCGGCCCATGGTTTGCCCGAGGACATCGTGAAGGCCGGCGATCCCTATCAGTGGCAGGTGGAGCGCAGCGCCGAGGCGGTCTTCTCGGCGCTCGGCCTCCCGGACCTGGAGTACCAGGTCTGCTACCAGTCACGCGTCACGCCACAGGTCTGGATCGGTCCTTCGACCGATACCGAAATCGAACGCGCCGCGCGGGAAGGCGTCGCCGTGCTGATCTGTCCGATCGCCTTCGTCTCAGATCATTCGGAAACGCTGGTCGAGTTGGATGTCGAGTATCGGCAGCTCGGCGAGAAGCACGGAATTCCAGGGTATTTCCGTGTTCCCGCCCAGAATTCCGACAGCCGGTTCATCGACGCGCTCGCCGATCTCGTGCGGCGCGTCCAGGGTTCCGCGCGGTCGCTGTGCAGTTTCGCGGGCGGACGGCAATGTCCACGCCAGCTCACCGATTGCCCCCATACGCATGCCCATGTCGTGAATGCGAAGGCCGCATGATCGGAGCGATTCTCTTCGATTGCGACGGTGTGCTTGCCGATAGCGAGGCCTTGGCCAATTCGGTCGTGGCGCGCGAGGTGACGGCGTTGGGCTGGCCCATGGATATGGAAGAGGCCCGGCGCACCTTCCTCGGCATGGCATTGCCCGACATGGAGCCTCGGATCGAGGCGCGAGTAGGCCGGCTACCGTCCGGCTGGTCGCGCGCCCTGGCGCTCGAGATCGAGCGTGAGCTCTCCGTCGGCCTCCAGCCCATTCCGGGTGCCGAGGCGGCGCTGGAAGCCGCACGAGCGACGGGGAGGCCCATGGCTTTGTGCTCCAACTCCTCGCGCGGGGAGCTTGCAGTGAAACTCGGCGCGCTGGGCTTCGGCAAGTATTTCGAGGGGCGCGTCTTCAGTTTCGAGGATGTGGCGCGTCCCAAGCCCGCACCCGATCTTTATCTGGCCGCCGCACAGGCCTGCGGGGTCGCGCCCGCCCAGTGCCTGGTCGTGGAGGATAGCGCGACGGGCGCTGCGGCCGGCCTTGCCGCGGGATGCCGAGTGGTCGGTATCGCGCCGGACATCGGCGTCCCGTATCTGGATGGCATGGCCGCCGTCGCGGCCTTCCTGGCCGAGAACGCCTAGCCCACTTGCCGCTTTCCCCTGCCGCCCCGAGACTGGGCGACGGAGAGGAAACCCATGTCAATCGCCGCTGCCGCGCCCAGCATCGAGACGCGCAGCTCCTGGATCATTGCCTGTACGGCGACGGCCATGCTGGCACTGGCCGCGGGAGGCCCCATGCTCGTCGTGATCGGGCTGGTGCCCATTGCCGAGAGCCTGGGCACGGGGCGCTCCGTGCCCGCGTTGGCGTCTTCCCTCGCCTATCTGGGCAGCGGGCTCGGTGGCGTCTTCTGCGGCCTCCTGGCGGCGCGGATCGGACAGCGTGCCGTGGCGGTGCTGGGCGGAACATCCATCTTCCTCGGACTCGCGCTGGCTTCCATGGGGCAGTCCTGGTCGTTGCTGGCGGGAATTGGGCTGGGTGTGGGGCTATTGGGCAATGGGGCGTTGTTTCCGCCCATGTTCGCCTACGTCTCCATGTGGTTCGACCGGCGGCGGGGGACGGCGCTGGCGCTCGTCTCGTCGGGCCAGTACGTGGCAGGCTTTCTATGGCCCTTCGTCTTCGAGCGAGCGATCGCGGGCGCCGGGTGGCAACGTGCCATGATAGGCTACGGCCTGCTGGTGGCGATTTCGGTCGTGACGCTCGCCTTGCTGGTGCTCCGGCCGGCACCCGTACCGTTGAGCGGACTATCGGGAGGCCAGGCCCTGCGTGGCCGGCCGGTGCTGGGAATGGCGCCCAATGCGGCCATGGGCTGGATCGCGCTTTGCTCGTTCCTGTGCTGCGTGCCCATGGCGATGCCGGCGGCGCATCTGGTCGCCTTCTGCGGGGATCTCGGGATCAGCGCCTCGCGCGGCGCCGCCATGCTTTCGGTCCTGCTCGCAGCGGCTTTCGTGGCGCGGCAGTTCTGGGGATGGCTCTCGGACCGGATCGGCGGGCTCTGGACGGTCTTCCTGGGCGGTGTGGCGCAGGTGGGCGGCATGCTGGGCTTCCTGGCGACCCAGGACGAGGCTGGGCTGTTCTTCGTCTCCGCCGCCTATGGGCTGGGCTTCGGCGGGATCGTGCCGGCCTACGTGATGGCCGTCCGCTCCCTCTTCCCAGCCCTGGAGGCAAACTGGCGTGTCCCGCTGATGTTCCTGGCGAGCTTGAGCGGCATGGCCTTCGGTGCCTGGCTGGCGGGCGCAATTTACGACCGCGTGGGCTTCTACGCGGCCGCGTGGTGGGTGGGGATCGCCTTCAACCTCGTGCAGCTCGCCATCATGGCTGTGCTGCTTCGGCGCCAGGCGAGATTTCCTGCAGAGGTCGGTTGATTCCAGGACCTGCGAGCAAGCAGGCTCAGGCCTGCTTGTGCTCGATCAGTTCCTTGCGGATCTTCCGGCCGCGCTGGATGCGGTCGACGATGAAGTCCTCCTCACCCCAGCGGATGGCGCGCCCGAAGGCCTGCGCGTCCTCGGTGAAGCGGGCCAGCATCTCCAGCACCGCGGCGCGGTTGTTCAGGAATACGTCGCGCCACATGGCGACATCGCTACCCGCGATGCGCGTGAAATCCCGGAAGCCTGAGGCGGCGAATTTCAACACGCTCTCGCGCGTTTCCTCGGAGAGGTCATCGGCCGTGCCGCAGATCGTGAAGGCAATCAGATGCGGCAGATGCGACACGATGGCCACGACCTTGTCGTGCGTCGTGGCATCCATGCACTCGATCATGGAGCCGCAGCGCGCCCACATCTCCCGCACCTTCGCCGTCGCTTCGGCATCGGTTCCCGGCGCGGGCGTGAGGATGACGTAGCGGTTCTCGAAGAGCGTGGCGAAGCCTGAATCGGGCCCCGAGAACTCGGTGCCGGCCATGGGATGCGCCGGCACGAGATGGACTCCCGCTGGCAGCAGCGGCTCCAGATCCCGGATCACCGATCCCTTGGTCGAGCCTACGTCGGAAAGGATCGCGCCGGGTTTCAGATGCGGTGCGATCTCCGCCATCACCGCGGCATAGGCGCCCACGGGAACGCATAGGATGACGCAGTCCGCGCCTTCCACAGCCTTGGCGGCACTCTCTTCGACGCGATCGGCGAAGCCGAGCTCCCGCACCCGGTCCAGGGTCTTGCCGGTGCGTGCGCTGATCACGACCTCGCGCGCGAGGTCGCCGCGCTCCTTCGCTCGGCGCGCGATGGAGCCGCCGATCAGGCCCGCGCCGATGAGGCAGAGGCGGTCGAAAAGAGGCTCAGCCATCCTGCTTCGCGAAAGCGGCCAGCGCCTCCGCCACCAGCGTGCATTCCTCGCCCGTGCCGATGGTGATGCGCAGGCACTGGCCGAGGCCGTAAGCGCCCATCGCCCGTACGATCAGCCCGCGGGCGCGCAGGAAGGCATCGGCGGCCTTGGCGCGCTCACCCGTGCCGAAATCGGCGAGGATGAAATTGCCGTGGCTCGGCCAGACCTTGATGCCGAGGGCCTCGAGCGCCGCGACCAGCTTGGCGCGCCACTCGTTGTTGTGCGCGACGGATTTTGCCACCCAGCCCTTCTCGGACAGGGCCGCGATGCCGGCCGCCTGGGCGGCGGCGTTGACGTTGAAGGGGCCGCGAATGCGGCTCATCACGTCGATGACCTGCTGGGGCATGTAGGCCCAGCCGAGGCGCATCCCGCCCAGGCCAAAGATCTTGCTGAAGGTGCGCGTCATGACCGTGTTGCCGGACTCGTCCACCAGCTTCTCACCGGGGTCGAAATCGGGCTCGGTCACGTACTCGGCATAGGCGGCATCGAGCACCAGCAGGATGTCACCGCGCAGCCCGGCGCGCAGGCGCCGCACCTCGGAGCTCGGCAGCAGGGCGCCGGTAGGGTTATTCGGGTTCGCCAGGCAGACGATGCGCGTGCGGGGGCCGACGGCTGCCAGGATGCCATCCACATCGGCGACCAGGTTCTTCTCCGGCACCTTGAGCACGCGGCAGCCGGCGTAGTGGCCCGTCAGCTCGTACATCACGAAGCCATGGGCGGACATGATGAGCTCGGTGCCCTCGCCGCCATAGGCGAGGATGAGATAGGCCAGCAGCTCGTCCGAGCCATTGCCGCAGACGATGCGGGCGGGATCCAGGCCGAAATAGCCGCCGATCGCCGTGCGCAGCGCGGTGGCGTTGCCGTCGGGATAGCGGTGCAGCTCCTTCGCCATGGCGGCGTAGGCTTCCTGTGCGGCCGGTGGCGGGCCGAAGGCGCCCTCGTTGCTCGAGAGCTTGATGATCCGGTTCACCCCCGGGATCTTCGATTCGCCGCCCACATAGGGCTCGATCGAGAAGATGGAGGGGCGGGGCAGCAGGGCGTTCATGGGTTCGCGCCTCGTTCGGGGATGGCGTAGCTACCGAGGATGACGGCACCGGCCGGGGCAGGGCCGTTGGTTTCGATGAGGGCCTGAGTTACGCCGTGCTCGCGCCGGATCGCGAGGAGGCGCCCGCCGCCCGAGGCCGCGGCCAGCGCCGAGCGGCTGGCCTCGCCCGGCAGCTCGATGCGCGAGAGCGTGGCGTCATGGCCGGACGGGTCGGCCGGCTGGAGGCCGATGACGGCCGCTTCCATCGCCGGCTCGCGCTCGCTGAAGAAGGGCAGGCGGGCGATCACCGACAGATGGCTGGGGTCGAAATTGGCCCACCATTCCTCCTCGGTGTCGTCGCTTTCGCGGGGCCAGGGGAGGACCGCGATGGTGGCTTCCCGTGCGCTGAGCGCGGCCAGGGCCGCCTGCTGCGACGGATGCTGGCGCTGCGGCGTGGCAGGGCCGAAATGCTCGGCCGCCTGGCGGGCCAGGGTGGCGTCCGGCGGCAGGGCGATGGAAAAGCTGGCCTGCTGAGCGATGGAGCTGGCGAAGAGCTCCCGCCAAAGACGCACCAGGGCGGTACGGGGAAGCGGCCCCTCGTGGCGGGCGAGCAGTCGCCGTAGGATCATGGCCTCGCGGCCGGGGCGCAGCACGGTGCCCGCGGGCTTGCTGCCGCTCTGGCTGAGCCTGTGGACGATCTGCGCCCGGCGGATCAGGAGATCCTGCATCGCGTCGTCGATCGCGTCGATCTCGGCGCGGATCGCGTCCAGGGCTTCGCTGGCGGTGGGGGCTTCGGACATTTAGGGATAGGGCATAGCGGCGCCAGTCATCCACGCCAAGTTACCCGGCACGCGCCGGTGCCATGCGGATGGCGTTGCCCGGTGGCATGCCAGGCCCTACTTTCCATCCCGATGGATCGAGAAGCGCCCTTTCCGGAGGTGGAGCATCAGAAAGCGGTCCTGCCGGACGGGCTCGTCCTGGATTGCGGCGTCACCATCCGGCCCCTTTCCGTCGCCTACCGGACCTATGGGACGCTCAATGCCGCCCGCAGCAACGCCATTCTGGTTTGCCACGCCCTGACGGGCGACCAGTACGTGGCCGAGCGCAACCCCCTGACCGGGCGCCCCGGCTGGTGGGAGGCGATCGTTGGGCCGGGCAAAGCGGTCGATACGGAGCGCTTCTTCGTGATCTGCGCCAACGTCCTCGGCGGCTGCATGGGCTCCACCGGCCCGCGCGAGGAAATGACGGATGCCGCGGGCCTGCCGCAGGGCCGCCCCTGGGGCATCGATTTCCCCTCGGTGACCATCCGCGACATGGTCCGCGCCCAGAAGAAGCTCGTGGAGCATCTGGGCATCGAGCGCCTGCTGGCCGTGATCGGCGGTTCGATGGGCGGCATGCAGGTGCTGGAATGGGCCGCGACTTTTCCGGAAGCCGTCTTCGCGGCCGCCCCGATCGCCACGGCCAGCCACCACTCGGCCCAGAACATCGCCTTCCACGAGGTGGGCCGCGCCGCCATCCACGCGGACCCGGATTGGCGCGGCGGCCGCTACTGGGAGGACGGGCGCATCCCCGCCCAAGGGCTATCGGTCGCGCGCATGGTCGCGCACATCACCTACCTGTCGGAGGCTGCCTTGACCCGCAAGTTCGGGCGGCGACTCCAGGGGGCCCCGGCCGTGACCTTCCTGGAGGACGTGTTCCAGGTGGAGAGCTATCTCCGCCACCAGGGCAGCACCTTCGTGCGCCGCTTCGACGCGAATTCCTATCTGACCATCACCCGCGCGATGGACTATTTCGACCTCTCGAACGAGCATGGCAGCCTGGCTGGTGCCTTCGCGAAGACGTCCAGCCGCTTCTTCGTGGCGAGCTTTTCCTCCGATTGGCTTTTCCCCACGAGCGAGAGTCGCGCGCTCGTCCGTGCGTTGAACGCGGCGGCCGCGCCGGTCAGCTTTATCGAAGTCCCGACGGATAAGGGCCACGACGCCTTCCTGCTGGACGAGCCGGAGTTCCATCGCGCGCTGGGCGGCTTCCTGGCGGGCGCAGCGAGGGCGCTGCAGCTATGACGGCCTATCCCGCGACGCTCTATTTCGCCGCCCAGGCGCGCAACAATGCCTGGGCGAACCATCGCCTCCTCAAGGCCTGCGGCAAGCTCTCGCAGGAAGAGTTCGAGGCGACGCGCACGAGCTTCTTCCCCTCGATCAAGGCGACGCTGAACCACATCCTGATCATCGACTGGTTCTATGTGGACGCCATGGAAGGCGGCACGCTCGGCCCCGCCGCCTTCGCGAACCGCCTGCCCTGCGCCACCGTCGCCGATCTGCAGCGGGAGCAGGCGGCGGTGGACAATCGGCTGATCGCCTGGTGCGAATCGCTGGCCGACCTCAGCCACATCGTCGAGGTCCATCGAGGTGCCCGCATTCAGCGCGAACGCGCGGACCGGCTGCTGCTGCATCTCTTCGAACATGACATTCATCATCGCGGACAGGTCCACGCCATGCTTTCCGGAACCAGCGTCAAGCCGCCGCAGCTGGACGAGTTCTTCTCGGTCGGCGAGGCCTCGCTGCGAGCGGAGGATTTCGCCGAGCTCGGCTGGGCGGAACGCGATATCTGGCCTGACCAGGCGTGAGCCATATTCTCCTGACGCTTCGCGGTTTCTCGGGCCGACCCGAAGACGGGCCTGGCTGGCGCGTCGTCACGCGGCGGCGCGATTTCTCAGGCGCTGAGCGTATCCTGAGAATTTTCGAACGAGAGGCTGCCCGGCTGAAGCCGGGGTTGTGCCTGGTCCTGGTGGATCTTCAGCGCCGGCTGGTGCTGCGTTGGGCCGGCACGACGGACCCTCTCGACGCGCTGAGGAATGAGCCCGGGCTGCCGGAGCTTTCCCTGACCGAAGCCGAGGCGCCGGGACCTGCCGTCATGGTTGCCGAGGAGACAGCTGTTCCGGCGCCCACGGCATCCGCCCGCGGCCGCGTGGCCAATGGCGCCGTCCAGTATGTCGCGAAGAACATGCGGCTGGACCTCAGGCTCATTGCCGGGATGATCCCGCCGAATGTGCGGGTCCTCGATATTGGTTGCGGCGACGGTGCGCTCATGGCGGAGCTTGCCACCAAGGGTGTGGATGCGCGCGGCATCGAGATCGACATGCAGGCGGCCACGGAAGCCGTGGCCCAGGGCCTCGCCGTCATCCATGGCGATGCGGACAACGACCTCGCTTTCTATCCGGATGGCGCCTTTGATTATGTGGTGCTGAGCCGCACCTTGCAGGCCGTCGAAAAGCCGCGAGAAGTTTTGCGGCAGATGCTGCGCATCGGCCGGCACGCGATCGTGAGCTTCCCGAATTTCGGCCATTGGGAGATGCGACTGAAGCTGCTCTTCGGCGGGCGGATGCCGGATACCGAAACCTGGTCGAAGCCGTGGTACGAGACGCCCAATATCCACCCCTGCACCATCCTGGATTTCTTCGAACTGGCGGCGATGGAAGGCTATGTCATCGAGGAGTGGCTGGCCGTGGATGAGAAGGGGCTGAAGGCGCCATGGAGGCGTTCGGCGAGGCTCGCGAACATCTTCGGCGAACAGGCCTTGTTCCAGCTGCGGCGCGGCTGAACCGGGCGTTCCATTTTGCTGCGCTGCACACGCGCTGCGGCTGACAAACCCAATATCCAGCTTGAGATTTCGATGGCGAAGGGATGTGCCCTTCGCGCAGACTTCCCATGGTCAACGAGGTTTCAGGGAGGGTTCCCCACATGGCGCGGGTGGCATTGGTGACGGGTGGTCAGCGCGGCATCGGTGCGGCGATCAGCGAGGCGCTGCAAACGGCAGGCCGCAAGGTCGTGGCGAACTATGCCGGCAATGACGCGGCGGCCGCCGAGTTTACGGCACGCACGGGCATTCCCTGCATGAAGTTCGACGTTTCCGACTTCGAGCAATGCGTCGCGGCCGTCGCGAAGATCGAGGCCGAGCACGGCGCCATCGAGATCCTGGTGAACAACGCCGGCATCACCCGGGACGCCGTGATGAAGCGGCTCGATCGGAAGATGTGGGATGAGGTGATCGATACCAACCTCGGGTCCTGCTACAACCTCTGCAAGGCGGTCTGGGATGGGATGAGCGCGCGCAAGTTCGGGCGCATCGTGAACATCGGCTCGATCAACGGGCAGGCCGGGCAGTATGGCCAGGTGAACTACGCGGCCGCCAAATCCGGCATCCATGGCTTCACCAAGGCGCTGGCGCAGGAAGGCGCGCGCGCCCAGATCACCGTGAATGCGATCGCGCCCGGCTATGTGGATACGGAGATGGTGCGCGCCGTGCCGGCCGAGGTTCTGGAGAAGATCATCGCGCGCATCCCGCGCGGTCGCCTCGGCACGGCGCAGGATATTGCGCGCGGCGTGCTCTTCCTGACGGCGGACGACGCGGACTTCGTCACGGGCTCCACGCTATCCATCAATGGCGGGCAGCATATGTACTAGGGCCATCCAGCATCTGCGCGATCCGGTGAAGCTTGTCCGGGTTGCGCGTGATGTAGATGCGCGTGATGCGCCCGCCCTCGATCTCCAGGGCGGTGGTCTGCAGCACACCCCCGCGTTCGCGGCTGGCGAAGCCCGGAAGGCCGTCGACGATAAGCGGGCGCAGGAATTCGGCGGGCTCGGCCTTCGGCTTGCGGTGCAGGCGGTCGAAAAGCCGCAGGACGCGGGCCATGCCCTCGATGGGATTCAGGAAGGCGAGCACCTTTCCTCCGCCATCCGACTGCAGCACCACATTCTCGGCGAGGAGCGACTGCAGCGCCGCCGTGTCGCCGCTGCGCGTCGCCGCGAAGAAGGCGCGGGCGATGCGGTCGCCTTCCTCTGGCGCGACCGGATAGCGCGGCCGAGCCTCCTGCACGTGCCGTCGCGCGCGTACGGCAAGTTGCCGCACGGCCGGCGCATCGCGGTCCAAGGTCGTCGCCACTTCTTCCAGCGGGACGGCGAAGACGTCGTGCAGCAGGAAGGCGGCGCGCTCCAGCGGCGAGAGGCGTTCCAGGGCCAGCATGAGGGTCAGCGTCAGGTCGTCCGCCTGCTCTTCCGGTTCCGTGGTGAGCATGGGCTCGGGCAACCAGCTTCCGACATAGGTCTCGCGGCGCGAGCGCGCGGATTTTATGGCATCCAGGCAGAGACGCGTGACGGTGCGGGAAAGGAAGGCGCCGGGGGACTGGACCTTGTCGTGCCCGGCCCCGCTCCAGCGCAGCCAGGCCTCCTGCACCACATCCTCGGCTTCCGCGAGGGAGCCGAGCATGCGGTAGGCGAGGCGCCGCAGCCGGGGGCGCTGCGCCTCGAAGATCTGCGTCGCCTGGTCAGGCGGCGTCACGGGTTTCGTCCACGGGATGCGCGGCGCGGAAGCCGACCTGAAGCCGGTTCCAGGTGTTGATCGAACCGATCAGCAGCGTCAGCTGCACCTGCTCGGCCTCGGTGAACTCGGCCTTCAGGGCCTCGTAATCGGCGTCCGGCGCCCCTGTCTCGGCGAGGCGGGTCAGCGCCTCGGTCCAGCCGAGCGCGGCGCGCTCGCGCGCGGAGTACAGCGTGGATTCGCGCCAGGCGTTGAGCATGTAGATGCGCATCTCCGTCTCGCCGTGCCGGCGCAGATCGGTGGCGTGCATGTTGAGGCAGAAGGCGCAGCCGTTGATCTGCGAGGCGCGCATCCGCACCAGCTCCATCAAATTGTGCTCCAGGGACGATTTCCGGAAGCTGGCCTCGAGCGCCATCATGGCCTTGATGGATTCCGGTGCGTAGCCGTGGGCATTGGTCAGTCGCGGGGTAGTCATCTTCGGGTCTCCGTTGGTCGGGATGCCCACAAGACGAGTTGGTCCATCGGGTCGTGACATGGCGCCGCGAAATTTTTCCGCCGCTCAGGCGACAGCGCGAAGGCCCGCGCGGAGGTCCGTCGCGCCCGTTTGCTCCAACAGGTGATCGACCTCGGCATGGGTCGCCCGCCAGATGGGCAGCGCGGCGGCCAATGCCGCACTCCCGGCGGGGGTGAGGACGAGCCGTCGGGCGCGGCGGTCATGCGCATCCACGCGAGTTTCGAGCAGGCCGCGCCGTTCCAATGGCTTGAGGTTGGCGGTGAGCGTCGTGCGGTCCATCGCGAGAAGCGAAGCGACGGAGGCCATCGAGGCAGGCTCGGGGCGGTTGAGCGACATCAGCAGCGAGAATTGCCCATTGGTGAGCCCCACCGGGCGCAGCGCCTCGTCGAAGCGGCGCGCAAGGCTGCGGGCGGCGGCCTGGACGGCGAGGCAGAGGCAATGGTCACGCACATGCAGCGTATCCTGGAAGGAAACTGACGATGCTGCCGCATGGGATTTTGACATGGCCCAATTATGTTGATATCAACTCATGACGTCAAGACTGATACGAAATCGAAATCAGCGCATTCAGGGAGTTTCTCATGGCCTATGTCGAAGGATTCGTCGTGGCGGTGCCCGGCGCCAACAAGGAAGCCTATCGCCGCCATGCGGCCGAGGCGGCACCGCTCTTCAAGGAATTCGGCGTCAGCCGCGTGGTCGAGGCCTGGGGCGACGACGTGCCGGACGGTAAGCTCACGGACTTCAAGGGAGCGGTGAAGGCGAAGGAGGACGAGTCGATCGTCTTCGCCTGGTTCGAATACCCTGACCGCGCCGCGCGGGACGCCGCGACCCGGCGCATGATGGAGGATCCGCGGGCGAAGGCGATGAGCGTCAATCTCCCCTTCGACGGTAAGCGTATGATCTTCGGCGGCTTCGCATCGGTGATCGACCAGGGCGAGACGGGCGCCATGGGCTATGTGGACGGCTCGCTCCTCCCAGTGCGGGCCGCGAGCCGTGAGGCCTATCTGGCCCAGGCGGAGGAGTTCTCCGCCATCTTCCGCGAGCATGGAGCCACCCGCGTGGTGGCCGCCTGGGCCGATGACGTGCCGGACGGCAAGGTCACGGACTTCAAGGGCGCAGTGAAGGCCGAGCCGGATGAGGCGGTCGTCTATTCCTGGATCGAATGGCCCTCGCGGGCCGTGCGGGATGCGGGCTGGGACAAGATCATGCAGGATCCACGCATGCATGCGGCGCCGCTGGTGCATGACGGGAGGCGCCAGGTCCATGGCGGTTTCGCGCCGATGATCGACGCCTGACGTTGGCGCCGGACGGGAGCTATGCGGTCCGGATCACTGAGGCGCAAAGCTCCCGCTCGACCGCCAGGGCGCCGAGCCTGGCCGTTTCCACGAGGCGTTCGATGCCGTGACCCTCGCGGGCCATGGCGGAGAGGCCGCTCATCATCGTCCCGACATAGTCGGCCAGCCGCCCCGCGGACTCTGGATGCGTGGCGGCGACGAATTCACGGATGGCGGCCACGCCCGCCGAGGTGAGCGCGCGGGCGGCATTGCGAGCGTCAGGATCGTTGCAGCGGGTCCCCTCGATCGCGAGGCAGCCGGCGGCGGCCGTGTTGGCGCCGTATCGGCGGGCCGCATCCTCCAGCACGGCGGAAAGGGCTTCAGCTACGGGGCGCCCTGGGCGAAGGATTTCCGCGAGCGGCACGCCCTCCGTCGCTGAATAGTGGGCCAGGACGCGCGTGTAGAGAGCCGCCTTGCTGCCGAAGGCGGCGTAGAAGCTCGGCGGGTTGATGCCCAGCGCTTCCGTGATGTGGGCGACGCTCACCGCATCATAACCACGCGCGTGAAAGAGGCCCTGGGCAACAGCCATGGCCTGATCCGGGTCGAAGCCTCTCGGCCGGCCACGGGGCCGGGATATATTTGTAGTCAATCCTACAAAACTCCTTGACGGTGCCCTGCGCGAATTTATGTAGGCACCACTAAATTAAATCTCAAGGAGCGGTCATGACCAGCTTTCAGGGCAAATCCATTCTCGTGCTTGGCGGAAGCCGTGGGATCGGCGCGGCGATTGTCCGTCGCTTCGCCGCCGACGGTGCCGCCGTCACCTTCACCTATGCCGGATCCCACGAGGCCGCGGAGCGGCTGGCGGCCGAGACGGGCAGCACGGCCGTCGTGACGGACAGCGCCGATCGGGATGCGGTGATCGCGCGGGTGCGCGACAGCGGGCCGCTGGACATCCTCGTGGTGAATGCGGGAGTAGGCGCCTTCGGCGACCCGCTGGAGCAGGACCCTGACGCGGTGGACCGGCTGATCCGGATCAACGTGAATGCCCCTTACCACGCAGCGGTTGAGGCGGCGCGACGCATGCCGGATGGCGGGCGGATCATCGTGATTGGCTCCGTGAACGGGGACCGGATTCCCTTTCCGGGACTCTCAGCCTACGCGATGAGCAAGTCGGCTCTGCAGGGCATGGCCCGCGGCCTCGCGCGGGACTTCGGCCCGCGCGGCATCACGGTGAATGTCGTGCAGCCCGGCCCGATCGACACGGACCTGAACCCGGCGGATGGGCCGATGAAGGACATCCAGCACGCCGTCATGGCTCTGAAGCGTCACGGGCGGCCCGAGGACGTGGCGGGAATGGTGGCCTGGCTCGCGGGACCGGAGGCCAGCTTCGTCACCGGGGCCATGCACACGATCGACGGCGGCTTCGGCGCCTAAGCGAGTGATCCAGGGGGTGGTCGGAGCGGCCACTCCTTCGGATCAGATGAATTTCCCTCGCAGGAATCCCAATGCCGGCAGAGGGGTCCACTTCCGAGGCAGGTCCGAGCGCCTGATCGGGGTCACTGAGTAATGCGGGACCGGCTGCTTGGACCGCACGAGGAAGTCCTCATAGGCCCGCACCTGTTGCGCCCGCCATGCCCGGTCTTCCAGGGCGGCAGTCCGGCTGCGAAAAATCTCGGCGACGCGGTTGGCGCGCCCAACGGTCGCCACCACGGCCCATAACGTATCCTCGTCGCCCCTGGGAACGACCGCCATGCTCGCCATAGGGATCAGTGAAGTCTCCCCGCCCGTGCCCGGTCAAGCACAACGAAAAGGGCGCCGGAGGTGTCCCCGGCGCCCGATTCATTCCCGACAGGCAAGGTTCAGCCGAGACGCTCGCCATGCTGCGTGACGTCGAGACCCTCGCGTTCCTCTTCCTCGCTGACGCGCAGGCCGACGATGCCGTCCACGATCTTCAGCAGGATGGCCGAGGCCACCGCGGTGAAGACGAAGACCGCGACCACCGCATAGATCTGGATCAGCAGCTGGTCCGTCGAGCCCGAGATGCCTTCCGGCGCCGCCGTCGTGGCCGAGAGCGGGCCATAGGCGAGGATGCCGGTCAGCAGCGCGCCGACGATGCCGCAGATCCCGTGCACGCCGAAGGCGTCCAGGCTGTCGTCGTAACCGAGCCAATGCTTGAGCGCGGTGGCGCCCCAGAAGCCGGCCAGACCCGCGACCACACCGATGATGATGGACGAGCCCGGCAGCACGAAGCCGGCGGCCGGCGTGATGGCGACGAGGCCGGCCACGGCACCGGAGATGACGCCGAGGACGGAGGGCTTACCCTTGGTGGCCCATTCCGCGATCATCCAGGTCAGGGCCGCGGCGGCCGCCGCCGTGTTGGTGACGAGGAAAGCCATGCCCGCACGGCCGCCGGCTGCACCGGCCGAGCCCGCGTTGAAGCCGAACCAGCCGACCCACAGCAGCGAGGCGCCGATGACGGCGAAGGCCAGGTTGTACGGGGACATGTTCTCGGTGCCGTAGCCCGTGCGCTTGCCCAGGATCAGCGCGCCGACGAGGCCCGCGACACCGGCGTTGATGTGCACGACCGTGCCGCCCGCGAAGTCCAGCGCGCCGAGGGCGAAGATCCAGCCATTCGGATGCCAGACCCAGTGGGCGATCGGCGAGTAGACCAGCAGCGTCCACAGCAGCGTGAAGACCAGCAGGCCGGAGAACTTGATGCGATCCGCGAGCGCGCCGGTGATCAGCGCCGCCGTGATGATGGCGAAGGTCATCTGGAAGACGACGAAGACGCTCTCAGGGATCGTGAACGCCACCGCGCCGTCGCCCGAGCCCAGGCTGAACGGCTTGTCCCAGCTGTCGGCGATGCCGCTGAGCATCAGGCGGGAGAAGTCGCCGATATAGGCGCCACCCTCACCGAAGGCGAGGCTGTAGCCCACGACGATCCAGGCCACCGAGACCAGCGCCGTGATGGCGAAGGACTGCGCGAGGGTGGAAAGCAGGTTCTTCTTACGGACCATGCCGCCGTAGAAGAGCGCGAGGCCGGGAATCGTCATCATCAGCACGAGCGCCGTGGAGACGAGCATCCAGGCGGTGTCACCCGTGTCCACCTTCGCGTCCTGCGCGAAGGCCGGCATCGACAGGGCCAGCAGCGGGGCGGCCGAAAGGGCGCCGCGCGTCCAGGATTTCATGTTGCAAATTCTCCCGAGGATCATGCGCGACGGCGCGCGCTCATTTCGTTGAGGGCAGGGATGCTTCACAGCGCGGCCCCGTCGGTTTCGCCCGTCCGGATGCGCAGCGCGCGGTCCAGGTCGAGAACGAAGATCTTGCCGTCGCCGATCTTGCCGGTCCGGGCTGAAGCGGCGATGGCCTCGACGACCGCGTCTACGAGTTCGGACGCGACGGCGACCTCGATCTTGAGCTTCGGCAGGAAGCTGACCTGGTACTCGGCCCCCCGGTAGATTTCGGTCTGGCCTTTCTGGCGACCGAATCCCTTCACTTCCGTCACCGTCAGCCCCTGAACGCCGAGCGGGGTGAGCGCATCGCGCACCTCGTCCAGCTTGAAGGGCTTGATGACCGCCATCACGAGCTTCATCCGCCTGCCTCTCTCCCAATTTCGAGCCATCGCAAACCGATGGTCAGTCAGCCGCCTTTCAAGTTGCGTGCCAATCACGCAAACCCTGTGATTCCTGGGGTTACGGACAAATCTGCCCGAATCTTAAGCAGAGACGCCCACGCGCGGCGTGAAGTTCGGCGGCGCCGAGGTGGCTCTCGTTCGGCGAGGGGTTGGGTTAAGCTCGGCGCCATGAGCATACCCTTGCCTGACACGCTGCCTCCTCCGCCCGAAGACGTCGCGGTGGCGATCATCGGCGCAGGCCCGGTCGGCGCCACGCTCGCCGCCGCCCTTGCCGCACGTGGAGTTCCCTGCGCGGTCGTGGACGCGGCCCCGCTGCCGCCAATGGCGATGGCCGGCTTCGACGGCCGCGCCTATGCGATCGCCCTTGCATCCAAGCGGCTGTTGGAGGCCGCCGGCGTATGGGACCGCCTGCCCGCCACGCCCTGTCCCATCGAGGGCATCAAGGTGGCGGATGGGCGTGTCGGCGAAGCCCCTTCCCCGCTCGATCTGGATTTCGAAGCCGCCGAAGTGGCCGAGGATCCCTTCGGATGGATGGTCGAGGCCCGGGCCCTGCGTGTGGCGCTCAATGCAAGGCTGCCGCACCTGCCCAACCTCTCCGTCTACGCGCCCATGACAGCGAGGGTGGAACGTGGGCCGGACGCCGTGACGGTGCATCTGGCCGATGGGCGGGATATCCGGGCGCGCCTGGTGGTGGGCGCCGAAGGGCGGAACAGCCCGCTTCGCCAGGCCGCAGGTATCGGCGTCGCGCGCCACGACTACGGGCAGATCGGTCTCGTCGGGGCCTTTGCGCACGAGAATCCCCACCATAACCGCGCCCTGGAACTCTTCCTGCCGGCGGGGCCCTTCGCGCAGCTGCCGCTCTCCGACCTCGGCAGCTTCGGGACGAGCGCCCTTCCGCATGCTTCCGCCTTCGTTTGGACGGAGCGGCGGCCGGTGGCGCAGCGCATGCTGGCGCTTCCCGACGCGGATTTCGCGCGCGAGCTGCGCCGGCGGATCGGAGATCATCTCGGCGCCATCGAGCCGATCGGACGCCGGTGGCATTATCCGCTGAGCGCCATGCACGCGACCCGGTACGTGGCCGAACGGCTTGCGCTGGTGGGCGACGCGGCCCACGGGATGCACCCGATTGCCGGGCAAGGGTTGAACATCGGTTTCCGGGACGTGACCGCGCTGTCCGAGCTGGTGGCGGAGGCCTATGCCGCCGGCCAGGATGTCGGCAGCCCGGCCCTCCTGGCGCGCTATCAGGCGCGGCGGCGCCCAGATGCGCTGATGATGATCGGCGCGACGCATGTGCTGGAAAAGCTTTTCGGCAATGACTTCGGGCCAGTGCGACTGGCGAGGCGCCTCGGGATCGCGGCCGTGAACCGTCTCCCGCCGCTCAAGCGCGCCTTCGCTCGGCAGGCGATGGGATTGCGCGCCCTCGGCTGAAGGCCGGGGCAGCCGTCTTCCCTACAGCCTGCCCGCGCGGCTCGGCAGGGCGACGGCGCTGATGACCCAGCGCAGCCGTATGGGATCGGCAAGCGTCAACTCCATACGGAGCCGGCGGCCGGGTGAATGAGGCGCCGTCAACGTCACTTCCCAACGGTCCAGGCCCAGGATCCGGATGGCCCCGAGCATGTCGCGGCCCCGAGCCGTCGCATCCGAAAAGCGCTCGTAGAGGAGCGCGGTCAGTTCTTCGGGCGAGGTGAGACGGCGGCCGAGCTCCTGCGCCATGTCGACGAGAAAGCCGGGAGTGGCTTCCGGCAGCATGGCTTCGCGCGCCAGCTCGGTCTCGACGGCGGGCGCGAGGCTGTTCCAATCGATCCGTTCCGACAGGGCCGCGCTGTCGCGACGCTGGATCGCGCCAGCGACGCCAACAGCCTGCGCGATCGGGCTGACCAGATAAAGTGCGCCCACCAAGAACCCGATCAGGGCGACCACTGGCGCCAAACGCGGCTTGGCCGAAATCCGCGGAGCCTGGCTTGGAACTGTCCGTACCAGTGTTGGGGGAGCGCCCCGCGCCTGCCGAGCATCGAACTCCGCCCAAATCTCATCCCAAATACTGGATGCTGCCGCGGCCATGTCGCCTCCTCGTCCCGCCAGCAGCGAGACATCCCTCGAACGGAGACGCGGTCTCCATTTTGGGACTATGGAGGTGGAGCGGTGAGCAAGAGATTAACGCCGTCCATTTTATAGGACGTTTGAGGCGATCCAGCGTTCCAGCTGCGTGAAGACGACGCCCAGAGCCGCCTGCATGGCCGCCGCCTGTTGCACGGCTGAGGCTTCAGGCGGCAAGGGGCTGGTCGCTTCGAAGGGCCGCTGAGCCAGCACGCGCGGATCCCCGATGCCGCTCGCCTGCCCAAGAAGCAGGGCGCTCATCGCGGCCCGGGCCTGGCCCGGCTCCGCCTGAAGGGTGACGAGCCCGGCCTCCAGGACCACGGTCGCCGTGAGGCGAGACCCGGGGGCGGTAACGGCGGTGAAGATGCCGGATGCGATGAGCCATTGGCGCAGGGCATTCTCGGCGAGCTCAGCGGGAGGAGCGAGCCACTCGTCGTAGAAGGTGCTCCCCAGGGTGCCGTCGGGGCGAAGTAGGCGCAGTCCGCGCGTCTCCATTCCGGGCCCGGCCCGCAGCGTCCGCACCAGCAGAACTCCGCGCGCCCGAGCGGCGCGTGGTGCCGAGCTGGGCCTCTCCGGATCCAGCGCATAGCGGCGTGTCTCGATGTATGGCCGGTCGGGCAGGACGGAGCATCCGCTCAGGAGCGGAACGATGAGGAGGGCGCGGCGATTCATCGGGGGGCTCCGGCGGGGGGCGGCGCGCCCAGGATGGCCTGGGAAGGCGAGCGCCGCAGTGCCTCGGTCGTGTCGCGCAGATTGGCCGCGGTGGCCCGAAGATCGCGCAGGATGGGGATGAGATCGGCCTGGAAATCGCCCGTCACGCTGCGAGCGCCGCGCACGCCGCTTTCGATCTGGCGCAGGGTGCCGGGCAATTGAGCCGTGCTGCGCCGGAGGTCCTGCGCGGCGGTCGCCAGGCCATCGAGCACTCTCTGGATATCCGGCGACTGCGCGAGGGCCCGGAACGAGGCCGAGGTTCCGCGGACGTCTTCGGCGACCGCCGGCAGATTCGCCTCGGCCACCACCCGCCGCAGGTCGGCCAGGAGCCCTGTGGCCTCGTTCACCGCCTGCTGCAGCTCAAGCCCCTGCGCCTGGTCCCGGAGAGTCGAGACAAGGCCGGAGAGGTTGCCGAACAGGGCGGCGAAATCGATGTCCTGCAGCTGCCGCATGATATTCTCGGCGGCCGACGTGACCTGCGCGACGGTGGATGGAACCGCCGGAATGAATTTGTAGCGCGGGGTCCATGGCACGCGCGGCGGGATGTTGCGGTCCGGATCCACGAAGTCGAGCTCGATATACGAGACGCCGGTGATGCCCTGGCTCGCCAGCCGGGCGCGCAGCCCGAGCTCCACGGCGTTTTCCGCCTCGGGAATGTCGCCGACCACGGCCAGATTCACCGCGAAACGCACGACCACAAGCTGGAAGGCGCCCGCGAAGGGTTCTCCCTCGGGCCGCCGGTACTCGGCCGAGGCGAGGCCGATAGACGTGACGCGGCCGACCGCCACGCCCCGGTAGCGGACGGGCGCGCCGACCTCGAGCCCTTGCACGCTCTCGCGCAGATAGGTCTCCATGACCGAGTCGGTCGTCCGCAACCGGTTCTGGGTCAGGAAGAGGACGAAGGCCAGCACCAGGGCCATGGCGACCAGCACCATGATGCCGACAGAGAGATAGACCCTTCGCGAGCGCGCCATCACATGGCCTCCCGTCGAAAGAAAGCGCGCACGGTCGGGTGTTCGCTTTCGTCTCGCAGCTTTCTGGGATCGCCCTCGGCGATCATGCCCTGAGCCTCCTTGTCGAGCATGATGCAGCGGTCTCCGATGGCCAGGATCGACTGAAGCTCATGCGTCACCACCACGAAGGTGGTGCCGGTTTCCCGTGCCAGGGAAACGATCAGCTTGTCGAGCCCGGCGGAGGTGATGGGGTCCAACCCGGCCGAGGGCTCATCCAGGAAAAGAATCTCGGGATCGAGCGCCATGGCCCGCGCGATGCCGGCACGTTTGAGCATGCCACCGGAGATCTCCGCCGGCAGCAGCCCGGCCGCGTCGCGGAGCCCGACGAGGCCGAGCTTGGCGCGGGAAATGAGCGCTCGTGCCTCGGGCGGAAGGGCCGTATGCGCCTCGATCGGAATCTCGACATTCTCCGCGAGGTTGAACGAGCCCAGCAGCGCGCCGGACTGCCACATGACTCCGATGCGCTGGAGCAGAGAGCGCCGTGCCTTGTCCTGCAGCTTCGCCCAGTCCTCGCCGAGCACATCGATCTGGCCCGCCGTTGGCTCCAGGAGCCCGATGAGCAGTTTGAGCAGGGTGGATTTGCCGCAGCCCGAGCCGCCCAGGATCACGAAGATCTCGCCGCGGCGGACGTCGAAACTGACATCGCGGAACAGGGTGCGGGGACCAAACCGCTTGGCCAGCCCTCGCACCTGGATCACCGGCTCCTTGGGCCGGTCGGCGTCCGTGGCGGCCGTCACCAGCCGAGCCGGAAGAAGAGAACGGCAAAGATACCGTCCAGCAGCACGAGCGAAATGATGCCGCCCACCACGGCACCGGTGGCGGCATCCCCCACGGCACGGGGGCCGGCACCGGCATTGAGGCCGCAGCGGCAGCCGACATAACCGATGGCCAGTCCGAAGATGGCGCTCTTGCCGAGGCCTCCCGCCAGATCCCCGAGGGAAAGCCACTGTTCGAGCTGGTTGGCGACGGCGATGGGCGGGAAGCCGAGCCCGGCCATGACGAAGCCCATCCCGATGATGGCTGAAATGTTCATGACCATGCTCAACGCCGGCATCACGAGGGTGGATGCGACGATCCGCGGGACCAGGAGCCACGCCATGGGATCAAGGCCCATCGTCCGCAACGCGTCCACCTCCTCGTTGACGCGCATCGTGCCGAGCTCAGCCGCATAGGAGGAGCCGGTGCGGCCGGCCAGGACCACCCCCGCCAGGAGCGGCCCGAGCTCGCGAGTCACGGAAATCCCAACCAGCTGAGGGATAAAGATTTCTGCGCCGAACTGCCGCATGGGTACCGAGGATTGGAAGGCGAGGATGACGCCAAACAGCGTGCCGATCAGCAGGCAAAGCCCGAAGGCGCGGGTGCCGGCTTCGTCGAGATGGCGCAGCACTTCGCTCCAGCGCAACTGCCATGGCTTGGCGGTAAGGCCGGCGGTGGTGACGGCGGCTTCGCCGAAGAAATCGAGGCGTGCGAGCAGGAGCCGGAAACGGCCGACGGTCCAGGCACCCAGGGCGGTGATCGGCCGGAAGTGCCTGTGGTGGTGGCGCTGGGGCGCCGCCGGCGGGCCCAGGCCGCTGCGGAAGCGGTCCAGGACGCCCCGTGCCGTCGCATCCGTCGGCTCGTGCCATTCGGCTTCCGGGCCCGCGAGGGAGACGAGCAGTGCCGCGCCGCCCGAATCGAGTGCCGTCACACCGGACGCATCGAGCGTCACGGCGCCGGCGCCCCGGGCTTTGCGGTGAGCCTCTTCCCAGTGCCGGACGGCGGCAGCGGTATCGAGCGGCCCGGAGAAACGCAGGAGAAGGCGTCCGGCCTGGGTTTCGGCCTGGAATGGATCGGCAGACATGCGGGCGAGACCATGCGCCGCCCGGGGGGCGCGGTTCAAGGGCTGGAGCGTGAACCTAACGCATGCATCAGGACGGCGGTGGCGGCCGCCACGTTGAGGCTTTCGACCAGGCCCGATCCCGGTAGCGTCACCCTGGCCTCGCAGGCCGCAAGGATCGGGGCGGAGAGACCAGTTTCCTCGGCGCCCATGACGAGGGCGATCGGCTTGGTCCGCGGGATGGCCTCTGGTGGAACGCCGCCGGAAGCGGCCGCACCCACGATGAGCAGGCGGCCCTGGAGGCGGCGCAGCGCCGAGGGGAGATCCTCAGCACGGAAGACGGTGAGATGTTCCAGTGCGCCCTCCGAGGTACGGAAGGCCGCATCCGAGAGGTCGGCCTGCCGGGCATCGCCGGAGAGCAGCATGGCCTTGGCGCCGAAGAAGGCTGCGCCCCGGGCGATGGCGCCGAGGTTGTGTGGATTGCCGATGCCGTCGAGTACGGGCAGCAGGGGCCCGGCGAAGAGGAGGGGAGGCGGCGGGCTCGGCAAGGGGAGGGCGCGCCGTGGCTCGGCGATGGCGACGATGCCGCCGTGATGCTCCGTCCCCGCGATGCGGGCGAGTTCGTCCTCAAGGACCTGGCGATAGGCGCGATGATGCCGGGCGAGATAGCGGCACAGCGGGCCGGCCACCTGCCGCCGCTCGGCCAGATAATGAAGGCGCAGCACCTGTTCGGGACGGCGGATGAAGAGCGCGCGGACGGCGTTTAGCCCGCAAATGCGCTGGGGATCCGGCCGGCGCGGCGGTCGGGTGTCGAAAGTTTCAGACATGAGCGAGGGACCGAAGCTGTTCTTCCAGTTGTTTCGATATCGAAATACCATCGACACGGGCTTGAGCGATCAGGCTGTCGCGGCGGGTTCCGGGGAGGCGCACGCCATCTTCGGCCAGCATGGCCCCGACCAGAGCTTCCATCCGGTCAAGGAAGGCTTCGCGTCCGGCCAAGGCCGATGGATCGATGGCCAGAAGGGCATGACCAAGGCGGGGCGGGTTAGGCGATGGGGCGAAGAAGCTGTCGGCTTCGAAGCCGAAGGCGGCACCGCCGAGTGCGACGCAGAGCAGCTCCACTACTAAGGCCAGGGCCGCGCCCTTGGCGCCTCCTGCCGCGAGCATGGCTCCGTCCAGCGCGGCCCGGGCGTCCGTCGTGGGGCGGCCTTCGGCGTCGAAGGCCCATCCCTCCGGAATGGGCCGGCCTTCCTTCGCCGCGACCATGATCTTGCCCCTCGCCACTTCCGAAAGGGCCAGGTCGACGACCATGGGCAGGGCGTCCCGGCGGGGAAAGGCGGCAGCAACCGGATTGGTTCCGAGAAGCGGACGGCGTCCACCCGGAACGGGCATGGCGTAGGGCGAGTTGGTGAAAGCCAGGGCCACCAGTCCCCGGCTGGCCAAACGCCGGACGGGCAGCGCCATGGCGCCGGCGTGGTGGCTGTTCGTGACCGAGACGAAGCTTACGCCATGTGCGAGCGCGCGGCGTCCGGCTTGGTCCTCCGCCATCCGGAGCGCGGGATAGGCCAGTCCGTTGCCGGCATCAACGAGGGCAGCACCCCCGCGGGCGGCCGTGACGCGGGGCTGGGCCGAACCGTCCGCCCGCCCCTCCCGAAGGAAGCCCGCATACATGCTGACGCGCGACAGGCCATGGCCGGCCTGTCCCTCGGCTTCCGCGGCGACGAGGGCCGCCGCGGTATCCTCGGCCATGGCGGGGCTGGCGCCGGCTGCGCGCAGCGCGCGCGCGGCCAGGCTTTGGGCCTCCGCGAGGCTCCATCGGCGCGGTTCGGTCATGGTGCCGGTTCAAGCCTGGATCGGCGGGCGCGGCAAGCGAGAGGCATCAGGTATTGGCCTGGATATGCGCCTCGCGCACCAGCCGGCCCCAGCGGTCGATCTCCTGGCGGATGAAGCCTCCGCTGCGGTCGGCGTCCCATCCGAGAAGATCGAAGCCGCCTTCCTCGGCGCGTCGGCGAAGCTCGGCATCCTGCAGCGCGAGGCCGGTGGCTCGGGAGATTTCTTGAAGAGCCTCGCGGGGAGTGGCGGCGTTGGTGACCATCGCGGTCCAGCTCGTGATCTCCATCTCCGGCGAGCCGAGTTCCGCTACGGCCGGCACGTCCGGCAACAGGCGGTGCCGCTGGGCGCCAGTCACCGCGAGGCCGCGAAGCCGGCCGGATTGCAATTGGCTCAGGCATTCGGGAAGGTTGGAGACAATCAGGTCGAGATTGCCCGCGACCAGGTCGGTGACCGAGGGTGCGCCGCCGCGATACGGCACATGGGTGATGTTCCCGCCGGCACCCGATGCCCGGCGCAGTAGCTCCAGCCCCAGATGCGGTGGCGTTCCGTTGCCGGAGGAGCCGCCGTTCATGTGCCGCTGCCGCGCCTGCTCCATGAGCTGGCTGAGCGTCCGGGCCGGGTTGGACGGGTTCACGCAGACGACGAGCGGCAGGGATCCCAGGACAGAAATGGGCGCGAAGTCGCGTACCAGGTCGTAGGGTGCCTGCGGGAAGAGGCTGACATTCACCGCATGCGCCAGCGTGATAGCGAGCAGCGTGTGCCCGTCGGGCGATGACTTGGCGGCCGCGTCGGCCCCGATCATGGCGTTGCCGCCTGCGCGGTTCTCGACGACGACGGGCCTGTTCCAGATCTCGCCAAGCCGATGAGCGACGAGGCGCGCCATGATGTCGGTGAGGCCGGCAGGGGTGAAGGGCACGATGTAGCGCACCGGCCGATCGGGGAAGGCGGCTGCCTGGGCAAGGGCGGTCGCGGGCGCGGCGGCGAGCAGCCCCAGCGCCTGACGGCGAGCGATCGGCATGCGATTCTCCCTGTATGCGGGCTCGGCCGTCCCGCTTGCGTGGGAGCTTACTTCCCTCGCAGGGGCGGTTGGCAAGCATGCCGGCCTCTGGCGAGATGCAGGGAAAGGAGACGCCGATGATCGAAGCCTTCCCCCTTCCCGATGCCACGCCCGAGGAGCTGGGCCTGGACCCCGCGCGCCTCGACCTGATGTGCCGACGGATCGAGGCCGATATCGCCGCGGGCAAGCATCCTGGCGCACAGGTGGCGGTGGCTCGGCACGGTAAGCTCGCGCTCTTCCGAAGCTTCGGCGACGCTCGCAAGGGCTCGGCCGCTACCCCGGGAACGCTTTGGCTTCTGTATTCCAACACCAAGGTCATCACGGCCGCGGCGCTTTGGGCCCTGGCGGAAGACGGCGCGATCCGCCTTACCGACGCGATCGCCGAGCACCTTCCGGGCTTCGAGGCGCATGGAAAGGGGCAGATCTCCTTCATCGAGCTGCTGACTCACCAGGCGGGCTTTCCCTCGGCGGAGGTGCCCGCCTCGGCGTGGGAGGATCCTGTTCGGATTCGCGAGGTCGTCTGCGGCTTCGCGTTGGAATGTGCGCCGGGCAGCCGCGTACGCTACCACCCCGCGGCGGCCCATTGGGTGGCCGCGGCGGTGATCCGTGCGGTGACCGGCGAAGACCACCGCGCCTACATCCGCCGGCGGATTATCGCGCCGCTGGGGCTTGGCGATGAGCTCTTCGTGGGCCTTCCGGCCGAGCAGCATGTTCGGGCCGCCGACATGCACGACCCCGACGGTAGCGTCCGCATGCCCGAGGGAACGCCTGCGCATCGTGCGGCCGGCATCCCGGGCGGGGGTGGCTATGGCACCGCCCGCGCCATGGCGGCCTTCTACCAGGCGCTGGCGCAGGGCGGCGTGCTCGCGGGTAAGCGCATCCTCTCGCCACGCATGATCGATTATGCGGTGCGGAACTACACGGGCGACCGAGTGGACGAGTACAACGAGATCGCGATGCATCGAGGCCTGGGACCGCATCTGCGCGGGGAGACGGCTGCCTCACGCGGGCTTGGCGCCATCGCCCATCCCAGGACCTTCGGCCATGGCGGCGTGGGCTCGTCCTATTGCTGGGCGGACCCCGTTTCCGGTGTCTCCTTCGCGTTCCTCTCGAACACGCGGCAGGACAATGCCTTCCATGGCCCGCGCATGGACACGGTGAGCACCCTCGCCCACACGGCGATTACTTCGTAAGCAGGCGCACCAGGCCGTCGAGCTGATCGAGGTCCTTGTAGGAGAGCACGACCTGCCCGCCACGAGGACCGTGGCGGATGGCGACCTTGAGCCCGAGGTGTTCCGTGATCTGCCGCTCCAGGGCCCGTGTCTCCGCATCCGACTTGGGCTGGCGCGGCGCGGCGCCGATTTTCTTGACCGAGACGAGTGCCTCGGTCTGCCGGACGTTGAGGCCGCGATCCACCACCAGGAGGGCAGCGGCAATCGGATCCTTCGCGCTTAGCAGGGCACGGGCATGGCCTGCAGTCAAAGCCCCCTCCCGCAGCAGTTCCCGCACGCGCGGCGGCAGGTTGAGGAGGCGCAGCGTGTTCGCGACATGCGGCCGGCTCTTGCCCACGGCGCGGGCCAGCGCGTCCTGCGTCAGTCCGAATTGGTCCACGAGGCGGCTGTAGCCCTCCGCCTCCTCCACCGAGTTGAGATCCTGCCGCTGAAGATTTTCGACAAGGCCCGCGGCCATCGCTTCGCGGTCGGAGAAGTCGCGCGCCAAGGCAGGGACTTCATGCAGGCCGGCCGCTTGGGCCGCGCGCCAGCGGCGCTCGCCACCGATAATATGGAATTGGTTCGGCTTGCCCTTGATGGGGCGCACGAGGATCGGCTGGAGGACGCCATGCTCGCGGATGGAGGCGGCGAGTTCGGCCAGGGCGGCCTCGTCCATCGCCTCGCGTGGCTGAAAGGGGCCCGGTTCGAGGGCCGAGATCGGCAGGTTCCGCAGCCCTGGGGTCGAGGGGCCGGCGGCCGCGGCGTCGCCCAGCAGGGCGGAGAGGCCGCGGCCGAGAGGCGGGGGCTTGGCCATGCTCAGGCGCCTTCCGATTTGGCGAGTTCGCGCATGCGCGCTCGATGACGTCGCAGGAACTCCGTCGCCAACTTCGCATAGGCCTCGGCGCCAGGGGAACGCGGATCGTAGAGCGTGACAGGCAGGCCATGCGAAGGCGCCTCGGACACGCGGATATTGCGCGGGATGACAGTGTCGTAGACCTGCGAGCCGAAGAAGCCGCGGACGTCGGTTGCGACGGCTTCCGAGAGGTTGTTCCGCCGATCGAACATCGTCAGCACGATGCCTTCGAGGCGCAGCGACGGGTTGAAGCCAGCCCGCACCCGATCCAGCGTCTGGATAATCTGCGATACGCCTTCCAACGCGTAGAATTCGGCCTGGAGAGGCACCATCACGGCCTCGGCGGTCACGAGCGCATTGAGTGTCAGGAGCCCCAGGGAAGGCGGGCAGTCCAGCAGCACCCAGTCCACGCCCTTGAGCGCATCGCGTCCCTGATCCAGCGCATCGCGCAGGCGTGTCTCGCGCTTCGCGAGGTCCACCAGCTCCAGCTCCCCGCCCGCGAGATTGGGGTCGGCCGGCACGATCGAGAGGTTGGGTACCGAGGTCTCACGCAGCACCTCAGCGAGGGGCCGGCCTTCGACCAGCAGCGAGTAACTTCCGGCGCCGCGCTCCGCGCGAGGGATGCCGAGACCGGTCGAGGCATTTCCCTGCGGGTCGAGATCGATCAGCACGACGCGGTGACGGGCGGCGAGCGCGGCCGCCAGGTTCACTGCCGTCGTAGTCTTGCCGACGCCCCCCTTCTGGTTGGCGAGGGCCATGATTCGGGTGGCAGCTGGGTCAGGCACTGGCAGGACGGATCTCGCTGAGACGGAAGATGGTGGCTTGCAGGTCGGTCCGGCTCGCGAACCGCTCTGTCTGCATAGACCAATGGGGGGAGGCTTCCGTCAACTCCACATCGGCGCTTCGGCCCTTCGGAAACACGGCGACGCCGCCGGGGGCCAGGATTCGTGCTGCCATCGGCAGAAGCTCCTTCAGCGGCGCGAGCGCGCGCGCCGTCACTACCTGTGCCGGCGGCACCTTCGCCGCCTCGATTCGCGAGACGTGGATGGTGACATGCTTCAACCCCAGTGCGCGCGACACTTCCAGAAGGAAGGCCGCCTTGCGACGGTCAGATTCCACGAGATGCGTCGGCCGCTCGCGTCCGATGGCCAGGACGAGCCCGGGAAGTCCGCCACCTGAGCCCAGATCGACCAGCACGCCTTCGTCGGGCAGCAACGGAAGAAGCTGCCAGGAATCGATGATATGTCGTGACCACAGCTCCTGCTCGGGGGCGTTCGCCACGAGGTTGATGCGTTGGTTCCAGGACATCAGGAGCAAAAGATAGGCCCGCAGGCGCTCCGTTGTTTCACGTGAAACATCTGCCAGGTCGAGCTCAGGGTGTTTCACGTGAAACATTCCGGCGAAGGTGGATGGCGAGCGCGGCGATGGCGGCAGGCGTCACGCCCGGCAACCGGCCGGCACCGCCCAGTGTGGCAGGGCTCGCACGCCGAAGGCGGTCCTGCATCTCGCGCGAGAGGCCGGCCACGCCGGCGAAGTCGATATCCGACGGAATACGCTGCTCTTCTTCTCGTTCCACCAGTCGGCGCTCGGCGTCCTGGCGGCGGAGATAGGGTTCGTAGAGCGCCTCGGCCATCAGGTAGTCGTGGACGCGGGGCGACAGGTCGTTCAGCCACGGAAAAAGGCCCCGCGCGCCCTGTGGCGTCATGGCAGGCAGGGCCAGGGCCTCGAAGGCGCTGCGCCAACGGCCGTCCTGGTTCACGGGGATGCCGGCTGCCGCGTAGACGGCCGGGGTTGCGCCGTCAGTCCTGGCCCGGGCGATGGCATCCCCGACGTCACGCACAAATGCTTGGTGGCGGGCGGCGCGGATCTGGCCCACGCAGCCCCAGCGCAAGCCGGTTTCGGTCAGCCGCATGCCGGCATTGTCGGCCCTCAGGCTCAGCCGGAACTCGGAGCGAGCGGTGAGCATGCGGTAGGGCTCGCTCACTCCCTGCAAGGTCAGGTCGTCCACCATGACGCCGAGATAGGCTTCGGCGCGGTTCAGGCTCGCCGAGGCCTTGCCCGATCCCGCGACCTGAGCTGCGTTCACTCCCGCCAGCAGCCCTTGCGCAGCGGCTTCCTCATAGCCCGTGGTGCCGTTGATCTGCCCGGCGAGGAACAATCCTCGCGCGGCCTTGCATTCAAGCGTCGGCTCCAGCGAGCGCGGATCGACATGATCGTATTCGATGGCATAGCCCGGCCGCAGGATGGCGGCGTGCTCGAGGCCGGGGATGCTGGCGATCATCGCCCGCTGCACGTCTTCCGGCAGGCTCGTGGAAATGCCGTTGGGATAAACCGTGTGGTCGTTCAGCCCTTCAGGTTCCAGGAAGATCTGGTGCCGTTCCCGATCGGCGAAGCGCACCACCTTGTCTTCGACCGAAGGGCAGTAGCGCGGGCCCACACCTTCGATCCGTCCGCCATACACCGCCGAGAGGCTGAGATTGGCGCGGATGATCTCGTGCGTCCGGGGCGTGGTGTGTGTCACCCCGCATTCGATCTGCCGGTTGGTGATCTTCTCTGTCATCCAGGAGAGCGGCTCCGGCTCGGCATCGCCGGCTTGCATCTCCAGGCTGGCCCAGTCGATCGTCCGCCCGTCGAGGCGCGCCGGGGTGCCCGTCTTGAGGCGCGCCAGCGGCAGGCCGAGCCTAGCGAGCGCCATCGCGAGCCCGATTGAGGGCGCCTCGCCCACGCGCCCCGCTGGAATGCGCGTCTCGCCGATGTGAATGACGCCCCGCAGGAAGGTCCCGGTGGTGACGACAACCGCGCCGCAGTCAATCTGCCGGCCCGAAGCGGTCAACACGCCCTGAACTCGGCCGGCTTCTAGCACGAGGTCCTCGGCGGCTTCGCCCATCACCGTCAGTCCGGAGGTCTCGGCGAGAAGGGCCTGCACGGCCGCGCGGTAAAGCATTCGGTCGGCCTGCGCGCGAGGGCCGCGGACAGCCGGCCCCTTGCTGCGGTTGAGGAGCCGGAAATGGATGCCGGCCGCATCGCCGGCGCGCCCCATCAGCCCGTCGAGAGCGTCGACCTCGCGGACCAGGTGGCCCTTGCCGATCCCGCCGATGGCCGGGTTGCAGGACATCTCTCCCAGCTTAGCAGGGTCATGTGTGAGGAGAAGCGTGCGCGCGCCGCAGCGCGCTGCTGCCGCGGCTGCTTCGCAGCCAGCGTGCCCGCCGCCAATCACCACGACATCGAAGGATGCATCCCGCATAGCGCGCCCTATAGCGCCTGATCCGCGAAGGCGGAAACGCAGATCCGGCGCATCAGGCGCCCGCTCTATTTGCCGATGCAGAACTCGCCGAAGACCAAGTCGAGCACGCGCTCCACATCCACCCGGCCGGTCATCCGCCCCAGCGCACTCAACGCGCCGCGCAAGGCTTCGGCCCGAAGCTCCGGCAGCGGGGCCGAAGGCAGTTGCCCAAGCCATTCCACGGCTTCCGTAAGGGCGGCGCGATGCCGGGGGCGGGTCAGGGTGGCCTGCGTGCTCATTCCCGCCCGCGCCGCCACAGCCTCTTCCAGCCCTTGCCGCAGCTCCTGCATGCCATCGCCCGTGCGCGCGGAAACGGGGAGCGCGTCGATTGATGCGGTGCCGAGATCGGACTTGTTCACCACCGCGAGCGTATCCGCTCCCCGCAATGCCAGCGTGGCTTCGTCCGGCTGCGCATCCGCGGCGAAGACCAGCAAGCGGAAATCGGCCTGCTCCGCGCGCTGCAGGGCTCGGCGGACGCCCTCAGCTTCGATCTCGTCCATCGCCGCGCGCAGGCCCGCCGTGTCGGCGAGCGTGACCGGCACGCCGGCCAGGGCGAGCCGGACCTCCACCACGTCACGCGTCGTTCCCGCGAGAGGGGAGACAATGGCGGCGTCACTCCCCGATAAATAATTGAGAAGAGAGGATTTTCCAGCATTCGGCGCGCCCAGGATCGCGATGGAGAAGCCGTCGCGCAGTTTCTCTCCGCGCGCTCCCTCCTGCAGCATGGCCGCCAACTCCTCCTGCAGTTCCGCCGCGTCCTTGGCGACGCGCGCATCCAGGTCGGAGGGGAGATCTTCGTCCTCGAATTCGATGAAGGCCTCCTGCCGGGCGAGCAGGCGCGCCAGGCGAGCCGTCCATTCGTCGAGGCGCCCTGCCAGCCCGCCATCGGCCTGGCGAAGCGCCTGGCGCCGTTGGGACTCCGTCTCCGCCGCGATCAGATCGGCGATGCCCTCAGCGGCGGTCAGGTCCAGCCTTCCGTTCAGGAAGGCGCGACGCGTGAACTCGCCGGGTTCGGCCGGCCGGGCGCCCAGGGCTACCAGCGCTTCCGCCACGGCCGCGATGACGGCCGGGCCACCATGGAGGTGGAATTCCGCGCTGTCCTCTCCCGTGTAGCTGGCCGGCCCTGGCATCCAGAGCACCAGCGCGCGGTCCAGTACCTCTCCGCCGTGACGCAGGGCCCGCAGGCTGGCGCGCCGCGGTTCCGGCAGGCGCTTCAGCAAGGCGCCCAGAATGCGGTCCACCCTGTCGCCGGAAAGCCGCATGACGGCCAGGGCTGCCCGCCCCGCGCCGCTCGCCAGCGCGAAAATGGGCGCCCCAGCCGCCCGCCCGATCTCTGTCCTATCCACATGCGACGTTTACCCGCGCGCCTGCCGCCCTTCCAGGCCGCCGCTTGACGGCGCCCCCCACCCGGTGCTGCATCTTCTCGCCTGCAATATCGGGAAACATGCCCCAGCTTTCACTTCACTCCCCCTTGGGCGAGCTCACCCTGTCCGAAGAGGACGGGGCCATCGTCGCCCTCGACTGGGGCCGGGGCGCGGACCAGGAGGCGACACCCCTGCTGAAGGAAGGCCGTGACCAGCTTCACGACTATTTCGACGGCAAGCGGGTGAGCTTCCAGCTTCCGCTCGCTCCCCACGGCACGGCGTTCCAGCGCCGCGTGTGGGACGCACTGTGCCGCATTCCCGCAGGCGAGACCCGGACCTATGGCGACATCGCGCGCGAGGTCTCCTCGGCCGCGCGAGCCGTCGGTCAGGCCAATGGCGCCAATCCCATCCCCATCATCATCCCCTGCCATCGCGTGCTGGCGTCGGGCGGCGGGATAGGCGGCTATTCGGGCCTGAACGGCACCGTCACCAAACTTTTCCTGCTCGAGCTCGAGGCTCGCGCTCTCAATCGGCCCTTCACGGCCGGAGGAACCCTCCTATGAACCACGCCATCCGCATCCACGAATACGGCGGCCCCGAGAAGATGATCTGGGAGGAGGTTCCGGTCCCCCATCCCAAGCCCGGCGAGGCGCTGGTCCGCCACAAGGCCGTGGGCCTCAACTACATCGACGTCTATTTCCGCAACGGCCTCTACAAGGCGCCCATGCTGCCCACCTCCATCGGCATGGAGGGCGCGGGTATCGTCGAGGCGATCGGCGAAGGCGTGACCGAGGTCGCGGTCGGCGACCGCGTGGCCTATGCCTCCGGCCCCATCGGATCCTATGCCGAGGCGCGGAGCATGAAAGCCGACCGCCTCGTGAAGATCCCGGAGAGCATCGGCTTCGAGGATGCGGCATCCATGATGCTGCAGGGGATGACTGCGCAGTACCTGCTGCGGAGCACCTACCGCGTGAAGCCGGGCGAGACGATCCTCGTGCACGCCGCAGCGGGCGGCGTCGGGCTGATCATGGTGCAATGGGCCAAGGCGCTCGGCTGCACGGTCATCGGCACTGTCAGCACCGAGGCCAAGGCCGAACTCGCCCGCGGCCACGGCGCCGACCACATCGTCATGACGGGCGAGGATCTGCCCGCGGCCGTGAAGCGCATCACGGGCGGCGCCATGCTGCCCGTGGTCTACGACAGCGTTGGCCGCGACACCTTTGTCCCCTCGCTCGACTGCCTGGCGCCGCTGGGCATGATGGTGAGCTACGGCAACGCCTCGGGCGCCGTGCCCCCCATCGACATCGGCATCCTGGCCGCCAAGGGCTCGCTCTACCTGACGCGGCCCACGCTCGCCTCCTACACGACGAAGCGCTCGGATCTCGAGGCGGTCGCGAAGGACCTCTTCGATGTGGTGGCGAGCGGTAAGGTGAAGCTGAATGTGAACCAGCGCTACGCGCTCAAGGACGCGGCCCAGGCCCACCGGGATCTCGAGGCACGCAAGACCACCGGCAGCACCGTCCTGCTTCCGTGACTATTTCTTCGTGAAGTAGCTGTACCGATAGCGTTCCACGAGGCCCAACCCGGCCTGAAGTGCTATCGACGGCGCATTGGCCGCTGAGACCTGGGCGAACATGTGCCGTGCGCCCTGCTGGGCGCCCCAATCGGCGGCGGCCGCCACGATGCGCGCCGCCAGCCCGCGCCGGCGGAATTCCGGCCGGACCGCAAGGTCGAACAACCCGCAGAATTCGCCGTCGCAGGTCGTGGAGAGCACGGCTGCCGGACGGCCCTCGATCCGCAGTACAAGCCAGGCTGCGGGGATGGCGAACAGCGGCACCGCGTTCACCTTCTCCGCCCGGCGGGCGTCGGACTGATATTCGACTGTCCCCAGTACCTCCATCCAATCTGCGACAGGCTCGTCATGCGCTTCGACGTCGGGCTGGGCGGCGCCGAAGGCGCTGACCGGGCCGCAGGTGACGAGGCTGTGGTCATCCTCGGCCCAGCCGGTGGCGTGCAGATGCGCGCCCAGGCCTTGCGGATCGAGGGCCGAGGAGCGAATGCGGGGCGTCATGCCGAGCCGCCGGTAATGCGCCTCGATCCGCAGCACGCGCTCCGCCATGCCAGGATCGGGCGAGGGGTCGAGGGAGCACGCCGCGTTGGCGCGCCCCGTGCCGCCCAGGAAGGCGCGGACCACGAAGGGCCCATCGAAGCGGACGCGAGGCGAGGGCAGGGCGTTGAGCGTCGCGCGCTCCAAGGCATGGGCCAGCGAAAGATCGGTCAAGTCGAGGCAGCCTCACGTGCGAGGGATTCCATCGCCGTACGATACGTCGCGTCGAACAGGGCCTCCAGGGAGGGGTTTACCCCGCGAAGCCCGGCGACCACGCGCCCGGCCCAGCCGACGTACTCGACGCGACGCGCATGATCCCAGGAGGCGGGCGGTGCCGACATGATGGCGCGGAGGTTAGAGATCTTGTCGGCCAGCTTCACCTGCTTGGCGGCATCCGAGCTCTTGGCGGCGGCCTTCACTTGCAGGGCCTTGCGGGTCTCCTTCGGCAAGCTCTTGTCGTCCGAGACCTCGCCGACGATCGCGGCGACCTCGGCGCCGAAGCGCTCGGCCAGGATCTCCAGCGTGACGGGCTCTGGATCGTCCGAGCTGTCCTCGACCGTGTCGTGCAGCAGCCCGGCCAGGACAGCGTCCTCTGGCGCGCCGTGCTCCGCGAGCAGCATGGCCACTTCCAGCGGATGGTTGATGTATGGCTCCTGCGCCGCCCCTTTCCGGCGGTGCGTGGTGTGGACGGTGGCCGCGAAATGCGCGGCCACCAGAACCTTCGGGCTCAATAGCCGCGTGGACGCTGCGGCGTGGTGATCACGCCCGTTGCCGCGCCGACCGCGCCGCCCGTGATGGCACCGATCGCGGCGCCCTGGCCGCCGCCGAAGATAGCGCCCAGCGCGGCGCCGGAGCCTGCGCCGATCAACGCGCCGCCTGCGGCGCGCTGGCCCTCACTATAGGGGTTGGTGCAGGCGGAGGTGCCGAGAGCGGCGAGCAGACCGAGGGGAAGAAAAAGCTTACTCATAAAATACTGGTACTCCTTGTAGTTCAGTTGCCCTGGTGAGGATTCGTATCGACGCCGGGCGGCGCCGGACGCGGCGGAGGGCCCGGAATCGGATTTCCGCCCCCGCCTCCCCCTCCGCCGCGGTTCCAGTTCTGCGACGGCGGGCGGCTGGGCGCTGAATTGTAATTCCTGGGCGGTGGCCGGTCATAACGGGGCGGCGGAGGGCGATAGCCGCTGTTGTAGCCGCGCCCGCCGTAGTACCCGCGATTGTTGCCATAGCCGCGATAGTTCTCATTGCAGGCCGACAGGCCAAGAAGCCCGATCAAACCGGCAAGAATGGCGAGTTTCCCCGTCATGGTGGCGACTTCCCCGAAACGGGAAGAAGGTGGCGGGGAAAGGTGGCAGGAAAATGAACGCGGATCGGCGGAATTCCGCCCGCGTTCTCTTCTGCTTCAAGCCGCGAAGGATATCCCGCGCGTGGAAACCGCTGGGAGCGACTTAGGTATTCATCGCGTCGAAGAAGTCCTGGTTGGTCTTGCTGTACTTCAGCTTGTCCAACAGGAACTCCATCGCATCCTGCGTGCCCATCGGGTTGAGGATGCGGCGCAGCACCCACATCTTCGAGAGAGTCGCGCGATCCACCAGCAGTTCTTCCTTGCGGGTGCCGCTCTTGGTGATGTCGATCGCCGGGAAGACGCGCTTGTCCGAGAGCTTGCGGTCGAGGATGAGTTCGGAGTTACCCGTGCCTTTGAACTCCTCGAAGATCACCTCGTCCATGCGGCTGCCGGTGTCGATCAGCGCGGTGGCGATGATGGTGAGCGAGCCGCCTTCCTCGATGTTGCGCGCCGCGCCGAAGAAGCGCTTCGGGCGCTGCAGGGCGTTGGCGTCGACGCCGCCTGTCAGCACCTTGCCCGAAGAGGGCACGACCGAGTTGTAAGCGCGTCCGAGGCGCGTGATGGAGTCCAGCAGGATCACGACGTCGCGCTTATGCTCGACCAGGCGCTTGGCCTTCTCGAGCACCATTTCCGTCACCTGCACGTGGCGCGTCGCCGGCTCGTCGAAGGTCGAGGCCACGACCTCGCCGCGCACGGTGCGCGCCATGTCCGTCACTTCCTCCGGGCGCTCGTCGATGAGCAGCACCATGAGGAAGACGTCGGGGTGGTTGGCGGTGATCGACTTCGCGATGTTCTGCAGCATCACCGTCTTGCCGGTGCGCGGCGGCGCCACGACCAGGGCGCGCTGGCCCATGCCGATGGGCGCGATCAGGTCGATGACGCGGTGAGTGTAGTCCTTGGCCGGACCCTTGTTCTTCTCTTCCTTTTCCTTCTCCTTCTCGAGCTCCGGGTTCTCCATCTTGAGGCGCCGGTTCGGGTAGAGCGGGGTCAGGTTGTCGAAGTTGATGCGGTGGCGGAGGTTCTCGGGCGGCTCGAAATTGACCGCATTGACCTTCAGCATCGCGAAGTAGCGCTCGCCATCCTTGGGCGCGCGGATCTGGCCCTCGACCGTGTCGCCGGTGCGCAGGCCGAAGCGGCGGACCTGGGCGGGGCTCACATAGATGTCATCGGGGCCAGGCAGGAAGTTGGCCTGCGGGCTGCGCAGGTAGCCGAAGCCATCGGAGAGGATCTCCAGCGTGCCTTCGCCGTAGATGGCCTGGTCGTTGTCGGCCAGCGTCTTGAGGACGGCGAACATGATGTCCTGCTTGCGCAGGATGGACGCGTTCTCGACGCCCAGCTCCTCGGCGAAAGCGAGGAGTTCGGGCGGCGTCTTGGCCTTGAGTTCAGAGAGGTGCATGCAGCATCCGAAGATAAAGCAGGGAAAACGCGGGGGGCGGTGGTGGCTGCCCCGAGGGCCGCATCATGCGCGAAGGCATTTGGCGGATCGGCGTTTGGAAGGGGAGGGACCGGCCCAGGGGTGGTCCCACGAACCGGCAGCCGAAACCTAGGGAGCCCTTGACCTGACGTCAACGCCCCCCAGGGGAAGGAAATTTGCCCCGGAAACTCGCCGCCAGCAGCAGGGCGGCCAGGAGGGGCGGCATCAGCCCCATCCAGGGCCACGACGGAACCGGCACGAAGCTGAGGGCATTGAACGCCGCATGGAGCCCCAGGGCGATCCAGAACCCTGCCCGCTCCATCCAGCGGCCATAGGCCCAGTGCTGCAACAGCGAGGCCACGGCCCCGGGCAAGGCCCCCGGTCCCCATTCCAGCAGTTTCAGCAGCCCTTCGATGACGCCGAAGCCAAGGCCGGTTACCCCAAAGGTCGCCGACAATCCCTGGGCCGCCAGCCGCTTGGCGCCTTCCTCCGCCAGGGGAGCCACCAGCACCGGCATGATGGGAAGCCGCCCCTCGCCGCCGATCGCGGCCAGCACGCCGACCTCCGCCGCCATGGAGACGACGAAGGCAAGGCCCCCCGCCACGGCCGGGCGCCAGGATGCCATCAGAAGGGCTTCACGATGACCATGATGACGATGACGATCATGAGCAGCGTCGGCATCTCGTTCATGATGCGCCAGTGCCGCTGGTTCTTCGGCCGCTCATCCGCCGCGAAAGCCCGCTGGTTCTTGGAGAGGTAGCCGTGGAAGCCGCTCATGAGCAGCACGCAGAGCAGCTTGGTGTGCCACCACCCCGCCTTCCAGTCGATCACCCCCGGCGTCAGGACCAGGGTCAGGCCCAGCAGCCAGGTGGCCGCCATGGCCGGGTTGATGATGGCCTTGAGCAGGCGCCGCTCCATGGTCACGAAGCGCGCGTGCTCCACGCCGCCGGGCGCGATCTCCGAATGGTAGACGAACAGCCGGGGCAGATAGAGCATCCCGGCCATCCAGGAGATGACGGCGATGAGGTGCAGCGCCTTCACCCAGGAATAGGCCGGCGCCAGGAAATCCAGCGTCATGCCGCCGCCCTTTGGTCCAGGATGCCGGCGACGAAGACGTCGAGGTCGCCTCCCGGGAAGAGATGGCCCGGAATTCCCGCTGCTGCTGCCGCCGCCATGTCCGTCTCCCGGTCGCCGATCAGGAAGCTGCCCTCGCGCCGCAGGGGGAAAAGGGCGAGCCAATCCTCGATCATGCCCGCACGCGGCTTGCGGCGGGCGCTCTCGCGCCGGTAGCGCTCCTGCTGTGCGGCCTCGTGGAAGGGGCAATAGGCGAAGCCATCGATCCGGGCGCCGGCAGCGCGCGCCTCGGCTGCCATCCAGATGTGGAAGCGCGCCACCGTCTCCTCGTCGTAGAGCCCGCGGGCCACTCCGGCCTGGTTGGTGACGAGGCAGACGGCCAGGCCGGCCTGATTCAGCCGCCGGAGGGCGGCCATGACGCCGGGCGTCCAGACGGCTTCGGCCGGCTTGTGGGGATAGCCCGTATCCTCGATGAGGACCCCGTCCCGGTCGAGGAAGGCGCAGGGCCGCGCGCGCGTCGTCTCCATGGGTTCAACGGGATAGCACGGATGCGCCACCCGCACAGCGCCGGCTTCCTTCCCGCTGGCCTTCCGCGGCCGGAGGGATTAGAGGGGCGCGCATGGACGCCGTCGCCCCCACCCGCCGCTCCGAGATCTCCCGCCGTACCGCCGAGACCGAGATCCACGCCAGGCTCGCGCTGGACGGCACGGGGCATGCCGAGATCTCGACGGGCATTGGCTTCCTGGACCACATGCTGCACGCGCTCACGCGCCACGCGCTGCTGGACCTGGCCCTGACCGCCAAGGGCGACCTGCACATCGACTTCCACCACACGGCCGAGGATTGCGGCATCGTGCTGGGGCAGGCCATCCGCGTCGCTCTCGGCGACAAGCGCGGCATCACGCGCTTCGGCCAATGCCTGCTGCCGATGGACGAAGCCCTGGCCGAATGCGCCATCGACATCTCCGGCCGGCCCTTCCTGGCCTGGAACGTGACCTTCCCGCGCGACAAGGTCGGCGAGATGGATACGGAGCTCTTCGAGGAGTTCTTCCGCGCGCTGGTCTTCAATGCTGGCCTGACCTGCCACATCACCATGAAGGCGGGAACCAACGCGCATCACATCGCCGAGGCCTGCTTCAAGGGCTTCGCGCGCGCGCTCCGCATGGCGGTGGAGCCCGATCCGCGCGCCACGGGCATCCCCTCCACCAAGGGCTCGCTGGACGGCTGATGCGCGGTTTCACGGTGCACCTCCCCCAGCCCGGCGCGCGACGCCGGATCCCTGTGCTCGTCCCGGAAGGCTTCAGCTTCTGGGCGATGCTCTTCGGGCCGCTCTGGCTGTTCCGCCACGGCGCCCTGCTGGCCGGTATCGGCACGCTGGCCGCGATGGTCGCAGCCGCCGCGCTGCCGGGCGTCGCAGGCGACGCGCTGCCCCCGGCACTAGCCCTGTTGCTGGGCTTCCACGGGCATGATCTGCGGCGCTGGACGCTGGCGCGCCGCGGCCGCCCGGTGGCGCATGTCGTCCTGGGCCGTGACGAGGAAGCGGCGCTGTTCCGCCTCCTGACGGCCGAGCCTGGCCTCGTGCCTCTCTATGCGGGGGCGCGGGCATGATGCGCGTCGCCCTGATCGACCCGGGCTCGGGCAACCTGGCCTCGGTGCGCCGGGCACTGGAGCGGGCTTCCGACGGTCCCATCCAGGTGGATCTGGTGCGGGAGGCCGAGGCGCTGCGCCAGGCGGACCGCATCGTCCTCCCCGGCCAGGGCGCCTTTGCCGCCTGCCGCGCCGGCCTGGATGCGCTGGATGGCATGGTGGCGGCCCTCTACGAGCAGGTGCAGGTCCAGCGGAAGCCGTTCCTGGGCATCTGCGTCGGCATGCAGCTCCTGGCCGACAAGGGGCTGGAGCATGGCGTGACTCCCGGCCTCGCCTGGCTGCCGGGCGAGGTCGCGCCGATGGATCCGAACGACGCGACCGGCCACCCCCTTCCACTTCCGCAGATGGGCTGGAACGGCCTGGACTTCACGCCCGGCGCGCACCCGGTCCTGGCGGGGCTGGAGCCGGGCGACCGCGCCTATTTCGTGCATTCCTACGCCTGGCGGAACGGCGATCCGGCCGACCTGCTGGCCACCACGGATTACGGCGGCCCTGTCGTCGCCATGCTCGGGCGCGACAACATGGTCGCGACGCAGTTCCACGTGGAGAAGAGCGGCGCCGTCGGCCTGCGCATCCTGTCCAACTTCCTGGGCTGGCAGCCATGAGCTCCGAACCCTCCGTGGTTCATCGCCTCGACATCGAGCGCGTGGACGCCATCGACGAGCACGACCTCGCGCAGCTGTGCGAGGCGACGAACGCCGCCATTGTCGAGGGCGGCGGCTTCGGCTGGATCGGGGCGCAAAGCCGCACGGCGCTTGAGCGTCATTTCCGCGGCGTCCTGCTGGTGCCGGAACGCGAGCTCTTCATCGCGCGGCTGGATGGCGAGGTGGTGGGCAGCGCGCAATTCGTCCGCCCGCCGCGCAACAATGAAGCCCAGGCCTTCGCGGGCACGCTGACCCACGCCTTCGTGGCGCCCTATGCGCGCGGCTTCGGCATGGCGCGGCTGCTGGTGCGGAGGGTGGAGGAATACGCGGCGTCGCAGGGCATCCGCGTCATCAACCTCGATGTCCGCGCCACGCAGCGCACCGCCATCTCGCTCTTCGAGGGGCTGGGCTACACGCGCTGGGGCACGCATCCGGCCTATGCCCGCGTGGACGGCGAGACCATCGAAGGCCACTACTACTACCGCGTGATCGAGATTCCCCGCGGCCGCAGCTCGGCCGACGCCTTGGGTGAGATCGGGGGCTCCTCGCAATGAACGGTTTCACGCTCTATCCCGCCATCGACCTGAAGCAGGGCAAGGTGGTCCGCCTCAAGCGCGGCGACATGGCCCAGGCCACCGTCTATGCCGAGGACCCGGCCGAGCAGGCCCGCGCCTTCGCCGCCCAGGGCTTCCGCTGGCTGCATGTGGTGGATCTCGACGGCGCCTTCGCCGGCCAGCCCGCCAATGCCGAGGCCGTGGCTCGCATTCTCGGCGCCGCTTCCATGCCGGTGCAGCTCGGCGGCGGCATCCGCAACATGGCGACAGTGGAGGCGTGGCTGCAGGGCGGCGTGACGCGCGTCATCCTGGGGTCAGCCGCAGTGAAGGATCCCGTCTTCGTGCGCGAGGCCTGCCGGGCCTTCCCGGGCCGTGTCGTGGTCGGCATCGATGCGCGCGGCGGCATGGTCGCGACCGAAGGCTGGGCCGAAACCAGCACCCTGCCCGCCCGCGAGCTGGCGCTCCGGTTCGAGGACGCCGGCGCGGCCGCCATCGTCTACACGGATATTGACCGCGACGGCATGCTGGGCGGCGTGAATGTCGAGGCGACGCGGGAACTGGCGTTGGCGCTGGCCACGCCGGTCATCGCCTCGGGTGGCGTGGCTTCGCTGGATGATCTCGTGGCGCTGAAGGCCGCTCGCGAGGACGGGATCGAGGGGTGCATCCTGGGCCGGGCGCTCTATGACGGGCGGATCGAACCGGTGAAGGCGCTGGAGCTCGCCGGGGCGCCATGATCCGCGCGGCCGGCCCGGAGGATCTCGACGGGCTTCTCGCGCTCTACAGGCATTTGAACGCGGAGGATCCCGCCCCGGAGCGCGAGCAGGCCAGTACGGCGCTGGCCGCGCTGCTCGCCATGGCGACGGTGCTGGTCGCCGAGGAGGCGGGCGAGCTCGTCTCCTCCTGCACGCTGGTTGTCATCCCGAACCTGACGCGGGGCACGCGGCCTTATGCGCTGATCGAGAATGTCGTCACCCACGCCGGGCACCGCCAGCGCGGGCTGGGCCGGGCGGTGCTGGCCGCGGCGCTGGACCGTGCCTGGGCGGAGGGATGCTACAAGGTGATGCTCGCCACGGGCTCCCGGCAGGAGAGCACCTTGCGCTTCTACGAGGGCGCGGGGTTCGAGCGCGGCGGCAAGACGTTTTTCCAGGCGCGCCGGCCCTAGAGAAAGTCCTTGCGCGGTCACGGGGGCTGCGTCGCAAAACAGTCCCTTGACCCCAGGCGCAAAAATCCCCATTCGCCCTAGCCCAGGCGCGAAAGGGCGCCTGGATGACCCATGGAATTCATCCGCGATGCTCGCGCTGCGCATCATCCCCTGCCTGGACGTCAAGGACGGTCGCGTCGTGAAGGGCGTGAACTTCGTCGCCCTGCGCGATGCCGGCGACCCGGTGGAGCAGGCCCGCGCCTATGACCGGCAGGGCGCGGACGAGGTCACCTTCCTCGATATCGGCGCGTCGCACGAGAACCGTGACACGATGTACGACGTCGTCTCCCGCACGGCGGCCGAGGTCTTCATCCCGCTCACCGTCGGCGGCGGCGTCCGCAGCGTCGAGGATGTGCGGCGGCTGCTGCTGGCCGGTGCGGACAAGGTGAGCATCAACAGCGCGGCGGTATCGGAGCCGGAGCTCGTCAGCCGTGCGGCCGAGGCCTTCGGCAGCCAGTGTATCGTGGTGGCGGTGGACGCGAAGCGCGTGGCCGAGGGCCGGTGGGAGGTCTTCACCCATGGCGGCCGCCGGGCCACCGGCATCGACGCCGTGGAATGGGCCGGGCGCATGGCCTCGCTCGGCGCGGGAGAGATCCTGCTGACCTCGATGGACCGCGACGGGACGAAGCAGGGCTTCGACCTGGACCTGCTGGGCCGTGTGGTCGGCGCGGTGCGGGTGCCGGTCGTCGCCTCGGGCGGCGTCGGCTCGCTCGATCATTTCGTGGAGGGTGCGAAGGTGGGGGCGACGGGCCTGCTCGCCGCCAGCGTGTTCCATGACGGCGTGTTCCGCATCGCGGACGCGAAGGATGCTTTGGCCGCGGCGGGGCTGCCCGTCCGCCGTGTGCGGGAGATGGCTTGATGGCGAAGGCCGAGAAGAAGACCAAGAAGGCGGATGCGAAGGCTTTGAAGGCGGTTAAGCCGGCAAAGAAGACCACCAAGCGCGCCCGCGTGCCGATGCCCGCCGACGTGCCGGCCAAGAAGGCGCGCGTGCGCAAGGCGGTGCTGCGCGCCGAGGCGTCGCACCTCAAGCCGCTGGAACTACCGGAGGACGGCAACGCGACGGTGCTGGATCGCCTGTGGGCGACCATCGAGGCCCGGCGCGCGGCTGGTGACGCCGCCCATTCGCATTCGGCGCGCCTGATGGCGCGGGGCACCGCCAAGGTCGCGCAGAAGCTGGGCGAGGAAGCGGTGGAACTGGTGATCGAGGCTGTCTCGCGCAATCGCCACGCCACCATCGCCGAGGCGGCGGACGTCCTCTACCACCTCATGGTCGTGCTGGTGGACGCCGGCATCGGCGCCGATGAGGTCTGGGCCGAGCTGCGCCGCCGCGAGGGCATCTCCGGAATCATGGAGAAGGCCTCCCGCCCGAAGCCCAAGGGCCTGATGGCGATCGCGCAGACGAGCAAGCTGCCATAATTCGCCGCCCGCTGGCGCGGCGCCGCCTGACGGAGCCGCATCCGCGAGAGGTCCTGGCCGCGGCCTATCTGCGCTTCGCCTCCGAAGAGGCGCAGGGCCGCTCGCCGCTCTACGAGGAACTGGCCCGCGGCGTGGCGGGTGACCGCGGCATCCTGGACTTCCTGCTGGACCTGCCCCCCGCCCGCCGGCAGGCCAATCTGCTCCTCGCGGCCGTACGGCACCTTCACGGAACACTTCCGAATTTCGAATCCTTCCGCGATGCGCTGCAGGCGAAACCCGAAGAACTGCGCGCCGTCATGCTCACGCGCACCACACAAACCAACGAGCCCGCGCGCTGCGCCGTGCTGCTGCCCGTGCTGGCCGGTTTGCCGCAGCCGCTGGCGCTGCTCGAGGTAGGCGCCTCGGCAGGGCTGTGCCTTCTGCCTGAGAGGTATGGCTACGCCTATGGCGAGCATCGCCTCGGCGCCGAAGAGCCGGTGTTTCCCTGCGAGGCGAACTCCGCGACCCCCTTGCCGACCCGGCTCCCCCTCGTAGCCTGGCGGGCGGGGCTCGACCTCCATCCCCTCGACGTGACATCGGCGGCGGACGTGTCGTGGCTGGAAACGCTGGTCTGGCCGGAGCAGGAGCAGCGCCGCTCCCGCCTGCGCCAGGCCATCGGTCTCGCGGCCAAGGAGCGCCCCCCGCTGCATCAGGGCGACCTGCGGCAGGATCTCGTGGCCTTGCTGGCCCAGGCGCCGGCCGGAGCCACGCGCGTCGTCTTTCACACGGCGGTCCTGGCCTACGTCACCTCCCAGGCGGATCGCGAAAATTTCGCGGAAGCGGCGATGCGCCACGCCGATGTATGGATCGCGAACGAGGCGCCTTCGGTCTTTCCTGCCATTGCCGCACAGGCGCCGTCGCCTGCTCCGCCAGGGCATTTCCTGCTTTCGGTCAATGGCCGGCCGGTGGCCTGGACCGATCCTCACGGCGCCTCCATCTCCTGGTTCGGTTGAGCGCTTTGCAGGAGAGGCATCGGTGGGCATTCTGCGCGCCGATTCGATCGGGATTCGCTTCATGTCCGTCACCGGCTTGCCGCCTTACGACCCGCAGAACATCTTCGCGCGCATCCTGCGCGGCGAGATTCCCTGCAAGCGCATTCATGAGGACGAATTCGCCCTCGCCTTCCACGACATCAATCCGCTGACGCCCATCCACGCGCTGGTGATTCCGAAGGGCGCCTACGTGAGCGCCGCGGATTTCCACGAGAAGGCGAGCGATGCCGAGATCGCTGGATTCTGGCGCGCGGTCGGCCATGTCGCGAAGTCGCTCGGCCTGGATGCGGAGGGCTATCGCCTGCTCAGCAACATGGGCGGCAATGGCGGGCAGGAGGTTCCCCACTTCCACGTGCACCTGTTCGGCGGCAGGCGCCTCGGGCGCATGGTCCCGCCGGCCTGAGCATGCCGGCTACCTCCCAGCAAGAAGCGCGTGCCGCGCTCGAAGCGGCGGGTCAGCTCGATGATTCCGAGCTCGATATCGCCGCGGTTGCGCTGCAGTTCGCGCGGATCGATGCGCCGGATGCCGATTGGCGCGCCGCCGCGGCGGAACTCTCGGCGATCGCGCGGCGGGCGGTGGAACTCGCTGCCGCCGATCGCGACGCGGATGGCGGCCAGCCGGAGCCCCGGCGCCGCGTCCTGGCACGGCTGCTGCACGGGGAATGGGGATTTCACGGCGATTCCGAAACATACGAGGACATGGCGAACGCCAACCTTATCCGGGTGATCGAGCGGCGGCGCGGCCTGCCTGTCGCGCTGGGCATCCTCTGGCTGCATGCGTCGGAAGCCGTGGGCTGGGCGGCGCACGGGGTGAACACGCCCGGGCACTTCCTGCTCGCACTCGAGCATGCGCGCGGGCAGATCATCCTCGATGCCTTCGATGAGGGCCGCCAGTTGCAGCCGCACCAGCTGCGCGAGATCGCGAGGCGCGGCCAGGGTGACCAGCCCTTGCTGCCGCCGGCGGCGCTGGCGCCCATGTCGAAGCGCGACGTGCTGCTGCGCCTGCAGAACAACATCAAGCTGCGCCGCCTCTCCGCCCGGGATTTCGAAGGCGCGCTCGTCTGCACGCGAGACATGCTTCGCCTGGCGCCGCGCCACGCCACGCTTTGGCGGGAGGCGGGCATGATCGAGCATCATCTGGAACGCATCGGCGCGGCGCTGCAGAGCCTCGAGAAGTCGCTGGAGCTGGAGCCGCGCGGCGAGGCGGCGATCCAGACGCGGGAGCTGCTGGAGTCGCTGCGGAACCGGCTGAACTGATCAGGCAGGCGAAGGCAGCCTGCGCAGCCGGATCAACGCCGATAACGGCACGACGAGGGTCGAGGCGATGAAGAGCGCCGCGGCCAGTACCATGGCCCAGGCTGGGTCGCGGCTCGCGAGCCAGCCGCCGGCCAGCGCGCCGAGCGGCCGCACGCCGTATATGGCGACCTGAAGGCTGGCGCCGACGCGGCCCAGCATCTCGCGCGGGGTGACGGACTGCCGGATGCTGACCTGGCACACGAACCACATCATGGGGCCGAAGCCGACGAGGAACTGCGCGAGCAGGGGCGTTGCCGTGCCACCCGCCGGCGCCGCGAGCAGGAGCAACGGCGCCAGGGCTGAAAGGCCCGGCCCCGCCAGCAGAACGGCATTGAGGCCGCAGCGCCGCATGAACCAGGGTGCCGCCGCCGCGCCGGCTAGCAGCCCCGCGCCATAGCCGCCCTGGGCAATCCCGATCCGCGCGGGGTCGAGTGCGAGCCGGTCGAGCGCAAAGGGGACGAAGCCCGCCGTCAGCGCGAAGAAGCCCGTGTTCCAGAAGACCGCGCAGAAGCCGATGGCGCGCAGCAGCTCCTGCCGCCAGACGAAGCCCGCGCCTTCCAGCAGATCCGGCCGCGTGGAGCGGGCGGGCGCGGCGGTGCGCGGCAGCAACGAGATGGCCGCCAGCGCCAGCAGCCCCGACAGCATCGCGGCGCCATAGGCCGCGCGCAGCCAGCCGAGCGAGGCCAGAGCGCCGACAGTTGGGGCGGCGAGCAGCGTGACGGATGCGCGGCAGAGCTCCAACTGCGCATTGGCCCGGGCCAGGCCATCGCGCGCCACCAGGTCCGGCACGGCCGACCCGGCGGCCAGGACGAAGAGCACGGTGCCAAGCGAGCCGATGAAGGTGCCGAGGCCGAGCAGGCCGGGCTCCGTCGCCAGCGTCGCGATGCCGCAGCCGGCGATGGACAGCGCGGCCGCCAGCAGCAGCGCGCCGCGCCGCGTCATCCCATCCACCACCAGGCCGGCGGGCAGGGAGCCGAGGAGCCAGGCCCCCGCCTGCGCGGCCAGCAGCATCCCCACCATCCCGGGGCCCGCGCCCAGTAACAGGACTGTGTTGAGCGGCAGCGCGGCCATGGCCAGCTGATCCGCCGCATGGATGCCGGCGGCGCCGCCGAGCAGGGAGTGGAAGGGGCTTCGCATGGCGCGATCTCCGCAAGGGTTCGGCGCGCAGTTGGTCCGCGCCGCGCCGGCCCGGCGCTCCGCCGCTTGCGGTTGAATTCGAATGTGCTGGACCGCGGGCCTCCGCAGCCCCATTTCCAATTCGGCAGCAAGCGGCGGAGCGAAGCGCGCGGCGCCGGGGCGCATCTCAGGCCCCGACGCGGCACCTCCGCCGCCGGCTGAAGGAACGCCATCATGCCTCTCGACACAGAGACGCCCTACGAGACCGAGGAGCAGCGCTGGGCCGCCGTGCGGGCGCGCGACGCGGCCGCGGACGGTCACTTCGTCTTCTCGGTGCTGACGACCGGCGTGTATTGCCGCCCGTCATGCGCGGCGCGGCCGGCGCGGCGGGAGAATGTCTCCTTCCACGCCGATGGCCCGGCGGCGGAGCGCGCGGGCTACCGTGCCTGCAAGCGCTGCCGCCCCAATGGGCCTGGCCAGGCGGAGCGCCATGCGGCCGCCGTCGCCGAGGCCTGCCGCATCATCGATGCGGCCGAGGAAGCGCCGAGCCTCGATGTCCTGGCGAAGGCCGTCGGTCTCAGCCGCTTCCATTTCCACCGCGTCTTCCGCGAGGCGACGGGCGTGACGCCGCGCGACTATGCGGCTGCCCGCCGGGCCGAGCGGCTGAAGGAAGGGCTGGAGAGCGAGGCTAGTGTCACGGAGGCCTTCCACGGCGCGGGCTTCGGTTCCAACGGCCGGTTCTACGAGCAGGCCGGCGCGCTGCTCGGCATGCGTCCCACGGACTGGAAGGATGGCGGGCGCGACGCGGAGATCCGCTTCGCGGTGGCGGCGACATCGCTGGGGCCGTTGCTGGTGGCGGCAACCCGGAAGGGCATCTGCACCATCGCGTTCCACGAGGACGAGGCCGCCTTGCGCACGCGCTTTCCGAAGGCGCGGCTCATCGCGGGAGATGCCGGGTTCGAGGCGCTGCTGCAGCGTGCCGTGGCGCTGGTGGAGCGCCCGTCGGAATCCGCCGCGCTGCCGCTGGACGTGCGCGGCACGGCCTTTCAGCAGCGTGTCTGGAAGGCGCTGCGGGAGATTCCCGCCGGCACCACCCTCACCTACTCCGAGCTGGCGGACCGCATCGGCCAACCCAACGCGGTCCGCGCTGTCGCTTCGGCCTGCGCGCGCAACGAGATCGCGGTCGCGATTCCGTGCCACCGAGTCATCGGCAAGGACGGCACGATGGCGGGTTATCGCTGGGGCATAGAGCGCAAGCGCGCGCTGCTGCGGCGCGAGGGCGCGGCGTGATCGCCCAGCGTATCGCGGCCCTAGGCTGGGAGGCGCTCGAGGAGCGTCTCGATGCCGAGGGGGCCGCCACCACCGGCCCGCTGCTGACGCCGGAGGAATGCGCGCGGCTGGCGGCGATGTACGAGGATGAAGGCCGGTTCCGCAGCCGCGTCGTCATGGCGCGGCACGGCTACGGCAGCGGCGAGTACCAGTATTTCGCCGCGCCGTTGCCGCCGGAGATCGACGCCCTGCGGGGCGCCTTCTACGCGCGGCTCGCGCCGCTCGCGAACCGTTGGCACGAGCGCATGGGCGAGGCCGCGCGCTTCCCGGCGGAGCACGCCGAGTTCCTCGCGCGCTGTCACGCGGCCGGGCAGTCCCGGCCGACGCCCCTGCTGCTGCGATACGGGCCGGGCGACTACAATTGCCTGCACCAGGATCTCTACGGCGCGCATGTTTTCCCGCTGCAGATCGCCTTCCTGCTCTCGGCGCCCGGGCGTGACTTCACGGGGGGCGAGTTCGTCATGACGGAGCAGCGGCCGCGCATGCAGTCGCGCCCGGCGGTGATTCCGCTGGCCCAGGGCGAGGGCGTGATCTTCGCGGTCCGCAACCGGCCCGTGCAGGGAAGCCGCGGAACCTACCGTGTGAACCTGCGCCATGGCGTGAGCCGCGTGCGCAGCGGAAGGCGGGAGACTTTGGGCATTATCCTGCACGACGCCGCGTGAATACTTGGGGCGCATAGTACAACCCTGGCGGGAACCCAGGGCGCTCGACCCGGATTTCGCCGGAAGGTTGAGGACGCTTTTACGCCAATCTCCATAAAATTCATGTTTTTCAAAGCTATCTTTTGCGCTCCGCCCACGCCAACCTCCATTCCGAGGCCATGACGGGAACCGATAGGCGAAACCGATCCGCGGGACCGCTTCCATGTATTGGTGGCGATAAGCCGACCCCTTCTAGTCTCGCTTCATCAGGCCGGGCCCTCCGGACCTGACCAAGGAAAGGAGAGCCTGATCATGACGAAGTTCCTGAAGATCCCGGTCCTGGCGGCGGCTCTGGCCGTTCCCATGGCTCTGGCGGCGGGCGGCGCGCAGGCGCAGATCGCGACCTATTGCAACGGCTCGGTGTCGGCCAACGCCTTCTACAACAATGTGCAGAGCAACGGCCGCAACTCGACCGTCCTGTACTATGCGCAGTTCCAGAACCGCACGAACCGGGTCATCCCGCTGTATTCGGTGACGTTCAGCTACACCCCGGCGCATGACCGCATCAGCGGCTCACCTCCGCCGCCGGCTGGTCCTAGCCTGCAGCCCTACCAGCAGGTGACGGTGCTGCTCGGCAAGCAGAACTTCACCAATCCCTCGGGCCACGGCGCGCTCAGCCCCTATGACCTGAATAACGGCGTGCCGCACGCGGTCAGCGTGATCTGCGCGGCCTTCTGATAGGCGGCGCCTGAGCTCCCTCTGGAGCTCAGGCACGCTGCCAGCGCAGGAAGAGCGCGCTGGCGATGACAAGCGCGGCGGCGAAGGTGAGCAGCGCCGCCGCTACCCCTCCGAGGGTCGCGGAAATACCGCTCACGCCTTGCAGCACGGCGGCGCCTCCGAAGAAGAAAATGTTCTGCGCCGAGAGCGCGCGCCCCGCTTCCTCCGGTTTCACCAGGTTGCGCAACAGCGCGAAGCACAGGATCTGGAAGGCGATGCTGAGGCCGAATGCCGTCAGGATCACGCCGTCCAGCCAGGCCGGGAAGCCGAGCGGCCCGCCGGCGACGAAGGCTACGATCAGCCCCGCCGCGACCAGATGCCCGCCTACCAGCAGCAGGCGCAGATGCCCGACGCGGCTCACGACCCAGCCCGCGAAGGCCGGCCCTATCACCAGCGCGAAGGTGACGCCCAGCAGCAGGTTGCCCGCCGCCACGCGGCCCATTCCCTTGACCTCCATGAGCCAGGGGCCGCCCCAGAGGCCACGCACGCCCAGCACGGCGCCGAAGGAGCAGAAGGCCAGCGCCATCAACCCCCGCAAGCGGGGCGAGAGCGCGATGGCCATGACTTCCTTGGCGTCCTGCCAGATCGACCGCGCCGGACCAGCTTGTTGCCGGTCCTTCCGCACCGTGAGCGGCACGGCCACCAGAGCGATGGCCAGGATTGCGAGGCAGGCGAGGAAGGCGGCGCGCCAGCCATGCGCCTCCACCAGCCAGGCGAGCGGCGAGGCCGAGAGGATCATCCCCGAATTGCCCACCCCCTGGATCAGCCCCGCCCAGACGCTGAAACGCTCCTGCGGGACGGCGCGGGCGGCATAGGTCATCGGACACATCATCATGCCCGAGCAGCCCACGCCGAGGACGCATTGCGCGAGCAGCATGGTGGAAGCCGATGGCGCCAGCGCCGCGATCACCGTGCCCACGGCGGCAATGGCCAGCAGCGCGAGCGAGACGGGCTTCACCCCCCATCGATCTAGCGCCACGCCCACCGGGATCATCGCGGCGGCGAAGGCGGCGGGAAAGGCGCCCGTGATGCCCGCCAGCGCCTCGGGCGTGATCGCGAGGTCGCGTGCCAGCACGTCGCTGGCCACGGCGGGCAGCGTGCGGATGGCGTTCGAGAACATGTGCCCGAGCGTGAGCGCGAGCAGCGGCCATGCGACCGGATTCATTCTTTTGCGTGCCGTGCGACTGGAAGAGCGAAGCTAGTTTCGAAAGATCTTTCCGGGATTGAGGATGCCTTTCGGGTCCATCGCAACCTTCAATCCGCGCATCACGGCCATGGCCTCCGCGCCGTGCTCGGCTTCCAGGAACTCCCGCTTGCCCAGCCCGATGCCGTGCTCGCCCGAACAGGTGCCGCCGAGGTCGAGCGCGCGCTTCACGATCTTCTTGTCGAGCTCCCAGGCGCGTTCCATCGCCTTGGGATCGTCGTTCTTCACCAGGATGACCGTGTGGAAATTGCCGTCGCCGACATGGCCCACGATGGGCGCGAGCAGGCCGGATTCCTCGATGTCGCGCTTGGCGCCGAGCAGCGCCTCGGCGAGGCGGGAGATGGGCACGCAGACATCGGTCGCGATGCCGCGTGAATCCGCCTGCAGCGCGATGCAGGCCCAATAGGCATCGTGCCGCGCCTTCCACAGCTTGTTGCGCGCCTCGGCGTCGCGCGCCCAGGCGAAGCCCTCGCCCCCATGGTCGGAAGTGATGGCCTCCACCAGCTCCGCCTGCTCGACGACGCCGGCCTCGGTGCCGTGGAACTCCAGGAAGAGGGTGGGGACGGGCTTGTAGCCTTCCAGCTTCGAGTAGCGGATGCAGGCTTCCATCTGCACCTCGTCCAGCAGCTCGATCCGCGCCACGGGCACGCCCGCCTGCATGGTGGTGATGACGCTGTTCACCGCGGCATCCAGCGTGGGGAACTGGCAGACGGCGGCGGTCATGGCCTCCGGAATGCCGTGCAGGCGCAGGCGGATCTTCGTGATGACGCCGAGCGTTCCCTCGCTGCCGATGAACAGCCGCGTGAGGTCGTAGCCATTGGCCGCCTTGCGGGTGCGCCCGCCCGTCTGGATCACTCGCCCGTCGGAAAGCACGACCTCCAGCCCCAGCACGTTCTCGCGGATGGTGCCGTAGCGCACGGCGTTCGTGCCGGAGGCGCGCGTCGCGCACATGCCGCCGATGGTGCAGTGGCTGCCGGGATCGACCGGAAAGAAAAGGCCCTGGTCGCGCAGGTATTCGTTGAGCTGCTGACGCGTGACGCCGGGCTCGATGAGGCAGTCCATGTCCTCGGCGTTCACCTCCAGCACCTTGGTCATGCGGCTGAGGTCGAGCGAGATGCCGGCGCGCACGGGGTTCACATGGCCTTCCAGCGACGTGCCGGCGCCGAAGGGCGTCACCGCCACGCCGTGATGGTGGCAGAGCTTGAGCAGCTCGCTCACCTCTTCCGTCGTCTCCACGAAGGCGACAGCATCGGGCAGCGTCGGCGTCGAAGTGTCCTCGCCGCGGCCATGCTGCTGGCGGATGGCGTCGTTGGTCGTGAGGCGGTCGCCGAGGAGCTCGCGCGCGGCGGCGATGACGGCGGCGGCGGGCAGGGGGGCGATGGTGTTCATGGCTGGTCCTTTGCCCCCCAGGCGTAACACGCGCGCCGTGGCGCTTAAAGCGAGGCACCGCTAAGCCGGGCTAAGGTTCCGAAATTCCCCGGGGCGCGTTGACGCGCAACCGGCCCGCTCCTAGCGTTCCCACGCATACGCGCAGGAGGAAAAGCGGTGGCGAATAAGGTCAAGGAAGCTTGGAAGGCCGGCAAGGCCGTCGTGAACGGATGGCTCGCCATCCCCAACGCGTTCTCCGCGGAGATGTACAGCAAGGCCGGCTGGGACAGCGTCACGGTCGACATGCAGCATGGCGTGCAGGACTACCTCTCCTGCGTCTCCTGTTTCCAGGGCATCCAGCCCTCCGGCGCCACGCCGATGGTGCGCGTGCCGTGGAACGAGCCCGGCATCGTGGGCAAGGTGCTCGACGCCGGCGCCTACGGCGTCATCTGCCCCATGGTGAATACGGCCGAGGAGGCCCGCGCCCTGGTGCAGTACAGCAAGTATCCGCCGATGGGCACGCGCTCGAACGGCCCGATCCGCGCCGGCGCCTATGGCTCCTCGGGCGGCTATCAGAAGACGGCGAATGACGAGATCCTCGTCATCCCCATGATCGAGACGAAGACGGCGATCGAGAACATCCAGTCGATCCTGGACGTGCCGGGCATCGACGGCATCTATATCGGCCCGTCGGACCTTTGCTTCTCGTACGGGAAGGAGCCGAAGCTCGACGTGGAGGATCCCGAGATTCTCGCGATCTACGACATGCTGCTGGCCGAGACCGCCAAGCGCGGCATCGCGGCGGGCCTGCACAACGGCACGGCCGAATACGCGAACAAGATGATCAAGAAGGGCTTCAAGCTCGTCACCATCGCGAACGAGGTCGGCCTCATGGTCGCCGCCGCCACGCAGGCGGTGAAGGTCGCGCGCGGCTGAGCCGCGGCGGCAACTCGCCAGCCGGAAAGGGGGCTTCGGCCCCCTTTTCTATTTGAAGCGCGCGCGAAAGCCCGCGACCACCGCGTCATAGACCACGCGCAGGCGGCGGGCGTGGCGCATGTCGGGATGCGCCGTCACCCAGATGGGCAGGCGCTCCACGAAGCCCTGCGGCAGGACGCGCACCATCTCGGGATCGTCCTCGACCTCGAAGGTGCGGATCGGGCCGATGCCGATCCCGGCGCGCACAGCGGCTTCCTGCGCCAGGCGGCTGTCGCTGCGGAAGGTGAAGAGGCCTCGCGAGAGCGGTAGCCCGCGCCGTTCCATGATGATGCTCATGGCGCGCTGGTCCTGGTCGGGCCCGATCATCCGGTGCTGGCCGAGATCCGTCAGGCTCGATGGCATGCCGCGCCGCTTGAGATAGGCGCGCGACGCGAACATGCCGACCTCGAGCTCGCCCACCCGCTGGGCGATCACCTCCTCCTGCGCCGGCCGGTCGAGGCGCACAGCGATGTCGGCGTCGCGCCGCAACAGGTTCTCGTAGGTGTTGGAGATGGAGAGCTCGATCTCGATCTCGGGATGGCTGATGGCGAGATCCCCGAGGATGGGCACCAGCACCCGCGTGCCAATGATCTCGCTGGAGGAGAGCCGCACGGTGCCCGAAGGGGCATCCGGATTGCCGGCCAGCGCCGTCGAGAGCTCGGCCGCCGCCTGGTCCATGGCCTCGGCCTGGGCCAGCAGGGCCATGGCGCGCGCGTTGGGGCGCAGGCCGCTCGGCAAACGGTCGAACAAGGCCTCGCCCAACTGCTCCTCCAGCGCGCGAACCTGCCGCCCCAGCGTGGGCTGGGTCAGGCGCAGGGCGCGGGCCGCGGCGGAAAGGCTTCCGTGCCGGATCACGGCGACGAAGGCACGGAGCAAGGACCAGTCTAGCGAATGGGCGAGGTCAGCCATGACGGCCATGCATCCTGGAACTATGCGCGGGGAGAGCCATACAGGAGTGCATGGGGGATGTACAACATTCGCGACTGCCGAAGAGAGGCGGAAAGGGTCATCTCACCGTCATCGAACGGGGCGCACGCCCCCGCCGGTTTCAGAAAGGTCAAATAAATGAACGCCAGTCTCTCCCTTGCCGCCGCCCTTCTCGCCACCGGCCTTGCCGCCGGCGCGGCGTCGGCCCAGTCCTACCCCCGCCTGATCGGCGGCGCGGACAACTCGACCGTCGAGTACGCTCCGGGCTCCATGAACAACGTGGTCGGCGGCGGCGCCGTCGCCGTGATCACCGAGGAGCAGGGCAAGCCCGTCGCCCGCCACGCGGATACGCAGGGCGTGCAGCATGCGGCCCCGGGCCTGCAGCCGATCCTGGTCGGCCCCGAGAGCAGCCATGAGATCGTCTGGGTGCCCAGCGCTCCTGCCTCGACCATGACCGCCGGCAACCCGGCTGCTCCGCGCGGCTAACCGTCCGACTTCGCGGGACAAGTTCCCCGCTTTAGGTTCAGAATGCCGCCCGATGAAACGGGCGGCATTTCTGTTGGCGGCGATGCTCGCGCTGCTTGGCGGCGCCTGGGCACTCGACCGTGCCCTGCCGCCGCCGATGGCCCGCTTCGAGAACCTGGCCCGCGAGGTGACGGCGCGCGACGGGCGGCTGCTCTCCGTTCTGCCCGCTCCGGGCGGCGTGTGGCGCCTGCGGACGCGGCCCGAGGATGTCCCGCCGCATCTTCTTTCCCTGCTCATTGCCGCCGAGGATGCGCGCTTCGACTGGCACCCGGGCGTGGATCCGCTCGCGCTCACGCGCGCGGCGTTCCAGTGGATCCGTGCGGGCCGCGTCGTCTCCGGCGGCTCGACGCTATCCATGCAGGCGGCGCGGTTGCTCGAGCCGCGACCGCGCACCCTCCGCAGCAAGCTCATCGAGATCGCCCGCGCGCTTCAGCTCGAGTGGCGCTATGGCAAGCGCGGCGTTCAGGAGATCTGGCTGACCCTGGCGCCGCAGGGCGGCAACCTCGAAGGGCTGCGCGCCGGATCCTTCGCCTGGTTCGGCCGGCCACCCTCCGCGCTCGATACGAGCGAGAGCGCCCTGCTGGTCGCGCTCGCGCGCAGGCCCGAGGCGCTCCGGCCCGACCGGCATCCCGATGCCGCTCGTCGCGCGCGCGACGCCGTGCTGCTGCGCCGTGCGCCCGATATCGCCACCGGAGCCGAGATCGCCCTGGCGGGCGAGGTTCCCGCGCGCCGCCGGCCCATGCCGCGCCTCGCGCCGCATTTCGCGCGGGAGCGCCGCGAGGGGCCGACCACCATCGACCTCGACCTTCAGCGCGGGGTGGAATCCCTGGCGCGGGAGACGTTGCGCCGCCTGCCGGAGCGCGTCTCCCTCGCGCTGATGGTGATGGACCTCTCCTCGCGCGAGACGCGGGCGATCGTGGGCGGGGACTGGATGAACCCGTCGCGCGCGGGCGCGCTCGATCTCACGCGGGCCATTCGATCGCCCGGCTCGACGTTGAAACCGCTCATCTACGCGCTGGCCTTCGAGGCGGGCATCGTCACGCCGGATACGGTGCTGGAAGACGTGCCGCGCCGCTTCGGCGACTACGCGCCCGAGAACTTCGACCGCGAGTTCCAGGGCCGCCTCCGCATAGCCGACGCGCTGCGCCTCAGCTTGAACCAGCCGGCCGTGGCGCTGCTCAACGGGCTGGGGCCGCTGCGGCTCTCCAGTGCGATGAAGGCCGGCGGCGTGGTGCCGCGGCTGCCGCCGGGTGCGGAACCGGCCCTGCCGTTGGCGCTGGGTGGCGTCGGCGTCACGTTGCGCGAGATGGTGGGGCTCTACGCCATGCTGGGGAATGGCGGCCGCGCCGCCGGCGCGGGACAGGCGGTGGTGGAGCCGCGTGCCGCCAGGCTCGCCACCTCGATCCTCGTGCAGCGCTTTCCGGGTGGCGGGCCCGAAGGTATCGCCTGGAAAACGGGGACGAGCTGGGGCGGCCGCGACGCATGGGCCTTGGGCATGGACCAGCGCCATGTGGCGGGCGTCTGGCTCGGGCGCCCGGACGGGACGCCCATGCCGGGAGCCACAGGCGCGCAGCTCGCCTTGCCGGTTCTGGCTCAGCTTTTCGAACGCCTGCCCCCGGCACCGCGGCCAGCCGCCCCGCAGCGGACACTCGCGACCGGTTCCGGCCCGCCGACCGACGCGCTGCGGCTGCTTTTCCCGCCGCCGCGTTCCACCTTGCCCGAGGCTGGCCGGGTCATCCTCCGCGCCAGCGGTGGCCAACGGCCTCTGACGTTCCTCGTGGACGGCGTGCCGCTCGCCACCGATCCGGCGCGCCGAGAAACGGGCTGGGTACCGCCGGGGCCGGGCTTCTATCGTATCACCGTGCTGGACGCAGCCGGTTCCGCGGCTGGCACCCAGCTGCGCGTCAGGTGATCAGAAGCTTCTGCAAGGCCTCGCGCGCGTAGGGCTTGCGGATTACCGGGTGTTCGGCGAAGCGGCCGAGCATCTTGCTGCCCTCGCCATAGCCTGTCGCGAAGGCGAAGAAGATGCCGCGCCGGTCGAGCTCCTCCGCGATGGGCAGGCTCGTCTCACGTCCGAGATTGAGGTCGAGCAGGACGAAATCCGGGGGATGAGCGTCCAGGTGGTCCAGCGCTTCGCGCACGCGGCTGGCGATGACGACGTCGGGCACGCCGATCTTCCGAAGCATGGCCTGCGCGTCCATGGCGATGATCATGTTGTCCTCGACCACCAGCGCGCTGCGCGGCAGCCCCGACGCCCGCCCGGGAACCGCCGCGGGCTCCGCCGCCGCCGGCTCCGCAGCCACGGCGCCCAGATGAGCGGCCGGAATCACGAAGTGCGCCTGCAGGCCGCTCGGCGCGAAAACGACACGCGCTTCGCCATGCAGATCGAAGGGAATGGCACGCTCCACGAAGCTGCTGCCGAAGCCGCGGCGCGTGGGCTCGCGCACAGGCGGCCCGCCGATTTCCCGCCACTCGAGGCTGAGGCCGCCCCGCTCCAGCTTCCAGCTGATGGAGACGCGCCCGCCCTCGGAGCCGAGCGCGCCATGCTTCGCCGAGTTCGTCGCCAGCTCGTGCACCACCAGCGCCAGTGTCGAGAAAGCCAGCGGCGAGAGGAGCGTATCCGGCCCGTCCAGTTGGATGCGTTCGCCCTCTCGCGTCTCGAAGGCCGCGGTCTCGGCACGCAGCAGGCCGCGAAGCGGTGCAGGGCCCCAATTGTCCCGCGTGATCTGGTCATGCGCGCGGGCAAGGGCATTGATACGGCCCTCCAACTGACGAGCGAATTCCTCGGTCGTCGATTCCGCGGGATTGGCTTGCTTCACCAAGCCCGCGATGAGCGCGAGGATATTGCGGACGCGGTGGTTCAGTTCCGCGATCAGCAGCTTCTGCCGCTCGGAAGCAAGGCGCTGCTGTTCCTCAGCCAGATGCGTCAGTCGCAAGATGACGTCGAGCAGCCCGATCTTCAGCCCCTCGGCAATGCGGCGGTCGAGCGCCGTCCAGGGCGCCGAGCGTCCGCGCACGACTTCCTGCCAGGCTTCGAAGCTCGCGCGAGGCGTCAGACGCGGACCATGCGGGCCGATGGTGACGAGCTTCATCGGCTCACCGCCCCACACCACCGTGCGCGCGTATTCCTTGCGGAAGAAAATCAGGTAGTCGCGCGGCACGGTCGAGAGCGGAAGCATCATCATGCCGGTCGCGCGGTCGGACCAGGAGCTCGCATCCGGATAGAGCCGCGCGATGCTCTCTTCCGCGAGCACGTCGCCGCGGGGTTCGGAGCGGAGGAATTCCAGGAGGCCGTCGAACTCCTCGCGCGCCGGGGTCTCGCCATGCAATGTCACCTCGCCGCCGATGACGAGGGCAATCCCGTCGCTGGCGATGGTCTCGGCGATCTGCGGCAGGGCTTCGCGCACACCGACGGCAGCGTCTTCGCTGCGTGCCACGCGGGTCATGATGGCGTCCTGCACGATGCGGGCGCTGGCCTCGTGCTCCGCCTCCTCGCGCCGTTCGCGGCTGTCGAGGAGGAGGGAAAACATCTGGCCGAAGAGCTCGGCCGCCGTGCGGCGCCTGAAATCGACAAGGCGCGGCGAATAGTGGTGGCAGGCGAACAGTCCCCAGAGCCGCCCTTGCACGATGATGGAGATCGAGAGCGACGCGCTCACGCCCATGTTTCGCAGATATTCCAGATGAATCGGCGAGACGGCGCGCAGCGTGCTGAGCGACATGTCGAGCCCGATCGACGGCTCCTCGCCGGTCTGCGCCATGATGGGCACGGGCGCGGCATTCACATCGGCGATGCTGCGCAGCCAGTTCCGCAGATAGAGCATGCGCGCCTGGCGAGGGATGTCGGCCTCCGGATAGCGCTGGCCCAGGAAGCTGCCGATCGCCGGCCGCGCGGATTCCGCGATGACCTCGCCGGACGCATCCTCGTCGAAGCGATAGACCATGATCCGGTCGTAGCCGAGGATGGATTGCAGGCGCTCGGTCGCGAGGCGGCAGAAAACCTGGAATCCGGCGGCCTGGTCGAAATTCGCCATCAGCAGGCGAAGGTCCTCCGTGACCTCGACCTGGCCACCCGCGCTACGCTCCGCCTCGAGGATCCGCCATGCGCCCGACATGTGCAGCGCCACGTCGAACATGCCCTGGCCCTCGCGCAGGGGCACGTCGAAGAAGCGTTCCCCATTTTCCATGGGCGCCGCCATGCGCGGCAGGATGACGCCGCGTGCCTCGGGCGTCAGAAGCTGGGCAAGCGGGAAGCCCACCACATCCAACAGCTCGACGCCGAGGTAGGTGGGGAGGTTCGCCGAGGCCTGCCGGACGATCCCTTCCTGGTCGATGACGATAAGGATGCCGAAATCCTGAATCTGGCCCGGGCGATGGATAGGCTCCCGGTCACAGTTGGTCAGGTCGACCTTTTCGCGAGGCGTGAAGTTCATGCGCTCTGATGGCTCAAGAACATTTCGAACGCTTGCGAAGCACCGCGGGTTGCCGCCTCCCGCTCCTTTCCTTCCAGGGTATCCAGAATGGGAACGAAGCTCTGGAACAGCTTTTCGCCGCGTCCGTGTCCCAGGAAGGCGCGCGGCAGGCTCTCCGGGAGCGTTTTGAGGAGCATGGCCGCGCCGAGGCGCGAACCCTCCAGCACATAGGCCACGCCGAGAGCCTCGGCACCCGGCGCGATGCGGACGGACTCCGCCTCGGGCACCTGGGCACCCAGCGCGCGAAGGTCTTCGGCCAGGGCGGAGGCCCGGCGCCGCCGGGGCCAATCGGGAAGGATCCCGGCGATTCCAATGCGCTCCAGTGCGGCCTCCAGCGGCGGGATGACCATGGCGTGGACGCGCAGGAACTCCGCGTAGTCCGCGGGCTTGGTGAGGTCGAGGTCGGCGAACCCGTCCTCCACCGCGCGGTGCAGCGGCATGGTCGCCGATCGCAGCGCATCGCGGGCGGTGGTGAGGGAAGGCGCGGGGTTCATCCGATGATCTAATCGCCTGGCATGGATAATACTACCTGCACGACTGCGCCTCGAAGAACTCCCGCGCAAGCTGGATGCGGAAGCGGGTATTGCCGAGCACCGTGGTCAGCCGGGCGACGCTCGCCTCGGAGGGTGCGCTGGCGACGGCGACCGCCGCCTCCTGCGTCATCTCGGCAAGGCGGGGGCAGCCGCAGCGCAGGAATTGTCCGGCCGCGCGCCGGAGGGCGGCGAGGACCGCTTCCCCACGCTCCCGGCCCTCGGTGATGCCGGCGACGGGCTTGGCTGCCTCGCGCTCGGCGGAGCGGAGCAGGTCCCAGCCCTCGCTGAACCCGCAATTCGACCGGGGGATGCCTTGGCCCATGAGCATGGGCGCCAGGGCGAGCAGGATCAGGAGACGCCGCATCGTGCGAGGGCCTCCTGCATATGGGGCGGGATGGGCGCGGTGGCGGCGCGCGGCGGGTCCAGCGGCAGGACCAGCGTTCGGGCCAGGAGGTGGAGCCTCCCCTCGCCGCCGCCATAGAAGCCGTCGCCCAGGATCGGGCAGCCCAGATGCGACATGTGCAGCCGGAGCTGATGCGTGCGCCCGGTACGCGGCGTGAGCTCGACGGCCGTGAGCGCGCCGTCCCTGCCCATGACGCGCCATTCCGTGCGGGACGGAAGGCCGGTGGGGTCCACGAACATCCGCCAGCCGGCTTCCTTCGAGCTGCGCTTGAGCAGAGGGGCCTCGCAGACGCCCTCGTCGGAAGGGGGCGGCGCGGTCAGCACCGCCCAGTAGGTCTTCTGGGTACGGCCCTCGGCGAAGAGCCGGTTCAAGGCCACGATCGCCGGTTTGGTGCGGCCGAACGCCAGGCATCCCGCCGTGTCCATGTCGAGCCTGTGCGCCGGCTGCGGCAGGTGCCGCTTCCCCTGCTGCAGGGCCGGCAGCCAGTCGGACAGGCTGGGGCCGCCGCGCGGTCCGGGATGCACGGCGAGCCCGGCAGGCTTGTTCAGGATGAGCACCTCATTGTCCTGAAACAGAATGCGGGCCCGCAGATCCTCGGGCAGCATGACACCCTGTTCAGAAGGAGGTTCCCGGTGGCGGAGTTTCGGCTGCACTGCTTTCCCGAGTCCGGCGGCTGCTACAAGGTCGCGCTGATGCTTGCCCTTTCCGGAGCGGATTGGGAGGGCATCTGGGTGGACTATTTCCGCGGCGGTGGCGAGACCCGAACGCCGGAATGGAAGAAACGCGTCAGCGTGATGGGTGAGGTCCCGGTGCTGGAGAGCGACGGCCGCAGCCGCACGCAGTCCGGCGTCATCCTGACCTACCTCTCCCAGAAGCTCGGCCGTTTCCAGGGCGCGGACCGGGAGGAGGAGCTGCGCTGGATCCTCTTCGACAACCACAAGTTCACCAGCTACCTCGCCACATGGCGCTTCCTGCTGGGCTGGGTGAAGGACCCCGACCCGGCCGTGGTCGCCTTCTTCCGCACGCGGGTGGAAAACGCCTTCCGCGTGGTGGAGGCGCAGCTGGAAGGCCGCGACTTCCTGCTGGGCGCCGAGCCCTGCATCGCCGACATCTCCCTGCAGGGCTACCTCCATTACCCGCGCGAGGAATGGCCGCTCGACATGTCGGCCTATCCCCGCATCGAGGCCTGGATCGGCCGTTTCCGCGCTATGCCCGGCTACAAGCCGGCCTATGAGCTGCTGCCCGGGGCGAGGACAGCCTACGCGGCGTGAGCACGGATTCCTTGACTCCGGCGCGCCGGATGCCCTCGCATGACGGGGTAAACCGGCGGAAAAGCCGGGTGTCAGGGAGGTACAGGATGGGCATGCAGACCCGTCGCGCGGCGCTCGGAATGGGCGCTGCGCTGGGCATGACCGCCGGCGCTCGCGCACAGGGCGCTTGGCCGCAGGGCTCCACGCGCTTCATCGGCATCTTTCCGCCCGGCGGCGGCACCGACATCCTCTCGCGCATCTGGTGCCAGAAAATGGGCGAGATCACGCAGCAATCCTTCGTGGTGGAGAACCGCGCAGGGTCGGCCGGGAATGTGGGCACCGAGGCGATCGCCCGCGCGGCGCCGGATGGGCGGACCATCGGCCTGGGCAGCGTCGCGCCGCTGGCCATCGCGCCGACGCTCTACAGCCGCCTGCCCTTCGACGTGACGCGCGACTTCACCTACATCGCGGGGCTCTGGCAGCTGCCGAACATGCTGGTGGTGCATAATGACGTGCCGGCGCGTACGGTGCCGGAGCTCATCGCGCTGCTGAAGGCCAATCCGGGGCGCTACACCTTCGCCTCCTCCGGTTCGGGCACGACCGTCCATCTCTCGGGCGAGATGTTCAAGGTGATGGCGGGCGTGGACATGCTGCACGTGCCCTATCGCGGCGGCGCGCCGGCGCATATCGACCTGCTCGCCGGCCGCGTGCACATGATCTTCGACAACATCCCCCAGGCGCTGGCCGAGGCGCGCGAGGGCAAGGTACGCGCCCTGGCCGTCACCGGCGCGCGGCGCAGCCCGCAGGCCCCGGACATCCCGGCCATGGCGGAATTCATCCCGGGCTTCGAGATCACCTCCTGGGGCTCGGTGATCGGGCCGGCGGGGATGGCGCCGGCCGTGGTGGACCGCATCTCGCAACTGGCGAAGCGCGCGCTGGAACTGCCGGAGACGATCCGCCTTTTCGAGGATAACGGGGCGACGCCCTGGTGGACCTCGCCCGAGAATCTCGCCGCCTTCCGCGTGGCGAACGAAGCGGCCTTCGCGCCGCTGATCCGCGCTTCCGGCGCGAAAGTGGACTAGCCCGGCATCTTGTCGATGAAGCCGATGACGGAGGCGATCTTCCCGCCCTCCATCATCAGCACGTCCGAGCCTTCCACGGGGCCTGCGCCCCAGGAGAAGCGTACGAACTCGCCGAAGCCATCGGCGGGCGTGGTCAGCGCGAAACGGATCCCGGGGAAGCGCGACTGCACGCCGCCGATCAGCGCGTCGATCTCGGCATGGCCCTGGCAGCGTGCGAACGGGTCGGCCAGCTTCGCTCCTTCCGTCCAGGATTTCGCGAGCATGGCCCGGCGGCGGCCGGAATCCGCCTCATTCCACAGGGCCATGTAGTCCTCGGCGACCTGGCTGGCGTCACTCATGGGAACCTCCTTCATCGCACCCGGACGTTTCCGGGCGTGGCGGGAGGATGGGCGGGGCGGGAGGCGCGCGCGATTACTCGGCAGGTAATCGCGGAGCCCCGCGCGGCCCCGGCATAAGCACGGCGTCATTGAAGGAGACGACACCATGCCCGCCTACGCCATCGCCCAGCTTCAGGACGTCCAGCTCGGCCCCGACATCGCGGACTACCTGTTGCGGATCGACGCCACGCTGGAGCCCTTCGGCGGCCGCTTCCTTGTCCACGGGGCGGAGCCAGAGGTGCTGGAGCCCGGATGGCTCGGCCGCATCGTCATCATCGGCTTCCCGGACATGGAGGCCGCCAAGGCCTGGTACGAATCAGAGGCGTACCAGGCGATCCTGCCGCTGCGGACGAGGAACTCGAACTCCACCGCCTTCCTCATCCAGGGCACGAAGGAGGGCTACCGCGCGGCTGATCGCGTGAGTCAGTTCATGCCCTGAGCGCGGCCGCCGTCGCCTCGTCGGCCGGCAGGAAGGCCTCGATGGCGAGTTCGGCGAGGCTGACGTCTCGCGGCGCGCCGAAGACCATGGTGGTGCCGATGAAGCTGAGGACGCCGTTCTGAGTCTTCAGTTGAAGCGGCACAGCCAGGGAGAGTCCCGCATCCTCCGGCGCTTCGGCGCCGTCATGCGGATAGGCCTGCAGCTCCTGCCGCAGGGAGGCGAGCACGGGATCACCGCTCTCGGCGATTTGCCGCGCGAGGCGCGCCAGCAGGTGCTCCCGCCACTCGCCGAGATTGGCGATGCTCGGCGCGAGCCCTTCGGGGTGCAGGCTAAGCCGCAGCACGTTCACCGGCGGCGCCAGCAGCGAGGCATCCACGCCCGCGAGCATCGGCGCCACGCCGGCATTCATGGCCACCAGGTTCCAGTGCCGGTCCACCGCGACCGCCGGAAAGGGCTCGTGGGCCTTCAGCACGCGCTCCACGCCCGAGCGGATGGCGGCGAAATCCGGGTCATCCAGCCCGCGCTCGCGATAGAGCGGCGCATAGCCCGCCGCCAGCAGCAGCGTGTTGCGCTCGCGCAGCGGCACGTCCAGTTGCTCGGCCAGCAGGACCAGCATCTCGCGGCTCGGCTGCGAGCGGCCGGTCTCGAGAAAGCTCAGATGCCGGGCCGAGACACCGGCATCGAGCGCGAGGTCGAGCTGGCTGATGCGCCGCCGCTGCCGCCAGTCGCGCAGCAATTCGCCGACGGCGCGCTCCATTCTACTCGGCGGCGACCGCCGCCGGCGCCGCGACGCGAGGCTGCGCCTTCATCCAGGCGAAGTAGAGCTCGCGCGCCTTCAGGGCGAAGGGCCCCGGCTGCAGGTCGCGACCATTGTAGCGGATGACGGGCTGCACCTTGGCGAAGTTGCCGGTCGAGAAGATCTCGTCCGCGCTTTCCAGCTCTTCCGGCGCCACGCTGCGCTCCTCCACCGTCACGCCCGCCTCACGCAGCAGCTTCATGATGCGCTGGCGCGTGATGCCGTTGAGGAAGGTCTGGTTGGGGGCGGGCGTCACGACGACGCCGTCCTTGGCGAACCAGATGTTGGACGTCGCGAATTCCGCGACATTCCCCACCGCGTCGCAGAGCACCGCATTGTCGGCGCCCTGGCTGCGCGCCCAGCCCGCGGCGCGCTGGCTGTTCGGGTAGAGGCAGGCGGCCTTGGCGCCCGTCGGCGCCATGTCGGGCGTCGGGCGGCGGAAGGGCGTCATCATCGCCGAGAACCCGGTGAAGCCCGGCAGCGGCGCGTCGTAGACCGCGAGCAGGAAATCCGTGCTGTCGGGGTCGGGCTGGGAGGAGCCGATGGCGCGGCGGATGAAGAACATCGGCCGGATATAGACCTCGGCCTCCGGGCCCATGCGGCCCACGGCCTCCCGCGCCAGGGCCTCGATCTCCTCGGCGGTCTTGGTCGGCTTCATGCCCATGGCGAGCGCGGAGCGCACCGCGCGGGCGCAGTGCCGGTCCAGGTCCGGCGCCCAGCCATGGATGCCGCGCGCACCGTCGAAGATCACGGAGCCCTGCCACATCGCGTGATCCATGGGGCCGAGCAGCTTGGGTTCCTCGCTCGACCACGCGCCATCGTACCAGAACAAGCCAGCCATCTCGGGCACTTCCTCGCTGAGTTCAGGCTGCCGAACTTGCCACGGGAGGCAGATCGGCGAAACCCGGCGGCGTTTCGCGCAGCATGTAGTCGCGGCTGAGCGGCAGGGCATCCACCGTCCGGGTGAGCTGCACCTGCCAGTTCATGTGCAGCCCGTGGAGAAAGGCGGCCTCGGACCCCGCCAGATAGAATTCGAACATGCGGCAGAAGCGCTCATCGTGGCGGGCGCGGATCTCCTCGCGGTGCGCGGCGAAACGGCGGCTCCATTCGGCAAGCGTCCTGGCGTAGTGCAGGCGCAGGATCTCGATGTCCGTGATCCAAAGGCCGGATTTCTCCACGGCGGGCACCACCTCCGACAGCGCGGGAGAGTAGCCGCCGGGGAAGATGTAGCGGTTGATCCAAGGGTTGGTGGCCCCCGGCCCGTCGGAGCGGCCGATGCCGTGCACCAGCGCCACCCCATTCTCACGCAAGCTGCGCGAGATCATGCCGAAATAGGCCTGGAAGTGATTGATGCCCACATGCTCCACCATGCCGACGGAGACGATGCGGTCCATCGGCTGGGTCCAGGCGCGGTAGTCCACCAACTCGAACCGCACCTGCTTCTCCAGCCCGGCCTCCTGCGCGCGGGCGCGGGCGATGGCCAGCTGCTCGCGGGAAAGCGTGATGCCGGTGACCTTGGCGCCGTACTCGCGCGCCAGGGTCAGGGCCATGCCGCCCCAGCCGCAGCCGATGTCCAGCACCTCCAGCCCCGGCCGGTCCAGCTGCAGCTTGGCCGCGATGTGCCGCTTCTTGGCAAGCTGCGCTTCCTCCAGCGTCTCGCGGCCTGTCGGGAAATAGGCGCAGGAGTATTGCCGGTCGGCATCCAGGAAGAGGCCATAGACCGCTTCGTCGATGTCGTAGTGGTGCGAGATGCGGCGCCGGGCGAGGCCGGCCGGGTTGATCTGCTTCAGCCGCCGGATGGCCTTGCGCCCCCAGTCGAGGATCCAGGAAAAACCCGGATCGCCCATGAGCGTCTGGTTGAGGCTCAGCACGTTCAGCATGCCGTGCAGGCTGCCAATCGGCTCCAGCTCGCCATCCATGTAAAGCTCGCCGAGGGCCAGGGAAGGGTTGGCGATCATGCGCCGGACGGCGCGTGACGTCTTGAGATGAAGCCCTCCGGCGGGCTCACCGCCCGGGCCGAAGAGTGTTTCAGAACCGTCCGGCATCCGGACAAGGAGCGCGCCCCGTTGGACGAAGCGGCGCAGCATCGCATGCAGCACCCCGAATTCTCCCAACATTCCAATGTCATGTTAGTCGTAAGGCCACGGGATTTCGCAAGTCCAAGGATGAATGCATCCGGTGCATGGCGGTGTTGTGAGCCCCCAGCCTGCGGTCTAGCGTGGCCTCAATAAAACAAAGGGAGGACCGGGAGTGACCATCCATTTCGTCGTTCATGACGAAGGCGATTCCGTGGGAGTCGTGGTCGTTGAAGGGCTTAGCGCCAGCAACCGTATCAACGGCTGGGTCATGGACCAGGACAAGATGATCGAGTTCGACGCGAAGTCGGACATCCCGATCGGCCACAAGCTGGCGATCCGGCCCATCAAGGCCGGAGACACGATCATCAAGTACGGCGTCGATATCGGAAAGGCCGTCGCGGATATCGCGCCCGGCGAGCACCTGCACGTCCACAACGTCAAAACGAAGCGCTGGTAAGGGGGCACCGATGGGCATGAACCTGAAGGGCGGCTCCTTCGAAGGCTGGCGCCGCGAGAACGGGCGGATGGGCGTGCGCAACCACGTCGTCATCCTGCCGGTGGACGATCTCTCCAATGCGGCCGCCGAGGCGGTGGCGAACAACATCAAGGGCGCGCTGGCCATCCCGCACGCCTATGGGCGGCTGCAGTTCGGCGCGGATCTCGACCTGCATTTCCGCACGCTGATCGGGACCGGCACCAACCCGAATGTCGCGGCGGTGATCGTCATCGGCATCGAGCCGGGCTGGACGGGCCGGATCGTCGAGGGCATCGCGGCCAGCGGCAAGCCGGTGGAGGGCTTCGCCATCGAGCAGAACGGCGACATCAACACCATCGCCCATGCCTCCCGGGCCGCCTACCGGATGGTGAAGCACGCCTCGCGCCTGAAGAAGAGCAAGGCGCCGCTGGTCGAGCTATGGGTCTCCACCAAATGCGGCGAGAGCGACACGACGAGCGGGCTGGCGAGCTGCCCAACGGTGGGCGACGCCTTCGACAAGCTCTGGGAGAACGGCAACACCCTGGTCTTCGGCGAGACGACCGAACTCACCGGCGGCGAGCACCTCGTCGCCGCGCGCTGCCGCACACCCGAGATCCGCGCGCAGTTCCAGGCGATGTTCGACCGCTACCAGGCGGTGGTGGAGGCCAACAAGACCTCCGATCTCAGCGAGAGCCAACCCACTAAGGGCAATATCGAGGGCGGCCTCACCACCATCGAGGAGAAGGCTCTCGGCAATATCCAGAAGATCGGGAAGAAGTGCCTGGTGGACGGCGTGCTCGACAAGGCCGAGGCGCCGACTCATTCCGGCCTCTGGTTCATGGACAGTTCGTCGGCGGCGGCGGAGATGGTCACGCTCTGCGCCGCCTCAGGCTACGCCGTGCATTTCTTCCCGACGGGGCAGGGTAATGTGATCGGCAATCCGATCCTGCCGGTCATCAAGCTGACGGCGAACCCGCGCACGCAGCGCACCATGTCGGAGCATATCGACGTCGATGTGACCGGCCTGCTGCAGAAGAAGATGAACATGCACGACGCGGGCGAGGCGCTGCTCGACTGCATGCTCCGTACCGCCGATGGCGAACTGACGGCGGCCGAGCTGCTCGGCCACCGGGAATTCTCCCTGACGCGCCTCTACGAGAGCGCGTAGCGCGTCAGCCGCGCGGAAGGCTGCGGTTGAACACCAGTGCACCGAGGGCGGCGGCCCGTTCCTCGGTGCACTGGTCGCGGCCCATGCGGCCGGCGATGGCCATGATGGCCAGCGCGATATCGGCCTGATCGTCCTTTCCGGGCATGGCGGCTTCTGGCTGCGCCAGACAGGCCGCGCCCTCGCTCGTCCAGCCCGCCGCGAATTCGCTGCCGGGCGCGGCGGGCGCGCGCTGGATGCCGATGCGATCATATATGCCGGCCGCCTGGCCGCCCTCGGCCGAGCGGAGCAGGTTCACGCAGGCGCGATGATAGGGCGCGAGGGCCACGCCCTCGGCCGTGCGGGCCCATGGGCGGTAGCCATAGCGGATGCAGGTTCCGATGGCGCTGGAGGAGCAGGTGAGCCGCAAGGCACCCTCTGGCCCGGGAAAGACCATACCGAGCGCGCCGCCGTCGCAGGGCTCGGCCCACTCTCCATCCGCGCCGCGCAGCGAGAGCCGGTAGAGCCAGATATCGCCGGCGGGCTGGCCGGGCTGCGCGCCGGGAATTCCTTCGTCCTGGCGCGCGTCCTCCACGCGGACCTCCAGCCCCTGGAACCGCAGGACGGTGCCGGCGAGCTGCGCGCCGGTGAGGACGCGCCCGTCCTGCATCTCGGCCCGCAACCCGCCGCCATCGGCCGTGACGCGGGTGGCACGGGACGGTGCGGCATTCGCGGCGGCAGCGAGCAGCAGCAGGGCCAGGGCGGGAAGGGCGATCAGGTTTCGGATCATGGCGCCTCGACAAGACTGAGCCGCGGCAGGGCCGCGGCTAAATGATCATGTCTGGCGCCCCTGATCGCGGCTGCGATCGGGATCCACTCTAGCGTGCGGGTTTCGCGAATGAAGCTTTGGTTGCACCCCGGCCGAAATTAATCGGCCATGTGGCGGGAATCCCTCGCCTTCCCAAGTTGGGGAGGGTCAAAGAGGCTCCAGGCCTTTCTCCGCATAGACGGCCGCGAGGGCGGGAGCGGCCAGCGCGGCAAGAAAGCGAGCCGCATCCGGGCGCCGGCCCGGGAAAACGGCGCCGGAGAACACGGTATCTGGCTGAATTTCTTGAGGAAGCCGGCCTATCAGGTCGATTCCCGGCACCGCCATCAGTTCGCTGACCTGCTGCACGGCGAGTTCCACCTTCCCATCGAGAAGAAGCTGGCCGGTGAAGCCTGCCGGGATGATGGTCGCCTTGGCGTTGATCTCGGAGGCGATCCCCATGCGCTCCAGCAACCCGGCGAAGAAGATGCCACTCGCCCCTGCGCGGGAGTAGCCGACGGTGCGCGCCGCCAGCAGCGTCTGCCGGAAGGTTTCCACCGTGGAGATGTCCGGCCGGGGCGCGCCCTTCGCCACGGCCATCCCGACATGTGAGCGCGCGAAGTCGATCCGGCTGCCCGCCGCCAGGACGCCGCTCTCCAGCAGTTCTTCGACGGCGTCGGAGGTCAGGATCACGGCATCCCCGCGCTCCCCGGCCGCAATTCGCTCCATGAGCTTCTTGGTCGGCTCAAAGATGGGTGCGACCTCGAAGCCGAGGCGCGGCAGCACCTCCTCCAGCACGCCCACGACGCCGAGGGTGGAAAGCAGCTGGATCGGGGCGGTGGAACTCACGCGGCAACTCCTGTCATGCCCGGACAGCATTCCTTGGCCCCCGGCTGTTGTCGAGCGCGCCCGCCCCCCCTTATCTACCGCGATGGCCGCACCTGCCCCCGTCTTCGACAGCCCCGACCCCTCCTTCGGCGACCTGCTCGCCGCCCGCCCTGGCCTCGCGCTCGACCCGCTGGCCGGGCTGATGATGGAGGAGGTTCCGCTTGCCCGCATCGCCGCCGCGGTCGGAACGCCCACCTGGGTCTATTCCGCTGGCACGCTCCGCCGCCGCGCGCGCCTGCTGAAGGACGCGCTGGCCGAGGCGGGGCTCGACGCTTCCATCCACTACGCCACCAAGGCCAACCCGGCCCTGGCCGTGGTGAACCTGCTGGCGCAGGAAGGCTTCGGTGCCGACGTGGTCAGCGAGGGCGAGCTTCGTGCCGCCCGCGCCGCCGGTGTGCCGGCGGGCTCCATCGTCTTCTCCGGCGTCGGTAAGACGGAGCGCGAGATGCGCCTGGCCATCGCAGAGGACATCCTGCAGATCAACCTGGAATCCGCCGAGGAGGCGGAGATGCTGAGCGCGCTGGCCGCCTCGCTCGGCCGCAAGGCGCGCGTGGCGTTGCGCGTGAACCCGGATGTGGATGCCAAGACCCACGCCAAGATCACGACGGGCCTCAGCGAGAACAAGTTCGGCGTGCCGATCGCCCTCGCGCCGGAACTCTACGCTCGGCTCTGCGCCCTGCCGGGCTTGGATCCCGTAGGTCTCACCGTGCATATCGGCAGCCAGATCGCCCAGGGCGTCGGCTCCTATCGCGCGGCCTATCAGCGCCTGGGCCAGCTGGTCCGCGAGCTTCGGGCGGCCGGGCTTCCGGTGCAGCGGGTGGATTGCGGCGGCGGCCTCGGCATTCCTTATCGCGACGAGGTTCCGGGCAGCCCGGCGGCGCTGGCCGGTGCTATCAAGGCGGGGCTGGGCGATCTCGGTGTGAAGGTGATGCTGGAGCCGGGGCGCTGGATCGCGGGGCCGGCCGGCGTGCTGCTCTCCCGCGTCATCATCGAGAAGAAGGCCGCGACGCGCCGCTTCGTGATCCTGGACGCGGCGATGAACGATCTGCTGCGCCCGGCCATGTACGAGGCGTGGCACGGCATCCTGCCTGTCGCGGCCTCCGGCTTCCATGCGCCGCTTTCCCCGGCGGATGTGGTCGGGCCTGTCTGCGAAAGCAGCGATACCTTCACGCGCGGCCGGGACCTGCCGGCCCTGCCGCCGGAATCGCTCGTGGCAATCCTGGATGCGGGGGCTTACGGTGCGTCCATGAGCAGCACCTACAATGCCCGGCCCCTCGCGGCCGAGGTCATGGTGGATGGCGCCCGCTTCGCCGTGATCCGCGACCGGCAGCCCTATGAGGCGCTGCTCGCGGGCCAGCGCCTGCCGGATTGGGCGGGATGAACGACAGCCCGGCCCTCCGCCGCAAGCGCGCGCTCGCCCGCGCCGCGCTGTGGTGGGAGGCCGTCTGGCCGGCCGCCTGGCCGGCGCTCGGCGTGGCCGGGCTGTTCCTGATATTCGCCCTGCTGGGCCTGCCGTCGGTGATGCCCGGCTGGCTGCATGTCCTTGTCCTGCTTGGATTCGGGCTGGGCCTGGGCTTCGCGCTGTGGCGCGGCTTCCGGCATTTCGGCCGCCCCGGCCTCTCCGCCGTTGACCGCCGGCTGGAGCGCGCGAGCGGCCTCGCGCACCGCCCGCTGGCGGCGCTGGCCGACCAGCCCGCGACCAAGGATCCGGCCGGCCAGGCGCTCTGGGCCGCGCATCAGGCCCGCATGCGGCGGATGATCGCGCGGCTGCGCGTCGGCCGTCCGCGCCCCGGGCTGGCGGCGCGGGACCGCAGGGCTCTGCGCGGCGGGCTCCTGGTGGCGCTGGCCGCCGCGCTGGTCATGGCCGGGCCGGAGGATGCGCCCGGCCTCGTCCGCCGCGCCCTGACGCCGAGCTTCCACGTAGCGCCCCCGCCCGCGCCGCTCCGTACCGAGGCCTGGGTGACGCCGCCCGGATATACCGGCGCGCCGCCGATCTTCCTCGCGGCCGAGGGCGGGGCCGCGACGGTTCCGGCCGGCAGCCGCCTGCAGATCGCCGTTTCCGGCGCGCTCGGCCGGGCGCCCGAGGCCACCGGGCCGGCGGGCTTGGCTTTCCAGCCCCTGGGCGGCGGCAGCTTTACGGCCCAGGCCGTGCTCGACAGCGGCGCGCGGATCGCCATCCAGCACGATGGGCGGGAGCTGGTGGCCTGGAATCTGGCGGTCCAGGCGGATGCTCCTCCCGTCGCCGGCTTCACCGAGCCGCCCGCGCGCGCGCAGCGTGGCCTTGCTATCCGGCTCCCCTGGCGGGCGGAGGACGACTGGGGCGTGATCTCGCTGCGCGCCGAATTTCGCCTCGCGGCGCGCCTGGACGCGGCACCGGTCACCCTCGACATGACCTTGCCTTCCGCCGCCCCGAAGCAGGCGCGCGGCTTGGCGCAACCTGACCTCTCTGCGCATCCGTGGGCCGGATTGCCCGTGCGCCTGCGGCTCGTGGCGCGCGACGGCGCCGAACAGGAAGGCGTCTCGGAGGAAGTGGAGCTGACGCTGCCCGAGCGCAGCTTCAATCATCCCGTTGCGCGCGCGATGATCGAGGTGCGCAAGGCGCTTTCGCTCGCGCCCCAGGCGCGGCTTCCGGCGATGAGGGATCTGGAGCAGCTCGCGAACGCGCCGGAGGCGTTCGAGAATGATTCCAGCACGCTGCTCGCGCTCCGGACCGCGCGCGGCCAGCTGCAGCGCGATCGCCGGCCGGAGGCGGTCGCCGAGGTGCAGGACCTTCTGTGGGAAGCTGCCCTCGCGCTCGAGGAAGGGCGCGACAGCCGCACTGCCCGCGCCCTGGCCGAGGCGCAGCGCCAGCTCCGCGAGGCGCTGAACGAGGCCGAGCGAAACCCGCAGGACGAGCAGCAGCGCAGCGAGGTCGAGCGCCGGATCGAGCAGCTGCGCGAGGCCATCCGCCGCCACCTCGAAGCCCTTGCCGAGCGGCTGCAGCGCGAGAATGCGGAAGCGCTGCCCTATGACCCGCAGCAGCGCATGCTCGACCAGCGCGACATGGACCGCCGGACCCGGCGCATGGAGGACGCGGCGCGCGAGAACCGCATGCAGGACGCCCGGCGCGAACTGGCCGAGCTCGAGGAGATGCTGCGCGCGCTCCAGGAAGGCCGCGTGGCGCGCGGCGAGAGCCCCGAGCGCCAGCGTCAGCGGGAGCGCGGCCAGCAGCAGATGGGCGCCGTACAGGACATGATCCGCCGCCAGGGCGAGATGGTGGACGAGGGCCAGCGCCGCAGCGAGCAGCAGGAGCAGCGCGAGCAGCAGCGCCGTCGCCAGCAGCAGCCCTGGAACCAGCGGCCGTTCCAGCCGCCCAGCCAGCAGGGCCAGGAAGACCCGTCCCAAGGCGAGCGCGAGGCAGAGCAGTCGCGCCAGGCCGAGACGCGCCGGCAGCGCGCGCTGCGCCGCGCGCTCGGCGAGCTCATGCAGCAGCAGGGCGACCTGACCGGCGAGATCCCGGAGGCGCTGGGCCGCGCCGACCAGTCCATGCGCGAGGCCCAGGACGCCCTGCGCGAGGGCCGCGATGCCCGAGAGTCGCAGCAGGAAGCGATCCGCAACCTTCAGGAAGGCGGGCGGCAGATGGCGCAGCAGATGCAGCGCCAGTTCGGCCAGGGCCAAGGGCAGGGCGAGGGCGAGGCGGAGGACGACCCCGGCGGCGACATGGAAATGGGCGGCGAGGGGCAGGAGGGCGAGCAACAGCTCGGCCAGGGCCGCGATCCGCTCGGCCGGCGTCCCCGCGAGTCCACCGGCAATGCCGACAATGGCAGCGATACCCGCGTGCCGGAGGAGGCGGAGCTGCTTCGCACCCGCCGCCTGCAGGAGGAGCTGCGCCGCCGCGGCGCGGAACGCGAGCGCCCCGCCGAGGAGCTGGAATACATCGACCGCCTGCTCCGCCGCTTCTGAGATTCTTGTCCTGACGGCGCCGGATGCGCCAGGATGCATGCGTCATCCTGGGGTTGGACAATGGCCACGCAAGAGCCTGAAATCGATCGCAACTACTTCGGTCTGCTGCAGGGGGCCAAGGCCGGCGCGCTACTGAAGGACCTCGCGCGGGAACGGCCGTCGCTGAAAGAGCGGCTCGCGGCGGGCCGGGCGCTCCGGAAGAGCGTGACGCGCGAGAGCCATGGCGACTGGGCCCCGGCAGCGGATCGGCAGGATCCGGTGGCCGTCATCACCGCGCAGAATGCATCGCGCGTGCCGTCGCTAGTACCGGTGCGGCATGGCCGAATGCTGGCCTCGCCTTTCGCCTTCCTCCGCGGGTCGGCGGCCATCATGGCGGCGGACCTCGCCCCCACCCCGGTCACCGGGCTGAACGTCGCGGCCTGCGGGGACATGCATGTGGCGAATTTCGGCCTCTTCGCCTCGGCCGAGCGCAATTTGATCTTCGCCATCAACGACTTCGACGAGATGCATCCGGGGCCCTGGGAATGGGATCTCAAGCGCCTGGCGGCGAGCGCGGCCGTGGCGGCGCGCTTCATGGGCGGCGACGCGAAGGACGGCGACGAGGCGGTACGCAAGCTGGTGGCCAGCTACCGCCGGCGCATCCGCGAATATGCAGAGATGCCGTATCTCCAGGTCTGGTACGAGCGGATCGACGACCGCTCCATCCTCAAGGCGATCCCGTCGAGCATCCGCAAGAAGGCCGAGCGCATCATCGCGAAGGCGCGCGCCAAGGGCCACCTCCGCAGTCTGGAGCGCATGACCGAGCAGGTGGGGGGCACCCACCGCCTGGTGGAGGACATCCCGCTCATCGTTCGCGAGACGCATGATGCCCAGGGCCGCCCCATCACCGAGGCGATGGAGGTCCTGTTCCGGGAATACCTCGGCTCCCTGCCCGAGGACCGCAAGCGGCTGCTGGCGCGCTACCGCATCATGGACGTCGTGCGGAAGACGGTGGGCGTGGGCAGCGTGGGGACAAGCTGCTGGGTGGCCTATTTCCAGGGCCTCGACAGCGACGATCCGCTCTTCCTCCAGGTGAAGGAGGCCGGGCCCTCGGTGCTGGCGCCCTACGCGAAATCCAAGCTCAAGGTGACGAACCAGGGGCAACGGGTCGTGATCGGCCAGCGGCTGACCCAGGGCTCGCCGGATATCTTCCTGGGCTGGGCCAAGGTCGGCAAGCGCGATTTCTACGTGCGGCAGCTGGCCGACATGAAGGGGGGCGCGAGCTTCGACGATGGCGCAGAGAGCCTGAGGAGCTTCCCGGAATACTGTGCCCTCTGCGGCTGGGCCCTGGCGCTGGCGCATGCGAAGTCGGGCGATGCGGCTGCCATCGCCGGCTATTGCGGCAAGAGCGACGAGCTGGACGAGGCCTTGGCCCGTTTCGCCCGCGCCTATGCCGTGCAGACGGAAGCGGACCACGCCGCCCTGGCCCGCGCGGCGGCGGACGGACGCATCCCGGTGGCGCAGGGCTGAGGCTCGGCGTTCCGGATAAGCTCGGCAGGAGCCGACCGGAACAACGCCATGCCGCACACGCCCTTCACCGCCGAGGAAAGAGCCGCGCTTCTCGCCCTCAGGGCCGAGAGGCCCGCGCGCCGCCGTCGCAAGCACCATGTCAGCACGGGCGAGAAGGTAGCCGACTGGGTCGCCGCGACCGTCGGTTCCTGGCGGTTCATCCTGATCCAGTCCGGGCTGCTGCTGCTCTGGATCGCGGTGAACGTCGTGGGGTATTTCGGCGGGTGGGACCCCTACCCGTTCATCCTGCTCAACCTCGCGCTCTCGTTCCAGGCGGCCTACACGGCGCCCATCATCATGATGAGCCAGAACCGGCAGGCGAAGCGCGACCGCGAGGAAGCGGAGTGTGATTACCGCGTGAACGAGAAGGCGGAGCTGGAGATCGAGGCGCTGCACGCCAAGATCGACGCCATCCGCGAGCAGGAGCTGCTGCGGCTGATCTCGGTGATCGAAAGCCTCTCCGAGAAGATCGAGCAGCGCGGGGCCTGAGGCCCTACGCGCTGCGGGTCGCGGTCAGCTTCCAGGTCGGATCCTTCGTCGCGACGTCTCGCTGGAAGGTCCAGATGTCCACGACCTCGGTCACCGCGTCGGTGCCGGCGACGACCTCGTTGCCGCTGCCGGTGGTGATGTTCACCTGGTCCGAGACGAAGCGGACCGTGACCTCGGCCAGGGTGCCGTTCAGCGCCGCGCCCTCGATCGCCATCTCCTGAATGGAGCGGATTTCGGTGCGCTGGCTCTGCTGCGCCTGCTCGCGGGCCGTCACCGCGCCCTCGAAGCCGGCATACGTGTCGTCGGAGAGAAGCGAGCGCAGGGTCTGTCGGTCGCCGCGCGCGAAGGCCTCCACGATCATGCGGAAGGCCTGCTCGGCGCCGTCCAGGAAGCCCTGGGGGTCGAAGCTGGGGTCGGCGGCGCCGATGCGCGAGAGCGCCTGGCCGGCCGGGGTGGAGGTGATCGGCAGGGTACGGCGCGGCCCGTCGATACGGGCACGGGCGATGTCCTCGGTCACGTTCTCGACCCGGGTCGAACGCGCTTCCGGCACGCCCGGGGCCTGCGGCGGGCGCTCGTAGCCCTGGCGCTTGCCCAGCACGCTGCGGAGCCGCAGGACCAGAAAGGCCGCGACCATGGCGAAAAGGATCAGGTCAATCGGGAAACCGCCCTGCATTCGTACCTCCAGCCCGATCTACTTAGGGAAGGCATGGCGCCGCTGCAATCTCCTGCGGGCCGATTCACCGTCTTGCCCCGCCGGAACGGCCCGGCTAGGCGAGAAAGCATGATTTTTCTTCGCCACGGGCAAAGCGAATTCAACCTGCACTTCACGGCGACCCGCCGTGATCCGGGCATCGTCGACCCGAAGCTGACCCCGCTGGGCCACCAGCAGGCAGCCCAGGCGGCCGAGGCGCTGAAGGGCCGGGACATCCGGCGCATCATCGTCTCGCCTTACACCCGGGCGCTGGAAACCGCCGCCCCCGTCGCCCGCGCCCTCGATCTGCCGCTCACCGTAACGCCCACGGTCCGGGAACGTTACGCCTTCGTCTGCGATGTCGGCTCGCCCATCAGCCAGCTCCGGGCGAATTGGCCGCAGCTCGCCTTCCACGCCATGGAGGAGGTCTGGTGGCCCGCCATCGAGGAACCGCAGGAGGGCGTGCTGGAGCGCGCAGCGCTGTTCCGGGCTGAAATGGCGGCGCTGGATGATTGGGCGCACACCCTGGTCGTGTCGCACTGGGGCTTCATCCTGGCCTTCACCGGCCGCTCCGTGACCAACGGCGAGATGATCGAGGCCGACCCGACGAAGGGCGCGCCCGAGAACGTCTCATGGCGCCATCACTGACGCCATGAGCGAAATCCTCGTCAGCGGCGGCGTTGTCGTCACCCTCGACGAGGAACGCCGGGTCATCGAGGACGGCGCGGTCGCCATGCGCGGCGGCCGGATCCTGGCCGTCGGCCCCCGGGCCGAGGTCGAGCGCGATTTCCCCTCGCCGGATCAGCGGATCGACGCGCGCGGCAAGGCCGTGCTGCCCGGCCTGGTGGACGCGCACGCCCATGCGGGCCACGGTCTGGTGAAGACCATGGGCAATGGCGATTTCGCCGCCTGGGGCGAGGCCTGCCGCGTCATCTACAGCCAAGCCTCGCCACCCGGCTTCTGGTACGCCGAGGCGCGGCTCGCGGCACTGGAGCGGCTGAAGGCGGGCGTCACCACGGGCGTCTCCGTCCTCGGCGGCGGCGACTGCATCATGCGGACCGACACCCCCGCCGCCGGCGAGGCGCGGGCCCGCGCCGTCGACGAGGTGGGCATCCGCGAGGTGATGGCCGTCGGCCCGCGGCGCCCGCCCTTCCCGCATGACTATGTGATGGAGGACGGCGCTACCCGCGCCATCTCCTTCGAGGACCATCTGGAGACGATGGGCCTGCTTTTCGAAGCGCTGCACGGCAGGGGCCGCATGCGCCTCTGCACCTTCATGCCGGTGTACCGCGAGACCGTGCATGACAAGGCGGTGGTCGCCGGGATCCGCGCGCAGGGCCGCAAGGTGCGGGAGCTCGGCGCCACCTTCAACGCGATCTTCCACCAGGACGGCCACCGGGCCGGCAGCATCGCCATGGCCGAGGAGATGTTCGGCCTGCTCGGCCCCGATGCCTTCCTCTCCCACTGCACGGACCTCACGGAGGCCGATTTCGCGGCGCTCAAGCGCAGCGGCGCGCATGTGGTGCACAACCCCACCGCGCTCGCCGCCGTCTCGGGCTTCTGCCCGGTGGTGCGGCTGCTGGAGGCAGGGGTGAACGTCGCCGTGGGCAGCGACGGGACTGCGCCCGACCGCAGCGGCGACCTCTTCCGGCACGCCTTCGAGGCGATGCGCTATGCGCAGCGCGCCGAACGCGACCCTTCGCTGATACCGCCCGGCAAGGCGCTGGAGATGATCACCATCGACGCGGCGCATGCCATCGGCATGGGGCGCGAGATCGGCAGCCTGGAGCCCGGCAAGCGGGCCGACCTCATCACCGTGGACCTGCGCGCGCCCCACATGGCGCCGGCCAACATGCCGGTCTGGCGTATCGTGTGCTTCGCGACCGGCGCCGATGTGCGCGACGTGGTCATCGGCGGCGAGCTCCTGATGGAGGACCGCCGCCTGCCGCATCTGGACGAGGCCGAGATCGTGGCGGCGGCCGAGGCGGAAGCGGCCTCCATGCTGCGTCGTTCCGGCCTCGCATGGCTGGCCGTCGAGGACCCGGGCTGGCGGAGGGTCCGGCGTTAGGTAAGCTCCCGGGCAGGTATAAGGACACCTGCCTTGCCGCTCTGGGTTCCCATCACGCTTGTCGCTGCCCTGTTCCAGACCTGGCGCACCGCGCTCCAGCAGCGACTTCGTGGCCAGCTTTCGCTCAATGCGGCGGCGGTGGTGCGGTACCTTTATGGCGTGCCCTTCGGGCTGCTGATCCTGGGCGCCTACTGGCTCATCATGGGCGGCAGCTTCGAGAGCCCGTCCTGGTACTTCATCCTGCTCTGCGGGGCGGCCGGCCTGGCGCAGATCTTCGGGACGAACCTGCTCATCTCCTCCTTCTCCTCCCGCGGCTTCGCGGTGGGGACGGCCTATTCCAAGACCGAGGCGGTGCAGGCCTCCTTCATCGCCGTCTTCCTGCTGGGCGAGCATCTGGAGCCGCTTTCCTGGCTGGGCATCGCGGTCAGCGTCTTCGGCGTGATGTATCTCTCGCTCGCCGGGCGCGGTATGCGCGCCGCGGATATCCTGCGCGCCACCTTCCAGCATGCGGCGCTCTGCGGGATGGGGGCAGGCTTCTGCTTCGCGCTCACGGCCATCTTCGTGCGCAAGGCGAATTTCGACCTGGCGGGCACGGACACGATCCTGAAGGCGCTGTTCTCCGTCGTCGTCACCAACACGCTGCAGACGCTGATGCAGGGCGGCTGGCTGATGCTGCGCGAGCCGAGCCAGGCGAAGGCCGTGTTCCGCAGCTGGCGCAGCTCTGCGCAGGTGGGCGCGCTTTCGGCCGGCGGGTCTTGCTGCTGGTTCGTGAGCTTCGCCCTGGCGCCGGTGGCGCTCGTGCGCTCGGTGGGCCAGGTCGAGATCATCTTCACGCTGCTCTTCGGCCGCTTCTTCCTGTCAGAGAAGCTGAAGACGCGGGACGTGATCGGCGCGCTGCTGGTGGTGGCCGGCGTGGTGCTCGTGCTGGCCGGCTCGATGGTATAGGCACCGGCCCGAGGCGAAAGCCTCGGGCCGAAAGGCGGTCAGTCCTTGCGGAAGAGCGCGAGGATCTTCTCGGGCATCACCTCTTCCAGCGTCTTGGGGGTCCAGCTCGGCGAGCCGTCCTTGTCGACGAGCACGCTGCGCACGCCCTCGCGGAAGTCCGGATGCTCGTGCACGACGCTGCTCGTCAGCACCAGCTCCTCATCCAGGCAGCCGCGCAGGTTCAGCTTGGCGCCGCGGCGCAGCAGCTCCAGCGAGACGCTCAGGCTGGTGGGTGACATGCGGCGCAGGGTCTTGAGCTGGGCGGCGGCCCATTCGGTGCCCTCCGCTTCCAGCGCGGCGACGATGCCGAGCATGGTGTCCTTGGAGAAGCAGCGGTCGATCGCCTCGCGATGCGGGGCGAAGCTCGCCTCCGGCGCGGGCTCGGCGAAACGCTCCACCACCTTGGCGTCGCCCGTCTCCACGAGCGCGGCGCGCAGCGCGGCCATCTTCTCGCGCGGGACGAAATGGGTGGCGAGGCCGGCATGCACCGAATCCGCGCCGTTCAGGCGCGCGCCCGTCAGCGCGAGCCAGGTGCCGATGGCGCCCGGCAGGCGGGGCAGGATGTAGCTGGTCCCCACATCGGGGAAGAGCGCGATGGCCGTCTCCGGCATGGCGAGCAGCGCATGCTCGCTCACCACGCGAGGGCCGTTGTGGATGGCGAGGCCGATGCCGCCGCCCATGCAGACGCCGTCGATCAGCGAGACCCAGGGCTTGGGGAAGAGGGCGATGCCCTCGTTCACCGCGTATTCCTCGGTGAAGAAAGCGGTGACGGGCGCGCGGTCACCCGCGATGGCGGCCTCGCGCACCGCGCGGACGTCGCCGCCGGCGCAGAAGGCGCGGCCGCCCGCGCCCTCGAGGATCACGAGCTTGACCGAAGCGTCGTCCTTCCACTGTGCGATAGCCGCGGCGAAATCGCGGATCATGCCGATATCCAGGGCGTTCAGCGCCTTGGGCCGGTTCATCAGGATGGTGCCGGCTTGGCCCTCGCGGTTCAGGATGAGGCTCGCTTCGGTCATGGATATTCCTCGTTGGCTTGCTTCGGCGGTAGCCCGAGGGGCGGGGGCTGGCAAGAAGCCCGGACGAATGGCGGCCATCCTTGGCACGCGAAATTTGGCGGCGAGGCGCCGCCGATTGCGGCTATAGACGTTTCCGCCTTCGGGGCTATGTCCCCGGCGCATCGCATAGGGAGAACGACAGATGGCCTTCATTCACCGGCGCGGCCTCATGCTGGGGGCTGCCGGCCTCGGCCTCGCCAGCCTCGTCCGCCCGGCGAGCGCCCAGGCCCCTGCGGCGCCGACCGGCCCCTTCACCCTGCCGCAGCTGGGCTACGCCTTCGACAAGAACGAGGCCGCGATCGACGCACGGACGATGGAGCTCCACTGGCGCTTCCACCACCAGGCCTATGTGACCGGGCTGAACGCCGCCGTCGCGGGGCAGGATGCCCTGGCCCGCATGCCGCTGGACGAGCTCGTGATGGGCATCAACCAGGCGCCCGAGGCCCTGCGCACGCGGCTGCGCAACTTTGGCGGCGGCCATGCGAACCACTCCATGTTCTGGGAGATCATGGGCGGCGCGGGCGGCGAGGCGGCGGGCAACGTGAAGGCCGCTATCGACCGCGACCTCGGCGGTTTCGGCGAGTTCAAGAACCGCTTCAACGCAGCGGCCATGAGCGTCTTCGGCTCCGGCTGGGCTTTCGTGACAGTGACGCGGGAGGGCCGGCTGGCCATCGTGACCAAGCCTAACCAGGACAGCCCGTTGATGGACGGCCAGCGCGTCCTGATGGGCAATGACGTGTGGGAGCACGCCTACTACCTGCGCTACCAGAACCGCCGCGCCGAATATGTCGGCAAGTGGTGGGACGTGCTGGACTGGGCGAAGATCGGCACCCGCTTCGATGCGGGCGTGGCGGGGACGCTCAAGGTCTGATGATCGGGGCGTGAGCATGATTCGCCTCGATGCGGCGACCGACATGCTCGGCGTTGTCGACGTGCAGCCGACCTTCATGCCGGGCGGGGAACTGCCCGTGCTGGGCGGCGACGAAGTGGTGCCGGTCATCAACCGATTGCTGGCCGGGCCCTTCTTGCATGCGTTCGCGACGCAGGACTGGCATCCGCCGGGGCACAGCAGCTTCGCCAGCAGCCATCCCGGCCGGCAGCCCTTCGACATCGTCGAGATGCCCTATGGGCCGCAGACGCTCTGGCCGGACCATGCGATCCAGGGCAGCCCGAATGCGGAGCTGCACAGGAACCTGCGGCACGAGAGGATCGAGCTGATCGTCCGCAAGGGATTCCACCAGGCGATCGACAGCGACCTTCTTCGAGAACGACAACGCCACGACCACGGGGCTGCACGGATGGTTGCAGGCGCGCGGCGTGCGCCGCGTGTTCCTGACTGGTCTCGCGACGGATTTCTGCGTGGCCTGGTCGGCCGAGGATGCGAAGCAGCTCGGCTACGAGGTCTTCGTCATCGAGGATGCCTGCCGCGGGATCGGCCTGCCGGCGGAAGGCGGTACCATGATCGATTCCGCGCGGCGCCGGCTGGCCGCGATCGGGGTGGTGTTCCTCGACAGCGGCCAGATCGGCTGACCGGACGGACTTACTTCTTCGATGCCTTCCAGGCGGTGAAGTGCGGCGCTTCCTTGGTGATGCGGTTCTGCATCTTCACAAGGCAACCCGCCTTGCCCACGGTCGCCAGGAACTCGCCCCAGGCCGGGTCGGCGGCCATCGCGGTGCGGCGCTGCTCACGGTCACCCTGGTCCTTGTAGGCCCAGAGGTGGACGACGGTGTTCAGCTCGCCTTCCACCGTCGTGTACCAGCCGAGGCAGTTCTCCAGATACTTGATCTGCAGCGGCCAGGCCTTCTCCTCGTAGAGCTTCACGAACTCGTTCATGCGGTTCGGCAGGCAGGTGTAGATGCGGACGTCGATGATCATGGGGCGATCCCTCTCCAATGGAACGCCCCATCATGGCGGGCCGCTACTGCATGTCCACCGGGACCAGATCCACGAACCAGGATTGCGGGCTCACGAAGTTTCGGATCCGGCGGCTCATCGCGCGCGGGTTCAGGTCGTGCACGATGTAGAGCCAGGGGGGGTTGTCCACGAGGCGGGCATGCGCCGCCGCATAGGCCGCGTTGAACTCGGTCTCGCTCGTCGCCCGCTCCAGCCGGGCGAAGGCTTCCTCGAATTGCGGGTCGTTCCACTGCGGCCAGTTGAAGCCGTTGGGCGGCACGAAGGCCTGCAGGAAGTAGCGCGCCGCCACCGCCGCGTCGCTCGACGGCGACGAGACATTGAGGCCCACCGAGCCCATGAGCTGCGGCGAGCCGGGCGCGGCGCGCGTCGCGTTCAGCAGCGTGTTCCACTCCGTCACCTCGAAGGTGAGATTCACGCCGCAGGCCTCGCGCAGGTTCTGCTGCAGGAACTCGTTCATCGGCAGCGGCAGCATCTGGCCGGAGCCGGAGGTGGAGATCATCACCTTGAAGGCGAGCGGGCGCTGCGCCGTGTAGCCGGCCTCGGCCAGCAGGCGCCGGCCGCGAGCGGCGTCGAATGTGTAGCGGTTCTCGGGTGTGCCGAAATTCGGGTCCGAGGGCTTGAGCCAGCCCACACTCGGCTCCGCCGTGCCGTTCAGCATCTGCACCATGCCGGCGCGGTCGATGCAGTAGTTCAGGGCCTGGCGCACGCGCACATCGCGCAGCGGGCTGTCGCCGCCCGTCTGCAGCAGATACGGCCAGACATGCGGGTAGGAGCCGGTGGTGATGGTGAATCCGGCGCCGCGCAGCGACTGGAGCGCATCGGGCGGCGGCACCTCGATCCAGTCCACCTGGCCGGAGCGCAGGGCCGCGAGGCGCGTCGTCGCCTCCGGCATGGGCAGGAGCAGGATGCGGTCCATCCGGGGAATGCGGTTGCGGTCCCAGTAGCCGTCATTCTTCGAGAGCTCGACCGAGGTCCGCGGCACGAAGCGCGTGATGCGGAAGGGCCCGGTGCCGGCCGCCGGGAGCGTCGCGACGCGGCCCCAGTCCCGGCCCGCCGCCTCGAAGCTCTGCGGCGAGGTGAAGAGCAGGTAGACCGCCATGTAGGGGAAGTAGCTGGCGACGCGGTTGGTGCGGATCGCGACCGTGCGCTCGTCCACCTTGCGGTAGCTCTCCATGATCGGCACGCGGGCGCGGGAGATTCCGCCGCCGGCGCTGTCGAATTGCGGGCTCTGGTTGTTGAAGTAGCGGTCGAGATTCCAGATCACCGCATCGGCGTTGAAATCTGTGCCGTCATGGAACTTCACGCCCTGGCGCAGGGTAAAGAGCCAGGTTTGCGGATCGGCGGGATCCTGCCGCCAGGATTCCGCGAGGCCGGGGCGCAGTGAGGCCGGGCGTTCGGCGGTCGAAAGATCCCAGAGCACCAGCCCTTCGAAGATCGGGAAGCCGAGGAAGCGCATGCCCTCGAAACCGTTGTTGGGCATGCCGGTGGTAGTGGGCACATCGGCGGCGGTCATGGCGATGCGGAGCGTGCGCGGCTGCTGTGCCCCCGCCGGATTGGGGGCCGCCAGTGGCAAGGCCAGGAGAGCGGCGGCAAGGCCGAGTCCGAGCCTGCGAAGCGTCGATTGCATGGATGAGCCTCTCCCTGTCGAGACGACAGAGATGGAAGGCCGGGCGCCACGCCCTCACAAGCTCAAGAATCGCGCAGTCGGGGCGATGTTGACCGGTACTGCTCAATCGGCGCGCAGGAGAGCCTCTCACGCGGGCAGGGAGAAGTCCTTCCATTGCCGCTTCAGCTCCGCCTTCCACAGCTTTCCCGTGGCGGTGAGCGGAAGGGTCTCCACGAACTCCACCCGGTCCGGCATCCACCACTTCGCGACTTTGCCATCCAGCACGGCCAGGACGCTTTCCTGCGTGGGCGAGGTTCCCTGCTTGGGGACCACCAGCAGCAGCGGCCGCTCGTCCCATTTCGGATGATGCACGGGGATGGCGGCTGCCAGCGCCACGTCGGGATGCGCCATGGCCAGGTTCTCGAGCGTGATGGAACTGATCCATTCGCCCCCGGATTTGATGACGTCCTTCGCGCGGTCGACGATCTCGATCTCGCCCAGCGTGTCGAGCGTCACGACGTCTCCGGTGCGGAACCAGCCATCCGGCGTCACGGCCGGGTCCTTCTCCCGGTTGAAGTAGCCGCTGGCGACCCAGTGGCCCTGGACCTCCAGCTCGCCGAAGGCCACCTCGTCCTCGGCGATGGGGATGCCGTCGCCGTCCAGCACGCGGAAGTCCACGCCGAAGAGCGGGCGGCCCTGCTTGCGGCTGTATTCCAGCTTCCGCTCCTCGTCCCAGCCGAGATTCTCGGGCTTCAGCGCGTTGAGGCTGCCGAGCGGGCTCATCTCCGTCATGCCCCAGGCGTGCAGGATGGGCACGCCGTAGTCGCGCAGGAAGCCGCCGGTCACCGCCACCGGCAGCGCCGTGCCGCCGACGACGAGGCGCGGGGGCTTGCTGAAGCGGCGCGACGGGTCGGCCTTCAGCCATTGCAGCAGCAGCGTCCAGATGGTGGGCACGCCGGCGGAGAAGGTCACGCCCTCCTCCTCGAAGAGACGGAAGAGGCTGGCCGGGTCCAGCTTCGGCCCCGGCAGGATGAGGGAGGAGCCCGCCATCGGCGCCGCATAGGGAATGCCCCAGGCGTTCACGTGGAACATGGGCACCACCGGCATCGCCACGTCCACTGCCGCGAGCCCGAAGGCGTCCGGCTGGATGGCGGCCATGGCGTGCAGCACCGTCGATCGGTGCGAATAGAGCACGCCCTTCGGCATGCCCGTGGTGCCAGAGGTGTAGCAGAGCGAGGAGGCCGCGCGCTCGTCCAGCTCGGGCCAGGCGAAGTCGCCATCCTCGGCGGCGGCGAAGCTGTCCTGGTCCATCACCAGCATGGGCAGGTCGGGCAGCGGGCCGGGGCCCATCAGGATGACGGCGCGCAGCGAGGCGGGCAGGCGATCCGCCACGGCCATGAAGGCGGGCAGCACGGAGGGATCGACGAAGACCGCGACGTCCTGCGCGTCCTCGAGGATATAGGCGATCTGGTCGGCGAAGAGGCGCGGGTTCACCGTGTGCAGCACGGCGCCCATGCCGGAGGCGGCGTAATAGACTTCCAGATGCCGGCGCGAGTTCCAGCCCAGCGTCGCGACGCGGTCGCCCGGCTTCACGCCGATGCGGGCCAGCGCCTGGGCCAGCCTGGCCGCGCCCCGAGCGACCTCGGGCCAGGTGGAGGGTTCCGCCCGGCCCTCGGGGTCCACCGAGACGATCTTGGCCCCCCTGTGATGCCGGGCCGCGTGACGCAGGATGGACGAGACGAGAAGTGGATGGTCCTGCATCAGGCCGCGCATGAAGTTCCTCCCGGTTGTTGGGAGCATCATGGCGGCCTTGCGGGCCGGATTCCAGCAATCAGTAGCGCGGAGAGCCCGGCGGCAGCTCGCGGTTCAGGATGACCTGCCCGCCGGTGGTGATCTGCCCCCGCGTGAAGTTCTGCGGGCCGATGGGAATATCCGGCACGCCCGAGGCGCCGGGCGAGGTGTCGAGCCCGGCGCAGGCGCCGAGCGCCAGCAGAAGGGCGAGGGGAAGGATACGCATCATCGTCACTCCGGTCGGATATGGGCGTCGCGGATGAGGTCACCCCAAAGGGTCGTCTCGCGCGCCAGATGGTCCCGCAGGTGGGCGGCGTCGCCGGTCACGAGTTCTACACCCTGCTCGGCCATCCGGGAACGGAGCATGGGGTCGTCGGTCGAGACGCGCAGCGCGGCGCCGAGCTTGTCCATCACCGGCTGGGGCGTGCCGGCCGGCGCGAAGACGCCCTGCCAGAACACCGCCTCGAAGCCCGGAACCGTGTCGGCGACCGGCGGCAGGTCCGGCACCAGCGCATTGCGCTCCTTCGACGAGATGGCGAGGCCGCGCGTCTGCCCCTCGCGCAGCGTGGGAAGGGCTTCCAGCAGGGCCTGGAACATGGCGTGGATCCGCCCCGCGCGAAGCTCGATCAACGCGGGCGTGCCGCCGCGGAAGGGGATATGGACCACATCCAGCCCGGCGCGCGAGGCGAGCAGCGCCTGCGCCAGGTGGTTCACCGCGCCGGTGCCGCTGGAGCCGAAATTCACCTTGCCCGGATTGGCCTTGCAGTAGGCGATGAACTCAGCGGTGGTGCGCACCGGCAGGCTGGGATGCACGTGCAGCGCGAAGGCGGAACGGAACATCATCCCCACCGGCGCCAGCTCGCGCATCGGCTCGCGCGGGGTGAGGTTCGGCTGCAGCGCGGGATTGATGGCGAGCGTCGAGGTCCCGGCCAGGATCGTGTACCCATCCGGCCGCGCCTGCGCGACGTAGGTGTTGGCGACGGCGGTGGCCGCGCCGACGCGGTTCTCGACCACCACCGGCTGGCCGAGCTCGCGCGCCATCCGCTCGGCCACCGCGCGGGCAGTGACATCGGTCACGCCGCCGGGCGCGTAGCCGGATGCCAGCGCGATAGGGCGGCTGGGAAAGGCCTCCTGCGCCCGGGCGGGGCCCGGCGTGGCCGAGGGGGCGAGCAGCGCGGGCGCGGCCAGCAGGGCGCGGCGTGGCGTCATGGCGAATTCCTCCAACTGTGACTCTTGGGGACAAGCCTCGCTGCCATCAGGCCTTCGCGCAACCGTCATAGGGTTGCAACACGGCGGGACTAATCCGCCCCGCATGCGAGAATTCACGCGATGCTAGAGATCACGGGCCTGACGCGCCGCTTCGGCCAGGTGAAGGCGGTGGATGGCGTGAGCCTGACGGTGCCCGCCGGCCAGATGGTCGGCGTCATCGGCCGTTCGGGCGCGGGCAAGTCCACCCTGCTGCGCCTGATCAACCGCCTCGCGGAACCGACCGAAGGCCGCATCGCCTTCGAGGGCCGCGACGTGACCGGCCTCAGGGGCCGCGCGCTGCGCGACTGGCGCACGGGCTGCGCCATGATCTTCCAGCAGTTCAACCTGGTGCAGCGCCTCGACGTGCTGACCAACGTGCTGATCGGCCGGCTGAACCACCGGCATGGCATCGTGGCGCGCATCGGCTCGCTGCTTTGCCAGTTCTCGCCGGAGGAGCGCGCCATGGCGCTCGCCGCGCTCGAGCGCTTCGACCTGCTGCAGACGGCGCTCCAGCGTTCCGACACGCTCTCCGGCGGGCAGCAGCAGCGCGTGGCCATCTGCCGCGCGCTGATGCAGCAGCCGCGCATCATCCTGGCGGACGAACCCATCGCGAGCCTCGACCCCCGCAACGCGCGCACGGTCATGGACGCGCTGGCCGAGGTGAACAGGCGCGACGGCATCACGGTGCTGGTGAACCTGCATCACCTCGACACCGCGCGTGAATACTGCAACCGGGTCGTCGCCATGCAGCAGGGCCGCGTCGTCTTCGACGGCTCTCCGGCCGAGCTCGATGCCGCGCGCATTACCCAGATCTACGGCATCAGCGAGGCCGAGTTCCAGGCCGAGGCCAGTGCCGCCGTGAAGGCCAATCCCGCATTCGATCTTACCGGCCAGCCCGCGCTGGCCTGACTTCCTGGAGAAGAACATGATCATCAACCGCCGATATCTCGGTGCGCTCGCGCTCGGCGCGACGATGGCGCCCGCCATGCTGCGCGCGCAGCCCGCCTTGCGCCGCACGGCCGACAACATCGCGATGCCGGCCACCGGCAAGAGGGACTGGGCCGCACAGGTTCCGACGCTGCGCATCGGCCTGCTGGGCGGCGAGAACGAGGCCGATCGCCTCGGCCGCTTCGGCGCCTACCAGAACCTTCTGCAGGAGACCTTCCAGATCCCCGTGCGCCTCTTCCCCGCCAGCGACTACGCCGGCGTGCTGCAGGCCTTCTCGGCGAAGCAGATCGAGATGTCCTCGCTCGGCTCCTCGGGCTACGCGGGCGCGTGGCTGGACACTCATGGCGGCATCGAGCCGCTGGTGGTGCCGGAGGAGAATGACGGCTCCATCGCCTATCATTCCGTGCTGATCACGCGCAGCGACAGCGGCATCCAGAACCTGGAGCAGATGCGCGGCAAGAGCCTCGCCTGGGCCGATCCGAACTCCACTTCCGGCTACCTGATCCCGCGCTTCGCGCTGCGCCGCCAGGGCATCGGCGTGGAGCCCGGCCAGTACTTCTCGCGCACCGGCTTCGGCGGCGGTCACGAGCAGGCGGTGGTCGCGGTGCTGCAGCGCCAGTACGACGGCGCCGTCACCTGGGTCTCGGGCCAGGGCGATCCGGCGCAGGGCTACAGCCGCGGCAATCTGCGCGCGATGGTGGAGAAGGGCATGCTGAACATGGCCGACATCCGCGTTCTCTGGACCTCCGACCCGATCCCGAACGGGCCGACGGCCGCCCGTTCGGACCTGCCTGCCTCCTTCAAGGAGGACATGAAGCTGTTCCACCTGGCGCTGCCCAAGACCCACCCGTCGATCTACGAGCAGGTGGAGCGTGGCGGCGGCACGGGCTATCGCGAGGCGAACCACGCGATGTTCGAGATGATCGTCGAGCTGCGCCGCGAGGAGGCTGCGGCGCGCCGCCGCCGCAGCTGAAGTCTTCTCGTGCCCACAGGCGCCGGGCTGCGACGCCCGGCGCTTTTGATGTCGTAAGGCCCCTTTCTTGACGCCCATTTCCCCAGCGATCCACGCGCAGGAAGCCGCCTTCCGCGACCTGCGCCGCCAGCGCCGCCGCGCGACGCTGATCGGCGCCGCGGTGCTCGCCGTCTGCCTGGTCGCGGCCGCCTGGGTCAGCGAGTCCTCGCCCGCCACGCTCATCGCCGGCCTGCCACGCATCGGCGAGTATCTCGGCCGGATCCTGCCCTCGCTGGAATGGCGCAACCTGTTCGCCGGGGCCGAGACCGAGGGCAGCATCGCGTTCTGGTTCTACCGCCTCGACGCCTGGCTGCTGCTGCTGCTGGAAACGGCGCAGATGGCCGCGCTCGCGACGCTCATGGGTGCGGCGGCCGCGCTGGTGCTTGCCTTCCCGGCCGCGCGTAACCTGGGCGCGCCGCGCTGGGTCTTCGTCCTCACCCGCCGCGTGCTCGAAGCCACGCGCACGGTGCCGGAGATCGTCTTCGCGCTCATCTTCATCTGGGCCTTCGGCGTGGGCGCGCTGGCCGGCATCCTCGCCATCGCGCTGCATACGACAGGCGCGCTGGGCAAGCTCTTCGCCGATGCGATGGAGAATGTGGAGATGCGGCCGTGGGACGGCACCCGCGCCTCCGGCGGCACCTGGGCGGAAGCCTGCCGCTTCGCCGTGCTGCCTGCCGCGGCGCCCGATCTGCTGAGCTATGCGATGCTCCGCTTCGAGATCAACCTGCGCTCGGCCAGCGTCATCGGCTTCGTGGGCGCCGGCGGCATCGGCGAGGAGCTCTACAAGGTGATCTCCTTCAACTACTACGAGGAGATCAGCGCCATCATCCTGCTGATCATCTTCGCCGTGATGATCATCGACCTTACCTCAGAGCGGCTGCGCCGCCGCGTCATCGAGGCCGTGGCATGAGCGCCCTTCGCGTGTCTCCCGCCGAGATCGACGCCTGGCGCGAGCGCATGCCGCGGGCCTTCGGTCCCACGGCGCGCGGTCGCGCACTGCGCCTGCTGGGCGGCTTCGCCTTCCTCGCCTGGCTCATCGGCACCCTGTGGATGTTCGACGTCACGCCGCAGCGGCTGTGGAACGGGCTGAACGGGCTGCTCGTCATCCTCCGGCTCATGTTCCCGCCCTCGCCGGGCGAGCTGTGGATGGACATCCTGCGCGGCCTCGCGGAGAGCCTGGCGATGGCCTTCCTCGGCACCTTCATCGCCGCCCTCGTGGCGGTGCCGCTGGGCTTCCTCGGCGCGCGGAACGTGGTGACGAACACGCTCTTCCGCTTCTCCCTGCGCCGGATCTTCGACGGCTTCCGCGGCGTGGACCAGCTCATCTGGGCGCTGACCTATGTGCGCGCCGTGGGCCTCGGTCCGCTCGCGGGCGTGCTGGCCATCGCGACCGCCGATATCGCCGTGCTCGCCAAGCTCTATGCCGAGGCGATCGAGAACGCGGAGAAGAAGCAGGCCGAGGGCATCGCGGCCTCCGGCGGCTCGCCCAGCATGGTGATGCGCTTCGGCATCCTGCCGCAGGTGGCGCCCATCATGTTCGGCCACGCCCTCTACTTCTTCGAGAGCAACACGCGCAGCGCGACCATCCTGGGCGTCGTCGGCGCAGGCGGCATCGGGCTGCAGATCGCCGAGCGCATCCGTGTCCGCTACTGGGACGAGGTAGCCTTCATCATCATCCTGATGGTGCTGACGGTGGCGGCGATCGACTGGATTTCTGGCCGCGTGCGACGGAAGCTTATCGGCGCGCGTTAGAGGCCCGCTGGCGGGCAGGCCAGCCCGCCGGCATTCTGCGCCGGCTGCTCCCGGATCGCCGACGTGAACTCACCCATCGCCGCGCTGAACGCGCTGAACTTCTTCCTGGCCGATGTGCGGGACGGGCTGGGCCCCTTCCTGGGCATTTTCCTCCAGGGGCAGGGCTGGTCGCCCGGCGAGATCGGCCTGGTCATGACCATCGGCGGCCTGGCCGGGGTGGCGGCCGCCACGCCGCTCGGCCTCGTGGTGGACCGCTCCCGGCGCCTGCGGCTGCTGCTCGGCCTGGCGGCCATCGCCATCATCCTCTCCTGCGGGGCGAATTTCGCGATGCCGGTGCTGGGCGCGGTGGCGCCGGCGCAGATCGTCTCGGGCATCGCGGCGGCAGTGGTGGCGCCCGCCATGGCGGGGCTGACCCTCGGTCTGGTGGGCCAGGGGGGCTATCCGCACCAGCTGGGCCGCAACGAGGCCTGGAACCATGCGGGCAACGCTACGGCCGCCGTGCTGTCCGGCGCGCTGGGCTGGATGTTCGGCCTCCCCGCCGTCTTCGTGCTGATGGCCGCCATGGCCGGCGGCTCCCTCTTCGCGCTGCTCAGCATCCCGGCGGGCGCCATCGACCACGCGGCGGCCAGCGGCGCGGCTGAGCGGGGGGACGCCTCGGCCGTACGCGTCCGTGATCTCCTGGCCCACCGGCCGCTGCGCGTGCTGGCCGGCTCCATGATGCTGTTCCACCTCGCCAATGCCGCGATGCTGCCGCTACTTGGCCAGGCCATGGTGGCGCGCGGAACGGCGGGGGATGCCAGCGCCTATACGGCCGCGACGGTGCTGGTGGCGCAGGGCACCATGATCCCCATGGCGCTGCTGGCCGCCTGGCTGGCGGAGCAGCGGGGGTACTGGATCGTCTTCGTCCTGGCCTTGGCCGCGCTGCCCCTGCGAGGTGCATTGGCCGGCCTGATTCCCCATCCAGCCGTGCTGATCCCGGTGCAGATGCTGGACGGCGTGGGCGCAGGGCTGCTGGGTGTCGCCATGCCGGGGCTGATCGCGCGGCTGCTGAACGGGACAGGGCGCGTCAACACCGGCCTGGCCCTGGTGATGACAGGCCAGGGGATCGGCGCGGCCTGCAGTCCGCTGCTGGCGGGGATGGTGGCGGAATGGTGGGGCTATGGGGCTGCCTTCCTGGCGCTCGGCCTCATCGCGGCGGGGGCCTTGGGGCTCTGGCTCGCGGCCGGCGACAGGTCGCCGTCCTGATCCACGTTTCGCCTCCCGGCCAAGGCGCCTATATGCCGGGCGTGTCCGAACCCCTCGCCCTCTACATCCATTGGCCCTTCTGTGCCTCCAAATGCCCGTACTGCGACTTCAACTCGCATGTGCGCGGGGGCGGCGTGGACCATGCGCGCCATCGCGAGGCGCTGCGGCGGGAGCTGGCCTTCGAGGCCGAGCGCATCGCGGCATCCGAGCCCGGACGGAACTCGAAGCCGGCCCTCGCCAGCATCTTCTTCGGCGGCGGCACGCCGAGCCTGATGGAGCCCGAGACGGTGGCGGCGCTGATCGCCGATGCCCGTGCCCATTTCGACGCGGCGCCCGGCATCGAGATCACGCTGGAGGCCAACCCCACCAGCGTCGAGACCGGCAAGCTGCGCGAGTTCGCCGCCGCCGGGGTGAACCGCGCCTCCCTCGGCGTGCAGTCGCTGGACGCGGAGGCACTGCGCTTCCTGGGCCGCCGGCACGACGTGGGGCAGGCCATCGCCGCGCTGGAAGCCGCGCGCGGCATCTTCCCGCGCCTGTCCTTCGACCTGATCTACGCGCGGCCGGGCCAGGCGGAGGAATCCTGGCGGGCGGAGCTGCGGCAGGCGCTGGCCCTCGCCGCCGACCATCTCAGCCTCTACCAGCTCACCATCGAGCCCGGGACGCGCTTCTTCACCGAGCATGCGCGTGGCGCCTTCGCCCTGCCGGAGGAAGACGACGCGGCCCGCATGTACGAGGCGACGGCCGAGGAGGCCGCGCGCTTCGGCTTGGCGCCCTATGAGGTGTCGAACTACGCCAAGCCGGGTGCGGAGAGCCGCCACAACCTCGCCTACTGGCGGTATGGCGACTACCTCGGCATCGGCGCCGGGGCCCATCAGCGCCTGCTGCTGCAGGGCGAGATGGTCGCCACCCGCCGCCATCGCGCGCCCGAGGAATGGCTTTCCCGCGTCGAGCAGGACGGCCATGCGACGGTGGAGGAGGAGCGCCTGACCCCGCGCGACCGCGGCCGCGAGGCGCTGCTCATGGGCCTGCGCCTGGCCGAGGGCGTGGATCCGGCCCGGATCGAGGCTCGCAGCGGCCTGACTTTCGCGGAGACCGTGGACCCCGCGATGCTCGCCGCCTGCCTGGACGAGGGCTACCTGGAATGGCGCGGGGACAGGCTGGTTGCGACCCCCGAGGGCCGCGTCCGCCTCGACGCGCTGCTCCCGGTCTTGCTTCGCTGAGCCTGGGGGCCTATCTTCCGACCATGTTCCTGAAGCGCGCCACGCTCCGAATTACTCGCCCGGCCGGTTGAACCGCGCCGCGATGCCGTGGCGCGTCACCGCGCCGGGCTCGCAGCCGCAACCCCGCTTCCCAGGAACTTCTTCGACATGACCGATACCGTTTCCGTGCTCTTCACGGTCGAGGCCGAGGCCTCTCCGTGCCTGCTGCCCCGACTGTTGCAGCCCTTCGCCAAGCGTGACCTGACGCCGGACCACATGGTGAGCCAGCATCACCGCGGCCGCATGCGCGTCGAGCTGGGCATGGAGCACATGCCGGCCGAGGTGGTGCATCTGGTCGCGGGCAACCTGCGTCAGCTGGTGGGTGTGCACCGCGTGACGGAACTGCGCGAAGCGTCCCGCGCGGCCGCCTGATCCCTTCCCCGCGCCGCTTCCCCATGTCCGCACCCGGCTTGCCGGGCGTGGACGCGGCCGTAAGTTGAGGCCGTTCAAATTCAGGGGAAACGACCATGCACATCAGGCTCTCCCGCCGCGCCGTCCTGGCGGCCGGGCTCTCGGCGCCCGCCCTCGCTCGCGCGCAGGACTTCCCGAGCAAGCCCGTCCGCATCATCGTCCCCTATACGCCCGGCGGGACGACGGACATCGCGACGAGGCTGGTGGCGGAGCCTCTGGGCCGCGCCCTGGGCCAGCCGGTCGTGGTCGAGAACCGGCCGGGCGCGAACAGCATCGTGGGTGCCGGCGCGGCGGCGACCAGCCCGGCAGACGGCTACACCCTGGTGATGGTGCTGCCCGCGCACGCCGCGAACCAGACGCTGCAGGCGGGCAAGATGCCCTTCGATTCCGTCACGAGCTTCGCGCCCGTCTCGCTGGTCGTACAGGCGCCGCTGGTCATGGCGGGCAGCAAGCACATCCCGGCCAATACGCTCCGTGAGTACCTGGCCTATGCCAAGGCGCGCCCGGGGCAGATCAACTACGGCTCCAGCGGCATCGGCGCGACGGCTCACCTCGCCATGGCGCAGCTCGCGATCATCGCGGGGGTGGAGATGACGCACATCCCCTATCGCGGCACGCAGCCGGCGCTGGCCGACCTCATGTCCGGCAATATCGGCCTGATGTTCGACACCTATTCGCCGCTGAAGGCGCAGTTCGAGGCGGGGACGATCCGCCCGCTCGGCATCGCGACGACGCGGCGCGCGCCCTTCGCGCCCGACCTGCCGACGGTGGCAGAGGGCGGCGGCGTGCCGGATTTCGACGCCAGCTCCTGGTGCATGCTGCTGGCCCCCGCGCGAACGCCGGCGCCGATCGTGGAGCGCTTCTCGGCCGAGGTTGCGAAAATCGTGCAGGAGCCCGTGATGAAGGCGAGGCTCGAGGATCTGGGCTTCGTCGTGGAAGGCCGTACGCCAGCGGCGACGGGTCAGTTCCTCGGCCGGGAGGTCGAGCGCTGGGGCAATGTCATCCGCCAGGCGAACATCACCGTAGAGTAAGTTCCCCGGGCAGCGCGCTGCCGGTCCAGAGGGCGGCGAGGAAGTCCTTCGCCGCCTCGTCGCCCAGCACGGGGCCGACCAGCTCCATGAACTTCTCGTCCAGGTCGCGGTCGGTCAGCGGTGCGTCGGGGTCGCCCTTGCGCGTCGGCTGGTGGCGGAACAGCTCCCGCCCGTCGCGCAGCCTGATCGAGACCTTGGCACTGCGGGCACCGGGGAAGGCGGCCTCGCATTCCTCGTCCAGGCTCACGCTGATGCGCGGCATGATGGCCCGCAGCTTCGGGTCCGCCAGGCGCTCGGGCGCGAAGGCGTCGAGCCGCACGCCGCCATATTCCATGATGGAGGCGATGGTGAACTGCGCGGAGAAGCGCGCCTCCTGCTCCGTCACGATGGAAGGGCGATCGCAGACATTCTTGGTCGCGGCATAGCCGCCGACATGCAGCGCCTCCACCTCGTCCGAGGCGAAGGCATGCTCGCGCTGGAGCTCGCGCGTCGCATCGAGGGCGGCGAAGATGTGGCCGCAGCAGCCGTGGTTCTTCACGGTCATCTGCGTGATGGTGAGCGGCTTGCCGATGGCGGCGATGGCCTTTTCCCACTTGCCCGTGTCCTCGCTGGTTGCCGCCGCGAAGCCGGCCGGGCCGTGCAGCACGTCGAGCGCGCCGGTCATGCCCTCCTTCGCGGACATGGCGGCGAGGGCACCTGCCTCCGCCGCGTGGCCGGGATGCAGTGGCTTGCTCATGCCGTCGCCGCGGAAGGCCTGCTGCAGACCGCCCGCCATGGTGGCGGCGGTGGCGATGGCATGCGCCGTCTGCATCGCGTCGCAGTCATAGATGACGGCCACGGCGGCGGCCGCGCCGAAGGTGCCGACGGTCCCGGTGGTGTGCCAGTAGTCGTAGTGCGAGGGCTGCACCGCCTGCGCGATGCGGCACGATACTTCATAGCCCGCGACCAGCGCCCGCAGCAGCGCTTGCATGTCGAGCTGCTTCGACTGCGCGGCGGCCAGCGCGGCCGCCACCGTCGGGCAGCCGGGGTGGTAGACGCCCCAGCGCCAGATATCGTCGAACTCGACCGTGTGGCTCGCCGTGCCGTTGATCAGCGCGGCGTGCCGGAGCCCGGTGCGCGCGCCATCCACATAGGAGACGGCGCGGCCGGAGCCACGCTCGTCGGCCAGCGCCTTGGCCATCAGCGTCGCGGGCGGCAGCCGGCAGCCCGGCAGCAGCGAAGCGAACCAGTCGATCAGCGCCCGGCGCGCGTGATGCTCCACCTCGCCCGAAAGCGGGGCCTGGCGCCAGGAGGCGGCGTGCTCCGCCAGGGCGAGCAGAGGGTTCATCGGTTGCTCCGGATCACTTCCTTGTTGATCACCATGTCCAGGTCGATGTCGCCACGGAAATGCCGGACGATGGAATCGACGCAGGATAGGCCCATGCGGCGCATGCTCTGCTCCGTCGCGGCGGCGGAGTGCGGCGTCATGATCAGGTTGGGCGCGGTCAGCAGCGGGTTGTCCTTGTGCACGGGCTCGTCCCAGAACACGTCCACGCCTGCGGCGGAGATGTGGCCGCTCTTGAGCGCGCCGGCCAGAGCCTGCTCCTGCACCAGCGTGCCGCGGGCGGTGTTGATGAAGCGCGCGCCGGGCTTCATGGCGGCCAGGAACTCGGCATTCACCATCCCGCGGTTCTCGGCGTTGGACGGGCAATGCACCGTCACCCAATCGGCCTGGGCGAGGCCCTCCTGCAGCGCTTTCACGTGGCGGAAGCCCGCGCCCTTCACCGTGTTCATCGGCACGTTGGGGTCGCAGATCACGACATCCATGTCGAAGGCCTTGCAGAGCCGGGCCACGCGGCCGCCGATGCGGCCGAAGCCGACCACCAGCACCGTCATGCCCGCCAGGTCCCAGGTCACGGGCGCGTCCTGGCTGCTCCACTTGAAGGCGCGGGTGTTGGCGTCGAAGGCCTTGGTCCCGCGCGCGAGGTTGAGCATGAGCATCAGCGCGTGCTCGGCCACGCTCAGCGCATTGGCATCGGCGGTGACGGTCAGCGGAATGCCGCGTTTCGAGAGCTCCGGCACGTCCACGGCGTCGTAGCCCACGCCATGGCGCGCGACGATGCTCAGCTTGGGCGAGAAGCTCAGGAAATCCGCGTTGATGGGCGTGGCGCGGACAATGATGGCCTCGGCCTTCTCCATCGCGCGCTGGAGGTTCTCGCGCGAGGTGTCGTGCACGACCTCGACGGTGAAGCCGGGCTCGGCCTCGAGGGCGGCGATCGCGTCGGGATGGACGGAGCGCAGCAGGGCGACGTGGGGCATTCGGTTGTCTTCCTCAGGCGAGATGCGCGGCGGGGCCCATGAGATGCTCGCGCATCCGGGCCTGCAGGATGGCGCCCTCGCGCGGCGGCAGCACGAGCGGCAGGTTGGCGGCGTCGATCTTCGCCACCGCGAAGAAGGGCCCTTCCTTCTTGTGGATGGCGGCCTTCAGCGCGGGCACCTCCTCGGGCTTCGTCACCAGCATGGTGTGCCGGATGCCGGCGCCCTCGGCCATCTTCACGAGATCCGTGCCGTGGCGCGTCGCGGTCTCCTGCATGCCGGTCTCGCCGTAGTGCTCGTTGTCCTGCACGACAATCGCGAGGTTCTTCGGCGCCTGGTGCGCGATGGTGGCGAGGCTGCCGATGCCCATCAGCATCTCGCCGTCGCCGGTCAGCACCAGCACCGTCTTGTCCGGCTGCGCGAGTGCCAAGCCGAGGCCGATCATGGCCGCGCCGCCCATGCCGCCCCAGAGCGGGAGGTTCTGCGGGCCGTCGCCTACCGCCGTGATATCCCAGGCGGGGGCGCCGAGGCCGGCGACGACCAGCATGTCGCCGCGATCCTCGAAGAGGGCGCGCGTCAGGTCGCGCCGGTCCAGCTTGCCGGAGGCTCCGAGCTTCACCATGGCCTCAGTCCTTCCCGAAGGTCTTGGCGCCGAGCACCCGCTGGCCGATCAGCGTCGCGGTGGGGCGGAAGGTGTTGTAGGCGAGCTTGAGCGTCGCCTCGACGGTGGGCGCGACATCGGCCGCGTGGTCGGCGCGGTGCACCAGCGTGCCCATCGCCTCCAGCACGGCCTGCGTCGCCTGGCCCATGGCGACCTGCGCCGGATTGAATTCGCCGAAATCGCCGCGCATCGTGATGATCATCGGCATCGGCGTGCGATGGATGCTCGAGAGCGAGAGCATGTTGATGCAGTTGCCCACGCCAGAAGACTGCATGAGCAGTACCGAGCGATCGCCGCCCAGCCAGGCGCCCTGCATGAGGGCGACGCCTTCCTCCTCGGTCGTCAGCGTGACGACGCGGAGCTCGTTGTCGGCAAGGCAGCGCTTGATGAGGCGCGAATGGCCGGCATCGGGCACCAGCGCCACCTGCCGGACATTGTACTGCTTCAGCAGGTCGTAGATGCGGTCGGGCCAGTCGGCCACCGCGTCGGGCGCGCTTTCGATGACGTTGCGATCCATGGATGTCCTCCGTTGGGGGGAAGTCTCCGTCCGGGGGCGCGATCTGACAAGCCGGTGGGGCGCAGGATGTCGTTGCGATTTCCGCGCCCCCGGCCGATCCTGGGGGCCTTCAGGCGGAAAGGGGCGGCATGGCGTTCCGGCATGCGATCGGCGGCACGAGCTACGTCTTCGGCGATCTGCGGACGCTGCTGGCCAAGGCCACGCCCTTCCGCTCGGGCGATGCGCTGGCCGGGGTCGCGGCCGTCAGCGCAGCCGAGCGGGTCGCGGCGCAGCGGGCGCTGGCGGACCTGCCGCTGCGGCATTTTCTGGGCGAGGCGGTTATTCCTTATGAGGAAGACGACGTCACCCGCCTGATCCTGGACAGCCACGACGCGGCGGCCTTCGCCCCCGTCGCCCATCTTACCGTGGGCGGCTTCCGGGACTGGCTGCTGGCAGCCGCGCCGGAGGAGGTCTCGCCGCTGGCGCGCGGCCTGATGCCGGAGATGGCGGCCGCCGTCTCCAAGATCATGCGCGTGTCGGACCTCATCGCCGTGGCCCAGAAGTGCCGGGTGGTGACGCGGTTCCGCAACACGATCGGCCTTCCGGGCACGCTCTCCATCCGCCTCCAGCCCAACCACCCGACCGATGATGCGCGCGGCGTCGCTGCCTCGGTGCTGGATGGGCTCCTGCTGGGCGCGGGGGATGCCGTGATCGGCATCAACCCCGCCACCGACAATATCGAGGCGGTGCTGCGCCTGCTCGACATGCTCGACAATGTCCGCACCCGCTTCGACATCCCGACCCAGAGCTGTGTGCTGAGCCATGTCACGACCTCCCTGCTGGCGATGGAGCGTGGCGCGCCGCTGGACCTCGTCTTCCAGTCCATCGGCGGCACGCAGGGGGTGAACGAGAGCTTCGGCGTCACGCTTGGCATGCTGCGCGAGGCCGAGGATGCGGCCCTGGCGCTGGGCCGTGGCACGGTCGGCCAGGACGTGATGTATTTCGAGACGGGCCAGGGCAGCGCGCTCTCGGCCGAAGCACATCGCGGCGTGGACCAGCAGACCATCGAGGCGCGGGCCTACGGTGTGGCGCGAGCCTATTCGCCGCTGCTGGTGAATAGCGTCGTCGGCTTCATCGGGCCGGAATACCTCTTCGACGGGAAGCAGATCCTGCGCGCCGGGCTGGAGGACCATTTCTGCGGCAAGCTGCTCGGCATCCCGATGGGGGTGGACATCTGCTACACCAACCATGCCGAGGCCGATCAGGACGACATGGACACCCTGCTCACCTGTCTCGCAGTGGCGGGCGTGACCTACATCATGGGCGTGCCAGGCGCGGATGACGTGATGCTGGCATACCAGTCCACCTCCTTCCACGACGGGCTCTATGCGCGCGCCGCGCTGGGCAAGACGCCCGCGCCCGAATTCGCGGCCTGGCTGGAGCGCATGGGCATCGGCGAGAGCGAGGCGATCCCTGCCGCCATGTCGCCGGCCCTGATCGGGCTCGAATGAGCGCGCCGTCGGTCTGGCGCGACCTGCGCCGCTTCACCGGGGCGCGCGTCGGCATCGGCCGCGCCGGCAACGCCGTGCCGACCTCGGCGCATCTCGATTTCCAGGAGGCGCATGCCGCCGCCCGCGATGCCGTCTGGTCCGCGCTCGACGTGGAGGCCCTGCGCGCCGAGCTCGGCCCCGTGCCGGTGCTGCACAGCGAGGTGGAGGATCGCCGCTCCTATCTGCTGCGCCCCGATCTCGGCCGCCGCCTGCGCGACGCCGATCGCGAGGGCCTGCCGCGCACCGGGGGCACGGCGATCGTCATCGCGGACGGGCTCTGCGCCAGCGGCGTGCAGCGCCAGGCCGTGCCGCTCATCCGGGCGCTCGCCGCCGAATGGCCGGTGGTGATCGTGCAGCAAGGACGCGTCGCCATCGGCGACGATATCGGCGAGGCCATGGGAGCCGAGGCCGTTGTCGTTCTGATCGGCGAACGGCCGGGCCTCTCCGCGCAGGACAGCATGGGCGCCTACCTCACCTGGTCGCCGCGCCGTGGCCGCACGGATGCGGAACGGAACTGCATCAGCAACATCCGCCCCGGCGGGCTGAGCCCGGCGGATGCCGCAACCAAGATCCATTGGCTCCTGCGCGGGGCGCGTGCCCTGGGCGCCACCGGCGTCGCGCTGAAGGACGACATGCCCACGGGCGGGGTGGCGCTTCCGGGGAGCATTGCCTAGCCTCGGCCGCAAAGCCCGAGGAGCTCCGAGAAATGCGTTGGTTGTCGATGCTGGCCGCCCTGCTGCTGGCCCTGCCTGCCCAGGCTCAGGACTTTCCGACTCGGCCGGTGCAGATGATCATTCCCTTCCCGCCGGGCGGCAACACGGACCTGATGGCGCGCGCGCTGCAGGCCGAGCTTTCCAAGGCGCTGGGCCAGCCGGTGGTCGGCGTGAACCGCGGCGGCGCGGCCGGCGCCATCGGCAATGCCGAGCTCTTCCGCACGCGGGGCGACGGCTACACCATCGGCATCTCGCCCAACAACGCGATCACCACGCAGCCCTATCTTCAGAGCGTGAACTACACCGCCGAGGGCTTTCGCTACCTTTGCCTGGTCTACGACAACCCGCAGGTGCTGATCCTCGGCCGCAACGCGCCCTTCACGGACTTCGCCGGCATGGTGGCGCATGCGCGCACGGGGCCGGAGGCGCTGACCTACGCCGTGCCCGGCATGGGCAGCACGCAGCACATCCTGACCGTGCAGCTGCTGCGCGCCATCGGGGTGACGGGCCTCGCCGTTCCCTTCACGGGCGCGGGCCCCATCGCGCAGGCCGCGCTGGCGGGGCAGATCCATGTCTTCGTCGAAGCCGGCTCCATCCCCGCCGCGACAGGCCTTGGCGTCCTCGCGGTGCTGGGCTCGCAGCGGCTGCCCGCGCTGCCGAACGTGCCCAGCACGGCGGAGCTGGGCTACCCGATGGCCGGCACCACCTATGGCGGGCTGATCGCGCCGGCCGACCTGCCGGACAACATCGCCGCCACCATCGAGCGCGCCTGCCAGACGGCCGTCGGCAGCGAGGGCTTCCGCACCGCGGCCGAGCGGCTGAACGCGGTGCCGAGCTTCGCGCCCGGCGCCGCCTTCCGCGAGCGTTTCGTCGCCGAGAGCCGCGTAAACCGCGCCCTGCTGCAGGAGCTCGGGATCTCGCGGCAATAGACGGCGGGGGCGTTTCCGCGCGACAAGCGCGGCGTGCCCCGCATCACCATCGACGATGCCGACCTGGAAGAGGATTTCCTTCGCTCCTCCGGGCCCGGCGGCCAGAACGTCAACAAGCTGGAGACCGCCGTCCAGCTTCGCTACCACGCCTACCGCGCGGGGCTGCCGGAGCGCGTCTATACGCGGCTTAAGACCCTGGCAGGGCGGCGCATGACCAAGGACGGCATCGTCGTCATCACCGCCCAGCAGCACCGCACGCGCGAGCGCAACCGGGAGGATGCGATGGTGCGGCTGACGGAGCTGCTGGAGGAGGCCGCGAAGCCCCCGCCGCCGGTCCGCCGCCCGACCAAGCCCACCAAGGGCTCGCAAACCCGGCGCATGGACAGCAAGACCAAGCGGGGCGCGACCAAGCGCCTGCGATCGGGACCGATCTCCGAATAATTGCATGCGAAATCATGTTGTGATGGGCGCTCCGCCCGCATAGCCTCCCAGTAAGGGAGGGCATGACATGGCGGTGGGTTTCGGCGGCAGCTCCGTGTTCAACCGGGCCTCGCCTTCCAGCTATCCGCGCTGCGTCGCGGCCATTCTGCGCGACTATGCGACGGTGCCGCGGCCGCCGGCGCGCATCCTCGACGTGGGCGGGACCGAGCGCGGCTTCCGCTCCAAGGCGCCCGGGGTCACGGTCGTCATTGCCAACCCGCAGAAGGGCGTGGGGGCGGATGTCGACTACGTCTCCAACATCGGGCCGGATGTGGAGGGCTTCGACCTCGCGATGCTCTTTGGCCTGATCATGTACCTGAAGCCGGAGGAGGTGGCCGGGCTGCTGCGCGACGTGAAGCAGCGGCTCCGCGGCCCGGCGACGGTGATGATCGCGGAGCCGGACCCTGAGACCGGCTGGGGCTGGGCCGAGATCCAGGCGAAGAAGATCGTGGCGGCGCTCGGCGCCTTCCCGCCCGACCGCTTCAACTTCCACACCAAGGGCCAGGCCACGGAGCTGCTGCGGCAGGCTGGCTTCAACCGCGTGCGGGAACGCGCGGACCTGATCCCCACCTTCCGCGATTCCGCGCCGCTGCCCGCGCCGCGCCCGGCCTACTACGTGCTGGCCGCGCAGGTGTGACTTGTCGCGCCGGTGAGCCGGGCGCAGGCTGGGATCGTAACGAAAAAGCCCCGGAGGAACGTCCATGCGCCCATTGCTGCCCGCGATCCTGCTCGCCGCCACGCTCGCCATGCCGGCCCTGGCGCAGGAGCGCTTTCCCCAGATCCCGGCCGACCAGCGCACCCCCGCGCAGCAGGCGCTGGCGGCCGCGATCCAGAGCGGGCCGCGCGCCAATGTGCCGGGCCGCGACAATTCCATCGGCGGGCCCTTCAACATCTGGCTCCGCAGCCCGGGCGTGGGCGACCGCATCCAGCAGCTGGGCGCGGAGCTGCGCTTCCGCAGCTCCATCCCGACCGACCTCAATGAGTTCGCGATCCTGATCACCGCGCGCGAATGGTCCTCGCAATACGAGTGGTTCGCGCATCATCGCCTGGCGCTGGCGGCGGGCCTGCCGGCTTCCGTCGCCAACGACCTCGCGCAGGGGCGCCGGCCCGAGGGCATGACGGAGGACCAGCGCATCGTCTACGACTTCTGCACCGAGATGCACCGAGACCGTTTTGTCTCCGATGCCACCTTTGCCGCCGCGAAGGCGCGCTTCGGCGAGCAGGGCGTCGTCGATCTGATCGCGGTCAGCGGCTACTACGTGCTGGTTTCGATGACGCTGAACGTGGGCCGCGTTGCGGTGCCGGGTGGCGGCACGCCGCTGCCGACGCTGAACCGTTGAAGTGGGCGCCGCGGCCCGAGGCCGAGCCTCGGGCCGCAAGCACGAAATCACCTCAGCAGCTGGCCGCCATCCACGACTATCGTGTGGCCCGTCACCCAGTTCGCCAGGGGCGAGGCGAGGAACAGCACCGCATTGGCCACCTCCTCCGGCGTGCCCATGCGGCCGAAGGGAATGGAGGCCAGCGTGCGGTTGTAGAGCTCCGGCGCCTCGGTCTTCCGCTTTTCCCAGCTGCCGCCCGGGAATTCGATGGAGCCCGGCGCCACCGCGTTCACGCGAATGCCGAACTCGGCGAAGAGCGCGGCCTGGCTCATGGTGTAGTTTACCAGCAGCGCCTTTACGGCATTGTAGACCGGGCTGCGCGTCGAGGCGCGGAAGCCTGAGATCGAGGAGACATTGACGATGTTGCCCTTGCTCGCCTTCAGCGCGGGCAGCGCGACCTGGGTCGCGCGGAAGGTCGCGAGCACGTCGACGTTCAGCGCCGCGTTCCAGCCTTCCTCGGTATCCACCATGCCGAAGCCGCTGGCGTTGTTCACAAGGACGTCCAGCCCGCCCAGCGCGCCGATCGCCTCGGCCACGTAGGAATTCACCGAATCCTTGTCGCCCAGGTCGCAGGTGCCGGCATGGCCCTTGGCGCCCAGCTCCGCCTTGGTCGCCGCCAGTGCCTCGGCACCGCGCGCGCAGATGGACACGGCCGCGCCGGCCTGCGCGAAGCCGATCGCGACGCTGCGCCCGATGCCTTTGCTGCCGCCGCAGACGATGACGCGCTTGCCCTTGAAGTCGAAGCTCATGCTGGTTTCTCCACTTGCGGCCTGCGACGTCGCAGCCGCGTGATTCCATAGGCGAGTGCCATGCCGGCGGCCAGGATCGCGATCCCCACCAGCGGCCGGTAGAAGAGCCACGCCACGGCGATGATCACCGGCGCGGCAAGGAAGGTCAGGACGCCTGCCAAGGCCATGGTGCCGAAGCCCACCACGGCGCCGAGCGGCGGGATGACATCCGCCAGCACCTTGAGCGGTGCCAGCAGCAGCGACCAGCCGATGAACATCAGCACCACGCCGACGGCGCGCAGGATCCAGGTCAGAAGCTTGTTGTCGTCCTGCGCCTGCTGGAACATGGCGGCGGCGGGCAGCGAGCCCGCGCGCAGGATCAGCAGCCGGTCGCCCGCATTGGTCGCATAGGGGCCGAAGCCGTCGCCCACCTGGGCACCGATGACGGACACCGTCTCCGGATGCGCGTAGCGCCAGGAGATCCTGAGATCCCCCACGCGCGGGTTGTTCGCGTCATTGCCGACATAGCGCGTGGCCTCGCCATTCGCGGGCGTCAGCGGCTCGGCGGCCGGGATGGCCGAAAGCTGGCTCTCGGCGATGCGGAAGCCGCCGAGCGTGACCCCCTGGGCGAAGAAGTTGCGCGAACTCTGCCGCGGCTGCGGGTTCTCGTGGCCATTGGGCTGGCGGAAGCGGCTGGAGTCCACGCGCCCCTCGCGCCATTCGCGGCGGTAGGTGCTGGTCGTCACCGTCTCGGTGCCGCCGCCCATGCGGGTCCGCGTCTCGCTGTGGTTCTCCTCGACCCATTGGTACATCTCGACGATGCGGGCGAGGCGGAGCGTGCCGTTGGGCGGCTTCACGTCGAAATCCGCATCGAAGGGAAGCTGCGTCATCCGTACCGGGCCGGAGACATGGACCAGCTTGCCCTCGTTGGTCGCGTCCGGCCGCTCGGCGGGCACGCTGCGGACGATGCCCGCGCCCTCGGTCAGCGAGCGGGCCGTCTGAACCGCCCGCCCCTCGTTCCAGAACAGCAGCCAGCCCGAGCCGGGCAGGAGCAGCAGGGCGAAGAGCAGTCCCATGAGGGCCCCGCCGATGCGCGAGAACCAGGATTGCGAGGTGGTGCTGGTGAAGCTGTCGCCGTCGCCGCCATCCGGGGTGATCCGGATGGTGTCGTCATCGGAACCGGACATGGCTCGCCTCCCTGACGCTATGGAAGGCGGCGCGGGCGGCGTTGTCCAGAGCTTGACGCGGGAGGGTGGCCGGGCCATCGCCCCCGGCATGGCCGCGCCTCCGCTCCTCATCTTCGACGGCATTCGCTTCACGCTGGGCAACACGCCGCTGCTCCGCGGCGCCGCGATCTCCGTCTCGCCCGGCGAGAGGCTGGCGCTGGTCGGGCGCAACGGCAGCGGCAAGTCCACCCTGCTGCGTATCGCCGCCGGCGAGCTGGAGCCCGAGGACGGCACGCGCTTCCTCCAGCCCGGCGCCACGCTCCGCTACCTGCCGCAGGAGCCCGATCTCTCGGGCCACGCGACGGTGGAGGACTACGTGATGGCGGGCCTCGGCCCCTCGGACGACCCCTACCGGGCGCGTGCGCTACTGGCGGGGCTCGGCCTGACCGGCGCCGAGGAGCCCGGGCGGCTTTCGGGCGGCGAGGCGCGCCGTGCCGCCCTGGCCCGCGCCATCGCGCCCAACCCCGACATCCTGCTGCTGGACGAGCCGACCAACCACCTCGACCTGCCCGCCATCGAATGGCTGGAGCAGGAGCTCGCCTCCATGCGGGGCGCGCTGGTGCTCATCAGCCACGACCGGCGCTTCCTCTCCCGCCTGAGCCGCGCGACGCTCTGGCTGGATCGCGGCGTCACCCGCCGGCTGGACCGCGGCTTCGCCGATTTCGAGGCGTGGCGCGAGGAGCAGCTCGAGATCGAGGAGCAGACGGCCCACAAGCTCGACCGTCAGATCGTGCGCGAGGAGCATTGGCTGCGGCACGGCGTCTCGGCCCGCCGCAAGCGCAACATGCGCCGAGTGGGCGAATTGCACGCCCTGCGCCAGGCGCGGCGGGAGCGCATCCGCCCCACCGGCAGCGTGAAGATGGAGGCGGCCGAGGCCAGCTCCTCCGGCGCGCTCGTCGTCGCGGCCGAGGGCGTGCAGAAATCCTGGGGCGAGACGCCCATCGTGCGGAACTTCTCGACCCGCATCCTGAAAGGCGAGCGCATCGGCATCGTGGGGCCGAACGGGGCGGGCAAGACGACGCTGCTCAACATCCTCATCGGCAAGCTGGCGCCGGATGCGGGCACGGTGAAGCTCGGCAGCAACATCGCCATGGCGGCGCTGGACCAGATGCGGGCCGCGCTGGACCCGAACCGCACCCTGTCCGACACGCTGACGGAAGGGCGCGGCGACCAGGTCTGGGTGGGCGGCAAGCCGCGCCACGTCATCGGCTACATGCAGGACTTCCTCTTCACGCCGGAGCAGGCGCGCACGCCGGTCGGCAAGCTCTCGGGCGGCGAGCGGGGGCGGCTGCTGCTGGCCCAGGCCCTGGCGGCGCCCTCCAACCTGCTGGTGCTGGACGAGCCGACGAACGATCTGGACCTGGAGACGCTCGACCTGCTGGAGGAGCTGCTGGCCGAATATGCCGGCACCGTCCTGCTGGTGAGCCACGATCGCGATTTCCTGGACCGCGTCTGCACCGGCATCGTGATGGCCGAGGGCGAGGGGCGCTGGCAGGACTTCGCGGGGGGCTACAGCGACATGCTGGCCCAGCGGGGCGAGGGCGTGCAGGCGCGCGCCGTGGCCAAGCCGGCGGCACCGGCCCGCGAGGCCGCCGTGCCCCGTGCGGCTGCGGTGCCGGCCAAGAAGCTCAGCTTCAAGGACCAGCACGCGCTCACCACCCTGCCGGCGACCATGGAGCGGCTGCAAAAAGAGATCGGCGTGCTGCAGAACTGGCTCGCCGATCCCGGCCTTTACGCCCGCGACCCCAAGGGTTTCGAGCAGCGCACCGCAGCCCTCGCCGAGCGCCAAAGAGCGCTCGAGGCTGCCGAGGAGGAGTGGCTGCGCCTCGAGATGCTGCGGGAAGAGCTGGAAGGCTAGCGCCGACTACTTCCGGTTCTGCAGCGCCTCGATCAGCGGCACCATCGAGTGCGGGTGCGGGGTCTGGCGCGGCAGCTGGATGGTCTGCATGGGCATGCCGACATGGGCGCCGAACATGCTCACCGGATCCATGTTGCCACGGAAATTCGCGATGGGCGGGAAGGCATCGTCGCCCGAGGCGGCGACGGCCCGGTTCATCAGCGTGACGAATTGCCCGCCCAGGAATCCGGTCGCCAGCGAAGCCAGCGCGCTGACGCCCGCCGAACCGGCCCCGCCCACCGCGGCGCGCAGGGGGTTGGAGGACATCTGGTTGACCAGCGCCAGGGCCCCCGGCGCGTTCCAGGACACGCCCGGCAGGTTGCAGATCGAGCCGACGAGCTGAACGAAGCAGCCGCCCAGCGAGTGGCCGGTGAGCCAGGTGATCTCCGCCTTGCGGGCGGTCATGGCGGTGAACTCGACCGCGTCGTTGATCTTCATCGCGAGCGCGTTGAGGCCCATGCCGATGCCGCCGAGGTCGGCGATCACCGCATCCTTCCAATTCGCGGTCCCGCGGAAGCAGACGCAGGCGATCTTGACCTTGCTCCGGCGCCAGTAGACCCGGGCGCAGAAGTTGTCATTGACATAAAGATCGCGGACCGCATGCGTGTCCCAATCCTTGAGCATCGAGGAATCACTGACTGGCAAGTATATGTCGTTCGCTATCTTCGCCAGACCGAGCAGATCGTACATTAAGCACGCTCCCTTACTCGCACACAGCTGCTTAAGCCCGTGCGATATTGCAACGATTTTCCTTCGTGACTTCAGTGAGCGGAAAAATGCTTCAAATTCATGGGTCGTGTCTATTGCATGACGGGGTTTGAATTGTCGCGTTGGTCGCGTGGCTGCGGCACATTCACGATGGCTCCCGAAAGCTCTAGCCTTGGGACCATGGCCAAGCCCCGCGTCGCCCTCTTCGTCACCTGCCTGGTGGACCTCTACAGGCCCAGTGTCGGCTTCGCGGCCATCCGCCTGCTGGAGGAGGCCGGGTGCGAGGTGGTCGTGCCCGACGCGCAGACCTGCTGCGGCCAGCCCGCCTTCAATGGCGGCGACCGTGCCTCGGCGCGGGAGATCGCCCGCCAGGTGATCGACACCTTCCTGCCCTACGATCACGTCGTGGCGCCCTCGGGCTCCTGCGGCGGGATGATCGCGCAGCACTACCCTTCGCTCTTCGCCGAGTCGGACCCGCTCTACCGAGGCAAGGCCGAGGCGCTCGCCGCCAAGACGCACGAGCTCGTCTCCTTCCTTACGGATGTGATGGGAGTCGAGCGGGTGAAGGCGCGCTACGAGGGCAATGTCACCTATCACGACAGCTGCGCGGGGCTGCGGGAGCTTGGCGTGAAGCGCCAGCCGCGCCGCCTGCTGGACACGGTGGAGGGGCTGCAGGTCACCGAGATGGCCGAGCCCGAGATCTGCTGCGGCTTCGGCGGCACCTTCTGTGTAAAGTACCCCGAGATCTCGACGCGCATGGTCGCGGACAAGACCCAGGATATCGAGCAGACCGGCGCCGACACGTTGCTGGCCGGCGACATGGGCTGCCTGCTGAACATGGCCGGGCGCCTCCGTCGCGAAGGCAGCGCCGTGCATGTGCGTCACGTGGCCGAAGTGCTGGCCGACATGGCGGGCGAGGTCCCGCCCATTGGGGAAGTGCGATGAGCCTGAGCCTTGTGAGCCTCGCGGACGAAGTGGCCGACCGGGGCTTCGCCCGCCGCGGCCCCGCCCAGATCCGGGAGCTGATCCCGGCGCCCGATGCCGTGCTGGAGGATTTCGCCGAAAGCTGGCAGCGGCTCGAGACGGACGGCTTCATGCGCGACGGCGGCCGTTACCGCCTGCGCCGCCTGGCGAATTTCCTGGCCGTCCCGGGCGTGCCCGGCCATCTGCGCGGCCTGCACCGGCCGCACTTCCAGGAGGTGGTGCACAACACCCTCAATGGCGGGCTGGACCGCTGGTTCGCCCCGGTCGAGGACGAGACCATCGCCAACCCCTTCTGCCAGGGCCTGCTCGACCTCGGCCGAGAGGTCGCGGACCGGCTGCACCCCGGCACGCGCTGGTTCGTGGAGATGCACCAGTTCCGCGTGCAGGCGCAGCCCAACTCGCCCGGCCATCCGACGCCGGAAGGCGTGCACCATGACGGCACGGACGTGGTGCTAATCGCGATGGTGGCGCGCACCAACCTCCTCGGCGGCGAGACCATGGTGACGGATGGCGAGCGGCGCACGCTGGCCCGCTTCACCCTGAACGGGCTGCTCGACCTCACCATCCTCGACGACCGCCGCGTGATGCATGGCGTGACGCCGGTCGAGCCGGCGGACCCGGCGCTGCCATCCTGCCGGGATGTGCTGGTGCTGACCTGGAAGCGGGTGGATTAGCGCCTTCCCGGAGGGGCCATCCGCAGGTTTCGCCCTTGCATGTTCCAGCACGAATGTTGTTCATGCAGAGACATAAAATCGGTGATGGAGTGATCGGGTGCAATCGGGTGGGACTGCGGCGCCGGACGATGTCATATCCCCAACGCCTTCCGACCTTGCCGACGAATTCGCCATCCGGCAGCTGATATCGCTCGTGGAGCAATGGCCCGAGCGGACGAACCACAACCTCATAAAGCTGTTCGCCGCGCTGAAGTCGGACGGCGATCGCGTCTTGCTCGACGAGGCGATCCCCTGCATCGCGCGCTTTACCGCCAGCGACAGGGCGCATGCGCGGCAGCTCGCCTCCCTGTTCGAGACTCTCGGGACGAGCGATAGGCCCGACGGTATTCGCGCCGGGCTCGGCTTCGCTGCCGCCCGTCCCGACCGGCCAACCGACTTGATCGGCGTCCTCATGCAGAACTTGGCGACCGTCGATCCCGCCGCGGCCGCGGGCTGGGCGGAGCGAACGATGATGGAACCCGCCCCTGGCCCCGTGGAGGTCATGGCGGCCGCCTGGATCCTGCGTTCGGTCAGAGGGTTCGACGATGAACTGGCCGTGCAGGCCATGCGGCGCGCGATCCTGGCCAATCCGGCCGATCCCACGCTGCTGCGGGCCTGGTTCGAGGACCGGCAGCAACAACTGGGGGTTCTGGAGGCATTCGAGTTGATGGACCGCCTGGCGCAGGAGCCGGGCGCCCCGAAAACCGCGCGCCTGGCAGTCCAGCGCTGGCGCCGGCATAAACTTGACGAGTACATCCAGGGCCTCACGCCCGAACAGGCTGCGGACTGCCGTGCCGTTTGGGAAGACCACCTGAACGGGCGTCCTGGCGACGCGGAGCAATGGGCCCGCGTTTCGGAGATTCCGCAGCAATCCATCCGCGCGGCGATGCTGAGTATGCCGACGCGCACCATCCCGCTCGACTCCGACCATCCCTATGACCTCGGCGTCCTGCGCGAGGCGGGGATCGATCCGGGGCCGCTACGGCAATGGGCGCGGGATCTGCTGCAGGTCCATTCTCCCGAGTGGCGGGAAGCGATCGTCGAACGCGGAAATCCGAGCATCAGTTCGCATGTGCTGAAGATCGAAGGCCCGGTGATGTGGCAGGACCGTTTCGTCCGCGATGGCACCTTGTCCTGCCCCTGTCCGCTCGGTGGAGGAACCGTCTCCGCCTTCGACTCGCTCTATGAGCGGGGGGTGATTTATTACGCCTTCGCCGGCAAGCAGACTTTCTACTTCATGGCAGGCGGCTACGCGATGCGGTCCATCGCGCTCTGGTGCCCGGGGGTGGGCATCCTGCTGTCTCTCGGGGAAAGCGAAATTCTGGCGGAGTCGCCGCTGGTCCCGGGCAGCATCGGCCGCATCCTGAAGCGTGTCGCGGAAAACCGGGAGGCCTCGCTGGCGGCTCGCAACGCGCCGCCCGGACCTCGTGAGATCAAGGTGGTGGTGCGCTACATCCGCAACTTCGCGCACCAAGTCTGGAATATGTACTCAGGGATCGAGCGGCTGGCGACCCAGGGCCTGCTCGGCCGGGCGAGCCGGGTGATCCATTTCTACCCCAACTTCTTCGGACCGTTGGCGCCGCTCTATCCGGAGTTGCCCGGCGAACTCGTCAGCGAAGTCCGCGGCACCGAGGAAACGAATTTCCAGCCCTTCGACACCAGTGAGTTCATCGTCCCGGTCGGCGGCTACTTCATGGGTCGCGGGCTCCGCCGCCGCATCAACCGCGCCATGTCGGAGTACCCGCCCCACCCCTTGGCCCCCGACCCCGCCGACGCCTCCGGCCCCGTCATCTGGATCGGCATACGCGTCACCGACAAGGCCTGGGTCGACCAGGAAAACGGCATCGCCCAGATGTGCCGCCAGATTCTCGCGGAATATCCGGAAGCTACCTTCGTCATCGACGGCTTCACCCTCCCCCTCGGCGAAACAGAGGTCGCCCGCGATTGGGCGCCCGCTATGGCCCGGATGCAGGAAGTCGTGGAAGGTATCTCCGCCCAACTCGGCCGCCCGGACCGCATCGTCAGCCTCGTTGGACAGACCATGCGCGAGGCCGTCATCTGGGCCGGCCGCGCCGACGCCTACGTCGCCCCCCGAGGCACAAGCCAGCACAAGGTCGGCTGGTTCTCCGATGCGCCAGGAATCATCTACACTGACGCCGCCTATGCCAGGATCAACCTGCTGCCGGGTACCTGGGAGGCCGAGGGAATCCCCCGCCCCGTCGTCGTCAGCGGGGTGCCCGACACGGGAATGGAAGGCTCCGTCCAGATCCGTCCCACGCGTCCCAAGATGGAGAACATTCATCTCGACGCCACGGAGGTCGCGAACGCCCTTCTCGCGCTGCTTCGGAGAAGGATGGGCCGCAGCTAGCCGCCCAGCAGCTTGGCCTCGATGGCCCGCAGCCTGTGCCCGAGCTGCGCCTGCGCGCCCTCGATCAGGTCGTTCACATAATCCACCGAAACCGCCGGCGAGAGGCTGGGTGCGGCCGGCAGACGCCCCGACAGCATGGCCTCCAGTGCCGCCATGCGCTCGCGCATCTCCTCGCGCAGCGCGGCGAGCTCGGTCGCCAGCGCCGCGACTTCCCCGGCGAGCGCGGCCGGCGCTTCGGCCTGGCCCGATTTCCCGCGGATCTCCTGCAACTCGGCCTTCAGGGCGCGTGTGCGCAGGGCGAGCTGCGCGGCCAGGGCCTGGGCCACCGGCACAGGGGCGGCATCGAGCGAGAGCGGCAGGGCCTTCAGCCGCCCCTCTTCCGATTCCGCGATGCTGCGAAGCGCCTCGACCCGGCGCGCGGGCTGGCCGGCCACGAAATTCAGGTAATGGCCGAAGCCTGCCTCGTCCGGCCAGCGGCCGAGGGCTGCGAGATAAGCGTTGACGACGAAATCCTCGTCCGAACCGTGCAGCAGGTCGCCCGCGGTGATCATGGCTGGCCCCCCGGAAGATGGATGCCGAGGCGCCGGTAGAGGGCCTGCAGGCGCTCTGCGTAGCGCTCCGGGCTGAATTCGGCGGCCCGGCGGGGACCAGCCTCCTGCAGCCGGCCGCGCAGGTTCTCGTCGCGGTCGAGGGCCTGCAGCGCCTCGGCCATGGCGCGCGTGTCGGTGGGCGTCACGGTCAGGGCGGCGTCGCCCACGACCTCCGGCAGGCTGGAGGTGTTCGACGTCATCACCGCGGTCCCTGCCTGCATCGCCTCCACTGCCGGCAGGCCGAAGCCTTCGTAGAGCGACGGGAAGCAGAGGGCGCGGGCATGGCGCATCAGGATGTCGACGTCGATGCGCGGCACGTAGCCGAGATGCCGGATTCGCCCGTCGACGGAGCGCGTGCCGTTGGCCTCCGTCAGCAGGCGCAGCTCGTCCTTGCCGTGCTCGGCCGTGTTGCCGACGATGATGAAGGGGGTCTCGATGCCCGAGGCGAGGTAGGCGTCGAGGAGCCGCGCCACGTTCTTTCGCGGCTCGACCGTCGAGACGTAGAGGAAGTAGCCGCGTGGCTCCAATCCGTGCGCCGCGCGCAGCCGCGCGACCGACATGGCCTCGTCCAAGGGTTCCGCCGGTGGGAAGACGGGCTGGTAGGTGTTGGTGATGCGGTCGGGCGAGATGCCGAACTGGTCGATGATGTCCTGCCGCGCATGCTCGGACACCGTCACGATATGCTCCGCGTCCCGCACCAGGATGCGCAGCGTGTTCAGCCAGCGCGACTTGATGTCCAGCGTCGCCCAGGGCAGGCGGAGCGGGATCAGGTCATGGATGGTGTAGATGTTGCGCGTGCCCACCAGCCGCATGGCGTGGCTGTAGGTCCAGTGCATCAGCTCGGGCGGCTTGCCCTGGACGCGCACGGGCAGCAGGCGCTTGGTGACGGTGAAGTTCACCAGGGCCCGGCCGAAGGCGTCGTTGGCGTTCCACAGCTCGTCCACCGGGGGGAGGCTCGCGGTGGTGAACTTGCTGAAGGTGACGGCCGTGGTCGCGCTGCTGTCGACCATCTGCGAGATCTGGATGGGCTGGGCGATCGGCCCGCGCGGCTCCCAGGCCATGTCCGTCAGGCGCTGGCGCAGCGACCGGCCGGCGCGCGCCCGGGCGTCGAAAAAGCGCACCTCTCGTTCGGTCGGATCCTTGAGGCGTGGCATCGGCCGGCCGTAGAGCATGCCCAGCGAGGCGCCGAGCGATTTGAGGGTCGCCGCATGGCCACGGGTGTAGGTCGTGATGCCCGTCCCATGGGAATGCGTGAGCGAAAAGCCATCCATCCAGATGCGAGGCGCGTCAGCGGGCATGAAGGCACCTTGCCTTCGCCCCAGCTTCGCGACAAGGCTGCCATGAAATCACCGCCTTCGCTGGCGAAACCCCGACCGTGACACAGGATCGTTACGCCAGATGACTGATACCGACATCGTCCCCGTCATTCTCTCCGGCGGGACGGGCAGCCGGCTTTGGCCGCTCTCGCGCGAAACCAATCCCAAGCAGTTCTGGCCGCTGGTGACGGAGCGGACCATGGTGCAGGAGACGGCGCACCGCGCCAGCGGGCCCGGCTTCGCGCCCCCCATCGTGGTGGTGGGCGAGGTCCATCGTTTCCTGGTGGCCGAGCAGCTGCGCGAGGCCGGGATCAGGAATCCCACCATCGCGCTGGAGCCGCAGGCCCGGAACTCTGCCCCGGCCATCGCCACTGCCGCCCTGCTGGTCGCCGAGAAGAACTCCGATGCCGTGCTCTGGATCATGGCGGCGGATGCCGCGATCCAGGACCATGCGGCGCTGCACAAGGCGCTGGGCCTGGCCGCCGCCGCCGCCCGCACCGGCCGGATCGTGACCTTCGGCATGAAGCCCGACCGCGCCCATACCGGATTCGGCTACATCGAGATGGGCGCCGGGATCGACGAGGTCCCTGGGGTCCACGAAGTGGCCCGCTTCACGGAAAAGCCCGATGCCGCGACGGCGGCGAAGCTCGCCGCGGATGGCAGGCACCTCTGGAACAGCGGCATGTTCGTGGCCACGGCCGCGACGCTTTTGCAGGAGCTGACGCATTACGCGCCCGAGGTCGTGGCGGCGGTGCGCCAGGCCATCGCGACATCCCGCCGGGACCTGGACTTCATCCGGCTCGGCGAGGAGGCCTTCGGCACCGCGCCGTCCATCTCGATCGACTATGCGGTGATGGAGCGCACGCGCCACGCCGCCGTCGTCCCGGCCGATCTCGGCTGGAGCGATGTCGGCAGCTGGGACGCGCTGTGGGAGGCGCTGCCCAAGGACGCGCACGGCAACGTGCTGCACGGGCCGGTGGAGGCCCTGGACACGGAGAACTGCCTTGTCCGCTCGGAAGGCATGCTGACCGCGACCATCGGCCTCAAGGACGTGGTGCTGGTGGTAACGGACGATGCCGTGCTGGCCATGCCACGGGACCGCGCGCAGGACGTGAAGAAGATCGTCGAGGGCCTGAGGGCCAAGGGCAACAAGCTCGCCACCGAGCATCGCCGCATGTACCGCCCCTGGGGCCATTACGAGGGCATGATCCAGGGCAACCGCTTCCAGGTGAAGCAGATCGTCGTGAAGCCCGGCGGCAAGCTATCGCTGCAGAAGCATCATCACCGTGCCGAGCACTGGGTGGTGGTGAGCGGTACCGCCCGCGTGCAGCGCGACGACGAGAGCATCCTGCTGTCGGAGAACCAGAGCGTCTATTTGCCGCTGGGCTGCACGCACCGGATGGAGAATCCTGGCATGATCCCGCTGGTGCTCATCGAGGTGCAGGTGGGCTCCTATCTCGGCGAGGACGATATCGTGCGCTTCGAAGATACGTATGGAAGAAGCTGAAGCTTCTTTTCTGTCCTCGGGCGCCGGGCTTCGCCGCGCGGCGGGCTCGCCCGGCCGGGATGCTTATGGACGGCGCCGGCCGCTGTGCGGCCGGATGACGCTGCATGGGGGCTTCCTGTCGAATGGCTGACGGGCTGCGCCTCGTCGCCGATGTCACCGACCTCCTCGATTTCTTCGAGGGCAACCGCACGCCCATGGGCATCGCCCGAGTCCAGACGGCGATCCTGGAGGCGGGGCTCGCGGAGGGCGCGCCGCCGCTTTTCGAGCTCGCGGCCTATTCCTTCGCGCAGTCCCGCTTCGTCGCCTATCCGCTGGAGCTTCTGCGCCGCATGATCGCCGGCGCCCGGCGCGGCGGCGAGCAGGATGGCGAGGACTGGATGGCGCTTCGCGCCGAATCCCGCGCCGTCCAGGCCGAAGCGCCTCCCTTCGCCTTTGCCGAGGGCGACCGCGTGGTGGCGCTCGGCCTCACTGGCGCGGATCCGGGCCAGCTCCGCCGCCTGCGCGAACTGCGCGCCAGCCACGGCATCCAGCTTTGCGTGCTGATCCACGACACCATCCCGCTCTCGGTCCCCGAGCATTGCGCGCCCGAGCTGACGCGCAGCTTCTCCGAGCACTTCCTCGCCCTCTGCCTGCAGATCGACCGCGCCATCGCCACCAGCGACCGCTGCGCGCAGGACTTCACGCAGTGGCAGCGGCGCTACCTGCCGCAGCTCGACATTCCGGTCACGCGCCTGCCGCTCGATGCGCGACTCCCCGCCGCGCCGGACGAGGAGGAGCCCGTCCTGCCGAAGCGCCTGCGCGACCGGCCCTTCGTGCTCTGCGTCGCGACGATCGAGCAGCGGAAGAACCACCTGCTGCTGCTCCATGCTTGGCTGACGCTGCTGCGCCGCCACGGCCATGCCGTGATCCCCGACCTCGTCCTGCTCGGCCGGCGGGGCTACAATTCCGGGCCGGTGCTCGACCTCATGCGCGCGGCGCCGGAGCTGCGCCAGCGCGTGCTGCATCTGGAAGGCGTGGGCGACGGGCTCCTGGCGCTGCTCTACCAGCGCTGCCTCTTCACCGTCTTCAACAGCTTCTACGAGGGCTGGGGCCTGCCGGTCACCGAAGCGCTCTCCCATGGCAAGCTGGTCGTGGCGCCGGACCATACCAGCTTGCGTCAGGCCGGCGGCAGCGCCGCGCTCTACTTCACGCCGCAGAGCGAGCCGGAACTGGTCGAAACCATCTGGAACCTTCTGCGCGACCCCGCGCGCCGCGCGGCCCTGGAGGAGGCGATCCCCGGCCGCATGGCGCTGCGAAGCTGGCGGCAGGTGGCCGAGGGCCTCGCCGGCGACCTGGCGGCCCCCGCGCCGGAGCTTCCCGCCCCGCTCGCGCGCCTCTACTTCCCGATGGGCGAGCGCATCGGCTTCGAGGAGCCGCAGATCCCCGACCTGCCGGAGCTGCCCTCCCCCTTCCGCCTGCTGCACCAGCTTCTCTGCGAGGGCGAGGGTTGGGAGCGGCAAGAGCGCTGGGGCATCTGGATCACCACCGGCGCCGCCCGCCTGCGCCTCCCGATGGGCGACCCGCCGAAGGGGGATGTGGTGCTGACGCTGGAAGTGACGGCGCCGCCGGGCATCGCCATGCCCGTCGGGCTGCGCGCCACCCGGCCCAACATGGACCACCCCGGCCCCTGGATGCGCGCCACGCTAGGCCCAGGCGAGGCCCGCCACCTGCGCCTCGTCATCCCGCCCTGCGAGGCAGGCGACATCCTGGTCGAGATCGACACCTCCGGCGCCCGGGCGCCGGAGGGCGAGACGCGCCGCCTGACGCTGCTGCTCACAGGCCTCATGATCTGCGCCGAGGAGGATCGCGGCGCGCAGATCCGCTACCTCTCGACGCGGCTCGGCCTCGTCAATGCGACGGAGGAGGCTTCCGGGCCGGTGGATCCCGCGACAAGCCCTTGATGGCCAGGGCGCGCTCGTATTCCGCCCAGAGCCTGGCCTGCTCCGTGCCCAGCCGGTGCAGCTCCGCCCAGGAGTAGATGCCGCTGTCGTGCAGGTCGTCGAAAATCAGGCGCACGGCGTAGTTGCCGACCGGCTCGATGCGCATGATGCCCACATGGCGTCGTCCCGGCACGATGGTCTTCTGGTCCGGCCCATGCCCCTGCACCTCGGCCGAGGGGCTTTCGACGCGCAGGTACTCCGCGGGCAGTACGAAGCGGCTGCCGTCGTCGAAGGCGACTTCCAGGGATTTCTCCGCCGAGCGGTAGCGAAGCTCCGTGACGGTGTGTGTCACAGCCACGTTCCGACGCCTCGCCTGGGGCCAACGCGTCGCGCGACGCGCGAGCCCAGGCCATCCGCTGGGCCGGCGAACCGGCGCCCGGCGCTGGAGGGCTTCAATCCAGTTTACGCGCCTGGTCGGGCAGCATGATGGGGATGCCGTCCCGCACCGGATAGGCGAGGCCGGCGGCCTCGCTCACCAGCTCCCCGCGCTCCTGGTCGTAGCGGAGCGGCTGCTTGGTGACGGGGCAGACGAGGATTTCCAGAAGCTGGGGGTCCACGGCGCCGCCGAGGGGCTGGGGCGTATCGGTCATGGAGCGACTCCTAGCTCGGCCTTCCGCCGGGCGGAAGCTCCCCACCGCCATGCGACCACATGCGGAGCAGGGCGATGAGGTCGTCGGCGCGCTCGGCCACCGTCGCGGCCTCCAGCAACGCCTGCTTTTCGGCCACACCGAAGGGGCAGATCATGGACAGCGTGGTGACGAGCGTGGGGCAGCCCATCTGCTCGATGGCCTGCCAATTGGCCTCGATCCCCTTGGCCGCGAAATAGGGGCGCAGGGCCTGGAGCAGCGCCTCGCGCGGCAACTCGCGCGGGGCGGGCGGTTCGAGGTCGTCCAGATACTCCGAGTAGTCCGCCAGCACGCGGCGATAGCCTCGCCGCATGGGCAGTTCCTCGGCAACGCGGAAGCGCAGCAGCCCGTTCAGCGTGATCAGCAGCCGGCCGTCCTCGGTCTCGGCGAAGGAGGTCACGCGGCCGAGGCAGCCCACATGGTAGATGCCGGTGCCGTGCTCGTCGGCGGGCAGGGCCGGGTCGGCCTGGATCATGCCGAACATCCGGCCCTCGGCCAGGCTATCCAGCACCATGGCGAGGTAGCGCGGCTCGAAGATGTTCAGCGGCAGCTTCCCACCCGGCAGGAGAAGAGCGCCAGAGAGCGGGAAGACCGAGATCTCCGCCGGCAGATGCTCCGGTTCGGGCTGGAAGGGGTTCATGGCAGATGCCTTTAAGGCCTCCTTGGTGGCGATTTCGTGACCGCCACCAACAACTCCATTCTACCTGCGCGGGTTACCTGAACAGAAGCGCGGAAAGTCCGCGCCGGGCCTTGAGCGTGGCCGGATCGTCCAGCCCCCAGGCCTCGAAGAACTTCAGCAACTGCTTGCGGGCGGCCTCGTCATTCCAGGCGGCGTCGCGCTTGATCGCTTCCAGCAGGGCGGCGGCGGCCTCCGGGCGCTGGCCGGCGGCGTTCAGGGCCACGGCGAGCTCGATCCTCGCCTCATGGTCGTTCGGGTCGGCCGCTAGGCGCTGCTCGAGGGCGCCGAACTTGGACTGCGCCTCGCGCCCCGCGGCGGCCAGCTCGATCTGCGTGCGCACGGCCGCGATCTCGGGATGGGCCTTCAGCTTGGCGTCGAGGTTGTCGAGCATGTTCTTCGCCTGCTCCTCCTCGTCGAGGGCGACGAGGCAGCGGGCCAGGCCGGCCAGGGCATCGGCGTTCTCGGGCTCCTGCTGGGCGAGGGCGGCGTAGATCTCCAGCGCGGCGGTGTGGTCACCGGCTTCGACCAGCTCCTTGGCCTCGGCAAGCAGGTCCTCGGACGGCATCTGGCCGCCGGCGATCTTGAGCAGGTTCTCGACGAAGCGCTTCACCTCGCTCTCGGGCAAGGCGCCCTGGAACAGGTCGGCGATCTGGCCCTGCCAGAAGGCGGCCACCGTCGGGACCGACTGCAGCGGCAGGCCCATCTGCGTCAGCTGCTGGACGAGCTGGCGGTTCTTGTCGATGTCGATCTTGACCAGCTTCACCCGGCCGCCGGCACCGCGCACCACCTTCTCGATGGCCGGCGTCAGCGTCTTGCAGGGGCCACACCAGGTCGCCCAGAAATCCACCAGGACGGGGACCGAGCGCGAGGCCTCGATCACATCCTGCATGAAGGTCTTCTGGTCGCCGTCCATGACGGGATCGGCGCCGTTGCTCTTGTCGAGAATCACATCCATGGCCGTGGGTCCTGGCGATAACGGAGAAGAGATGTTGCGGCTGGCGCCATAAGACAAGCCGGGGGGAAAGTCTCGCCCCTCATGCCGCCAGATCGACGATCGCGACCTCATGGCCCAGGCCGCGGAGGAATTTGAGCAAATCCCGTGGCTTGAGGCCCGTAGAGGCGCTGTTTACCAGCGGATGGAACCAGGCCAGACCCGTGGCACCCGCCAGCTCCGCGTCCAGCACGACCCGGACGGTGCCGGGTGGCGCGTTCACGAGGCCGAAGGGGGTGACGCTGCCGGGCTCGACGCCGAGCGTCTCGCGCAGCGCCTCGGGCGGGGCCATCCGCACCTTCCCCCAGCCCGCGGCGCGGGCCAGCGCGTTGACGGAGACCTGCCGGGCCTCCTCCAGCACCGCCAGGAAATAAGGGCCCTCGCCCTTGGCCGGGGCGAGGAAGAGGTTCTTCGAATGCGCGCCCGGCAGTTCACCGCGCAGGGACTGGGATTCCGCGACGGTGAAGACGGGCGGATGCCGGATGGTGCGCGCCTCGATCCCCGCGGCCTGGAGCCGCGCGAGCAGCCCTTCCGGCGTTTCCATCAATCCAGCTTGACGTTGTTGGCGCGCACGACCTGGCCCCAGCTCTCCGTTTCGGCAGCGAGCCAGCTGCGGAAGGGCGCCGGGCCCATGGCGCGGACCTCGGCGCCCAGCTCCGCCATGCGGCGGGCCACGTCGGGGACCGCCAGCGCCGTGCGGAACGCCTCGTCCAGCCGTGCGACGACCGGGGCCGGTGTGGCACCGGGCACCAGCACGCCCTGGAAGGTGCCGCTGTCGGAGGCCGGCCAGCCGAGCTGCGAGAAGGTGGGCAGGTCCGGGAAGTCGGCCAGGCGGTGCGGGCCGGAGACCGCGATGCCCCGCAGGCGGCCATCCTTCACGAAGGGCGCCGTGGCGGTGGCGCCGTTCACGATGATCTGCGCCTCCCCGCCCGTGACGGCCGCCAGCGCGGCAGCGCCGCCCCGATAGGGGACCTGCGTCACCTCGGCGCCCCAATGCGCGGCGAGCACGAGCGAGGTGAGATGGTTCGCGGCACCCACGCCGGAATTGGCGACGTTCAGCTTGCCCGGGTTCGCCTTGGCATAGGCGATCAGCTCCGCCGCGTTGCGCGCGGGGACGGAAGGGTGAACGGCGAGGATATAGGGCGCGTAGATCAGCAGGTTGACGGTCGCGAGGTCCTTCGACGGGTCGAAGGGCAGGCGCGAGTAGAGCGACGGCGCGGTGGCCAGCACGCCCGTGTCGATGAGCAGCATGGTGTGCCCGTCAGGCGCGCTCTGTGCCACGAGCTGCGCGCCGAGATTGCCTGCGGCGCCGCTGCGGTTCTCCACCACCACGTTCTGCCCCAGCAGGCGCGTCAGCTCTGGCGCCAGGATGCGGGCGAGGATGTCGCTGGTGCCGCCGGGCGCGAAGGGCACCACGAGACGCAGCGGATGCGTGAAGTTCTGCCCGAGGGCGGGCGTGGCGAGGGGCGCTGCAGCGGCCAGCGCCAGGATGTGGCGGCGGTTCATGGGTTCTTTCCCGGACGAATTCGCCGCCATCATCACCGCCCCGGGCCGGCGCGCAAGCGTGGCGCGCGGCCCGGAAGCGGAACGATTTTCAGCCCTTGTAGGCGACCGTGTTCGAAACCTGCTCGCCCAGGCCGTCGATGCCTACCTTGAGCTGCTGGCCGGCCTTGAGGAACCACGGCGTCGGCTTCTTGCCGAGGCCCACGCCCGGCGGCGTGCCGGTGAAGATCACGTCGCCGGGGAAGAGCGTGATGCACTGGCTGACGTAGCTGACCAGCGTCTTCACGCCGAAGATCATGGTCTTGGTGCTGCCGTCCTGCTGGCGGACGCCATCCACGTCGGTCCACATCCTGAGGTTCTGCGGGTCGGGCACCTCGTCCTTCGTGACCACGTAGGGCCCGAGCGGGCCGAAGGTCTCGAAGCCCTTGCCCTTGTCCCAGGTCGGCCCGCGCTCCTGCTGCCACTCGCGCTCGGAGACGTCGTTGCCGACGGCGTAGCCGGCCACGTGGTCCAGCGCCGCCTCTTCCGTCACGTAGCGCGCGGTGGTGCCGATGATGACCGCGAGCTCGCACTCCCAGTCGGTCTTCACCGAGCCCTTGGGAATGATGATGTCGTCGAAGGGGCCGTTGAGCGCGCCGAGCGACTTGATGAAGACGATCGGCTCCTTCGGCAGCGGGGAGCCCGTCTCGGCCGCGTGGTCGGCATAGTTCAGGCCGATGCAGATCAGGTTCTTCATGCCCGTGACGCAGGCGCCCAGGCGCGGGCTGCCGCTGACGGCCGGCAGGGTCGAGGGATCCACGGCCGCGAGCTTGGCCAGCGCGCCGGGGGCCAGCGTCTCGCCCGTGATGTCGGGCACGAAGCCGGAGAGGTCGCGGATCGTGCCGGACTTGTCGAGCAGGCCGGGCTTTTCCTGGCCCTTGGGACCGTAGCGAAGCAGCTTCATGAAGGTTCCTCCTGGAATCTGGCGCGAGAGTGCATGGGAAAACGTGTGCTGCGAAGTCCTACTCCGCGGCCCGCCGCGCCAGGATGCGGGCGGGCGGAAAGGCGACCAGCTCCAGCGCCGCGACCTCCGCCTCGAGGGGCAGTTCGAGCGGGGAGAGCGCGTCCAGCGCGGCGTCGAAGCTCGGCACGTCGCGCGCCAGCGTCACGTGCGGAACCCAGGCGCCGCGGGCGAAATGCGGGTGGAGGCCGAAGGCGCCCAGCATCTCGGCCGCGCGGGCCTGCAGCACCATCAGCTCCGGCGTCGCGAGCGGCGAGAGAAAGAGCACGCGCTCCGGTGCCGCGAAGAGGCCGGGATGCGCGAGGCGCAGGCGCAACCGTGGCGGCGGGGTCAGCGCGATGCGGCGTGGCTCCTGCGCCGCGACGGCCAGGGTGATGTGCGGCGGATGCCCGAGCCGCAGTGACGGATGGCCGATGCCCGCCGCGTCGAGGCGCGCCTGGAGGGATTCAACGCGCGCCTCGGCGGCGGCATCCAGGCGGAGCGTCAGCGCGAAGGGCACGGGCGCCTCATTCCGCGCGGATCCCCACGCGGCGGATCAGGTCACCCATGCGGGCGAACTGCGCGACGTTGCGCGCCTGGTACTCCTCGGGCGTGCCGGGCAGCGGGGTGGCGCCCAGCTCCTGCATGCGGGATGCCGTCTCGGGCTTGGTGAGGCCCTTGCGGAGCGCGGCATTGGCGCGGGTGATGACCTCGGCCGGCGTGCCCTTGGGCGCGACCAGCCCGAACCAGGCGGTAACCTCGTAGCCCGGCAGCGTCTCGCCGATCGCGGCGAGGTCCGGCGCGCCGGACCACCGGCCGGTGGAGGTGACGCCGATCCCGACCAGCGCGCCGGAGCGCACATGCGGCATGATGGAGGGCAGGTTGTCGCAGCCATAGTCGATGCGGCCGGGCAGCAGGTCCGTCATCATCGGCGCGCTGCCGCGATAGGGGACGTGCGTGGCCTCGATGCCCGCCATCAGGCGGAAGAGCTCGGCCGAGAGATGCGTGGAGCCGCCGATGCTCGTCTCGCCATAGGAAAGCCGACGCTGCTTCGCGAGCGCGATGAGCCCCGCCGCATCGCGCACGCCGAGCGAGGGATGCGCCGCGATGAGGTTCGGCACCTCCGCGATCTGCCCGATGGTGAGGAAATCCGTCAGCGGATCGTAGCCGGCATTGCTGTAGAGATGCGGGTTGATGGCATTGGTGCCGGGCGAGCCGAGCAGCAGCGTGTAGCCATCGGCCGGGCTCCGCAGCACGGCCTGCGCCGCAATGTTGGAGCCCGCGCCGGGACGGTTCTCGACGACGAAGGGCTGGCCCAGCTCCTCCTGCAGCAACTGCCCGGCAAGGCGGCCGAGGATGTCCGTGGTGCCGCCGGCGGGGAAGCCGACAAAGATGCGGACCGGCTTGTTGGGCCAGGCTCCCTGAGCCAAGGCGGGCGCGGCCAGCAGGGGGGTAGCGCCAAGCAGCGCGCGGCGTGAGACGTTCATCTGGGTCCTCCCGGGGACGATTTTCCGGAAGTATCGGAACCGCGTGCGCGTGAAGTCAAACGCCCGCCGGTTCAGAAGCTCATGCCGATGCCGAAGGATGTGCCGGTGACGCCCTTGTCGCCGAAGAAGTAGCGCCCGATCAGCCGCACGCGCGAAAGGTCGAGGCCCAGGGCGCCGATCTCTTGGCGGCCCAGGTCGAACTCGATGCCGCCGCCGATCTTCACGCCCCAGGAATAGCCCAGCGCCTCACGCTGGTCGCCGAGATAGGCGGAGGCGGAACCGTCGAGCACCCAGCGGATGGGGCGCCCGAAGGCCTCCCTCCCGGTGGGCCAGCGATACCGCGCCCAGAGGCCGAGCGTGCGCGGCGTCGACCGGCCGCCGACACCGGAGGGGGTGCTGCCGAAGGTCTGCAGCCGCAGCTCCGTGTAGCGGAGCTCGACGTCGATATCCCGCTCCGGCTTGTAGTCGTAGTAGGCGAGCATCAGCGAGCCGCCGAGGCCATAGACATTCACGTGCCGGTCGGTCAGCGCGGAGATGTCATAGCCGGTGCGCAGGTGGATGTAGGAGGCGAAGAGCGTGGCGTCCGAGGCGGCGACTCCCAGCGCGCCGTTCAGGATCGGCCGCAGCCAGAGATATTCGGCGAGCCGGATGTCGTAGCCGATGCCGACCGTCGAGGTGATGTTGTTCCAGCGCGTCGGCGCGCGCCTCTGCTCCGCGCCATCGGTGACGTATGCGCGCGGATCGTAGCGCGCGTAGCCGAGATAGACCTCCGTGAAGAGCGGGACGCTCTCGCTCCAGGTGAAGCCGAAGCCGAACTGGCTGAGCTGCAGCTCGGTCTGCCCATCGCCGCCCGCCTTGCCCGAGCCGCGCTGGATCAGCAGCGCGTTGGTCGAGCCGTCCGGCGTCATGTTGTAGCCCATGAGGCCCAGGAGGCCGCCATTCCGCGTTCGCAGCGCCGGGCCGAGCTCCGCGATGCGGCTCTCCTGCGCCCAGGCGCCGGGCGCGGCGGCGAGAAGGCCGAGAAGCGGCAGCCAGGGGCCGGATCGGAGCAAGCGGCAGTCATCCCCAAGGCCGAGGAGCAAGCGCCGTCGCGCGCCCCGGCCAGCACTAAAGAAGGGCTGGCGGATCGTCCAGGCGGCGCCGCCTTACAGCGTCCATCCGCCGTCGATGACGATGGCCTGGCCCGTCACGAAGGTGCTCTCGTCGCTCGCGAGATAGACGACCAGCGCCGCCATCTCCTCGGCGGTCGCGAGGCGCCCCATGGCCTGCCGCGCCACGAAGGCGGCCCGCGCCTGCTCCAGCCCGCCGGCCGCGGAGGCATTGGCGGCGATGCGATCGGCGAGGCTCGGCGTATCGACGGTTCCTGGCGCCAGGCAGTTGCAGCGCACGCCCTGTGTCACGGTGTCCGCCGCCACCGCGCGCGTCATGCCGACCACGGCGGCCTTGGAGGTGCCGTAGACGAAGCGGTTGGGCGCGCCTTTGATGCTGGAGGCGGCCGAGGCCATGTTGATGATGCTGCCGCGCCCGGCCGCGATCATGCCCGGGAGCGCGGCGCGCATGCAGCGCCACATGGCGCGCACGTTGAGGTTGAAGGCGAAGTCCCACTCCTCGTCCGTGCAGGTCAGCGCCGTGTTCTGGTGTACGAAGCCCGCGCAGTTGAAGAGGATGTCGAAGGTGCCCGCGCCGGTGATCGCGGCCTCGACGGCCTTGTCGTCCAGCACGTCCAGCGCCTTCGTCGCGATGCCGTGCTGCTCCAGCCCCGCGAGCTTGGCCCCGTCGCGGTCCGTCGCGATGACCGAGGCGCCCTCGGCGGCCATGGCGATGGCGCTCGCGCGGCCGATCCCCTGCCCCGCCGCCGTCACGAAGGCACGCTTTCCCGCCAGACGTCCTGCCATGTTGGCTTCTCCCTGCTTATCGCCGCATTCGGGCGCGGCGCGGGCGCGCCGTCAACAGCGGAGAATTCGGCCTCGGCCGCGAGGGCGAGGAAGCGGCGGCGCACCTCCGGCGCAAAGGGGTTGGCGTGCTCGATCGCGCGCGACACGCCGGGCGCGTCGTCGCGGACCATGCCGACCGCCTGCATGATGAGGTCGAAGCTGCGCGTCGTCATCCGCGTGGGCAGCGGCTCCATTCGCATCAGCAGCTTCGCGATGAGATGCGTGAGGCCCTGCGCCATCGCGGCCTCGCGGTCATGCGCCTCGGGCGTCGTCAGGATGGCGTCGAGGCCGAGCACGCGGCGCAGGAAGGCCGCCACGCGCGGTGCGCGCGGACCACGCACGGGGCAGACGGCGATCTTGAGGCCCCGGATTCCGTCGCGCGCGCTTTGCGGGCCGAAGAGCGGGTGGGTGGCGACGATCTCCACATGCGCGGGCAGGCCGCGCCGCATGATCTCGGCCGGGATGGACTTCACCGAGCCGACATCCAGCACCAGCGCGCCGGGCGCGAGATGCGGCGCGATGCTCTCCACCACCTCGGCCAGCGCGCCGACCGGGGTGGCGAGCACGATGATGGGGCAGGCGGCGGCGTCCTGGAGCGAGACCCGCGCCACGCCCTCCATCGCCGCGCCCAGGTCGGGATCATGCGCGCAGAGCGGAAAATGCGGGCGCAGATGCTGGGCCATCAGCCGCCCGAACGCGCCGAAGCCGATGATGCCGATACGCGGCTGGTTGGATGCTGGGAACACGGTCTGGCCTCTCGGGAGGCTGCGAGGCCGACGGTGCTGGTGAGGGAAGGGTTCAACCGCCGGCAAGGCAGCGGTTGAAGAAAACGAGGATCAACGCGCCGCTATGGAAGCAGCGCGTAATACAGCCCGGAGGTGGGAAGGATCGTCGTCATGCGGGCATATGAAGGCGCGCGGGGTGCGGAAGTCAAGGCGCGGGCCAGGCGCCCGCGTCGCGCCCCGCCGGCCTCAATTGTCCCGGCGGCGCCAGATGCGCCAGAGCTGCCAGAGGAACAGCACGCCCACCAGCACGATCAGCCCCTTGCCGATGGGGTCGATCCAGGGCTCGAGCTGGTTGTAGCCCTCCTCCAGGATGTAGCCGACCATGGTCAGGGCGCCGACCCAGATCGTCGTGCCCAGTGCCGTCCAGCCGTAGAAGGTGAGGCGGGGCATCTCGATGAGCCCGGCCGGGATCGAGATGACAGTGCGGATGCCCGGCATGATGCGGCCGAGGAAGACGGCCAGCGGCCCCCAGCGGCGCAGCGTGGTTTCCGCCTTGTCGAGATCCTCCTCGCGCACGCCGATCCACTTGCCGAAGCGGGTGCAGAGCGCGCGGGTGCGCGCCGTGCCGATGGCGCGCGCCAGCTCGTACCAGAACATGTTGCCGACCAGCGTGCCGGCGATGCCCGCGACCAGGACGAGCGTCACGGACAGCTCGCCGCGCGCGGCGGCGAAGCCCGCGAAGGGCATGATCAGCTCGGAGGGAATGGGCGGGAACAGGTTCTCCAGGAACATCAGCCCGAAGACGCCCCAGTAGCCGGCGGCCGCGACCCAGCTGGTGACGAGGTCCATCATGCGCGCGCGATCCGGAAGAGGCGCAGCGTCACATGCCGCCCGCGCGTGTAGTTCAAGCCATCCACCAAACCGATCTCCTCAAGTCGCAGGCCGAGACGCGCGGCCTCGCGCTGAAAATCCCCGATCGCCCGTTCGCCCACCGCGGCGACCCGGCCTTCCTCGGCGGCGAGGAAGATCGCCGCATCCTCGCCCCGGCGCAGGAAGCGCACGTCGCCGCCGATGGCGAAGAGCGTGGAGGGCTCCGCATGGCCGGTGATGCCGAAGCGTTCGGGCGGCAGGCCGGGCGCGCGCTCGGCCAGCAGGCGCTCCAGGCGCGGCCCGATCCACAGCGCGTCGATGCGCGGGAAGGTGAGCTGCATGACGGTGAAGTAGAGCGGGATCGCGGCCACCACGGCCATCACCGCGCTGCGCGCCCAGTTGCCGCGCCCGATCTCCCGCCAGCAGAGCCAGATGAGGAGCAGGGCCGCGGGCAACGCCAGGAAAGGCGCGGCCTCCAGATGGCCCGTCGCGGCCCAGGGCACGGCCACGGCGGCGATGGCCAGCCCGATGGCTACGCCCGCCACCGCGAGCCGCGCGAGCCAGCGCAGCCAGGGCCGGGGCTCGCCCCGCAGCGGATCCAGCGCCCAGATGGCGCCCAGCAGCATCAGCGCGGGATAGGCCGGCAAGGTGTAGTGCGGCAGCTTGGTCGCCACCGCCTCGAAGACCAGCCAGTTCGGCACCACCCAGGCGATGAGGAAGCGCGTCGGCAGCTGCTGCCGCTGCGTCCAGGCCCGGTGCAGTCCCAGCAGGACCAGGTACCCGGCCGGGAAGGCCGCGATCAGGAAGGTGAGGATGTAGAAGCCCGGCGGGCCCCAGTGCTTCTCGTCGCCGGAGCCGACCTTGCCCAGCATGTCGCCGCCGATGGCTTGGCTGAAGAAGCGCCCTTCCGTCGCGATGCCGATGGCGACCATCCAGGGCAGCACCATGGCCAGCAGCAGCGGGATGCCCCAGCGCCAGCGCAGCGCGGCCAGCCAGGGCGCGCGCCGGTCGGCGATGGCGAGCGTGATGCCGGTGAGCAGCGGGAACATGGGCGCGATCGGCCCCTTCAACAGCACGCCGATACCCAGGATCACCCAGAAAGCGGCTGCCTGCCGCGCCGCGAAGGCGCCGGGCCGCAGATAGGCCGTGCCGAAGAGCCCCATGCTCGCGGTCACGGTTGCCAGCAGCGCGGCGTCTGTCTTGGCGATATGCGCCTCGACCATCAGCACCATGCAGCCCGCCAGCATGGCGGCGCCGAGCATGGCCGAGCGGCGGCCCACCAGCGTGCGGCCGAAGTGGAAGGTGGCCAGCACGGCCAGGATGGCGCCGAGCAGCGAGGGCAGGCGATAGGCCCAGATGTCCCGGCGGTCGCCGAGGCCGGTGGCCTCCATCAGGTGGACGCCGACGGCCTGGGCCCAGTGGATGCCCACCGGCTTCTTGTTCCGCTCCTCGTCGCCCACGCGGATGTGGACGTAGTCGCCCGTCTCGACCATCTGGCGCGTGGCCTGGGCGAAGCGGCTTTCGTCGCGGTCGGTCGCGGGGATGCTGAAGAAGCCCGGCAGGTAGAGCAGCAGGCAGAGCAGCACGAGCACGAGCTTCGGCCAGCGCTGGGCCGCGCCGCTCGCGCTGTCGAGCCAGGAATCCAGGCGGGATGTCGTCATGGGATCAGGCGCGCTGCGTTTCGGCCATCCGGCCGCACGGCGGCCGGCGCCGCCCATGAGCCAACGCGGCGAGGCGATCCAGAGGTGCGGCGAAGCCAAGCCGCCGGAGGCGGCGCCCGGCGTCTGAGGGCAAGGTAGACATCTTTTCCCGCTCTAGCACGGGGGGTCGGGCGCGGCCATAAAGCGCGTCATGAAGATTTCTCCCGCCCGCCGCGTGGCGGCCTCGCTCCTCGAAGCGGTGCTGGACGATCACCGCGCGCTGGAGGAAGCGCTGGACGCGGTCCCGGCCGGCATCGAGGCGCGCGACAAGGCCGCCGGCCACCGCATCGCCGCCGCCGTGCTCCGCCGCCTGGGCAGCCTGGACGCCGTCATGGAGCCCTTCCTGCGGCGCGAGCCGCCGCCGCCCGCCCGCCGCGCGCTGCGGATCGGCGCGGCGGAGCTGCTGCTGCTCGGCACGCCTGCCCATGCCGCCGTGGCCTCGGCCGTGTCGCTGGTGCCGAAGCCCTTGGCGGGCCTCGTGAATGCCGTGCTGCGCCGGGTCGCCGAAGCCGGGCCGGCGGCGCTGGAAGGGCTGGACGCCGAGAGGCTGGACACGCCCGCCTGGCTCTGGGCCGCCTGGCATGCGGCCCATGGCCCCGCCGTGCGCGCCATCGCCGCCGCGCATCGCAGCGAGGCGCCGCTCGACCTCTCGCTGAAGCCGGGCGTGGCGGCGCCCGAGGGCGCGGAGCTGCTGCCCACAGGCACGGCCCGCCTGCCCGCCGGCACCCGCATCACGGAGATCCCGGGCTTCGCCGAGGGGAATTTCTGGGCCCAGGACGCCGCCGCGGCCCTGCCCGCCCTGCTGCTCGGCGCCAGGGCCGGGGAGCGGATCGCCGATCTCTGCGCGGCACCCGGCGGCAAGACGGCGCAGCTGGCGGCGCTCGGCGCCGAGGTGGTGGCGGTGGAACGGGAGGCGTCGCGCATGGGCCGCCTGCGCGAGAACATGGCCCGCCTCGGCCTCGGCGCGGATCTGGTGAACGCGGATGTGCTGAAATGGCGGCCAGAGGGCCAGTTCGACGCCGTCCTGCTGGACGCGCCCTGCACGGCGACGGGAACGATCCGCCGGCACCCGGACGTGCCCTATCTCAAGCGGCCCAAGGATGTGCCGAACCTCGCCGGCCAGCAGTCGCAGCTGCTGGAAGCGGCCGCGAGGCTCGTGAAGCCCGGCGGGCGCCTGGTCTTCGCCACCTGCTCCCTCCAGGCGGAGGAGGGTGAGGCGCATCTGGCGCGCATTCCCCCAGGCTTCAGGCTGGACCCGATCCGGGACGGGGAATTACCCGGCATCGCCCCGGCCGGGCCAGGGGCGCTCCGCACCCGGCCGGATTTCTGGTCCGGCCAGGGGGGCATGGACGGGTTCTTCGCCATGCGCCTCGTGCGGGAGGGCTAGGAGGCTACCAGCGCCGGCCCCAATAGCCGCCGTAGCCCCATCCCCACCCGCGGTAATAGGGGCGGTAAGCCGGGTAAGGCACGGGCACCGGCACCGGATAGACCGGCGCCGCGGCGTAGTAGGGCGAGCCGTAATAGGGGACAGCCGGCGCGGCGACCGCCATGGGCTGCACCGTGTTGCCATAGGCCGTCATGCACTGGGCGTAGATGGTATCGAAGCGGCCCTGGGCGCCATACTGGGTGCCCGCCGCGGCATTGGCGCCATAGACGCTGCCTGCTGCCAGCCCCGTGCCGGCGCCGATCGCGGCACCCACGCCCGCATTGCCGGCCGCCGCGCCAATCAGAGCGCCGGTCGCGGCCCCCAGGGCGGTCCCGACCACCGCGCTGCCGACCGCGGCATTGGTGCCCGCCTGCGGGTCGACATAGCCGGTGCCGATTCCCGCCTGCTGCTGGCAATAGCCGTCCTCGCGCTGGAACTGGGCATAGTCCTTCCCTTGGCCGGGCAGCGCCACGATGCTCGGCCCGGACGGGGGGTAGGTGGCGCAGGCGGCGAGGCTGAGGGCGGCCGCCGCCAGGGTGATCGCATTCTTCATGTCCGACTCTCCGGAAACCCGCGAGGATAGGTGCGCGGGCATATCATCCGCCTAATGCGGCCGGACAACGGCGGTTACAAAATTTCGGCGGGATCAGGGGTTCCGGCCGAGCCCCGCCTGGCAGAGGGAATAGACCCGGTCGTAGCGCGCCTGGGCGTCCAGCCGCGCCCAGGGCACCTGGTTCAGGCGCACCGCGCGGCCGGAGGGGGGCGGCTGCAGGCTGGCCACCAGGGCCTCGCCGGCGGCGGTGTCGAGGGGGATGGCGTCGGTCGCCATGCGGCGGCACTGGGAATCCGGGGCGGCGTCCTGTCGGCCGCGATCCTCCGGCGGCACCGGCAGCACGCCTGAGCCATCATTCTGCGGGCCCGCGCAGGCGGCGAGCGCCAGCACGGCAAGGAACGCGATACGGCGCATGATCAGCCCACTCCCTTTGGCAATAGAGAGACATGGGCCGCGACGATCCGCCAGCCCTCGGGCAGGCGCAGCCAGGTGTGGCTCTGCCGGCCGATCTGGTCCGAGCCGTCGCGCTGGAAGGTCGTATTGGCCGTGCCGAAGTCCCGGCCATAGGTGGTGACCACCGTCCGGATCAGCTGGCGCGCCAGCCCCTGGGAGGGGCGGTTGGCGCGGAACTCCGCGATCTCGGCATAGGAGAAGAGGTTCTCACCCCCGCCGAAGCGGATGGTGTGGTCGCTGTTCCAGAACAGCTCGTCCAGCACCTCCACATCGTTGCTCACCAGCGCCTGCTCGTAGCGGTTGAAGGCGGCCGTGACTTCGGCATGGACCTCGGGGATGTTGATCTCGTGCGTCATGCTTTCCTCAATTGCCGCGCGGCAAGGGCGGCGCGGCGCAGACCCCCATCTTCGCCAGGGCGGCGGCCACGCGGAAGAGGGTCGCCTCTGCCCAGGGCGCGCCGATGATCTGGACGCCGATGGGCAGCCCCTCCGGCGTGCCGATCGCGGCCGGGTCGGCGAGGGGCGCGGCGATCACCGGCAAGCCGATGCAGGAGATGGGCTGGGTATAGACGCCGAGATTGGGGCGGACCGGGATCTCCTCGCCATCCACCTCGATGGTCGCCTGGCCGATCTGGGGCGCCACGAAGGGGGTGGCGGGCGCCAGGATCACGTCTACCTCCTGGAACAGCTTCAGTACCTCGGCCCGGTAGAGCGCCCGCAGCCGCTGGGCCTGGGTGATCCAATGCGCGGGCAGCAGCGCCCCGGCCAGGAAGCGGTCGCGGGTGGCGAAGTCGAAATCCCCCGGCCGCGCCCGGAGGTTCTTCATGTGCAGGTTCGCGCCCTCGGCCATGGTGATGAGGAAGGCGGCGGCCCGCCCCTCGGCCGCATGGGGAAGCGTCACGCGGCGGGTGGCGCCCAGCGCCTGGGCCACGGCCGCGACGGCGGCGAAGGCCTCCGGGTGCCCGCCCCTGGCGAAATGCCCATCGGCCACCGCGATCCTGAGCCCCCCGATCTCCGGCACCGTGTCCACGGGCTGGAGGCCAGGGAAGGTCTGGTGCGGGTCCTCCGGGTCGTCGCCCTGCAGGAGGTTGTAGGCCAGGGCCAGGTCGTCGAGTTCCCGCGCGAAGGGGCCGAGATGGTCGAAGGCGCCCACGAAGGGGAAGCTGCCATGGCGCGAGAGCCGCCCATAGGTCGGCTTCACCCCCCAGATGCCGCAGAGCGAGGCCGGCACGCGGATGGAGCCATTGGTGTCGCTGCCGAGGGTAAGGGGCACCAGCCCGGCCGCCACCGCCGCGGCGCTGCCGCCCGAGGAGCCGCCGGCGATGCGCGTCGCGTCGTGCGGGTTGCGGCTCGGCCCCTCATGGGCGTTCTCGGTCGAGAAGCCGTAGGCGTATTCGTCCATGTTGAGCGCGCCGAGCATGACGGCGCCCGCCGCCGTCAGCTTGCGGACCAGATAGCCGTCCCGCGCCGCGGGCGGGCTGTCGCGCTCGATTTTCGAGCCCGCGAGGGTCGCGATCCCCTCCAGGTCGAAGAGGTTCTTGACGGCCACCGGCACGCCCGCGAGCGGCCCGGGGTCGATGCCGGCGGCCACCTTGGCGTCCACCGCCGCGGCCTCGGCCCGCGCGCGGGCGGCGGTGACCTCGGTGAAGCAGTTCAGCAGGCGGTCGCGGGCGGCGATATCGGCCAGCCGGTCCTCGACCACGGCCGCGGCGCGGCGCTTCCCGGCCCGGATCTGGGCGGCGAGAGCGGCGACGCTCACTTGGCGGGCCCCGCGACATAGACGGGGGCCGTCTCGTCATGGGGCGTGAGGGGGACGCTCTCCACCAGCTTCGCCATGCGATGGGCCAGGGCGAGGTTCATGTGGATGCCGGGCAGGTGCTCCGGCCGCAGCTCCATCTCCAGGGCGGCGGCGGTTTGCTCGGCATATCGGGCGGGGTCGAACTCGGGCATGGCGGTCCCTCCTGCCCGGAAACGGTCCCGCATGGCCGGGTTTCGCGAAAGAGGCTTCACGTGGTGGGAGGCCCGCTTGCGGCGCCCCCTTGCGCTTTCGGGCGGCAGGCTTGCCGTCGCAATGGGCAGTGGCGCATTGACCATCTGTCCGCCCCCTGCCATCCCGTGCCGCCATGTCCGCCGATCCCTCCCTCCGCACCGTTCGCGCCTGGCCCTTCGAGGAAGCCGCCAAGCTCGCCGACCGCCTGGCGGCCCAGGGGAAAACCGAGGCGCTGTTCGAGACGGGCTACGGCCCCTCCGGCCTGCCCCATATCGGCACGTTCGGCGAGGTCGCGCGCACCAGCTGGGTGCGGCACGCCTTCACGAAGCTGACGGGCCTGCCCTCGCGCCTCATCGCCTTCAGCGACGACATGGACGGGCTGCGCAAGGTCCCGGACAACGTGCCGAACAAGGAATTGCTGGCCCAGCACCTGGGCAAGCCGCTGACCCGCGTGCCCGACCCCTTCGGCACGCATCCGAGCTTCGGCCAGCACAACAACGCGCGCCTGCGCAGCTTCCTCGACGAGTTCGGCTTCCAATACGAGTTCGCCAGCAGCACCGACTATTACGCCTCCGGACGCTTCGACGAAGCGCTGCTGCAGATGCTGGCCAAGCATGACGAGGTGCGGGACGTGATCCTGCCCACGCTGGGCGCCGAGCGCCGCGCCACCTACTCGCCCTTCCTGCCCATCCATCCCAGGACCGGCATCGTGATGCAGGTCCCGGTGGAGGAAACCCGCCCCGCGGCCGGAACGATCGTCTGGCGCGATCCCGATACCGGTGAAATTTTCGAGACAAAGGTAACCGGCGGGGCCTGCAAGGCGCAGTGGAAGGCCGACTGGGCGTTGCGCTGGCACGCGCTGGGCGTGGATTACGAGATGTCCGGCAAGGACCTGATCGACAGCGTCAAGCTCTCGTCCAAGATCTGCCGGGTGCTGGGCAGCGAGCCGCCCGTCTCCTTCACCTACGAGCTGTTCAACGACGCCCAGGGCCAGAAGATCAGCAAGAGCAAGGGCAACGGCCTCACCATCGAGCAATGGCTGGAATACGGCCCGCCCGAGAGCCTCGCCTGGTTCATGTTCGCCTCCCCCGGCAGCGCCAAGCGGCTGCACAAGGAAGTCATCCCCCGCGCGGTGGACGACTGGCTCGCCGGCCTCGCGAAGCTGCGGGAGAACCCGGACCCGGCGAACCCGGCCTGGCACATCCATCGCGGCGCTTCGCCCAACTTCGCGCCGCCGCCGGTCTCCTATGCCACGCTGCTCAACCTCGCGGGCATCGCGAACACGGATGATCACGAGCGGCTCTGGGCCTATCTGCGCAAGTACCACCCCAGCCTGACGCCCGAGGGCGAGCCGGTGCTGGACCGCATGGTCCGCAACGCCTGCGCCTATTGGCGGGACTTCATCGCGCCGGAACGCAAGTTCCGCGACGCGACGCCGGAGGAAGCGGCCGCGATGCGCCGCCTCGTGGAAATCCTGCGCGAGCGCGCGCCGGAATTCGAGGCGCTGCCCGCCGGCCCGCAGCGCGAGGCCGCGATGCAGGAAGCCGTCTACGACGCCGGCCGCGAGTTCCCTGCCTTCCAGACGCCCGCCAAGGATGGCGGACGCCCCGGCGTGGGCCGTGCCTGGTTCAGCGCGCTCTATGAGGTGCTGCTTGGCAAGACCGAGGGGCCGCGCTTCGGCGGCACCATCGCCGTCATGGGCGTCGTCGAGGCCTGCGCGCTGATCGAGAACGCGCTGGCGCGGGAGAGTGCCAGCGCGTGAAGGCCGTGCTGCCCCTGATCAAGCGCCACGGGGCGACAGTCTTCGGGCTGGTCCTGCTGGTCGCGGCCATCTGGGTGGTGCAGCGGGAGTTCCGGCACCTCGCCATCGCCGACATCACGCGGGCCATGAGCGAGATCACGAGCCACGCCCTCTGGGCCGGCGCGGGGCTGACGGTCGTGGCTTATCTGGTGCTGGCGGCCTATGACTGGCTGGGCGCGCGATATGCCGGCCGGCCATCCAGCTGGGGGCGGGCGCTGGTCGCTTCCTTCTGCGGCTATTCGCTGGCGCATAACCTCGGCTTCGCGGCGGTCTCGGGCGCGGCCGTGCGGTTCCGGCTCTATTCGGCCTGGGGCTATTCGGCGCTCGAGATCGGAAAGGTCATCGGCTTCACCTCGCTGACCTTCGGCCTGGGCGGCATGGCGCTGGGCGGCTGGGTTTTGATCCTGGAGCCGGAGGTGCTGCCCTGGATCGGCGGCGTGCTGCCGCGCTGGACGCTGCAGCTTGTCGCGGTGCCGCTCTTCGGGGTGGTGCTGGCCTATATCCTGCTGAGCCGCTTCCGCCGCACCGTTACGCTGTTCGGCCATGTGGTGGAACTGCCGAGCACCGGCATGGCCGTCGCGCAGAGCCTGCTGGCGACCGTGGACGTCGCGGTGACGGCCGCGATCTTCTATGTGCTGCTGCCGGATGCCGAGGGCCTGACCTTCGTGCGCTTCATCGGCATCTACCTCGCGGCCTATGCGGCGGGGATCGTGGCGAACGTGCCGGGCGGCCTCGGCGTCTTCGACGGCGCCATCGTCATCGGCCTGGCGCCCTACCTGCCGACGGCGGAGGTGGTGGGCGCGCTGCTGGTCTTCCGGCTCTACTACTACATCGTGCCGCTCTTCATCGCCGGCACGCTCTTCGCGGGATTCGAGATCACGCAGCGCCGCGCCTCGCTCGCACGCTTCGCCGCGCTGGGAAGCGGCGCCATGCCGCTGGAGGTCCCGGTGCTGACGGGGCTCGTCGCGCTCAGCGGGGCGCTGCTGATCTTCCTGGGCTCCCTGCCCGCCGAGGAATTGAAGGAATGGGCGGGGTACGAAACCGCCATCGCCTCGCAATTCGCGGCGTCCATCCTCGGCTCGCTGCTCATCGTCATGGCTTTCGGGCTCGCGCGGCGGCTCAACATCGCCTGGGTGGGCGCGCTGGTGCTGCTGGCGGTGGGCGCACTCATCGCCTGGATGCGGAACGAGGATTGGTGGACCTGGGGGGTCTTCCTGCTGACAGCCGCGCTGCTGGCGACGATGCGGAGCGCCTTCTACCGCAACAGCCGCATCCGCGCGGAACCCCTCTCGCAGGAAATGCTGCTGCCGCTCGCCGCCGTCGCCATCTGCGGCACGGGCGTCGCCATCATCGCCAATTCGGTCGGCGTCCAGGGCGCCTATTGGTGGGAGCTGGTGCTCTCGCCCGGCGCGCCGGCGCAGCTGCGCTTCGCGGTCGGCATGACCATGCTGCTGCTGCTGGTCGGGCTGGTGCGGCTGCTCCGGCCCGCGCGCATCCGCCCCGGCGCCTATGACGCCGTCTCGCGCGGGCTGCTCGCCTCGCTGGGCGCGAAGCTTCCCGAACGGGCCGATGGGGTGATCTGGGGCGAGGCCGGGCGCGCGGGCTTCCCCTTTTCCCGCGAGGGCCAGATCTGGATCGGCCATGGCGACCCCGTGGGCGAGGTGCGGGACGCGATTTCCGCCATCTGGCGCTTCCGGGACTATTGCGAGCGGAACGGCGCGCGCGCGGCCTTCGTGAACGTTGGGCCGACCTATCTGCGCGTCTATGCCGATACCGGCCTGCAGGCCGTGCCGGACCCCAAGGCGCCGGGACGCTTCATCGCCTGCCATGCCGAGCGCGACATGGATCTGCTGCTGCATCACTGCGGTGTGCCCGGCGAGGGTTGAAGACCCGGCCTTCGCGGCGATATCCCCCACACGGGAAACGGTCACCAGGAAATCCGAAGCCACGACCGGCAAGGTGACCGCCCGATGAACTCCCACGCGACGACACTCGATTCCGCCTCCACACCCCGCGCCGTGCACCCGGCGCTGGTGCTCTTCGCGCTGGCCATGGGCGGGTTCTCCATCGGCACCACCGAATTCGCGACCATGAGCCTGGTGCCCGACATGTCGCGCGGCCTGGGCATCGACGAGCCCACGGCGGGCCACGTGATCAGCGCCTATGCGCTGGGCGTGGTGGTGGGCGCGCCGGTGATCGCCGTGCTGGGCGCGCGGCTGGCGCGACGCACGCTGCTGGTCGGGCTCATGGCGGTCTTCGCGCTGGGCAACCTGCTGTCGGCGATGGCGCCGGACTATGGCTGGATGCTGGGCTTTCGCTTCCTGAGCGGCCTGCCGCACGGCGCCTTCTTCGGCGTCGGCGCGCTGATGGCGGCCTCGCTCGTGCCGCGCGAGCGGCGGGCGCAGGCGGTCTCCCGCATGATGACCGGGCTCGCGATCTCCACCGTCGTGGGCGTGCCGATCGCCAATCTCATGGGCCAGGCGATGGGCTGGCGATGGGGCTTCGTGCTGGTTTCCGTGCTGGCGGCGGCGACGGCCTTGCTGGTCGCGCGCTTCGCGCCGCAGGAGCCGGGCGACCCGAGGCGCAGCCCCCTGCGCGAGCTCGGCGCGCTGAAGCGTAAGCAGGTCTGGCTCGCGCTCGCCACGGGTGCCATCGGCTTTGGCGGCTTCTTCGCGGTCTATACCTACCTGGCCTCCACGCTGGTGGAGGTGACGGGCGTCTCGCCGGGGATGGTGCCGCTGGTGCTGGGCGTGCTGGGCGTGGGCCTGACCCTGGGCAACCTCGTCTGCGCCTGGGCCGCGGACCGCGCGCTGATGGCGGCGGCGGCGGTGACCCTGGCCTTCAGCGCGGGCGTGCTGGCGCTCTACCCCTGGGCGGCGCAGGATCTCGGCACGCTCTTGCCCGTGGTGTTCCTGATCGGCGCGGGCGGCGGCGTGGGCTCCATCATCCAGACGCGGCTGATGGATGTGGCGGGCGAGGCGCAGACGCTGGCCGCGGCCCTGCACCACTCGGCGTTCAACGTGGCGAATGCGCTGGGGCCGTGGTTCGGCGGCCTTGCGATCGCCGCCGGCTATGGCTGGACCTCGACGGGCTGGGTGGGCATGGGGCTGGCGCTGGGCGGGCTCGCGATCTGGATGGTGTCCTGGGGTCTCGATCGGCGGTAGGTTCCGCCCATGCGGATCATCGGCCTCGCGGGATGGAGCGGTGCGGGCAAGACCACCCTGGTGGTGAAGCTGCTGCCCGCGCTGATCGCGCGCGGCATCACCGTCTCGACCGTCAAGCACGCCCATCACGAATTCGATGTGGACCAGCCTGGCAAGGACAGCTTCGAACACCGGCAGGCCGGCGCCGCGCAGGTCCTCGTCTCCTCCGCGAAGCGCTGGGCGCTGATGACCGAGCATCGCGGCGCGCCGGAACCGCCGCTGGCCGAGCTGCTGGGGAAGCTGAACCCCGTGGACCTCGTGCTCGTGGAGGGCTTCAAGCGCGAGGCCCTGCCCAAGATCGAGATCCACCGCGCCGCCAACGGCAAGCCCTTCCTCTTTCCGGAGGACCCGCTGATCCGGGCCGTGGCGTCCGATGTGGTGCCGCCGGAGGGGGCGCCGCGGCCGCTGCGACTGGATGACCTGGCCGCCATCGCCGAGGCGGCGCTGAGCCTCGCGGAACCCGCGCGCATCTGATTAACTCCCTCCCACCACGGGAGAGAACCATGTCCGAGCAGCATGTGCTGACCGAGCGCGACGGCGCCATCCTTACCATCCGCCTGAACCGGCCCGACAAGAAGAATGCGCTGACCCGCGCCATGTACAACGGCATGGCCGAGGCGCTGAGCCAGGCCGCGATCGACGAGAGCGTGCGCGTCGTCATCCTCGCGGGCGGGACGGATTTCACGGCCGGCAACGACATCAAGGATTTCGCCGCCGTGGGCGACCGCCCGGCCACCGAGCCCGGCGCGGCCTTCAGCTTCCTCGAGACCATCCTGGATTTCGAGAAGCCGGTGATCGCCGCCGTGCGCGGGTATGCGGTGGGAATCGGCACCACCATGCTGCTGCATGCTGATGTGGTGGTGGCCAGCGAGACCGCGCGGCTGCAGATGCCCTTCACCAAGCTGGCGCTGGTGCCGGAGGCCGGTTCCTCCGTGCTGCTGCCCGCCCGCGTAGGACCGGCGCGGGCCAATTGGTGGTTCCTCTCCGGCGCGCCGATCAGCGGCGCCGAGGCCGCGCAGGCGGGCCTTGCGAGCCGCGCCGTGCCTGACAACGAGGTGGAGCCGGTGGCGCTGGAGATGGCGAAGCAGCTCGCGGCCCTGCCGCCCGGTTCGGTCGCCGAGACGAAGCGGCTGGTGAAGGCGCCGCACCGCGCGATGGTGAAGGAGGCCATGGCGGCCGAGCGCGTGGCCTTCGCCGAACGCCTTCGCACCAGCGAGGCGCAGGAGATCTTCGCAGCCTTCCTGAAGAAGTAGCGCGGGACGAATGCAGGCGCGAAGGCGCCAGGGGCGTGAATCCCGCGATCAAAGGCTGAACGGAAGCTGACGCAGCGGCTCAGCGCCCATTCAGACGAGCCCCGGTAGTGAGAGCGTATATTCGCTGAACTATCGGGGAATGAAGATGAGTTTCGAGACGAGCTACACCATGTCTGAACTGGCGATCGTCGCCTTCATGGTGGCGCTGGCCGTGGTGCCTGTCGCGATGTTCGCGAAGGCGCAGCCTCCGCGCCGCCGGGCCTAGTCTGCCAGGGCCGTATCGACCGGCAGCCGGCGCATATCGATTCCCTTCGCGCGCAGCAGCGCCCCGCTGGACACATCCAGCTCCACTTCGAAGGGCTCGCCATTGGCGGGCAGGATCTTCACCTCGAAGTAGCGGCGACCGCGCTTCTCCTCCAGCTCGACCTCGATGACCGTGCCGCCGTAGCGCCGCTCGGCCAGGCGCGCGATGGCCGAAGCCGTCATGGGCTCGCCTTCTGCCGCCGGCGCGCCGACCTGCGGTGCCGCCGCCGTCTCGCGCTGCGCGGGCATGTGCAGGAAGGCCATGGTTCCAAAGGCCAGGGCAGTGAGGCCGAGGATGGCGGTGATGCCGCGCATGGGATCCTCCTTTCGCCGAAATTGAGCGCCGGTTTCAGCAATTCCCGGCGCGATGTTCAAGCCTGATCGTCAACCCGGTTCGATGCCGAGACGTTTCAGCCGGTGCGCCTCTGCCGCGTTCACCGCGCCATCCGGCAGCTTGCCCTCGGCCAGCGCCGCGACCTGACGCACCGTGTCCATCGCCTGGTGCTCGGCCGCCTGGGGCGTGAGCCCGCCGATATGCGGCGTCGCCACCACATCCGGGCGCGAGGCGAGCACCGGGCTCGGCATCTGGTCGGGCGCGCGGCCCACATCCATCGCCGCGCCCGCGAGATGCCCGGAATCCAGCGCGGCGGCCAGCGCCGACTCGTCCACCAGCTCGCCGCGCGAGAGGTTGATGAAGAGGGCGCCGCGCCGCATCCGTGCGAAGGCGGCGGCATTCATGATGTTCGCCGTCTCCGGGCTGGAGATGGCGAGGCAGACCACGAAATCCGATTGCGTCAGCACCTCGTCGAGGCTCGTCTCCGGCCGCGCATAGGGGTCATGCGCCAGCACGCGCATGCCGAGCGCGGAGGCGATGGCGTCCAGCCGCTTCGCGATGCGCCCATAGCCCACGATGCCGAGCGTGGCGCCGGAGAGCTGGATCTGCCCGCCGGGCGCGGGCTGCTTCTCGCCGCGCCGATAGGCCTGGCCCGCCCGCGAGATGCCGCGCGCGAGATCCAGCATCATTCCGAGGCCGAGCTCCGCCACGGAATCCACGAAGCCCGGCGTCGCGCGCGTCACCAGGATTCCCTGCGACGAGGCGGCGGGGACATCGATGGTGCTGATGTCCACCGCGCAGCGCAGGAAGGCCACGAGGTCGGGGCTGCGCGCGAAGGTTTCCGCCGTTCCGGGCGAACCGCGGAAGGCGATGATGGCCTGGCAGCCGGCGGCGGCTTCGGCGAGTTCCGCATCGCGCAGGTCGCGATCCGTCGTGTTGCGGACCACGTCCGCATGCTCGCGCAGCGCGGCGAGCGCGCGGTCCCCGAAATAGCCGTGGAAGGTGTCCGTCCCGTGCGAGAGAAACACGCGGAGGCGATTGCCGCTCATGGCACGATCACCACGCGTCCCGCGGATCGGCGCTCGCGCACCTCCGCCATGGCCTCACGGAAACGGTCGAGCGGGAAGCTCGCATGCACCTCGGGCTTCAGCAGGCCCTTGGCCCACCAGCCCATGAGCTGGTCCCACAGCTCGCGCACGCGCGCCGCGTGATGCTCGCGATTGTCGCCGGGAGACCAGCCGACATAGGTGCCCCAGTTGAGGCCCGCGACGGCGATGTTCTTCAGCAGCAGGATGTTCGCCGGCACGGTCGGAATGCCGCCCGCCGCGAAGCCCACGACCACCAGCGTCCCGCCATCGCCAAGGCAGCGCAGCGAATCGTCGAAGATGTCGCCGCCCAGCGTGTCGAGCACGCAGTCCACGCCCGCGCCGCCGGTGATCTCGCGCACCTGCTCGCGGAACGGCGCGGCGCTGTCGAGCACGGCATCCGCGCCGCGCGCATGCAGCATCGCGTGCTTCGCGGCGCCCGCGCGCGCGATCACCTTGGCGCCCAGCGCCTTCGCGATCTCCACGCCCGCCAGGCCCACGCCGCCCGCCGCGCCATGCACCAGCACCCAGTCGCCCGCCTTCAGCTTCCCGCGCCAGAGCAGCGCGGAGCCCGCGGTCGGGTAGCTGATCGGGAAGGCCACGGCAGGCGGCAGCGGCAGACCGTCGGGGATGGGCGTGACATGGATCGCGTCCGCTACCGCCTCCTCCGCGAAGCCGCCCCAGTCGAGCACGGCGAAGACCCGCGTGCCGCGCGGCAGCGGGCCTTCCAGCACGGTGCCCGCGACCTCGGTGCCCGGCACGAAGGGCAGCGGCGGCTTGCGCTGGTACTTGCCCGCGACGACGAGCTGCACGGCAAAGGAGACGCCGACCGCCTCCACCTTGATCCGCACCTGGCCCGGCTTCAGCTCGGGCGGCGGGATGTCCTTCACTTCCAGCTGGTCGAAGTCCCGCCAGGATTCGCAGACGAGCGCGCGCATCATTCCCCCTTGATCTCGGCGTCGCGGATCAGGCGACCCCAGCGATCGTACTCGCTCGCGCAGAAGCGCGCGAAATCGGCCGGCGGGCTCGCGATGGGCGTGGCACCCATGGCGCCGTAGCGCGAGCGCGCATCCTCCCGCGCCACGACCTTCGCCATCGCCTGCTGGATGCGCGTGGCGAGCGCCGGCGCCATGCCCTTGGGCGCCCACATCGCGTACCAGGTCGCGATCTCGTAGCCCGGGACGCCTGCCTCCGCGATGGTGGGCAGCTCGGGATGGTCCGGCAGGCGCTGCGCCGTCGTCACTGCGATGGCGCGCAGACGGCCGGAGCGCACATGCTCGGCCGAGGAGGCGAGGCTGTCGAACATCACCTGCACCGTGCCCGCCAGCAGATCCTGCAGGGCGGGGCCGGAGCCTCGATAGGGCACATGCGTCAGGTCCGTGCGCGTCATGAACTTGAAGAGCTCGCCCGCCAGGTGCGGCGCGCCGCCGATGGAGGAGGACGCGTAGGAGATCCGCCCCGGCTGCGCCTTCGCGAGATCGATCAGGTCCTGCACCGTGCGCACCGGCAGCGCCCCGTTCACCACGAGGATGAGCGGCACCTTCACGATCTCCGTAATGGGCGTGAAGTCGGCCAGCGCGTCGAAGGGCATGTTGCGCTGGAGATGCGGCACGATGACATGCGCGGAAGCGTTCACCAGCAGCGTCTGGCCGTCGGGCGCCGCGCGCGCGGCCTCGCCGGCGCCGATGGAACCGCCGGCGCCTGCGCGGTTCTCCACCACGAAGGGCTGGCCGAGCTCGGCCTGCAGTCCCGCCGCGGCGACGCGGCCCACGAGATCGGTCGGGCCGCCGGGCGGATAGGGGACGATCACGCGCACCGGGCGGGCGGGCCAGTCCTGGGCGAAGGCGGGCAGCGCGGGCGCGGCGAGGGCGGCGCCCAGCAGGGCGCGGCGGGTGGCGGTCATTCCTGTGTTCCTGGACGTTTGGCGGGATGATAGCCGAACCGCGCGCCGCGCAAATCCGTCAGACGGGACCGATGGTGGTGATGAAGCTGTCCATGAGCATCCAGCTCGGCTGCCGCAGCTTGGCGGGCGGCGGCGCCATCTCGTTCCGCACCGTGATGCGCAGGGATGCGGCGTCCGAGAGCTTCGCGTGCAGGGCATCGTACGCGCGGCCGGAATTCGCGATGAAGGCGCCCTGGCTCGGCTTCCAGCTGCCCACGAGAATGCAGCCATCCGTGTCCTCCGGCTTGTTCCCGATATGGATCAGGATGCCGGTGAAGCCCTTCACATCGTGCAGGCGCGGGATCTTGCGGCTGCGTCCCGCGCGCTCGTAGCGGGCGGAAAGGCGCGGGCTCTCCTCGATCGTCATGCGGTAGCTGCCGGGCGGGATGGCCGTGCTGCCCGCGATCTTCTCCGCGCGCTCCAGGTCCTCCAGCGTGTGGCACTGGAATTTCCCGTCGACCTGGAGCGTGCCGATGGTGGCCTCGCCGACGACGACCTGGCGGATGAGCACCAATTCCATCTTCGCGAACCTCCCGGGGCCGCGAAGGATGGCGCGGCTTTCGGCATGAGTCCATGCAAAGGAATGCGACACCCCTCCCTTCCCCCGCAGGGCTTTTCCGCGATGATGGGCGCAACAAGGAGGACGACCATGCCCAAGCCCTATGAGGGTCTCTTCGTGCTCGATGCCGCCCAGGGCATCGCGGGCCCCTATTGCGGCATGCTGCTCGCCCAGAACGGCGCGACGGTGGTGAAGCTCGAGCCGCCGAAGGGCGACTGGTCGCGCGGGCTTTCCACGCGCTCGGGCAGCCACAGCGCCATGCACACCGTCTACAATCGCGGCAAGCGCGCCATCGTGCTCGACCTGACGCTGGAGGAGGACCGCGCCAAGGCCGCGAAGCTCGCCGCCAGGGCCGACGTGCTGATCGAGGCCTTCCGCCCCGGCGTCGCGGCCCGCATCGGCCTCGGCCCCGAGACCGCGAAGCCGGATGCGGTCTGCGTCTCCATCTCCGGCTTCGGCCAGCAGGGCCCCTATTCGGAGCGCCCCTGCACGGACAGCGTGGCCCAGGCCTTCTCGGGCCTCTGCGCCGTGAACCCGGGGATGGACGGCACGCCGCATCGCGTGGGCACGCAGCTCATCGACGTCTTCACCGGCCTTTCGGCCTTCGCGGCCTGCCAGGCGGCGCTGGCCTCCCAGGCGCAGGACCGGGCCTCGGGCGCCGCGCCGCAGCGGCGGCATCTGGACGTCTCGCTCATGCAGGCCGCGGCCTCGATGCTGGTGTTGCCGGTGGCCGAGGCCGGTCTGATCGGCCGCATGCCGGACGAGGTGAACGTCCCCGCCGGCACCTATGCCGCGCAGGACGGCGTGGGCGTCATGTTCGCCCTGGTGCGCGAGGCCGAGTGGGTGACGCTCTGCGAGGTGATCGGCCGGCCCGATCTGCCCGCCGACCCGCGCTTCAAGGATTTCCCCGCTCGCTTCACCAACAAGCCCGCGCTGGTCGCCATCCTGCGCGAGGTTTTCCAGACGCGGCCTTCCGCCGAATGGCTCGCGAAGATGCAGGCCGCGCGCCTGCTCTGCGACCGTGTGAACACGCCGCTCGAATGGCTGGACGACGCACATGTGAAGGCGGTCGGCGCCGCGCCGGTTCTGCAGCAGCCGGGGCTCGGGCCCATGCCGCTGCCGGTCATTCCTGGCATCGGGCCCTGGGTCGAGCCTGCTCCGGCGCTGGGGCAGGATACGGACGCGGTTCTGGCGGAAATGGGGATCTGATCCGATGGTGCACGATGCGCAGGGCAATCGCGCCAGCTTCGCCTCGGCCGAGGCCGCCCAGGCTTTCGATCACACGATCGAGGGCTTCCTCAAGTATCGCGCCGACACGCCCCTTCGGCTCAAGGCCGCGCTGAAGCTGGATGGCGAGGCGCCCATGCTGCACGCCATGAAAGGCGCCTTCGCGTTGCTCGCCTACAAGGCCGCGCATATCCCGGCGGCCAAGGGCGCGCTGGACCAGGCGCGGGCGCTGGGCGGCAACCCGCGCGAGAAGATGCACGTCGCGGCCCTCGATGCCTGGGCGGAGGGCGGGCAGGACCGCGCCATCGCCATCTGGCAGGAGCTGCTGGCGGAGCATCCGCGCGACATCCTGGCCTTCCGCCTGCATCACTTCGCCTCCTTCTGGATGGGCAAGTCGCCGGAGATGATGGCGGCGGTCGAGCATGTGATGCCGCATTGGGACGGGGGGGTGCCGGGCTATGGCTCCATCCTCGCCTGCCGGTCCTTCGCGCATGAGGAATGCGGCAGCCTGCTCATCGCCGAGGCCGCGGGGCGCGAGGCCATCCGCCGCGACCCGGCCGATCTCTGGGCCGCGCATGCGGTGGCGCATGTGCTGGAGATGCAGGGCCGCCGCTCGGAGGGCATCGGCTGGATCAAGGGGCTCGCCAGCAACTTCGCCGGCGGCAACAACCTGCTGCACCACCTCTCCTGGCACCAGGCCATGTTCCACATGGAGCGCGGCGAGTTCGACGAGGTGCTGCGCCTCTACGACACCGGCTTCCGCGACCTCGAGAGCCCGGTGACGCAGATGCAGCCGGACCTCTACATCGACTGCCAGAACGCGGCCTCCATGCTGTTCCGGCTGGAGCGGCACGGCGTGCCCGTGGGCGACCGCTGGGAGGAGCTGGCCGAGAAGGCTGAGGCGCGCATAGGCGATTGCCTCTCGGCCTTCACCCTGCCGCATTGGATGATGGCCCTGACGGCGACCGGCCGCTTCGAGGCGGCCGAGCGCATGATGGAGGCGATGCGCGACTATTCCCGCGCCAATACGGGCGAGAATGCCCGCATCGTCCGCGATGCGGCCATTCCCTGCTGCGCGGCGCTCATCCTGCGCGCGCGCGGCGACTTCCCCGGCGCGGTCGAGGCGATGCGACCCTCGATCGGCGGGCTCTACGAGCTCGGCGGAAGCCATGCCCAGCAGGACGTGCTGGAGCAGCTCTTCCTCGATTGCGCCGTGAAGGCGGGAATGGAGGCGGATGTGCGCCTGATCCTGGAGCGCGTCGCCGGCCGCTGGCCGACGCCCCCCGAGCGGCGGCTGGGCTTCGCCGAGGCGGCGCGGGCCTATCGCGACTGATTCGCCGCTTCGGCGATTCCGCCGAAGCGGATCGGGCGCTAACCGCTGATCGTGAAGCGGAACTTGCGCGTCGCGGCGTCCGCCCACCGCGCCGGCAGCAGCTCCAGCAGCCGCAGCGGATAGCCCATCCGGCGCGGGATGATCGCCCGGCCATGCCCGGCCTCCACGGCGCGGGCGATGCGTTCCGCCATCTCCTCCAGACCCAGCTCGAAGGGATGGATGCCGCTGAACTTCGCGCTCATGTCGCTGCGGAAGAAGCCCGGCGCGACGGTGGTGACGTCCACGCCCGTCCCGCGTAGCCGGGCGCGCAGGCTCTCGCCATAGGCCCAGATCCCCGCCTTGGAGGCGCAATAGGCCGGACTGTCGGCCAACCCCCGGAAGGCGGCGACCGAGGCGATGAAGACCAGCCGCCCCGCCCGGCGCTCCATCATCCGGGGCAGGAGGGGGGCTGCCGCATTGACCGCGCCCAGCAGGTTCACCCTCAGGACCCGGTCCGCATCGGCCCAGGATTCGAGCCCGCCGCCCGGCGGGGTGCCGGCCGTGACACCGGCATTGGCGATGACGAGGTCGAAGGGACGGGCCGCGTCCCATCGCAGGAGGGTCTCCGCGAGGGCGGCAGCATCCCGGACGTCCAGGGCCGCGGTTTCGGCCTCGGCGCCCTGCCCCTCGCAATCCGCGGCGATGGCGGCGAGCCCGGCCTCGCTGCGGGCCACGAGGCGCAGCGCCGTGCCGGGCGCCGCGAAGCGCCTGGCCAGGGCGGCGCCCAGGCCCCGGGAAGCCCCGGTGATCAGGATGGCGCGGGCGGGTGGCGGGGTGGGACGCATGGCCGGAGCATAGCGGGGGATGGCGGGCATTTCATGCGCCTGCACAATGATTTGTTGAACCGGGCGAGGCACGTTAGAAGGATGCCGGGCGCCCTCGGGCCGAGGGGCCCTGACAGCGAGAAGGGCCTGCCATTGCCTTGCTTCCCTCGGATCGCCGCGATCCTGGTCCTCGGTGCGTCGCTGGCCGGATGCGGCATGAGTATGCCCGACATCTCGTTGCCCAGCCTGTCCACGAGCCCCGCCGCGCCCTATGCGGATCCGTCGGTGGTGGTTTCCGTCCCGCGCGGGCCCGATCCGCTGGCCGATTTCGCGGCGGCCTCGCCCCCCGGCACGACCGGCAGCGTCAATGGCGAGCGCGCGCGGGTCATCCGCGCCTACAACTCGGCGAGTGGCCGCGAATGCCGTGAAATCGCCTTGGGCTACGGCGGCAACGAGCGCACGGCGGTAGCCTGCCGCCAGCCGGACGGCAGCTTCGTCTCCTCGCGCCCGCTGCTGCGCGGCTCGCTCAGATAGGCCCGCGCGGAATGATGTATGTTCCGCAGGAAGTGAGCTGGTTCAAGGCCATCAGGTCGCGCTGCCGCGTGATCGAGGCCCTGATCATTCGCGAGATCCACACGCGCTTCGGGCGGGACAACCTCGGCTATGTCTGGCTCTTCGTGGAGCCCGCCATGCTCGGCCTGGGCGTGGCGCTCATGCGCGTGTTCATCCGCGGCATGGGCCACGACATGCCGGGCGGCATCAACAAATTCGCCTTCTTCATCATCGGCTACATCGTCTTCTACCTGTTCCGGACGGTCGTGAACCGCTCGGCCAACGGCATCCAGGCGAACGTGCAGCTCTTCTACCATTCGCGCGTGACGATCGAGGCCGTGATGATGGCGCGCAATGTCCTCGACATGGGCGCGGTCATGGTCTGCATGAGCGCCTTCTGCGTCATCATCGGCGTGATCTACGGAGACTGGCCCTACGATCCCCTGCACATGGTGGCCGGGGTGCTGCTGATGTTCGGGCTCTCCCATGGGTTCGGCCTGTGCCTGCTGTCGCTGACCGCCATGGGCGCGGACCTGATCGACCGCCTTGTCCATCCGTTCACATATCTGATGCTACCATTCTCCGGCATGTTCTATATGATGTGGTGGTTGCCGCAGCCTTTTCAGGACATCCTCTGGTGGGTTCCGCTTGTGCACATCATGGAGTTCACGCGGGAGGGACAGTTCGGACCGGGAATCCCCTATCACTATGACCTGACTTACGTCGCGATCTGGATCGTGGGGCTCAATTTCCTGGGGTTGTGCGCCATCAGGGCAGGGCGTCCGCATTTCGAGATGTGAGGAGCGATGCTGGAGCTGTCCGGGGTCTGCAAGAGCTTCGTCAAAGGTGGAATCAGGCGGGATGTCCTCAAGGGCGTCGACGCCACCTTCTGGCCCGGAGATGCCGTAGGCATCCTCGGCCGCAATGGCGCGGGCAAGAGCACGCTCATGCGCATCATGTCCGGCGTCGAGCAGCCGACGGCCGGGCGCGTGCGACGGAACATGAGCATTTCCTGGCCCATCGGCTTCTCCGGCGCGGTGCATGATGCGCTGACGGGCGCCGACAATGCGCGCTTCATCGCGCGGCTCTACGACCGGAAGCTCGACTGGGTGGAGAGCTTCGTGAAGGATTTCTCCGAGCTCGGCGACCAGTTCCGCGCCCCGGTGAAGACCTATTCCTCGGGCATGCGGGCGCGGCTTATCTTCGCGCTGTCGCTGGCCATCGATTTCGACTGCTATCTGGTGGATGAGGTGATCGCGGTCGGCGACGCCCGTTTCAACGAGAAATGCCGGCAGTCCCTGCTCTCCCGGCGGGGCCGCAGCGCGCTGATTCTCGTCTCCCACCAGGTGGAAACCGTGCGTAGCCTCTGCTCGCACGCCGCTATTCTCAACGAAGGCAGGCTCACCTTTCATGAAGATCTGGACCAGGCTTTCGCCGAATACCAACATCTCTAGCGAGAGCCGGGCGATCCCGGCCCGTGGACCTTCCGCCCGCTCCGTGCCGGCCGAGCGCGGGCGCGAGCGCATGCTGCTGTCCGGCGTGGCGCAGAAGAAGCGAACCAACCTGGCCTCGTGGTTCCGCGACCACCCCTTCGTCACCTTCGTGTTCCTGCCGACCATCGCGGCCGCGATCTATCTCTTCGCCTTTGCTGCGCCCCAATATGTCAGCGAGGCACACTACACCGTCCGCACCCAGACCCCCCGGGCCGCGGCCGGCGGCCTGGGAGATATCGCGGCCGCTTCGGGCTTCGTCACCTCTCCCGAAAACATCGCCAGCATCGCGGACTTCCTGGGCTCGCACGACGTGGTCCAGCGCCTGCGCGAGAAGGTGGACCTGATCGAGATCTTCCGGCCCCAGTTCGCGGACCCGCTGTTCCGCCTGCAGTCGCCCGAGCCGACCTCCGAGCGCCTGCGCTCCTACTATCGCTGGCAGGTGAAGCCCACGATCGACGTTTCGACCGGCATCACCACCCTGCGCGTCTGGACCTTCCGGCCTAGCGACAGCCGGGAGCTCAACCGCCTCCTGCTGACGCTGAGCGAGGAGAAGGTGAACGAGCTGAACGTCCGCGTGCTGGAGGAATCGACCCGCTCAGCCCGGGCCGAGGTGGGGCGCGCCGAGGAGCGGCTGCTCGCTGCCCAGCTCGCCCTCACGAATTTCCGCCAGGAAGCCGCGGTGGTCGACCCCACCCAGTCGACCAACCTGAACATCGGCACCATCGGCCAGCTGGAGGCCGATGCGGCCCGCGCCCGCTCGGACCTTCAGACGATCCTGGCCTTCTCTCGCCCGAACAACCCGCAGGTCCAGAACCTGCGGAACCGCATCGCCGCCCTCGATGCCCAGGCGGCCGAGGAACGTCGGCGCATCGCGGCCAGCGGCACCGGCGTGACCGAGCAGCTGGCGAACTACACACGCCTGTCCAGCGAGGTCGATATCGCCACCCAGCAGCTGGCCGCGGCGCGCGTCAACCTGGACCGCTCGATCGGCGAGGCGCAGCGCCAGCAGATATTCCTCTCGCGCATCGTCGAGCCGAACATGCCCGAGCGGTCGCTCTTCCCGCAGCCGATTTGGATGACCCTCTATGTCTTCGCCTCTCTTTGTGTTCTGTATGGCCTTGCCTGGCTGATCCTGACGGGAATGAGGGAACATGCGCGCTAAGCCGATTTTCCGGGGCCTGGTCCTGGGCCTTCTTGTCATGACCGGGCAGGCCCATGCGCAGGGCAATGCCGGAGTCCTGACGAACTCCATCCTCGGCGGCATCGGAGCCTCCGCCCCGCCGGCCGCCGTGGCGCCGACGCCGGGCGATCCGGGCACCAACCGCGTCGGCTCGGCGACCGAGGCCGAGGGCGGTGCCACTGCGACGCGTCCCCTCGGCGAGGGCACGCGGGCGACCGGCCGTCTCAATGCCGTCTTCGGCGCGACGCTTTTTGCGCGGGAGGCGACGGCGAGCTCCGACGCGCCCAACCCCAACTACGTCATCATGCCCGGGGACCGGCTCTCGGTCCGCGTCTGGGGCGCGCTGGATGCCGAGGTCACGGGCCTCGTCGACCCGCAGGGCAATTTCTTCCTGCCGAATGTCGGCCCCATTTCCCTGACCGGCGTGCGTTCCGGCGATCTGCAGAGCCGCGTCCAGACCGAGGTGGCGCGCGTCTACAACCAGCAGGTCCAGGTCTATGCCGTCGTGGCCTCGGCACAGCGCATCGGCGTCTTCGTCACGGGCTTCGTGCGCACGCCGGGCCGCTTCGCGGGCAGCGCCGCCGACAGCGTGCTGGATTTCCTGCTGCGCGCCGGCGGCGTCGACCCCTCGCGCGGCAGCTACCGGGAGATCTCGGTGCTGCGCGGCGGCCGGGCCATCACGAATGTGGACCTGTACCGCTTCCTGCTCGACGGCCAGCTTCCGGTCCTGCGGCTGCAGGAGGGCGATACCATCGTCGTGGGCCGCCAGCGCGCCCTGGCGGGCGCCGACGGCGCGGTGCGCAACAACTTCCTCTTCGAGGTCTCGGGCCGCGGCATGAACGGCCGGGAGCTGATCGACTACGCCCGTCCCCTGCCGAGCGCGACCAACGCCGTCATCCAGGGCACGCGCAACGGCCGCCCCTATTCGCGCTACGTCACGCTGGCCGAGCTGCCGGCGGTGCCGCTGGGCGACCAGGACATCGTGACCTTCATCACCGACCGGCCGGCCCAGACCGTGCGCGTGACGGTGGAAGGGAGCCGCATCGGCCCCTCCGTGCTGGTCACCGACCGCGACGCGACCCTTTGCCAGGTGCTGGACTACATCGAGGTCGACCCCGTCCTGGCCGATACGGGCAGCGTCTATATCCTGCGCCAGAGCGTGGCGGCCCAGCAGCAGCGCTCGATCGACGAGGCGGCGGACCGGCTGGAGCGCGCGCTCTTCCTCTCCACCTCGGCGACGCAGGGTGTCGCGAACATCCGCACGGCCGAGGCGGCGATGGTCACGCAGTACCTGCAGCGTGCCCGCCGCATCCAGCCCGAGGGCCGCGTCGTCGCCTTCAACAACGGCCGCTGCACCAGCGTGCGCCTGGAGGATGCGGACGTCGTCGTGATCCCGGAGCGGCGCGATACCATCCTCGTGACCGGCGAGGTGAACATGCCCCGTGCCGTCGTGTGGCGCGCCGGCATGACGGTGGATGAGTTGGTCCGCGAGGCGGGCGGGTTCTCGGCCCGCGGCAATTCGCGAAACATCATGATCCGCCGGGCCTCGGGCGAGGTTTCGCTCGATCCCAACGTGCCGCCGCGCCCGGGCGACGAGGTCATCGCGCTGCCCCGGCTGGATTCGCGCTACTTCCAGCTCGCGACGGACGTGATGCAGGTCATGTTCCAGGCGGCTTTGGCGGCGCGCGTCTTCACGAACTAGCCGTGTTGCCTGTCCGTGCGGGGAGGGCCTAACCTCCCCGTCATGGAAGAAACGCCCAACCTCGCGCCGTTTCCGGCGCAGCACGACCTCGGCGGCAACCCGCGTTTCCGCTGCACGCCCGTCGAGACGGAGGAGAACGCGCCGCCGGACGATTTCGGCAAGCGCGTGGACGCCCTCCGCGCCGTCCTGCGCGAAAAGGGCCTGCTCACCACCGACGAGCAGCGCCTGGGCATCGAGAGCCTGCCCGAGGCCGAGTATTTCGACCTCACCTACTACGAGAAATGGCTGCGCTCGGTGACGGCCGTGATGATCGCCAAGGGCGTCGTCAGCTGGGACGAGATCCAGTGAGCACCGGCGTCGGAGAGATCGCGACCGCCCGCTTCGCGCCCGGCCAGGCCGTGCGCGTGAAGGATGCGAAGCCCGAGCGCCTGGCACGGCTGCACCTGCGCACGCCGCATTATGTGCGTGGCCGGGTCGGCAAGGTGGAGAGCGTCCTCGGCACCTTTCCCAATCCCGAGGACATCGCCTTCAACCGTCCCGCCGCCCCGCGCGTGCTCTATCACGTGCTCTTCGACCAGCAGCCCGTCTGGGGCGAGGGGCAGGCCGGCGACACCCTGTTGATCGAACTCTTCGAGCATTGGCTGGAGGAAGCGTAATGGCGACCCAACCCCCGCGCGCGGAAAGCCTGGAACTTCTCGCCAAGCTCGAGGCCGCGCTGAAGCGCCGCGGCGTCGTGACGGAGGATGAGATCGTCCAGAAGCAGGCCGCCGCCGACCGCGCCAACCCGGCGACGGGCGCGCGCATGGTGGCCCGCGCCTGGATCGACCCGGAATGGCGCGCGCTGCTGCTGCGCGACGGCACGGCGGCCGCCGAGGCCATGGGCATTCCCATGCGCGGCCAGCCGCCCCTGGGCGTGCTGGAGGATACCGAGGCCGTCCATCACCTCGTCGTCTGCACGCTGTGCAGCTGCTACCCGCGCGCGATCATCGGCTACCCGCCGCATTGGTATAAGTCGGCCGCCTATCGCAGCCGCGCGGTACGCGAGCCGCGTGCGGTGCTGGCCGAGTTCGGCACGGTCCTGCCCTCGGGCGTGCAGGTGCGCGTCGTGGACAGCACGGCGGATTTCCGCTGGATGGTCCTGCCGCTGCGCCCCGCCGGCACCGAGGGCTGGAGCGAGGACGAGCTCACCCAGCTCGTGACGCGCGACGCGCTGGTGGGCGTCTCTCTGCCCGAGGCCGGGCGCAAGGTCTCGCACGCGGCGTGAGGCGCGGGGCAGCCGCGATGCCCCGTCGCTTCCAGCCCGTCCCGTCCTGTGCGAACCCGGATCGATGCGGGACGGAACATCCACGATGAGCATGGCGGCAGAGCCCGATGGCCTGCCGCAACCGCGCCGGACCTATGCCGCCATCTGCCTGGCGGCCGGCATCGCCATCGCGGTGCTCGACGCCAGCATGGTGAACATCGCGCTGCCCTCCGCGGCGCGCGCCCTGGACCTGACGCCGGCCGAGGCGGTCTGGGTGGTGAACGCCTTCCAGATCACCGTGGTGGGGATGCTCATCCCCTTTTCCTCGCTGGGCGAGATCCTGGGATTCAAGCGGGTCTGGAGCTTCGGCCTCGCGCTGTTCAGCCTGGGCGCGCTGGCCTCCGCCCTCGCGCCGGATTTCGGCTGGCTGCTCGCGGCGCGCGTGATGCAGGGCTTCGGCGCGGCGGCGGTCATGAGCTTGCTCTCCGGCCTGATCCGCAACACCTACCCGACCTCGCAGCTCGGCCAGGCCATCGGCAACAATGCGATGACGGTCGCCATCTGCTCGGCGGCGGGGCCGTCCATCGGCGCGGCGGTGCTGGCGGTGGCGCCCTGGCCCTTCGTCTTCGCGGTGCATGTGCCCATCGGCCTCGCGGCCCTGGTCTTCGGCGTGCGGCACCTGCCGGACGTGCCGCCGCAGCGCCGGCCCTTCGATATCCTCTCGGCCGCGCTGAACGTCGCGGCCTTCGGACTGGCCTTCCTCGGCATCGATCTGCTGCTGCACCGGCCGGCGACGGGCATCGCGCTGATGGCGGCAGGCATCTTCTGTGCGGGGCTCCTGCTGAAGCGCGAGATGTCGCGCTCCACGCCGCTCCTGCCGCTGGACCTGCTGCGCGTGCCCACCATCCGCTTCGCGGTGATGGCCTCCATCTGCATGTTCGCGGTCCATATCCTGATCGCGATCAACATGCCCTTTCACCTCTCCGCGGCGGGCTTCTCGCCGATGGTGGTGGGGATGATCATCACGCCCTATCCCATCGCCATCGGCCTGCTGGCGCCTATCGCGGGGCGGCTGTCGGACCGTCTGCCCTCGGCCATTCCCTGCGCCATCGGCGGCGGGCTGCTGGCCGTGGCGATGGTGCTGCTCTCGGTGCTGCCGGCGGGCCGGCCCGAGCTGATCTGCCCCGCGCTGCTGCTGGCGGGCATCGGCTTCGGCTTCTTCCAGGCGCCCAACAACCGCGCCATCGTCGTGAACGCGCCGCGCGCGCGGGCCGGCGGCGCCGGCGGGCTGCAATCGACGGCGCGGGTGCTGGGCCAGGCCATCGGCGCGACGACGGCCGCCGCGTGCTTCACCCTGGCGGGGCCCTGGCTCGCCTTCCTGTGCGGCGCCGTGCTGGCCGTGCTCTCGGCGCTGGCGAGCCTGTCTAGGCGGTAGCGCGCGCCGCCCGCGTGGGCAGCCCGCCCTGCTCCAGGATGAAATCCGCGATCTCCGCCACGCCCTTGTCCACCTTCAGGTTGGAGAAGATGAAGGGGCGCGCGCCGCGCATGCGCCGGGCGTCGCGGTCCATCACCGAAAGGTCGGCGCCCACCAAGGGGGCGAGGTCGATCTTGTTGATCGCGAGCAGGTCCGAGCGCGTGATGCCCGGCCCGCCCTTGCGCGGGATCTTGTCGCCCGCCGAGACGTCGATGACGTAGATCGTCAGGTCCGCGAGCTCGGGGCTGAAGGTGGCGGCGAGGTTGTCGCCGCCGCTCTCGATGAAGAGCAGCTCCAGCGAGGGAAACTTCTCCACCATCTCGTCCACGGCGGCGAGGTTGATGGAGGCGTCCTCGCGGATCGCGGTATGCGGGCAGCCGCCGGTCTCGACACCCATGATGCGCTCGGGCTCCAGCGCGCCGGCGCGGGTGAGGAACTCGGCATCCTCCTTGGTGTAGATGTCGTTGGTGATGGCCGCGACATTGTGCGTCTGGCGCAGCAGGCGGCAGAGGCGCTCCAGCAGCGCCGTCTTGCCGGAACCGACAGGGCCGCCGACGCCGATGCGGAAAGGTCCGTGACTCATGAACGGAACAGCCTCGTGTATTGCGTTTCGTGCCGCATGGAGAGCATGTCGAGCAGCGGCGTGGCCGTGCCGATCTCCTCGACCGATGCGGTTTCGGCGAGTGTCGCGCATTCCGCGACGACCGGCAAAAGGGCGGCGGTGGCGAGCTGGCCATCCGTCTGGCCGAGCGGCACGAGGCGGATTCCCGCGCTCACCAGATTGGCCGCGAAGCCCTGGAGATAGGCGAGGAGCGAGGGCCGCAGCGGCATCCCCGCCATTCCCGCCGCCGCCCCGAAGGCGACCGCATGCGCGAGCCGTCCGCGATGGCGCTTCGCGAAGGCCGCGTAGCGCTCATGCGGCCAGGCGGTGGCGGTGACGCTGGCGAAGCTGCCGCCCTGCTGCGTCGCCTCCAGCGCGGTCTCGGCCGTGCCGCGCCAGGCGGCGGCGAGCTCGGCCACCTCGTCCAGCGCCGCGTCGTCGGGCGCGCGATGCGCGGCGGCGAGCAGCACGGCGTCCACATGGCCCGCGCCTCGCCGCAGCACCGCCTCGATATAGGAGACGAGCGCGACCCGGTCAGGCAGCCGCCCTTCCTCCACGGCCATCTCGATGCCGTGGCTGTAGCTGAAGCCGCCGACCGGATAGGCGGGCGAGGTCCAGGCGATCAGGCGGAAAAGATCGGCGTCGGTCACCTGGGCGGCGGGTGGTGATGGTGCCCGTCATCATGGTGGTGATGATGGTCGTGGTCATGATCATGACCGTGGTGATGATGCCCGTGTCCGCTCTCGCGGAAATGCTGGTGGGCGCTGCGGTTGTGCTCGCCATAGGCGCCGCCCTCCGGGTTGAAGGGCGCGCGCACGCGCGTCAGCAGCGCGCCGAGCCCACGGAGCATCGCCTCGATCACGTGATCCTCGCGGATCAGGATGCGGTCGCCCTGCAGCTCGGCGGGCAGGTGCCGGTTGCCGAGATGCCAGGCGAGGCGGACGAGATGCAGCTGGCTCGTCGCGCGCACCTCGATCAGCGGCTCCTCGGCGGCGCGGACCAGCACCACGCGGCCGTCATCCAGCATCAGCCCGTCGCCGTCGCGCAGCACCTGCGCCTCGGCGAGGTCGAGCACGAAGGGAATGCCGGCTGCCGTCTCGTAGCGCTTGCGGCGGCGAAAGCGATCGTCGAAGTCGAGCATCACCTCGGCATCGGCGGTGAAGCTGCCGGCGGGGACCACGACCGTCGCGCGGGGGAGGATATCGTGCATGACCGAACCTCCTTTCAGAACAGGAAGTAACGCTGTGCCATGGGCAGCACGGCGGCGGGTTCGCAGACCAGAAGCTCGCCATCGGCGCGCACTTCGTAGGTCTCGGGGTCGATCTCCATCACGGGCGTCGCGTCGTTCAGCACCATGCTCTTCTTGGTGATGCCGCCGCGCGTGTTCGCCACCGGCAGCAAGGGCCGCGTGAGGCCGAGCGTGCGGTCGAGCCCCGCTTGGATGGCGGCGACGGAGGTGAAGGTCACGGCGCTGAACATGCGCGCGCGGCCGAAGGCGCCGAACATCGGGCGGTAATGCACCGGCTGCGGCGTGGGGATGGAGGCGTTGGGGTCGCCCATCGGCGCCATGGCGATGGTGCCGCCCTTGATCACCATCTCCGGCTTCACGCCGAAGAAGGCCGGGTTCCACAATACGAGGTCCGCCATCTTGCCGACCTCGACGCTGCCCACATGCGTCGCGATGCCCTGGCTGATCGCCGGGTTGATCGTGTACTTCGCGATGTACCGGCGCGCGCGGAGATTGTCGTTCTCGCCCGTCTCGCCCGGCAGGCGGCCGCGCTGGACCTTCATCTTATGCGCGGTCTGCCAGGTGCGGATGATGACCTCGCCCACGCGGCCCATCGCCTGGCTGTCGGACGACATCATGCTGATGGCGCCGATATCCTGCAGGATGTCCTCGGCCGCGATGGTCTCGCGCCGGATGCGGGATTCCGCGAAGGCCACGTCCTCGGCGATGCGCGGATCCAGGTGATGGCAGACCATGAGCATGTCGAGGTGCTCGTCCACCGTGTTCACCGTGTAGGGCATCGTCGGGTTGGTCGACGACGGCAGCACGTTCGCCTCGCCCACCAGGCGCAGGATGTCCGGCGCGTGGCCGCCGCCCGCGCCCTCGGTATGGAAGGCCTGGATGCAGCGGCCGGCGACGGCGCGGATGGTCTCCTCGACGAAGCCCGCCTCGTTCAGCGTGTCCGTGTGGATCGCGACCTGCACGTCGAAGCGGTCCGCGACGTCGAGGCAGGTGTCGATGGCCTTGGGCGTGGTGCCCCAATCCTCGTGCAGCTTCAGTCCGGCCGCGCCGGCGCGGATCATCTCCTCCAGCGCCTCGGGCTTCGCGGCATTGCCCTTGCCGAGGAAGCCGAGATTCATCGGAAAGGCTTCCGCCGCCTGGATCATGCGCGCGAGGTGGAAGGCGCCGGGCGTGGAGGTGGTGGCGAGCGTCCCGTGCGCCGGCCCCGTGCCGCCGCCGAACATGGTGGTGACGCCGGCCGCCAGCGCCTCCTCGATCTGCTGCGGGCAGATGAAGTGGATATGCGGGTCGATGCCGCCGGCGGTGAGGATCTTGCCCTCGCCCGCGATGATCTCGGTGCCCGGGCCGATGATGATGTCCACGCCCGGCTGCGTGTCCGGGTTGCCCGCCTTGCCGATGGCCGCGATCAGCCCGTCGCGCAGCGCGACATCGGCCTTCACCACGCCCCAGTGGTCGAGGATCAGCGCATTGGTGATGACGGTATCGGCCGCGCCGCCCTCCCGCGTGACCTGGGATTGGCCCATGCCGTCGCGGATGACCTTGCCGCCGCCGAACTTCACCTCCTCGCCGTAGATGGTGAGGTCGCGCTCCACCTCGATGAAGAGCTCGGTATCCGCCAGCCGCACCTTGTCGCCCACCGTGGGGCCATACATGCCGGCATAGGCGGAGCGGGAGATGCGGGCCATCAGACTTGGCCTTCGATGAGGCCGCGGAACCCATGGACCACGCGCAGCCCCAGCAGCGGGATCAGCCTCACGCTGCGAGTCTGCCCCGGCTCGAAGCGCACCGCCGTCCCGGCCGCGATGTCCAGGCGCTTGCCGCGCGCGGCCCCGCGCTCGAACTCCAGCGCCGCGTTGGTCTCGAAGAAGTGGAAGTGGCTGCCGACCTGGATGGGCCGGTCGCCGGTATTGGCCACCGAGATCTCGGTCACGGGCTGGCCCGCGTTCAGCTCGATCTCGCCGGGGGCGCAGATCACTTCGCCAGGGATCATCGCGCGCCGCCTATCGGATGGGGTTGTGGACGGTCACGAGCTTCGTGCCGTCGGGGAAGGTAGCCTCGACCTGGATGTCGTGGATCATCTCCGCCACGCCCTCCATCACCTGGGCGCGGGAGATCACCTCGCCGCCCGCCGCCATGAGGTCCGCGACCGAGCGCCCGTCGCGCGCGCCTTCCACCACGAAATCGGTGATCAGCGCGATCGCCTCCGGATGGTTCAGCTTCACGCCGCGCTCCAGCCGCCTTCGCGCCACCTGGGCCGCCATGGCGATGAGCAGCTTGTCTTTCTCGCGGGGGGTGAGTTGCATTGCAGCATATTGGCGCGAGGCGCCTCAGCACGTCCACAGTCTTGGCAAGGACTTGGGGCGGCCGAGCGCCTCGCCGCGCAACTCGCGGATCGCCGTGGCAATGGCCCCGCGCACTTCCTGCGCGCCGCCGAGGAAGCGCAGCAGCAGCAGGCCGGGCCGCACCAGGCTGGCCGTGCCCTGCGTCAGGTCGCGCGCCAGCTCCCGATGCCGCGCCGCGCCCTCCGCCGCCAGCAGGATCATGCCCAGGGAATCCGCGCCATCCAGGCCGAAGGGGGCGTCGCGCCGCTCGGCATCCAATGCCATGGCATCGGCCCAGATGAGCCTCCCCCCTTGGCGCAGCCGCCAGGAATCGCGCAGCGCCCCGCTGCGCCAGACCTCGCCGCGCGCGAGGCGCCCCAGCACCACCGACTCTGCCGCCAGCAGCGTGGCGCCGGGCGCGAGCTCGGCCTCCATGGAGCGGCGGAGCCGCGCGCCCTGGAAGAGGATCGCCTCCTGCGGCAGATGCTCCAGCACCGCGCCTTCGGCGATGGCGATCCGGGTGGCGATGCGCGCCTCCTCGCCCAGGCTGCGATAGAGCTTCTCGGCCGCCGGCGTGGTCGTGACGGCGCGCGCGCCGTCGCGCAGGCGGATTTCCGCATGCAGCTCGTCGCCGCCCGCCAGGCCGCCGGCGACGTTGACCAGCACGGCCTCCAGCGGCTCGCCCGGCTCGGGCGTGGGGAAGAGCACGCGCAGCGGCGCCGATTGGTGCAGCCGCGCCAGGCCCTGGGCCGAGACCTCCAGCGATGCGGCGCCCTGGGCGCGCTGATGGCGAATCATGCGCGGGACGGTGGCCGCGAACCTCCCCACATGACAAGCTCCCGCCATGACCCTTCACGTCACCATCGGCGCTCAGCGCTATCTGATCCAGCGCCCCTGGGGCGAGCTTCCCGCCGGGCCCGGCCGCGTCAGCGACGTGGGGGTGGATGCCCAGGGCCACATCTACGTGCTGCTCCGCGCCGATTCCTACGAGGACCTGCCGGCGCCGACCGTGGTGGTGCTGGATGCCCAGGGCATGCAGATCGGCCTCTTCGGCGAGGGCGTGTCCGATGGCCACATGCTCGCGACCGCGCCGGACGGCAGCATCCATGTCGTGGACCGCGACGCGCACGAGATCACGCGCTTCCGCTCGGACGGGCTGAAGCTCGGCGCCGTGGGCAAGCGGCATTTCGCGGGCGAGCCCTTCAACAGCCCCTGCGACGTCTGCTTCGCGCCCGACGGCACCATGTATGTGGGCGACGGCTACGCGGCCTCGCGCATCCATCGCTTCAGGCCGGACGGCACGCCCGATGGCGGCTGGGGCGAGCCGGGGCGCGGCCCCGGGCAGTTCTGCACGCCGCATGCCGTCTGGCTGAACGCGGCGGGAGAGCTGGCGGTCTGCGACCGCGACAACAGCCGGGTCCAGATCTTCTCGGCCGACGGCGCCTTCCTTCGCGAGATCACGGACGTGTTCAAGCCGATGGACGTGGTCTCCGACGCGGCGGGCAACTGGTGGGTAACGGACCAGGTGCCGCGGCTGTCGGTCTTCTCGCGCGAGGGCGCGCTGGTCGGCCGGGCGCGGGCGGTGCTGAACGGGGCGCATGGCATGGCGCTGCACCCGGATGGCGGCGTGCTGCTGGCCGAGATGAACCCGTCCCGGCTGACCCGGCTGGCGCCGGTTTAGCCGGGGTTCTTTCCGGAGTTTCTCCCGCCCTCGGGCGCCGGGCGGCGGCATCCGCCGCCTTGCGGCCGGATTCCGGGAGGTTCCGCATGCCGCCTTGACGCGACGGGCGCCAAAAACGCCCGGCGTCCTTGCGTTCACCGCATTGGATTGGTGGTTTGAAAAGCGGTAGGAACACCGAGTTTTGAACCACGAAGGGATCCTGCATATGCGGGTCGGCGTGATCGGCGCCACGGGCGCGGTCGGTAAGGAAATTGTGGAAGTGCTCGCGAAGCGGCGCTTTCCGGTGACGGAGCTCAAGCTCTTCGCCTCGACGCGCAGTGCCGGCACGAAAACGAAAACGCCCTTCGGCGAGATTACCATCGAGGCGTACAGCCTCGAGGCCGCTCGCCATCTCGACCTCGCTTTGCTGGCCGTTTCTGGCGATTTTGCCAAGGCCCATGCGCGCGCGCTGGCGGCCGAGGGCGTGGCGGTGGTCGACAACTCCTCCGCCTTCCGCCTCGAGACCGACGTGCCGCTGGTGGTGCCCGAGGTGAATGCGGATGCCATCGGCGACGCCCGCCTCATCGCCAACCCGAACTGCACGACGGCCATCCTGGTGGTCGCGCTCGAGCCGCTGCGCCAGGCCTTCGGCCTCAAGCGCGTCATCGCCTCGACCTACCAGGCCGCGAGCGGTGCGGGTGCCGAGGGCATGGCCGAGCTGGAGCGCGAGACGCGCCGTGTCCTCGTCGAGGGCCAGCCGGCCCAGAACGAGGTCTTCGCGCATCCGCTGGCGTTCAACGTCATCCCGCAGATCGATAGCTTCCAGCCCAACGGCTACACGCGGGAAGAGATGAAGGTCGCCTGGGAGAGCCGGAAGATCATGGGCATGCCCGATCTCCTCGTCTCCTGCACGGCGGTCCGCATCCCGACCTACCGCGTCCATGGCGAGGCGGTGACGATCGAGACCGAGCGCCCCGTGACGCCGGAAGCCGCCCGCGCGGTGCTGGCCAAGGCGGCGGGCGTGAAGCTGGTCGACGACCCGTCGAAGCAGCAATACCCGATGCCGATCACGGCCACGGGCCAGGACGATGTCGAGGCCGGGCGCATCCGCTCGAACCCCGTCTTCGGCGATTGCGGCCTGGACCTCTTCCTCTGCGGCGACCAGCTGCTGAAGGGCGCGGCCCTGAACGCGGTGCAGATCGCCGAGAAGATGAAGATCGCTGTTCCGGCCTGAGGCCGGAACGGGATTTTTGCCCTCCGACGCCCGGCGGCGGCACCGCCGCTGGGCTTTCCCGCGCCGCTGTGCGGCCGGATGTGAACAGGGCATGCTCCTCCCATCAAAGGAGCATGCTTCATGGAAGTCCGCTGGGAACGACTGACCGGCCCTGAACTCAAGGCCCTGGCCGGAAGGGGCGCGCTGCCCGTGCTGCCCATCGGCAGCCTGGAGCAGCACGGCCCGCACCTGCCGGTCTGGACCGACAGCCACGCCGCCCATGCCATGAGCGTGGCGGCTGCCGAGCTCGCGACCGACATTCCCGCCATCGTCCTGCCGCCGCTCTGGACCGGGCTTTCCGAGCATCACCTGCCCTTCGGCGGCACCATCACCATCGACCACGCGACCATGCATGCGCTGCTGCGCTGCATCGTCCGCAGCCTGCAGGCCCAGGGCTTCACGCGGCTGCTCATCGTGAACGGGCATGGCGGCAACATCGACCCGCTGGCCGTCTCGGTGCGGGAACTGGCGCATGAGTTCGGCATGGCCATCGTCACCACCACCTGGCCCAGCGTCGCCCCGGCCGAGATCGCCGCCACACTCACCACCCAGCCCGGCGTCATGCATGCCTGCGAGGGCGAGACCTCCGTCTGGCTGGCGCTGGAGCCGGAACAGGTCCGCCAGGACAAGATCGAGGAGGCCGCGGGCGGCAATGCCGGCACCCAGGTCCGCCCCGGCTTCTCGCGCTTCTACAGCTTCGCCGAGCGTGCGCCGAGAACCGGGGTGAAGGGCGATCCGCGCGCCGCGACGGCCGCGAAGGGCCGCGCGATCATCGATGCGGTGGCGAAGAACCTCGCGGCGGCCATGAAGGACCCTGTGCTCTGGACCAAGCCGGAGCGGGTCTGGAAGGTTTGATTCGAGGGGTAAATTTTCCTATAATGCCCGCCGCCAACGGGCGAGACGCGCCCGCCGGGCTGCGAGGCACCGGTAAGATAGTAAGGTAGTAAGATAGTAAGGCGACGGGTGCCTGGCTTCCGCCCCCTGGCCGGTCAGGCCAGGGCCAGGCCCAGGCGCTCCAGCAGCGCGGCCCGTTGCACCGGCTTGCCGAGATAGTCGTCCATCCCCGCCGCGCGGCACTGCGCCTCGAAGACCGGGCCCACCGCGGCCGTCAGGCCGATGATGCGGGTGCGGCGGTTCGGGCCGGGCGTCCCGCGGATCTGCCGGGTTGCCTCCAGCCCGTCCATCACGGGCATCTGCAGGTCCATCAGGATGACGTCGTAGGGTTGCTCATGCGCCATGGCGACGGCGACGGAGCCGTCGGCCGCCACATCCACCTGGCAATTGGCGCGGCCGAGGATGGTCTTCATCACGAGCTGGTTGGTGGCGTTGTCTTCGACCAGGAGGATGCGCCGGCGCGGCCCTTCCTCCTGCGGCGGCGTCTCCAGCGAGATCGGCGTCGGCGGCATCGGCGGTGCGAGGACGAGCTGCAGGCCCTCGCGCAGCCGGGCCGGGAGCACTGGCTTCAGCATCATCGCGTCCACCAGGGCCGGGTCCGGCTGCTCGCGCCCCAGCGCGGCGCCGGAGGAGCAGAGCAGGATCGCGGTGCGCGGAAGCTGGGTGAGGGCGCGGATCTGCTCCGCCACCTCCAGCCCATTCGTGGCGCCGAGCTGGCCGTCCAGAATGACGGCGCGGATCGGCCTGCCCGCATTGGCGCTGTTCTGCAGGGTGGCGAGCGCCGTCGGGCCGTCCGGCGCGAGGACCGGGTCGGCGCCCATGCCCGTGAGCTGCCGGCCGATGATCTCGCGATTGACCGCGAGGTCGTCCACCACCAGCACCCGGAGGCCCGAGAGCAGGGCGGGCGCGACAGGAATATCCACTGGCCCGGCGACCTGGCCGAGCTGCGCGGTGAAGGTGAAGCGGCTGCCGCCGCCGCGCGGGCGCGTCGGGTCGCGCGGCGCGGCCTCGAGATTGCCGCCCATCTCCTCGGCGATGCGCAGGCAGATGGCGAGGCCGAGGCCGGTGCCGCCGTACTTGCGGCGGATGGACGCATCGGCCTGGGTGAAGCGTTCGAAAAGGTGGGGGATCTGCGCGCGGTCCAGGCCGATGCCGGTATCCAGCACGTCGCAGCGCAGCTTCCAGCCGCGCCGGGGGCCGAGGCTTTCGGCCGAGAGGTCGAGCTCGATCCAGCCGCTGTCGGTGAACTTCACGGCATTGCCGATGAGGTTGAACAGCACCTGGCGGAAGCGGCTCGGATCGCCGACGACGAGGCGCGGCAGCTCCTGCGGCATGGCCACCACGAGCTCAACGCCCTTGCTCGCCGCGCGGGGCGCGAAGAGCTCGACGATGGTGCCGATCTCCTTCTCCAGGTCGAAGGGCACGCGCTCGAGCTCGACGGCGCCCGCTTCGAGCTTGGAGAAATCCAGGATGTCGTTCAGCACCATCAGCAGGTGTTCGGCGGAGTTCTGGATGGTCTCGGCGTAGCGGCGCTGCAGGGGGTCGAGCCGCGTGTCGAGCATGAGGCCCGTCATGCCGATCACGCCGTTCATCGGTGTGCGGATCTCGTGGCTCATGCTGGCCAGGAAATCCTCCTTGGCGCGGGATCCGGCGCGGGCCGCGGCCTCGCTGAGCGCCAGCTGCGCGCCCTGCGCGCGCAGCCGGTGCGCCTGGCGGACCATCAGCCAGAGGGCGAGCAGGATGAACATCCCCGCCCCGCCCACGCCGAGGCCGAGCAGCACGGCGAGCGCCTGTGTCGCGGCCATCGCGTCCGTGCGGCTGCGCACGACCTCGACGACGAAAAGCCCCTGGCGCGTGACGGCAAAGCTGCCCGAGACCTCAACCCCGTCCTGGTCCACGCCGCTGAAGCTGCCGGCCTCTCGGCGCGGCAGGAAGTTGCGGAAGGGCCAGGCCCCGGGATGCGTGAAGCCGATCCCGAGACGATCGCCGTCGGACCGCGCGAGGAGCGCGCCGTTGAAGGAGTGCAGGCGGATGTAGACGCCGAAGGCCTCGGCATAGCGGCGGGCGATGGTGGTCAGGTATTCGGGGTTCAGCAGCGCCACCACGGCGCCGCCGAACTCGCCGCGGTCGTTCCGTATGGCGCGCGCCAGCGGGATGGACCACAGCCCCGTCTCGGAAATCGGCTTGGCGCCTGGCCCGGCGAGGAAGCGGGCGGGCTCCGGCGCGCCCAGCCGCAGCGCCTGGCCGCCGAAGCGCAGCACCCGGAACCATTCGCGATCGGCAAGGTTGATGCCCACCAGATCCTCGGTGGTGGCGTGGATGACGGTGCCGGCCGCATCGGTCATGACCAGCGCGCGCAGCTGCGACAGGTCCCGCAGCATGTTGGCGCGGCTTTCGGAGAAGACCTCCGCGGCGTCGGCCGGCGTGCGGGTGGCCGTGTCGGTCAGCACGATATCCACCGTCTGCATGGCCCGGGTCAGCTGGTCGGCCAGGGCCTCGGAGACCGAATGGGTCAGCCGCTGGGCCTCCGCGAGCGCGTCCGTGCGGCTGCGGTACATCACGATGGCATAGACGGAGAGCAGGCAGAGGATGACGAGCCCGGCGACGAGGGCGTAAAGACGGCTGGGCCGCGGTGCGGCACCGAGCTCCGCCTTCGGGCGCTGGCCGAAGGATCGTCTGATGCTGTCGCGGACTGCTCTGAAGCGCATGGCTCTCGCTGTTATCGCAGGGTTTGTCCCAATTTGCGAGGCATTGGCGCAAAATTACCTCGCTCCGCGGCTCGACGCGATGCGGCAGCGAGGCGAAATGAAGGTCTGCATCTGGCCCGACTATTTTGCCATTTCATATAGAAACACCCGCAACAGCGAGCTCGAGGGCCTGGACATCGATCTCGCGCGCGCCCTGGCCGCGCGGCTCTCCATCCGGCTCACCTTCGTCGAAACCAACTTCATGGGTTTCATGGACCGGCTGGAGGCCGGGGACTGCGACGTCGCGATGATGGCCGTGGGCATCACCCCGGCCCGCGCCGAGCGCATCGCCTTCGCCCGCCCCTACCTGGCCAGCCCGGTCTATGCCGTGACCACGCGGGACAGCCAGCGGATCCGGAACTGGGCGGATATCGACAGTCCCGGCACGGTGGTCGCCGTCGCGGCGGGGACCGTGATGGAGCCACTGATGGTCCGCACCCTGAAGCGCGCGGAGCTTTTGATCGTGGCCCCGCCCCGGACCCGCGAGGCGGAGATCCAGGCCGGCCGCGCAGATGTCTTCATGAGCGACTTTCCCTACACCCGGCGGATGCTGCTGATGCACGACTGGGCCAGGATCATCGAGCCACCGGACCGCTTCGGCGAGACCCTCTATGCCTGGGCCCTCCCGCAGAACGACCTGGCCTGGCTTTCGGAGCTGAACAGCTTCCTCAGCGCGATCCGCAGCGACGGCACGCTGGCGCGCGCCGCCGCCCGGCATGGGCTGACACCTATCCTGATCCGCTGATTCAGCGCGGCCCGGCGGCCGCCAGTTCGAGAGCCCGGGCGTAGACGCGCTTGCGCGGCAGTCCCGTCGCTTCCGCCACTGCCGCGGCAGCATCCCGGAGGGAAAGCTGCGCCATGGCCGCGCGCAGCGCGTCGTCCAGCGACTCGGCGGAGGTTTCCGGCGGGGGCGCGGGGCCGACGCAGATCACGACCTCGCCCCGTGCCTCATGGCTGGCGTAATGTTCGGCCAGATGTCCGAGCGTGCCTCGCCTGACCTCCTCGAAGCGCTTCGTCAGCTCCCGCGCCACCGCGGCGGGGCGGCCGGTGCCCAGGATTTCCGCCAGCGCGGCCAGCGCCTCGGCAGTCCGGTGAGGCGCTTCATAAAAGATGAGGGTCGCGGAGAGGCCGGCGCCCTCCATGGCGGCCAGCTTGCGGATCTCGGCGGTCCGCGCGGCGGCCTTGGGTGGCAGAAAGCCATGAAAGAGGAAGGGATGGGGCGGCAGGCCCGAAAGGGTCAGCGCCATCACCGCCGCATTGGGCCCGGGGACCGCGGTCACGGGCACCCCCGCCGCGATGGCCGCCCGCACCAGCCGGTAGCCGGGGTCGGAGACCAGGGGCGTGCCCGCGTCGCTGACCAGGGCCATGCGCTCACCCGCCAGGAGGCGGGCGATCAGGCGGGGGGCCTCGCTTTCCTCGTTGTGGTCGTGCAAAGCAAGGGTTGTCGCGGAAATGCTATGCCGCGCGAGCAGCCTGGAGGTTACTCTCGTATCCTCGCACAGCACGAGGCTGGCTTCGGCCAGCGCGTCACGGGCGCGGAAGGAAAGATCCGCCAGGTTGCCGATCGGAGTGGCCACGAGGATCAGGCCGGCGGATGAAGGGGTAGGGGATGCTTCGTCGTTTTCCATGGAAATTCGCGCTTGTCGCTCTTCTCCTGCCGCTCATCGGCTGTGCGCCGCAAGCCCAAAGGCCGTTCGGGCCGGGGCCAGGGGTCACTGCCTGGAACACGGGCGCGCAGCAGGCGGGGCCGCGGGTCCGCGTGGGGCTGCTCCTGCCCCTGACCGGCCCCAATGCCCCGCTAGGCCAGGCCATGCTGAACGCGGCGCAGATGGCGCTCTTCGACCAGGGCGACCGCCGGGTCGAGGTCGTGCCCCGCGATACGCGGGGCTCGCCGGCCGGCGCCGCCGAGGCCGCACGGGGCCTGATCGGCAGCGGCGTGACGTCGCTGGCCGGCCCGCTGACGCTGAGCGAGACGGCGGCGGTGGTGAATGTCGCGCGCGGCGCCAACGTGCCGGTCTTCGCCTTCACCTCCGACGAATCCCAGGCCGGGCCTCAGGTCTGGGTGCTGGGCCTGACGCCGGGCCAGCAGGTGCGCCGGATCGCCACCGCGGCGCGCGAGGCCGGGGTGAGCCGCTTCGCGATGATCGCGCCGGATGACGCCTTCGGGCAGCGCCTCGCCGCCGCGCTGCGGGACGCCGTGGGGCAGATGGGCGGGCCGCCGCCCACCATCGTCATGACGCCCGCGCGGGCGACGGATTTCTCGGGCGCCGCGCAGCAGGTCGCCGCGGCCTCGCCCGAGGCGGTGCTGATCGGCCATGGCCCCGCGGGGTCGCGCGCCGCCGCGCAGGCCCTGGCGGCCGCATTCCCCAGCGGCGCGCCGCGCCTGCTGGGCACGGCGCTCTGGTCCAACGACGGGACCGTCGGCAACGAGCCCGCGCTGGCCGGCGCCTGGTTCCCCGCGCCCGATCCGGACGCGCGCAGCCGGTTTGAATCCCAGTACAGCGCGGCCTTCGGGGAGCGACCCTCGCGCCTCGCGGGCGTCGCCTATGACGCGCTGGCGCTCGCGGCGCGCTCGGCGCGGGATGGCGGCCCGCCGGTGGGCTCGGCCTTCATGGGGGCGGACGGGCCGGTGCGCCTGCTGGCCAATGGCGGCCTGGCCCGCGGGCTGGCGGTCTTCGCCGTCCGGCCGGGCGAGTCGCAGGTCGTCCAGCCCGCCCCGGTGCCGGGAGCGGCCGGGAGCTAAAGTGCCGCCCCTTCTCGCCAGTTCGGCGCTGATGGCCGGTGCGCCGGCCGTGGTGCTGCTGAGCCTGATGGCGTTGGGGGAGCTGGCGCCGGGGCCGGGCCTCCTGGCGCTGGCGATTTGCATAGGCTTCGCGGCCTGGCTCGCCTGGTTCTGGGTGGCCGCGGTCTCGCGCCTCGGCGCGGCGCTGCGGCGCGCGGCCGAGGAAGAAGGGCCCTTCAGCGCGCCCATGCCCATCCCGCACTTGCCGGCGATCGGCGAGATCGAGGAAGGGCTCGAGCGGCTGACGCGTTCGCTCCGCGCCCGCGCGGCACTGGTCACGCGGTTACGCGCCTCCGACGAGGTGGTGGTGGAGGCGCTGCCGGCGCCGCTGCTGCTGCTGGCGGCGGACACGACCATGCTCCGCGCCAATCGCGCGGCGCGCTCCCTGTTCGGTCTGCAGGACGGATCCGGGCGTGGCGATCTCGGCGCCTTCAAGCGGCACCCCCTCATGGCGGCGGCGCTGGACCAGGCTTTGGCCAGCGGCGCGCCCCAGACCGTCGAGATCTCGCTGCCCGGCACCGTCGCCCGCGAGCTGACGGCGCAGGTCCTCGCGCTCGACCCGCCCCTGGCCGATGGCGGCAAGCTGCTGGTCGTGCTGACCGACCGCACGGCGGCCCGCGCGCTGGACCGCATGCGCGTGGACTTCGTAACCAATGCCAGCCACGAGCTGCGGACGCCGCTCGCGAGCCTCATGGGCTTCATCGAGACCCTGCGCGGCACCGCGCGCGACGATCCGGAGGCCCAGCAGCGCTTCCTCGGCATCATGGCCGAGCAGTCGGAGCGCATGCGGCGCTTGATCGACGATCTCCTGGGCCTCTCCCGCGTCGAGATGTCGGAGCATCAACCGCCCGAGGGAAGCGTGGACCTTGCCGCCGTGCTCCGTGCCGAGGCGGCGGCGATGGAGCCTCTTCTCGCCGCGCGGAAGGTACGCCTGACGCTGGGTATACCCGAGGCGGCGCTCACGGCCGCGCCCGCCGATGCGGACCAGCTGGCCCAGGTGGCGCGGAACCTCCTCGACAACGCCCTGCGCCATGCGAACGCGGAGGTCCGCTTGGATGCCATGGCGGCGCGGCAGGGCGGCCGCGATGGCGTGGCCTTCGCCGTCCGGGACGACGGGCCCGGCATCGCGCGCGAGCACATCCCGCGCCTCACCGAGCGATTCTACCGCGTGGACAAGGCCCGCGGGCGCGGAGCGGGGAATACCGGGCTCGGCCTGGCCATCGTGAAGCACATCGTGGCGCGGCACCGGGGCCAGCTGAACATCGAGAGCGAGCCCGGATCGGGTGCCACCTTCCGAGTCTGGCTGCCGGGCCCCGCTCAGAAATCGTAGAGCCGCGCCGGGTTCTCCACGAGGATCGCGCGGCGCGTCGCTTCGTCCGGCGCCCAGGCGCCCAGGATATCGAGCAGCGGCCCCTCGTCCGGCTTGTTCTCGTGCACATTGGGATGCGGCCAGTTCGAGCCCCAGACCACGCGCTCCGGCGCCACATGGATGGCGGCGCGCGCGACGGCCGTGACGTCGGCATAGTCCGGCGGCCCGCTGCGCGAGACGCCGTAGGGCGAGGACGCCTTCATCCACACGCGCCCGCCCTCCAGCAGGCGCAGCAGCGCGCGCACCTGGGGCGCCTCGGGCGGGACGGGATCGTGATAGCGGCCGACATGGTCGATCACGGCCGGGCAGGGGAGCGAGCGGATCAGCGCCTCGCGCTCGGCCATCTCGCCGCCGTCGAACTGCAGCTGCACATGCCAGCCGAGCGGCGCCACGCGCGCGGCCAGCGCGTGCAGCTTCTCCCACGGCGTCAGCCCGCCCTTGAGCATGAAGGTCCGCGCCCCGCGCGCCCCGAGCGCATGGAGCCGCGTGAGCTCCGCCTCCGGGGTGTCGAGCGTGACCGTCACGACGGCCCGCGCGGCATCCGGGCCGAGCGCCGCCACGGCATCCATGGTGCAGGCATTGTCGTCGCCGTAGGAGGTCGGCTGCACGACGACGGTGCGCGAGATCCCGAGCTTGTCACGCACCGCTCGATAGGCCGCGAGGTCGTAGGCGAAGGGCACCGGCGAGGGGTTGCTGGGTGCGACCGGATAGCGCTCGGCGGGGCCGTAGATATGCATGTGGCAGTCGGTGGCGCCCGGCGGAACGGGCAGGCGCGGCGTCGTGGTCATGGTGTCTCCTCGATGCCGAGCCAAGCGCGGAGGGTGACGTTTGTCCATCGGCGCGCGCCACGACTATGTTTGTGCACAAGGAAATTCCGGGAGCGAACGAATGATCCAGAGAAGGGCGTGGCTGGCGGGCGCGGGTGCGCTGGCGGCTGGCACGGCGAGAGCACAGGCGCGGTGGGAGCCCTCGCGCCCCATCCAGCTTATCGTGGGCTTTGCCCCGGGCGGCGGGGCGGATCTCGCGGCCCGCGCGGCGGGCGAGGCGGCGACGCCCTTCTTCCCCACGCCGCTCGTCGTCGTGAACCGCCCGGGCGCGGGCGGTGCCATCGCGGCGCAGCAGGTGGCCGGCATGACGCCGGATGGGCTGAACCTGCTGGTGGGCGGCGGCAGCGAGAGCATCTCGCTCCCTGCCTTCCGCGACCTGCCCTACGATCCGAAACGGAGCTTCCGCTCGATCATCCGCCTTACACGGCAGCCGCTGCTGATCGTGGCCAAGCGCGGCGGGCGCTTCACCGACATCCGTCAGGCGGTGGAGGCGGCGAAGGCGCAGCCGGGCGTGGTGCCGCATGCGTCGTCCGGTAACGGCTCGATCTATCACGCCGTTTTCGTGCTGCTGCAGCAGGCGGCGGGCGTCGAGTTCCTGCATGTCCCCTTCACGGGCGGCGCGCCGTCGCTGGCCGCGCTGATGTCCGGCACGGTGGAGCTGGCCGTCCTGGCACCTGAGGAGATGGCGGGCCTCTCCAACGCCGGCGAGGTCGTGCCGCTCGCCGTCGCGTCCGAGCAGCGGCTCGCCGGGTTTCGCTCCGTGCCGACGCTGCGCGAGAATGGCTGGGACGTCGTGGTGGAGAACATGAAGGGCCTGATCGCGCCGGCCGGCCTGCCCGACCCGATCTATGCCTCGCTGCATGACCGCTTCCGCCGCGGCATGCAGGGTCAGGCGTGGAACACCTTCCTGGAGCGCACGGGGGCGATGGACGGCTACCTCGACGGGCCAGGCTTCCAGGCGGCGATGGACAATGTTCTCGACGCGCTGCGCCGCGCGGTGCGACGGTAACGCATGGATTCTGCACGCCGTCCCATCGCCAGCCGGTCCTCGGGCTGGGCCATCGCGCTCAGCTCGCGACTGGCGCGCGCGGGCGTGACGCCGAACAGCATCTCGGTCGCGTCCGTCGGCTTCGCCGCGCTCGGCGGCATGCTGATGCTCTGGGCGCATCCGCTGGGCTGGGTGCTGGCGGCGCTCTGCGTGCAGGCGCGACTGGTCTGCAACCTGCTGGACGGCATGGTTGCGATCGAGGGCGGCATGAAAACGCCGACCGGCGCGATGTATAACGAGTTCCCAGACCGCGTGGCGGACACGTTCTTCCTCGTGCCGCTGGGCTATGCGGCGGGGGTGGAGTGGCTGGGCTGGGCGGCGGCGCTGCTGGCGGCCCTCACGGCCTATGTCCGCGTCTTCGGCGGCTCGGTCGGGTTGGCGCAGGATTTCTCGGGCGTGATGGCCAAGCAGCGGCGCATGGCGGCGCTGACGCTGGCCCTGGTGCTGGCCGCGATCGAGGTGCCGCTCTTCGGCACGCGATGGTCGCTGCTGATCTGCGGCTGGGCGATCGTGCTCGGCAGCCTCGCTACCTGCGTCACGCGCAGCCAGGGTATCGCGCGCGGATTGAAGGAAGCGGCGTGAGCGCGCTGATCCGTCGCTTCCTGGTGCTGGTGGTCCGGCTGATGGTCGGCGCGCGGGCCGACTGGCGCGGCTGCGCGCCGGATCCCAGGCAGCGCATCTACTTCGCCAACCACAACAGCCATTTCGACACGGTCGCCATCATCGCGGCCCTGCCCTACGAACTGCGTCGCCTGACGCATCCCGTCGCCGCGCGCGACTACTGGAACCGCAATGCGGTGCTGCGCTGGATCGCGGAGCGCGGCCTGCGCGCCGTGCTGATCGACCGCAAGCCGGTGCGTGGCGAGGATCCTCTCGGCCCCGCCGCCACGGTGCTGGAGCAGGGGCATTCCATCATCATCTTCCCTGAGGGCACGCGCGGCACGGGCGAGGAAGTCGGGCCCTTCCGTGCCGGCCTGCATCGCCTCGCCACGCGCTTCCCGGAGGCCGAGATGATCCCGGTCTATCTCGACAACCTCCAGCGCATCCTGCCCAAGGGCAGCATGCTGCCGGTCCCTGTCACCTGTACGGCGCGCTTCGGCGCGCCCGTCCGCCCCGAACCTGGCGAGGAGCGCTCGGCCTTCCTGGAGCGCGCGCGGCAAGCCGTGCTGGACCTCGCATGAACGGGCCGCTGCTGCATGTGCTGGGGGCCATCCTCGGCATTCTCGTGGTGGCCTCGGCCGTGGGCTTCGTGCTGGCCCGGCGCGCGACCGACCCTGCCCAGATCGCCACCATCCGCAACCTCAACGCCCGCACGCGATCCTGGTGGGTGATGGTCTTCGTGATCGGCGGGGCCATCTGGCTGGGCGAAGTCGCGACCATCCTGCTCTTCGGCTGGCTCTCCTTCATGGCGTTGCGCGAGTTCTGGACGCTGACGCCCTCGCATCGCGGCGACCATCGCGCGCTCTTCGCGTCGTTCTTCGTGGTGCTGCCGGCGCAATACGCACTGCTGCTGGATCACTGGTACGGGCTCGGGAGCATCTTCATCCCCGTCTACGCCTTCCTGATCCTGCCCGCGATCGCGACGCTGGCGGGCGACGCGAAGGATTTCCTGGCGCGGAGCGCGAAGGTCCAGTGGGGGCTGATGCTCACCGTCTATTGCGTGAGCTACGCGCCGGCATTGCTGCTGCTCTCGCCCGAGGTCGATGGCGCGATGCTGCTGATCTACCTCATCGTCGTCGTGCAGCTATCGGACGTATTCCAGTATGTCTGGGGTAAGCTCATCGGCAAGCGCCGCTTCGCGCCGGGCATCAGCCCATCCAAGACGCTGGAGGGGCTGGTCGGCGGCTGGCTCAGCGCCATCGCGGTGGGCATGCTCCTGCATGGCATCACGCCCTTCAACCTCTGGCAGGCCGGGCTGGTCTCCGCCGTGATCGTGGTGGCCGGATTCTTCGGGGGCTTCGTGCTCTCCGCGATCAAGCGCGACCTGGGCGCCAAGGATTGGGGCTATGTGATCGAAGGCCACGGCGGCGTGCTCGATCGCATCGATTCGCTGACCTTCGCAGCGCCGCTCTTCTTCCACATCGTCCGCTACTTCTGGACCTGAAGCGGCGCTTCAGGCGGCGGCCTGCTCCAGCGTCGGCGCCACGTCGGAAAGCGTGACGCGCCGCATGTCGCGCTTGTAGGTCTTGTCGTCATAGGGGCGGCCGCGATGCATGGTGCAGCGGTTGTCCCAGAGCACGAGGTCGCCCACCGCCCAATGGTGCAGGTAGGTGAAGCGCGGCTGCGTGGCGAACTCCGTGAGGTCGCGGATGAGCATCAGCGCTTCGGGCTTCGGCATGCCGTGGATGCGGCCGATATGCGCCGAGAGGAAGACGGCGATGCGGCCCGATCCGGCATGGCGCCGCACCAGGCGCTGGGGCACCGGCTCCCACTGCTTGCGCTCGTCGCCCGTGTAGTCGTCGAAGCCGAGCTGTGCGCGGGAGAAGAGCAGCGAATGGTCGCAGACCATGTCGCGGATCTCCGCCTTGGTCTTGTCGGGCAGGGCATCCCAGGCGGCGCGCATGTCGGCGAACTCGGTCTCACCCCCCTCGGGCGGGATGCTGCGGGCGTGCAGCATGGAGTATTTCGCGGGCGTGGCCTTGAAACTCGAATCCGAATGCCAGAGCCGGTTGCCGAGCGAGAAGAAGCGGCGCCGGTCATCGGCCGCGAGGATGTTGCCCTTCTCGTCCAGGTTGGAGATGTCGTTGATGGAGGTGTTGGCGAGGCGCTGCTTGTGCACGTCCACGGTCGCGCGCGTGCCCTCGATGGGGCCGAAATTCTCGCCGAAGGCCGCCTGCTGGTCGTCGTCGATGTCCTGCCCCGGGAAGACGAGCACGGCGTAGCGATCCATCGCGTCTTCGATCTCTCGCGCCTGCTCGGGCGTGAGCGGGCAGCGGAGATCGGCTCCCTCGACGCGGGCGCCGAAGACTGGGGTGAGCGGCGTAAAGGTGAACATCTCCATCCTCCTTGCGGTCATTGGGCGCGCAGATTCGCGGCGCGGATCACGTCCAGCCATTTGGCGCGATCGGCGGCGAGGCGCGTGGCGAAAGCCTCCGGCCCCTCATAGATGGGCGAGAAGCCGGCCTCGGTCAGGCGCTGCCGGAACGCCTCGTTCTGCATTGCGGCGCGGATGGCATCGTCCCAGCGCGCGATCACCGCGGCGGGCGTGCCTTTCGGCAGGCAGAAGCCGAACCAGCCCGTTACCTCGAAGCCCGGCAGCGTGTCGGCGATGCGCGGCAGGTCCGGAAAGATCGGGAAGCGTGAGGGATCGCCCTGCGCCAGCAGGCGCACATCGCCCGACTGCACCTGCCGCGTGATGTCGCCGAGGTTGGTCATCATGAAATCGATCCGGCCGGCGATCAGATCCACCACGGCGGGTGCCGCGCCGCGATAGGGCACGTGTTGCATGCTGACCTGGCCCATGCGGGCCATGAGCTCGCCCGAGAGGTGCTGGGCGGAGCCCGGCCCCGGGCTGCCGAAAGTGACCGCGCCTGGTCGCGCGCGGGCGGCCGCGAGGATGTCGCCGACGTTGCGGTAGCTGCTGCTGGCCGGAACCACGAGCCCGTAGGAGGAGAGCGTGACGTTGGAGATGGGCAGCAGCTCCGCGCCGACATCCATGGGCGCCCCGCCCGGAAGCTGCGCCGTGATGGACAGCGTGCTCATCGGACACTGGTAGGCGGTGTAGCCGTCGGGCGCGCTGCGGGCCACGAACTCCGCGCCGATCGCGCCGTTCACGCCGGGCCGGTTCTCGACCACGACGCGCTGGCCGAGCGTGGGCGAGATCGCATCCGCCACCATGCGGGAAATGATGTCGGAGGAACCGCCCGCCACCTGCCCGACCACGATGCGCGGCGGCCGGTCAGGAAACTCCGCGCGCGCCGAGAGCGGCAGGAGCGCAACGAACAACAGCACGGCCAGAGACGCCGGACGCTTCATGCTCATCTCCTCCCAAGGAGATCTTCATGAAACGTCACGACTCCCGGGCGCCGATGTCAAGCGCGCCTTTCCCGCCAGAGTGCCAGCACCATCACCGTGAGGCCGAGCCCGGCCATGACCATAATGGCAAAGCGCGGACCGAAACCGTCGGCGAGCGCGCCGATGCTGAGCACGCCGATCGGGCTCGTGCCGATGCAAGTGGTGACGAGCCCCAGCACGCGCGAGCGGATCTCCGCCGGCGCGGAGGTCATCACCAGCGAGGTCTGCATCGCCGCGAAACGCGCGGTCCCAAGGCCCCCCAGCGCCAGCAGGCCCCAGGCCAACGGATAGGAATGGCTCGACGCCACGCCGAAGAGCAGCAGCAGGAAGAGCGTGGAGCCGGCCACCAGCGGCAGCGTCCCGGGCGGCGAGCGGCGGCCGAGCGCGATCCACAGCCCCCCGAGCAGCGCCCCGAAAGGCTCGGCGGCCGCGAGCAGGCCGATGGCGGCGCCGGAGGCCGCGAAGGCCATCGCGCCGAAGGCCGGCAGCACGGCGGCATAGGCGAAGGCGAAGATGTTCATCACCAGCGTCACGATCAGCACGAGCCGCAACGCCTGGGTGGAGAGCGCCACGCGTGCTGCCTCCACGATGCCCGTGAGCGGTCCGCCGCTGGACGGCGCGGGCGGTCGTTCCGGCGGCGTCACGCGCAGCGCGAGGCCGAGCGCCACCAGATGGAAGGCGCAGGCGATGCCGGCCGCGGGCGCCAGGCCCAGCCATTGGAACAGCGCACCGCCGAGCAGCGGGCCGATGGCGCGCGTCGTGCTGCCTGTCATGGTGTCGAGCGCGATGGCGGGCACCAGGTCCTCGGCCGGCGCGGCATCGGCGGCCATGCGGCGGCGCGTGGCCATCTCGCCCGCCCAGGCGAGGCCCGCGAGGAAGCCCTGGCCCATGAGATGCCAGGGTTCGAGCAGGCTGGATGCCGCGAGCAGCGCGATCGCGCCCGCCCCGAGGGCCGAGCTGGCCTGCAGTGCCACCAGCAGCCGCCGCCGGTCCATGCGTTCCGCCAGGGCACCCGCGACGGCCCCGAGCAGCAGCATGGGCAATGCCCGCATCATGGAGACGGCGGCGACGGCAAGCGTCGAGCCCGTGGCCTCGAAGGTCCAGAGCGAGGCGGCCAGCATCTCGAGCCAGCGCATGGCATTGGCAATGCCGCCGAGCATCCAGATGCGCCGGTAGTCGGGGGTCCGCAACAGGCGCCCGATGGCGCCGCCCGCAACGGCGGGATTCGTGATCGCGTTTCCACCCATTGAGAGCACTCTAGGCGGCGGGCGGTCGGCGTAAACCCTACAGGACCCGGGTGGGTGCGCCCTTGAGCCAGGCCTCCACATCCTCCAGCGCGTCGCGGTACCGGGCCAGGATGTTCTCCCGCGTCCTGCCGCCGATATGCGAGGTGAGCAGCGTATGGGGCAGGCGCCGCAGCGGGTGGTCCGGCGGCAAGGGCTCGCGGTCGAAGACGTCGAGCCCCGCCCCGCCGATCGAGCGCCGCTCCAGCGCCTCCACCAGCGCGGCCTCCTCCACGATGGGCCCGCGCGAGGTGTTGATGAGCAGGGCATCGGGCTTCATCGCGGCCAGTGCGGCACGGTCCACGATTCCGCGCGTGCGCGGACTGAGGCGCGTGTGGATGCTGACCACGTCGCTTTCGGCGAAGAGCTCCTCCCGGGTCACCAGCCTCGCGCCCGCCTCGGCGCAGCGTGCGGCGGTGAGGTTCTCGCTCCAGGCCAGCACTTCCATGCCAAAGGCCCGGCCGACCTGCGCCATCCCGGTACCGAGCCGCCCGAGGCCGAGCAGGCCCAGCCGCGCGCCCGTCAGCCCGCGCGCGAGCCCCGCGCCCCACCCACCCTCGCGGATCGCGCGGTCCTCGGCAGGCAGGTGCTTGGCGAGGCCGAGGATGAGCGCCCAGGCGAGCTCCACCGTCGCGAGATCATGCCCGAGCTCTGTGCCGCAGACCGTGATGCCGCGCGAGGCCAGCGCCTCCAGGTCGAGGGCTGCGTTGCTGCCGCCATGGGTGACGAGCAGCCGCAACCGGGGAAGCCTGTCCAGCAGCGCCGCGTCGAAGCGCGTCTCTTCGCGCGCCGTCACGACGATTTCGCAGCCCGCGAGGAGCGTGGGCGCTTCCTCCTCCGCCACGCGGCCATGCACGGTCAGCTCGACGGGCAGGCGGGACCAATCGGCCGCTTCCAGCGAGAGGCCGTGATAGTCGTTGATGATCGCCAGGCGCATCAGGACGGCCGCAGCCCCGCGAGCTCCGCCGCCCGGCGCGCCTTGGCGAGCTCCTCGCGCAGGAAGGCCGCGAAGCCCTCCGGCGTGCGTTGGACCGTGCTGCCCGGAATGGCGCCTACCTCCGCGACACGGGAGAGCACGGCGGGCTCGGCCATCGTGGCGGCGAAGGCCGTGCGCAGCGCGCCGAAGATCTCGGGCGGCGTGTTGGCGGGGGCGAGCAGCCCGCCATAGCTCCCGGCGGTGAAGCCGGGAAAGCCGGCCTGGTCGAAGGTCTGCACGCCGCGCAGCAGCGGGAAGGGCTCCGGCGTCGCGATGGCGATGATGGGCGCCTGGCGGTCGCGATGGAGCGGCAGCGCGGAGGGCAGCTCGACGAAGGCCGCGTCCACCGTGCCGGCGATGAGGTCCGGGATCATGGCGCTGCCGCCGCGATAGGGGACGTGCTGCGCGCGCACCTGCGCGGCGGCGAGAACGAGCTCCAGCGCCAGGTGCCCTGCACTGCCCTGGCCCGGCGTGGCGATGGTGATCTCGCCGGGCCGCGCGCGCATCAGCGCGACGAACTCCGTCATGTCGCGCGCGGCGACCCTGGTGCTGACCTGGCAGACCATCGGCAGGATGCCGACCATGCCCACGGCCATGAAGTCGCGCTCCACGTCGTAGGGGATGCGCGCCATGAGCACGGGGTTGGCGGTCAGCGGCCCGCCCGCGCCGAAGAGCAGCGTGTAGCCGTCCGGCGCGGCCCGCGCGACAGCTTCCGCGCCCACGCTGCCGCCGGCGCCCGTGCGGTTCTCCACCACCATGGGCTGGCCGAGCTTCTCGGCCATGCGCTGCGTCAGGATGCGGCCCAGGATGTCGGTGTTGCCGCCCGCGGCGAAGGGCACGATCACGCGGATCGGCTTGTCGGGATAGGCGGCCCGGGCGGCACCGGCCCAGCCAAGGGCGGGCGCGGCGCTGCCCAGCAGCAGGCGGCGTGAGATCATCGGACGTTCTCCCTGCCCGGCATCTGCGGCCGGTGCGTCCTTATGATGACGCCCGTTCAGGCTGCAGGACAAGGCGGCTTGCCGCCCGTGGCGCCATGCCCCAGCATCCGCCGCAACGGGAGAGACGGTTCATGCAGCAAAGACCATTGGGCCGCACGGGGATCTCGGTCTCCGTGCTCAGTTACGGGTGCGGCGCCATCGGCGGCCTCATGGTGAAGGGCACCGAGGCCGAGCAGGAGCGCGCCATCGGCCGGGCCATCGACCATGGCATTACCTATTTCGACACGGCCTATGCCTATGGCGAGGGCGCTTCCGAACGGAATCTCGGCCGCGCCCTGCGCAAGCTGGGCGCGCGGGTGACAGTGGGCACCAAGGTGCGCGTCTATCCCGACCAGCGCGGCGACATTGTGGGCACGATCGTGAGCTCGCTGGAGGGCAGCCTGCAGAGGCTCGGCCGCGACAGTGTGGACCTGTTCCAGCTGCACAATCCGATCACGGCCTCGGGCACGGAGCCCGCCTTCACGCCGGAGCAGATCCTCAACGAGGCAGTGCCCGTGCTGCAGAAGCTGCGCTCCCAGGGGAAGTTCCGCTTCTATGGCATCACCGGCCTCGGCGACGCGCCGGCGCTGCGCGAGGTGATGGAAGAGGGCGGCTTCGCCACCGCGCAGATGCCCTACAACCTGCTGAACCCGAGCGGCGTGGAGGCGGGCGCGGCGCGGCCCGACCTCGGCGGCGTGATCCGCGAGGCGGCGCGCCAGGGCATCGGCGTCATCGCCATCCGCATCCTGGCGGGTGGGGCGCTGAGCGGAACCGAGGCGCGGCATGCCTATGGCGCGCAGAAGGTGGAGCCCATCGCCTCGGGCACGAGCTACGCGGCCGACGTGGCGGCAGCGCAGCGGCTGCGCCCGCTGATCGAGGCAGGTTACGCGAAGGACCTGGTGGAGCTCGCGCTGCGCTACGCCATCGGGCCGTCCGAGATCAGCACGGCGCTGGTCGGCACATCGAGCCTCGCCGAGCTGGATCATGCGGTGGCTGCGGTGAAGAAGGGTCCGTTGCCGGCGGAGGCGCTGGCCCGGATAGCGGCGGGCTGAGGGAAACCGCCCGTGCCACGCCGCGTTGCCCGCCCATGAGGCGCTACGCCAAGCGGGACTTCCCGACCAACAAGACCCGGCGCCATCTGGAGCCGGGGCCGATCGTGCTTATCAGCTCGGCCTGGAAGGGCGAGACGAACATCATGACGCTGGGCTGGCACATGATGCTCGGCTTCACGCCGGCGCTGGTCGCGACCTACATCTGGGATGCCAACCACAGCTACCAGATGGTTCGCCGTTCCAAGGAGTGCGTGATCAACGTGCCCGAGGCGCATCTGCTCGACACCGCGATCCGCATCGGCAATTGCACGGGCGGCGAGATCGACAAGTTCGCGGAATTCGGCCTCACCGCCGACCCGGCCGAGAAGGTGGCCGCGCCCCTGATCCGCGAGTGCTACGCGAATTTCGAGTGCCGCCTCCACGACGCCAGGCTCATCCGCGGCCATGGCATCTTCGTGTGGGAGGTGGTGAAGGCGCACGTCGCCGCATCGCCGAAGAACCCCAGGACCTGCCACTATCGCGGCGACGGCGAGTTCATGCTGGGCGGCGATGCCGTGAAGCGACGCCGCCTGTTCACGCCCGGGATGCTGGCCGACTGAGCTTCACGCGATCCGCAGGATCCGCCCGCGCGACTCATCTGTCAGCACCAGCAGTGAGCCATCGGGCGCCGGCACCACATGCCGGCAGCGGGCGCGGCGCTGCCAAAGCCGTTCCTCGCCACCCAGCCGGTCGCCCTCCATCGCGATGCGCAGCAGCCCGGGCGGATTGAGGCAGGCGAGCCAGAGCGCGCCGCGCCAGAAGCACATGCCCGAGGGGCTGATCGCCGGCTCCCAATGGCGTTGCGGCTCTACGAAGCCGGGCGCACTGGTGCGGCCGTTGTTGATAGGGCGGCCGGAATACTCGCGGCCATAGGTGACTTCCGGCCAGCCGTAGTTCTGGCCTGGCCGGATCAGGTTGACCTCGTCGCCGCCCAGGGGACCGAACTCCACCTCGAAGAGGCTGCCCGTGGCCGGATTGAAGGCGATGCCCTGCGGGTTGCGATGGCCGAAGCTGAAGATCTCGCCGCGCGCGCCTGGCCGGCCGAAGAAGGGATTGTCGCGCGGTACCTCGCCGTTGCGGGTCAGGCGGATGACCTTGCCGGCCAGGTCGTCGAGCCGCTGCGCGCGGTCGCGTTTCTCGTTGCGGTCGCCGGTCGTCAGGAAGAGATGCGCGCCGTCCGGGCTGAAGGCGAGGCGTCCGCCGAAATGATTGCGCCCGCGCGACTGGCCAGGCGTGGCGTCCAGGACCGGCCGCACCTCCGCCAGGCCCGAGCCACCGAGCCGCGCGCGGTAGAGACGCGTGAGCGCGCCCTCCCCGGTGCTGACGGCGGCGGCGAAGAAGATTTCCGAGCTGCGCGTGAAATCCGGCGCGACCACGACATCGAGCAAGCCGCCCTGGCCCACTGCCTCCACCTCCGGCAGGCCGGCCAGGGGGGCGGAGACGTGGCCGTCCGGGGTGACCAGCCGCATGCGGCCCGGGCGTTCCGTCACCAGCAGGCGCCCATCGGGCAGGAAGTTGGCACCCCAGGGGTATTCCAGGCCGGAAGCGAAGGTCGCCAGGCGCAGGCCGCCCGGAAGCTGCTCCGCATCCTGCGCGCGGGCGACGGCGGGAAGCAACGCGGGCAGGGTGAGAGCGAGGCGACGGGGGAAGTGCATGGGGACGGCTCCGTGGACGCCATGTCACATGGGAACATTTCGTCACCTGCCAGCGTTTCGCGGCGCGGCGAAATTGCGATAAGCCGATGGCATGGCCGGCCTGCCTGAGTGACGATCGCGAACCAGAGACCTCCACGCCTGCAACCCCGCCCGCGCTTCGGCGCGCGGCGTCGCGTGAATGCGCGGCGCGAGCCCCTGCCGCCCTCGCTGCGGCCGGCCCCGCCGCGTCCACGCTGGCGGGCCCAGGCGCCCACCGCCCCGTCGATGGGCTTTCCGATCTTCATTACGGTCTCGCTGCTCCTGCACATCCTGCTGGCGCTGGCCCTCTGGTTCTGGCCGGACCCCCGCAAGCCGTCCGAACAGCTGCCGCCGCCGAGCTTCGATGTGGTCTTCGAGGGCGGCGCCCCCCAGCGCTCCGAGGCCGAACCGGCCGAGGGCTCCGAGACCGAGCCCCAGCCGCCCACGCCACCTGGCAGCGCCGAGGTGCCGGCCCCGCCCACCCCCGACGTGCCGCCCCCGCCGCCGGTTCCGCAGCCCCCGGTACCGCAGAACGTCCCGCCGCCGCCCGTTCCGCAGCCCCCGGTCCGGCAGGCGACGCCCATGCCGCCCGTGCCGCAGCCGCCCCTTCCCGCCCCGACGCCCCAGCCGCCGCTGCAGCAGGCCATGCCGCTGCCTATTCCACCGCCACCGGCGCCGCCTATCCCGCAGCCGCCGGACGAGCCCGCCCCCATGCCCGAGATGGCTGGGACGGTGGAGCTCTTCGCCCCGCAGACCGAGCTGCGCCTGCCGGATCGCCTTTCCGAGACCTTGCCGCCTTCGGTGCCGCAGCCGCCGCGCCCGACGCCGCCCCGCCAGGCCTCGCCCGCGCCAAGCCCGCAGCCCCGGCCCAATCTGCCCGGCATGTGGATGCCCAATGGGGTGCAGCTCGGCCAGCCATCGCGACCGCCCTCGGGGCGGCCGCAGGCGCGGGGCATGGATCTTTCGGTGGATCCGCGGATCATCGAGGGCCAGGCGGCGCGGGATCCCTCGGTCCGCGTGTCGGGCGCGCAGGTGGGCGCGGACTGGCGCGCCGCCTTCCGGCGCTGGCTGGACCAGAATATCCGTTACTCGCCGGACGCCATCATGCGCGGCGAGGACGGCGTGGTCCGGGTGCGGGTGACGGCCTCGGCGGACGGCACGGTGCGGAACGTGCAGCTCGTCGGTCCATCGACTTCGCCCTCGCTCAACCACGGAACCACCTGGCCCTTCAACGGAGCGCGGCTACCGGCCTTCCCGCCGGGCTCCGAACCGGTGGTGACCATCGACCTGACGGTGAACTATGTGCTGATCCGCCGCTGAGCGGGCGGGTCTTGGCTTCCGGGATTCATTGGCGTAGCAAGCGCCTCGCCCACGGAGCGCAGACGCGCTGCCAGAGCTTTTCCACAAGTTTCTGGCGAATCGGGACAATCCACAACTTGTATGTCAAGCCCCTTTTGAGCTACACGATGTGGTGTCGGGAGAGAGGGGGATCTCATCATGGATTGGACGAACGAGTCGATCGATCGCCTCCGCGGGCTCTGGGCGGAAGGCCATTCGACCGCCGAGATCGGGCGCCGCATGGGCGTCTCGAAGAATGCCGTCGTGGGCAAGGCGCACCGGCTGCAGCTGCCGGCCCGGCCGAGCCCCATTCGCCGCGATCCGGCCACGCCGCGCCCGGTCGCCACGGGCCGCCGGCCGACCTTGCCGCCGCTGCGCGCCGCCCTCCCCAGCGTTCCGCGCCGGGAAGAGCCCGCGAAGCCGTTTGCCGCCGCGCCGGTCGCCGTTGCCGCGCCCGTGCTGGAGAAGCCGCCGGTCGTCCGCGCCTTCCCGCGCGTCAGCAACAAGACCTGCTGCTGGCCGATCGGGGAGCCGGGGACCGAGGGCTTCCACTTCTGCTGCTCGGCCGCCATCGCCGGCAAGCCGTACTGCCCGGAGCACGCGTCGCTGGCCTATGTCCGCGTGAAGGACCGCCGCGAGGACGCGGCCTGAGGGCTGGGCGCGTCGCTTCCCGTCGCCTAAGGACGGGAGATGCGGAGAGAAGAGCCCCCCGGGGCTGAGATCGCGGGGGTGACGTGATGCGCGTCATGTGGCGCGCATGTTGAGGGGCGTGCTGATCCAGCTCCTCGCGCTCATGATCTTCGTCTGCATGGATACCTCGCTGAAGCTCATGACCGCGAGCTATCCGGTCCTTCAGCTCACTTGGGCACGTTTCGTCTTCTCCAGCCTGATGGTCGTGACCTTCATGTGGCTGACCATGGGCCGGCTGCCCTGGCGGTCCCGTGCGCCAGGGCTCCAGGCCCTGCGATCGTTGCTTCTCTGCGGCTGCAACATCGCCTTCACGATCGCGCTGGCTCATATTCCGCTCGCCGATGCGACGGCGGTGGGCTTCGCCTCTCCGCTGATCACCTTGGCCCTGGCCGCGCTCATCCTGCGGGAGGAGGTCTCGCCTCGCCGCTGGCTGGGCGTGGCGATCGGCTTCGTCGGTGTGATGGTCGCGCTTCGGCCGCCTTTTCTGACGGGCGCGCCGCTGCACTGGGCCTATCTGCTGCCCCTGGTGATGGCGGCGATGAACGGCCTCTATCAGATCCTTACCCGGCGCCTGGCGTCGCTGGACGACAGCCGCGTGACCATCTTCCACACCAATATCGCCGGCGGCCTCGCCGCGACTTTCGTGCAGCCCTTCGTCTTCGTGTCGCCCACCGCGCTGGACTGGCTGGCCTTGATGGGCCTCGGCGTATTAGGGGCGCTGGGGCATGGCCTGTTGGTGCTGGCCTATGCGCGCGCCCCTGCCAGCCTGCTGGCCCCGCTTTCCTATACCCAGCTCATCTGGGCGAGTTGCGCCGGAGTCCTGGTCTTCCAGGATTGGCCCGACGGGATCAGCCTGATCGGCGCGGCGATCATCGCGGCCGGAGGGCTTCTCGCCGCGTTACCGCAACGCAGGTGAGACGGAATGGCAACCGCCATGCCTCAATCGCGCTTGCAAGCGCCGGGGGGCGGGAGTAACCCGGACCCCCGCGCTGAAAGGGACTAGTCACATTTCCAGCATCGGACTTTCCGAGGGGGACCGAGCCCATCCCCGCGCCGCGCTCGATGCGGCTTCGGTCCGCGACGCGTACCGGCGCTGGGCGGGTGTGTACGACGTTGTTTTCGGGGGCGTTTCCGCTTTCGGCCGCCGGGCCGCGGTCGCTGCCGTCAACCGCATCTCGCAGAATGCCGGCAGCCGCATTCTGGAAGTCGGCGTCGGCACTGGCCTCGCCCTGCCGCATTACCGGCGGGATCTGGAGGTCGTGGGCATCGATCTCTCGCGCGAGATGCTGTGCAAGGCGCAGGAACGCGTCCGCCAGGAAGGGCTGAGCGCTGTCCAGGGCCTGCTGGAGATGGATGCCGAGAACACGGCCTTCGCGGATGCCAGCTTCGATATCGCTGTCGCTATGTTCACTGCCTCGGTGGTGCCCGATGCGAAGAAGCTCTTTGCCGAGATGTCGCGTGTCGTGCGCCCCGGCGGGCATCTGCTCTTCGTGAACCATTTCGCGGCCGACTCGGGCTTCCGCTGGTGGCTCGAGCGCACCACCGCGCCCCTGGCGCGCATTCTGGGCTGGCATCCCGACTTCATGCTGGCGGATCTGCTGGACCGCAATCAGGTCAAGATCGAGCGCATGGAGGCTTGCCCGCCCCTGTCGCTTTTCACGCTGGTCGAGGTCCGCAACGGCGGCTGAACCGCCCGGCGGCCTGTTAGTGCGGCCGATTCAAGATGTTATGGCGGCGGCCGAGACAGCTCGACGGTGCGACTGCTGAACAGCTGTTCAATTCTTCATCCTTGCAGTGGAATCAAGCCTTTGTGACGACAAGGCTTGTATTGGACCGCGGCAGGGAGGAAGCTCCGCCGATGGCGATCGGCATACGCATCGAAGAGGACGAGGTCGTCGAGCTCGCGGAAATGTTCCGCCTGATGAGCGATCCTACGCGCCTGAAGATCATCCTGGCCTGCCTGGACCAACCCGTCTCCGTCGGCGCCACGGCGGAAGGGCTGAACATCTCGCCAAGCCTCGTCTCCCATCACTTGCGCCTGCTGCGCGCGGCACGCCTGCTGCAGGCGGACCGGCGGGGACGGCAGGTCTTCTATATGGTGGGCGATCCGCATATCCGCTCCATGCTCACGGACATGGTCGACCACGTCGCCGAGGGCGGCGAGGGCGAGCTGATCGAAGCGGGCTGAATTCCCGGAAATTCGCCTTTCACCTTGCCGAGCGAGACTTGTCGGCCACAGGGGCTGCGCCTATGGTCCGGCCGCGCGAACCCTCTCTCCCCTCTGGAGAAAGGACGCGATATGCTGAGACATGGCGGCGATGGGGCTGCCGGGTGGGACCCTCGGGACTCACCATGGAGTGAAGGCAGGGTGCGACGCGTGATCGGGCGTATCGGACGGATTTTCGGGCTGGCGGTGCTGGCCATGGCCGGGCTGGCGAAGCTGGGCGGGGCGATGGCCCAGGAAGCGATGGTGGGCGCGCCGCATGCCTGGGGCATGGGCCTTCAGGCCGCGGCCGGCCCCATCAAGGAGCGTATCCACGACTTCAACACGCTGGTCTTCTGGATCATCGTGGTGATCACGATCTTCGTGGCGCTGCTGCTGACCTGGTGCCTGGTCAAGTACAACCACAAGGCCAACCCGGTTCCTTCGCAGAACAGCCACAACACGCCGCTGGAAATCGCCTGGACGGTGATCCCGGTGCTGATCCTGCTGGTGATCGCGATCCCCTCCTTCCGGCTGATCTACTACCAGGACCGCGCGCGCGACGCCGATATCACGATCAACGTGACCGGCCGCCAGTGGTACTGGAACTACGCCTTCCCGGATAACGGCAACTTCAACTTCGACAGCCGTCCGGTCGCCGATTCGGAGCTTCGCCCCGGCCAGCTCCGCAACCTCGACGTGGACGAGCCGCTGGTGATCCCCGTCGGCCGCACCGTGCGCGTGATGACGCATGGCGCTGACGTGATCCACAGCTTCTTCGTGCCCAGCCTGGGCATTCAGCGCTACTCCATCCCGGGCCGCACGCTCGAGACCTGGATGAAGGCCGACCATGTCGGCACCTTCTACGGCCAGTGCAACCAGATCTGCGGGACCAACCACTGGTTCATGCCTATCGTGGTCCGCGCCGTGCCGCAGGCCGAGTTCGACGCCTGGGTGGCAAGCGCCCGCCAGCGCTTCGCGGCCAATGGCGCCGAGGCGCCGGTCCAGGCCGCCGCCGTGCAGGACGAGACCATTCGGCTCGCCGCGGCGCGTCAGTGACGCGCCCGGAAGCCCCAACAAACATGATGACCCCTCCGGCCGTTGTCCGGACGAGCTGCGACTGATCAGGAAAGGCGACCCGGATATGGCAAATGCCGCCGAAGCGCATGGGCATGACGACCACCACACGCCCGGTTTCGTGGCCCGCTGGTTCTTCTCGACGAACCACAAGGACATCGGGACTCTCTACATCATCTTCTCGCTCTTCGCGGCGATCATCGGCATTGGCCTCTCCTTCCTGATGCGGCTTGAGCTGCAGCAGCCCGGCATGCAGATCTTCTCCGACGGGCAGATGTGGAACGCCTATGTTTCGGCCCACGGCCTGATCATGGTGTTCTTCGTGATCATGCCCGCGCTCATCGGCGGCTTCGGCAACTGGTTCGTGCCGATCATGATCGGCGCGCCGGACATGGCCTTCCCGCGCCTGAACAACATCTCCTTCTGGCTGCTGGTCCCTGCCTTCCTGCTGCTCGGCGGCTCCATGTTCGTGGGGCAGGGCGCGGGCGCGGGCTGGACGATTTATCCGCCGCTGTCGGACGACACCTACCAGACGGGCATGTCGATGGACATGGCGCTCTTCGCGCTGCACCTCGCCGGTGCGTCGTCGATCCTGGGCGCGGCCAACTTCATCACGACCATCTTCAACATGCGCGCCCCGGGCATGACGCTGCACAAGATGCCGCTCTTCGTCTGGTCGATGCTCGTGACGGCCTTCCTGCTGCTGCTGGCGGTGCCTGTCCTCGGCGGCGCGATCACCATGCTGATCACGGACCGTAACTTCGGCACGGCCTTCTTCGACCCGGCCGGCGGCGGTGACCCGGTGCTGTTCCAGCACCTGTTCTGGTTCTTCGGCCACCCCGAAGTGTACATCATGATCCTGCCGGCCTTCGGCATCATCAGCCACGTGATCTCGACCTTCTCGAAGAAGCCGGTCTTCGGCTACCTCGGTATGGCCTATGCCATGGTTGCCATCGGCGTGGTCGGCTTCGTCGTGTGGGCGCACCACATGTACCAGTCGGGCATCGACGTCGACACGCGCGCCTACTTCATGGCCGCGACGATGGTCATCGCCGTGCCGACGGGCGTGAAGATCTTCTCCTGGATCGCGACCATGTGGGGCGGCTCGATCAAGCTCGAGGTGCCCATGCTCTGGGCCGTCGGCTTCATCTTCCTCTTCACGGTGGGTGGCGTGACGGGTGTCGTGCTGGCCAATGCCGGCATCACGCAGATCCTGCACAACACCTACTACGTGGTGGCGCACTTCCACTACGTGCTGAGCCTGGGCGCGGTGTTCGGCATCTACGCCGGCATCTACTACTGGCTCGGCAAGATGAGCGGGTATCAGTACTCCGAGCGCCTCGGCCAGATCCATTTCTGGATGACCTTCGTGGGCGTGAACCTGACCTTCTTCCCCATGCACTTCCTGGGCAACCAGGGCATGCCCCGCCGCTACCCGGATTACCCGGACGCCTTCTGGGGCTGGAACATCGTCGCCTCTCTCGGCGCCTATGTCTCGGTCGCCGCCTTCCTGTTCTTCTTCTACGTCATGTACGACACCTTCCGCCGGAAGGTGCCGGCCGCGGCCAACCCCTGGGGCGAGGGCGCGACGACGCTGGAGTGGCAGGTCAGCAGCCCGCCGCCCTTCCACACCTTCGACGAGTTGCCGCGGATCCGTTGACCCGCGGCTGGCGCCCCCCTATCTCGGGCGCCAGAAGGAACCGATATGAGTGACGCGACGGTATCCGGTATGGGGGGAGCGCAAGCTCCCCTCGATGCTTCCATGACCCCCCCGCTCGACACCTCCGAAGTGCGGGACTGGATCACGCTGCTCAAGCCGCGCGTCCTGACCCTTGTCGTCTTCACCGGCGTGATCGGCCTGCTGGTGGCGCCTGGGCACATCCACCCGGTGCTGGCGCTGACGGCCATCCTCTGCATCACCATCGCAGCCGGGGCCGCCGGCGCCATCAACATGTGGTACGACCGCGACATCGACGCGGTGATGCGCCGCACGGAAAAGCGCCCCATCCCCGCCGGCCGCATCGCCGCCGAGTCGGCGCTGGCCTATGGCGTGCTGCTGGCCGTGGGCTCCGTGGCGCTGATGGGCCTCGCGACCAACTGGCTGGCGGCCGGGGTGCTCGCGGGCTCGATCGGCTTCTACGTCTTCATCTACACCATGTGGCTGAAGCGCCGCACGCCGCAGAACATCGTCATCGGCGGCGCCGCCGGCGCCTTCCCGCCGCTCATCGGCTGGGTGGCGGTGACGGGCAGCATCGATGCGCTGCCGCTGGTCCTTTTCGCCATGATCTTCATGTGGACGCCGCCGCACTTCTGGGCGCTCTCGCTCTGGGCGCACCAGGACTACAAGCGCGCGGGCGTGCCCATGCTGCCGGTGATCGCGGGCGCGCGGGAGACGCGGCGCCAGGTCGTGATCTACACGATTCTGCTGGTACCGCTGACGCTCGCCCCCTGGTGGATGGGCTTCAACACCGCGGCCTATGGTGTGCTGGCGACCGCGCTCGGCGCCAATTTCCTGCGCCATGCCTGGCTGGTCTGGCGCGATGAGCAGGACGCCACCGGCGTCTCGCTGACCGGCGACCTGCCGGCCAAGCGCTGCTTCAAGTATAGCATCTACTACCTCTTCCTCCTTTTCGGGGCGCTGGCGCTCGACAGGCTGGTACTGGCATGACCCCCGAGGAACGCGTCGAGTTCGAGCGCCGCCGGCGCGGGCGCAACTGGGCCATCCTGGCCGCGCTCGCCGCCCTTTCGGTGCTGTTCTACTTCATCTCCGTCGCCCGGCTGCTGCGCGGATGATCCAGCGGCCGGACCCTGCCGTCGTCGCGCGGCGCAACCGCCGCATGGGCTGGGGCGCGGCCGGGCTGGTCGCGACGATGGTCGGCGTCTCCTTCGCCGCCGTCCCGCTCTACGACCTCTTCTGCAAGGCGACCGGCTTCGGCGGCACGCCCATGATCGGCCAGGCCGCGCCGGGCGCGACGGCCGCCGCGGGCAGCATCACCGTCCGTTTCAACGCCCATACCCAGCCGGGCCTCCCCTGGTCCTTCGAGCCGCAGCAGACCTCCATGCCGCTGCGCCTGGGCGAGGAAGGCATGGCCTTCTACGTGGCCCGCAACCTGGCGACGACCCCGGTGGGCGGCGTCTCGACCTACAATGTCACGCCCGAGGTCGCCTCGCGCTACTTCCACAAGACCGCCTGCTTCTGCTTCGAGGAGCAGGTGCTGGCGCCCGGCCAAACCGTGGACATGCCGCTGGCCTTCTGGGTGGATCCGAAGATCGCCGAGGACCCCGCGACGCGCGACATCCGCACCGTCACCATCAGCTACACCTTCTTCCGCAGCCTGAACGACGCCGAGCGGACGGGCGCCCTGGCCAATGCGGGGCCGCATGTGGGGAACCAGCGCCTCCAGCGCTGATCGCCGCCTTACTATCTTACCATCTTACTATCTTACCGCTGCCTCGCGGCGCCTGGGCGCGCGACTCCCCTTGGCAGCGCGGATCATAGGAAAATTTCCCGAGAAAATCGAGAGTCGCTTGTCCCCCTGTGGCCGTTCGGCACGCTTCGTGAGCGACGTGCCGGGGCGGCTCTTATCCACGGTCCCGCACCTTGATTCGCGGGGCGTTTCCGTGGATTGTGCCGGCAACTTCATGGGTGCCGCGGCGCCCCGATTGACACTGCGCAGGATAGAGCATGGCCAGCACTGTCGAGGGGCACGCCCCCTACAAGCACCCCTACCATCTGGTGGACCCTTCGCCCTGGCCGCTGCTGTCCGCCTTCTCGGCCGGCATCATGCTCTTCGGCATCGTGCTGTTCGCGCATGACAACATCCACTGGGTGTTCGGCCTCGGCCTGCTCGGCGTGCTCGGCTGCATGTTCGGCTGGTGGCGGGATGTGCTGAAGGAGAGCCAGAATCCCTTCTACCACACCTCGGTGGTCCGCCTCGGCCTGCGCTACGGCATGCTGCTGTTCATCGCCTCCGAAGTGATGTTCTTCGTGGCGTTCTTCTGGGCCTTCTTCCACTTCGCCCTCTACCCGGAGCACGTGTCCGGCGCCACGCATGCCATCTGGCCGCCGGAGGGGATCAAGACCTTCGATCCCTTCAGCCTGCCCTTCCTCAACACCATGATCCTGCTGCTCTCCGGCTGCACGGTGACCTGGGCGCACCACTCGCTGCTCGAAGGCAACCGCAAGGGCCTGGTGCAGGGCCTGGCGCTGACCGTCCTGCTCGGCCTGTCCTTCACCGGCCTGCAGGCCTGGGAGTATGCCGAGGCCCCCTTCGCCTTCCATGGCGGCGGCGTCTATCCCTCGACCTTCTTCCTCGCCACGGGCTTCCACGGCTTCCACGTGATTGTCGGGACGATCTTCCTGGCGGTCTGCCTCTTCCGCGCCATGGCCGGCGGCTTCACGGCCGAGCGCCACTTCGGCCTCGAGGCGGCGGCCTGGTACTGGCACTTCGTGGACGTGGTGTGGCTCTTCCTCTTCGTCTCCATCTACTGGTGGGGCGCGGGCGAAATCGCCGCGCACTAAATGAAGGCGGCTCTGCCGCCTCGATCTAGGGCCGTTTTTCGCCCTGAGACGCCGGGCGGCGGCACCCGCCGCCTGGGCTTCGCCGCGCCGCTGGCTCGCCCGGCGGCGTTGCCTTATGGGCGGCGCCGGCCGCCTTGCGGCCGGATCCTTGAAGGGTCCGGCCTTTCTGTTTCATGGGACCCCATATGAGCCGGCCCATCCCCAAGCCCATCCCCTGGCAGCGCCTCGTCCTGCCGAGCTTCATTGCCCTTCCTGTCCTGGCCGTGCTGCTCGGCCTCGGCACCTGGCAGCTCCAGCGCCTGCAGTGGAAGAACGGCCTGATCGCCGAGCTGGAGGCCGCCGCCGCCGCGCCGCCCGTCGAGGCCAGCGACTCGCCCCCCGCCTTCACCCGCATCACCGCCACCGGCCGCCTGCGCCCGGCGCCGGAGGCGCATCTGGGCCTGGAGGTGCGCGGCACCACGCTGGGCGCCGACCTGGTCTCGGTGCTCGATCGCCGGGGTGGCCGGCCGCTGCTGGTCATCCGCGGCTGGGCGCCGCTCGAAGGCGGCAATGTCCAGCGGCCGGAGGGCGAGGTCACGCTCAGCGGCTATGCCCGCTACTCCGACCGGCGTGCCTTCATGGCCGCGACGGATGATCCCGCCGCGCGGCGCTTCTACACCTTCGACTTACGCGCCATCGCCGCCAGCCTGGGCGTGCCGGATGCGATGCCCTACGCGCTCGCGGTCGTCGTGCCGGCCGGCCGGCCGGCGGCGTCCGGCGGCCTCGGCGCCTCGGCCCCCGCCATGCCCGCCGTATTGCCCGATCCGGCCGGGGCTTTCCCCATGCCCAACAACCCCCACCTCGGCTACGCCATCACCTGGTTCGGCCTGGCCGCCGCCTGGGTCGTGATCTTTGCCCTCTGGTCCATCCGACGCGTGAGAGAGACATGAGCAACGCCGCCTATGACCGCCTGACGCACCGCCTCTCGCGACTCGGCGCGCTGGGCGAGGCCGCCGCCGTCCTGCATTGGGATGCGAGCACCATGATGCCGCGTGGCGGCGGCGAGGCGCGCGGCGAGCAGCTGGCGACCCTCGCGGGCCTTTCGCACGAGCTGTTCACCGCGCCCGCCATGGCCGAGGACATCGCCGCCGCCACGGCGGACGAGCCCTGGGCCCAGGCCAATCTCGAGCTCATCCGCCGGTCGCATCTGCGCGCGACCGCCCTGCCGACGGCGCTGGTGGAAGCCACGGCCCGCGCCAATTCCGCCTGCGAGAAAATCTGGCGCGAGGCCAAGGCGAAGTCCGACTTCGCGCGGGTCCGCCCCTATCTCGCCGAGGTGCTGCGCCTGCAGCGCGAGACGGCGCAGGCGCTTTCCGCCGCCACCGGCCTCTCGCCCTATGATTCGCTGATGGAGGGCTACCAGCGCGGCGTCACCGCCGCCGAGGTCGAGCCCGTCTTCAACGCCTACGAGGCTTTTCTCCGCGATGCCCTGCCGCGCGCGGAGGAAATCCAGGCCCGGCGCGGCGCGCCCATCCCGCTCAGCGGGCCTTTCCCGGTGGAGAAGCAGCGAGAGCTCTGCCGCGCGCTCTCGCTCAGGATCGGGCTGGAGGCGGATCACTCGCGTCTCGACGAGAGCATCCATCCCTTCTGCGGCGGCACGCCCAGCGACGTCCGCATCACCACCTTCTACAGCGAGGCGGACCCGGCCAAGGCGCTGCTCGGCGTGCTGCACGAGACGGGGCATGCGCTCTACGAGCGCGGCCTGCCGCTGGCCCAGGCGCGCCAGCCGGTGGGCGAGGCCGCGGGCATGGCGGCGCACGAGTCGCAAAGCCTGATCGTGGAGATGCAGGCCTGCCGTTCCGACGCCTTCCTGAGCTTCCTCGGCCCCGAGCTGCATCGGATCTATGGCGGCGACCCGGCGCCCTATGCGGCGGCGAACCTCGCGAAGCTCTGGCGCCATGTGGAGCGCGGCTTCATCCGCGTGGATGCGGACGAGCTGACCTATCCCGCCCACGTCATCCTCCGCTTCCGGCTGGAGCGCGCGATGATCGAGGGCCGCCTCGAAGTCGCGGACCTGCCCGGCGCCTGGGCCGAGGGGCTGAACGCACTGCTCGGCATCGTTCCGCCGGACGACGCGCGCGGCTGCCTGCAGGACATCCACTGGCATGACGGCGGCTTCGGCTATTTCCCGAGCTACACGCTGGGCGCCATGGCGGCCGCGCAGCTCATGAAGGCGGCGCGCGCGGCGGAGCCGGGGCTGGATGCGGCGCTGGCCAAGGGCGACATGTCGCCGCTGCTGGGCTGGCTGCGGAAACACGTGCACGGCCAGGGCTCGCGGCTGGGCTTCCAGGACCTGCTGCGCGCGGCGACGGGCAAGCCGCTGGACCCGATGGATTTCCAGGAGCATCTGGCCTCCCGATATCTTTGATTCGCGCCCTCGAACGCCGGGCGGCCGCATCTGCGGCCTTGGCTTCGCGCCGTGCGCTGGTGTGCTGATGGGCCTGTCGGATTGGGCGCGGTCGCGCATTCGCGCTCCCGGCCCGAGGCATTGCCTCGGCCCGTTCTAGTAGGCCCGCCCCGCCGCCATCTCCGCCGTCGCTCCGCCGCGCGTCTCCTCGGCCGCCGCGCGCAGGTCGGCGACATACTCTGCCGCCACCTCCGCATGCAGCGGGTTGAGGTGCAGGTGGATGCCATCCGGATCCAACTGCCGGCTCACCAGCCATCCGCGCTCGCCCAGCGCCGCCGCGACGCGCGCGATGGGCAGCGCGGGGTCGGTGCTGCGATAGACCAGGATGGCGTGCTCGCCCGGCAGCGCCTCCAGCCCCGGCACGCTCGCGATGCCCTCCGCGATGGTCCCGCGCGCCGACTGAATCCGCCGCGCGCAGTCGAGGTAGCCTGCCTCGCCCAGGTAGTTCATCACCGCCCAGGCCGCCGCCACCGCGCCGCCCGGCCGCGTGCCCTGTGCGGTGTGCGCCACGTAGGTGCCGCGTGCCCAGGCGCTGCTCTCGAAGCGGTGATGCGCCTTCAGCGCCGCGTCGCGCACCAGCAGCAGCGAGGCGCCCTTTGCCGCCATGCCGTGCTTGTGGATGTCGGCGCTGATCGAGCTCACGCCCGGTACGGCGAAATCCCATTCCGGCAGCGCCGCGCCCAGCTTCGACAGGAAGGGCGAGAGGAAGCCGCCCACGCAGGCATCCACATGCAGCCAGACGTCGCGCTCCCGCGCGAGCCGCCCGAGCTCCGCGATGCGGTCGATCGTGCCGAAGGGGTAGTTGGGCGCGGAACCCACCAGCGCCACCGTCTGCTCGTCCATCGCCGCCGCCATGGCCGCAACGTCGGAGCGGCGGTCGGCGGCGGCGGGTACGCGCCGCACCTCCATGCCGAGATACCAGGCGGCGCGATCGAAGGTGAGGTGCGCGCTGTCCGGCATCACGATGTTGGGACGCAGCCGCTTGCCGCGCTCGCGCGCCGCGAGCATCGCGAGGAAGATGCTTTCGCTGCCGCCCGAGGTGAAGGTGCCGGCCGCGCCCTCCGGCGCGCGCATCAGCGAGAGCGCCATCTCCACCACCTCGCCCTCCAGCCGCGCGAGCGAGGGGAAGGCGCGCTGGCCGAGATTGTTCTCCGTCCAGAAGGCCTCGTAGGCCTGCTGCTGCACGCGCTCCAGCGCCTCGTCGAGGTAGTAGAAGAACACCGCCATGCGGCCGCGCCGCCAGGAATGGTCGCGCGCCTTCGCCTCGGCCAGCGCCTGTTGCAGCACGGGCCATTCCTGGCCCTGGCGCGGAAGTGCCCGCATCCCATTCCTCCCGAATCTCGTTTGCGCCATCACAACATGCGGCCCATCCTGGGGCGAGGGAGAAAGCGAATGCAGCTCGGCATGGTTGGACTGGGTCGGATGGGCGCGAACATCCTGCGCCGGGTGATGAAGGCGGGGCATGTCGGCGTCGCCTATGACCGCGACGAGGCGGCCGTGGCCAGCCTGGTCGCGGAAGGCGCGCAGGGCGCGGCCTCGCTCGCGGATCTCGTGGCCAGCCTCAGCTCCCCGCGCGCCGTCTGGGTCATGCTGCCGGCCGGCGAGGCCACCGAGGCCACGTTGCGCGAATTGCACGGGCTGCTGCACGAGGGCGACATCATCATCGAGGGCGGCAATTCCTTCTGGAAGGATTCCGCCCGCCGCGCGGAAGAGGCCGCGGCGCATGGGCTGCACTACCTCGACATCGGCACTTCGGGCGGCGTCTGGGGGCTGAAGCGCGGCTACTGCCTCATGATCGGCGGCGAGGCGCAGGTGGTGCACCGGCTCGACCCCATCCTCGCCGCGCTGGTGCCCGGCGAGGGCACGGCGCTGCCCACCGAGGGCCGCGAGGCGCGCGACCCGCGTCCCGCCAGGGGCTACGTGCATTGCGGCCCGAACGGCGCGGGCCACTACGCCAAGATGGTCCATAACGGCATCGAGTACGGGATGATGCAGGCCATGGCCGAGGGGCTCGACCTCATGCGCGCCGCGCCCTTCGAGCTCGACCTCGCGGACGTGACGGAAGCCTGGCGGCGCGGCTCGGTCGTCTCATCCTGGCTGCTGGACCTGACGGCGCAGGCCCTGGCCTATGACCCGGACCTCGCGGAATACAGCGGCCATGTGAGCGACAGCGGCGAGGGCCGCTGGACGGTGGACACGGCGGTCGAGCAGGCGGTGCCGGTGCCCGTGCTGGCCGCCGCGCTCTTCGCCCGCTTCCGCTCCCGCCAGGAGGCGAGCTTCGCGGACAAGGCGCTGAGCGCCATGCGCAAGGGCTTCGGCGGGCATCTGGAGCCGAAGAAGGGATGAGCCTGCGCGTCCTGGTCATGGGCGTCTCCGGCTCGGGCAAATCCACCATCGGCGCCCGCCTCGCGGAGGAGCTGCGCCTGCCCTTCGCCGATGCCGATGCCTTCCATCCGCCCGAGAACGTCGCGAAGATGTCCGCCGGCATTCCGCTGACCGATGCGGATCGCTGGCCCTGGCTCGATGCGCTCGGCGCGTGGCTGGCGGCCGAGGAGCGCGGCGGCGTGATCGCCTGCTCCGCGCTCAAGCGCGCCTATCGCGAGAGGCTGCGCGGCTGGGTGCCTGGGCTGCGCGTGGTCCACCTGGCGGGCGAGCCGGGACTGATCGCCGCGCGCCAGGGCGCCCGCGAGGGCCATTTCATGCCGCCGAGCCTGATGGCCAGCCAGTTCGCCACGCTGGAATCGCCGGATGGCGAGGACGGCACGCTCATCCTCGATATCGCCGCCGAGCCTGGCGCGGTGGTGACCCAGGCCGTGGCGCTGCTGCGTCAGCCCTGACGCTGGATGCCCTGCAGCAGCCGCAGATGCTGCTCCGCCGTCACCGCCGCCATGGTGGAGATGATCTTCTGCTCGCGGGAGCCATTGGCGCGGAAGCGCTGGTGCAGGGCCAGGAGCTGCTGGTGGCTCGCCAGCTGCAGGCGCAGGTAGAGGCGGTCGAACTCCTCGCCGCTCGCGGTCTCGAGCTGCTGCACGAGGCGGGCCTCGTCGCCCTCCACCTTGAGCTGGGGTGGCACGGGCAGGCCGGCGAGCTGCTGCGCCTGCACGATGGACCGCTGCTCCGCCACCTCGAAGCTCGCGAAGGCCTTCACCTGCGGGCTCGCGGCGCGGCTTTCGGCGATCTGGCTCGTGACGAGGGACAGGATTCCCGCCTCCAGCCCCTGGCGCCATGGGTCGGTGGCGGGCCCGCGCGAGGGCGGTGCGCCGGGGGCCTGCGGCACGGTGACGCGGGGCGCGGGCGGCACGGCCTGGGCCATGGCCTCGCCCGCGGCGAGGAGGGTGGTGCCGGCCAGGCCGGCCGCGACGTGGCGGCGCTGCATCTTGCGGTCTCCTGTTCGTCCACCGGGAAGAACGGCGCCCGGCGGCCCCGGGTTGCCCGCGTTGACCGCTCGCGGGGCGCGGCATAACACCGGGGGGAAACGCTTCCCGGAGTTGCCCCGATGTCGCTGTCCGCCGCCACCAAGGCCAAGCTCGAAAAGATCACCACCGCCACGCTGACGACGGTGCTGCTCAAGAAGGGCCTCCGCAACGTCTGGATGCGCGGCGCCGCGCCCTTCTCGCCCTCCGCCCAGGGCGTGCGTCTGGTGGGCGAGGCCTTCACGCTGCGCTTCGTTCCGGCCCGTGAGGACCTCGCGACCCCGGCCAGCTGGGCCAGCCCGATCTCCACCCGCGCGGCCATTGAGGCGATGCCCGAGGGCGTGATCGCGGTGGCCGACGCCATGGGCATCACCGATGCGGGCATCTTCGGCGACATCCTCTGCGCCCGCCTCAAGAAGCGCGGCGTGACGGCGCTGGTGACGGATGGCGCGGTGCGCGACGTGGCCGGCGTGAACGGCACGGGCCTGCCGGTGTGGTGCGCCGGCGGCGCGGCCCCGCCGTCGGTGGCGGGCCTCACCTTCGTGGCCTGGCAGGAGCCGATCGGCTGCGGCGGCGTGGCCGTCTTCCCGGGCGACGTGATCGTGGCGGATGCCGATGGCTGCGTGCTGATCCCGAAGGACCTCGTCGAGGCCGTGACGGAAGAGGCGGTCGAGCAGGAGCGCCTGGAGGCCTGGATCATGGTGCAGGTCGAGAATGGCGTGGCGCTGCCCGGCCTCTACCCGGCCAATGCCGAGAACAAGGCGAAGTACGAGGCCGACAAGGCTGCCGGCCGCGCCTGAGGCGGCGAACCGGGGAGGGGACGCGATGAACAAGATCTGGATCTGCGCCGCGGCGCTCGGGGTGCTCGGTGCCTGCTCCTCGCCGGAGCCTTACGAACCGCGCGTCCGCCCGGCCGGGACGGCGAGCGCCGCCCCGGCGGGGCAGGCCTGCGACGGCAGCTTCCGCGTCGTGAACAACTCCTCGAAGGAGATCCATCAGGTCTTCGTCAGCGACTCCGCGCTCACGACGCGGGGCCGCGACCGGCTCGGCCGGACGGTGCTGCCGGTGGGCCGTTCGGTGAACCTGAACGCGGACGGGCCCGGTGCCAACGACATGGTGGTGGTGCTCGCCGACCGCCGGACCATCGAGCAGCGCCGGTTGCCGATTTGCCGCAACACCACCGTCATCGTCACGGATTCAGCGGTGCGGGTAGAATAGCCCGCTTGCTGGACCTTTCCGTCTCATTACACTGGCTTTTCCTTAAATTAGGGGAATGCCGGTGAAAAAGAGGTTCTTGCTGACGCTGCTGGCCGGCGCCGGCCTTCTCGCGGGCTGCACGCCGCAGCAGCAGCAATATGGCGGTCCCGTCACGGGCGGCCCGGGCTGCGACACGCGCTTCCGTGTCACGAACAACTCCTCGCAGATCGTGCGCGAGCTGTATTTCAGCCATTCGTCGACGAATTCCTGGGGCCGGGACCAGCTCGGCCAGAACGTGCTCTATCCGGGGCGCTACGTGAACTACGTGGCCGCGAACCCGGGCGGCTACGACTTCAAGGTGGTGTGGAACGACGGCCGGCAGGCCGAGATCCGCCGCGTGAACGTCTGCGCCGCGAGCCAGATCGCGGTGACCAATGCAGGCCTCTTCGCACGCTGATAGCCCATCTGGGGATTTCCCCTTCTGGACGGAGGAGAAGCTCCGCATCCAGGACACCGACCTGAACGGCCATGTGAACAACGCCTCCATCGCGGCGTTGTTCGAGGCCGGGCGGGGCGAGATCATCACCCAGGTCGCGGGCCACTGGCGCACGCGGCCGCTCGCCGCCGCGCTGCGGCGCGTCACCATCGACTACCTGGCCGAGGCGCATTACCCGGGCCTCGTGCGCGTCGGTTCCGCCATCGCGCGGGTGGGCAACAGCTCGCTCACCATCCGCCAGGCGCTGTTCCTGGGGGAGCTGCGCTTCGCCGAGGCCGAGAGCGTCATCGTCTTCATGGATCGCGAGACGCGGCGGCCGGCTCCCGTTCTGCCGGAGTGGCGCGAGGCCGCGTTGCGCTTCGCCCCCGCCGAGATCGCCTGAAACCGGCGGCCGCGCGCCGCGTTCCCTCCGGGACATGCGTGATTCCGGCCGGAGGGTAAGATGAGGGCGATCCGACAGCTGCGCGAGGCACCTTTCCTCGCGGCGACCTTCGGAATGCTTCTCGCGCTCATCCTGCCCTGGGCCTTCACCGACAGCGCGCCGGCCGGTGACCGGCAGGTCGCCGGGGAACAGTCGGCGCCGCTCCTGCTCGCCGGCGCGCCCGCCGAGACGGGCGCGCGCTGAGTTTCAGTATTGCGCGAAGATCCGGTTCAGCTCCTCGCGGTCCCGCGTGCGGGTCAGGCCGAGCATCAACAGGATGCGCGCCTTCTGCGGGTTGAGGTTGTCGGCGTTCACGAAGCCCGCCTCCCTCATCCGCGTGGTGTAGAACATGCGGCCGGAGCCCGCGCGGGTGCTGGCCGCGATGGGCGTGCCGCCCGACATCGCCGCGATCATCCGCTCGGCCATCGCGGGCGTCACGAAGCTGGGCGCGAAGCCGGCCGAGACCAGGCCATCGGCCCCGGCGGCCAGGAAGGCGTCCACCGCCGCGCTATCGGCCCCGGCATAGCAGTAGACGATGTCCACGCGCGGCAGGCTGCTCATGCCGCGCACGTCGAACTCCGTCTCGCGGCCGAGCTTGCGCAGCGGGCGGCGGTACCAGGCGATGGCGTCGGCATCGACATGGCCGAGGCAGCCGAAATCCGGGCTGCGGAAGGTCTGCAGCCGGCTCGTGCTGGTCTTGGTCACTTCGCGCGCTGCGTGGATCTCGTCGTTCATCATCACCAGGGCGCCGAGGCCCCTCGCGCGCGGGTCACCCGCCACGCGGCAGGCGTTGGCGAGGTTCATGCCCGCATCCGAGGACAGGCCGGAGGAGGGGCGCTGCGCGCCCACGACCACGACCGGCACCTCCACCTTCACGGTGAGCGAGAGGAAATAGGCCGTCTCCTCCAGCGTCGCCGTGCCGTGGGTGATGACGATGCCCGAGAGGGAGGGGTCCTCCGCCACCAGCCGGTCGCAGAGCGAGACCAGCTCCAGCCACTGTGCCGGGCCGATCGCGGTCGAGGCGATGGCCGAGTACTTCACGGCGACGACGTCGGCGACCTCGCGCACCTGGGGCCAATAGGCCAGGAGCTGCTCGGCATCCATGACCTTGCCGAGGGAGGCGTAGTCGGCGATGTCGAAGGGACCACGGCCGAGCGAGCCGATGGTGCCCCCCGTTCCGATCACGGCGATACGCGGCAGGCTCATCGGGCAGGCTTCCTCTCGACGATGGCGGTGGTCAGGCGCGAGACGCAGAAGAGCTCCCCGTCGTCGCGGCGAAGCTCGATGTTCCAGACATGAATGGTGCGGCCGATCCGCACGGCCTTGCAGTAACCGTAAGCGGTGCCGCCCTTGGGGTTGGGGCGGAGGTGCGTCGCGCTCACCTCCAGCCCCACCGCCTGGAAGCCGGGGTCGCAGGCCATCATGGAGCCAAGGCTGCCGAGCGTCTCGGCCAGCACGACGGAGACGCCGCCATGGATGATGCCGAAGGGCTGGATATGCCGTTCATCCACCGGCATTTCGCCCCGGATGAAGTCGTCGCCGATCTCGGTGATCCGGATGTCCAGCAGGGAATTTACGCTGGCGCCGCGGCGCGCCTGGATCTGCTCGGGCGTTGTGGGTTGACGCCAGATACTCATGCCATCGCCTTTTTCTTGCCTCGGTGTCGATTTAAGGCTGAAGTAAGTTCAGGCAGTGTCAACCGCCGGAACGACCGCGGACACGCGCAATACCTAGGGAAGGAAGCTCCGAGCCTGCCGTGGACCCGATCCACGCGCGGGAGCGCATGTTGTGCGGCAGGGGCTGAAGTTGTTGGGGCGAGAGCGTTCAATGAGTTGGCGCCGGCATGAAATCGGCATAGGTATTCGGGGTATTGGGCTGAACATGTCGAAATGGTCATGTTGTGCGGCCCCATACCGGGTCGGGGCGACAGCTCCGTGAGCAGGAGGGCGAGGCCGTGCATGTAGTGCTCGACATTTCGCGTTTGCTCGGCTTGGCCTGGGCCGGCCAGCCCACCGGTATCGACCGGGTAGAATTCGCCCATTCCCGCCATTGGCGTGGCTTCCCGGCGCGGGACGTCACCTTCGTCGCGCAATCGCCCTGGGGCTGGTACGCGGCGCTGCCGGACAACCTCGCGCGCGGCCTGCTGCAGGAAGCCGACCGGGCCGTGGCCCCCGGCAAGGAGGGTCTGCTGACCCGTTTCCGGGCCATGGCGGCGGCGGCGCTCTCCCTCAATTTCTACGGCGTGGGCAGGCGCGACCTCGCGCGGCGGGTCGCCGGCCGCAACGACAGCGTCTTTCTCATCGTCTCCCACCGCGCCCTGCATCATGAGCGCGCGACGGGCGCGCTGATCGCGCTCGGCGCGCGCTTCGTACCCCTGCTTCACGACGTGATCCCGCTGTCTCATCCGGAATACACGCGGCCGCAGGCGACGAAGCAGCACGTAGCCAAGATCGACATGGTGGCGCGCCGCGCGGCCGGCGCCATGATCACGACGCAGGCGGCGGCGGACAGCCTGGCCAGGTATCTGGAGCGGCGGCAGCAGCCCCGGCCGCGCATGGCCATCACGGGGCTCGGGCTCGACCTGCGGTCCGTGCCGGTCCGCCGCTCGGCCCCCGCGACGCGGCCGTATTTCGTGATGCTCGGCACCATCGAGCCGCGCAAGAACCACCTGCTGGCCTTGCAGATCTGGCGCGAGCTCGCACAGCAGGATCCCGAGGGCGCGCCGCGTCTGCTCATCATCGGCCGGCGCGGCTGGGAGAACGAGCATGTCTTCCGCATGCTCGACCGCGGGCAGTTTCACGGGCTCGTCGAGGAATGCGGCCGGCTTCCGGACTCCGAGGTCGCGCGCCTCGTGCGCGGGGCCACCGCGGTTCTCTGCCCGAGTTTCACCGAGGGCTTCGGCCTGCCGCTGGCCGAGGCGATCGCGCTTGGAACGCCGGTCATCGCCTCGGACATCCCGGCGGCGCGGGAGGTGGGTGGCGAGGTGCCGGAATATCTGCACCCGCTGGACTTCCTCGGATGGCGCCGCGCCATCCTGGAGATGAGCGACCCCCGCCACCCCCGGAGGGAGGCGCAGCTGGCGCGGCTCGCCGGCTGGTCGGCACCGAGCTGGAACCGGCACTTCTCAATCGTCGAGAATTTTCTCAGCGATCTGGTCCGTGGACCTTCCATGCCGAGCCTTCCGGTTGAGAGCGGACGCGTCGTTGCTATCTAAGGTAGCAATAGGAAAATTTCTGGTAATTCATTCCTGGATGGCATTCACATTCCGGGAGATGTTGTCGGTCGCGCCGAGCAAATAAGGTTCCTGGGCATGATGACACCTCGCAGGATGACGGGAGGGCAGCCGCAAGTGGAGGCGCGTCCGATCGCCATCGTCGGCGCGGCGTGCCGCCTGCCGGGTGCTCCCGATCTGGCGGGCTTCGCCCGTCTGTTGGAAGAAGCGCGCGACGCCGTCACCGAGGTTCCGCCGGACCGCTTTCCCCAGCAGCGCTTTCTGCATCCCCGCGCCGGCGAGCCCGGCCGCGCTCTGCATTTCCGGGCCGGGGTGATCGAGGACGCGGCGGATTTCGACGCCATGGGCTTTGGTCTCTCGCCGCGCGAGGCGGACGAGATGGACCCGCAGCAGCGGCTGCTGCTCACCCTCGCGCGCCGTGCCTTCGAGGATGCGGGCTGGCCCGAATCCCGGCTGAGCGGCCGGCGGATCGGCGTTTATGTCGGCGCCTCGACGACGGATTACGCGGATCTTCGCCACCAGGATGCGTCCGGCGCGGATCGCTACATCATGACGGGCGGCGCGCTGTCGATCGCGGCCAACCGGGTCGGCCACGTCTTCGACCTGCGTGGACCGGCGATGACGATGGACACGGCCTGCTCCTCCGGCCTCGTCGCGCTGCATGCGGCCTGCGAGGCGCTGAGGGCGGGCGCGGCGGAGGCCGCGGTGGTGGGCGGCGTGAACATGCTGCTCTCGCCCTTCACCTTCATGGGCTTCTGGCGCGCGGGCATGCTCTCGCCGCGGGGCCGCTGCCAGGCCTTCGGCGCGGCGGCGGACGGCTATGTGCGGGCGGAGGGCGGCGTGGTGCTGCTGCTCAAGCCGCTGGACGCGGCGCTGGCCGATGGCGACCTCGTGCGCGGCGTCATCCTCGGCAGCGGCGTGAACGCGGCGGGGCGGACCACCGGCATCTCGCTCCCCAATGGCGAGGCGCAATCCGCCCTCATCGCCGAGGTGCTGGAGGCGGCGGGACTCGATCCGCTCGACATCGGGTATTTCGAGGCGCACGGCACCGGCACGGCGGCTGGCGACCCCATCGAGGCCGCCGCGATCGCGCGTGCCGCCAATCCCGGAGGGCGCCGCCGCCAGCCGCTGCCCATCGGCTCGGTGAAGAGCAATATCGGCCATACCGAGGCGGCGGCGGGGCTGGTGGGGCTGCTCAAGGGCCTCGTGGTGCTGGAGACGGGGCGCATCCCGGCCACGCTCCACGCCGACACGCTCAATCCGAATATCCCCTTCGCCGAATACGGCATCCGGCCCGCGACGCGCGCCATGCCCTTCCGGGGCGGGGTGGTGGCGGTCAACAGCTTCGGCTTCGGCGGGACCAATGCCTGCGCGGTGATCGGCCGCCCGCCGCGCCGGGTGCGCTCCGCCGGCACGGCCCCCACGGCCGTGCCTCCCTTGCTGCTTTCCGCGCGGGAGGCGGATCAGCTCGACGCCCTGGCCCTGGCCTGGGAGCAGCGGCTGGAGGGCATGGACGAAGCGGCGGCTGCGCGACTGCTGCGCGGCCAGGCGCGCCACCGCGACCTGTTGCGCCACCGGCTGGTCGTGCGCGGCCAGGGCGACTGGGCCGCGCGGCTCGCGGCCCGGCGGGCCGGCGATGCGTCGCATGGCGCCGTCGAGGGCCGGGCGGCCGACGGGCAGGGGGTGGCCTTCGTCTTCGCGGGCAACGGAGCTCAATGGGCGGGTATGGGCGCGGCGGAGATGCGCGGAAGCGCCGCCTTCCGCCGGGCCGTGGAGCGCGCGGATGCCGCGCTGCTGCCGCATCTGGGCTGGTCGGTGGCAGAGAAGCTTGCCGCCGGCCCGGGCGTGGAGGATGTCGCGGCGACGGAAATCGCGCAGCCCCTGCTCTTCGCCGTGCAGCATGCCATCGTTGCGGCGCTGGCCGAGGAAGGCATCACGCCCGCGCTGTGCCTCGGCCATTCGGTCGGCGAGGTCGCGGCCGCCGAGGCGGCGGGGCTGCTGACGCTCGCGCAGGCCGCGCGCCTCATCGTCGCGCGCAGCCGGGCGCAGGCACCCACGCGCGGCCGCGGCCGGATGGCGGCACTCGGCGCTTCGCCCGCCGAGGCCGAGGCCCTGCTCGCCGAACTGCGCCTGCCGGGCGAGGAGCCGCTTGAGATCGCGGCCTATAACGGCCCGAATGCGCTGACCATCGCGGGGCCCGAGCCCGCGCTGCTGCGCCTGGGGGAGATGGCGCAGGAACGGCGACTCTCCTGGCTCATGCTCGAGCTCGACTACGCCTTTCATTCGGGCGCCATGGATCCGGTGCGCGGCTCGCTCCTCGCGGGCTTGCGGGGGTTGCGCGGGCGAGCGGGGCGGGTGCCGCTGATCTCGACCGTGACGGGAGAGGCGCTGGACGCCGCCGCCTGCGAGCCCGCCTATTGGTGGCGCAACCTGCGGGAGCCGGTGCGCTTCGAGGCCGCGCTGCGCCGGGCGCTGGATCACCGTCCGGCCGTCTTCCTCGAGATCGGCGCGCATGCCGTGCTGCAGGGCTATATGCGCGGAACGCTCCGGGCCGCCGGGCGCGAGGCCGCCGTCCTCCCCGGCCTGCGCCGCCACACGCTGGAAAGCACCGACCCTTTCCCCGCGCTGGCCGACCAGGCGACCGCCGCCGGCGCCGATCCGCGCGGCGCGCGGATATTCCACGGGCCTGCCGAATGGCGCGGCCTGCCTTCCGCGCCGGGCGCTCGCCGCCGCCACTGGGTTCCGCGCACGGTCGAGGCGACGGGTCTGCTGGACGGCGTGCCGGAGGGCCGGCTTCTGGGCTTCCGGCACCTGGGCGACGAGGCGGGCGCCGAGTGGCGCCGCACGCTGGACACACTGGAGGAACCCTGGCTCTCGGATCATGCGCTGGGCGGCCAGCCGGTGCTGCCCGCCGCCGGCATGCTCGAGATCGCGCTCGAGGCCGGCTTCCAGCGCCACCGACAGGCCCCCGCGCTGGAGGTCACGGATTTCGCCATCCACCACGCGCTGCCGCTGGCGCGCGATGTGACGCGCGAACTCCGCAGCCGCCTCGACGAGGCGGGGCTCTTCACGCTGGAATCGCGCCGCCGCCTCTCGGAGGAGGGGTGGACGCTGCATGCCACGGGCCGCGTCCAGCCCGTGCCGCAGATCACTGATCCCGGAAACGTCGCGATCGAGGGCGAATGGCGCGATGGAGCGGAGCTGACCGCGCTCGCGGCCGGCGCAGGCCTGGGCTACGGCCCCGCCTTCCAGCCGGTGCGGCGCTGGCGCGCCGATCCCGATGCGGGCCGGGCCGAGGTGCGGCTCGACCGTCCGGAGGGCACGCCGCCGGATGAGGAATTCCACCTGCACCCCGTGCGGCTGGACGGCGCCATGCAGGGCCTCTTCGGCCTGATCGGCGGGGATGCGGGCGCGGGCTACGTGCCCATGCGGTTCGGCCGGCTGGCCGTGCGCCGGCGCCAGGCGCTCGCCGTCTCGGCGCGCGTCGCGCTCGAGCATGCGGGCCAGCGCGGGGTCACCGCCGGGCTCGTGCTGCGCGACGCGACGGGCGGCGTGCTGGCTGTCGTCACCGGCGCCCTGTTCCACAAGGTGGCGCGCGCATCCCAGGGCGGCCCGGCCATCGCCTTCCGCGAGGAATGGCACGCGGCGCCGGTCCCGGCTGGCTGGCCCGCGCCGGCGTCCCCTCTCGAGGTCGCGCAGCTCGAAATCCCCCCGACAGCCGAGCCCGCCCTGGACGACGTGGCCATGTTGCTCGCCGCCCATGGCGTGGCCGCCGCGCTGGGGGCGGGCGCCGACACGGCCGAAGGGCCGCTCGCGGAGGCCATGCGCGCCCATGCGAAGGGAATGGCGCTGGATTCCGCCGCGATGCCGCCCCCCGCGGCCATCTGGCAGCAGGTGCTCTTCGAGCAGCCTTCGCTGGCGCAGGAACTCGCCACCCTCGCCGAGGCCGCCGAGAGCCTTCCCGCCGCGCTGGCCGGCCTGCCCTCCTCGGCTGCCCGCCTGCCGCTGGGAGCCGAAAGCCTTCGCCGCCTGGCCGGCGCCCTTTCCGGGGCGGCGGCTGGGTTGCTGGCCTCCTGGCCGGAGGGGCGCCCCTGCCGCGTGCTCGTGGCGGGCGCCGAGGACGGCCCGCTGGGCTCCGCGATCTGGCGGGCTCTCGCGCCGCTCGGCACCGCGCTCCGCCTCACCTTCGCGCATCTGCCCGGGGAGCGCCCGCCCGCGCTACCCACGGGCGCGGACCCCGCGCGCGTCGAGATGGTCGAATGGAATCCCGAGAAGGGCGAGGGCGCGCCGGGCGAGGCGGATCTCGTCATCGGCATGATGCTCTCCCCGCGCCTCGGAGCGTCGCCGCTCCTGGCCGAGGGGCTGCGCGCCGCGACGGCGCCCGGTGGCGCCCTGCTGCTGGCCGAGCCGCTGCCTGGCCTCTTCTGGGACATGACCGAAGGGCTCGCGCCCGGCTGGTGGGCCACGCCGCGCCTGCGCGACGCCGCCGCCTGGGGCGCGCTGATGGAGGCGGGCGGCTGGCCCCGGGCCCGCGTGCTGCGCCTGCCCGCGCTGCCCTGGGATGCGGCCCTCATCGCCGTCGGCAAGCCGGCCGGTGCGCAATTGCTGCACGCCGCCCCCGCCCGCCGGTTCACGATTTGGAGCGGCGGGGCGCCCGGTCCGCTGGCGCTGGCGCTGGACGAGGCGCTGACGGCCGCTGGCGCGCAGGTCGCGCATCTCCCCGCCGATCCCGCCCCGCGCGCCATGAACGGCGCCTGCCTGATTGCGCTTCCGCCGCGCGGCTCGCGCGGGCTAGCGATGCTCGCCCGGCTGGCGGCTTCCGCCGAGGGCGTCGCGGCGCAATTCCATCTCGTCACCATGGGCGCGGAGACGGGGATGCGGGCGGCCGGGCAGCTGGCCCTGGCGCGCGTGCTCGCCAACGAGATGCCGGGGCTCAAGCCCCGCCGGCACGACATCGCGGCCGGGATGGACGCCGCCGACGCGGCGGCGCGGATCGCGGCCTCGCTGCTCAACGGCGCTGGCAACGAGGCTGAGGAGCGCCTGACCGAAGGCGGCTGCCTCGTGCCCCGCCTGGCGACCCTGCGCCCCAACCCGCGCCCCGCGCCGGGCCCGCGCCGGCTGGAGGCGGGCATTCCCGGCCAGCTCGACAGCCTTGCCTGGGAGGCCGCGCCCGAGCTCGCGGCGGCGCCCGGGCCGGGGGAGGTGGTGCTGAAGATCGCCGCCGCCGGGCTCAATTTCCGCGACCTGATGTGGGCCCAGGGCCTGCTTCCGGAGGAGGCCCTGCAGCCTGGCTTCGCGGGCCCCGGCCTGGGCATGGAGGCGGCCGGCATCATCGAGGCCGTGGGCAGCGGCGTCGCCCTGCGGCCGGGCCAGGCGGTCTTCGGCTTCGCCCCCCGCGCACTGGCTACCCGCGCCATCACGCAGGCGGCCGCGCTGGCGCCTTTGCCACGCGGCCTCGGCATGGCGGAGGCCGCGAGCCTGCCCGTCGCCTTCCTCACGGCGCTGCATGCGCTGGAGGGGCTGGCGCGCATCCAGCCCGGCGAGCGCGTGCTGATCCATGGCGGCGCGGGCGCGGTCGGCCTCGCGGCGCTGCAGATCGCGCTGGCCGCGGGCGCGCGCGTGGCCGTGACCGCCGGGACTGAGGCACGCCGCGCCTTCCTGCGCGCGGCGGGCGCCGAGGTCGCGCTCAACAGCCGCGACCTGAGCTTCGCCGAGGCGCTGCGCGCGCATTGGCCTGCCCCGCCGGGCGAGGGCTGCGTGGATGTCTGCCTCAACTCGCTGTCGGGCGAGGCGATGGAGCAGAGCCTGGGCCTCATGGCGCCCTTCGGCCGCTTCCTGGAGCTGGGCAAGCGCGATTTCGCCGAGGCCCGCCGCGTGGGCCTGCGTCCGCTTCGCCGCAACGTCGCGTGGTTCGCCGTGGATCTCGACGAGGTCGCGCGCCGCCGTCCGGCCATGGCGGGCCGCATGCTGGCTTCGCTCGCGACGCGGCTGGAGGACGGCTCGATCCGTCCGCTGCCGACGCGCATCCACACCGCCGACCAGATGGAGCAGGCCTTCCGCCAGCTGCAGAGCGGGGGGCACATCGGCAAGCTCGTCATCCTTCCGCCCGCCGAGCTCACCGGCGCGGCCCATCCGGACTGGCGGCCGCGCGGCGCGGCGCTGGTCGTGGGTGGCACCTCGGGCTTCGGGCTCGAAGCCGCCTGCTGGCTGGCGGCCCAGGGCACGAAGCGGATCGCGCTGCTCTCCCGCCGCGGTGAGGCGACCCCTGGCGCGGCCGGGGCCGTGGCGCGGCTGGCGGCCCTCGGCGCCGAGGCGCGCATCTACGCGGCCGATGCGACCGACGAGGCCGCGCTGGATTCCGCGCTCTCCCGCATCCGCGCGGAGATGGGGCCGCTGGAGGGCGTGGTGCAGGCCGCCGCCGTCTTCGCCGACCGCATCGCCGCGCGGCTGGACGAGGCCTCGGTCGAGACGGTGTGGCGGCCCAAGGCGCTGGCGGCCGCGCATCTGGACCGGCTGACGCGGCAGGATCCGCTGCGGCTCTTCCTGCTCTTCTCCTCGGCCACGGTGCCGATCGGCAGCCCCGGCCAGGCCGCCTATGTCGCGGCCAATGCCGCGATGGAGGCCCTGGCCCGCCGCCGGCAGGCCGAGGGCCTGCCCGCGCTGGCCGTGCAATGGGGGCCCATCGCGGATGCGGGCGTCCTCGCTGCCGACGCGGATGGCAGCGCGGCGCTCTCGCAGCGCCTCGGCGCCACGGCCATGAACGCGGCGGAGGCGCTGGGCGCGCTGCCCGCGCTGCTGGATGACGGGCTGGCCGTGGCCGGCCTCGCCCGCGTGAACTGGGAGGTCGCGCATCGCAGCCTGCGCCTGCTGGCCGAGCCCATCTTCACCGCGCTGACCGGCGCCTCGCTGGGCGATGCCTCGGAGGAGGATCCGCTCCGCGCCATCGCGGAGGCCGAGCCGGGCGCGGGGATGGACCTGGCCCGCCGCCTGGTCGGCCGCGAGGTCGCGCGCATCCTGCGCATGCCGCCCGGCGCCATTCCGCTCGACACGCCGCTGCCGCGGCTCGGGCTGGACAGCCTGGGCAGCATCGAGCTCCGCACCGGGCTGGAGCGGCGCTTCTCGGTCTCCATCCCGATGCAGGCGGTCAGCGAGGAGCTGACGGTGAACGCATTGGCGAGATGCGTGATTGCGCAAGTTCCTTCGACACGCGAGGCTGCGGAATGACCGGAAACAGGGGCCTTTCGGAAGCCGACCGCGCTGCGCTGCTCAAGCGGCTCGCGGGCCGCAGCACCACGGCGGCCCCCGAGGTCGCGCCCAGCACCGCCCGCGACTTCTCGACCCTTCCGGCGGCGCGCGAGGTCGCGGCGACGCGCGCGCTAGGCCGGCAGGTCGGGCTCTCCAACCCGTATTTCCGGCCGCATGAGGGGATCGCCGGCGCGCGCACCGTCATCGGCAATGCCGAATACGTGAACTTCTCCTCCTACAACTACCTCGGCCTCAACGGCGATCCGCGGGTGGCCGAGGCCGCGCGGCAGGCCATCGCGCGGCACGGCGTCTCGGCGTCCGCCTCGCGCTTCGTCTCGGGCGAGCGGCCGGTGCATGGCGCGCTGGAGGCCGCGCTCGCGGCCAATTACGGCGCGGAGGACGCGGTGGTGATGGTCTCCGGCCACGCCACCAACGTCTCGGTCATCGGCCATCTCCTGGGGCCGGAGGACCTCGTGGTCCATGACGCGCTGGTCCACAACAGCGCGACCGAGGGCGTGAGGCTCTCCCGCGCGCGGCGCCTCGCCTTCCCGAACAACGACTGGGAGGCCGCGGCCGCGCTGCTGGCGGCGGAGCGCCCCCGGCACGGCCGCGCACTGGTGCTGATCGAGGGCCACTACTCGATGGACGGAACGGTGCCGGAGCTCGCGCGCTTCGCCGAGATCGCGCGGCGCCACGATGCCTGGTTGATGGTGGACGAGGCGCATTCGCTGGGCGTGCTGGGCCCGACCGGGCGCGGGGTCTTCGAGTCGCAGGGCGTGGCCCCCGGCCTCGTGGACATCTGGATGGGCACACTGTCCAAGACGCTCTCGGCCTGCGGCGGCTATATCGCGGGCAGCCGGACGCTGGTGGACCTGCTGCGCCACACGGCACCGGGCTTCGTCTATTCCGTGGGCATGGCGCCGCCGCTGGCGGCCGCGGCCGAATGCGCGCTGCGGCTGATGCAGGCGGAGCCCTGGCGCGTCGCGCGGCTGCACGCCAATGCGCGGCGCTTCCGCGACAAGGCACGGGCGGCGGGCTTCGACACGGGCGGCTCGGTCGGGCAGGCCATTGTGCCGGTGATCCTGGGCGAGAGCGTGGCCACGGCCCGCGCGGCCGAGCGGCTGTTCGAGCTCGGCGTCAACGTGCAGCCCATCGTCTTCCCGGTGGTGCCCGAAGGGCAGGCACGGTTGCGCTTCTTCCTCTCCTGTGAGCACAGCGAGGAGGACATCGACAACACCATCAGGACCCTCTCGCGGGTGGCGCGCGAAGCGGCTTAAGGTTTCGTGAGGATCGCGCTGTTCACCATGGAGAGCGCGGCGAGCGCGGAGGCTGTGCTCCGCTTCGCGGAAGGTCAGGGAGACCGTCTCGTGCTTGTGGGTCATTCGCCGCCGCTGGCTGCGCGACGCGCGACATGGCGCGCCCTGCGCGGCGCGGGCCTGGGCATCCTGCCCTATCTGGCGGTGAACCACCTGGTGCCAGGCATCGGCTCCTCCTGGCGGCGGCCCCGGCGCCTTTCGGCCCTTTGCGCCGAGCGCGGCATCCGTGCGCTCCGCCTGCGCGACGAGGCGGCGATGCGCGCGGCACTGCGCGAGACGGGGGCGGATCTCCTCGTCACCTTCCACCTCGACCGCATCCTGGGCGAGGAGACGCTGGCGGTGCCGTCGCGGGGCGGGATCAACGTCCATCCCTCGCTGCTGCCGCGCCATCGCGGACCCATCCCGGCCTTCCACGCCCTGGCAGAGGGCGGAACCGGCGTCTCCGTGCACGCGTTGGTGGCTCGGATCGATGCGGGTGGCATCTGGGCGCAGCGCGAGGTGACGGTGCCCGGCGGCAGCTCTGCCCTCGCGGCGGCCCGCGAGCTGCACCTCGCGGCCGTGCCGCTGGTGGAGGAGGCCATCGCCCGCATCGCCGCCGGCGAAGCCGTGCCTGCGCCGCCGGAGCCGCTGCCCTATCGCGGCTGGCCCGCGCGCGCCCAGCGCCGCGGCGCGGGCGTACGGCTGCTGCGCCGCAGCGATCTCGGCACCGCCTGGCGGGCCCCGGCAGGCGGGTGGCCGTGAGCACCTTGTGCCAGCCCCCATGCCCGAGGCTGCGCCCGGCGTCTGAGGGCGAAGTATGATCCCCTCGCCGCGCCGCTTCCTGTTCCTGCAGGGACCGATCTGTCCCTTCTTTCCCGGCCTCGCGCTTGGACTGAAGGCCCGCGGGCATGTGGTGCACCGGATCAATGTCTGCTTCGGCGACTGGCTGCTCTGGAAGGGCTGGTTCTGGCCCCAGAAGGAATGGCGGGCCTATTCGACCAAATCCATCCCGGCCGTCGATTTCGACCGCCCCTTCTCAGAATGGTCGGACTTCATCGAGGACTATCTCGACCGTCACGCCATCACCGACGTCGTTCTGCTGGGCGAGCAGCGGCCCTATCATCGCGTCGCCATCGCGGCCGCCCGGCAGCGCGGCATCGCGGTCACGGCGACGGATTTCGGCTATCTACGGCCGGACTGGATCATTCTGGAGCGCAACGGCCACAACGCGCTGTCGGGCTTCCCGCGCGACCCCAAGGCGATCTTCGATCTGGCGCGGGACGCGCCGCGCCTGGACGAGTCGCGCGGCTATATCGACAGTTTCCGGAACCAGGCGCGGTGGGACGTCTTCTTCCACGTCGCCAATGCCTCGGTCTGGCCCTTCCCGCATTTCCAGACCTTCCAGCTGCACCCCGTCGTGCCGGCCTATCTCGGCACGCTCTGGCGGCTGATCCGGCGCGGCGCGACGAAGCGGCGCGCCGAGAAGCTGATGGCCAGCCTGCCCGAGGATGCGCCCTTCTACCTCTTCGCCATGCAGATGGAGACCGACTACTCCATCCGTGCCTACTCGCCCTATCCGGACATGGACACGCCGCTGCGCGAGGCCGTTCGGAGCTTCGCGCGCCACGCGCCGCCCGACGCGCATCTCGCGGTGAAGGTGCATCCGCTGGATCCCGGGCTGAAGGCCTGGAACCGGCGGCTGGCGCGAATGGCGCGCAGCGCGGGGGTGGCCGACCGCGTGCATTTCGTGGACGCCTTGCCGCTCGATGCGCTGATCCGCCGTGCGGCGGGGGTGGTGACGGTGAACAGCACCGCGGGCATCCGCGCGCTCGAACTGGCGACGCCGATCATCGCGCTCGGCGAGGCGCTCTACCGCGTCGAGGGCCTGACGCATGAGGATGGGCTCGACAGCTTCTGGAAGGAACCGCGCCAGCCGGACCGGGTGCTGACGGACGCCTTCCTGCGCGCCATCGCGCGCCACCTGCATGTGCGCGGCGTGTTCTACGGCCCCGAGGGGCTTTCCGCCGCCGTCGTCGCGGCCGTGGAGCGGCTGGAGGCCGGGCTGCCGGACATCGCCAGCGTGATGGCGCCATCCCCGCCGCTGGAGACGCGGACGCCCCGCCAGATGTGGACCATCTTCCGGCAGGACGGGATCGGCAGGCGCACGGCGCGGACCGCGTCTAGCCCGGCCGATGCAACTCCGCGCGCTGACGGGTGAAGCTCCGGCGGCCGCGCTTGAAGCCCGCGAGCACGGGCGAGATGGAGCGGATGGCGTCCACGGGTGTCGGCGCATCCACCACGACGAGATCGGCGGGGTTGCCCACGGCGATGCCGTAGTCCTTCCGCCGCAGGATCTTCGCGGAATTGGCGGTGAACATGTCCCAGGTCTTGCGGATCTCCGCCTCGTCGCCGCGCTGGATCACGTTGCAGTAGAGGTTCGCCATGCGGATCAGCTGCGCGTCGCCGAAGGGCGTGAAGGGGTTCTGCACGTTGTTGGTGGAGATGTTGCAGAGGGCGCCCTGCTCCATGAGCGTGTGCGCGTCCACGACGCCGCGGCGGATGTCGTGGTCCTGGTCGCGGCCCATGAGGAAGAGATCCGTCGCCGGCAGCACGGCCAGCGAGACGCCGCAATCGGCCATGCGCTTGCCGATCTCGCGCTGGCGCGCGGGCGTGGCGCTCGCGATCTTGGTGCCGTGGCCGAAGGCGACGCGGCCCTGCCAGCCCATCTTCTCCGTCAGCTCGCAGACCAGCATGAGGTCGAGGTCGTCGGGGTTCGTGCCGCTATCGAGATGCATGTCGATGTCGATGTCGAACTCGCGCGCCAGCTCGAAGATGCGGCGGATCTGCCCGGCGCGGTCGCGGTCGTAGTTCGGCGCGGCGCCGATCACGGTGGCGCCGGTCTTGAGCGCCTCGACCATCAGTTCCTCGGTGCCGGGGTTATCCAGCAGGCCCTCCTGCGGCATCACGCAGATCTCGATGTCGATCGCCCATTTGTAGGCGTCGACCAGGGCCTTCACGCCGTGGAAGCCGCGGATGCCGACGAGGGGATCCACCTCGCAATGCGTGCGCATGAGCGTGGTGCCGTGGCTGATCGCGCGCTCCAGCGTCGCGCGGGCGCGGGCGTTCACGTCCTCGACGGTGAAGGTGTTCTTCACGGCCGAGACGCGCTCCATGGCGCGATGCGGATTGCGGCCGGGCGCACAGCCGCAGCGGTCGATGATGCAGCTCTTGTCGAGGTGGATATGCGTCTCGACGAAGCCGGGCGAGACGAAGCCGCCCGCGACGTCCAGCACCTCCTTCGCATCCTGGCCGAGATCCGGCGCGATGGCGGCGATGGTGCCACCCTTCACGCCGATATCCACCAGCGCATCGGGCGCGGCATCGGCAAGGCGCGCGCGGCGCAGCAGCAGGTCGAATTCCATATGAGGACTCCGGATTCAGTAGGCGACGGCCGGAGGCACGATCCCCCCATGGCCTGTTGGCACGAGGTTTGCTCGATTTCGCTTCGATGGAAACCCTTGTCCCGGAGGCTTCGATGCTCCCCACCCTTTCCCGCCGCGCCGCGCTGACCGGCGCGGCGGCGCTGTTGTCCGCGCCCGCGCTGGCGCAGGCCGCCTGGCCCGACCGTCCCATCCGGTGGATCGTGAACTTCCCGCCGGGAGGTGCGGCAGACACGCTCTCGCGCATCCTCGCGGCAAGCATCGGCAATAAATTCGGGCAGCCCATCGTCGTGGAGAACCGTCCGGGCGCGGGCGGCGCGCTCGGCGCCGACATCCTGGCCAAGGCGCCGGGCGACCGGCACATCGTGATGATGTCGAGCGCGGCTTCCCACGGCATCGGGCCGGTGCTCTACCGCAACACGCCCTACGACGCGCTGCGCGACTTCACGCATATCCGCCTGGTCGGCACCTTTCCGAGCGTGCTCGCGGTGAACCTCGATTTCCCGGCGCGCACGGTCGCGGAGTTCGTGGCGCAGGTGAAGGCGCGGCCGGGCGAGGTGACCTACGGCTCGGGCGGCAACGGCACGCTGAACCACCTGATCGGCCAGCTGCTCGCCCGTGCGGCGGGGATCGAGCTGACGCATGTGCCCTATCGCGGCTCGGCCGCCGCGCTGACGGATACGATCAGCGGCCAGATCCCCGCCATCATGGAAAGCCTGCCCATCGCCTTGCCGCACCTGCGCGGCGGCCGGCTGCGCCCCCTCGCGACCAGCGAGGCCACGCGCCCCGCTTCGCTGCCCGATGTGCCGACCTTCGCCGAGGCCGGCTTCCCGGCGGTGGTTTCCAGCAACTGGTTCGGTTTCTCGGCCCCCGCCGGCATCCCGCCCGAGATCGTGACCCGCTGGAACACGGAGATCGGCACGGCGCTGGCCGACCCCGGCGTGATCGAGCGCTTCGCGGCCATCGGGGTGGTGCCCGGCACCGGGGGGACCGCGGAATACACTGCCCTGGTCCGCGGCGAGCTGGACAAGTGGCGGGAGGTGATCCGCGCCGGGAACATCGTGGCGGACTAGCCGTCCAGCTCCGCCGCTGCGAGCCCGGCGATGGCCAGGTCGGTCGTCGCCGGATCGCCGTCGCCCAGGTACCAGGCTGCCGACAGTCCCGCCCAGGCGAGGATCCAGCGCAGCAATCGCCCGCGCTCCAGCCCCGCGGCCTCGCACACCACTTCGAGCCGCCGGGCGAAGCGGCCCGGCAAGGTCGCGACGGGGCGCGTCGGGTCGGCAAGGTCCGGGTTGGTGAAGATGTTGGCGTGATCGAAGCCGCGCTCGCCGGCGAGGGCCTTGGGGTCGATCGCCAGCCAGCCGCGTGCCCCGAAATCGAGAACGTTGTCGTGATGCAGGTCTCCGTGCAGCACCGCGACCTCGCGCGGCGCGGCCAGCAGCTGGCGCGCTTCGCCGAGGCTGCGGGCGAGGATGCCGCCATGGGAGGCCGCAAAGGGCTCCAGATCGCGGAACCACGTCGCAAGCGGCACGACCCCGGCGGGCGGGGCGCCGCGCGGCACATGCAGGCGGGCGGCGGCGGCGCAAAGGATGCGGCTGGCCTCGTCGTCCTCGCCCGCCCGCGCCATCTCGGAGAGCGAGCGCGGGCCGGTCGCGCGTTCCATGAGCAGCGCCCCTTCGTCGCGCGCCAGCACGGTGGCCGCGCCGTCGCCGTTCCACCATTCCAGCACCGCACCGCCGCGCTGCTCCTCCTCATGGGCGGAGAGCTTCAGCATCGCGGGAACGGGGCCCTGGCGCACCGGCAGGAGGTGCGCGGCATGAGTCTCGATGGGCGGGCCATCCGGGACGAGCCCCCAGCGGCCGAGATAGGGTTCGAACATTCTCCGCAGCTTAACCGCATTGTGAAATCATCGCTTTAGGCTTGCGCCGGACGCCCCCGAGGCCGATCCTGGGAGGCATGAGCGCGACCAACACTGCCGAACTCAGCGCCTTCTGGCGGGTCCTGGCCGAAAAGGGCTGGCATGGGGTGACCATGCGGGCCGTGGCGTCGGAAGCCGGCATGGCCCTCTCCGACCTGCGGCGCCACTATGTCAGCCCCTTCGACCTGCTGCTGGCCCATGGCCGCGCGGTGGATGCCGAGGTGATCGGCGGCACCATTCCCGATGACACCAGCCCCGCGCGCGACCGTCTTTTCGACGTGCTGATGCGCCGCATCGACGCGCTGCAGCCCGACCGTGCCGGCGTGGTGCGCCTGATGCGCGACCTGCCGACCTCCCCCTTGCTGGCGCTTTGGCTGCTGCCGCGCCTGACGCCGTCGATGGCCTGGATGCTGGAGGCGGCGGGCATCGATACCGCGGGCCCCGGCGGGCTGCTGCGGGCCAAGGGCCTCGTGACCGTCTGGCTCGCCGCGCTGCGCGCCTGGGAGAAGGACGAGAGCCAGGACCTCTCGGCCACCATGGCCGCGCTCGACCGCGCGCTCGATCGCGCCGAGCGAATGGCCAAGATGTTCGGTTTCGCCGACCGCGACTCCGCTGCCGCCGCGGCGTCGCCCGCGGGAGCCCTGCCGCCGCCGGAGGCCCCGACCGCGGCGGTTTGAGACGTCGGGCCTTGCGCCGGGAAGCCTGGTCATCCGCCTGAATGGCCATCCCGGCGAGACTACCGCCTTCCTGCAACCCTTCCGAGGAGGTCATCATGTCCAGCAGCTTCAATCCCGAGGAATTCATGAAGCTCTTCGGCTCGCTGAAGATGCCGAACATGCCGGACTTCCAGGCGCTGGCGGATTCCCAGAAGCGCAACATCGAGGCCCTGACCACGGCGAACAAGCTCGCCATGGAGGGGGCCCAGGCCGTGGCCCGGCGGAACATGGAGATCGTGCAGCAGTCGCTGAGCGAGATGACGCAGGCGGTGCAGAGCCTGGCCAGCGCCGAAGGCTCGCCCACCGACAAGGCCGCCCGGCAGGCCGAGCTGCTGAAGGCCGCCTATGAGCATGCCATCGCGAACATGCATGAGCTGTCGGAGATCATCCAGAAATCCAATGGCGAGGCCGTGGGCATTCTCAACCGCCGCTTCGCCGAGGCGATGGAAGAGGTGAAGGCGCTGATGGCGAAGGGCTGAAGATTTCTGTGCCCTCAAACGCCGGGCGCGCGCGCAGCGCGCTTGGCTCCGCGCCGCGTCAGGTGCGTTGGTTGATCTGATGGTCTGGGCGCGGTCGCGCCTTGCGCTCCCGGCCCGAGGCAAGCCTCGCGCCGTGGCGGCTCGCTAAACCCGTCGCAGGTTCCACAGCATCGGATTTGGCGCCTGCAGGACATCCGTGATGTCCGCCCGGAAGGCGGTCCTGAGGCGGAACAGGCCCGTGGGCGCGATGGGCACGGCCTCCCACAGCAGGGCCTGGAGGCGACGCATCGCGGCCTCCTGCGCGCCCGTATCGGCGGCGCCGATCCAGGCCGCCACTTCGGCTTCCACTGCCGCATCCTCGGGCCAGCCGGGCCACGCGGCGCTGCCGTGCATGCGCGTCGGCCAGCTCACCGCCGGATTGGCGATGGTGGCGGCGGGGCCGTTGGTGTTGTGCAGGTGCCAGCCGCCCTGCGCGGGCGGCGCGCGGTTGGCGCGGCGGGCGATGATGGTGGCCCAGTCGCTCTCGACCGGCTGGATGTTGAGGCCGAGCCGCCGCATCAGATCCACCGTCAGGCGGCCCTGCTGCGTCACGGCAGGAAAGTCGCTCGGATTGATGTGGATGATGGGCTCGCCCTTGTAGCCGGCCTCCGCGAGCGCGGCGCGGGCGCGGGCCATGGCGGCCTCTCCGCGGGGCGCGGGCGTGCTCTCGACCACGCCGGGCAGGCCGCAGGGGAACATGGCGTGGCATTCCTGCCAGTCGCCCGGCAGCGCCACCGCCTGCATGAAATCCGCCTGCTCGATCACGTCGCGGATGGCGCGGCGGACGCGCACGTCGTTGAAGGGCGGGTAGAGGTGGTTGAAGCGCAGGAAGCCCAGGAAGCCGTTGGGGTCGTAGACCTGCGTCTTGGTGTGGCGGTCGCGCTCCAGCACGGGCACGAGGTCGGGTAGCGGGTACTCGATCCAGTCGATCTCGCCCGTGCGGAGCGCCGCGGCGGCCGTGCCGCCATCGGGAATCCAGATCAGCTCCAGCCGGTCGAAATGCACGCGCTTGCCGCCCGCGGCGGCCTCGGCCCGCTCGGCGCGCGGCACATAGGCCTCGTTCCGCACATAGGCGGCGCGGGCGCCCTGCACGAACTCGCCGGGCAGGAACTTCCAGGGACCGCTGCCCACGGCCTCGGTGATGGGGCGGTCGGCGGGCTGGCTCGCCAGCCGCTCCGGCATCATGAAGCAGGGCGAGGAGCCGGGCTTGGCCAGCGCGTCCAGCAGCGCGGGGAAGGGGCGGTTCAGCCGGAAGCGGATGGTCCGGTCGTCCTCGGCCACGAGCTCGGCCACCGCCTGCATGAGCACCTGCCCGAAGCCGTCGCGCACCGCCCAGCGCCGGATGGAGGCGACGCAGTCCTGCGCGCGCACCGGCTCCCCGTCATGGAAGCGCAGGCCGTCGCGCAGGCGAATGCGCCAGGTGAGCGCATCGGCCGAGACCTCGTGGCCTTCGGCCATCTGCGGGTGCGGGCGCAGGGCCCGGTCGCAGCCGTAGAGCGTGTCGAAGACGCAGAAGCCATGCGTCGTGACGATGGTCGTCGGGTTGAAGATCGGGTCCAGCGTCGCGAGCGCGGCCTGCGGCATGAAGCGCAAGGTACGCGCACGGGCGCTGCCTTGGGCCAATGCGGGCGCCGCGAGCAGGGCGGCGGGTGAGATCAGCAGCGAACGCCGGTCCATCCAAGCTCTCCATGCGGCGCGGGGGGCACGGGAGGGATGGCGCGGGGGGATATCCCGCGAGGCGCACCGCTCCCTTCGCCGGTCCGAACCGGATCAGGTTCCAGGGCTCGCGGGATGCATCCCGCCTCTCAGCGCCCGCGACAGGCGCTCACCCAGGTGACGGTGGATGCATGCGCCGGGCGTGGGTTCCTGGCAAGCCCATGAAGAATTCATGGCGAATGGATCAGGATTTACTCGCCTCTTCCCCGGCCCGCCGTCCAAAGTGCGGCCCAACGAGAATCGTCAAGATTCAGGGGGACGTTTTGGACAAGCCGTTCGAGGGCGTGGCCGGAGCCCAGGAGGGCGGCTACGCGGATGATCTGCGCAGTTTCGACATCCGGCGATACGGGCCCGAGGACTGGGCGGGCCTCGTCCTGCTCTGGATCCTCGGCATCCTGGTCTTCACCCAGTTCTTCACGCGCTACGCGCTGAACGACAGCGTGACCTGGACCGAGGAGGTCGCGCGCTACTTGCTGATCGTGCTGACCTTCATCGGCTCGGCCGGCGCGGTGCGGCGCGGCACGCATATCCGCGTGGAGACGCTGGAGCTCGCGCTGCCGCTCGGCCCCCGCAAGGTGCTCTGGGCCATCCAGGACACGCTGCGGCTGGCCTTCTGGAGCTTCGGTGCCTGGGCGGGCATCGAGCTCGCGGGGCTGATGGGCACCATGCCGATGGACAGCCTCGACCACACTCTGGCCTGGGTCTACTGGCCGGTTGCAGCCGGCTTCGTGGCCATGGCCCTGCGGGAGGCATGGTGGATCCAACGCCGCTGGCGCCATGGCGACGCGCCCAGCGCGCAGGATGTGCTGGCATGACCGCGGCGATCCTCCTTCTCGGCTTCTTCGGCCTGCTGACCCTGGGCCTGCCGGTCGCGATCGCGCTGGCGGGTGCCTCCATCCTCTTCGCGGTGATCGACGGCTCGGTGCCGATGGTGGCCATCGTGCATCGCATGGTGGGCGGCGTGGACAGCTTCCCGCTGCTCTGCGTGCCCTTCTTCGTGATGGCCGGGATGCTGATGAACACCGGCGGCATCACCGAGCGCATCTACGATTTCGCGGTGGCCGCCGTGGGCTGGATGCGCGGCGGGCTCGGCCAGGTGAACGTGGTGGGCAGCGTGGTCTTCGCGGGCATGAGCGGGACCGCGGTGGGCGACGCGGCGGGCCTCGGCACCATCGAGGTGCGGGCCATGCGCGCGCATGGATACGACCCGAAATTCGCCGTCGGCATCACGGCCGCGAGCTCCATGCTCGGGCCGCTGCTGCCGCCCTCGCTGCCGCTGGTGGTCTATGGCGTCTCGGCCAATGCGAGCATCGGGCAGCTCTTCGCGGCGGGGATCATCCCGGGGCTGATCACGGCGGCCTGCCTGATGGTGATGGTGTGGTGGTACGCCCATCGCTACGGTTACGGCGCGGATGCGAAGTTCCGCATCTACGAGCTGGGGCGCACCCTGGCGCGCGGCATGCTGCCGCTGCTGACGCCCGTCATCATCATCGGCGGCATGCGCGCGGGCGCCTTCACGCCGACCGAGGGAGCGATCTGCGCCGTGGCCTACGCGCTGCTGCTCGGCTGCCTCGTCTACCGCACGCTGGGGCTGAAGGCCCTGGCGAAGGTGAGCTTCGAGGCGGTGGAGGTGACGGCGACCATCCTGCTCATCGTCGCGGCGTCGGAAATCTTCGGCTGGCTGCTGACGACGACCCGCGTCTCCGAGCAGGTGGTGGGATGGGTACTGGCGATCACCGAGCAGAAATGGGCGATCCTGCTCATCGCCAACATCTTCCTCCTGCTCGTCGGCCTCGCCATCGAACCGCTGCCGGCCATCCTGATCCTGACGCCGATCATGCTGCCGGTGATGGAGCATATCGGCGTGGACCCGGTGCATTTCGGGCTGATCATGGTGCTCAACCTGTGCATCGGGCTGCTGACGCCACCGGTGGGGATCGTGCTCTTCATCCTGGCGAAGGTGGCGAATATCAGCTTCGAGGATGCGGCGAAGGGCGTGCTGCCCTTCATGATTCCGCTGCTGGGGGTGCTGTTCCTCTGCACCTACGTGCCGGAGCTGGTGATGTGGCTCCCGACCAAGTGGTATCGGTAGTTACCCGGTGGGTTGGCGCATGATGCGCCAACCCCATGCCAGGCCGAGCATGGCCGCCACGACCGAGCCCAGCAGCACGCCGAGCTTGGCCGCACCCAGCAGGCTCTCGTCGGTGAAGCCGAGCATGGCGATGAAGATCGACATGGTGAAGCCGATGCCCGCCAGCAGGCCGACCAGCGTCACCCCGGCCCAGCTGACGCCGGGCGGCAGCGCGCACCAGCCCAGCCGTACCATCAGCCAGCTCGCGCCGAGCACGCCGGCCGGCTTGCCCACCACCAGCGCGACCGCCACGCCCAGCATCACCATCCGCGCGTCGGGCGAGGCGAGGTCCACGCCGCCCAGGTTCACCCCTGCATTGGCCAGGGCGAAGAGCGGCATCACGCCATAGGCCACCCAAGGGTGCAGCGCCGCCTGCACGCGCGCGACGGGCGGCAGCATCTCGCGCTGCGCGACGCGCAATTGCCGCAACGGCCGGGCTTCGGGCTTCGCGCCGCCTCCGAGCTCCTTCGCGACGCGCTGGATCGTGTCCAGCGGCCGCTCGCGCAGGCGAACGGGCAGCACGGGCGTCATGAGGCCGAGCACCACGCCCGCCAGCGTCGGATGCGCGCCGGTCGCGAGCAGCCCGGCCCAGACCACGGCGCCCGGAAATACATAGGCGAAGGCCGAGCCTACGCCGATGCGCTGCAGGCCCAGCACCATCAGGATGCCGGTGCCCGCGATCGCGAAGCCGCCCCAGGCGAGCCCACCCGAATAGAAGAAGGCGATGATCAGCACCGCCGCGATGTCGTCGATGATGGCGAGCGCGAGCAGGAAGATCCGCACGTTGGAGGGCATGGACCGCCCGAGCAGCGACAGCACGCCGACCGCGAAGGCGATGTCGGTGGCCGTCGGCACCGCCCAGCCGGAGGCGCGCTCGGGCGTGGCGTTGAAGGCCAGGTAGATCAGCGCCGGCACCAGCACGCCGCCGGCCGCCGCCCCGATGGGCAGCGCGGCCTGCCGGAGTTCGCGCAGCGCGCCCTCATGCATCTCGCGCCGGATCTCCATCCCGACGACGAGGAAGAAGACCGTCATCAGCGCGTCGTTGATCCAGAAATGCAGCGTCTGGGAGAAGACGGCATCGCCGAGGCCGATGGAAAGCGGCAGGTGCCACAGCGCGTCATAGGCGTGCGCGTAGGGTGAATTGGCCCAGACTAGTGCAGCGGCCGCCGCCGCGAGCAGGACGATGCCGCTCGCGGCCTCGACATGCAGGAAGGCCTCGAAGCGTCGGAAGGCGCGCTCGGCGACGCGCTGGGCGCGGGGAAGTGTGTGGGGCATCGGGCACGCGGACTCCGCGTGGCGGCCCGACCACGCATCGTCCTGCGCGCCGCGGAATGCGGCGGACACCCGCACCTTGTTTGGCATGCGGGCCGGGCCCGCGCAACCGAAACCGGCCGCTACGGCCGGCGGCGGGAAGCCCAGATGATGGCGGCGACGGAGAGCAGGACGCTGGAGACCATGACCCCCACGGTCACCAGGCCGGCGGGCGTGCAGCGCGCGGTCGCGCGCATGGAGGCGAATTTGCCGAACTCTGCATCGAAGGTCGCGCGCATCTCCTCGGGATGCGTCAGCGCGGAGAGCGGCGTGCCGGCATCGGCCTCCGGTTCCGGCTCGGTCGTTTTCGACGGTGTCCTTGCCATCCTGATCCTCCTCCTCAGCCCCCGGCCTGCCAGGCCTTCACGCTCTCCAGCGGCCAGAGCAGCATGAGCACATTGAGGGTGAGGTTGTCGCGGATCATCCAGCCGACGCCGATTTCCAGCACCACCACCAGCGCCACGGTGACCCAGACGGGCAGGCGCGAGGCGAGCCAGAAGCCTACCCACATGGCCAGGATATCGGCGACGGAGTTGATGACGCTGTCGCCGTAGTAGTCCAGCGCGATGGTCGCCTCGCGATAGCGGTTGATCACCATGTTGGTGTTCTCGGTGATCTCCCACGCCGCTTCGACGATGGTCGCGAGGGCCAGCCGGGGCAGCAGCCCGGCAGTCGGGAACAGCAGGTGCAGCACGCCGTAGAAGAGAATGCCGTGGATGACGTGCGACGGCGTGTACCAGTCGGTGAGGTGCTGCGAATTCTCGGAGCTCACGACCACGCCGTGCCAGAGCTTCACATAGCCGCAGGTGCAGATGGGCACGCGACCCATCCAGAGCAGGATGGCCGCCGTGAGGGCGACCATCCCGATCAGGATCGCGACCCAGGCGCCGCGCGAAAGCGTCTTCATGGGCTCAGGAACCGGCGGCAGGTGCGCCGCACCTGCCGAGCGCCCGGATGGGCGCCGGCGCGAATGCGGTGAAGCCAAGCAAACCGCAGGTTTGCACCCGGCGCCTGAGGGTGCGCTCGATCGGCAAGATCGAGCGCCGCCGTCAAATCATGAACTCGATCAGGAAGGGCGCGTCCTGCGCGAGGCTCTGCGACACGAGGTCCGCCAGCTCCTCGAGCGTGTGGGCCTTGGCGGCCTCCACGCCCATGCCGTTCGCCATCTTCACCCAGTCGATGTCCGGGTTGCCGAGGTCGAGCATCTGCATCGCGGTCGGGCCAGGGTTGGCGCCGACATTGTGATACTCGCCGATCAGGATCTGGTACTTGCGGTTCGACAGCACGATGGTCGTGACCGGCAGCTTCTCGCGCGCCTGGGTCCAGAGCGCCTGCACCGTGTACATGCCCGAGCCGTCGGCCTGCAGCGAGATCACGCGCCGGCCCTCGCCGCCGACGGCCGCGCCGACCGCGACGGGGAAGCCATAGCCGATGGCGCCGCCGCGGTTCTGCAGCCAATCATGCTTCGGCGCGCAATGCGTCAGCGGCGAGAGGCCGCGGCCGTAGGTGACGGACTCGTCCACGATGATCGCGTTCTCCGGCATCAGCGCCGCGATGACCTTCGCCAGGCCCTCGGGCGAGGGCGCGCCGCGCGGCAGCTCGGGCTTCGGGCCGTTGTCCGGCATCGCGACCTTGGGCGCGCCCAGCTCCTCGGCCAGCGCGGTCAGCGCCGTCACCGCGTCCTGCTCCTGCCGCGTCAGCACCGTGATCTCGGCCTTCGGCGGATAGTGCAGCGAGGGGTAGTTCGGATAGCCGAAGAAGCCGACCGGCGCCTTGGAACCGACGAGGATGATCTGCTCGTAGTTCTTCAGCCGCTCGATGGCCGCATCCGGCGGATAGGGCACGCGGTCGAGCTGCATGCGGCCCTGGCCGCGCGCGATCTTCGCATTGGAGGTCTCGGCCAGGATATGCGCGCCGGTATGCGCCACGATCCGCTGCGCCGCGATCTGCCCCGCCTCGGTGAGCGCCGTGGGGCCGCCGAGCAGGATCAGGATGTTCTTCTTCTCGCGCAGCACCTTCGCGGCGTTGCGGATGGCATGCGCCTCGGCCTGCGGGGTGGCAGGCACGGGCAGGGCCTCGGCGACCACGCCGCCATCGTCCCAGCAGGTGTCGGACGGGCAGACCAGCGTGGCCACCTGGCCCGGCGAGGTCTTGGCCGCCTGCACGGCGACGGCGACATCCTGGCCGATCTCGCTGGCCTTGGAGCTGGTCCGCACCCAGGCGGAGACCCCGCGCGCGAAGCCCTCGGTATCGGCCGTCAGCGGCGCGTCGAGCGGCCGATGGTAGGTCGCCTGGTCGCCCACGCAATTCACGATGCCCGAATGGGCGCGGCGCGCGTCGTGCAGCGCCGCGAGGCCGTTGGCCAGGCCCGGGCCGCAATGCAGCAGCGTGACCGCTGGCTTGCCCTTGATCCGGTAGTAGCCATCGGCAGCGCCGGTGACGACATTCTCCTGCAGGCCGAGGACGCAGCGCATGCCGGGCACGCGGTCGAGCGCGGCCACGAAGTGCATTTCGCTGGTGCCGGGATTGGCGAAGCAGACATCGACGCCGCTCTTCAGCAGACTATGGACCAGACTTTCGGCACCGTTCACGCGCTACACTCCACTTTCGTGATTGTCCTATGGACGCGGCGCGCAGCCTGGGCCGAAGATGCCATCGCGACAAGACGGGGAGAGACGATCGATGGCGCATTCCTTGCCGCGGAAGATCATTCTCTACGGCTTTGTTGCCGGTGTGCTCGCCATGGCGGCTTTTCACCAGGGCACGCTGCACATCATGCACCACAACGGCGCGAAAATTCCCGCTCTGGTGGAGTTCTTCGGCCAATTCCCGCGCGCATATGTATTCGCTCCCGGACCTTTCGGCCTGCCCCAACTCGCCTTCCTGCTCATCCTGGGCGGGCTCTGGGGCATCGTGATCGCGGCGCTGCTGCGCGCGACGGAGTTCCCGGACCTGCCCTTCGGCTTCCTCTTCGGCGCCATCGTCGTGACGGCGGTGGACCTGCTGCTCCTGCCCGTGCTGATGGGCCGCGCGCCGGTGACGAGCCCCAGCACCCAGTTCCTCGCGCGCGCCGTCCTGCTGAACGGGGCCTTCGGCTTCGGCGCGGTCTTCTTCATGCGACCCTTCGCCGTGCGCGGGTGAGCCGCGCGGACACCTTCGGCGTCATTCTCGCGGGCGGGCTTTCGCGCCGGATGGGTGGCGGCGACAAGCCGCTGAGCATGCTGGGCGGGCGCCCGATGCTGGCCCATGTCATCGAGCGACTGGCGCCGCAATGCGCGGGGCTCGCGATCAACGCCAATGGGGACCCAGCACGCTTCGAGGGCTTCGGCCTGCCGGTCTGGCCGGATAGCGTCGGCGGCCGGCCCGGGCCGCTGGCGGGCATCCTGGCCGCGATGGAATCCTCGCCGCTTCCCTGGATCGTGACCGTGACCGGCGATGCGCCCTTCCTGCCGCCGGACCTCGTGGCGCGGCTGCACGCGGCGCGCGCCCGGCTGGCCTTCGCATCCTCGGCCGGGCGGGGGCACCCGCCCATCGGTCTCTGGCCGCGCGCGCTGGCGCCGGCGCTGCGCGAGGCCGTGCTGGGCGGCGAGCGGCGCGTGGGCGAATGGGCCCTGGCCCAAGGCGCGGCGTCAGTGGAATGGGACGCCGGGCCGCGCGACCCCTTCTTCAACGCCAACACGCCGGAGGAGCTGGCGGAGGCCGCGCGGCTCCTGCTCAGTTAGGCAGGGCGGAGACGGCTTCCTGCACCACGCGCCGCCAGGGCGCATCGGCCGGCGCATCCGCGAGCAGCGATTGCCACACGCTCCGCGCCTCGGCACGGCGATCGGCGCGGGCCAGGGCAAGGCCCTGGAGGAAGCGCAGGCGCGGATCGCCTGGTGACGCCTCCAGGCCCCGCGCGGTCCAGCCGAGCGCGCTCTCGGCTTCACCGCGCTGGATCTGGAGCTCCACCAGATCGCCCAGCAGGGGCAGGTCCATCCGGCCGGAGAGCGCGCGCTCCCAGGCGGCGGCGGCTTCCGCGAGGTTGCCGCGCCCGCGCTCGGCATTGCCGAGCAGCTTGAAGCCCTGGCGCCCGCTTTCCGTCGCGGGATCGGCATGGGCGAGGCGGGCGCGGAGCTGCCGCAGCAACGCGTCCTCCGCGGCCTCGGCGGAGCGGCGCTCGCTCAGCGTGGCCGAGGGCATGCCGGGATAGCCGCGGTCCAGGTAGACGAAGACCGCCACCACCGGCACCGCGATGCAGGCCAGCAGCAGCGCGAACGAGGAGCGCGGGGCCGCCGCCGGCGCGTCGGCGGGGGCAGCGAGGAGGCGGCGCTGGACCTCCAGCACGGCCGCCGCATGCGCGGCCTGGTCCAGCCGTCCTTCCGCGAGCTGCGTGTCGAGCTCGGCGAGCTGCGCGCGGTAGAGCGTGAGGTCCGCTTCGGCGCGGCCGCGCGCGCGCGCCGGCCGCAGCAGCGCATAGGCGAGCGGAGAGAGGATCACGGCGGCCAGCACCGCCAGGGCCAGCCAGGTCACGGGCGAGGCTCACCCTGCAGGCTGGCGAGGCGCGCCCGTTCCTCGTCGGTGAGGGCGGCGACGGCGGCGGGCGTGCGCCGCCGCACCCGCCAGATCGCGAAGAGCCCGATCAGCACCGCCAGCGCGGGCGTGGCCCAGAGCAGCAGGGTGGCGCCGCGCACGGGCGGGCGCAGCAGCACGAAATCGCCATAGCGGTCGTGGACGAAGCGCATCACCTCGGCGTCCGAGGCGCCACGCGCGACCTGCTCGCGCACGATGCGGCGCAGGTCCCGTGCCAGCTCGGCCTCGCTGTCCTCGATGGACTGGTTCTGGCAGACGAGGCAGCGCAGCTCCTTGCCGATCTCGCGCGCGCGGGCCTCGGCGGCGGGGTCGGCCAGGCGATAGGTCGTGTCGTCCTGCCGCTGCGCCCAGGCGGGCGAGAACCAGGCGGGAGCCGTTGCGAGCAGCAGCACCAGCAGCCAGCGCATCACGCGCCCCATTGGCGCAGCAGCGTGGCGATATCGCCGGAAAGAACCTCGGGCGTGATGGGGCCGGCCCAGCGCCAGCGGATCACGCCCTCGCGGTCCAGCACGTAGCTCTCGGGCACGCCGTAGACGCCCCAGTCGATCGCGACGCGCCCCGCCTCGTCCGTGCCGAGCCGCGTGAAGGGATTGCCATGCCGCGCGAGGAAGGCGCGCGCGTCGGCCGGCTTGTCCTTGTAGTTGATGCCGAGGATCGGCACGCCCTGGCGATGCAGCGCCATGAGCTGCGGATGCTCGATGATGCAGGGCACGCACCAGCTCGCCCAGAAGTTCACGATGACGGGCCGCCCGAAGCCGCGCAGGTCGCTGGCCGCGAGCGGCGGCAGGTTGCCGCCCTCCAGCGCGGGTGCCGCGAAGTCCGGCGCATGGCGCCCCACCAGGGCGGAAGGCACGCCGCGCGGATTGAAGCTGCCGTCGCCGAGGCCCTTCAGCATCGCCCAGAAACCGGCGCCGCCCAGGGCCGCGACGCCGAGCGGCGCGGCGAAGAGCAGCTTGCGCTTGGTGGTCGGGCTCATGCCGTCGCCTCGGCCTCGCGCCGGCGGCGCGCAGGGGCGGCGATGCGTATGCGGCGATCGCTCAACGACAGCGCGCCGCCCAGCGCCATGATCGCGGCGCCGAGCCAGATCCAGGGCGCGAGCGGATTGAAGTGCAGGCGCAGCACCGCCTGGCCGTCATGCTCCTCGCCCAGCACGGCGTAGAGGTCGCGCAGCAGATTGGTGTGGATGGCGGCCTCGGTCGTCGTGGTGCGCGCGAGCGGGAAGAAGCGGCGCGAGGGCTCCATGACCTGGCTGGGATGCCCGTCGCGCAGCAGCGTGATGGTGGCGCGGCGCGCGGTGAAGTTTGGCCCCGTCACGTCGCGCACGCCATCGAGGCGCCACTCGTATCCGGCGAACTGGGTGGAGGCGCCGGGACGCAGCGCGGCGAGATGCTCGCTGGCCAGCCCCATCCCGGCGACGCCGAGCAGCGTGACGCCCATGCCCGCATGCGCGATGGCCGCGCCCCAGGCCGACCGCGGCAGGTGGCGCGCGCGGTTCAGCACATTGCGGAAGCTGGCGCGGCCGAGACCCGCGCGATCCGCGATATCGGCCGCCGCGCCCGCGATCAGCCACATGGCGCAGGCGAAGCCCAGCGCGGGAAGCACCCGCCAGCCGGCCACGGCGAGCGCCAGGATGAAGGCGCCCAGCGAAAGGCAGGCCACCCACCACAGCCGCTGCAGCACGGGCCACAGCGCCGCGCGCTTCCAGGGCATCAGCGGGCCGATGGCCATGCCCAGGATCAGCGGCAGCGTCAGCGGCGCGATGGCCGTGTTGAAGAAAGGCGGGCCGACCGAGATCATCTGCCCCGTCAGGAGGTCGAGGAAGAGCGGGTAGAGCGTGCCCACCAGCACCACCGCGCAGATGGAGCAGAGCAGCAGGTTGTTCAGTACCAGCGAGCCTTCGCGCGACATGGGGGCGAAGATGCCGGCCGGCGCCAGCCCCGGCGCGCGCCAGGCGAAGAGCGCGAGGCTGCCCGCGATGTAGATGCCCAGCAGCACCAGGATGAACACGCCGCGCGCGGGATCGGAGGCGAAGGAGTGCACGCTGTTCAGGATGCCCGAGCGCACCAGGAAGGTGCCCATCAGCGAGAGCGCGAAGGCCAGCAGCGCCAGCAGCACCGTCCAGATCTTCAGCGCCTCTCGCTTCTCGACCACGATGGCGGAATGCAGCAGCGCCGTGCCCGCGAGCCAGGGCAGCAGCGAGGCGTTCTCCACCGGGTCCCAGAACCAGTAGCCGCCCCAGCCGAGCTCGTAATAGGCCCACCAGGAGCCGATCGCGATGCCGAGCGTCAGGAAGGACCAGGCCGCCAGCGACCAAGGGCGCACCCAGCGCCCCCAGGCCGCGTCCACGCGCCCCTCGATGAGCGCGGCGACCGCGAAGGCGAAGGTGACGGCATAGCCGACATAGCCCGCGTAGAGCAGCGGCGGATGGATCGCGAGGCCGATATCCTGCAGCAGCGGGTTCAGCCCATTGCCGTCCGGCGCCGGCGGCCAGACCCGCTGGAAAGGGTTCGACGTGAAGAGGATGAAGGCCAGGAAGCCGATCGAGATCGTCCCCAGCACCGCGATCACCCGCGCCTGGAGCGCAGAGGGCAGGCCCCGGCCGAAGACGGCGACCGAGGCGGAGCACAGCGCCAGCACCAGCGCCCAGAGCACCATCGAGCCCTCGTGATTCCCCCAGGTGCCCGAGAGCTTGTAGATCAGCGGCTTCAGCGAATGGCTGTTGGCGACGACGTTCGAGACCGTCGTGTCGTTCGTCGCATAGCTCCACATCAGCGCGGCGAAGGCGGCGAGCACCGCCAGCAGCCCGGCGACCGCAAGCGGCGCGGCCGAGCCCATCATCCGCGCATCGCCGCGTTGCGCGCCGACCAGCGGCAGCACGGACTGCGCGACGGCGAGCATGGCCGCCAGGATCAGCGCGAAATGACCGAGCTCAGGGATCACGAGCCGCTCCGTCGCTCCGGCGACATGGTGTTCCAGCCGGCGGCCGGCGGGGCCGCGCCCTGGGAAGGGTTCCAGTGGCCAGAGCGCTTCAGCGCCTCGGCCACCTCGGGCGGCATGTAGGTCTCGTCGTGGCGGGCCAGCACCTCGCGCGCGGCGAAGGTGCCGTCGGGCCGCATCACGCCCTGGGTGACGACGCCCTGGCCCTCGCGGAACAGGTCGGGCAGCACGCCGCTGAAGACGACCGGGATGGTGTGCGCGCCGTCGGTCACGCGGAAGCGCACGGTGGCGCCGCCGCGCTCGATGCTCCCGGCCTCGACCAGCCCGCCGAGGCGGAAGGCGCGGCCGGGGGGTGGCGCCTCCGCAACAATGTCGCTGGGCGAACGGAAGAAGACGAGGTTGTCCTGGAAGGCCGTCAGCGTCAGCGCCGTGGCCGAGCCGATGCCCAGCGCGCAGAGCAGCAGGATGTAGAGGCGGCGGCGCTTGCGGGTCATCGCGCGCGCTCCAGCTGCGCCAGGCGTCGCTTCGCCGCGCGGTTGCGCGCGATGATGGATAGGGCGAGGCCGGCGAAGACCAACGCCGTCAGGGCCCAGCTCACCGCCACGAAGGTCAGGTGCGTCATGCCGCCGGCTCCGCGCGCCGGGCGGCGGCCAGCTGCAACGCGCGCACGCGCCGCTCCATGACGGCCGCGCGGGTCGCGCCCAGCACCAGTGCGGCGAAGGCCAGCGTGAAGCCCAGCGCGCAGACCAGCAGCGGGTAGAGGATGTCCACATGCATGCCCGGCGCATTCAGCCGCGTGACGCTCGCGGGCTGGTGCAGCGTGTTCCACCACTCCACCGAGAACTTCACGATCGGCAGGTTCACGACGCCGATCAGCGCCAGGATCGCGCCCATGCGCGCGCCGCGCTCCGTATCGTCGAAGGCGCGGACCAGCGCGGCATGGCCGAGCCAGAGGAAGAAGAGCACGAGCACCGAGGTCAGCCGCGCGTCCCAGACCCACCAGGTGCCCCACATGGGCCGCCCCCAGAGGCTGCCGGTGATGAGGCACAGCGCCGTCACGGCCGCGCCGATGGGCGAGAGCTCGCGCGCCGTCAGGTCGGCCAGCGGGTGGCGCCAGATCAGCGACATGACCGAGAGCACGGCGAGGCCGGCATAGCCGCCCATCGCCAGCCAGGCCATCGGCACATGGACGAACATGATCCGCACCGTCTCGCCCTGCTGCCAGTCGGGCGGCGCGCGGAACAGGCCCCAGGCCACGCCCCAGGCCAGCACCAGCACCGCCGCGCCCGACAGCCACGGCAGCCAGCTCTCGGTGAGGCGCAGGAAGCGTCCCGGATTGGCGAAGCGGTGCAGCGATCCGCCCGCGGGCCGAGCCGGAGGCGCCGCGGGCGAAGGGGAGGCGGTGTCCACGGGGGCGGATATAAGCCTTGTCGCCCCGGCGATCAAAGCACCGCCGCGCGGGGCAGATTCCTCCCTTCGCCGAAACCGCCTAGGCTCGGCCGGCGCAGAGGATTCCCACCATGGCCAAGACGCCCATCCACCTCGTGAAGTCCGAGCCGGACGCCTTCTCCTGGCAGCAGCAGGTGGAGAACAAGGTCGAGCCCTGGACGGGGGTGCGGAACCACCAGGCCGCCGCCTTCCTCAAGGCCATGAAGAAGGGGGACCGCGCCTTCTTCTACCACTCGAACATCGGGAAAGAGGTGGTCGGCATCGTCGAGGTGGCGCGCGAGGCCTATCCCGACCCGACCGACGAGACCGGCCGCTGGGTCTGCGTGGACATGAAGGCCATCGAGCCCCTGAAGCACCCCGTCACGCTCGCCGCCATCAAGGCCGAGCCCCGGCTGGAGGGGATCGCGCTGGTGCGGCAGTCGCGCCTCTCGGTGATGCCCATCGCGCCGGAGCACGCGAAGGTCATCCTCGAAATGTCGAAGAAGGCGCCCGCCGCCTGATGCCGGAGGGTTGGCGTACCCTGTGCCGGGTCGGGGACCTGCCGGAGGGCGAGTCCCGTGGCTTCGATGCGCCGCCCGGCGGCTTCTCGGGCCTCTTCGCCATCCGCAAGGGCGAGGCCATCCACGTCTACGTGAACTCCTGCCCCCATGTCGGCGTGCCGCTGGAGCTGGTCCCGAACCGGTTCCTCGACCGCAAGGGCGAAATGATCGTCTGCGCCGCCCATGGCGCGCGCTTCCGCATCGCCGACGGCGAATGCGTCTCCGGCCCCTGCATCGGCGACCTGCTGGAAGCGGTGCCGGTGCGGATCGAGGCGGACGAGGTGCTCGTGCCCGAGGAGGCCGGCCTCACCTGATCGCGCGGGCGCGATGCGGAAGCCCGGCGCTGTCAAAGCCTAGGCATGCAAGCTTTTGTCCGATTGACCGGACGTTAGCCTTTCTGCATCACTGTGGTCCCGAGGACGACGCCAGTCCCGAACAACAGGGACGTTCAAATGACTGCCTTCACCCGCCGCGCCCTTCTCGGCGCGGGTGCCGCCGCCACGCTGGCCACGCCGGCCCTGGCCTATCCCGACCGCACTATCCGCATCATCTCGGGCTTCCCGCCGGGCGGCCTGAACGACATCGTCTCCCGCGGGATGGCGCAGGCGCTGACGCCCATCCTGGGCGTCACCGTCGTCGTCGAGAACCGGGCGGGCGCGGGGGGCGGCGTGGGTGCCACGGCCGCCGCGCGCTCGGCGCCCGATGGCCATACGCTGTGGATGGGCATCGTGGACACGCAGGCCATCAACATGACGGCCTACCGCAACCTGCAATACGACGCCGATCGCGACTTCGCGCCCATCACCTTCGTGGCCAACGTGCCCTTCGCCTATGTCGTCGGCCCGTCCAAGCCGCAGATCCGGGACTTCGGGGGGCTGATGGCCGCGGCCAAGGCTCAGCCCGGAGCCATCACCTTCGCGAGCTGGGGCGTCGCCTCCACCTCGCACCTCGCCATGGAGCGCGTGATCCGCGAGCAGCATGCCGAGATGCTGCACGTGCCCTTCACCGGCCAGGCGCCCGGCATGCAGGCCATCATGGCGAGCCAGGTGGACTGCATGTCCCTGCCGGCCGGCGGCGCCGAGACGATGACGCGCGACACCGGCACCCGTGCGGTCGCCGTAGCGGCGAAGCAGCGCATCGCCCTCTTCCCCAACACGCCGACCATCCTCGAGCTCGGCGGCACGCTGGACAGCGGGCTGTGGAAGGCGCTCTACGCGCCGGCGCGCACGCCGCGGCCCATCATCGACCGCCTCAACCAGGCGGCGCGGGAGGCCATGGCGACGCCGGGCGTCATCGAGGTGCTGCGCACGCAGGGCGCGGTGCCCGAACCCTCGACGCCCGAGGAGCTCGCCGCCATGCAGGCGCGGGAGCGTGCCTCCTGGGCCGAGGTGGTGCGCGCCACGGGCGCCTACATCCAGTAGGCCCGCCGCCATGTACCAGCTGATCAGCGCGACGCCCTCGCCCTATGCGCGCAAGGTGCGGATCGCGCTGATCGAGAAGGGCATCCCGTTCGAGTTGCGGACGGAGGTGCCGTGGCATGGCGACACGGCCACCCCGGCCTACAACCCGCTGCAGAAGCTGCCGGTGCTGGTGCTTCCCAGCGGCGCCGGCATCTACGAAAGCCGCTTCATCCTGGAATGGCTGGAGGTGAAACACCCCGAGCCGCCGCTGCTTCCGGATACCAAGGAAGATGTCCTGGCGGCGCGGCAGGTCGAGGTCATCGCGGACGGAATCTGCGACGCCGTGGTGCTGCTATTCTTCGAACGTCAGCGCGAGGCGCCGAGCGAGCCCTGGATCGCGCGGCAGCGCCGCAAGGTGGAGGGCGGCGTGCGCGCCCTGGCCGAGCGCGCGGAGGCGGCCGATGGCGGCTTCCTGGTGGCGGGGCGCTTCGGGCTGGCGGATATCGCCGCGGGCACCGCTCTGCGCTACCTCGCGGTGCGGTTCGCCGAATTCGATTGGGCGGCAGAGTACCCCGCCCTGGCGGCGATGAGCGCGCGGCTGGAGTCGCGGCCGTCCTTCGCGGCGACCACTCCGGTGCCGCAGGCGATCACGGAGAAAGTGGTCTAGCGCGCGACGCTGGAGGTGAGCGTGACCCGAGGCGTTACCGCCAGCATGCCGCCCTGACCGGAAGGCTCGGCCATCGCCAGCAGGGCCGCCAGCTCCAACCGGTCTTCCAGATGCCCGTCGCGATCCACATTGACTTCGGCCGCGGCGCCGTTCCGCAGGACACGTCCGTGCCAGTAGCCGCGGGCATCCGCCTCGAGCGCACCGACGCCGGTATAGCCATGTTGCTCGATCACGCTGCGCGCCTCGTCTTCCGTCAGCGCCTGTGCCCCGAGGAGTGGCGCCGTGACGAGAAGCGTGGCCAAGGCCATGGAGGAAAGGGCAATCCGCATGGTCACAACCTCCGTTGGGCGCGCGTCCGTTCGGCGCGAGAGGGGAACGGCAGAGAACTCGCGAGGGTTGCACCGAAGGCGCCGAATTCATGAAAAATTACGTTGCGCCCCAACGTTCCCATGAGGCAAAGTGACGTAAGAATATTTCATGCTGGAGAGACCAATCTTCAGCTTGGGTTTCCGGCTGGCTGAGATTGTTTTGTCAGTAGAGAGGAGAGATAGTTATGGCGACGTATACCTACGATTATCTTTTCAACACAGCTGGTGGAAACATCAACGCCGAAGATCAGATTGCCGGATTTACGGTAACCGGTCCCTATACCTTCGATATCCCTGATGGAGATACGTTGTCTCCTGGTACGTCGGTGAATGTTAATTTCATCGACCAAAATGGAGATCCCGCCACCACCTCCGTCACCTATCTCGGACAGAGCACCACGACTGGCGAGCCGTATTTCACCTTCAACGGCCAGGAAGGTTTTGTCAGTAATACGGAGTATCCCATTGGCGCAGGAACCGCGCCGCCATATGCGGCCCAGGATTTCGACGAGAGCCTCTACTGCTTCCTGGCGGGTACGCTGATCGCCACGCCGACCGGCTCCGTCAAGGTCGAGGACCTGGCGATCGGTGACATGGTGCTCACGGCCGATGGCGGCGTTGTCCCGGTGAAGTGGATGGGGCGCCAGACGATCGTTTCGCTCTTCGGCATCGATGAGACGCGCCACCCGGTCAGCATCGCCGCCGGCGCGCTCGGCCCGAACCTGCCTGCGCGCGAGCTGCGCGTCACGGCGGACCATGCCCTGGTGATCGACGGACTGCTGGTGAACGCCAGCGCCCTGGTCAACGGCAGCACCATCCGCCGCCTGACGCCGTCCGAGCTCGGGGAGCGTTTCACGGTCTACCACATCGAGCTCGATGCCCATGACGTGGTGCTCGCGGAAGGGATGCCCGCCGAAACCTTCGTGGACTTCGTCTCCCGCGGCCGCTTCGACAACTACGCCGAGTACAAGGCCCTGTTCGGCACGCCCGCCGAGAACATGGAGGCGCTCGAGTCGCCGCGCGTGAAGAGCGCGCGTCAGCTGCCGGCGGCGATCCGCGAGCGCGTTGCCGCCCGCGCCGCCGAGCTGCTGGCGCAGGACCGCGTCGCAGCCTGAGGACTCCAGGACGGGCGCGGTTCCCCCGCGCCCGATCGTCGACAGGACATCGCAACGGCGCCCGGCCTGGCCGCGGCGCCGTTGTCGCTTTCCGGGAGCGGGAAATGATGGAGCGGGCGATGGGAATCGAACCCACGACATTCAGCTTGGGAAGCTGACGTTCTACCTCTGAACTACGCCCGCATCGTCTACAGGCTTTAGCGCCCGGCGCCCCGCTTCTCAAGCCCCTCAGCGCGCCAGGAAGCCGTCCAGCGCGGCCAGCACCTCCTCCGGCGCCTCCTCGGCCAGGTAGTGGCCGCTGTTCACCGAATGGCCGCTCACCGGCCCGCTGGCATATTCGCCCCAGACCTTCAGCGGCTCGTACCACTTGCCGATCTTGCCCTTCTCCCCCCAGAGCGCGAGGAGCGGGCAGGCGATCCTCTGGCCCGCCGCGCGGCTGGCGCGGTCATGCTCCAGGTCGATGCTGGTGGCGGCGCGATAGTCCTCGCAGATGGCGCGGATGGTGCCGGGCTGGCGCAGCGCGTTGAGATAGTCGGCGCGCGCCTCAGGGTGGAAGAAGCTCTTGTCCTTGGGCTCGCGCGAGGTGTGGATGTCGAACCACAGCTCGACATCCTGCTCGATGATGCGCTCCGGCCCCGGATGCGGCTGCGCCAGCCAGAACCAGTGATAGTAGCCGAGCGCGAATTCCATGTTCGTGTGCTCGAAGTGATGCAGCGTCGGCACGATGTCCATGGTGCAAAGACGCTCCACCGCAGCGGGGTGATCCAGCGTCAGCCGGTGGGCGAGGCGCGCGCCGCGATCGTGGCTGACGAGCTGAAAGCGCGGGAAGCCGAGCTCGCGCATCAGCCCCACCACATCCTTCGCCATCTCGCGCTTCGAATAGGGCGCGTGGTCGGCCGTGGCGGGCGGCTTCTCGGAATAGCCGTAGCCGCGGATGTCGGCGGCCACGACCGTGAAACGCTTCGCGAGCGCGGGCGCGACCTTGTGCCACATCGCGTGCGTCTGTGGATTTCCGTGCAGAAGCAGCAGCGGCGGTCCTTCGCCGCCCTTGCGGAAGCGCACCGCATTCCCGCCGACCTGCCGTGTTTCCAGCGTGAAGCCCTCGAAGAACATCATCCGCTCCCGTCGATTTCAGCCGAAGCTAGCGCGTGTAGATGTCCATGCCCATTGACCCGGAAGATTCACTGCGCGAGCGTGCCGCCGTTGTAAACGACCAGGAGAGTATAATGCCTGCCGATGATGAAGCCCTGTTCAAGAAGGGCATGCCCATCCGACGCGAGGTGCTGGGCGCGGAATACGTCGATTCCAGCATGGCGAAGGCCGACGACTTCATGATGTCCTTCCAGCGCGCGACGACCGCCTGGGCGTGGGGCTGGGCCTGGGGCGACAAGACGCTGCCGCGCAAGACGCGCAGCTTGCTCAACCTCGCGATGCTCACCGCGCTCGGCAAGATTCCCGAGGTGAAGCTGCACGTGAAGGGCGCGCTGAACAACGGCATCACCGTGGAAGAGATCAAGGCCACGCTGCTGCACGCCACCGCTTATTGCGGCATTCCCGCGGGCCTCGACGCCTTCAAGGCGGCGCATGAGGTGCTGCTCGCCGAAGGCGCGATCCAGCCTAAGGCGGCCGCCGAGGAGAAGCCGAAGAAGAAGACGAAGAAGTAGCGGTGATGGCACGCGTGGCTTTTGCCGGCATCGGCAATATGGGCTGGCCCATGGCGGCCAATCTGGTGAAGGCCGGCTTCGATGTCGTGGTCACCGACATCTCCGCCGAGCGCACGGCGCAATTCGCGACCGAGGTGGGCGGCAGCGCCGCGGCCTCGCCCGCGCAGGCTGTCCGCACCGCCGACGCTTTCATCTGCATCCTGCCCACCAGCAAGGAAGTGGCGCAGGTCGCGGAGGCGGTGGCGGAGACGCTCGCTCCTGGCGCGCTCTTCATCGACATGACCTCAGGCAACCCGACCCGCACGCGCGAGATCGCGGACAAGCTCGCGGTGCGCGGGATCCGCATGGTGGACTGCCCCGTCTCGGGCGGCGTGCCGCGCGCGAAGTCGGGCGAGCTCGCGATCATGGCCGGTGGCGCCGATGCCGACCTCGACGCGGCCGAGCCCTTCCTCAAGGCCATGGGCACTTCCATCCACCGCTGCGGGCCGATCGGCGCGGGGCAGGCGATGAAGGCGCTCAACAACCTGGTCAGCGCGGGCGGTTTCCTTATCGGCATCGAGGCGCTGCTCATCGGCCAGAAGTTCGGACTGGAGCCCGGGCTGATGGTGGATGTGCTCAACTCCTCGACCGGCATGAACAACTCGACGCAGAAGAAGTTCCGCCAGTTCGTGCTGTCGCGCCGCTTCGATTCCGGCTTCGGGCTGGACCTGATGGTGAAGGATCTCTCCATCGCGCTGGAGGTCGGCAAGGAGACGGCGGTGCCGACGCCCTTCGCCGCCCTCTGCCGTGAGATGTGGGCGAGCGCCGCCACCATGCTCGGCCGCGGCGAGGACCATACGGCTGTCGCGAAGCTGAGCGAGATGCTGGCCGACCAAGTGCTGGCCGGCGGCAACAAGTAGCGAGGCCCGGACGGCCAGGAAGGCCGTCCGCCTTACTATCTTACTACCTTACTATCTTACCGGTGCGGGCGAACGGAAAACGGCGGACGCCATGCGCCCGCCGCTGGAAGACAGATCAGCAGAAACCCGCCGAAAAGTCCAGTTTTTCAGCCCTCGGCCCAGGCCCGCGCCAGCTCCAGCCCGCGCCGCACATGCCAGTAGGATGCGTAGTAGGGCGCGTCATGGCTGGAGAATTCCGAGAGCGGCAGGTCCTCGTATTTTTCGGGCGCGTATTCGTGCATCGCGGGCAGGCGCAGCTCATCGACGACGGCCTTGCGGATGAGCCCGATCTGCTGCTTCGGGTCCGGCTTGTCCGCGATGATGGGCGCGAGGATCCAGGCCGTTTGCTGCGCGTTCTTCACCGGCGAGAGCAGAGAGTAGCGCGTGGAGATGATCCCGTGCAGCCGCTCGATATACTCGAAGAACTCCGACTGCCGGTGCGGGCCCAGCGAGTCCGGATGCACCAGCCCGGCCTTGCGCGAAAGCTCGTCGCCCGCGATCTGGACGACCTTGGTCTCCGGCCCATGGCCCAGGAAGGGCGGGTACATGCAGCCCGTGTCGTGATTGCGATGGGCGAAGCTGTCGCCGAAGGAATGCAGCGACATGCCGAACTCATAGGCGCCATCGGCCAGGCTGGCCGCCAGGCTGATATCCGTTCGGCGCTTGGTCTCGATATTCCAGTTGGCGCCGGTCAGGCAGTGCAGGCCTTTCTGCACGTCCAGATTGACCTGCAGGTTCTTATAAGGTTTGCGCGCCGAGGGCGGCATGCGCCCGTAGCCGCCCATGCCGAAGGAACTCATGATGGAGTTGTTGAGGCCCGAGACGAAATCCTCGAACGCCCATTTGATGCCCGTGTCCTCGGTCACGAAGGCGGCGGCACGGCCGACGGCGGCGGCGGGAATGTCGAAGCCCGCCTTCACGGCGTCGAGCTCGGAGACCTCGTCGGGGAATTGCGCCCAGAAGGCGATCTGCATGGCCTCGCGATCCGGCAGGCGGCAGGCAAGCGCGGTGAAGTAGATGGTGTAGTAGTGCCCCGCCTCCTCCCAGCACATCGGCTCGCGCGCATCCACGGGCGCCGAGATCCGGCAGGGCAGGCCTCGGAGCGCGCGCGGCCCCAGGCGGCGCGCCTCCGCCTCGGCCCGGGCGGCATCCGGCGCGTCGCCAGGCAGGCGCGATTGCAGGATGTGCGCGACCTCGTGCGCCACGACCCCGGCCGTCGCGCCGGGGGCGAGGAGGATGGCGCCGTCGACCGCCACGCCGCGCGCACCCAGGGACTCCGTCACGCGCCGGGCCCCCGCGCAGCCATGCAGGCGGATACCGGACAGGTCGGCGCCGAAGGCCCGTTCCAGCTGGCCGCGTAGCGTATCCGGCAGCGGCCGGCCGCCGCGCCCGGGCAAGGGATGCTGCATGGTGATCCTCCTATCCATGCCGGTTCAACTTATGACGCGCTCCAGCAACGCGTCCACATTCTCCTCCTGGATGGCGCCGTCCAGCAGCAGGTGCGCGAGGCCATGCACCATGGCCCAGCGGCGCAGCGCCTCATCCCGGTCCCCGGCGACGGCGAGCAGGGCATCGAAGGCGTGGTGCGAGGTGTCCCGGAGTTCGGGATGCGCCTCGGCGCGGGCCAGGAGCGGGCCGAACATCAGGCGGAATCGCCCTGGCCGGGCGAGGGCGAAGCGCACATAGGCCCGGCCCTGGGCGTAGAGCGGATTGCCCTTCGTGCCCGCCGCGGCCTCGCCCAGCGCCTGGCCGAAGGCGCGGAAGCCGCGCACCGCCAGCGCCGCCAGCAGGGCGTCCTTGTCCGCGAAATGGCGATAGGCGGCAGTGGCCGAGACGCCGGCCATGCGCGCGGCCTCCCGCAGGCTCACGGCGCCATCGCCCCCCGCATCCAGGAGGGTCTCCCCCGCCTCGATCAGCGCGGCGCGCAAATCGCCGTGGTGATACGGCTTTTCTGATGTTGACATTGATTACATCCGAGGTATGTTAACGACGATCACATATCGAGGCGGGCTTGTCATCATGCTCATCCTGCACCTGTCCCTCTCCGTTCTCGCGCTCGTCTCCGTGCTGGCGGTGCTCACCCTGCCCAAGGGCAGGGGCTCGCATCGATGGCTGGGCCGGATCGCGGGGCTCGCGCTGGTGGGAACGGCGCTCGCCTCCTTCGGCGTGCGCTCGCACGGGCACTTCACTTACCTGCACCTGCTCTCGGTCGCGACGCTGCTGACGGTGCCCTATGCGGTCTGGATGGTGCGGCAGGGACATGTCGCTCGGCACCGGCGGATCATGCTGATCAACGCCGGCGGGCTCTTCGTGGCAGGTCTCGCCGCCACGATGGCGCCGGGGCGGTACCTGCACGGAATCTTCTTCGGCTAGCGCCTGACCGGGCCGCGCTGCGCCGGCCGCTCAGCGTTCCCGGCGCAGCGCGGCCACTTGCTCGCGCAGCAGCCGCATCTCCTGCACGAGGTGATGGATCTCCATCCGCTCCTCGCTCTTCGCCGCCTCCTCCGCGACGATGGCCACGCGGTCGCGCTCCTCGCGCAGCGTCTGGATGCTGTCCACGATGACGCCGATGAAAAGGTTCAGCACCACGAAGGTCGAGACGATGATGAAGGGCATGAAGTAGAGCAGCGCCATGGAGTGGCTCTCCATCGCCGGCTTCACGATATTGGCCCAGTCGTCGAGCGTCATGAGCTGGAACAGCGTAAAGAGGCTGGCGCCGAGCGTGCCGAACTGCTCCGGCATGTCGGGGCCGAAGAGCTTCGTGCCCATCACCGCGAAGACGTAGAAGATCAGCAGCATCAGCAGCACGATGCTGCCCATGCCCGGCAGCGCGCCCAGCATCGCCTCCACCACGTTCCGCAGCGAGGGCACGACGGAGATGAGGCGCAGCACCCGCAGCACGCGCGCGGCCCGCAGGACCTGGAGCGGCCCGCTGCCCGGAACCCAGGCGATGGACACCACCACCAGGTCGAAGAGGCCCCAGGCATCGCGGAAGAAGCGGCCGCGGAAGGCGAAGATGCGAAGCGCGATCTCGGCGGTGAAGAGCCAGAGCAGCACGTCGTCGATCGCCCTCAGCACCGTGCCCCAGCTCGCCACGATGGAGTCGCTGGTTTCCAGGCCGAGCGTCACGGCGTTCAGCAGGATCAGGCCGATGATGAAGTGCTGGAAGCGGGGGTCGAGCACGAAGCGCGCCACCCTTGCCCGCAGATCGCTGCCCTCGTCGGCGGCGGTCAGCACTTCCTGCATGTCCGATTCTCCATGTTTCGGACAGGCTGCATGGCCGGGCCCGCGCGGTCGATCAAGCCCTTTCAGGCGGGGCGCCACGCGCGGTGATAAGGGTGGTTGGAGCGGATGCACTGCGCCCGGAACAGCTGCTCGGCCAGCAGCGCGCGGACCAGCAGATGCGGCCAGGTGAGCGGCCCGAGGGAGAGCCTGTGCTCCGCCCGGCGGGTCACCGCCTCGTCCAGCCCCTCGGCGCCGCCGATGGCGAAGCAGATGGGCCGCGCGGCCTCCTCCCAGCGGGTCGTGAGCTGGGCCAGCGCCTCGCTGGAGGCGGCGCCGCCGCCAAGGTCGAGGGCGACCAGCAGGGCGTTGGCGGGGAGAGCGGCCAGGAGGGCCTGGCCCTCCCGCCGCCGCGCCTCGGCGGGGCTGCCGCTGGCCTCGGGCAGTTCCGAGAGCTCCAGCGGCGGGCGCAGGCGGGCATTGTACTGGGAGAAGAGCGCGCCCTCGGCCCCGGACTTGAAGCGGCCGATGGCGACGAGCCGTGCCTTCAAATGGGCGACTGCTCGCCGGGGCCAGACTCGCCCAGGGGGCTATCGGGGCCCCACATCTTCTCGAGATCGAACTTCAGGCGGGATTCCGGCTTGAAGAGGTGGATGATGAGGTCGCCCGCATCGATCAGCACCCATTCCTCGCTGCTCTGCACGGCGTCGCGGCGGAGCTTCAGCCCCTCCTCGCCCAGCGCCTGGTCGATATGCGAGGCCATCGCCTGGATCTGACGATCGGCGAGGCCGGTCGCGATGATCATGCGGTCGGCGAAGCTGGCGCGGTTGGTGACGTCGAGGACGACGATGTCCTCGGCCTTGTCGTCCTCCAGGCTCTTGCGCGCGGCCTCGACCAGGCGCTCCAGCCGGTTGGGATCGAGCTTCTTGCGGCTGCGCGGCGCCTTGGCGGCCTTCGCGGCGGGGGCCTTGGCCGCGGGTGCCTTCGCCGGGGCCTTGGCGGCCGCGCGCGGGGCGGCGCGGACCGTGGCGGTGGTGCTGCGCGGGGCGGCCTTGGTCTTCGGCGCGGGGGCCGGGGTGCCTGCCTTCGGCTTGGCGGCCTTCGCGGCCGCAGGCTTGGCGGCGGCGCGCGGCTTGGCGGGCGCCGCCTTCCTCGCGGGTGCCGGCTTGGCGGCGGCCTTGGGGGCGGCGGCCTTGGGCGCGGCGGGCTTGCGCGCGGGCGCCGCCTTCGCCGCGGGGGCCTTGGCCACCTTCGCGGCAGGCGCCTTCGCGGCCGGGGCGCGCGCCGTGGCGGGCTTGCGCGCCTTGGTGCTGGTCTCGTCGGGTTTGCGCGCCATGAAGTCTGTCTGTCCCTAGGTTTTGGAGCCCGCCCGGATGGCGGTGGCGGAAATTGCCCGTTCCGCCGCGGGCACGAAGCACCAGGGCGCCCCATTCGTCCAGCGCCGATTGAGCAAGGCTCCCGCGCGCCGCCGCCTGCGCCGCAGCGCGGAGGCCGCCCGCCCGTGCAAGGCCGGGCGGCTGTAGCCCGGACGCGGCAGGACCGCCAGCGGCGTGTGGCGCGCGATGTCCTTCCAGCGGCGCCAGCGCGGAAGCTGCACCAGGTTGTCCGCGCCCAGGATCAGCACGAACTCCGCGCGCGGGAAGCGTTTCCGCAGCAGGGCCAGCGTGTCCTGGGTGTAGCGCGTGCCGAGCTTCGCCTCGATGTCGGTCGCGATGACGCGCCCCCGCGCCACCCGCCGCGCGCTGGCCAGGCGCTCCGCGAAGGGCGCCATGCCGGCGCTGGGCTTCAGCGGATTGCCCGGCGAGACCATCAGCCAGACCTCGTCCAGGCCGAGCGCGTGCAGCGCCGCCCGCGCCACATGGGCGTGCCCCTCATGCGCGGGGTTGAAGCTGCCGCCGAGCAGGCCGATCCGCCGCCTGCGCCCATCGCCGTAGCGTCCGGGCCTGCCACCTGTTCCGCCGCTCAATTCGTTCGCACGGTCACATTCACCGGCTGGGCCAGCAGGCCCTCATAGCGCACCGTATAGGTCCGCCCGGCCTCGGCCGGGACGGCGGGCGAGAAGCCGCCCAGGGAGATGTACTGCCCCACGCGCATCCGCTGCCCCCGCTGCGCCAGGTCCTGCGCCAGCCAGGGGATGACGTTCAGCGGATGGCCGAGCAGCGCCGTGCCCGGGGCGCGCGCGATCTCGCGCTGGTCGCTGCTCAGCACCACCGTCATACTGGCGAGGCGCGCGGCGAAATCCTCCGTCACCTGCACCGGGATCGGCTCGCCCACCACGCCCAGCCGCGCACCGACATTGATGGCGAGCAGGTTCGGACCGTCCATCCCGGAGGCGAGAACGAGGTCCGGCATCTCGATGAAGGGGATCACGAGGTCGATCGAGCGCAGCACGGCCAGGTGGTCGCGCGCATCGTTGATCGCCTCGCTGGAGACGCGGACCAGCATGTCCGCCTCGACATTGGGGACCGCGCCGAAGCGCGCCGGCGTCTCGCCGCCCGAGCGCAGGCGGATGGTGTTCTGGTAGATCGTGCCCGTCACCGGATGCGCGACGCCGAAGCGCTGCTGCGCGGCCGCGTTGGTGAGGCCGACCTTGTAGCCCACGGGCTGGCCGAAATGCGGCACCAGGATCTGCACGAGCTGGTCCTGCGCGCATTGCCCGTCGGCGAGGCTGGTCATGCCCGTGAGCGGGGACGAAGGCGTGTTGGCGAGGATGGAGCGCGAGAGCGCCTGCATGGCCTCCGCGCTCGGACAAGCGGCCCGCGCCTGGGGGAGCAGGGCAAGGCTCGCGGCGGCGGCGAGAAGCAGGTGGCGCATCTGGGTTTACTCCCGGTTTTCCGGGAGCTTAGCGGGATTGCGGATCGTTTTGCTAGCGCCCGATCCGCGCGCCTTGCCCTCAGCCGCGCACTTGCCCCGTACCCGTGATGCGATACCGGAAGGTGCAAAGCTGCTCGAGCCCCACCGGCCCGCGCGCATGCATGCGTCCCGTCGCGATCCCGATCTCCGCGCCGAAGCCGAACTCGCCGCCGTCGCAGAATTGCGTGGAGGCGTTCCAGAGGCCGACGGCGGAATCGATCCCGTCGAGGAAGGCCTTCGCCGCCGCCTCGTCCTGCGTGACGATGGCCTCGGTGTGCTCGCTGCCGAAGCGGCGGATATGCGCGAGCGCGCCGTCCACCCCATCCACCACCGCGACGTTGAGCACGGCGTCGAGCCACTCGGTCGCGAAATGCTCCTCCGTCGCCGCCGGCAGTTCGGGCAGGATGGCGCGGGCGCGCGCATCGGCGTGGAAGCGGCAGCCGGCGGCGGCGAGGTCGCCCACCAGCAGCGGCAGCAGCGTGGGCGCGACGCCGGCGTCGATCAGCAGCGTCTCGGTCGAGCCGCAGACGCCCGTCCGGCGCAGCTTCGCATCCATGAGGATGGTCCGCGCCATGGCCGGGTCGGCGGCCTCATGGACATAGGTGTGGCAGAGCCCCTCGGCATGCGCGAGGACGGGCACGCGCGCCTCCTCCATCACCCGTGTCACGAGGCCCTTGCCGCCGCGCGGGATGATGAGATCGATGAGCCCGGCCGCGCGCAGCATCTCGCCCACGAAGGCACGGTCCTGCGTGGGGGCGAGCTGCACCGCGTCCTCCGGCAGGCCCGCCTCGCGCAGGCCCGCGCGCAGGCAGTCGGCGATGGCGCGGGCGGAAAGGGTGCTCTCGCTGCCGCCGCGCAGCAGCACAGCGGAGCCGGCCTTGAGGCAGAGCGCGCCGGCATCGGCGGTGACGTTGGGCCGGCTCTCGAAGATCATGCCGATCACGCCCAGGGGCTGGGCCACGCGCGCGATGCGCAGCCCGTTGGGCCGCGTCCATTCGGCGAGCGTGCGGCCGACCGGGTCGGGCAGTTCCGCGATCTCATCGAGGCCCTTGGCCATCGCCTCAATCCGCGCGGGCGTCAGCGTCGCGCGGTCGAGGAAGGAGGCCGAGAGGCCGGGCGCGGCGGCGAGGTCGGCCGCATTGGCGGCGAGGATCTCGGCGGAGCGGGCACGGATGGCGGCGGCGGCATGGCGCAGCGCCGCGTCCTTCGCCGGTCGGCCGGCGCGCGCGAGCGGGCCCGCGGCCGCGCGGGCGGCGCGGGCAGCGGTGTCGAGCAGCGTGGCGGCATCACCAGCGAGAACGTTCATGTCATGGCACTCCTGGGCCCAGAGATAGGCCCGGTGCCCTGACCCCGCTAGTCCTAGAACAGGTGGCCGAACCGCTCGGCCTTGGTGGCGAGGTAGCGGTCGTTCACGCCATTGCCCGCGAAGGCGTGCTGCACGCGGTCCTTCACCTCGATCCCGCAGGCCGCGAGCGCCGCGATCTTGTCCGGGTTGTTGGTGAGCAGCCGCACGCGCGGCACGTCGAGCAGCCGCAGCATGGTGGCGGCGACGAGGAAGTTGCGCTCATCCGCGCCGTAGCCGAGCGCGCGGTTGGCATCGAGCGTGTCGAGCCCCTGGTCCTGCAGCGCATAGGCGCGCAGCTTGTTCACGAGGCCGATGCCCCGCCCCTCCTGCGCCAAATAGAGCAGGATGCCGGCGCCTTCCTCGTGCATGCGCCGCAGGGCGCCGCGCAGCTGCGGGCCGCAATCGCAGCGCAGCGAGCCCAGCAGGTCCCCGGTGAAGCATTCGGAATGCAGCCGCACCAGCGGCGCGCCGCCGGAAGCCAGCACCGCCGCCGGGTCGCCCACCATCATGGCCAGGTGCTCGATACCGCCATCGGCCGCGCGGAAGGCGGTGATGCGCGTCTCGGGCGCATCCTCCAGCGGGACGCGGGCGGTGCCCACCTGGCGCAGCGTCGTGGCCGCGCTCTCGGGGTAGGCGAGGATGTCGGCGGTCTCGACGGTCAGGAGCCCGGCCTGCGCCGGCACCTTCGCGGCCGGCGCCGCGACCAGGGCGGGCAGCAGCCGGCCGAGCTTGGCCAGGGCCAGGGCGGCCGGCGCCAGCGGTGGCGGCGGCGCGTCGCGCTCAGGGGCGCCGGGCAGGGTGAGGAGCTCTTCAGTGGGGTCGGCGAGGGCCCGAAGGCGCTCCGGCATCAGCAGCGCGGCAGGCAGGCGCAGGGCGACGACGCCCTCCTCCGGCGCGGCGAGCGGCACCGGGCGCTGCAGGACGGCGGCCGCGCGAACGGGCGGCAGGAGCAGCACGGGCGCGGCGTCGGCCAGCTCGGTCAATTGCGCCAGGGCGGGGTTGGAGACGGTTTCCGCCGCGGCCACCAGCAGGCTGCCCCCCGTGCCCCGCAACACGACCGGCGTGCCCCGGCGAAGGTCCGAAACGGCGCGATGGACGGAGCGCAGCGCCGCCGTTTCGGCGGAGGGCGCGCTCGCGTCCTGGCCGTCAGCCGGGCGGAGGACGGATGTTTTCATTCAACTGGCATCCTGCTTCATCTTCTACCTTACGCTGGAATGTGGCGATGAGATGCGCGGCTGCAGGGGGGCAGGGCAGATTCTTTCCTGGGCCGGTTCCAACGAAGCCCCTGACCAAGCCCCGATGCCTATGCCAAAATGACAGCCACCACCGACATGGGCCCGCATGCCTGGCCGAAAACTCCTGCTGGTTACCTCGGACGCCGCGCTGGCCGCGCTGCTGCCGCCCCAGCTTGCCCAGGGCACGGAATTCCGCGCCGATATCGCGACCCCGGAGGAGGCCGGCCCCAAGCTCGCCGAGGCCGCCGGACGCATCGACGCGACCCTGCTCGATGCCTCGGCGGCGGAATGGGCGGCGGGGCTGCGCGAGGCGGGCGCCGGCCGGCCGGTGATCCTGCTCGGCCAGGCGGCCGGGGCGCCACCCTCGCCGGACGTGGCCGGGGTGGTCCCCAAGCCCGTGCGCCTCGCGGAGCTCGTCTCCCGCCTGCATGCGGTGCTGGCGACCTTCGACGCTTCGGCCGACGCGGCCATCCCGCTCGGGCCCTATGCCTTTCATCCGGTGGGCAAGCTGCTGCGCTCCGAGGGCGGCAAGCGCATCCGCCTCACGGAGAAGGAGGCGGCCATCCTGCTCTATCTCCATCGCGCGGGGGGCCGCGCGGTGCCGCGCGCCGAATTGCTGGGCGAGGTCTGGGGCTATTCCGACGCGGTGACGACCCACACGCTGGAGACCCATATCTACCGCCTGCGCCGGAAGATCGAGGCCGACCCGCACGAGGCGCAGCTGCTGGTGACCGATGAGGGCGGCTACCGGCTGGGCGGCTGAGCGGCGCCGCTAATCCGGCCCCTGATAGGTTTCGCTCGCCAGCCGCCCGGGCAGCTCCAGCCGCGCCGAAAGCCCGCCCAACCTCTGGCTGCGCTCCAGCGACAACGTGCCGCCGTAGAGCGAGGCGAGGTCCGCGACGATCGCAAGGCCCAGCCCCGAGCCGGGCTTCGCCTCGTCCAACCGCACGCCGCGCAGCAGCGCCGCGCCATCCTGCCCCTCGGCCAGGCCGGGCCCGTCATCCTCCACCAGGATCGCCGCCCGGCCGGGGCTGGACATCATCACGCGCACGGTGACGCGGCCCGCGCCGTACTTGCTGGCGTTCTCCATCAGGTTGCCGAGCATCTCGGTCAGGTCCTGGCTGTCGGCGCGGACCCGAACCTCGGCATTGCCCAGCACGCGGATCTGGATGCCCCGCGCGGCGGAGAGGCGGTGCAGCGCCTTGGCCAGGGCTTCGGCGATGGCCAGCGGCATGCTCTCGGCGCCCGCCGTGCCGGCCAGGGCGCCGGCCCGCGCGCGGCGCAGATGGTGCTGCACCAGCCGCTCCAGCGTCTGGGACTGGGCGCGTGCGGCGGCCACGTCGCCCGTATCCAGTGCGTTGCGCAGCACGGCGATGGGGGTCTTCAGCGCATGGGCCAGGTTGCCCACGTGGTTGCGCGCGCGCTCGACCGTCGCGCGGTTCTGCTCGATCAGCGCCTCGATCTCGGCGACGAGCGGCGCGATCTCGCGCGGGGCCACGACATCCATGTGCTGGCGGAGGCCCTCGCGCACCTCGGCCAGTTCCTGCCGGGTGCGGCTGAGCGGGCGGAGGCCCCAGACCACGAGCAGCGCCACCACCGCGACCAGCCCCGTGCCGAGCAGCGCGAAGGCCAGGATCACGCCGCGGCGCAGGTCGGCGATCTCGTCATCCGTGCTCTCGCGCGCGAAAGCGACCTGGACGCTGATGGGCACGCGGCCGACGCGGCTTTCGATCTGCACGTCGCGCTCCAGCACGCGAAGCTGCTCGCCGCGCGGCCCCTCCATGTTGCGGGCGCGAATCCCCTCGGGCGCGCGCAAGGGCGGCGCCAGGCGCGAATCCCAGAGGGAGCGCGAGGTCGCCTGGGTGCCGCCGGGCCCGGTGAGCTGCCAGTAGTGGCCGGAAAGCGGGCGGTCGAACTCCGGGTCCGCCAGGGGGCGCAGCAGGATCGGGCCCGAGGAAGGGTCGAAGGCCACAGCCGCCACCACCGCGTCCAGCAGGCTGGAGAGGCGGGCATCGGCGGTGGTCTGGATCTGCTGCTCATCCGTCCGCACCACGAACCACGCGATGAGGCCGAGCCCGAGCGAGACCCAGAGCGTGGTGAGGATGACGAGCCGGCGGGTGAGGGAGTTCAAGCCGGCTCAGCCGGGGCTGAGCAGCCGGTACCCCTGGCCGCGGACGGTTTCGATCAGCCCGTCGCCCAGCTTGCGCCGCAGCCGGGCCACGATCACTTCGAGCGTGTTGGAGTCGCGGTCGAAATCCTGGGAATAGAGATGCTCGGTCAGCTCGGTCTTGGAGACGGGGCGGCCGGCATGCAGCGCCAGGTAGGCGAAGAGCCCGTATTCCAGCGCCGTCAGACGCACCGCCTGCCCGGCGCGGGAGACGCTGCGGGTCGAGGTGTCGAGCCGCACGTCGCCGAAGACGAGCTCGGGCGAGGCGACGCCGTTGGAGCGGCGGATCAGGGCGTTCAGGCGGGCCACCAGCTCCGCCATGGCGAAGGGCTTGGCCAGGTAGTCATCCGCCCCGGCGTTCAGCCCCTCGACCTTCTCTGACCAGGAATCGCGGGCGGTGAGGATGAGGACGGGCATGCTGCGCCCGGCCGAGCGCCAGCGGCGCAGCACCGTCAGGCCATCCACCTGGGGCAGGCCCAGGTCGAGCACGACCGCGTCATAGGGCTCGGTTTCGCCCAGATGCAGGGCTTCCTCGCCATCCATGGCGCCGTCCACCGCGAATCCGGCTTCCGAGAGGCCGGAGCGGAGCTGTTGGTGCAATTCTGGACTGTCTTCGACGATGAGCAGGCGCATGCGGCGGAACATGCTCGGAGAGAGGCGCGCCGTCCAGTTTCGAAGACGTCAGCGCGCCGTGCCGCGGTTGTTCTGGATCTCGCCGGCCGAACGCTCCTGCACCGGTCCGCGCGAACGGATGAGGGTGCCGGAGGCCGCGTCCAGCTCGATATTGAAGACCCGGCCATTGGGCGGGAGGATCTTGATCTCGTAGAGCCACTGGCCGTCGTCGAATTCCAGCTCGGCCTCGATGACGCGGCCCCGGAAGCGGCGTTCCACCTCGCTCAACAGCTCCGACAGGGGACGAATCTGCCCGGCTTCGAGGGCGGCGCGGGCCCGCTCATGGTCCCGCCGGTCCTGGGCCGCGACGGGCGAGGCAAGAAGGGCCGCAACGGAAGCCAGTACTGGAATGAAGCGGCGACGCATGGTGCTGAGTGATCCTGGGGGGCTGAACAATCCCTGAACCGAGCACTCAGTAGCGGTTCAGCCTAGGGGGAATACGTAGCTTCTATCGTCGGAAGGCGGCGCCGCGAAGGGCGGCCCGGATTCCGGTGTTTAGAGGTTTGGATCCGTGGAACACGTCGCGCCCCATCTGCTCGGGATCTTCATGCTGGCTCTGGCCTGCATCCCGCTCGTCTTCGTCCTGCAGGACCGCCGCCGGCGGCGCCTGGACGCCGAGCGCGCTGGCCGTCTGCGCCGCGAGGCCCGGGTCGCGGAGGAGCTTCGCAGCCGCCGTGTGGCCGGTGCGATGCAGCCGGGCTGGATGACCAACGCCGCCCGCCGCTGAGCGCAGCGACGATGGAAAAAAAGCGCCTGGGGCCCTTCGCCCCTGGCGCTTTTTTTATGCGTGCAAGCGCCGGGTAGCCGTATCCGCGGCCTAGGCTTGGGCCCGTGTACTGTCGCATCGGGGCCAGCGATTGGCCTGGGCGCGATCGCGCTTCACGCTCCCGGCCCGAGGCAAGGCCCCGGGCCGAACGCACGAAAAATCAAACGATCTTGGCGACCTCGTCGAACTCGAAGCGCGGCAGCCGCTCCATCACGCCGGCCGGATCGCCATGGCCGAGGTTGATGAGGAAGTTCGTCTTGAACCCGCTGTCGGCAAAGAAGAGCTCGTCCACCTTGGCGTTGTCGAAGCCGCTCATGGGGCCGGTATCGAGGCCGATCGCTCGTGCGGCCAGTATCAGGTAGGCGCCCTGCAGCGTGCCGTTGCGGAAGGCGGTGGTATCGGCCAGCGACCAGTTGCCCGCGAACCAGCTCTTGGCATCGGCATGCGGGAAGAGGCGCGTCAGGTGGTCGTAGAACTTGGGGTCGTGCGCCACGATCACCGTCACCGGCGCGGTCATCGTCTTTTCGGTATTGCCCGCGGACAGCGCCTGCTTGAGCTTGGCCTTGGCCTCCGGAGAGCGGACGAAAACGAAGCGCGCGGGCGAGGCATTGGCGCTCGTCGGGCCGAACTTCAGCAGGTCATAGAGCTCATGGAGCTGCTCGTCCGTCACCGGCTCGTCGCGCCACTTGTTCTGCGTGCGCGCCGTGCGGAACAGCGTGTCGAGCGCGGAGTCGGAGAGTTTCTCGGTCATCAGGAGCTCCAATTGAGGAATTGGAGGCGACTATGCCGAGAGCAGGGCCCGGGCGCCAAGCCCGCCCGGGTCCATGAGCCTCATCATCAAATGAAATGAGGGGAGCTCAGCCCTCGACCTGCTCGACCTGCTCCACCTCGGGAATATAGTGGCGAAGCATGTTCTCCACGCCGTGCTTCAGCGTGGCGCGGGAGGAGGGGCAGCCGCTGCACGCGCCTTGCATCTTCAGCCGCACGGTGCCGTCGCGGAAGCCGCGGAAGACGATGTCGCCGCCATCCCCGGCCACCGCCGGGCGGACGCGCGTGTCGAGCAGATCCTTGATCTGGGCCACGATATCCGAATCGGCCTGGTCGAAATCCTCGGCCTCCTCGCTCTCCTGGCCCTCAATCACCGGCAGACCGGCAAGGAAGTGCTCCATCACCGCGCCCAGCACCTGCGGGCGAAGCGCCTGCCAGTCGGCCGCGTCGGACTTGGTGATGGTGATGAAGTCGGCGCCGAGGAACACGCGCGCGACGCCGTCCAGCGCCATGAGGCGGTCGGCCATCGGCGCGCGCGAGGTGTCGTCGCCCAGGGCAAAATCGGCGGTACCGGTGCCCATCACGTCCCGGCCCGGCAGGAACTTCAGGGTCGCGGGGTTGGGCGTGCTTTCGGTCTCGATGAACATGGCTCGGGGCACCTCGGTCTAATCACGACGGATGTGGTCTGGATTGCGACCGGCCGCAAGGCTTGAGGCGGTTCGAGCCCGATGGGCGGGCATGCCGGCCCATCATGGCATGCGGTTTGCGACGGCCGGCCCCATGAACGACCCGATCCGCCTCGCCTTCCGCCCGCCAGGCAGCCTCGAGGTGCCGGCCGCGCCCGATAACGGCCCGGCGCTCGGCCCGGACGAAGCGATTCCCATCCCCGGCCAGATCACCTTTGACGAGGTGCTGGAGGGGCTGAACCCGCTGCATCACCTGCCGGGAGTGGGCATTCTCTACCGGGCGGCGACCGGGGCGGAGATTCATCCGGCCATGCGCGTGCTGGGGGCGGCGGTGCTGGGCGGCGGACTGGGCGCGATCCTGGCGGGTGTCGCCTCGGCCATCGAGATGACCGAACCGCTCGGCCGGCTGCGCGCGGCGATGAATGGCGAGCCGGACCCGCTGGTCCTGGCGCGGCAGCCGGTTCCGTCCGGCCAGGTGGCCGAGGCCTACCGGCGATGGACGCAGCCGGATCCGCCGAGGACGGCTCAGGCGTAGTCGCGATGGCCGAAGATGGCGGAGCCGACGCGCACATGCGTGGCGCCTTCCTCGATGGCGATCTCGAAATCCGCGCTCATCCCCATGGAGAGCGTGCGCAGCCCCTCACGCGCCGCGAGTTCCCGCAGCCAGGCGAAATGCGGGCGGGGATCGCCCTCGGCCGGCGGGATGCACATGAGGCCCTCGACGGGCAGGTTCCATTCCTCGCGGCAGGCGCGGAGGAAATCCGCGGCGCCGGCGCGGGCGATGCCGGCCTTCTGGGGTTCGTCGCCGACATTCACCTGAACCAGGAGACTGGGTCGGCGGCCCTCCTTCTCCATGGCGTCGGCGAGCGCGGCGGCGAGCTTCGGACGGTCGAGGCTTTCGATGACATCCGCGATCCGCACCGCGTCGCGAGCCTTGTTGGTTTGCAGCCCGCCGATGATATGGAGCCGCAGCGCGGGATGCCCCGGCCGCAACGCCGGGAATTTGGACGCGGCCTCCTGCACCCGGTTCTCGCCGAAGGTGGTTTGCCCGGCGCCGAGGGCCGCCAGGACCGATTCGGCCGGGTGTGTCTTCGAGACCGCGACGAGCGTGACCTCCGCCGAATCACGCCGGGCGCGGTGGGCGGCAGCCTCGATTCTCTCGCGAATCCGGGCGAGGTTTGCACCGATGTCATCCATGTCCCCCAGAATAAGGAATGCCCGGCCCGGCGCCAGCCAGGCGGTGCCCCGTGTCTGGCTGGTCACGGACCCCCGGCGCCTGCCCGACCCGACGCCGTTCCTGGGCCGCCTGCCGCGCGGGGCCGCCGTGCTGTTGCGGGGAATCGAGGCGCGGCTGGCGGGGCGCGTTGCCGCGCGCTGCCGGGCGCTCGGGCTGCGGCCGGTGGTGAGCGGGGATGGCCGGCTGGCCCTGCGAATCGGCGCGGGCCTGCATGTCCCGGACCGTGCGGGGACAGTGCATCTGCTGCCTTTCCTATTGAATCGGCGAGGTTTCCTTCTTTCCGTGGCGGTACATGGGCGGCACGGGATCGCGCGGGCGCGGCGGCTGGGGGCGGATGCGGTGTTGGTCTCGCCGGCCTTTCCCACCGAGAGCCATCCGGGAGCCCCGGCCCTCGGTCCGCATAGGTGGGCGGCGCTGGCGAAGGCCTCCGGGGCGAAGGCCGTGGCGCTCGGCGGAATGACGTCACGATCGGCGAAGCGCCTGCCCCGGCGGCGCCTGGCGGGGTGGGCGGCCATCGGCGCCTGGGGGTGACAGCCCGATGTGGCGGAAGCGCCACACTGTCTCAGGGAAGTCGCGCCGCCATGCCGAAGCCGGTTGCCGCCGCGCAATCCAGCAACGCATAGTCAGCATGTGCTCGGTGATACATACGGTTGCGATGCGTCCTTACGGACCTGCTGAGTAACCGGAGGTCACGGCCTCTCCCAGGGATGGGGGGGGAGGGTCAGGGGAACAAAGCCGGTCGAGGCCGGCGCGTGAGGAGAGTTGAACATGCGCAAGATTTTGCTGGGCACGACGGCAGTCGTCTCGGCGGTCGTGGGCGCTGCCGTCATGGCGCCCGAGGCCTCCGCTCAGGAAGCGCCGACCGTCCGCATCGGCGGTTACTTCCGTGCCTACTACGGTTACACGCAGCAGAGCAGCCGTAACTCGGTGACGGGTACGGGCATGCCGCTGAACGTGGGCTCGGGCACCGAAGGCATTCCGGGGAACTCGCCGACCGGCGCTGTCGCCGGCGCGAACACCGCCCGCCTCGGCAAGCACGACATCTCGACCGACGCCGGCATCGACGTCATCGTGAACGGCAAGCTGGCGAACGGCATCACCTACGGTGCGACCATCTCGCTGAACAGCAACGGCCTCGAAGGCCGCCAGGTGGTCAACGGCCGCGCCTCGGCCGGCAAGACGACGGTTGCGGTTGACGAGATGTACGCGTTCATCGCGCACGCCCGCTTCGGTCAGGTCCGCTTCGGTGACGAAGACGGTGTCATGGGCGGCCTGATGAACTCGGGCTGGGTCCAGGGCTTCGGTACCGGTGGCGTGCACGGCTCCTGGGAGAGCTTCGTGACCCGTCAGGCCGGCGGCCGTACGGTCACCGCTCCGGGCGGCATCGGCGACGCCTCCAAGATCATCTACATGTCCCCGCAGTTCTTCGGCTTCGACTTCGGCGCCAGCTACGCTCCGAACGCGAACGTCGGCGAGGACACGGGCTGCCCCAACAACTCCGGCTCGGGCTACTGCGACTCGGCTTACGCCTTCTCTGGCGCTCGTAACTTCGGCATCTACGCCGCGGGTCCCGAGCAGGCTGTGAAGCGCAACGAGGTGCAGGCTGCCCTCCGTTGGCGCGGCAACTACGCCGGCGTCGGCCTGGCCGCCACGGTCGGCTACATCGGTTCGGGCGCTGCCCGCGACCTCGCCTCGGCGAACGGCTCGCAGTGGCGCGTGTTCAACGGCCTGAACATCTGGCAGGTCGGTGCGCAGGCGAGCGCTTATGGCTTCACGCTCGGCGCGAACTACACCTGGGGCGACTATAACTTCTTCTGGGGCAACACCATGCGTGGTGACCGCCAGGCGGAGCAGCTGACGATCGGCGCCCAGTACACCTACGGTCCCTTCACGATTGGTTCGAACTTCGTGACGGGCCTCTTCGAGGGTGGCTCGAAGAACACCTACTCGGAGAACGCGGCGGGCACGGCGGTCACGTCGGTCGGCTGCCGCGCGACGGCGAACGTCAACGTCTCCAACAACTGCGCCATGATGCGCCGTTGGGGTGTTTCGGTCGGTGCGAACTACCGCCTGGCCCCCGGCATGGACCTGATCGCCGAGTGGGTTCACTACTCGGTGCGTGAGCAGGGCCGCGACCTCGACCCGGTCCGCCCGGGCATCCAGAGCCGCGCGTTCAGCGACGTGTTCATCCTCGGCACGCGCCTGGCCTTCTAATAGCCAGTCACGTTTCGTGAAGAATTGGAGGCGAAGGGGTAACCCTTCGCCTCTTTTCTTTTGCGCGGGGCTTGCCTAGAAGCGCAGCCATGACAAACGCCAGCCGCTCGATTCTCGCGCTCAGCCTCGGTCTGACCCTGCTCTCGGCCTGCTCTGGCGGCCGTCAGGTCCGAAACGACGAATACGGCACCGACAATGCGCGTGAGCTCGCGCTGCGGCAGACCGGCGCCAGCTCCTCCTCCGGTATCGTAGTGTTCGGCGTGGACCGGTCGCGAGAGGCGCAGAACGGCGGAACGGGTGCCAATGCGGGCGGCGGCGGCATGACGGTGAACGCCTATCTCTGGCGCGCCACGCTCGACACCCTGTCCTTCATGCCGCTGGCCAGCGCCGACCCGTTCGGCGGCGTCATCATCACCGATTGGTACACGCCCCCGCAGGCCGAGGGCGAGCGCTTCAAGGCCACCGCCTATGTGATCGGCCGCCAACTCCGCTCGGACGGCGTGCGCGTGCAGGTCTTCCGGCAGGTGTCCCGTGGCAATGCCTGGGTGGACGCTCCGGCCTCCACCTCCACCAATTCCGAGCTCGAGGACCGCGTCCTCGCCCGCGCGCGCGAGCTGCGGAGCCAATCCGCCGGCCGCTGACGGCTTGAGGTGTGGGCGGGCCGGCTCTATGCAGTCAGCCATGCCCGATACGCCTCAGCCCCCTGTCGTCGCGAATACAGCGGCCGACCGTTACGACTTCGCCACCGCCGAGCCGCTCTGGCAGCAGCGCTGGGACGCCGCCGCCTGCTTCGCCGTCCCCGACGTGCCGCCGGCCGGCACGAAGAAGTACTATGTGCTCGAGATGTTTCCGTACCCCTCGGGCAAGATCCACATGGGGCATGTGCGCAACTACACGCTGGGCGACGTGGTCGCCCGATACAAGCGCGCGCGCGGCCATCTGGTGATGCACCCCATGGGCTGGGACGCCTTCGGCCTTCCGGCCGAGAACGCCGCGCGCGAGCGCGGCACGCATCCCGCGGCCTGGACCTACCAGAACATCGCCAACATGCGCGAAGAGTTGAAGCGCATGGGTCTCTCCATCGAATGGGCGCGTGAGTTCGCGACCTGCGACCCTGAGTACTACGGCCAGCAGCAGAAGCTTTTCCTCGACTTCCTGGCCGATGGCCTGGTCGAGCGGAAGGAGAGCTGGGTCAATTGGGACCCGGTCGACGGCACCGTGCTCGCCAATGAGCAGGTGATCGACGGCAAGGGCTGGCGATCCGGCGCGCCGGTCGAGAAGAAGCTGCTCAGCCAGTGGTTCTTCTCCATCACCAAATTCGCGCCCGACCTGCTGGCCAGCCTCGACACGCTGGACCGCTGGCCCGAGCGCGTGCGCCTCATGCAGGCCAACTGGATCGGTCGCAGCGAGGGCGCGCGCGTGCGCTTCGAGCTGGCGCAGCCCGTCGACGGCGAGTCGGAAGTGGAGGTGTTCACCACGCGCCCCGACACGCTCTTCGGCATGTCCTTCCTCGCTGTCGCGGCCGAGCATCCGCTGGCGGCGGCGGCCGCCGCGCGCAATCCCCAGGCCGCGGCCTTCGTCGCCGAGTGCCGCAGCCAGGGCACCAGCGAGGCCGTGATCGAGCAGGCCGAGAAGCGGGGCTTCGACACCGGCTTCAAGGTGAAGCACCCCTTCACCGGGGCCGAGTACCCGGTGTGGATCGCGAACTTCGTGCTCATGGAATACGGGACGGGCGCAATCTTCGGCTGCCCCAGCGGCGACCAGCGCGACCTGGACTTCGCGCGCAAGTACGGCCTGCCCGTCGTGCCCGTCGTCCTGCCGCCGGGCGCGGATCCCGCCACCTTCACCATCGGTGCCGAGGCCTTCACCGAGGATGGCACCCTCTTCAACTCGCAATTCCTCGACGGCCTGCCTGTCGCGGAAGCGAAGCGCGTTGCCATCGCGAAGATCGAGGAGATGGGCCGCGGCCAGGGCGTCACCAACTGGCGCCTGCGCGACTGGGGCGTCTCCCGCCAGCGCTACTGGGGCTGCCCCATTCCGGTGATCCATTGCGACGATTGCGGCGCCGTGCCCGTCCCGCGGGATCAGCTGCCCGTCGTGCTCCCGAAGGATGTGGACTTCTCGCGTCCCGGCAATCCGCTGGACCACCACCCGACCTGGAAGCATGTCGCCTGCCCCTCCTGCGGCAAGGCGGCGCGGCGCGAGACGGACACCTTCGACACATTCGTCGACAGCTCCTGGTACTTCGCGCGCTTCTGCTCGCCGCACGCCGATGAGCCGGTGACGCATGCGGCGGTCGATGCCTGGCTGCCGGTGGACCAGTATATCGGCGGCATCGAGCACGCGATTCTGCACCTGCTCTACAGCCGCTTCTTCACGCGAGGCATGCGCGAGACCGGCCATGTGAAGCTGGACGAGCCCTTCGCGGGCCTCTTCACCCAGGGCATGGTCCAGCACGAGAGCTACAAGGGCGCCGATGGCCGCTGGCTCTACCCCGAGGAGGTGGAGAAGCGCGCGGACGGAACCTCCGTGGTGCGCGGGACCGAGGAGCCGGTGACGGTGGGCCGCGTCGAGTCCATGTCCAAGTCCAAGCGCAACACGGTGGATCCGGGCGCCATCATCGCGCGCTACGGCGCCGATACCGCGCGCTGGTTCATCCTGAGCGACAACCCGCCCGAGCGGGACATGGAGTGGTCGGAAGCCGGCGTGGCCGGCGCCAGCCGTTTCATCCACCGAGTCTGGCGCCTGGCGCAGAACCTGACCGAGGCCGACAAGCCCGATGCGGCGGCCGGCAAGAAGCTGCTGCAGGCCACGCACCGCGCCATCGCGGCGGTGACCGAGGCGCTGGAGGATTTCTCCTTCAACGTCGCCGTCGCCAAGACGCATGAGCTGGCCAATGCCATCGCCGATGCCTCCGCGGCCCCGCTGGCGGCACGGCGCGAGGCGCTGGAGACGATGCTGCGCCTCTTCTCGCCCATGATGCCGCATCTGGCGGAGGAGCTGTGGTCCACGCTGCGCCCCGGCGAAGGGCTGGTCGCCAACCTGCCCTGGCCCGAGGCCGACCCGGCGATGCTGCGCGCGGACAGCGTGACGCTGGCCGTGCAGGTGCTGGGCAAGCTGCGCGGCACGATCGAGGTCTCGGTCGATGCGACGGACGAGGAGGTCTTCGCGGCGGCCGAGGCGGATGAGAACGTGCAGCGCGCGCTCGGCGGCAAGCCGATCAAGAAGCGCATCCACGTGAAGGGCCGGGTGGTCAATTTTGTGGTCTAGGCGCGCCCTTTTCCTGAGCGGTGGCGCCGGGCTGCTCGGCGCCTGCGGCTTCCAGCCGGTCTATGCGCCGGATGGCGAGCGCAACAGCGTGGCCGTCGCCGGCCAGTCGCCCAGCCTCACGGCGCAGCTCGCCTCCGTCAGGGTCGGACCGATCAACGATCGCAACGGCCAGCTCATGCGGCGCGCTCTGCAGCGGCAGTTGGAAGGGCTGCGGCCAGGCACGCCGGCGCGCTACGACCTCGCCGTCACCTTCAACTTCGCGGTCGAGGTTCTGGGCTACCGCCGCGACGGCACGCCCACCCGCGTGCGCCAGCTGGCGACGGCCAACTGGATTCTCTCCACGGCCGCCGTCCCGCCGGAGGTGGTGGATCGCGGCGCGGCCCGCACGCTCGACTCCTTCAACATTCCCGACCTGCAGTTCTTCGCCGCCGACTCCTCGCGCGATGCCATGGAGCGCCGCGTCATCGACGAACTCAGTGAGCGCGTGGTGCTCGCCGTGGCGGCGGGGCTGCGCCGGCGCAGCGGGCAGGGCTGACGCGGCTTGGCCGCGAAGCTCGACCCGAAGCGCCTCACGGCGTTCCTGGCCTCCCCGCCCGAGGATTGCCGGGTGGTCCTGCTGATCGGCGACGACGCGGGCCTGGTGAATGAGCGTGCCGGCCAGCTGGTGCGTGCTGTCGCCGGGGACGATCCCATCCGCATCGTGGAGCCGGGGCGCGAGGCCGCGAAGGACCCAGGCTCGCTCGCGGGGGAGGCGGCTTCCGTGCCGCTCACCGGCGGGCGCGTCGCCATCCGCCTGCGCGAGGCGCGCGATGCCTGGTCCGAGCCGATGCGCCAGGCGCTGGAAGGACCGGGGCCCGGGCTCGTGATCGTCGAGGGGACGGGGCTCACCGGCAAGTCCAAGGTCCGGACGCTGGTCGCCGCCCATGCCCGCGGCCAGGTTATCGAATGCTATGCCGAGCGGGGGCGCGACCTCACGGCCTCGATCGCGCGCATCCTGGGCGAGCTGGGCGCGCAGGCCGAGCCCTCGGCCATCGACTGGCTGGCCGAGCGCGCGGGCGAGGACCGCTTGGCCATGCGCCGCTCCCTGGAGATCCTGGCCCTGCATGCCGAGCCCGGCGAGCGCATCACCGGGGAGCAGGCGATGGAGCTCCTCGGCGACGGCAGCATGCTGGACCTCGACGAGGCGCTGCTGGCCGCGACGCTGGGCGAGGTTTCGGTGGCGGACCGGGCCATCGCCAAGGCCTTCGCCGAGGGCGCCAATCCGGTCCAGGTGCTGAGGGCGGCGCTGCGGCATGTGCAGCGGCTGCATCGCGCGGCGCTGGATGTGGCGTCCGGCAGCTCGCCGGCGGATGCGATAGGCGCGCTTCGGCCGCCGGTCTTCTGGAAGGCGAAGTCGGCCACGGAGCGGGCGCTGCAGCGATGGTCGCCCGCCCGGCTGGAGGCGCTGGGCGCGGCCCTGCTCCGCGCGGAGCGCCAGACCAAGACGACGGGCCTGCCGGACGAGGTGATCGCGCGCCAGGTCGTGCTCGCCATGGCCCGGAGCGCCGCGCGGTAGATTCCCAGCAGAATCAATGCTGCACCGGTGAAGCCGGCCGCGCTCGGCGCTGAGGGCACCAAAAACTCCATTGACCCGCCGGGCCCGCCATGGTTAACGCCCCCGACCCTGCCGCCGGCGTTGGCACGCCCGCGGCTATGCCCGTTTGCGCGCACCGATCCCCGGGGCCAGGGCTGAGCAGCCATAGGGAGTTCACATGCCACTGTACGAATGCGTGTTCATCGCGCGGAACGATGTCACCCAGCAGCAGGTCGAGGCGATCGCGGATCACATCGCGACGACGCTTGGCGAGCAGGGCGGCGAAGTCCAGAAGCGCGAGTACTGGGGCCTCCGCGGCCTCGCCTACAAGGTCAAGAAGAACCGCAAGGGGCACTACATGCTCCTCGGCATCAACGCCCCCGCCGCCGCCATGCAGGAAGTCGAGCGCCAGCTCGGCCTGCACGAGGACGTGCTGCGCGAGATGACGCTGCGGATCGAAGCGATCGAGGAAGGCCCCTCGGCCATCCTGGCCAAGCGTGGCGAGGATCGCGACCGTGGCTTCCGTGGGCCCAAGCCCGCTGGCCGCTTCAGCTCGGGCCGCACCGGCGGTCGCGACGACCGTGAAGAGTTCCGTGCTCGTCCGCGCGACGAGATGGACGTCAACATGAACGACGAGATCTGAGCCGATGAGCGAGACCGCCGAACCCAACATCGCCAACCGCCGCGCTGCCGTGGGCGCCCGCCGCCCGTTCTACCGCCGCCGGAAGTCCTGCCCCTTCTCCGGCCCGAACGCGCCGAAGATCGACTACAAGGACGTGCGCCTCCTGTCCCGCTTCCTCTCGGAGCGCGGCAAGATCGTCCCGTCCCGCATCACGGCCGTCAGCGGCAAGAAGCAGCGCGAGCTGGCGAACGCCATCAAGCGCGCCCGCTTCCTGGCCCTGCTGCCCTACGTGATCAACGACTGATTCAGGAGTGTCCGGGGTGAGTCAGACATCGGGTCAGGGAGGGCTCTTCAGCCATCCTGCGGCCCTCGCGGCGGGTGCCGCGGGGCTGGGCTCGGCGCTGCTCGCCCTCGCGGCGATGCGCGGCTTCCCGCTCGGCGGGCTGTTGCTGTGGCTCTCGCCGCTGCCGCTCTTCGCGGCGGGCTTCGGCTTCGGCGTACGTGCCATTCTGGGCGCGGTCGTGGTCTCCACCGTGGCGCTGGCGATCAGCGTCTCCACGGCGGGGGTGGCGATCCACCTGGCCATGCTCGGCGTGCCGGCGCTTCTGCTGGTGGCGACCGCCATGCAGCCTGGGCGGATGGAGCTTTCGCTCCCGCTCGCGCTGCTCGGTCTCTGGCCGGTGGTGGTGCTGGTGATGCTGGCCCTCTTCGTCCCCGACCTCGAGGACGAGATGCGGCTGGCGGTCGAGAGCGGCCTGCGCCGGATGGGCATGGACCTGCCCGACGGCATGGTGGCGCAGATCACCCAGGTGAAGGCGGCTGCGGCCGGCTTCTGGGTGGCGCTGCTCATGCTCGGCAACGGCATCGCGGCGCAGCTTCTGCTCGCGCGGCGCGGCCTGGCGCTGCTGCCCACCCCCTCGCTCGAGGGTGTGCGGCTGCCGTCCTGGTACCTGCCGCTGCCGGCGGCGGCGCTGGCCTTCTGGGCCATCGCGGGGGGCGCGGTCGCGCTGTCCTCGCTGCTGCTGCTGCTGGTGCCGGTCTTCCTGCTTGGCGTGTTCGGCGTGCATCGCCGGCTGCGCGGGCGGGCCGGGCGCGTCGCCTTTCTGGCCGGCTTCTACGTGCTGATGCTCCTGTTCCTGCAAGTGATGGCTCCGCTGATGGTCGGCGTGGGCCTCTTCGACCAATACCGGCGGCAGTCCATGCCGCCCCAAACCTGATCTGAGGCGTGTCATGATTGAACTCATCCTGATGCAGCGCGTAGACAAGCTCGGCCAGATGGGCGAGCTCGTGAAGGTGAAGCCTGGCTACGCGCGCAACTACCTTCTCCCCGGTGGCAAGGCGATCCGCGCCACCAAGGCCAACCTCGCCCGGTTCGAGCAGGACCGCGCGCAGCTCGAGGCGCAGAACCTCAAGCGGCGCGAGGAGGCCGAGCGCGTGGCCGAGCGCATGGAGGGCCTGACGGTCGTCCTGATCCGCTCCGCCGGCGAGAGTGGTGGCCTCTACGGCTCCGTCTCCGCGCGCGACATCGCCGATGGCTGCACGGACGCCGGCCTGACGGTGAACCGCTCCCAGGTGCTGCTGGACGCGCCGATCAAGACGCTCGGTCTTACGACCGTCCGCGTCGAGCTGCACCCCGAGGTGCTGCTGCCCGTGATCGTCAACGTGGCTCGCAGCCAGGAAGAGGCGGAGAAGCAGGCCCGTGGCGAGGAGATCGCCCGCGAGGAGGAGATCACCCTCGAGGACGAGCTGGTCGCCGAGCTGGGCGCCGCCACGCGCGAATAAGATCGGGGGCTCCGGCCCACGAGACGGAAAGGGGGCCGCGAGGCCCCCTTTTTCATGTGCCCGCGCCCGGCGCGGCCCTGCCATTACGTCAGTGTATTTGACGTAATGCCCGCCTCCTTGGACGCTCCCTCCATGGAGTACCTCCTCACCCTCATCGGCTTCGCCTTCGCGACCTCCGCCACGCCGGGGCCGAATGTGCTGATGGTCGCGGCCTCCGCGGCGCAGGTGGGGATCCGGCCGGTATTGCCGCATATGCTGGGCATCACCCTGGGCTTTCCGGCGATGTTCCTCGTGGTCGCGCTCGGCCTCGGCATGCCCTTCGAGAGCTATCCCTGGCTGCACCGGGCCATGCAGGTCGCGGGCATCGGCTGGCTGTTGTGGCTCGCCTGGAAGATCGCCTCCGCCCCGCCGCCGGGCGAGGCCAAGCCGGCGCCGCCGCTGGGCTTCCTGGGGGCGGCCGCCTTCCAGTGGGTGAACCCGAAGGCCTGGATGATCGTCCTCGCCGTCCTGCCCGCCTTCACCACGCCGGGCGAGCCCATCCTGCCCCAGGCCATGACCATCGCGGCCGTTTTCGCGGTGGTGTGCCTGCCGTGCCTGCTGTTCTGGGCGTGGCTGGGCCAGGCGGCGCGGCGGGTGCTAGGCGATGGCATCCGCCTGCGCGCCTTCAACTGGTCGATGGCGGCGCTGCTGGTGCTGAGCCTGGTGCCGATGGTCAGGTGAAGGCTGCGGCGATCCGCCGCACCGCCTCCTCGCGGCGGGCGATGACGGGCGCCATGGCGGCGCGGGTGGATTGCACGATCTCGGCGGGCGCGCTCTCGGGCGTGCCGGCGCTGAAGGGCGGCTTCGGGTCGTACTGCATGTAGAGCTGGATGCCCTCGGCCGCCGCCTGGCCCCGCAGCTTCGCCGCGAGGTGCAGCGCGCCGTCGAAGCCCGAGGTGACGCCCGCCGCGGTCACGTACTTCCCGTCCTCCACCACCCGCGCCTGCACGGGCAGCGCGCCGAAGGCCGGCAGGATGTGATGGCTCGCCCAATGGGTGGTGGCGCGGCGTCCGCGCAGCAGGCCCGTCGCGCCCAGCAGCAGCGCGCCGGTGCAGACGGTCAGCACGGCCTGCGCGCCCTCCGCCTGGCGGCGGATCCACTCCAGCGTCTCCGCATCCTGCATCTGTGCGTCCACGCCGAAGCCGCCGGGGATGTGCAGCACGTCGAGTTGCGGCGCATCGGCCAGCGTCGCATCGGGCAGGATGCGCAGGCCCTTCATGTCGCGCGCGGGCGTGAGGCTCTTGCCGTAGATCGCATAGGTGGAATCCGGCAGGCGGGAGAGCACCTCATGCGGCCCGGTCAGATCGACCTGATCCAGCTCGTCGAAGATGAGGCTGCCGATGTTGAGGTGGGTCATGCGCTTCTCCCTGCTGCGCGGATGGTGACGGCGGCGCAACACCGCGGCAAGTCTTCACGTTGAATTTGCGAGCGGTTCGCAATAGCGTGAGGCCCTTTAAAGGAAACGCCCCATGCTGCGCCGCCTTGTCCTTCTCGCCCCTCTCGCCGCGCTTTCGGCCTGCGCCGTCGGCCCCGAGGTGCGCGTGGATTACGACCGGAACGCCAATTTCGCCGCCTACCGCACCTTCGGCTGGGCGAGCCCGCTGGGCACAGACCGCTCCGGCTACACCACGCTGACGACGGACCGCCTCAAGGCCGCGGCCGAGCGAGAGATGACGTCGCGCGGCTACGTCTATTCCGCCACCGCCCCCGACCTTCTGGTGAACTTCCACGGCCGCCTGCAGGAGCGAATCCAGGTTTCGCCCGGCCCGGCCTTCGCCCCGCCGATGGCCTATTACGGCTATCGCGGCTACGCGGTCTGGCCCGGCTACGCCTTCGGCAGCGGGCCCTTCGTGGACCAGTACACCGAGGGCACGATCAACATCGACCTGGTGGATCGCCGGCGCGACGCGCTGGTCTGGGAGGGCGTCGCGGTGGCGCAGGTCACCGAGCGCGACCGCACCTACCCGCAGGAGCGCATCGATAGCTCGGTCGCCGCGATCTTCGCGCGCTATCCGTATCGCGCGGGCGTCGGCACGCCGGCGGCGCCGGCACGGTAAGCCGGCCTAGGTCGGCGGAAAGCGCCGCGTCGCCTGGCCCGTGCCGATGACGCGGTTGCTCGCATCCAGGGCGTCGACGGTGATGCGGTAGGAATGGATCTCGCCCGTCGGTGGGCAGGGCCCGGCATAGCCGGGCAGCGTGCCGGCCGCGATCTGCCCCGTAGGCGGCACGAAGACATCGCCGCCGCCATGCGTGGAGGAAGGAAGATCGAGGTCCGTCATCCGAACCGTCACCCGCGCGGTGCCGGGCGGCAGGCCCTGGATGCTCAGCGCCGGGGAACGCTGGGAGCAGCCATCGGCCGCCGTCCATTGGAAGGCGACGCCGATCGCCGGCAGGTTCGCGTTCCGTGCGGGCTCCGCCGCGCAGCCCGCGAGGAACAGCGCGGCGAGAAGCGCGGCGGAACGCGGCATCATCACATCAGGCCGCGCGGGCCATGCCGCGCAGCACGTAATGCAGGATGCCGCCATTCTTGTAGTACTCGACCTCGTCGGCCGTATCGACGCGGCACAGCACCTCGGTCGTCACTACATGGCCATCGGCGCGTGTGATGCGAAGCTCCAGCATCATGCGGGGCTTCAGGTTCTCGATGCCGATGATGTCCACCACCTCGTCGCCGCGCAGCGAGAGCGTGTTGCGGTTCTCGCCTTCCTTGAAGACCAGCGGCAGCACGCCCATGCCCACGAGGTTGGAGCGGTGGATACGCTCGAAGCTCTCGGCGATGACGGCCTTTACGCCCAGCAGGAAGGTGCCCTTGGCCGCCCAGTCGCGCGAGGAGCCGGTGCCGTATTCCTTGCCGCCGAAGACCACCAGCGGCACGCCCTCGGCCTTGTAGCGCATGGCGACGTCGTAGATCGGCGCCACGTCGCCCGAGGGGTAGTGCTTGCTGATGCCACCCTCGATGCCGGGCACCATCTCGTTCTTGATGCGGATATTGGCGAAGGTGCCGCGCATCATGACTTCGTGGTTGCCGCGGCGGGCGCCGTAGCTGTTGAAGTCCAGCGGCCGCACCTGGTGCTCCAGCAGGTATTCGCCGGCCGGGCTCGTCTTGCGGATGTTGCCCGCGGGCGAGATGTGGTCGGTCGTGATGCTGTCGCCGAGCAGGCCAAGCACGCGCGCGCCATGGACGGAGGCGAGCGGCTTCACCTCCATGCTCATGCCCTCGAAATAGGGCGGATTCTGCACGTAGGTGGAGCCCGAGTTCCAGCGATAGGTGTCGCTGCCCGCATCGACGCGGATGGCCTGCCACTGCTGCGGGCCCTTGAACACGTCGGAGTAGCGCGACTGGAACATCTGGCGCGTGAGCACGGACTGGACGGTCTCGTTGACCTCATCCTGCGTCGGCCAGATGTCGAGCAGCATGACGGGCTTGCCGTCGCTGCCGATGCCGATCGGCTCATGCTGCAGGTCGAGTTTCACCGTGCCCGCCAGCGCATAGGCGACGACGAGCGGCGGGGAGGCGAGGTAGTTCGCGCGGACATTGGCGTGGACGCGGCCCTCGAAGTTGCGGTTGCCCGAGAGCACGCCGGCGACGACGAGCTTGTTGCCCTCGATCGCGTCGACCATGGCGTCCGGCAGAGGTCCGGAATTGCCGATGCAGGTGGTGCAGCCGTAGCCGACCGTCTGGAAGCCCATCGCGTCGAGATCGGCCGTGAGGCCGGAGGCGTTCAGGTAGTCGGTGACGACCTGCGATCCCGGCGCCAGCGAGGTCTTCACCCAGGGCTTCGGCGTGAGGCCCTTGGCCCGCGCCTTGCGCGCCACGAGGCCGGCGGCGACCAGCACGTAGGGGTTCGAGGTGTTGGTGCAGGAGGTGATGGCGGCGATGACGACATCGCCGTGGCCGAGGTCATAGGGCGCGCCCTCGACCGGCGCGCGCTTGTTCGCCTCGTCGCCCGGCACGCCCATGGTGCCCGCCGCGAGATCCTTGGCGAAGGAGGAGCCGACGGAGCCCAGGGCCACGCGGTCCTGCGGGCGCTTCGGACCGGCCATCGAGGGCTCGACGGTGGAGAGGTCGAGCTCGAGCGTGTCGGTGAAGACGGGGTCGGCCATGCCGTCCTCGCGCCACATGCCCTGCGCCTTGCAGTACTCGCGCACGAGGTTGATCCGGTGCTCGTCGCGGCCGGAGAGGCGCAGGTAGCCCATGGTCACTTCGTCGACCGGGAAGAAGCCGCAGGTCGCGCCGTATTCGGGGGCCATGTTCGCGATGGTCGCGCGGTCGGCCAGCGCCATGCTGGAGAGGCCGGGGCCGAAGAACTCGACGAACTTGCCGACGACGCCCTTCTTACGAAGCATCTGCGTGACGGTGAGCACCATGTCCGTCGCCGTCACGCCCTCGCGCAGCTTGCCGCTGAGCTTGAAGCCGATGACGTCGGGGATGAGCATGGCGATGGGCTGGCCGAGCATCGCGGCCTCGGCCTCGATGCCGCCGACGCCCCAGCCGAGCACGCCCAGGCCGTTGATCATCGTGGTGTGGCTGTCGGTGCCGTAGCAGCTGTCGGGATAGACGTAGGTGTTGCCGATGTCGGTCGCGGTCCAAACCACCTGGCCGAGATATTCCAGGTTCACCTGGTGGCAGATGCCGGTGCCCGGCGGCACGACGCGGAAGTTGTTGAAGGCTTCCTGGCCCCAGCGCAGGAACTCGTAGCGCTCGCCATTGCGCTCGAACTCGATGTCCACGTTCTTCTGCAGCGCGGAGGCGGTGCCGGAGACATCCACCATCACCGAATGGTCGATGACGAGATCGACCGGCACCAGCGGGTTCACCTTGCGCGGATCGCCGCCGAGGCCGAGCAGCGCGTCGCGCATGGCGGCGAGGTCGACGACGGCGGGAACGCCCGTGAAGTCCTGCAGCAGGATGCGCGACGGCTTGAAGGGGACTTCCTTATCGCTGCGGCCTTCCTTCACCCAGTCGGCGATGGCCTTGGCGTCGTCCACGGTGTAGCTGCGACCATCCTCGAAGCGCAGCACGTTCTCCAGCAGGACCTTGAGCGAGAAGGGGAGCCGCGAGATGTCGCCGATCTGCTTGGCAGCCTCGGGCAGGCTGAAATAGTGATACGTCTTCCCATCCACCGAAAGCGTCCGGCCGACCTTGAGAGTGTCCTGCCCGATCATCCGCATCTGGAATACGTCCTCATATTTTTTCGGCGCGATTTTAAGCATGACGCCGGTTGACGGTCCATGGAGGTGACGCTGCTCGAAGCGCAAGAACTCGGCTGCTGGCGCGGGGAGCGGCTCGTATTCAATTGCGTCTCATTCGCAATAAAGCCCGGCGAGGCGCTGCTGCTGACCGGCGCGAATGGCGCCGGGAAGTCGTCATTGCTTCGTGTCGTCGCCGGTCTGCTTCGTGCGGAGGCCGGAAAGCTGTTGTGGAACGGCGAGGACGCGCTGGCCGATCTGCCGGCGCATGGCGCGCGCCTGCGCTACCTCGGCCACCAGGATGCCCTGAAGCCCTCGTTCTCCGTGGCCGAGAATCTCGCTTTGTCGGCAGGGCTGCATGGCGGCGATGTCATGGCCGCGCTCGATGCCTTGGGTGTGCTCCCGCTCGCGGAGCTGCCTGCGCGGGTGCTCTCCGCGGGCCAGCGCCGCCGAGTCGCGCTGGCGCGGCTGCTGCTGGGCACCTCGCGCCTCTGGCTGCTGGATGAGCCCAGCGTCGGGCTGGACGTGGATTCCGTCGCGCGTCTCGCGCCGCTCTTCGCCGCGCATCGCGCGGCCGGGGGCATGGTGATCGCGGCGACGCATCTGCCGCTGCCGCTGCCGGACAGCCGGGAACTGCGCCTGTGATCGCCCTTCTCCGGCGCGAGCTGCGCCTGGCCCTGCGCCATCCGGCGGACACGCTTTCCGCCGTGATGTTCTTCGTGCTGGTGACCGCGCTGTTCCCCTTCGGCACGGGGCCTTCGCCGGAGCTGCTCTCGCAGCTCGCGCCCGGCGCGATGCTGGCCGCCGCGCTGCTGGCGGCGCTGCTGCCGCTCGATCGTCTCTTCGGCGCGGAGGCCGAGGATGGTTCTCTGGATCAATTGCTGCTGAGCGGCCTGCACCCTGCGGCGATCGCGGCGGTGAAGGCGCTGGCGCACTGGATCACCACGGGCGTTCCGCTCATGGCCGCGACGCCCGTGGCGGCCGCGTTGCTGAACCTGCCCGTGGAGGCCTGGGGCGTGGCGGTGGCGGCGCTGGCGCTGGGCTCGGCCTTTCTCTCCCTGCTGGGCACGGCGGGCGCGGCGCTGACGCTGGGCGCGCGGCGCGGCGGCGTGCTGCTGCCGCTGCTCGTGCTGCCGTTGGGCATTCCCGCCATCATCTTCGGCGCCGCCGCGATCTCGGCGGCGGCGGAGGGGATGGCGGCGCAGCCCTATCTGTTGCTGGAGGCCGCGCTGCTGGCCCTTGCCGCGCCGCTGGCGCCTCTCGCGGCCGGGGCCGCGCTGCGGGAAGGCTAGGCCGGCGCCTTGTCGATCAGCTCGGCGGCGGCACCGTGCAGCTCATCGAGCGAATCCCGCGCTGCCTCGGCCACGCCCGGGCGAAGCCTGGCGGTCACGGCCGCCTGCGCCGCGGCCCAGAGAGGGAGGGCTTCGGCCAGCTTCTCCCGTCCGGCGGGCGTCAGGCGATAGGTGATGCGCCGTCCCTCGCCGGGTGCTGAGACGAGCAGCCCACCCTCCAGCAGCCGCGCGAGGTTTCGCGTCAGGGTCGACCGCTCGATGCCCAGACGGTCCGCCAACTCGCGCGCGGAGCCCGTGCTGTGGGAGGCCACGACGTTCAGGATGAGGAACTGCGAAGGCTCCAGCCCCGACGGCGAGAGGTGGAGGGCATAGACACGTGAAATCAGATTTGCCGCCCGGCGCGCGGCGAAAGCCAGGCAATCGGCACTGATGGCGGTGCAGGCCGATTCGACATCCTGGGTGCGGAGAGCCTCGCGGTGCATACTGTGCATATACATCTCTCGCACCTCGTTATCAGGAGGCATGCTGAAAAAAGAGAAGCCCGCGCCCGCACCTTCGGCCCAGGTTCGGGCAGGGGTACGGGACCGATGCCCGGGGCAATTATTATCGCACGCGGTTCCAATCGTTATCATAGGAGGGAATGGCGTGCCGGATTTGGAGAAAAGGCTTCTCCACGAAGCGCCAGGAGAGATACCCCAAGCCCATGGCAATAGGAGCGGCGATGGCGGAAACTCCGAGGGCGCCGATCGATGCCCCGAACACAGTAATGACAGCCTGCTGTACCGGGAAAGCATACAGATAGGTTCCGTAAGAGATATCACCCACCCTTTGTCCCAACGCAAATTTGATGGGAAAAGCCAAGCCAAAGTACATGACCAAATATCCCACGCTGAGCACGTAAATGATGAACTTGGCCGGGCTGTATATTCCGAGATAGAGAAGAATCGCGAAGCACGCCACTGTTCCTGCGCTAAGTTTAATTCGGTCGCGAAATTCCCAATAGCATGCGCCCATCGTGAAAAAGCAAAACATTCTTAAGGCGGGGAAAAATTGTATGGACCTAAGCACGCCAAATTCTGGCGGCAAATAGGCGGGCAAGACGACGTAAGAGCCTATCGCTAAAATAGCGCACAACAGCAGAGTTCTCCCGTTGATAAGACCTAAAGAAAGAAAAACGGGAAACAACAAATAGAACGTCGCCTCAATCGGCAGTGTCCAGAGGCTTCCATTAACGGCGGGAATCGGTAAATTAGAAAAAACGCCGGGTAGTGTGGTCGTAATATTAAAAACAAAAAAGCCTAGAAGATGGTTATGGGTTTCCGAATTGGTGAAATAATTTCCCAAGCTTAGATTTGTAAAAATTGGTCCTACAATAAATGTTGTAAATATGAGGCAGACCAGTAACCCTGGCATAATTCGCAGGGCGCGAGATTTCATATAGGTGGCCATATTATGCCGCTCAGATGAGCGGTATATAAGGAACCCGCTGATGAAGAAGAAAATTGAGACGGCAAGGCCGCCGCCACTGTCGTAATTGCCCAGGTAACGAATGAAGGGTTCATGCGGAGATGAAATAAGGGAGAAGCTATGGCTGATCAGCACGGTCAGTGCCGCGATAAGCCGTATCAAGTCAAAGTTGTTCGACCCCTGCTCCATGGCGGCGGCAACAGAAATATCAGTTCGTTTCATATAATGCCTCTGGGGGCCTTTGGGAGCCGTTGCTCTTCTGGGGCGTTCTGGACCCTGTCGGCAAGTAACGATCGTGACAAGCCCCCGGAGAGGCCGGACGGCCTGGCCGCAGCCATGCGGCAAAGCGCGCGCCCCGGTGGCGCGCGTTCGCAAATAAATTCGGGATGGGAAAGAGCCCCGGCGGGGCGGGGAGTGGGGGGAACCCCGCCGGGGCAAAGTCCGCCGCGCCAGGGTTGGGGGAGGCAGCGCGGCGGCAGTTCTTTCTTGGCCTAGCGGCACACCACCTGGGTGGCGGGCGGCAGGTCGTACACATTGCTCAACGCGCCAGAGCCGCTCGGGTTGTTGAAGCGATCGATGCCCAGCAAAATTGGGCCTGAGTTGCCCCAGGGACCCAGCGTGCTGAACATGGTGCCGTTAGGGCGGTTCTGGGCCTGGGTGGCGTTGAAGGCCACCGCGAAATGCACCGGCTCGCCCGTCCGGTTCTGCAGGATCACGTAGTAGGACACCGTGCTGGTACGGCCGTCGCTGGCCACGGAGCCGTAGAAGCTCACAGCCTGGATGCGGTTGTGGCAGTAGCTGGCGGGGGCGGTTTGTGCGGCGGCGTCGCGCATGGGCAGGGCCGTCATGCCCAGGGTGGCGGCGGCGATCGCGGTGGCCATCATGAAGGTCTTCATCTCAGAGGTTCCTTTCCATCGGGTTGATCGGTTCTGTCCGATGAGGAAAAACTAACGGCGCCCGACGATAGGCTCCAATCCAAGAAACGAGACGACACGATAGACGTAACCTATCGTTCCCCGCCCTTGCGGCGCGGCTTGTGTTCTTGATACGTTCTGTTCATGGCCAAGGATCGCACCCGCTTCGTCTGCCAGTCCTGCGGGGCCGATTTCCCCAAATGGCAGGGGCGCTGCGACGCCTGCGGCGAATGGAACACCCTCACCGAGGAAGCGGTGGGCCCGCGCGGGCCCGGCCCCGCCGGCAAGGCGCCCCCCGGGCGCGGGATCGAGCTGGTGGGGCTGGCCGGAGAATCCGCGCCGCCTCCGCGCCACCTGACGGGCATCGCCGAGCTGGATCGCGTGCTGGGCGGCGGCTTCGTCCCAGCCTCGGCCGTGCTGGTGGGCGGCGACCCGGGCATCGGCAAGTCCACCATCCTCCTGCAGGCGGCCGCGCGCATGTCGAGCGCGGGCAAGCGCGTCCTCTACATCTCGGGCGAGGAGGCGGTGGCCCAAGTGCGACTGCGCGCGCGGCGCCTCGGCCTCGCTGAGGCGCCGCTGGCGCTGGCGGCGGCTTCCGCGCTCCGCGATATCATCGCGAGCCTCGAGGCCGAGAAGGACGCCTCCCTCGTCATCATCGATTCCATCCAGACCATGTGGCTCGACGCGCTGGATTCGGCGCCCGGCACCGTCGCCCAGGTCCGCACCTGCGCCTTCGAGCTGATCCGCTGCGCCAAGGCGCGCGGCTTCGCGCTGGTTCTGGTCGGCCATGTAACGAAGGAGGGCACGCTCGCCGGCCCACGCGTGCTGGAGCACATGGTCGACGCCACGCTCTACTTCGAGGGCGACCGGGGCCACCAGTTCCGCATCCTGCGCGCCACCAAGAACCGCTTCGGCGCCACCGACGAGATCGGCGTCTTCGAGATGACCGAGGGCGGGCTGGTCGAGGTCACCAACCCCTCGGCTCTCTTCCTCGCCGAACGCCGGGGCAACATCTCGGGCAGCGCCGTCTTCGCGGGGATGGAGGGCTCGCGGCCCGTGCTGGTGGAGGTGCAGGCCCTGCTCTCGCCCAGCAATGGCGGCAGTCCCAGGCGCCAGGTCGTGGGCTGGGAGGGCGGGCGGCTCTCCATGCTGCTGGCGGTGCTGGAGGCGCGCTGCAACCTCACCTTCGCGCAGGCGGACGTCTACCTGAACATCGCCGGCGGCCTGCGCATCAACGAGCCCGCGGCGGACATGGCGGTGGCGGCGGCCCTGGTCTCCGCCATCACGGACCGGCCGACGGACCCGGACGCCGTCTATTTCGGCGAGGTCGGGCTTTCCGGCGAGATCCGGCAGGTCTCGCAGGCCGAGCTGCGGCTGCGGGAGGCGCAGAAGCTGGGCTTCGGCGCGGCCGTGCTGCCGCGCCGGGTCGCGCGCGGCAACAAGGCGCCGGCGCCGATGGAGGGGCTCAAGCTCACCGAGATCGGCCATCTGGCAGACCTCGTCGCTCCCTTCGCGGCCGGAACCCTCAAGCGGGAGAAGGCGCGGGCGTGACGGCGCGGTAACCCGGGAAGCCCCCAGGAAGGCCCGGGACTCACACGAATCGTTGGAGCCCTGTATAGCCAGCGGTGCATGACCTGGGCGGATGGCATACTCCTCATCGTGATGGTGGTCTCCGCCATCCTTTCCTTCCTGCGCGGCTTCGTGCGGGAATTCCTGGGTGTCGCCGCCTGGATCGGCGCCGCCTTCGCCGCCTTCGCCCTGCGGGAGCCGCTGGCGGCGATGATGGAAGGCACGGTCGAGCCCGACTGGCTGGCCGATGGCGTGGCCGTCGGCGTGGTCTTCCTCGTCGTGCTGGTGGTGCTGAAGCTTGTGATCCACGCATTGGCGGGTCGCGTCCAGAGCAGCCCGCTGGGGGGTGTAGACCGCTCCCTGGGTGCCATATTTGGGTTGGTTCGCGGGGCCTTTATCGCTGCTTTGGCCTATGTTCTCGCGGGACTCGTGGTCCCCGCCGTGGAACGATGGCCCGAAGCGGTGCGTGAAGCCCGCGCGCTTCCTCTTGTCGTCGATCTCGCAAGATGGGTTGTGGCCTTGATGCCGGAGGAGTATCGCCCCCGCATCGCGGCGCCCCCGGAACGCCGCGAGCCGACGCAGGAGGATCTGATGCGTCCGCCTGCCCGCTCTCGAACCTAGAGGTCGCCCCCCATGTCCCTGCCCCTCTCGGACGACGACAAATTCCACGAGGAATGCGGCGTCTTCGGCGTCTGGCGGCACAAGGACGCGGCGGCGCTGACCGCCCTCGGCCTGCATGCCCTGCAGCATCGCGGCCAGGAAGCCTCGGGCATCGTGACGCTGGATGATGCGGGCATCTTCCACACGCATAAGGGCCTCGGCCTCGTCGGCGACATCTTCGGCGACGCCAAGGTGATGAACAGCCTGCCGGGCCGCGCCGCGATCGGCCACAACCGCTACGCCACGACGGGCGAGACGGCGCTGCGCAACGTGCAGCCGCTCTTCGCCGACTTCGAGTTCGGCGGCTTCGGCGTGGGCCACAACGGCAACCTCACCAATGCGGCCGCGCTGAAGCGCGCGCTGGTGCGCCGCGGCTGCCTCTTCCAGTCCAGCACGGACAGCGAGGTGTTCATCCACCTCATCGCCATCAGCCTCTACTCGACGGTGCTGGACCGGCTGATCGACGCGCTGAAGCAGGTTCAGGGCGCCTATTCGCTGGTGGCGCTCCACAATGGCGGCCTCATCGGTGCGCGCGACCCGATGGGCGTGCGCCCGCTGGTGCTGGGCCGCCTCAACGATGGCTGGGTGCTCGCGAGCGAGACCTGCGCGCTCGACATCGTCAGCGCGGAATTCGTGCGCGACATCGAACCGGGCGAGATCGTCGTGATCGACGACAGCGGCATCCGCTCCGTGAAGCCCTTCCCGAACACCGAGAACCGCTTCTGCATCTTCGAGTACATCTACTTCGCCCGCCCTGATTCGGTGGTCGAGGGAACGCCGGTCTACGACACCCGCAAGCGCATCGGCGCCGAGCTGGCGCGCGAGAGCGCGGTGGCGGCAGATGTCGTGGTTCCCGTGCCGGACAGCGGCGTCCCCGCCGCCATGGGCTACGCCACCGAATCCGGCATTCCGTTCGAGCTCGGCATCATCCGCAACCACTACGTCGGCCGCACCTTCATCGAGCCTACGGACCAGATCCGGCATCTGGGTGTGAAGCTGAAGCACAGCGCCAACCGCCCGATGCTCGAGGGCAAGCGCGTCATCCTCGTGGATGACAGCATCGTGCGCGGCACGACCTCGAAGAAGATCGTCGAGATGGTGCGCCAGGCCGGCGCGGCCGAGGTGCATATGCGCATCTCCTCGCCGCCGACGACGCACAGCTGCTTCTACGGCATCGACACGCCCGAGCGCTCGCAGCTGCTGGCCGCGAAGCACGACCTCGAGGAGATGGCGAAGCTGATCGGCGTGGACAGCCTCGCCTTCATCTCCATCGACGGCCTCTACCGCGCGCTCGGCCGCAAGGGCCGCGACGCGCGCGACCCCGCCTTCTGCGACGCCTGCTTCACCGGCGAGTACGCGATCCCGCTCACCGATTGGGCCGATACGCCCGAAGAGCAGACCGGCAGGCTCAGGATCAGCGCGTGACCACTCAGAACCTGAAGGGCAAGGTCGCGCTCGTCACGGGCGCGAGCCGCGGGATCGGGCGCGCGACGGCCGTGGCGCTGGCCGGGCTCGGCGCGCATCTGGTGATCACGGCGCGCAGCCAGGGCGGCCTCGAGGAGACGGATGACATGATCCGCGCCGCCGGCGGCAGCGCGACGCTCATCCCGCTCGACCTCCAGCGCGAGGGCGAACAGATCGACATGCTCGGCCCCTCGATCGTCGAGCGCTTCGGCCGGCTGGACATCCTGGTCCATGCGGCGGCCGTGCTGTCGAAGCTCACTCCCGTGGCGCACATCATGCCGCGCGACTGGGAGGAGAGCCTCGCGGTGAACACCAGTGCGACCTGGCGCCTCATCCGCACCTGCGATCCGCCGCTGCGCGCGGCCGAGGCAGGGCGTGCGGTGGTGCTGACGGACCGCCACGTCTTCGCCCCCGCCGCCTATTGGGGCCTCTATTCCGCCGCCAAGGCCGCGCAGGCGCATCTCGTGGGCTGCTGGGCCGCGGAGCTGGAGCAGACCAAGCTGCGCGTCGCGCTGGTCGATCCGGGCCCTGTCGCGACTCAGCTTCGCATGGTCGCCTTCCCCGGCGAGGACCAGAAGAAGATCCGCCAGCCGGAGGAAGTCGGCGCCGCGGTCGCGGCTCTCGTCGCCGGCTCGCCCTTCCCGCATGGCGACGTCACGCGGATCTGAGCGATCAACTACCGCCACGCCTTCCACGCGGGAAATTTCGCGGACTGCATGAAGCACGCGCTGCTGGTGTGGCTTCTGCGCGCCCTCGCGCGCAAGCCGGCGGCGTTCCGCGTGCTCGACACCCATGCGGGCATCGGCCGCTATGACCTTTCCGGCGGCGAGGCGCAGCGCACGGGCGAGTGGCGCGAGGGCATCGGGCGCCTCGCCGGAATCGGCGACGGGCCGCTGGCCGACTATGTCGCGCTGGGGGGCGGCGGCACGGACTATCCGGGCTCGCCCGCGCTGACCGCCGCGCTGCTGCGCGAGCAGGACCGCCTCACTCTCGTCGAGCTGCACGAGCAGGATCACGCGACGCTGCGCGCGCTCTTCCGGCGCGATCCGCGCGTGTCCGTGCATCATCGCGATGCCTGGGAAGCGCTGCGGGCGCTGGTGCCCTTCGCGGAGAAGCGCGGCCTCGTTCTCATGGACCCGCCCTTCGAGCAGCCGGGCGAGTACGAGCGCATGGCCGCCGCCATCGCCGAGGTCTCGCGCCGCGCGCGCGGGCTGGTGCAGGCGGCATGGTATCCGATCAAGGGCCGCGCGCCCGTGCGCGCCTTCCACACGGATCTGGCCGGAAGCGGCGTGCGCGACATCGTGGCGGCCGAGCTCTATCTGCGGGACCCGGTCGATACCGCGCGGCTCAATGGCTGCGGCCTGGTGGTGGTGAACCCGCCCTTCGGCTTCGAGGAAGCGGCGCGCGAGATCCTCGCGGCCCTGGCCGAACGGCTCGCGACCGGCGAGCCTGGCGGCGGCTGGAGCCTGGAGCGCGTCGCCGATGAGTGAGATCTCCGTCCTCGGTGCGGGGGCCTGGGGCACGGCGCTGGCGCTCCACGCCTGCCGCCAGGGGCATCGCGTGACGCTCTGGGCGCGCGACCCGGCGCGTGCGGCCGAGATCGCGACGGCGCGCGCCAATCCTCGCCTGCCGGGCGTTCTCCTGCCGGATGCCCTGCGCGTCACGGGCGATGCGGAGGAAGCGGCGCGGGCGGAGCTCACGGTGCTGGCCGTCCCGGTCCAGCCGCTGCGTGCCGTGCTGGCGCGCCTGCCCGTGCGCCTGCCGCCCCTGCTGCTGGCCTGCAAGGGGCTCGAGGCCGGCAGCCTGCGCCTGCCGCTGGAGGTGCTGGCCGAGGCGCGGCCGGGCCAGCCGGGGGGCGTGCTCTCCGGCCCCAATTTCGCGCATGAGGTGGCGGCGGGGCTTCCGGCCGCGAGCGTCGTGGCCTCCACCGATCCGGCGCTGCGGGAACGTGCGCTGGCGCTGCTCTCGGGCGGCGCGCTGCGGCTCTATGGCAGCGAGGATGCGCTCGGCGTGCAGCTGGGCGGCGCGGCGAAGAACGTGCTGGCCATCGCGGCCGGCATCGCGACCGGGGCGGGGCTGGGCGAGAATGCGCGCGCTGCGCTCATCACCCGAGGCCTCGCGGAGCTCTCGCGGCTCGTCGTCGGGCTGGGCGGACGCGTGGAGACGGCCTCGGGCCTCTCCGGCCTGGGCGACCTGATGCTGACCGCGACCGGGCCTTCCAGCCGCAACACCTCGCTCGGCATGGCGCTGGGGCGGGGCATGAAGCTGCAGGAGATCCTGGCGGGCCGCCAGGCGGTGACCGAGGGCGTGATGACCGCGCCCGCCCTGCTGGCCCGCGCCGAGGCGGCCGGGGTGGAGCTGCCGATCTGCGCCTCCGTGGTGGAGGTGCTCGAAGGCCGGCTCGACGTCGCGGGCGCCACGCGCGCCCTTCTCGCCAGACCGACGCGCGACGAATAGTCTCCGCTCAGGATTGCGGAGTACCGGGATGGGTCGGTTGGTGAAGCGGGTTCTCCTGATGTCGCTCCTGGCGGTGCCCGCCATGGCGCAGGAGCGCCCGGCCTTCTTCCCGGAGCGGGACGTGGCCGTGGTCTATCGCCTGGGCGGTTCCGAGGGGATCTCGCGCGAGGTCGCGGCCTCCTGGTCCGCCTCGCGCCAGATGCTGCGGGTCGAGATGCCCGGCATCGGGTGGTCGGTGCTGAACCGCCGCGCGCAGACGGGCTTCATCATCATCGAGGGCTCGCGGCGCGTGACGGCCATGCCGCCCGACATGCTGCGCCGGCAGCTCGGCCCCTCGCCGCGCGTGCGCTTCACGCGCCGGGGTCAGGACCGGGTGGCGGGCGAGGGCTGCACCGTCTGGGCATTCCGCGACCGCTCGACCGAGGGGACGCTCTGCGTCACCCCCGATGGCCTGCTGCTGCGAAGCGACGCGATTTCAGATGGCGTGCGGGGCAGCATCGAGGCGGTCGCCGTCAGCTATGCGGACCAGGGCGCCGTCAGCTTCGCCGTGCCGCCCGGCTACCGCTGGACCTCGCGGCCGCCGGCACGCCTCGCTCCCACCTCGCCCGGCGGCTAGGTTTCAGCGCGGCGCGCCGGTCCAGCCGATGGCGCCCGCCGTGCCGCAATTATCGCAGACCGGTGCCCAGCCGCGCTGCTCGGCGCCGCAATGGCCGCAGCGCCAGCCGGGGGCGACCGGCGCCGAGGCGGCTTCGCGCAGCCAGGCGGCCTCGCGCTCGCGCGCCGCGTCGGGGCCGTGCTCCGCGCCTTCCAGCTCGGCCAGCAGGGCGTAGCAGCGGCGGTCGGCCAGGCCGCTGTCCAGCCAGGCCTGCAGCTCCTGCCGGGCGCGGCCGGTAAGGCCCGCATCCAGCGCCACCCGTGCCCGTGCGCGATGGCTTTCCGGATGGGAGGGATTGGCCCGCGTCAGCTCGTCGATCAGCTTCACACGGCGCAGGAGATCGGGCTCCGCGGCGACCCAGGCGGCCGCGATATCGGGCTGCGGTGCGGCGTCCCAGGCCTGCTGCAGAACGCTGCGCGCGCGGCGCGGGCTGCCCGCATCCGCGAGACGCTTCGCATAGGCCAGTGCGGCGGGGGAGAAGCTGGGGTCCGCCATGAAGGCCTGGCGCTCCAGCTCGCGCGCCTTGGCTGGATCGGCCTCCTGCCCGGCAGCGGCGAGGCTGAGGCTGGCGCGCGGCGCCTCGGGGCTGGAGAGGGCGAGCGCCTCGCCCCAGTCCTGGCGGCGCAGCGCGACTTCGGAGCGCTCGGCACGCAGCCATTCGGCCTTGGGCTCCAGCGCCTGCGCATCGGCGGCGATCTGCCGTGCGCTGTCCCAGTCGCCACGCGCTTCGGCCTGGCGCAGCAGTCCGCGCAGGCCGAGGAACCTGGCGTCGGGCCGGGCGGCCAGGGCCTCGAAGGCCTCCGTGGCGGCTGCCTCGTCGCCCCGGGCGCGCGCCACCTCGGCCTGCAGGATGAGCAGCTGGGGCGAGGCGTTGCCGAGCTTCCTCGACCGCTCCACCTCGATCCGCGCCGCCTCGGTGCGGCCGGCGGCGAGCGCCACCATGGCGCGGGTCAGCGCGATGTCCGACAGGGCGCGGTCGTTCAGCCGGCGCCGCTCCCGGCGGCGCGCGGGCCAGCCGCGCAGCCAGGACCAGAAGCGCAGCAGCACGTGCCCCACGAGGAAGAGCGGCACCGCCACCACGATCGCGGCGGGCAAGGTGAGGCCGATGTACCAGTCCTCGTGCCGGATCTCGACCGTGCCGCCGAGCCCGGCAAGCCAGAGCACCAGCGCGAAGACGAGGACGAGGACGACGAGGATGCGGATCGCATGGCGCATGGCGCGTCAGCCGGCCGCGAGCTGCCGCAGCGCGGCGCGGGCCGCTGCCAACCCCTCGGCCTCGGCGATCCAGCCGCCGAGCGCCTGGCGCAGCGTGTCGGGCAGCAAGGCGAGGGCGGCGAGCGCGCCGGGGACGTCGCCGGCCTCCAGCGCGCGGCGGGCGCGCTCCACCTGCGTCTCCGACGCATCTCCCCAGACCACCTCCTCGCCACGGCGGATGGTGATGAGGGAGTTCAGCCGCGGGATCAGCCCGTCCTGCGCCTGGGTCGCGGCGCGGGCGCGGCGGACCGCGTCCTCGAAGGAAAGGCGCAGCGCGGCCTCGGTCGGCGGGCTGGCACTGGCGTAGCGCGTGAGGGCGGCGGGCGCCTGCGCGCCGAGACGGCCCAGCGCGTCGCCCAGCGGCTGCCCGGCGCCGAGCCGCGCGTTCAGTGCGTCGATGGCGGCCAGGCGCTCGGCCCGCGCTTCCGTGGCGGCAATGCGGCGCAGGGATTCCTGCACGGGGGCGAGGCGCTCGTTGATCTGCTGCTCCAGCGCTGCCACGCGCCGCTCGGCGGCCTGGGGCGCCTGGGCGGCGGCCTGCTCGGCGGCTTCCACGCGGCGCGCCAGGGCCTGCTCGGCGCTCGCCCGGGCCGATTGCGCCTCGGCCAGGCGGCGGGTCAGCGCCTCCTCAGCGGCGCGGGCGCGGGCCTCGGCCTCGTTGCGGAGGGCTGTCGCGCTTTCCGCAGCCTCGCGGCGCCCGGCGTCGCGGGCGGCCGCCAGCTCCTGCCGGAGGGCGGCGATGGCGGCAGGGTCGCCGGAGGGGCGGGCGCGCAGCTCGGCCAGCGCGGCCTCGCTGGCCTGCAGCCGGCGCGTCAGCTCCTCGATGCGGGCGTTGAGCGGGGCCATCGGGTCGGGCGGCGGCGCGGGGGTGGACGGGGTCGCCGCCACGCCGGGGCGTGCCTCGGCCATCGGGGCCGGGCGCTCGCGCGACATGAGCCAGGCGGCGGCGGCGATGAGCACCAGGGCGGCCACGGCCAGAGCGATCCAGGCGGGATCGACCGGAAGCTTGCGAGGGGAGGTCGTGGTCATGGGGTACCAAGCAACTCCAGAATGTGGCTCTGGTCCGGCCGCGGGGCGATGCGGATCGCCTTCCAGGGAACGGGCCGGAGCGCATGGGCGACGCGCGGGCTGATCGCGATGGCCTCCATGCCGCGCGTGGTCTCCTCAAGCCCGGCGGCGGTCAGGGCGCGGAGGCTACACGCCGCGCTGCGCGGCGAGAAGAACAATGCCCGTGACACTTCCCGGTTGCGGAGCGCGCGGGCCGCTTCCTCCGGCAGCCCAGGGGCGTCGGCGGCGGCATAGGCAAGGCGCCGTACCACGCGGAAGCCGCGCCGCCGCAGCGCGGCCGCGAGCTCCAGCGAATAGCCCTGGCCCACGGCGAGCAGCAGCGGCCCTGCGGCGGGGTCCAGGCTCCGCGCGGCGAGCTCGGCCATGGCCGCGGCATCGCCCTCGGCGGCGGTAACGCGGACGAAGCCGCGCTCGCGCGCCGCCTCGGCCGTGGCATCGCCTACCGCGATGACCGGCACGTCCCAGGGCGCCAGCGCACGGGCGGCGGCGCGGCTGGTCAGCAGCAGCGCCTGGGCCGGGACGGGCCGGAAGCCGGGAAGGGGGGCCAGCACCAGCGCCGGCGCCAGGATGGGCCGCCAGCCCAGCGCCTCCACGCGCGCCGCCGTCTCCGCCGCGCCGGGCTCGGGGCGTGTGATCAGGACGCCGGGGCGGCGGGGCTCAGGCAAAGATATCGGCCGGGCTGTCCTGCCGCAGCTCCTCGCCCAGCTCGCGGCCCAGCCGCACGGCGTCGGCGGCCGCGCCGTGGATGGTGCGCTTGAGCAGGAAGGAGCCGTCGGCGCGCGCGACGAGGCCCGTCAGATGCAGCGAGCCATCGGGCAGCAGCCGCGCATGCCCGCCAATGGGCGTGCGGCAGGAGCCGTCGAGCGCGGCCAGCAGCGCGCGCTCGGCCTTCGAGACGGCCGAGGCCTCGCGGTCCTCGATGCCGGCCAGCAGCTCCAGCAGTTCGGTATCCGTCTCGCGGCAGGTGATCGCGACGATTCCCTGGCCGGCGGCGGGCACCATGGCCTCGGGGTCCAGCGCCAGCGCGGCCTCGCCCTGCAGCCCCAGGCGCTTCAGCCCGGCGAGCGCGAGCAGCGAGGCCGTGACCTCGCCCGCCGCGACGGCGGCGAGCCGCGTCTGCACGTTGCCGCGCAGGGTGACGACCTGGAGGTCCGGCCGCGCCGCGAGCAGCTGCGACTGCCGCCGCAGCGAGGAGGAGCCGACCACGGCGCCCGCCGGCAGGCAGGCATAGGGGTCGCCCGCATCGGGCGCGCCGCAGCCGGGCCCGAGGATCAGCGCGTCGCGCGAATCCTCGCGCTTCAGCGTGCAGGCCAGGACGATGCCCGGCGGCATCTCCGTCTCGAGGTCCTTGAGGCTGTGGACCGCGAAATCCACGCGGCCGTCGATCAGCGCCTCGTGGATTTCCTTGGCGAAGAGGCCCTTGCCGCCGATATCGGCGAGGCGCCGGTTCTGGATGAGATCGCCCGTCGTGCGGATGGCGTGCTCCTCGAAGGCGTTCACGCCGCGCAGCACCGGGCAGAAGCCGGTGATGATCTCGAGGAAATGCCGCGTCTGCCAAAGGGCGAGCGGCGAGGCGCGCGTACCGACGCGGAGCGGCAGGGCCCGCATGCGGGAATGAGGCGGACGCGCGGCTCCAGGCATGGCGGAGGACATGGCAGCGTCATATAGGGCGGGCGTGATGAGCGAAACCCGGCCAGATTGTCCCACCATGGCCCCCCTCCTCGGGCCCGTTCTCGGGATCGAATCCAGCTGCGACGAAACCGCCGCGGCGGTGCTGGACCGCGACGGCCGCATCCTGGCCGAGGCGGTCTTCACCCAGGTGGCGGAGCACACGCGCTTCGGCGGGGTGGTGCCGGAGATCGCGGCGCGCGCGCATCTGCAAAGGCTCGGCGGGCTCGTTTCGCAGGTGATGGGCGAGGCGGGGGTGACCCCGCGCGACCTCGGCGGCGTGGCCGCGACGGCGGGGCCGGGGCTGATCGGCGGGCTGGTGGTGGGCGCAAGCTACGGCAAGGGGCTGGCGCTGGGGGCGGGGCTGCCCTTCCTGGGCGTGAATCACCTGGAGGCTCATGCCCTGACGGCGCGCCTCCCGGGGCTCTTCGAGGCGCCGCCGGCCTACCCCTACCTGCTGCTGCTGGTCTCCGGCGGGCATTGCCAATGCGTGGCGGTGGAGGGGCTGGGCCGCTACCGCCGCCTCGGCACCACGCTGGACGACGCGGTGGGCGAGGCCTTCGACAAGACGGCCAAGCTGCTCGGCCTGCCCTGGCCCGGCGGCGCGCATCTGGAGCGGCTGGCCGGGACGGGCGATGCCCGGGCGCTGAGGCTGCCGCGTCCGCTGCTGGGCCGGGCGGGCTGCGACTTCTCCTTCAGCGGGCTCAAGACGGCCGTCGCCCACGCGGTCGCGAAGGGCGAGGCGCGGCGGGAGGACATCGCGGCCAGCTTCCAGGCCAGCGTGGCGGCCGTGCTCGCGGACCGCGCGCGCCATGCCCATGCTATGCTGCCCGGCGCCACGGCGCTGGTGCTGGCAGGCGGCGTGGCAGCCAACCAGACGCTGCGCTCCGCGCTGGCGGATGCGACGCCCCTGCCGCTGCTGGCGCCGCCGCTGCGCCTCTGCACCGACAACGCCGTGATGGTCGCCTGGGCGGGGCTGGAGCGGCTGCGGGCCGGCCAGACGGACCCGATGGGGCTGGCGCCCCGCCCGCGCTGGCCGTTGGGAGAGCTGTCTCCGCCGCCATGAAGTTCCGGTAACCGGCTGGTGACTCGATTGACGTGTCTCGGGCCGAGGCGGAAATTATCCACATGAGCGAAACGGCCCTGACACCCAAGCGCGACGCGCAGATCTGCGCCCTGATCGGGACCGGGCATTTCCTCTCGCATTTCTACATGCTCTGCCTCGCGCCGCTCTTCCTGACCTGGCGCGACGAGTTCCATGTCTCCTTCGCGATGCTCGGGCTCGCGGTCGCGCTGATGAGCGGCACGACGGCGCTGCTGCAGACGCCGGTCGGCTTCCTCGTGGACAAGCACGGCGCGCGGCGCTTCCTGGTGGGCGGCACGCTGCTCATGGCGCTGTCCATCAGCGCCATGTCCTTCGCCACCGAGTTCTGGCAGATCCTGTTGCTGGCCGTGCTCTCGGGCGTCGGCAACTCGGTCATCCATCCGGCGGACTACGCCATCCTCGCAGGCTCCATCCGCAAGGAATTCGTGGGCCGCGCCTTCGCGCTGCACACCTTCACCGGCAATCTCGGCTTCGCGCTCGCCCCCCCGACGGTCGCGCTGCTGCTGCTGGTCATGGACTGGCGCGGTGCGCTGCTGCTGCTGGGCATGCTGGGTGTGCCGGTGGTGGGCACCATCCTGTGGCAGGCGCGCATCCTGAGCGACCAGCCCAAGGCGCGCGGCGCCAAGCCCAAGGGCGGCGCGCGGCTGCTGACCAGCAAGCCGATCCTCGCCTTCTTCGCCTTCTTCCTTCTCTCGGCCATGTCGGGCGCGGGCATCCAGGCCTTCCTCATCACCGTGCTGGGCAAGCTCTGGGGCACGCCGATCGCGATCGCCTCCATGGCGCTCACCGGCTACATGGTCGGCGCGACGATGGGCACGCTGGTCGGCGGCTGGTGGACCGACAAGAAGGGCGGCGGCGACCTGCTGGGCTTCGTGACCGTGCTGACGCTCATCGCGGCGGGGCTGCTGCTCTCCCTCGGCCTCGTGCCCTATCCCGAGATCATGCTGCCGGTGGTGGCGCTGGTGGGCGGGCTCTGCATGGGCTCCTCCCGCACGCCGCGCGACGTCATGCTGAAGGAAGCCTGCCCGCCGGGCGAGATCGGCAAGGTCTTCGGCTTCGTCAGCTCCGGCCTGCCGCTGGGCTCCGCGCTCATGCCGGTGCCGATGGGCCTGCTGATCGATTTCGGCCTGACGTGGATGGTGCTGCCCACGGTGGCGGCGCTGCTGGTGCTCTCGCTGGTCTGCGCGGGCGGGGCGCGCACCATGTCGCTCTCGCGCCGCGCGCAGATGCAGCCGGCCGAGTAGAGCATTCTCCCGCCGGATGGCATCATCCGGTCCGGAGATGCGGAGGCTGGCTCGTGTTGCTCGATACCTGGTTGGCTTGGCTCGACCTCGCGGGCATCGCGGTCTTTGCCGCCTCGGGCGCGCTCGTTGCCTCGCGCAAGCAGATGGACGTGATCGGCTTCATGGCCATGGGCGCCGTCACGGGCGTCGGCGGCGGGACGCTGCGCGACGTGCTGCTGGGGCGCACGCCCGTCTTCTGGCTGCAGAAGCCGGAACTGATCGGCGTGGCCTGCGCGGTGTCGCTGCTGGTCTTCTTCATCGCGCCGCATATCGAGAACCGCTACCGCACCCTGCTCTGGGCCGATGCCGTGGGGCTCTCGCTCTACGCGGTGCTGGGCGCGGAAATTGCCCTTCTGGCCGGGGCGCGGCCCTGGGCGGCGGTGCTGCTCGGCGTGGCGACGGCGACGGGCGGCGGCATCGTGCGCGACGTGATCAGCAACGAGTCGCCCCTGATCCTGCATCGCGAGATCTATGTGACGGCCGCCGCCGCCGGGGCGACGGTCTTCGTCGTGCTGCGGATGACCGGCACCTGGCGGGAGCCCGCGCTGCTGATCGCGGCGGGCGCCTGCTTCCTGATCCGCGCGGCGGCGCTGCGCTTCGGCTGGAGCCTGCCGACCTACCGCCCCAGGCCGGGGCGGCCGCCGCCGGCGCCCTGAGCCTTTGGCGCCTGGAGCGGGCGCTTAGGCCGCGACCGCTTCCTCGCCATCCAGCGTCACGGCGGTGGCATGCACCACGGCGGCGATGCGGACGGCAGCCTGCACCTGCTCGCCCGTCAGGCCGGCGTGCTTCACCACCTTCTCATGGGATTCCATGCACATGCCGCAGCCGTTGATGGCGGAAACCGCGAGCGACCAGAGCTCGAAGTCCGCCTTCTCGACGCCCGGCTTCGCCATGACGTTCATGCGCAGCTTGGCGGGCATGGTCGGGTAGTCGCCGCCCACGAGGTGCGTGAAGCGGTAGTAGATGTTGTTCATGCCCATGATGGAGGCGGCGGCCTTGGCGGCGGTCAGGGCCTCGGCGCTCAGCTGCGGGCCGAACTCGGCCATCATCGCGCGGATGACGCGGGCGTTGCGGCTGGCGAGAGCGGAGACGATGAAGGTGCCGGCGCGCTGCTGCTGCGTGAGCGAGGGCTCGGTGGAAAGGGTACCGAGGTTCAGCTTCTGGTCCTTGGCGTATTCCGGCAGGGCGTTACGCAGCGATTCCAGCGACATGGGACGCGGGCTCCGAATGAGATGAATTGTGGGGAAGAGAACCACCGACTTTCCGCCGCCCAAGGCGGCGGAAAGCGGGGGGTATAAGGGGGGCTGAATGCCCCCCTTTCGCTTGCGGCGGTAGGGTTGGTGTCGCGGCTACCGTCGCAAGCGACAGATACTTAGGCGGCCTTCTCGAACAGCTCCTGCGGCTTCAGGGCGTCCTCGCCCTTCGTCCAGTTGCAGGGGCACAGCTCGTCCGTCTGCAGCGCGTCGAGGATGCGCAGCGTCTCCTGCGGGTTGCGGCCGACGTTCAGGCCGTTGATGCCCACGTGCTGGATCGTGCCCTCGGGGTCGACGACGAAGGTCGCGCGCAGCGCCACGCCGGCGTTCTTGTCGAGGATGCCCAGGGCGGTCGAGAGCTCGCGCTTGACGTCCGCCAGCATCGGGATCGGCAGGTCCTTCAGGTCGGCATTGTGGACGCGCCAGTTGAGGTGGACGAACTCGCTGTCCGTGCTCACGCCGTAGACGACGGCGTCGCGGTCGGCGAATTCACCGGCGAGCTTGCCGAAGGCGGCGATCTCGGTCGGGCAGATGAAGGTGAAGTCCTTCGGCCAGAAGAAGACGATCTTCCACTTGCCCGCGTCGCTCTCGCTCGTGATCTGCGTGAAGGACTTGCCGGGGCCGCCCAGGCCCTCGTCGCCGCCCTTCACGGCGGTGAGGTCGAAGCTCGGGAACTTGTCGCCAACGGTCAGCATGCGGCTATCTCCTGCGGATGTCCTGCCGGGTAAGTCCCGGCCACGCCTCAGATATGGCAGTGCAGCATGCCCTTGGCCAATGAATTGTTTGAACACAAGTGATCGGAATTTTCGATCAAGTCGATGGGCGAGCTTTCAACGCGCCAGAGCCTTGCAGGACCGCGATTCTGGCCGCCATGGCGGGCGCGGCGGAGGCATCGAGGCCCAGCATCCGGGCCACGCCGGCGGCCAGCTCCTCCTCGCTGGCCTGGGGCTGGAGCTCCAGGAGCTTGCGGGCGGCGGCGGCGACCTCCTGCGGGTGGATCATCGCGGGCCGGCGCAGGAAGGGCGCGGCGGAGCGGCGGTCGCGCGGCTCGATAGGACGGTCCTCCTCGGCGAGCCAGAAGCCCTGCGCCTCGCGCAGGCCGCGGAGCACCCGGGCCTCCTTCAGCACGGCCGCGAATCCGGCCGCATCGGGAGCCGCGCCGCCGAGCAGCAGGCCGAGCCGTTCACGCAGCGCATCGGGGTGGATGGGCGCCTCCGTCTCCACGATCGCGGCGATGAGCGCAGAGAGCTCGGCCCGATTCGCGGGCAGCTTCTCCATGGCGGCCTCGCGATAGGGCTCGGCGAGGCCGGTTTCCGGCGCGGGCTGCGGGGGTGCGGCGGGGGCTTCCAGCCCGAGGGCGGCGCGCAGCCGCGACTCGGCGGCCTGGCGCTGGTTCAGCCAGTCGAAGGACCAGCTGCGGGCGAGGCGCCAGCCCATGCCCTCCAGCGCGGCCTGGCGGCCCCGGTCACGGTCGCGGGCGCAGCGCAGGCCGGACCAGTCGGCCGCGTCCAGCTCGATGCCGAGGTCGTAGCCCTCCTGCCCCTTCGCCGCGATGTCGAGGAACAGGCCGGAAAGGCCGAGCTGCGCCACCGGCTCGCGTCCCGATTGCGTCACCAGCCCCTCGATCAGACTGCCGATGGGCGAGGGCTTGCCGCCTTGCATCTCGCGATCCGCGCCGCCGGCGGCGAAGGCCAGGAAGGTCTTGAGCGCGGCAACGCCACGGCCCTGCGCGCGGGTGAGGTCGATCTCCTCCGCGCCGATGCCGGAGAAGACCACGCAGCGCCGCTTCGCCCGCGTGATGAGCACGTTCAGCCGCCGCTCGCCGCCTTCCATGGAGAGCGGGCCGAAGCGCATCGCGACCTTGCCGTCCGTGCCGCGCCCATAGCCGACGCTGATGAGGATCGCGTCGCGCTCGTCGCCCTGCACGTTCTCGAGGTTCTTCACGAAGAAGGGCTCCTCGGGATGCGCGGTGAAGAAGCCCTCGGTCCCGGGGCTCGCGCGCCGCTGCTCCTCCACCGCGTCGAGGATGGCGTCGCGCTGCGTGACGGAGAAGGCGGCGACGCCCAGCGTCTCGCCGGGGGTCTCGCGCGCATGGCGCATCACCGCCTCGGCCACCGCCTTGGCCTCCGGGAGGTTGGCACCGCCGCCATATTCCCCCTCGACCCGCACCAGCGAGAGGCCGAGGGCCGCGCTGCGCGGGCGCGGCGAGGGCAGGACCAGCAGCCGGTGCTCGTAGAACTCGGCGTTGGAGGTCGCGATCAGGCTCTCGTGCCGGCTGCGGTAGTGCCAGCGCAGCATGGCGCCCGGCAGGCCGCGCGCATTGCCGAGCCCGAGGATGCTTTCCACGTCGCGCGCATCCAGCGCCGCGTCCTCGTCCACGGGCGCGTCATCCTCGCTCTCCGTCATGCGCTGGAAGAAGCGGGAGGGCGGCATCTGCTTGTCGTCGCCGACCACCACCATCTGCCGCGCGCGCGCGATGGCGCCTAGCGCGTCCACCGGCTCGATCTGGCTCGCCTCGTCCATGACCATGAGATCGAAGAGCGGGAAGCCCGGCATGGTCGCGTGATGCGGATTGGCCAGGAATTGCGAGGCCGTCATCGGGCTCATCATCATGATGGGCTTGGCCTTGCGGATGAGCGGCGCGGCGCGCGAGAGCAGGGTGCGGATGGGCGCGTTGCCGCGCTTTCGCTCGAACTCGCCGCGCAGGAAGGCGAGGGAGGCAGCCTCCTCGCCCGCCACCAGCGCCTTGATGCGCGCGGCGTGGCGCGAAGCGGCCTCGCCGCGCGCCAGGCGCACGCGCGCCGCATCGGCCTCGCGGAAATCGGCGACGAGACGGTCGGCCGCCGCGCCGTCGAAGGCCGCGAGCTCGGGATGCTCGCGCATCGCCTGGCGGAACAGCGCCTCCCACACCGCGAAGTCGAGCGCGGCTTCGGCGGCATCGGGCATCAACGCGCCGGATTGCAGCGCATCGGCGAGCGGTGCCAGGGCGGGTTCGGAAGCGACGGCGCGCGCCCAGCCTTGCCAGGGCGCCAGCGCCTCGGGCTCCGCGGCCATGGCGGCAAGGCGTTCCGCAAGCGCGGCGAAGCTCTCCGGCGCGGCGAGGCCGAGCGTATCGCGGACGGTCGCCCAGGCCGCCAGGGCTTCGGCCTGGGCGGGGCTGGGCGGGGCGGCCTGGAAGATCCCGGCATGGCGCTCCATCCAGCCGAGCGCCTGGCTCAGCGTCGCCTCGTCCGCGCCGGTGGAGCCCGCGAGCCGCGTCTGTGCCGCCTGGGCGGCGAGCAGCGCTTCGAGCGCCGGCTGGTCCTCGGGGTCGCGCAGCGCGGCAGCCAGCTTCTCGCGCGCCTCGCGCCGGGCGCCGTCGAAGATGGAGAAGAGCCCGCCGGGCTTGGCCAGCGTACCGCGCGCGGCGGCGAGGCCTGGCATATCGAGCGCCCCGCGAAGGTAGCGGCTGTCGGCGCGTGCCGAAGCCACGAGGCGCAGGTCCGCCAGACGCTCCCGGGCCGCATCCACATCGCCGGGCTGCAGGGGGGCCTCGGCGCGCAGCGCGACATTCGCGGCGGCCTGCTCGGCCTCCGCAATGGTGCCGGGGCAGGCGGCGAGGGCACGGATGAGGCGTGGCAGGTCGGCTTGCAGCCGCGCTGCGGTCAGCGCATCGAGATCGGGGGAGACGCCGCGCCACGGGCTGCGCGCGCCCGCCGCATGCGCCGCCAGCTCCCGTCCCGCCGAGCGCAGTCCGCGCAGCCGCGTCGCATCCCAGCCGGAGGCATCGAGCTGGAAGGACGGCGGTGTCGCGCCCTGCGCGCGAAGGGCTGCCAGACGGCCCACCACCTCCTGCACCGCGACCCCTGTCTGGCCGACGGCCGCCCGCATGGCCGCCGCGTGGCGGTTCAGCCGGCCGCGGAGGTCGCCCAGCCGCTGCACCGCGGCCTCGCGCTGGGGTGTTGGCGGCGGCGGCAAGGCGAGGGTGGCGCGCAGCTCGTCCAGCACGGCGCGTCGCGTCGTATCCTCGCCGTGCAGGACCAGCAACGCCGCGCCGAGGCCCAGATTGTCCAGGCGGCGCTTCACCACCTCCAGTGCCGCCGCCTTCTCCGCGACGAAGAGGGCGCTGCGCCCGTCCATCACGGCCTGGGCCAGGATGTTCACGATGGTCTGGCTCTTGCCCGTGCCCGGTGGGCCCTGGATGACGAGGCTCTTGCCCTGGCGCACCGCCTCGGCGGCCAGCGCCTGGCTGCCGTCGACTTCCACCACATGGTCCAGCCGCTCGACCGGAATGGCGGTGTCCACATCGGCATCGTCGGCGAAGGGCGGCGGTTCGGGGGCGGCGGGCAGGGGGTCGAGCAGGCGGCGCAGCAGCGGATGCTCGAGCAGGCCCGGATGGGTCTCGGGGTCGAGGTCGCGCCACATCAGGAACTTGGCGAAGGCGAAGAGGCCGATATGCAGGGCCTCCGGATCCACCTTCCAATCGGCCCGGCCGGCCACGGCTTCCGCGATCTTCGCCGTCCAGCCTTCGGCCGCGAATTCCGGCAGCGTCACGCGGAACTCGGCCGAGAGCTTCTCGCGGAGCGAGAGGTTTTCGATCGCCTCCTCCGGCACGCCGGTCAGGCGGAACTGGTTGCTGACGCCCACGCGCTCCAGCTTCGCGGGGATGAGCAGCAGGGGCGCGAGGCGCTCGGTGCCCGGTGTCGCGGGATCGCGCCAGGCGAGCGTGCCGACGGCAAGGAAGAGGCTGGCGACGCCCGTCTCCTCCCGCGCGCTGCGGGCGTCGGACATCAGGTTGCGGAGGCGGCGCGTCAGCTCCTCCGGCGTCTGCGCGACGCGCAGGTTGGTGTCCTGCCGCATCTCCTCGCGCGTTGCATCCGCCTTGGCGGTGGAGACGCCATCCGCGCGGCGGCGCCTACCGCCTGCGCCCACGACGCCGGCCTCGAAGCCGAAGGCCTTGCCGGCGGCGAGCTGGGCCACCACGAATTCCGCATCCTCGTCATCGATGCGGATCACCCCGCGCGCCCGCCCGGGCGCGGGAAGGCTCAGCAGCCGGTTGCGGGCCGAAAGATCGATCAGCGCGCGGCGCGCCTGGTTCAGCGTGTCGGCGAGGGTGGTCATGGCGTCATCCCAGCGCTTGGCGGAGGCGGCTTTCCTCGTAGTCGAACTCATGGCCGAGGCGCACGAGAAGCTCCTCGGGCAGGCCTTGGCGATGGCGGTACTCGCGGATCGCGGCGCGCGCGGCATCCAGCGCTTCCAGCCGCAGGGCGCGCCGCGCGGCGCGTTCGGCAGCGGCCGCGCCACCGCCCTTGCTGATGCGCTCGAGATGCGCGGCGCGGTCCTTGAAATCGCCCAGCAGGTCGCGCGCGATCGGGCCGTAGAGCACGTCGTCGGCGCGCGCCTGGATCGCGTCGCGCGCCGCCTGGGCGCCGATCAGTCGGGCCTTCGCCTCCTCCGGGTCGATGCCGTGAGGGTGCTGCGGCATGGCGAGGCCCAGCCGCTTGATCACCCATTCGAGCGTGGTGCCCTGCGCCACCAGCGTCGCGAGGATCGCGCAGAAGGAGAGGAAGATGATGATGTCGCGCTGCGGGAAGTCGAAGGGCAAAGCCAGCGCGGCGGCGAGCGAGACCACGCCCCGCATCCCCGCCCAGGAAAGCGCGATGGTGTGCGTCAGCGGCGGAGGCTCGATATGTCGGGCCAGGCTGTGGATCCGGCGCGGCAGCCACATGGCCGGAAGGATCCAGAGGAAGCGCGAGGCGATGAGCGCGAGCGAGATGGTGACGGCCAGCCCCAGCAGCGACCAGCCGCTATACTCGTCCAGCCGATCCAGGATGCCGCGGAGCTGCAGCCCGATCAGGATAAAGATCAGCGAGGTCATCACGAATTCGATGAACTCCCAGACGAACACGCTTTCGAGCCGCGTTCGCGCGGAGAAGACCCGATGCTGCGCCTGGCCGAACATGATGCCAGCGGTGACCACGGCCAGCACGCCCGAGAGATGCAGCGCCTCCGCCACGAAATAGGTGGCGAAGGCGCCGAGGAAGGTCAGCGTGGTCTCCAGCAGCGTTTCGTTGAGCCGCGCGATGATCCAGAGGGCCAGCCAGGCCATGGCATAGCCCACCGCGATGCCGCCGACCCCGACGAGAAAGAAGGTGCCCACCGCCTCGGCCGGGGCAATGCTGCCCACCGCCATCGCGGCCACGGCAAACCGGTAGATGACGAGGGAGGAGGCGTCGTTGATGAGGCTTTCGCCCTCCAGCACCGTGACCAGCGTGCGCGGCAGGCGGACGCGCTTCAGCACGGCCGAGGCGGCAACGGCATCCGGCGGCGCAAGGATGGCGCCGAGCGCGATGGCGGCCGCCCAGGGCATGTCTGGGATCATCATCCGTGCCACGGCGCCGATGGCGAAGGCCGTGAAGACGACGCACCCGACCGCCAGCAGGAGGATGGTCCGGATGTTGCGCCGGAAGGCGGTCCAGTCGGTGCGGAAGGCGCTGGAGACGAGGAGCGGTGGGAGGAAGAAGGCCAGCGCGATCTCGGGATCCAGCCGTACGCGCGGAAGGCCGGGAATGAAGGCAATGGCGATGCCGCCCAGGATGAGCGCGACCGCATAAGGGATGCCGGCGAGCCGCGCGAGGACAGCCAGCACTACGCAGAAGCCCATCAGGATGAGAAGGGTCTCGACGATCAGCATGGGAGGGTCTTCCGCCGCTGCTCAGCGGCGCGGCAGGACGACGCATGCCAGGACGATGATGGCGATGAGCAGCACCGTCATCATGCCCTGGACGACAGTGTAGTTCGGCGAATCCGGTGCCACGAAGTAGGCGGCCACGCTGCCGCCGGCGATCAGAGCGATGCGAACGAGCCAAGCCATGGGGACCTCCGCCGCAAAGACTGCCACGCCGGGAGGGGACCTGTCATGCATAGGCGAATCAATGGGAAAACCGGCGCGTCCCACCATCCACGTGGATCACTTGGCCCGTGATGTACCGGGCGAGCGGCGAGGCCAGGAAGGTGGCCAGCACCGCGAGATCCCGGGCCTCGCCGATATAGCCGACGGGAACCTCCTTCTCGGCCCATTCCTGTTGGGCCTCCGCCGTCGGCAGGATGCGTTGGTCGATCTGTTCGGAATGGATGCGGCCGGGCGGGATGGAATTCACCGTGATCCCGTCGCGCCCGAGCCGGCGGGAAAGCGCCTTGGCCCAGATGTGCACGGCCCCGTTCGGCGCATTGGCCGCGTTGATGTTGTGCGGCTCGTCCTGGCCCGTGATGTTGACGATTCGGCCGTAGCCCGCGGCCTGCATGGCCGGGATCAGCGCATGGGCGATGCGGCGGCCGGCGTGGAAGTTGATCTCCATCGCCTGCATCCAGGCCTCGTCGCTGCCGAGGTCGGTCTGCGGGCGGGAGCTGCCGGCATTGTTGATCAGGATGTCGCAGCGGCCGAAGCGGCCCAGCACGGCGTCGCGGATTCGCTCCGCCGCCCCGGGGGCGGTGAAGTCCTGTTCGATGAGCAGCGGCTCCGCACCCTCCGGCATCTCCGCGGCGAGGGCTTCGAGCAAGGGGCGACGGCGCGCGAGGATCGCCATGCGGCAGCCCTCGGCCGCGAGCTCGGCGGCGATGGCGCGGCCCAGCCCAGCGGACGCCCCGGTGACGAGGGCGACCTTGCCCTGAAGCTGCAGATCCATCGAACAAGCCCCCGAAAAAGAAAACGCCCCGGAGGTTGCCCTCCGAGGCGCCGATGTTGAAGTGGGTGGCGGGGCCTTATTCGGCCATCGCCTTTTCCTTGCCGTGGCGGATCGTCGGCAGCGCCATCAGGATCAGCGCGATGGCCGCGATGCCCAGCATGGTCGCCGAGATCGGCCGCTGGACGAAGATCATCCAGTCGCCGCGCGAGAGCAGCATGGCGCGGCGCAGGTGCTCCTCCATCATCGGACCGAGCACGAAGCCGATCAGCAGCGGCGCGGGCTCCATCCTCAGCTTGTTGCAGACATAGCCGAAGACCGTGAAGACGATGGTCATGTAGACGTCGAACACGTTGTTGTTCAGCGAGTACACGCCGATCGAGCAGAACACGAGGATCGAGGGGTAGAGGAAGCGGTAGGGAACCTGCAGCAGCTTCACCCACATGCCGATCATCGGCAGGTTGATGACGAGCAGCATGAGGTTGCCGATCCACATCGAGGCGATGAGGCCCCAGAACAGATCCGGCTGCGCCTCGACCATGCGGGGGCCCGGCTGGATGCCCTGGATGATCAGCGCGCCGACCATCAGCGCCATCACGGCGTTGGACGGAATGCCCAGCGTGAGCAGCGGGATGAAGCTGGTCTGCGCGGCGGCGTTGTTCGCCGACTCAGGACCGGCCACGCCCTCGATGGCGCCGTTGCCGAACATGGCCCGGCCCTTCGACATCTTCCGCTCCATCATATAGGAGCCGAAGGCCGCCAGCGAGGCGCCGCCACCCGGCAGGATGCCGAGGAAGCTGCCGACGATGGTGCCGCGGAGAACCGCGGGGGTCGCGCGCTTGAACTCTTCCTTCGTGAGCCAGAGCTGGCCGACCTTGGTGCTCAGCACCGAGCGGGATTCCGGACGCTCGAGGTTCAGCACGATCTCGGCGATGCCGAACATGCCCATGGCGATGGGAACGAAGCCCAGGCCGTCCGAGAGCTCAGGAATGCCGAAGGTGAAGCGCTGCTGGCCGGTCTGCACGTCCGTGCCGACGAGGCCGAGCGCCACGCCCAGCACCACCATGCCCACCGCCTTCACGATCGAACCCTGCGCGAGCACGCAGGCGATGATCAGGCCCAGCAGCATCAGCGAGAAGTAGTCAGCCGGGCCGAAGCTCAGCGCCACCTGCGTCAGCAGCGGGCCCGAGGCGGCGACCAGGATGGTGGCGACCGTGCCGGCGAAGAAGGAGCCCAGCGCGGCCGTGGCCAGCGCCGCGCCGGCGCGGCCGTTGCGGGCCATCTTGTAGCCCTCGAGCGTCGTCACGACGGACGACACCTCGCCTGGCAGGTTCAGCAGGATGGCTGTGGTCGAGCCGCCGTACTGCGCGCCGTAGAAGATGCCGGCGAGCATGATGATGGCGGTGGTGGCCGGGAGGCCGAAAGTGATCGGCAGCAGCAGCGAGATCGTCGCCACCGGACCGATGCCCGGCAGCACGCCGATCGCGGTGCCGATCAGGGCACCCAGAAGCGCGAAGGCCAAATTCTGGATGCTGAGCGCGACACCGAAGCCGTGCAGCAGGTTTGAGACAAGAAGTTCCATGGTCGCTTTTCCCTATCCCGCTGTTACCACTGCGGCCACAGATTCACGCGGATATCGAGTTCGTAGATGAACACCCACCAGCACATCACCAGCAGGAAGACGAGCAGCCCGAAGACGCCCTTCTTGGTGTGCGTATGCTCGGCGACGCAGCTCAGCAGGATCAGGCCGGTCAGCGCGGCGAAGAAGCCGCCCTGCTCCAGCAGCAGTCCGAAGAGGGCCATCGCGGCGCAGATGATGGCGAGCAGCTTCCATCCCGGCGATGCCGCCATGACGAGGAAGCCGACGAGGATGCCGAGGCCGACCGCGTTATAGGTCTGCCCGAAGAAGCTCCAGATGCTCGGCGAGACCTTATAGACGATCACGCCCACCACGATGCCGGCGATGAGCGTGCCGGTGTCCATCCCGGTCCACTTCTCGAGCGGATCCGGCCCGCTGAAGAAGGAAATGCCGACGACGGCCAGGCCCAGCAGCGCCTGGATCCAGAACACCATCATGGGCATGTAGCCCGGACCCATGCGGCGGGCGGTGCCCAGGCTGTGATCCGTGTTCAGATACAGGCCGACCAGCGCGATCACGATGAGGAGCAGGCCTGAGGCCAAATCCTTCCCGTTCAGCTTCAACTTCATAAATTAGGTACTCCCCCGACTTGGGCCGGCAACTTCCGGCATTTCGTCTAAACTGCCAAGCTCGAACCGCAAAATCTGATACGATGTTACTTTTTACCCAGGTTTGGCGCCAGTTTCGCGAATGAGCGGTGCCCAGGCAGCGAACTCCGCGCTCACGAAATCGGCGTATTCTTCCGGACTGAGTTGTCCTGGCGTACCGCCGAATTCATTGAAGCGCGCCCGGGTCCCGGGCGCGGCCAGGATGTCCCGGACCTCGCCCGACAGCCGCGACACGACGGCGGGGGACATGCGGGCCGGTCCGGAAAGGCCGAACCAACTGCTGGCCACGACGTCGAAGCCCTGTTCGCGCAGCGTCGGCACGTCCGGGAAGGACGGGTGCCGTTCCGCGCTGCTCATCGCGATGGCGCGGACGCTGCCCTGGCGGATATGCGCCGCGGCCGAGGGCAGGCTGTCGCTCATCAGCGGCACCTGGCCGCCGATGACGGCCGTCATGGCCGGGCCCGCACCCCGGAAGGGCACATGGTTGAGGTCCTGGCCCAGGAGCTGGCCGAGCCGGACGATCAGAAGGTGGTTCGAGGAGCCGGAGCCGCTGCTCGCCATGTCCAGCGCCCGGGCGCGGTGGTGGCGGGCGACGTCTTCCATGCTGGCAAGGCCGGAGCCGGGGTGGGCCACGATGACCGAGGGGTTCTGCGTCAGCAGCGCGATGTGGCTGAAGTCCCGCACCGGATCGTAGCGCAGATTTCCGTATAACGTCGGCGAGATCGCGTGGCTCGCGATGTTCGATAGGACGAGGGTGTAGCCGTCGGGTGAAGCCTGCGCGACGGCGAGGCTTCCAAGGGACGCCCCGGCGCCCGGGCGGTTTTCCACCACCACGGGCTGGCCGAGGCGCTCCTGAAGGGGCGTCGCGACAAGCCGCGCGATGAGGTCCGTGGTGCCGCCGGGCGCGAAGGGAACGACGAGCCGGATCGGCTGGCTGGGCCAAAGCGTCTGCGCGCGCGTCGCCACCGGGAGCAGAAGCCCGGCCGCTTGCATCAAGCTGCGTCGCGCGAAAGTCAAAAAAATCTATTCCCTTTTATTCAATTTGTCCGGCAACCAGACATTCCCCGCATTCGGCTATGGCATGGTCGCTTAGCGGGGGCAAGCGCGTCTGGACAGCGGAAATCGACGGGGGAAGATTATTGCAACGCACCAGAATGGACCGGACATGCTGACCAACGACATTGCCGCGCGCATCCGAGAGCACGCCGCGGAGATCGAGCCGCGCCTCATCGAAATACGCCGCGACATCCATGCGCATCCCGAGCTGGGCTTCGAGGAGGTGCGCACCGCCGGCATCGTCGCCGCGGAGCTGGAGCGCATGGGTATCGCGCCGCGCACGGGCGTGGGTGGGACGGGCGTGCTCGGCGTGATCGAGGGCGGGCGCCCTGGGCCGACGCTTGCCATTCGCGCCGACATGGATGCGCTGCCGATCCAGGAGGAAACCGGTCTTCCTTACGCCAGCCAAGTCGCGGGCAAGATGCACGCCTGCGGACATGACATCCACACGAGCACGCTGCTGGGCGTGGCGGAGGTCCTGAAGGGTCTCGCGCCCAATCTCGCGGGCCGCGTGTTACTGGTCTTCCAGCCCGCCGAAGAAGTATTGGGCGGCGCGAAGGCGATGATCGCGGATGGCGCGGCGGAGGGCATCGACATCGCGCTCGGCTTCCACAACCACCCGGAAATGGAAGTCGGCAGCTTCGGCTATGTGCGAGGCTATTCGCTCTCCGCCGCCGACAAGTTCGACATCGTGCTGCGCGGCAAGTCCGGCCATGCCGCGCATCCGGACGCGGCGGTCGATCCCATCGTGGGTGCGGCGCATATCGTGACGCAGCTGCAGACGGTGGTGAGCCGCGAGCAGAACCCGATCCATTCCTGCGTCGTCACCGTCGGCATGTTCCAGGGCGGCACCACGCACAACATCATCCCCGAGCGCGTGACGCTGAAGGGCACCGTCCGCACGCTGCACCCCAAGGCGCGCGAGACGGCGGAGCGCGCGATCCGGCGCCTGGTCGAGACCTCGGCCGCCGCGATGCGCATGGAGGCGACGATCGAGTACACGCGCCTCTGCGGCGCTCTGTATAATGACGATCGCGTGCTGGAGCCCGCCATCGCATCTGTCGCCACGCATTTCGGCCAGGAGCTGGAGAACAGCGACCCCTCGATGGGCGCCGAGGATTTCTCCGAATTCGCCTCCCGCGCGCCGGCCTTCCACCTGCGCGTGGGCTCCGGCGCCGAGGGCCGGGAGGACCGGCTGCACAACGCCTTCTACCAGCCGGACGAGCGCTGCATCGCGCTCGGCGTGCAGGCGCTGTCGCGCATCGCCACGGATCTGCTGAAGTGAGGATCGCCGAGCTCGCCGCGCCGGAAGTGGCGCGGCGCATCGCGGCGGGGCACGCCGTGCTCATGCCGCTCGGCAGTACGGAGACACATGGTCCCGCGCTGCCGATGGGCGACTACCTGTTCGCCGAGGCCATCGCGCTACGCATCGCGGAGGCGACCGGCGAGGCGCTGGTCCTGCCACCGCTCGCCTTCGGCGGGGCCGACTTCTTCCGGGGCGTCCCCGGCGGCGTGGCGCTCAGCCCCTCGACGCTGACCGAGGTCGTGACGGAGATGCTGGTCGCGCTGCACGAGGGCGGCGCGAAGCGCATCCTTATATTGAATGGGCATGGCGGGAACATCGCTTCCATCGAGGAGGCGCAGCGCCGGCTCCGGCATGGCCACGGCGTGGTCGCGCCCGTGCTGCACTTGTGGAAGTCTGCCGGGGGTTGGCAGCAGGAGCTGGGCGGCAAGGCGGATGCGCTCGGCCATGGCGGCGACCCGATCGCCTCCGTCGCGCAGCATCTGCGCCCCGATCTTTGTGTGCCCGGGGCGATGAAGCCGCGCCAACCCCTGCCGCCCTTCCTGGGCCTGCCGGTCAGCGGCTTCGGGACCATCCGCGCGGCGGGCGTGGATATCGGCGTGCCGATCGAGCTGGAGGAAGTGGCGGCCGGCGGCGTCGCGGCGGCGGACCCGTCGGGCGCCAGCGCCGATCATGGCGCGCGCATCGTCGCGCGCTTCGTCGAGGCGGCCAGCGCGCTGCTGGCCGCCATGAAGGATCACTCGAAATGAAGATCACCGTTTTCGGCACCGGCGCCATCGGCAGCCATGTCGCCGGCCGCATGGCGAAGGGCGGCAAGGCGGAGGTGAGCGTCGTCGCCCGCGGCCCGCAGCTCGATGGCATCCGGGCCAACGGCATCACCGTCGAGACGCCGGACGAAACCTTCAACGTCAAGGTCCGCGCCGAGCAGGACCCGGCGAAGCTCGGCGCCCAGGACGCCGTGGTGGTCACGGTGAAGGCGCCTGCGCTGGGCAGCGTGGCCGAGAGCATCGCGCCGCTGCTGGGACCCGACACGCCCGTCGTCTTCGTCATCAACGGGATTCCCTGGTGGTGGAACGACGACCTCGCGATCCTCGATCCCGGCGGAGCCGTGCGCTCGAAGATCGGCCTCGCCCGCACCATCGGCGGCGTCGTCTGGTCGGCCTGCACCGTGACGAGCCCGGGCACCGTGAAGGTGCAGAGCGTCAGCAGCCGCGTGGCCTTCGGCGAGCTCGACGGCAGCGCCTCCCCTCGCGTGCAGGAGATCGCGGCCGTGCTGGATGCGGGCGGGATGGGCGGTGTCGTGTCCAGGGACATCCGGACGGATATCTGGACGAAGCTGCTCAACAACCTCGCGAACGGGCCGATCTGCCTGCTCTCGCGCCGGGACATGAAGAGCACCTTCGACGAGCCGGTGATCCTGGACACCGCCTTCGCCGTGCTGCGCGAGGGGATGGAGATCGCCAAGGCGCTCGGCCATCCTGTGCCGGGCGAGCCGGAGAAGCTGATGCAGCGCTCCGTCGGCATCGCGCACAAGCCCTCCATCCTGCAGGATCTGGAGCAGGGGCGGGCGCTGGAGTTCGACGCGCTCTTCACCGTCCCGCTGCAGCTGGCGCGCCAGGCCGGGGTGAAGGCGCCGATGCTCGAGCTGATGGTGGCCCTCGCGCGGAAGAGCGCCTATCCGGCGTAGCCGCGCGGCAATTCCTGCTGGCCGAGAACCCAGCCCTCCCAGCGCCGCACGGCTTCGTCCTCCGGGATGAAGTCGGGCTGCGCGCCGTCGATCACGGCGATGAGTGCGAGCAGGCCGAGGGTGCAGTCCAGCCGGTCCTCGCCCGCCGGATCGGCGCCGAAGCCATCCGCGATGGCCGCGGAGAGCGCAGGCTCCGGCCTGGCGCACAAGCGGGCCATCGCTTCGCGCAGGGGCTCCGCGAGGGTGAGCCGCGCGGCGCGGTCGCGCTTGCTGCCGCGCAGCCGCAGGCCGAGCTGCCGCAGCGCCTCCGCCGGGTATACCTCCGCCACTGCCAGCCGCCCGGCGCCGAGCAGCCCGTGCAGCGGCCCGGCGAAGGGCCAGAGCCCGATGGGCGCGCCTTCCGCCAAAGCGGGCGCCAACCAGTCGCGCCAGGCGGACAGCCCGGCCTTGCCCGATTGGTTGGCGCCCAGCGTCCAGAAGGGCGGCGCGCCGGCGGGGCGCAGCGCGGTGGCGCTGTCGCACCAGCGATGCAGTGCCTGGGCGTCCGGCAGGCCGAGCGCGGCGGCGTGGCTCGCCCGCGTCATGCCCTTCAGGCCCCGGCGCGGGTAGAAGGGCGCCTCGAGGCCCACGGTCTCCAGCGTCTCGTTGACCGTGAAGAAGCGCGCATCGCCCGCGCGGGCGCGGAGGAATTCCACGAAGCCCGGCTCCGGCCGCCGTGCCGCGTAATGGCGCGGCACGCCGAGCGGCAGGTCCAGCCCCAGCGCGGCCGGCACGCCCTCCCGCAACAGATCCCCGGCGAGGCGGCCGAGCTCAGGAACCGGCCTCGGTGCCTCGACCCGCCAGCCGCCGGGGCTGGATCGGGCGACGCAGGCCCAACGTTTGCCGGGCGCCACCGACCAATCCGCGTGCGCCGCGATCAAGCCCATGCCAGGATGGTCCGGACATCGGGGGCAGGGCGATGGGTTACGGCACGACGGCCAAGTGGTTCCACTGGATCACCGTGGTCCTGATGGCGGTGGCGCTGCCCACCGGATTCGTGATCCAGCACATCGCCGAGGATCACAAGATGGCCTTCTACGCGATCCATGAGAGCGCGGGGCTCACCATCCTGATCGTGGCGGCGCTGCGGCTCTGGTGGAAGGTGAAGCATCCGGTGCCGCTCGACCCCGGCCTGCCGCCGATGCTGCGGGTGGCGGCGAATTCCGTGCATCACCTGCTGTATGTCGCGCTGATCCTGCAGCCGCTGCTGGGCTTCTTCACCACCAATGCCTTCGGCTTCCCCCTGCGCGACGACACGGCCTACCTGGGCTTCATCAACTTGCCGAAGTTCATGGAGGCAAACGAAGGCCTGGCGAATGCGCTGCTGGCGGGTCACGTGTGGCTCGGCTGGACGATCCTGCTGCTGCTTTGCGCCCATATCGGCGGCGTGATCTTCCATCAGGCGATCCGGAAGGACGACACGCTGCTGCGGATGGTGTGAGTCAGGCCGGCAGTTCGTAGCCCATGGCCTTCTCGGCCTCGATGGTCCTTTGCACCGCCGCCCGCGCCATCATGCGGTCGTAGTGCGCCTCCAGAGCCGGGAAAGTGCCGGCCGGCTGGCCGAGCGAGTTCCGGAAGCGCCAGAAGAGCCGGAAGAGGTGAATGTCCGCGATGGAATAGGCGCCGACGCACCATTCCCGCCCGCCAAGCTTCTCTTCCACGATGCGGTAGACGGCCACCGCGTGCTCCGTTCCCAGGCGCCGCGCCGGATGCACGCTGGAGGCACAGAAAGACATCCAGGAGACGACATGCGCCTGCTCCTCGGCCCCTTCAGGCAGCAGCCGGGCCTCGGGAAAGCGGCGGGCGAGGTAGAAGAGGATGCCGGCCACTTCCGTCAGCGGACGCCCGTCGACCAGCAGCGTGGGCACCTTGCCGGCCGGGTTGATGGCGAGGAATTCCGGGGTCTGCGTCTCCTTCCGGTCGAAGGAGAGCTGCACCGTCTCGAAGGCCGCGCCGACCTCGTGCAGCGCGATATGCGCGGCCATGGAACTGGAGCCGGGCGAGAGATAGAGGCGCAGCATGCCCGGATCAGTCCTCGGCGCGGATGTTGTTTTCGCGGGCCACCGTGCCCCAGCGGTTGTAGTCGGCCAGCATGACGCGGCCCATGGTGTCGGGCGGGCCACCGCCGGTCTCGTCGCCGCGCCCGGCCGAGCGCTCGCGCAGGCCATTGTCGGCCAGGGTCGTGTTCAGCGCCGCGTTGAGGCGCGCCAGGATGGACGCGGGCGTCTTGCGCGGGGCGAACAGGCCGATCCAGGAGGTGAAGCTGAAATTCTCCAGTCCCTGCTCGGCGGCGGTGGGGATCTGCGGCAGGGCGGGGCAGCGCGTGGCGCCCGTCGCCAGGATGCCCGTCACGGCGCCGGACCGGATCTTGGGCGCCAGGCTCGCCGCGCCCTCGAAGAGCAGCTTCACCCGCCCGGCCGTGAGCTCATGGATGGCGGCCGAGGAGCCGCGCACCGGGATATGCGTCAAGGCGGGCTCGCCCAGGCGCTCGCGCAGCAACTCCATGGCGAGGTGGCAGAGGGTGCCGGTGCCGGGTGAGCCATAGGGGATGCCCTGGCCGCCCTGCGCCGCGATCCAGCTCCGAAGCCCCGCGAGGTCCCGCACGCCGATCGAGGGGTGTGCGGCGAGGATCAGGGAGGTTTGCAGGATCATGCCCACCGGCGCCATCTCGCGCGGGTCGAGCGACATGCCCTCCATGGTGTGCGGGTTGATGGCCATGGGAGCGATATTGCCGACCAGCAGCGTGTGGCCGTCGGGGCGGGCGGACATCACGGCCTCCGTCCCCGAATTGCCGGACTCCCCGCCGCGGTTATCCACCTCCACCGGCACGCCGAGGGCGGTCTGCATCCCGGCGCGGATCATGCGGGCGGCGCCGTCGGTGCGGCCGCCGGGCGGAAAGCCGACGATGATCGTGATCGGGCGGGAAGGATTCCAGGCCGCCTGGGCCTGAACCGCGGTCTGGGCGCGCAGGGCCGGCGCGAAAAGTGCGCTGCCGGCCACTGCGAGGGCAACGCGGCGCTCCAGCGGCGCGCTCATGCTGACATCTCCCTGGGGGACCAAGTTCCCGTGTTTCCATTTTGTAACAAAAACACGGAAAAGCGCCAAGAAGGGATCGTGTGTCTCAGCTCTTGCCGTGGCAATGCTTGTACTTCTTGCCCGACCCGCAGGGGCAGGGGGCATTGCGGGGCGTGCGGTCCCAGGTGGAGGGATCATTGGGATCGACCTCCTCGACCATCACCCGCTCGGTCCGCTCGCCGGCCGCGGCCCCGTAGGCGGGGGCGGGGCCCGCCTCCATCGCGTATTCCTCGGCGGGCGCGGGGTGGCGCATGTCGGTGACGACCACGGGCTCCGGCATGGGCGGCGGCATGTTGGGCGCGAACTCGGCGCGCATGAGGATGGCCGTCACGCGCTCGCGCAGCTCCTCCAGCATGCCGTTGAACAGCACGAAGGCCTCGCGCTTGTATTCGTTCAGCGGGTCGCGCTGGCCATAGGCGCGCAGGCCGATGCCCTGGCGCAGGTGGTCAAGCGCCAGCAGATGCTCCTTCCACACCTGGTCGAAGATCTGCAGCAGGACGGATTTTTCGACCATCCGCATGAATTCGGGACCGACATTGGCGGCCTTGGACGCGGCGAGCTGGTCGGCCGCTTCCTCGATGCGCTCGCGCACCTGGACCTCGTCGATGCCTTCCTCGCGGCCCCAGGCGACGACCGGCAGGTCGAGGCCCAGCACGTCGCGCGTGCGCTTCTCCAGCCCCTCCAGGTCCCACTGCTCGGGATAGGCATTCTCGGGGATGGCGCGGCGGACCATGTCGTCGATGGTCTCGGCGCGCATCTCCTGGATGGTCTCGGCGAGCTCGTTCGCCTCCATGAAGCTGCGGCGCTGCGCGTAGACCTCGCGCCGCTGGTCGTTCATCACGTCGTCGTATTTCAGGACGTTCTTGCGCATGTCGAAGTTGCGGGCTTCGACCTTCATCTGCGCCTTCTCGAGCGCCTTGTTGATCCAGGGATGGATGATGGCCTCGCCTTCCTTGAGGCCGAGCTTCGTCAGCATCCCGCCCATGCGGTCGCTGCCGAAGATCCGCATCAGGTCGTCTTCCAGCGAGAGGAAGAAGCGGCTGCCGCCGGGGTCGCCCTGGCGGCCGGAGCGGCCTCGCAGCTGGTTGTCGATGCGGCGGCTCTCATGCCGCTCCGTGCCGATGACGAAGAGGCCGCCGGCGGCCTTGGCGATCGGCTTCGCGGCCTCGACCTCGGCCTTGTGGCGGGCTAGCGCCTCCTCGAAGCCCTCGCCTTCGCTGCCGTCCTCGTTGCGGGGCACCTCGGCGCGGGCCAGCATCTCGGCATTGCCGCCGAGCTGGATGTCCGTGCCGCGGCCGGCCATGTTGGTCGCGATGGTGACGGCGCCCGGGCGGCCGGCCTGGGCGACGATGCCGGCCTCCTGCTCGTGGTAGCGGGCGTTCAGCACCTGGTGGGCGATGCCGCGCTGCTTCAGCAGGCTGGAGATCAGCTCCGACTTCTCGATGCTCGTCGTGCCGACGAGGCAGGGCTGGCCGCGCTCCTTGCACTCGCCGATGAGCTTGATGACGGCCTCGTACTTCTCCATCGCCGTGCGATAGACCTCGTCATCCTCGTCGATGCGCGCGACGGGGAGGTTGGTCGGAATCTCGACCACTTCGAGCTTGTAGATCTCCGCGAACTCGTCGGCCTCGGTCGCGGCCGTGCCGGTCATGCCGGCGAGCTTGGGGTAGAGGCGGAAGTAGTTCTGGAAGGTGATGGAGGCGAGCGTCTGGTTCTCGGGCTGGACGGTCACGTGCTCCTTGGCTTCCAGCGCCTGGTGCAGCCCGTCCGAGTAGCGGCGGCCTTCCATCATGCGGCCCGTGAACTCGTCGATGATGACGATTTTGTCCTGCCGGACCACGTATTCCACGTCGCGCTTGAACAGCACGTGCGCACGCAGCGACTGGTTCACGTGATGGACGATGGAGACGTTGTGCGGGTCGTAGAGGTTGCCCTCCGTCAGCACCCCGGCTTCCTCGAGCAGGCGCTCGATATCCTCGCCGCCCTTCTCCGTCATGGCGACCGTGCGCTGCTTCTCGTCCTTCTCGAAGCGCTCCTCGTCCTTCACGAACTCGGCCATCACCATGTCGACGCGGCGGTAGAGGTCCGACGTGTCCTCGGTGGGGCCGGAGATGATGAGCGGCGTGCGCGCCTCGTCCACCAGGATCGAGTCCACCTCGTCCACGATGGCGTAGTAGAAAGGCCGCTGGACCATCTCATCCAGCCGGTACTTCATGTTGTCGCGCAGGTAGTCGAAGCCGAACTCGTTGTTCGTGCCGTAGGTGATGTCGGCATTGTAGGCTTCCCAGCGCTGCTGGTCGCTCAGCCCGTTCACGATCACCTTGGTCGTGAGGCCGAGGAAGCCGTAGAGCTTGCCCATCCATTCCGAGTCGCGTGTAGCCAGGTAGTCGTTGACCGTGACGACATGCACGCCCTTGCCCGCGAGCGCGTTGAGGTAGACCGGCAGCGTGCCGACCAGCGTCTTGCCCTCGCCGGTCTTCATCTCGGCGATCTTGCCGTCGTGCAGGACCATGCCGCCGATGAGCTGCACGTCGAAATGGCGCATGCCCATGACGCGCTTCGAGGCCTCGCGCACCGTGGCGAAGGCCTCGATCAGGATGTCGTCCAGATCCTCGCCCTGGGCCAGGCGGCGCTTGAATTCGGCCGTCTTGCCCCGGAGCTCCTCGTCGGGGAGGGCCTCCATCTGGGATTCCAGGGCGTTGATCGCGGGGACGCGCGCCTCGTACCGCTTCAGCGAGCGCTGGTTCGCGGAACCGAAAATGGCACGGGCAAGACGGGAGAACATGAGTGGCGAAACTCTCCGGGAACCGCGCGCGGACGCGCGGATAGGGGGCGGGTGACAGGTAGGCGCGGCATGCCGCCGGGTCAACGTGCCGAAACTCCCGAAGGCCAGCCGGGTTGTGGGGCGCGAGCCCTTCCGCCATTGTCCGCCCACCCAAGGATCGCGAATCATGAGCCCCCTCTCCCGGTTGCTGCTGGCCTCCCTCCTGGTCACGCCCTGGGGCGCGCTGCCGCCTGCCTTCGCGCAGGGCACCCGCCCGGCGGCGGCCCCTCCGGCCGCCACGCCGGCCCCGGCCACCCCCCCGGCGGCCACCCCTCCCGCCGCCGCGCCCGCGGCCCCGGCCGGGGAGCCGAATCCGGTCGTAGCCCGCGTGAACGGCGAGGAAATCCGTCTCGAGGATGTGATTTCCGCCGCCGCCGAGGCCATGCCGCCCGAGCTGCGGCAGGTCCCGGCTGCCACGCTCCGCAGCATGCTGCCCCCGCAGGTTTTCGAGCAGCTGGTTGACCGCGCCATCAGCGACCGTGCGCTCGTCCAGGCCGCCCGCCGCGACGGGCTGGACCAGGATCCGGAGGTGCGCCGCCGCCTCCGCCTGGCCGAGGAGAGCGAGCTGCGCGATACCCTGCTCCGCCGCGAGATCATACCTCGGATCACCGACGAGGCGCTGCGCGCCCGCTACGAGCGCGACGCCGCCGGCCGCCCGGCCGAGGAAGAGGTCCATGCCCGCCACATCCTGGTGGCCAACGAGGCGGATGCCCGCACCATCCTCCAGGAAATCCAGCGGGGCGCGAATTTCGAGGAGGTCGCCCGCCGCCGCTCGACCGACCCGGCCTCCCGCAACGGGGGTGACCTCGGCTTTTTCCGGCGCGGCGACATGGTGCCCGAGTTCGCCACGGCCGCCTTCGCCCTCCAGCCCGGCCAGGTGAGCCCGCAGCCGGTCCGCACCCAATTCGGCTGGCATATCATCAAGGTGGAGGAGCGCCGTAATTCCCGCGGGCCGAGCTTCGAGGAAAGCCGCGATACGCTGCGCCAGACCCTGATTCAGGAGGAGGTGGAGGCCGCGGTGCAACGCTTCCGCTCCGCCGCCCGGATCGAGCGGCTGGATGCCCCTCCGGCTGAAGCGCCCGCCCCGGCCGTCCAGGCCGACCCGCCGGCGCCCGCGCGAGCGCCGCAGCCCCGGAGGTAGCTCCATGAAGGTTCTCGCCATCTGCGGCAGCCTCCGCGCCGCGAGCTACAACCGTTCCCTTCTCCGCACCGCCGCCGAGCTGGCGCCCGCGGGGATGGAGGTGGAGATGGCCGAGATTCGCGGCATCCCCGTCTTCGACGAGGACCTGGAGAAGGAAGGCATGCCCGAGGCGGTCGCCGAACTGCGGCTGCGCGCCAAGGCGGCCGACGGGCTGCTCATCGGCTGTCCCGAGTATAATTACGGCATCGCCGGGCCGCTGAAGAACGCCGTCGACTGGCTGTCCCGCCCGCATGGAGAGCCCAGGACGCCCTTCATCAACCGCCCGGTCGCGATCCTGGGCGCCTCCATGAGCCTGATCGGAACGGCCCGCGCCCAGGCGCAGCTGCGCCAGACGCTGCAGGGCTGCGGCGCGCTGACCATGCCCTCGCCGGAGGTCTACGTGATCCGCGCGCAGGACAAGTTCGACGCCGAAGGCAAGCTGACCGACCAGCAGACCCGCGATGCCGTGGGCCGGCTGATGGCGGCCTTCGGCACCTGGATCGCCAGATTGAAGGGCTGAGTTCGACGACATGACCACCGCCATCTCCCCCCTCGCGCTGCCGCTGCCGGAAATGCCGCCCGTGGCGGGTGCCGAATGCGCCAGCATCGCCGCCGGCATCCGGTACAAGGCGCGCGAGGACATGACCGTCTTCCGCTTCGCCGCCGGCACCACGGTCGCGGGCGTCTTCACCATGAACAAGTGCCCCGGCGCCCCCGTGGACTGGTGCCGCGCCGCGCTCAAGGGCGGCAAGGCGCGGGCGCTGGTGGTGAATGCCGGCAACAGCAACGTCTTCACCGGCCGCGCCGGCCGCGAGACCTGCGAGCGCACGGCGGCCGAGACGGCCAAGCTCATCGGCTGCAAGCCCAAGGAGGTCTTCATCGCCTCCACGGGCGTGATCGGCGAACGCCTGCCGACGGACGTGCTGCTCGCCGCCCTGCCGGGCGCCGTGGGCAAGCTGGAGGCCGATTCCTGGCAGTCGGCGGCCAAGGCCATCATGACCACCGATACCTTCCCCAAGGGCGCGACCCGGACGGCGAGGATCGGCGATTCGACGGTGACGATCTGCGGCATCGCCAAGGGCAGCGGCATGATCGCGCCAGACATGGCGACCATGCTCTCCTTCATCGCGACCGACGCGAAGATCCCGGCGGCCGCGCTGCAGAAGCTGCTGGTGAAGGCCAATGCCAAGAGCTTCAACTGCGTGACGGTGGACAGCGACACCTCCACCTCCGACACCGTTCTGCTCTTCGCCACCGGCCAGGCGAAGCACCCGCGGGTGCCCGCGGAGGGCGGCCCGATGCTGAAGGACTTCGCCCGAGCCCTGGGCGAGGTGCTGCACGAGCTGGCGCTGATGGTCGCGCGCGACGGCGAGGGCGCGCAGAAGCTCATCACGGTGGACGTGACGGGTGCGGTCAGCGCCAAGTCGGCGCACCGCATCGCCATGGCCATCGCCAATTCGCCGCTGGTGAAGACGGCGATCGCGGGCGAGGACGCCAATTGGGGCCGCATCGTCATGGCCGTCGGCAAGGCGGGCGAGCCGGCGGACCGCGACAAGCTCTCCGTCGCCGTCGGCGGCACCTGGATGGCGCGCGAGGGCGGCGTCATCCCCGGTTATGATGAGGCGCCCGTCGTTGCGCACATGAAGGGCCGCGAGGTCGAGATCACCGTGGATATCGGCCTCGGCACCGGCAAGGCCCGCGTCTGGACCTGCGATCTCACGCATGGCTACATCGATATCAATGGCAGTTACCGCAGCTGATCTTCCCATCGTGACCGAGCGGCTCGAGCTTCGGCGGCTCGAGCCCTCGGATGCAGCGGCGGTGACGCGGCTGGTGAACGACTACTCGGTCGCGGGCAACCTGGCCCGCGTGCCCTTCCCCTATCGCGAGCAGCTGGCGCTGGACTGGATCGCTTCCGCGGGCGAGCAGATCGATTCGGGCGACGCCTATCACCTCGCCATCACGCGGGACGGCGCCCTGGTGGGCTGCATCGGCCTCACGCTCAAGCGGAACGCGCTGCCCGAGATCGGCTACTGGGTCGGCCGCAAGTTCTGGGGACAGGGCGTGGCGGGCGAGGCGGGCGCGGCGCTGCTGGGCTGGGCGGAGGAGAAGCTCGGGGTCTCGGAGTTCGAGGCCAGCGCGCTGACGGACAACCTCGCCTCCCAGGCGGTGCTGCGGAAGCTCGGCTTCGAGGAAGCCGGGCCGGGCGTGCAGCAGTTCCTCTCCCGCAACCGCAACATGCCGGTGACCATGTTCCGCCGGAAGGCGGCACAACGCCCCGCGCCGGCGGCCAAGCCCATCCTGCTCGTCGTCGCCTGCGCGCTGGTGGATGGCGACGGGCGCGTGCTGCTGGCGCAGCGCCCCGAGGGCAAGACGCTCGCCGGCCTCTGGGAATTCCCGGGCGGCAAGCTGAACGACGGCGAGACGCCCGAGGCCGCCCTGATCCGCGAGCTGCAGGAGGAGCTGGGCATCGAGACGCATGAATCCTGCCTCTCGCCGCTCTTCTTCGCGAGCCATGCCTATGCGAAGTTCCACCTGCTGATGCCGCTCTACATCTGCCGGAAATGGCAGGGGAGGGCGACGCCGAAGGAGGGCCAGCAGCTCGCCTGGGTGCGGCCCGACAAGCTGCGCGACTATCCGATGCCGCCGGCGGATGAGCCGCTGGTGGCGCTGCTGCGGGATTTCCTCTGACGGGCAGAGGCGGAAGGGATACGAGAATGCTGAATCCGACGGCCTGCCTGCTCATCATCGGCAACGAGGTGCTGTCCGGTCGCACGCGCGACGCCAACCTGCAATTCCTCGCGACCCGGCTGGGCGAGCTCGGCATTCCCCTGCGCGAGGTGCGCGTGATCCCCGATGTGCCGGACACGATCATCTCGACCGTGAACGAGGTGCGCGCCAAGTACGACCATGTCTTCACCACGGGAGGTATCGGCCCGACCCATGACGACATCACCAGCGAATGCATCGCCGCCGCCTTCGGCGTGCCCTGGGCCGTTCATGAGGAGAGCCGCGCGCTGATGGCGGCCGACTATGCCCGCCGCGACCCGCCGGTGGAGATGAACGCGGCGCGGCTGCGCATGGCGACCCTGCCGCTCGGCGCCGTGCCGATCCGCAGCGAGATCACCAGCGCGCCCGGCTTCACCATGGGCAATGTGCATGTGATGGCGGGCGTGCCGCGCATCATGCAGGCGATGTTCGAGGTACTGGCGCCGACGCTGGTGGGCGGCGTGCCGGTCGTCTCGCGATCGGTCCATGCCGTGGGTGTCTTCGAAGGCAATATCGCCGAGGGGCTGGAGGCGATTCAGAAGCGCTTCCCCGATCTCGACATCGGCAGCTACCCCTTCTATCGCCCCGTGCCCGGCGCGACCGGCTTTCCCGGCGGCGGCGTGGCGCTCGTCTCCAAGGGCATCTCGCTTCCGGATGTGGAAGCCGCGACGGCCGAGATCACCGAGATGCTGAGCCGGATGGGTGCGGACCCCATCCAGGGCGAGCCTTCATAGCCGCGCGAAGCGGATCGCCGTCTGGCCTGGCTGCGTCAGCAGCATGGGCATCACCAGCACGCAATCGTCATGCGGGGTGCGGATCTCGCGCCCATCGTCATGCGCGATCAGCGTGCCGCGCTCCGGCACCACGGCACCGCCGCGCCAGGGCTTGGCGAAGATGAAGTCGCGGCCGCGAGCGGTCACGGTTTCCGTCACATGGGCGATGCGCGGGGGCTGCAGCGGCGCGAGCGGCGCGGGCACCACGCTGGTCAGCGCCAGGAGGCGGCGGGCGATGCGATCCATCCGGGCGACGGTCTCCGGCTCCCAATGCCATCCGGCCTCGATGAGAAGGGCACGCCCCGTGCCGCCGGGAGCGGCGAAGCGGCCATAATCCACGATGCGCTTGCCCGCCTCGTGCCCTTGGTCGGCGACGACCAGCATGGGCTCGGCCAGGGCCGTCGCGAGGTCCAGCGCCCGCGGCAGGCCGTTGGTGAGGGTGAGCGGATCGGACGGCCAGAGCATGGAATGCAGGTCCAGCACCACGTCGGCCGTATCCAGCACGGGGCGGATCTGCCGTGCGCGCCGCAGCTCGCTGGAATCGCGCTTGCCGTCCAGCAGTTCCGGGGCCCAGACGCGGTTCAGATCCTCGTCGAGGAAGCGGGTGACGGTGGGGTCGTCGGGATCGAAGCGGCTGAAGGCTTCGAGATTGCCGAAGACGAGCGAGAGGCGCCCGCGCGAGGGACGAAGACCGGCGCGCAGGAAATTGTCCAGCACCACAGCGCCCGCAATCTCGTTGCCATGCGTGACGCCGACGATGCACACATGCGGCCCCTTCACCCCGCTGCCGAAGCTCCATATGCCCGGCCCGGCATTGCCCTCCAGCCAGGGCCGGATATCGGGGGTGCGCAGCCGCAGCGTCTGCCGGGGCGCCCCCGCATCGCGCATCAGGGCCTCCAGTGTGGGGGGCAGGTGCGGCCTCATGCCGGATCGCGGCTCTGGTCGGCGATGAGGCGGGAGAGGAAGTCGCAGCAGGCCATGAGCTGCGATTCGGCGATCCATTCCTCGGGCTGGTGCGCCTGGGCGATGTCACCGGGGCCACAGACGATGGCGGGGATGCCGGCACGCTGAAAATAACCCGCTTCCGTTCCGTAGCTCACGAAGCCCGCCGCATTGCTGCCCGAGGCGCGCTGCACGAGGCTCACCAGCGGATGCCCTTCTTCGAGGCCCAGCGGCGGCGCCAGGGCGCGCGGCGTCACGCGGAACGCGGCTTGCGGGTGCACGGCGCGGAGGCGCGGCATGATCGTGGCTTCGATATGCGCCGTGAAGCGCTCGAGGATGGCGTTCGCGTCGTCGCCGGGCACGGCGCGGATCTCGAAGGAGAATTCCGCGCGGTCCGGCACGATGTTGAGCCCGGTGCCTGAATGGAAGATGCCGGTATGGATCGTGGTGTAGGGCGGTTCGAACCCCGCCACCCGCCGCCCCTCGCGCGCCTGGACGCGCGCGGCTTCCGCCAGCCAGGCGACGGCCTCGGCCGCCGCCATCAGCGCATTCGCCGTCTCATGCGCGCGGGACGAGTGGCCGGAGAGGCCGGTGATCACGGCATCCCAGCTCGCATAGCCCTTGTGCGCGATGATGGGCGTCATGGAGCTCGGCTCGCCCACGATGCAGAGGCCAGGTGGTGGCGCATCCGCGCCGAGCTCGTCCATCAGACGTTCGGCACCGCGGAAGGTCGTCTCCTCGTCATGGGTGAGGCAGATGTGGAGCGGCCGCTTCAGCGGTGCGGCCAGCATCTCGGGCACCATGGCGAGGATGCAGGCGACGAAGCCCTTCATATCCGTCGTGCCGCGGCCCGTGACGCGGCCATTCCCGCGCCGCAGGACGAAAGGATCGGCCAGCCAGTCCTGCCCCTCCACCGGCACGCAGTCCACATGGGCGGAGAGCGCGAGCCCCCCAGCGACGCGCGGGCCGATGATGGCGTGGAGATTGGCTTTCTCGCCTTCCATCGTCACGCGGCTATCGATGCCTTGGGAGGCGAGTTCGCCGCGCACGAATTCGATCAGCGGCGCATTGCTCCGCGCGCTCGTCGTGTCGAAGCCGACGAGGGTTTCCAAAAGGGACAGGACGCGCGCGATTGACGTCATGGAGGGAAGCTTATCCACTCGTAGCCTCGCGTCCATCCGGGGGATTCAAGTGAAGCAGGCGCCACGTATCGCCATCCTGGGGTTGCATCTGGAGGCCAATGCCTTCGCGCCGCCCACCGTGCTCGAGGATTTCGAGTGTCTTTGCATCGCGCGCGGCGCGGCGATGACGGAGCTGGCGCGCGCCGAATCCTCGACGCTGCCGCTGGAGGTGACGGGTTTCTACCGCCGCATGGACGAGACGGGCGGCTGGACGCCCTGCCCCGGCCTGGTCGTGGCCGCGCCGCCGGGCGGGCCGATCGCGCAGGCGGTGTTCCTGGCATTCCTCGACGAGATGCGAAGCCGCCTGGCCGCCGCGCTGCCGGTGGACGGCGTCTATATCGGCAGCCATGGGGCGAGCAGCGCGACCGGCGACGAGGACAGCGACGGCACCATGCTGGCCATGGTCCGCGAGGTGGTGGGGCCCGGCGTGCCCATCGTCGTGACGCATGACCTTCACTGCAACGTCAGCGAGAAGCTGGTGGAGAACTGCGACGCGCTGATTGCCTATCGCACCAACCCGCATGTCGACATGCTGGCGCGCGGCGCCGAGGCGGCCGATGCGATGCGCGAGTTGCTGACCGGCATGCGGACCGCGAAGGCCTTCATCCGCCTGCCGCTGACGCCGCCCTCCGTCACGCTGCTGACGGCCGAGGGGCCCTATGCCGACCTGGTGCGCGATGCCGAGGCCATCATGGCCGAGGATCCCGCCATCCTGAACGCCAGCGTCACTGGCGGCTTCACCTTCAGCGACCTGCCCAAATGCGGCATCACCGTCACCGTGACGGCGCGCGACGGCGACATGGGCGCGGCCCGGCGCGCCTGCGCGAAGCTGGCCCGGCGCGGCTGGGCCGAGCGCGCGCGACACACGCGCCGGCTGCTGAGCCTGGACGAGGCCGCGGAACTCGCGCTCGCGGCGGGGCGGGGAGAGGTCGCGCCCGTCATTTTCTCCGATGCCGGCGACAATCCGGGCGGCGGCGGGCGCGGCAGCACGGCCTATACGCTCCGGAAGCTGCATGAGGCGCGGGCACCGGGCGTGGTGCTCGGCCTCTTCGTCGATCCGGCGCTGGCGGCCGAGGCGCAGGGACTGGGCGAGGGCGCGCATTTCCACGCCGTCTTCAACCGCGAGCCAAGCGAGTTCTCCGAACGCTTCGAGAGCGGCGCGCGTGTGCTGAAGACGACGGACGGCCAACTCGTCGGCCGGCGTGGCTCCATGGCCGGGAGACGCTTCGACCTCGGCCCGACCGCGCTGCTGGAGCTGGACGATTCCGGGATGCGTGTCGTGGTCATCAGCCTGCGCCGGCAATGCCACGAGCCACGCACGCTGGAGATGCACGGGATCGACATCGCCGCCGCGAAGACGATGGTGGTCAAGAGCCGCGGGCATTTCCGCGCGGGCTTCGACGAATTCTTCCCGCCGGACCGCGTCTTCGAGGTGGACAGCGCCGGGCTCACCAGCCCGGTGCTGACCAACTTCACCTGGCGCCGCCTGCCGCCGGCCTGGCCGCTGAACCCGGATGCCGTGTGGACCGATCCGGGCTGGAACTAGGCGAACATCGGCCCGGCGCCTGAGGGCATCAAAAGATCCGCTCGAAGGCGAAGGTGTTCGAGACGGCGCGCCCCGGCGCGCCGACGAGGAAGTTGTCCTCGCGCACGTCGCGCAGGATCATCCCGTGACGATAGGCGAGCTCCAGCACCGCGCGCTGGGGCACCGCATGCATCTCCATCTCGGTGCCGAGCTCGCGCGAGAGATACTCGGCGTTGCGGAACTTGTAGCCTTCGAGCCAGACCGGGACCTGGAACACGGCGACGCCGCGCGGCTTGAGGCTCGCGAAGGCGCGGCCCAGGATGTGCAGGATGACCGGCGGCGGGTTGTGCTGCAGGACGATGCGCGAGAACCAGAGATTGCACTCGCCGACCGGCATGATGTTGGCGGCGGTGACGCGCCTCAGCGTCACGTTCTCGCACTGCGCCTCGCGCATCGCGACCCCGGCCAGCTTGAGATGAGGCGCGGAGATGTCGAGCCCCGTCACCCTCTTGAAGAGGCCCGCCAGATGCAACGTCACGCGCCCGACGCCGCAGCCGTACTCGACGCAGTGCATGAATTCCTGCGGCTTCCGTCCGATGCGGGCCAGGGCGGCCTCCAGCAGCCGCGCGTCCCAGGCTCCCTGGCTGTAGAAGGCCATGAGGTTGGGGCCGACATTCTCCGGCAGGTAGCGCTCCTCGGTCAGGACCGACCAATGGGGCGCGCTTTCGCCGATCTGGCTCCAGTAATGGCCGAGCTGGTTGATCATGCGGGCCAGCGTCTTCGGATCGGCCTCGGTCTCGACCTCCATCGGCCCGGCATCGAGGGGTGTCATGCCGTGGATGTTGACGCCGTGGCGCTGCCCGAACTCCTGGCTGCCCGCGAAGGCCTTGCCGAGGCTGGCGAGGTCGGGCCAGTTCGTCATGCCGTGCTGGATGACGTCCTCGCTCTCGGGCTCGCGGCCCAGCATCATGCGGTAGGCGAGGATGACGTGCTCGCGCGTCACCTCACCCGACAAGGGCGGCCTCCACGGCATCGCCGAAACGCTCCACGATCATCTCCACCTCCGCGGATGTGACGGTGTAGGGGGGCGCCAGGATCACGTGGTCGCCCTGCAGCCCGTCGATGGTGCCGCCCATGGGATAGCAGCCCAGGCCGCGCTTGTACGCTTCCTGCTTCACGCGTTCGTTGATCTTGAGCTTCGGGTCGAAGACGGCCTTGGTGCCGCGGTCCTGCACCAGCTCGATCGCCCAGAAAAGGCCGCGGCCGCGGATGTCGCCGATGTTGCGGTGGTTGCCGAGCCGCTCGGTCAGCCGCTGTTCCAGCAGCGCGCCCATGGCCTGCACGTTGCCGAGCAGGTTGTCCTTCGCGATGACTTCCTGCACCGCCATCGCCGCCGCGCAGGCCATGGGATGCGCCTGGTAGGTGTGGCCGTGCATGAAGCCGCCGGAGCCCGCGCGGATGGTGTCGATCACCTTCTCCTGCGCCAGGATGCCGCCGATGGGCTGATAGCCGCCGCCCAGGCCCTTGGCGATGACCTGGATATCGGGGACCACGCCCTCCTGCTCCCAGGTGTGCATGGTGCCGCAGCGGCCCATGCCGGACATCACCTCGTCCAGGATGAGCAGCGCGCCGTGGCGGTCGCACACCGCGCGCATGGCCGGGAAGTAGCCGGGAAGGGCCGCGACGCAGCCGAGCGTCGCGCCCACCACCGTCTCCGCGCAGAAGGCGATGACGGTATCGGGGCCGAGGCGCTGGAACTCGGCCTCCAGCTCGTCGGCCAGCCGCTGGACGTAGTCGGCGTCGGTCTCGTGGTCCGCGCGGTCGCGATAGGCATAGCAGGGCGAGACATGGCTGAAGGCCTGGCTCAGGATCGGTGCATAGGGTTTGCGCCGCATGGCGTTGCCGCCAGCCGAAAGCGCGCCCAGCGTATTGCCGTGATAGCTCTGGCGGCGGGCGATGTAGCGCGTGCGCTGCGGCTGCCCGGCCTCGAGGAAGTACTGGCGGGCCATCTTGATCGCCGCCTCCATCCCCTCGCTGCCGGAGGAGGCGAAGTAGGCGTGGCTCAGCCCGCCCGGCTTGTGGCCGACCAGCATGTCCGCGAGCTTCTCGGCGCTCTCGCAGGAGAAGAGGGCGGTATGGGCGTAGGTCAGCTTTTCCAGCTGCGCGCGCATCGCCGCCAGCACATGCGGGTGGCTGTGCCCGAGGCAGGCAACGGCCGCGCCGCCGGAGCCGTCGATCACCTCGTGGCCCGAGGCCTCGCGAAGCCAGATGCCGCTGCCGGAGACCGCGATGGGCGGGTCGGCGCGCAGGTTGCGATGGACGAGATGGGACATGTCGGGCTCCGCTGGTCCGCGGAAGCTAGCCCGGCATTACGGCGGCGTCAGCACCCCGACCGCCGCGCCCAGCATGCAGCAGGCGATGGTTCCCGCCGCCAGGGCAGGGAGGCCCAGCGAAACGATCTCGGCCCGGCGCTCGGGACACATGGTGCACATCCCGCCCAGCATGATCCCGACCGAGCCGAAATTGGCGAAGCCGCAGAGCGCGTAGCTCAGGATCAGGCGGGTCCGGGCGGACATCGCCTCGCCGCCCGAGCGGGCGAAGTCGAGATAGGCTACGAACTCATTGATGACGAGCTTGATGCCGAGCGACCGGCCGACCGCCTGCGCCTCGGCCGCGGGCGTCCCCATAGCCCAGGCCAGCGGCCAGAGGATCCAGCCCGCGATCTGCTGCAGCTGGATGCCGAGGAGGGGCTGGACGATCTCGTTGCCCAGCGCCACCAGCGCCACGAAGACGATGAGCGCCGCCATGATGCCGAGCAGAAGCTGAAGCCCGTCCGTCGTGCCCTGGACGATGGCCTCCATGCTGCTGTCGTAAAGGCGCGGGGCCTCTGCCTCGCCCTCCGTAACGCCTGTCGAGGGGACCATGAGCTGGGCAGCCAGCACCGCCGCCGGCGCACCCATCAGCGAGGCGGTCAGCAGGTGGCCGGCCGCATCGGGGACGAGCGGGGAGATCATCAGCGCGTAGACGACCAGCATGTTGCCCGAGATGGTCGCAAGGCCCGCGACCATGACGACGAAGAGCTCCGACCGGGTCAGGCGGCCCAGCCAGGGGCGGATGAGCAGCGGGGCCTCCACCATTCCCACGAAGACGTTGGCGGAGACGGAGAAGCCCGCCGCGCCCCCCAGCCCGAGCAGCTTGCGAAGGGCGACGGCCAGCACGCGCACCACGAAGGGCAGTACCCGCCAGTGGTAGAGCAGCGCCGAGAGCGCGCCGACCAGCAGCAGAATGGGCAGCGCCTGGAAAAAGAGGATGAAGCTTGCCCCCGGTGCCGTCTCGGCATAGGGCAGCGGCCCTCCGCCGAGATAGCCGAAGACCAGCGAGGTGCCGGCCTGGGTCGAGCGCGCCAGGGCGTCCACGGCCCGGCCGATATAGGCGAAGGCGGCGCGCAGCGGTGGGATGTTCAGCATCAGCGCGGCGACGGCGATGGTGCCGACCACGCCGCCGATCACCGCGCGGGCCGAGACATGGCGCTTGCAGCCGCCCAGCAGCCAGCACAGCGCGCAGAGCAGCGCGAAGCCGAAGGCGGATTGGAGTTGAAGCATCAGGCCTCGTCTTCCTCTTCGGCGGTGTCCTGGCCGATTTCCAGGATCTCCTCCGCGCGTTCGCCGGACAGCGCCTCCATGCCGCGCAGCTTGCGCGTGATGGCGCGCGTGCGGGTTTGTGCCTTGCCGATGGTATTGGCCACCGTGCCCACCTGGCGGCCGAGCTGGCCCAGAACGCCTTCCATCTTGGCCATCTCGGCCTTGGTCGCGCCCAGCAGCTCGCGCACCGATTCGGCATTCTTGGACAGCGCGAGCGTGACGTGGCCGAGCTGGATGGTCCGCAGCAGGGCCGGCAGCAGAGTCGGGCCCAGGACCAGGACGCGGTGCGAGCGCCCGATATCGTCGATGAGGCCCGGAATGCGCGCGACCTCGGCGTAGAGCCCCTCGGTCGGCAGGTACATCACGGCGAACTCCACCGTGCGCGGCGGGATGATGTATTTCTGCGCGATCTTCTGCGCCTCGCCCCGAATGCGGATCTCAAGGCCCCGGCGCGCGGCGGATTCCGCGATGGGGTCGGCCGCCTCCCAGGCCGTCAGCAGGCGCTCGTAATCCTCGATGGGGAATTTCGCGTCCACCGGCAGCAGCACGCGCTCGGTCCCCTGCATCGGCATGACGACACAGAACTCGACGGAATCGGCGCTGCCCTCGCGCAGGCGCACATTGGTCTCGTAGCTGCCTTCGGGGAGGATATCGTCCAGCAGGGCCTTCACCTGCGTCTCGCCCCAGCCGCCGCGCGTCTTCACATTGCCGAAGAGGCGCTTGATGTCGCCGATCTGCGCGGTGACGGCCTGCACGTCGCCCATCGCCTTCTGTACGGCGGTGAACTGGTCGATGACGCGGTTGAAGCTCTCGTTCATCTGCTTCTCGACCGCGCCCGCGAGCTGTTCGTTCACGCTCTTCTGGATCTCGGCGAGACGCTTCTCGCTGTTCTCGCGCATCTCGTTGAGCTTGCGGTCCAGCACGTCGCGGGAGCGGGTGGTTTCGGCCGCCATGGCCTCCTGCGACGCCTTGGCGTGCGCGGCCAGCCGGTCCAGCAGGGACGCCTGCATGGCGGAGAGCGCTTCCGTCTGCTTCAGCATGGCGGCGCCCACGGCCTGGGTCTGCGCGGCCGTGGCTTCTTGGGTCATAGTGGCGCCGGTGGCCAACCGCTCCATCAGCGCCTTCTCGGTCGCGGCCAGCGCCGCGGCCTGCTTCAGCATGGTCTCGCCGAGCAGCCGGGTCTGCTCGGTGGTGAAGCCGGAGAGCTCCCGCGAGTGGTCGAGCTTCTGCTGCGCCATGTCGCGGGACAGGGTGTCCTTCATGACGGCCAGTTCGACCTGGAGCGCCGGGATGGCTGGATCGGCCGGGGCGCGCCGCGTCAGCAGCACCGCCAGCACGGCGAGCAGCAGCAGGATCGCCACGCCCAGCAGCGCCACTTCCATCGTCATCGCCCAAATCCGTTCGTCATGCCTGCAGTATGCGCATCAAACCGGATTCGCGGCGAAGCCCGGCGCAGAGCCTATTGCAGCAGGTTGCACTGCACGCCGAAGGCGGTTCCGGTGACGTTGAGAACGGCGCTTTCGAGGGGGCGCGGAGCCTTGGAGCGGCAGATCGATTTCCAGGTGAAGTCGTTCACGTCCACCTGGAATTCCATCTCCGACACGTCCTGCAACCGCACGCAATTCTGCTGTCCGGCGGCGCTGGTCACCCAGCCGCTCTGATAGCGTTGCCCGGCCGAGAGATAGCTGAAGCGCGAACGGATGATGGTGGCACTGCTGTTGGTGACGCAGAATTGCGGTGTGGCCGCCCATGCGGGGGCGGGACTGACCTGGGTGGCGGCGAGGGCCAGCAGGGCGGCGGCGATTGGCTTCAGCATCGTGGTTTTTCCTTTCTGCCCCGCAGGATGGGCGAGGAAGAAGGAAGCTGCCAATCGGCCGTGCCGATGATGGCGATCAGCGGCGGTGCTTAGTGCCGGAAGTGGCGCATCCCGGTGAAGACCATGGCAAGGCCGGCCTTGTCCGCCGCCTCGATGACCTCGTTGTCGCGGATGGAGCCGCCCGGCTGGATCACGGCCGTCACGCCCGCCGCAGCCGCCGTCTCCAGCCCATCGGCGAAGGGGAAGAAGGCGTCGGAGGCGACCACGCTGCCCTTGGCCAGCGGCTCGGGCAGGCCGGCGGCCTTGGCGGCGGCCTCGGACTTCCAGGCGGCGATGCGGCTGCTCTCCACGCGGTTCATCTGTCCCGCGCCGATGCCCACCGTGGCCATGCCCTTGGCGTAGATGATCGCGTTGGACTTCACATGCTTGCAGACGCGGAAGGCGAAGAGCAGGTCGGCGATCTCGGCCTCGGTCGGCGCGCGCTTGGTCACGACCTTCAGCGCCTCGGCCGTGACGCGGCCGGCGTCGCGCGACTGGGCGAGGAAGCCGCCCGCCACGCTCTTGAAGAACAGGCCAGGGGCGACCGGGTCCGGCACGCCGCCGGTCAGCAGCAGGCGGAGGTTCTTCTTCCTGGCGAAGATGGCCTGGGCGGCCTCGTCGGCGCCGGGGGCGATCACGACCTCGGTGAAGATGGCCGCGATCTTCTCGGCCGCCGCGGCGTCCAGCGGGCGGTTGGCCGCCACGATGCCGCCGAAGGCCGAGACGGGGTCGCAGAGCAGCGCCTTGTCCCAGGCCGAGGCCAGATCCGCGCCCTCGGCCACGCCGCAGGGGTTGGCGTGCTTCACGATGACGATGGCGGGCTTGTCGAACTCGGCGACGCATTCATAGGCGGCGTCGGTGTCGTTGAGGTTGTTGTAGGAGAGTTCCTTGCCCTGCACCTGCCGGGCCGTCGCGATGCCCTCGCGCGTCTCGCCGCTCAGGTAGAAGCCCGCCTTCTGGTGCGGGTTCTCGCCGTAGCGCAGCCTCTGCTTCAGCACGCCCGCGACCGCGAGGCGCGGCGGGAATTCCTGGCCGAGCTGTCCGGCGAACCAGCCGGAGATGGCGGCGTCATAGGCCGCGGTGCGGGCATAGGCGGCCGCTGCCAGCTCCTTGCGCAACGCCAGCGAGGTGCCGCCGGCCGCCTCCAGGTCCGCCGTCACCCGGGCCAGGTGCGCGGGCTCGGTGCAGACCACGACGCCGGAGAAATTCTTGGCGGCGCTGCGGATCATCGCCGGCCCGCCGATGTCGATGTTCTCGATGCAATCCTCGAAGGCCGCGCCCTTCGCGACGGTCGCCTCGAAGGGGTAGAGGTTCACGGCCACGAGGTCGATCGGCGCGATCGCGTGCTTGTCCATCTGCGCCAGGTGGTCCGCGAGGTCACGCCGGCCCAGGATGCCGCCATGCACCTGCGGCACCAGCGTCTTCACGCGGCCGTCCAGGATCTCCGGGAAGCCGGTGTGCTCGCTGACGTCCTTTACCGGGATGCCGGCGTCGCGGATCGCCTGGGCGGTGCCGCCGGTGGAGAGGATCTCGGCGCCGCGGGCGGCCAGGAAGCGGGCGAACTCCACGATCCCTGTCTTGTCGGAGACGGAGAGCAGGGCGCGGCGGATGGGAAGGGCGTCGGTCATGGTGGGGACCTCCATCATAAGCCAAGAAGGTCCAGGGTGCGGTCCACCACGACCTGCTCGGTGAACAGGGATTTGGCGCGGGCCAGGCCCGCTGCGCCCATCCTCTGCCTCAGCGCGGCGTCGCCCGCCAGACGTTCCAACGCATCGGCGAGGCCCGAAACCTGCATGGGCGGCACGAGATAGCCGGTCTGGCCGGAAACCACCTGCTCGCGGCACCCGCTGATGTCGGTGGCGACGATGGGCAGGCCGGTGAGCATGGCCTCGATGACCGACATGGGCAGACCCTCGAAGTGGCTCGGCAGGGCGAAGATATCGGCGGCCTGAAGCCAGCGGGGCACGTCGTGGCGATAGCCCAGCATCTTCAGGCGCGGGCCCAGCACCTCGGCAGCACGGGCGAAATAGGGGGAGAGGTCCTCGCCATGGTCGCTCGGCAGGCGCTCGCCCACCACCCAGAGATGGGCGCCGGGCACGCGCTCCATGGCCTGCAGCAGCTCTGGCCAGCCCTTATGGCGGACGAGGCGCGACGCGCCCATGACGACGCAATCCGCCTCGGAAAGCCCCATCTCGGCGCGCAGCGCGGCGCGGGCGGCGGGGTCGGGATGGAAGATCGCCGGGTCCCGGCCATTGCCGGTCGCGACCGCGCCGCGATGGATGAAGAGGCGCCGGGCATCGGCGGCCTCCTCCTCGCTGACGGTGAGGAAGGTGTCGGTCATCCGTCCGCCCAGCCATTCGACGCCCAGCGAAAGGCCCCGCCGCCAGATCGGCCCCGGCTGGTTGAACAGGAAGCCGTGGCAGGTATAGGCGACGTGCGGCACGCCCTCCACCTTGGCCGCCATCCGCGCCAGGAAGCCGGAGATGGGCATGTGCGCGTGCACCAGGTCGAACTTCTCCTCCCGCATGATGCGGCGGAGCTCGCGGAAGGCCGGGATATGGGCGCGCGGGTTCAGGCTGCGAGCCAGCGGCACGGGGATGATGCGAAACCCCTCGGCGCGCGGGACGTCGAGCAGCGGCCCCTCGGCCGAGATGCCCACCACCTCATGCCCGCGCGCACGCGCGCCCCGCATCACCGGCAGAAGGAAGTGCCGGAGCGAGAAATCGACATTGGTGAGCTCGAGGATCTTCACCCGGAGATGGACGGGCTCAGCCGTCCCCGCCGGATTCGTGATTCCCGCCCGAGACGACGCGGCTGATGGCCCATTGCACCGTCTCGGCCTCGCCGTCGGAGGTCAGGACGATCTGGCTGGTCCGGCGCGGCTCGGCGGCCAGGTAGATGCTCTCTTCCAGCTCGATCCGCGCGCCGCGCGCTCGGAAGCGCCAGCCCTGGCCGCCGGGCAGCCGCATGAGGACGCCGCCCTCCTCCTCCTGCAGCACGGCGGTCACGCCGGGATGCAGGTGGAAGCGGATGGTCCAGGGCACGGCAGGGCCCGGGAAAGGTTCCAGCGCATCCTCGCCGCGCAGGTCGTCGCCGGTCTCGGAGAGGTAGAGGCGGCGGCGGTGGATGACGCCATGGGTACGGCGGTAGCCGTCATGCCCGGCCTCCAGCCACTGCGCGCCATTGGCTTCCTGCCGCTCGATCTCCACGCGCTCAGGCCGGCGGCCGAGCCCTTCGGGCTTCAGCTCGCTGCTGTTGGTGTCGTCGAGGATGAGGGTGGAATGGGCGGCGGTGCCGCGCAGCGCGTCCCGCCAGCCGCCCTCGGCGGCCGGGGCGGCGCCGCAATTCACGACCAGGCGGTCGCGGCCGACCGACATCTCGAAGGACAGCGTGCCCGCGTGGGCGTTGCGGTCCGCCCCGCGGGGCAGGCCGGAAAGCGCATCCGGCGCCCGGCCCGGCGGCGGCGCGCCGCAATCGGCGAGGATGAGCGTCCGTCCGGCGGCGAGGCGATGGAAGCCCGTCTCCTCCAGCGAGAGGGGCGCGCGGCCCTTGGCCTGGCCCTGGGTGAGGACCACGTCGACCAGCGCCGGCGCTTCCTCGCGCGTGCCGTTGAACAGGGCCAGCGCCATGTCGCCATGGCGGAAAAGGCGCAGCGCCTGCCCGGCGCGGTCCAGCGCCGTGGAGAGCTGCGGCGGGGAGTTCACGCCACAGCCGTTGAGCAGGTTGCGGATCTCGATCAGATCCTGAAGTGCCAGGAGCTGGGTCGCGGGGCTGCGCTCCACATGGCCGCCATCGGTGTGGAACTGGCGCTCCAGCTCGCCCGGCAGGAAGCGCAGGGCGCGGGTCAGCCAGGCTTCTTCCTCCAGCGCCACGGCGGCAGCGATGGTGCCCTTGAGCACGACCAGCCCGCCGCGATGCGCGGCCTCGGCCGGCAGTCCCGCCACGATGGCGCGGCCGTCCAGCGCCATGCGCTGCATGAGCGCGCGGCGGAAGCCGTCCTCGGCGGTCGCGGCCAGGAAGTCCCAATGGCCGAGCCAGGCGGAGATGCGCGCGGCCGCGACCTCGGGCGCCATGGCCATGGGCTCGGCGGCGCCGCGCGCCAGCCAATCCTCGGCGAGGTCGCGCGCCTTCACCCGGGCGGCATCGGTGCCGAGCATGCGGAGGTCCCGCAGCCAGGCGAAGCCATGGGCGCATTGGCGCCAGAGGACCGGGCCGGCGGCCGGGCTCCAATCGTCCAGGATGCGGGCGCTGCCCTGCACCTCGAACTCGCCGCGTAGCAGGCGGGCGCCGCGGTTGGCATCGCCGGGCCAGAGATCGCGGAAGGCGCGGGCGGGCGCGTCGGGGACGCGAACGGGCTTGAGCTTGGCGAGGAGGAGCCGCGCGTTGCGGATCACATCGGACATCAGGCGCCTCCCTTCTTCAGGGCGGCGATGGCGGAGGCATAGTCGGGCGCGCCGAAGACGGCCGTCCCCGCGACCAGCACGTCGGCCCCGGCGGCGATGCAGTCCGGCGCCGTCCTGGCGGTGACGCCGCCATCGACCTGGAGCGCGATCTCGCGGCCGGAGGCGTCGATCATGCGACGCAGCGTCGCGATCTTGCTCAGCTGGCTGGAAAGAAAGCTCTGCCCGCCGAAGCCGGGGTTCACGGACATGACGAGGATCAGGTCCACGAGGTCCATGACATGGGTGAGGCTGTCCACCGGCGTCGCCGGGTTCAGCACCACGCCCGCCTTCTTGCCGAGGGCCTGGATGGTCTGGAGGCTGCGATGCAGATGCGGCCCCGCCTCAGGGTGCAGGCTGATGATGTCGGCCCCGGCATCCGCGAAGGCAGCCAGGTAGGGATCGGCCGGCGCGATCATCAGGTGGACATCGAAAGGGAGGCGGCAATGGGGCCGCAAGGCCTTGATCAGACTGGGCCCGAAGCTGATGTTCGGGACGAAGTGCCCGTCCATGATGTCGAGATGGAGCCAGTCCGCGCCGGCCGCTTCGACCGCGCGCACCTCTTCCCCCAGGCGGGCAAAGTCAGCTGCCAGCAGCGAAGGGGCGATGCGGATATCCGTCATTGGGCCTCTGCAGGGTGCGTCGCATCGGACTAAACCATTCGATGCGGGATGCAACCCTTGCAAAGCGCAAGCGACGGCCTACGCGCGGAGGAAATGGCGCGGGGAGGCCGTCGGCGGCCGGATCAGCCCTCCAGCCCGCCGCCGCGCTGGCCGCCGATCATCGCGAGGAATTCCCGGCGGGTGCTGTCATTGGTCCGGAACGCGCCGAGCATGCGTGAGGTGACCATGGAGACGCCCGTCTTGTGGACGCCGCGCGTGGTCATGCACTGGTGCCCCGCCTCGATCACCACGGCGACGCCCTTGGGCTGCAGCACGCTCTCGATCGTATTGGCGATCTGCGAGGTCAGCTTTTCCTGGATCTGCAGGCGCTTGGCATAGGCGTCGATAACGCGGGCGAGCTTGGAGATGCCCACCACCTTGCCATCCGGCAGGTAGCCGACATGGGCCTTGCCGATGATGGGAACCATGTGGTGCTCGCAATAGCTCTCGAGCCGGATGTCCCGCAGCACGACCATCTCGTCATAGCCGTCCGTTTCCTCGAAGGAGCGGGCGAGCATCTCCTCGGGGTCGTCGCCATAGCCGGCGAAGAATTCCTCGTAGGAGCGGACGACGCGGGCGGGCGTGTCGAGCAGGCCCTCGCGGTCCGGGTCGTCGCCGGCCCAGAGCAGCAGGGTGCGGACCGCGGCCTCGGCTTCCTCGCGCGTCGGCTTCGTGGGGCTCTTCGTCCCCTCGTCCGGCTTCCGGTCGGGCGGCGCCTGGTGGTTCATGGCGTTGTGACTTTCGCTTCTCTGGTCGGGAACATGGTCAAGGCTGGCTGTGGTGCAAGCTCAGGCCGCCACCCGCAGTTCCTCGCAGGAGATCGTGGCGTGCGCCCGGAAGGCGGGCCGTTCCGCCGGATCGTCAGCACCTCAATGGACCCCGCCGGCCTGGTGCGGGCTGTCCAGCGAGAAGGGAGGCACCAGGGCGTCGAAGCTCTCGCCGGTCGCCACCACCTGCATGTGATAGGTGCCGCGCATGAAGCCCGAGGGCGTGCCAAGGGGCGTGCCGGAAGTGTAGTCGAAGCTCTCGCCCGGCTCGAGCACGGGCTGCTCGCCCACCACGCCCTCGCCATGGACGCGGATCGTGCGGCCCTGAGCATCGGTAATGAGCCAGGTGCGGCGCAGGAGCTGGACCGCGGCCGGCCCCTCGTTGGTGATCTCGACCTTGTAGGCCCAGACGTACTGGCCCTCTTCTGGCTTGGACTGGTCGTCGAGGTAGAAGGCCCGGACGGTGACGCGAACGCCCCGCGTGGTGGCGGAATAGGGCTTCACGCGCGTCGCATCGCGGCCGTGGCCACGCCCGCCCCGATGAGCATGGAGCCGCCGATCCGGTTGAAGCCGCGCCGCACGGCGGGGCGCGTCACCAGCCCCGACATCCGGCCCGCCAACAGCGCGTAGGCCAGCGCGTTGGCCGATGCCAGCGTCACGAAGCTCGCGACCAGGATGGCGGCCTGGGGCAGGAAGGGGCGTGTGCCGTCGAGGAACTGCGGAACGAAGGCCACGAAGAAGGCGATGCTCTTGGGGTTGAGCGCGGTGACCACATAGGCGTCGCGCATGGCCCGCCGCGCGCTGAGCGGCGGTGCCGCGGCCTGGGCCACGGGGGCCCGCCACAGCTTGACCCCGAGCCAGATCAGATAGGCCGCGCCCGCCCATTTGAGAATGGCGAAGGCCAGGCTGGAGGCCGCGAGCAGCGCGCCCAGCCCCGCCAGGGACAGCGTGATGGCCGTGAGGTCGCCCAGCGCGACGCCGGCCACCAGCGGCAGGGCGCGCCCGCGCCCCGCCCCCAGCGACTGGCCGATGACCAGCAGGATGGTCGGGCCCGGGATCGCGAGCATCGCGGCCGAGGCCAGCAGGAAGGCGATCCAGGTCTCGACCGTCATGCAGGTTACTCCGCCGCGCGCGCCGAGGCGCCGGCGCCGATGGCGTCCAGCGCCTCGGCCAGGTCCTCGATGATGTCGGCCACGTCTTCGAGGCCGACCGAGAGGCGCACCGTGCCCTCGGTGATGCCGAGGCGCGCGCGCTCCTCCGGCGCCACGCGCATATGCGTGGTGGTGGCCGGGTGCGTCACCATGGACTTGGCGTCGCCGAGGTTGTTCGAGATGTCCACGAGCTTCAGCGCGTTCATGAAGCGGAAGGTCTCCGCCTTGCCGCCCTTCAGCTCGAAGGTGACGAGCGTGCCGCCGGCGGACATCTGCTTCACGGCCAGGGCGTGCTGCGGATGGTCGGCCCGGAAGGGGTAGAGGACGCGCTTCACCTCGGTCCGCTCGGAGAGGAAGTCCGCCACGGCGGCCGCGTTGCGGCACATCTGGTCGACGCGGAGCTTCAGCGTCTCGAGCCCCTTCAGCACCACCCAGGCGTTGAAGGGGGACATGGCGGGGCCGGTGTTGCGGATGAAGGGCATCAGGGTCTCCTCGACCCACTTCTTCGGCCCGAGCACCGCGCCGCCCAGGACGCGGCCCTGGCCGTCCATGTGCTTCGTCGTGGAATAGACGACGATGTCGGCGCCCAACTCCAAGGGCCGCTGCAGCAGGGGGGTGGCGAAGACATTGTCCACCACGACCAGCGCGCCGGCCTCATGGGCCAGCTTGGCCACGGCCGGCAGATCCACCAGCTCGAGCATCGGGTTGGACGGGGTCTCCAGCAGCACCATCGCCGCGGGCTTGCTCAGCGCGGCCTTCCACTGCGCGAGGTCGCCGCCGTCCACGAACTCGGACTCGATACCGTAGCGCGGCAGCAGCGTCGTCACGATCCAATGGCAGGAACCGAAAAGGGCGCGCGAGGCCACCAGCCGGTCGCCGGTCTTGAGATGGGAAAGCAGGGCCGAATGCACCGCCGCCATGCCCGTCGCCATCAGCCGACAGAGGTCGGCGCCTTCGAGAAGGGCCAGCTTCTCTTCCAGCATGGTCGTGGTGGGGTTGGCGAAGCGGCTGTACTGGTAGTGCGCGATCTCGTTCTTGAAGGTCGCCTCGGCCTGCTCGGCGCTGTCGTAGACGAAGCCGGAGGTGAGATACATCGCCTCGGAGGTCTCGGCGTGATTGGAGCGCGTGAGGCCGCCGCGAACGAGCTGGGTAGCCGGGCGATACTTCTGGGACATGAGGATCGACACCCTTCGGAACACAGGCGTCCGGCACCCTGTCACGGGTGTGGGATCGCCCCGAAAGGCGGTCCCGGGCCGTTTAGCGCGCTTGTTTTCCGCGGCCTTCCCGGAGAAGGGGGGCCGCGACCCGGTTGGGACCTCGCCGCAAGCTGGCCGGACAAATCGCGAGGACCATCCATGCGTAGTCCTGCCCAGGGGGGCCGTCAACCTTCTCGACGAAAGCCGCGGCTGGCGCTGGAATCGCACTGTTGACGTTGCACCTTCCGGAATGCAGTCATGCGTCGTCATGAGTGCGCTAGACCCAAGCGTTGCGAAACAGTTGGCCGACGACCTCCCGCCCGACGTGTTCCGCACGATCATCGCGACCTTCGAGGAGGATCTCGGCCGCCTCGTGGGGGAGCTGCGCGAGGCGCATGAGAAGGGCGACCTCGACGGATACATGCGCGCGGCGCACAGCCTCGCCGGCGCGGCCGCCGCGGTCGGCGCCCTGGGGCTGGAGCGGGAGGCCCGCATCGCCATGGACCACCGGCAGCCCGAGCCTGGAGCGACCGTGCTGCCCCGCCTCCTCGCGGAGGCGAAGGGAGCGCTCGAGGCGCTGCACGCCCTGATCCACTGATGCGGGGGCGGATCCTTCTCGTCGAGGATACGCCGAGCCAGGCCGAAATCGCGAAGGCCGTGCTGCGCGAGCAGGGCCACGAGATTCGTCACGCCGAGACGGGTGCGAAGGCCCTGGCCGCGGCCATCGCCTGGCGGCCGGACGCCATCCTGGTCGATCTCGTCCTGCCGGATTTTTCGGGCATCGAGCTGATGCGCCGCCTTCGGGCCGAGGCGGTGGAGGCGGCGCTGATCGTGCTGACCGCCCACGGCTCGGTGAACGCGGCCGTCGAGGCGATGCGCGAGGGCGCGGCCGACTTCATCCTCAAGCCCTATTCCTCCGAGCGCCTGCGCGTGACGCTGGAGAACGCGCTGGAGAAGCGGCTGCTGCGCCGCCAGCTGGACGCCGCCCAGAACGAGCTGGGCCGGGCGCGCTTCCATGGCTTCATCGGGGCCTCGCCCGCCATGCAGGCGGTCTACCGCACCATCGAGAGCGCCGCGCCCTCCCGCGCCACCGTCTTCGTGACGGGCGAGAGCGGCACCGGCAAGGAGCTGGTGGCCGAGGCGCTGCACCGCGCCTCGCCGCGCGCCGGCAAGCGGCTCGTGGCCCTGAACTGCGGCGCCATCCCCCGCGACCTGCTGGAAAGCGAGATCTTCGGCCATGTGAAGGGCGCCTTCACCGGCGCGGCGGCCGACCGTGCCGGCGCCGCCCAGGCGGCGGATGGGGGCACGCTCTTCCTCGACGAGATCGGCGAGATGCCGGCCGAAATGCAGGTGAAGCTGCTGCGCTTCGTGCAGACCGGGGTGGTGACGCCGCTCGGCGGCACGAAGCCTGAGCGGGTGGATGTGCGCCTCGTCTGCGCCACCCATCGCGACATCCTGCAGGAGGTCCAGGCCGGGCGCTTCCGCGAGGATCTCTACTACCGGCTCTATGTCGTGCCGATCGAGATGCCGCCCCTGCGCACGCGCGGCGAGGATGTGATCCTCATCGCGCGCCATCTCCTGGCCCTGTACGGCCGCGAGGAACGCAAGGACTTCGAGGGCTTCGACGGCGAGGCGGAGGCCGCGATCCGCGCCTATCCCTGGCCCGGCAATGTCCGCCAGCTCCAGAACGTGCTGCGGAACGCGGTGGTGCTGCACCAGGGCCCGCTGGTAACGCGGGCCATGCTGCCCGCGCTGCTGCTGCACGACGCCCCGGCCGAACCGGACCCGCGCCCCGCGCCTGACCCCCCGCGGATCGAGCCCCTGGCGGTATCGGAGCGGCGCCTGATCCTAGAGGCCCTGGAGCATACGGGGCAGGACGTGCCGCGCGCGGCGGCGCTGCTGCAGGTCAACCCCAGCACGATCTACCGCAAGCTCCTGGCCTGGAAGAAGGCGGGCTGAGGTCAGCGCAGGCGGAAGACGCCCTTCACGCGGGTGATCTGCCGGTCGCCCCAGGCCATGGCCCGGCTCTCGCGCTCCACGATGCTCGGCATCAGGTGCGGCCAACGCCGGTCGACGACCCGCACGCTGCGCTGGGCCCACGCATACTGGTCACGCAGGATGAAGGTACCCAGGGCGACGAAGATGAATCCGGGCATGATCGGCAGGATCAGCCCCACCGGCCCCAGGGCGATGCAGCCGATGCCGATGGCCTTCCGGCGAGGGCAAGGTCTGAATTCCATCATCGCCGCTAAAGATGGCGTGATTGTCATCTTCGTCAAGCTTCTTGGCCGCCCTCGGGCAGGAGACTGCGTGCAGAGCGTTTCGCACTGCAGCATGCCATTGCGTGGCGGCCGGCCGCTTTCTAGCCTGGGCGGATGTCCACCCAGCTGATGCCGCCCGACCTGGAAGCCCTTCGAGCGCGAGGCCGCCTGCGTGAGGGGGGCGCCGGGCCGCTCGCGGAATAGGGTTTTGCCGCCTCCCCAACCGAGCGGCACGCGCCTCGGCATGGCGCTCATGGTCGCGGCGATGTTCGTCTTCGGAACGCAGGATGCGCTCTCCCGCTATCTGGCGGCGAGCTATTCCGTGCTCGGCGTCCTGCTCATCCGGTACTGGTTCTTCGCGGCTTTCGTGGTGGTGCGCGCGGTGCGCGCGCCTGGCGGGCTCAGGCAGGTCGTCCGCAGCCAGCGGCCCTTCCTGCAAGCCCTGCGCGGGGTGATGCTGGTCGTGCAGGTCTGGATGATGGTGAAGTCCTTCACCCTGCTCGGCCTCGTCGAGGCGCATGCGATCTTCGCTTGCTATCCGCTCGTCATCGCAGCCCTTGCCGGTCCCGTGCTGGGGGAGCGCGTGACGTTGCGGCGATGGATCGCCATCGGCGTGGGCGCGGTGGGCGTTCTCATCATCCTGCGGCCCGGCGCGGGACTCTTCTCGCCCGCCTCGCTGCTCGTGCTGCTCGCGGCGCTCAACTTCGCGGCCTATGGGCTGCTGACGCGCGTGGTGGGCCTGCACGACGCGCCGGAGACGAGCTTCTTCTACACCGGCCTCGCGGGCGCCGCGGCCATCACCCTGGCCACGCCGTGGATCTGGACGCCCATCGCCATGCATGACTGGTTCTGGATGGGGCTGCTCTGCGTCTCAGGCGCCATGGGGCACTACCTGCTCATCCGCGCGCTGGCGGCGGCGGAGGCGAGCCGGCTGCAGCCACTGGCCTATTTCCAGCTGATCTTCGCCTCGGCCGCCGGCGTCATCGTCTTCGGCGAGCGGCTGGCACCGTTGACGGTGGCGGGCGCCGTTCTGGTGGTCGGCGCGGGGCTCTTCAATCTCAAGGCCTCGCGTTAGCGCCCGATCCGCGAAGGCGGCATCGCCGGAGCGGCGGATCGGCGGCTCAAGCCTTCAGCATCGCCGCCAGCGCGGGCGAAAGCCCGCTCGTCACGCGCCCGGCCGGCGCCGCGTAGCTGCCCGTGCGCGGCTTGGGCAGGCCGAGCGTCACCAGCGCCTCGCAGAGCTTCACGCCGCAGGCGATCCCGTCCAGCAGCGGCACCGGCGCTTCCGCCTGCAGCTTCGGCGCCATGCCGGCCAGCGCGGCGCCGCTGAGGATCACCGCATCCGCGCCCTCCGACACGGCCTTCGCGATGCCGCCCGCCACCTTCCGCGCCACGCCTTCCGGATCGCGCACGCTCTCCTGCGGCGTCGCGTTCACGCTGACGAGGCTGGCGAGCCGGTCCGCGAGGCCGTGCGCGGCGATGCGCTCCCGGTAGGTCTCCACGCCGCCGAAGGTGACGAGGCCGAAGCGGCCGCCGAGGAGGCAAGCCATGAAGCACGCAGCCTCCGTCATCGCGACCACCGGGCAGGGCATGAGCTGCCGCGCCGCCTCCAGCGCCGTGTCGTGGCTGACCGCGAGCAGCACGGCGTCGACCTGGCCCGCATGCTCCGCCAGCAGTTCCAGCAGCGCGTGCCCGGCGACGATGTTCTCGGCGCGGGTGGAGATGACCTCGGGCCCGAATCGCGGCGTGGCGGGGACGATCTCCGTCCCCGCTGCTGCCGCCGCGCGGGCGGAATCCGCGCAGAGCTGCGTGATGGCCTCGGTGGTGTTGGCATTGGCGACGAGCAGACGCATCCTGATTCCCCTGGCGATGCCGCCATACGAAACGAGGAATTCATGGAAGCCAAGCTCGACCTGCCCTTCGACGCCGAGGAGATGCTCGCGGGCCTCCGCACCTGGGTCGAGTGCGAGAGCCCGACGCATGACGCCGCCGCCGTGAACCGCATGATGGCGCTCGCGGCGCGGCACCTCGCCATCATGGGCGCGAGCGTGGAGACCATCCCCGGCCGCATGGGCCTGGGCGACTGCGTGCGCGCGCGCTTCCCGCATCCGAGCAAGGAGCCCGGCATCCTGGTGCTCGCGCATCTCGACACGGTGCATCCGGTCGGCACGCTGAAGAACGGCCTGGCCTTCCGCCGCGAGGGCGACAAGGCCTACGGCCCCGGCATCCAGGACATGAAGGGCGGCACCTACCTCGCCATCGAGGCGATCAGGCAGCTCGCCATGGCGGGGATCGCGACGTCCAAGCCCGTCACCGTGCTGCTGACCTCCGACGAGGAGATCGGCAGCCCCTCGACGCGCGACCTCATCGAGGCCGAGGCGTCGCGCCACTCCATCGTGCTGGTGCCCGAGCCCGCGCGGCCGGATGGCGGCGTGGTCACGGGCCGCTACGCCATCGCGCGCTTCAACCTCCGCACCACGGGCCGGCCGAGCCATGCCGGCGCGCGCCTGGGCGAGGGCCGCAGCGCCATCCGCGAGATGGCGAAGCAGATCGTTGCCATCGAGGAGATGACGACCGAGGCCTGCACCTTCTCGGTCGGCGTCATCCATGGCGGGCAGTGGGTGAACTGCGTCGCCACCTATTGCGATGCCGAGAGCCTCTCCATGGCCAAGCGGCAGGAAGACCTCGACGCGGCGGTCGAGAAGATGCTGGCGCTCAAGGCCAGCGGCAACGACGTGCAGCTCGAAGTGAAGCGCGGCGTGACGCGCCCGGTCTGGGAGCCGGATGCCAAGGTCCTGGCCCTGCACGCGACGGCCGAGGGCATCGCCAAGCGCCTGGGCTTCGCCCTGCCGCACCAGTCGGCCGGCGGCGGCTCGGACGGCAACTTCACCGGGGCCATGGGCATCCCGACTCTGGACGGCCTCGGCATCGTCGGCGCGCTGGCGCATACGCTCGAGGAGCACGTGCAGGTGAGCAGCCTCGTGCCGCGCGCCAAGCTCTTTGCGGGGCTGCTGCAGAGCGTCTGACGATAGGCAAAACCTATTGTGGAAATAGAAAACTCGGTCTCACGCCTATCGTGAGCCGCGGCTTATTCCTTCTCTCACCGGCGGGGCATCGGGCCCCGCCACCGAGACGAAGGACAGTGTCATGCGCCGCATCGGTTTCTCCGCCCTGATCCTGGTGGCCACCATCGGCCTGGCCGCCGCCCCCGCCTCCGCCCAGCAGGTGACCGCCCAGGGCGTGTACCATGGCCAGGCCTGGAACATGGGCCAGGACCTGAACAGCCTGGATGCCATGACCCCGCAGACCAGCCCCCGGATGAAGGACCGTAACGCCCGCGCGCAGCGCCAGGCCCAATTCAACCGGTACTACAGCGGCGTGGGCACCCCGGTGCGCCGGACCTCCCTGCAGACCCGTTGAGCAGGGCGCCGAAAGCCCGGTCCTGGCGCGAGGCGCGGGGCCGGGCTAAAGCGTGATCCGCTTTCGCCGATCACGCTTCAGCGACGTCTGAGCAACTGCTCACCACTTCGGCGATTCCGCCAAGGTGGATCAGGCGCTAACTCTGTCGCCCTCGAGATGACCCTGGAAGGACCCAGCATGCGCGCTCTGGCCATCATGACCGTCCTGCTTTCCGCCCTGGCCCCCTCGGCCTTCGCGCAGGGCACCAGCTCCAGCGGCAGCGGGGCGATCCACGGGCAGAACTGGACGATGGGCCAGGATCTGAACAATGCGCGCAATGTGGCGCCCTCGCCCGGCACGGTGGCCGCGGATCGCGCCGCCCGCGCCCAGCGGCAGCAGCAGTTCAACCAGAACTTCAGCGGCACGGGCCAGGCCGCGTCCCAGCCGCGAACCACGCAGCAGGGGCGCTGAGCTTAACTTTCCCCATGCCGAAGATCGCGGTCGCCCGCCTCTGGTTCGAGGGCAATTCCTTCTCGCCCGTCCCCACGCCTCTCGCCGCCTTCCAGGGGCGCGAATGGACGGCGGGGACCGAGGCGCTTCGCCTCTATCGCGGCACGGCGACCGAGCTCGGCGCCGTCGATGCCTTCTTGGCCGAGCGGCCGGACTGGAGCGCCACCATCCTGCGCTGCACGGCCGCCCAGCCCGGCGGCCCCATGACCGACGATGCCTATGACGCCTGGATCTCCGAGGTCGAGGCCGGCCTCTCGGAGGGCGGCTTCGACGGCGTCTACCTCTCGCTCCACGGCGCTTGCCTGACGGAGAGCGATCCCGAAGCCGACCTCACCACCATTCGCCGCGTGCGCGCGCTGATCGGGCCGCAGGTGAAGCTGGTCGCGAGCTTCGACTTCCACGGCAACATGTCGCCGCAGGTGGCGGCGCTGCTCGATGGCGCCTCGGTCTACCGCACCTATCCGCATGTCGACATGGACCGTGCCGCGATGCGCGCGCTGCTTTTGCTGGAGCGCGGCCTCGCGGGCGAGCCCATCCACGGCGCCATCGCCAAGCTGCCGGTGGTGCTGCATTCCTTCCACATGCGCGATGCCGACGGCCCCATGGCCGAGGTCTGGGCTGAGGCCTGGAGGGCCGAGCGCAAGCCCATCCTGGATGCCTCTCTCTTCGGCGGCTTCGCCTGGGGCGACACGCCGACCGCCGGGCCCTCCGCCATGGTCTGGGCGGAGGACCATCGCTCGGCCCGCGCCCTGGCGCGTGAGCTGGTGGCCGAGATCGACAGGCGCCGCGACCGTTTCGCCGTGACCCTGCCAACGCCGGAGGAGGCGCTGGAGAAGGCGCTGGCTGCGCCGGCCGGGCTGGTCGCGCTGCTGGATCCCGCGGACAACCCGCTCTCCGGCGGGGTGGCGGATACCCCCGGCCTGCTGCGCGTGCTGCTCGGCGCGAAGCTCCAGGTCGAGACCGTCTATTGCTTCCTGCATGATCCGGAGGCCGTGATGGCGGCGCAGCAGGCGGGCGTGGGCGGCGCCATCGCGCGCCCGCTGGCCGGGCGCACCACGTCCGATTTCGGTCCGCCCGTGCCCTTCACCGGCGTGGTGGAGACGCTAACGGCCGGGCAGTTCCTCAATACCGGGCCGATGGAGCACGGCGCACCTGTGGACCTCGGCCCGACGGCCGTACTGCGGGCGGGGAAGCTGCGCGTGGTGATCACGAGCCGCAAGGAAGCCGCGGTCGACCCGGCCTTCTTCGAGCTGCACGGCATCGACCTCTCGGGCGTGCGGATCCTCGCGAACAAGGCGAAGAACCACTTCCGGGCGGCTTTCGCCTCGCGCTGCAGCGCCATCGTGGAATGCGACACGCCAGGGCCCGCTGCGCTCGACCTCCTGGCGCTGCCGTTCCGCCACGTGCCCAGGGCGTGGCGCGCTTAAGTCGGCACGTGTCGTCCCGGATCTGCCTCCTGCTGGTTCTCGCCGTCTCGCTGATCGGCTGCGCCGCCCGGCCCGGCATGGAGGTCCTTCGGCCCGCCGGAGCGGTGTCCGCCGATGGGCAGGTCATCACGGTTCAGGTGGTCACCACGCGGGCGCGTGCGGATGCCGGTTCGAACAGCTTCACGAACACGCGCTCCCGAACGACCAACTTCGCGGAATATGCCGTATCCGTGCCGCCGACGCACAGGGCGGGGCAGATCGAGTGGCCCCGCGTGCCGGCGGACCCGGCCACCAGCTTCACGACGCTGCGAAGCGATGTCCTCACCCGCGATTCCTTCGAGGCGGGATTGCGCGGCCGTCGCTGCGAGAATGGCGGGAAGCGCGTCTTCATCTTCGTGCACGGCTTCAACACCAACTTCCCGGAGGCGCTGTTCCGGGTCGTGCAGATGACGGCGGACACGAACCCGGATGTCATCCCGATCCTGTTCGCCTGGCCGTCGGACGCCGAGGTGCTCGGCTATGTGGCGGACCGGGATTCGGCCATGTACTCGCGCGACGCCCTGGCGAATCTTCTTGCCAGGGTGGCCGAGCTTTGCCGTGGGGAGCAGGTGACGATCATCGGCCACAGCATGGGCGCCTGGCTGACGGTGGAGGCGCTGAGGCAATTGCGCCTGGCGGGACGCCAGGAGGTGCTGCAGCAGCTGCGGGTGGCGTTGGCATCGCCCGACATCGATGTCGACGTCTTCCGGACGCAGGTGGCGGTGATCGGACCCCTCTCCCCGCCCATGGCCGTGCTGGTGTCGCGGGACGACCGGGCGCTCTCGGTTTCCAGTCGGCTTTCCGGGGACCGGCGGCGGCTCGGTCGGCTGGACGTCGACAATCCCGAGGTCCAGGAGGCCGCGCGTCTCGCTCAGATCATCGTCATCGACATCACCGAAGTCGCCGCCTCGGACGGCTTCAATCATGACCGCTATGTCGGCTTCGCCACCGCCTATGCGCGGATGATGGCCGCCGGCCATGCCCCGCCGCGCTCCGAACTGCGGCATGCGGGCGCCTTCGTCTTCAATTCCGTCGGCACCGTGCTGGCCAGCCCCTTCCGGCTGGCCGGGCGCATGCTCTCGCCTGACTAACCTTCGGGCTTCCAGTCCGGCAGCATCAGCCACTGCGTGATCCGGCCGAGGATGAGCGGCTCGATGCAGGCATCCAGCGCCTCCACCCCGGCGCGGATGTCGGCGTCGCGGTCATCGCTGCGCGGCACCTCGATCGGCGCCTCGAACCGCACATGGAAACGCGGGCCGGATGCGTCCGGCGCCAGGCGCTCGCAATGGCCGACGACGATGGCCGCGCCCGAATGCCGCGCGAGCCTCGCCGCGACCTCGATGTTTCCGCCGCTGCGGGGGCCGCGCCCGAGGCTGGGCGCGGCGACGCGCCCGTGCTGGTGCTCGTCGAGGAAGACGAGCAGCACGTCCCGGTCCTGCACCAGCGCGCGCAGGGCGGGACGCGTGGCGTCGCGCCCCACGGGCAGCAGCCGCCCGCCGCCGCGGATCCGCTCGGCGACCACGGTGCGCGTGCGCAACTCGCTGCTGGTGGGCTGGTAGAAGGCGACGGGGGCCGAACCGGCGCGAACCATGGCGAGGCCCACCATCTCCCAATTGCCGAGATGCAGCGCGGCCACGATGAGCGGCCGCCCGCCGAGATGCTCCGTGCCCTCGACCGCCACGCGCCCTTCGTCGAAGAGGCGGATGGCGCGCGGCACCTCGAGGAAGCTTCGCGCCGTATTGTCCCAATGCGCGGCGACGGCGGCTTCCGCGTCCAGCTCCGGCCGCAGCCGCGCGAAGTTCGCGCGGGCGCGGGCCGAGGCCGCGCCGTACAGCTTCGGCACGACGCGCCGCGCCATGAAGCCCGCATAGGCATCCGCGAGGCGGTCCGGCGCATGGCGCATCCAGGCGATCGAGACGCGGTCCACGATCGCGAGGATCTGCCGCCTCATCGGCGCGTGAGCACCATGGGCAGCGTCTCGCCGGGCCTGAGGGTCAGGCGGCAGACGGGATAGGCGGTCTTGCCCGGCGGGCAGCGCAGCCTGAAGCGCTGCGCCAGCGTGGCGAGGCAGATCATGGCCTCGTAGAGCCCGAAATGCTGGCCCGTGCAGACGCGCGGCCCCAGGCTGAAGGGCAGGTAGGTGTATTTCGCGGGCGGCGTCGCCTCAGGCAGGAAGCGCTCCGGGCGGAACTCGTCCGGCGCCTCCCAGTGCCGCTCGTGCCGGTGCACCAGCCAGGGTGAGGCGCCGACCACCGCGCCGCGCGGAATCTGAAGGCCCGCGACTTCCGTATCCTCGGAGGCCCGGCGCGCCAGCACGGGGACGGGCGGGTAGAGGCGCAAGGTCTCCTCCACCACCGCGCGGGTATACGGCAGCTTGTCCAGATCCTCGTAGGTCGCCTCGCGGCCGCCGAGCACGCTGTCGAGCTCCGCCAGCATGCGCTCCTCGGCCCATGTCGCCTCGGAAAGCAGGAACCAGGCCCAGGCGAGCGTGTTCGCCGTCGTCTCGTGCCCCGCCATGAAGAGGGTGATGGCCTCGTTGCGGAAGGCCATGCGCGACATGCCCGAATGCTCGGCCATCGCCGCGATCAGCGACTTCTGCCCGGCGCGGCCGTCCAGGATGTCACCGATCAGCCCATCCACCACGGAATGGATCTTGCGAACCTCGCCGCTGACCCAGAAGCCCTGGAGGCGCGGCAGGAAATCCGGCAGGCCGAAGATCGAGACCATGTCCATGTTGCCGATCTTGGACTGGTAGGCGGCGAAGGACTTCACCACCTGCTGCCCAGCGCCGGTCGCGAGCGCCGTGCCGAAGATGGCGCGGCAGATCACCTCGGCGGTGAAGCGGCCCATCTCGTTCAGCACGTCGATCTCGGCGTTCTGCGGCAGCTTACCCCAGGCGTCGCGCCATTCCACGGCGACCTCGGTCATGACGGGGGTGAGGTCCGACATGCGCGAGGGATGGGTGACCGGCTGGACCACGCGCCGGCGCTCCTTCCAGACGAGTCCGTCGGAGATGAAGAGCCCGTCGCCCAGCAGCGCCTCCAGGGCGTGGCGCATCTGTGGCGACTTGCGCTCGAAGACCGCGGCCTGCGTGACGAAGACGGACTGGATGGCCTCCGGCATGTTGAAGAGGAAAAGCCGCTGGCGGATGATCTGCGTGTTGATCACCTCCGTGCGGAAGGAGCCCGCGCTCCAGATCTCCAGGAAGCTCTTGCGCGCGCGCGCCAGCAGCTCCGTGATCGGAAGGCGGCCTTCGAATCGCGTGGGATGCGGGGGGGTATAGGGCGGGTGGTCGGTCATGCCTTGTGCACCTTCAGCGGGCCGAAGGACTGACCCACCGGCATCATTTGCAGGATGTTGATGTTCACGCGCGGCGGCAGCATGGCCACCCAGCGCACGGCCTCGGCCACGTCGTCGGGTGTCAGCGGGTCGGCGCCCGCATAGACGTTCGCCGCCTTCGCGTCATCTCCGAAACGGACGTTGCTGAACTCCGTCCCGCCCACCAGGCCCGGTTCGATCTCCGTCACGCGCACGCGCGTTCCGAAGAGGTCCGCGCGCAGGTTCAGGCTGAACTGGCGGACGAAGGCCTTGCTGGCGCCATAGACATTGCCGCCGGGGTAGGGGAACTCGCCCGCCGTGGAGCCGATGTTGATGATGTGGCCACGATCGCGTGCCACCATCCCCGGCAGCACCGCGCGCGTGACATAGGTGAGGCCCTTGATGTTGGTGTCCACCATGCGGTCCCAGTCGTCGAGATTCGCCTCCTGCGCGGAGGACAATCCGAGAGCTAGCCCCGCGTTGTTCACGCAGACGTCGATGGCCTTCCACTCTTCCGGAAGCGAGTTAATTGCGCTCTCGACCGCCGCGCGATCCCGCACGTCGAGCACCATCGGCAGCACGCGGTCGGCGCCCAGCGCCTCGCGCAACTGCAGCAAGCGCGCCTCTCTCCGGCCCGCGGCGATGACGCGCGCGCCTTCCTTCGCGAAGCATGCCGCGATGGCGCGGCCAAAACCCGCGGTCGCACCCGTAACGAGAAGGATCATGCGCGATTCGACTCCGTTCAGCTGGAGGCAAGGTGCGGTTCAGCCTGGGTAAAGCCAAGCCTTCCTAATCCATGCCCATGCCTGTGGACGGGATTTCACCCGATTCCGAGACGCGGGCCAAGAAGCGCGATCACGTGCTCTTTCCCGCGTCCAGGGAAGCAAATTCGAGGCCGCCGGGACTTCGCCCGGCTTTGGAGTGACGTGATGTCCCGGGCCATCGCGCGCCGTTCGTGTGCGCTGTTGATTCTTTCGACGTTCGGCGCGCCGGCGCTCGCGCAGCCGGGGACGCCCGACGTCCTGATCCGGCTGGACGAGCGCCAGATGCGCGCCGGCGCCTTCGAGCTCGGCCGGCCCGAGCCTGAAAGCGGGCCCTCGGAGATCACCCTGCCGGGCGCGGTGGTGGTGCCGCCCATGCAGCTCCGCGTCATCGCGGCCCCCGCGGCCGGGCTGCTGGAGACCCTGACGGTGGCGCCGGACGAGCCGGTGCGCCGTGGCCAGCCCGTGGCCCAGCTTCGCAGCACCGAGCTGGTGGAGGCGCAGCGCCTTTTCCTGCAGGCCGTCACGGCCCATGACCTCGCGGCCGAGAAGCTGCGCCGCGACGAGCAGCTGCATCGCGAGCGCGTGATCGCGGAGCGCCGCCTCATCACCACGCGGGCGGAAGCCATTGCTGCCGCCTCGGCGCTGGATGAGCGCACGCAGATGCTGGTGCTGCTGGGCATGGGAGACCCGGCGGTGGAGGAGCTCCGCCAAACGCGCCGCATCCAGCCGACGCTGGCCGTCCGCAGCCCGGTGGACGGCGTGGTGCTGACCCGTGGCGCCACTGCCGGCGAGCGTGTCGCCCAGGCTGCGCCGCTCCTCACCATCGGTGACCTGCATGCCCTCTGGGTCAACGTGCAAGTTCCCATTTCCCGCGTGCCGGCACTCGAACCCGGCGCGCGCGTGCTGATACCCGCCCAGGGGGCGGAAGGCACCGTGCTGCGCATCGGCCGCACGGCGGATGCGCCCACGCAGAGCGTCACCGCCGTGGCCCAGATCACCAACGGCACCGAGGCCCTGCGCCCTGGCCAGGCCGTGACCGTCGCGATGGAGCTGCGCCGCAACGGCGCACCGCAGTTCCGCGTGCCCGCCGGCGCGGTGGTCCGCCACCGGGAGCGCAGCTGGGTCTTTATCCGCACGCCGGAGGGCTTCCGCGCCCGCCCCGTCACCGTGCTCAACGAGACGGCTCAGTTCACCTCGCTGACCGGCGAGCTCTCGCCGAGCGACCAGATCGCGACGCGCGGCATCCTCGCCCTGCTGGGCGAGCTCTCCGACGGCGACGCGAGCTGACATGCTGGGACGGCTTGTAGAGACGTCGCTCCGGCAGCGGCTGCTGGTGCTGCTGATGGCCATCGGCCTCGCCTTCTGGGGCTTCCGCGCATATCAGTCGCTGCCCATCGACGCCTTCCCGGACGTATCGCCCACACAGGTTCTCGTTTCGCTTCGCGCGCCGGGCCTCACGCCGGAGGAGCTAGAGCGGCGGGTCACCAACCCGGTCGAACAGGCGATGCGCGGCATCCCGCGCCTCACCTTCATGCGCTCCACTACGCGCTTCTCCGTCACGCTCATGACCTTCGAGTTCACCCAGGGGACGGACATCTTCTGGGCACGCGCGCAGGTGAACGAGCGCCTGCAGCAGATCGAGGATGATTTGCCGGACGGTGTCTCGGGCGGGCTCGCGCCGATCGTCACGCCGCTGGGCGAGATGTTCATGTTCACGCTGGAGGGCGAGAATCTCACGCCTTCCGACGCGCGTACCCTCATGGACTGGGTGGTGCGGCCGCAGATGCGCTCCATTCCCGGCGTGGCGGACGTGAACGTGCTGGGCGGCTTCGTCCGCACCTACGAGGTGGTGCCGGACCCGGCCGCCATGGCCTCGCGCGGGATCACCACGGCGGCGCTCGAGGAGGCGCTGGAGCGCAACAACCGCAGCGACGGCGCCGGCCGGGTTCGCGATGGCGAGGAGGCGCTGCTGGTCCGTGCCGAGGGGCGCATCCAGTCGCTGGAGGATGTGCGCGCCATCGTGCTCGCGAGCCGCACGGGCGGTGTGGTGCGCGTGGCGGATGTGGCGGATGTGCGCTTCGGCGCCCTGCCGCGCAACGGCGTGGTGACGCGCGACGGCGAGGGCGAGGCGGTCTGGGGCATCATCCTCGGCCTGCGCGGCGTGAATGCTCGCGACGTGGTGGATGGGGCCAAGGCGCGCATCCCCGCCATCGAGCGGCTGTTGCCGGAGGGCGTCCGCCTCGTCGTCTTCTATGACCGTGCCGAGTTGATCGGGAAGGCGGTCTGGACCGTCCAGAAGGTGCTGCTGGAAGCCATCGCGCTCGTGGTGGTGCTGCTGCTGCTCTTCCTCGGGAACTGGCGCGCGGCGCTGGTGGTGTCGCTCAGCCTGCCGCTGGCGGTGCTGGTTACCTTCGGCGTCATGTCCTCCTACGGTCTATCGGCCAACATCATGTCGCTGGGCGGCCTGGCCATCGCCATCGGCCTGCTGGTGGACTGCGCCGTGGTGGTCGTGGAGAACACGGCCCACCGCATGGGCGAGCATCATGGCGAGCCAACCTTCACCCAGCGCATGAGCATCGTCGGCGAATCGACGCGTGAGGTGATGGTGCCGCTGGTCTCCGGTGTCGTCATCATCGTCGCGGTCTTCGTGCCGCTGCTCTCGTTGCAGGGGCTGGAGGGCCGCCTCTTCGGGCCTGTCGCCCTCACCATCATCTTCGCGCTGCTCGCGGCGCTGATCCTGGCGCTCACGGTGGTGCCCGTGATGTGCGTGTTCCTGCTGCGCGGCGGCCACTCGAAGGAGCCCTGGCTCGTCCGCAAGATGCACGCCGTCTACGATCCCTTCCTGGAATGGGCGATGCGCCGGCCTCTCTTCATCGGCGGCAGCGCCGTCACCGGGCTGGTGCTGGCCGTGCTGGCCTTCTCGCAGGTCGGCAGCATCTTCATTCCGGTGATGGACGAGGGCACGCCGGTCATCACGCTGCGCAAGCACCCGACCATCGGCATCGAGGAAGCCTCGCAGATGGATCTCCGCATGCAGCGGGAGATCATGGCCGAGGTGCCGGAGATCCGCGGCATCATGGCCCGCGCCGGCGCCGACGAGCTGGGCATCGACCCCGTCGGTCTCAACGAGACGGACATGTTCCTCACGATCGCGCCGCCGGAGGAATGGCGCCCGGAGATTCGCGAGGGCGGCATGGAAGCGCTGATGAACGCAGTTCGCGGCGTGCTGGAGAACGTTCCCGGCATCAGCTTCTCCTTCAACCAGCCCATCGACATGCGCGTGCAGGAGATGATCATCGGCTCGCGCGGCGACGTCGTGATCAAGATCATCGGTCCCGACATCGCGGAGCTGAACCGGCTGGGCCGCGAAATCGCGACCGTGGTGCGGGAGGTGCGCGGCAATTCCGACGTCTTCGCCCTCCGCAACGAGGGCATGAAGTACCTGACCGTGCGCGTCGACCGCCTCGCGGCCGGCCGGCTCGGCCTGAATGCGAGCGATGTGCAGGATGCGCTGCGCGTCTGGGTGGATGGGCGCTCCGCCGGCACGGTGCTGGAGGGCGACCGCCGCATCCCGGTGCTGCTGCGCGGCGAGGACGGCCTCCGCCGCTCGGCCGCCGACCTCGCCCGCGTGCAGATCACCCTGCCCAGTGGCGGCACGGTGCTGCTGAACCAGGTGGCCGATATCCGCGAGGAGGAAGGCGCGGTCCAGGTGATCCGCGAGCAGGCGGAACGCTTCGCGACCGTCATCACCAATGTCCGCGGCCGCGACATCGGCGGCTTCGTGACCGAGGCGCAGGCGGCCGTCGAAGCCCGGGTACCGATGCCGATGGGCTACAGCCTCGTCTGGGGCGGGCAGTTCGAGAACCAGCAGCGCGCGCAGGCGCGCCTGGCCATCGTGGTGCCGCTGGCCCTGGGCGCCATTTTCCTGCTGCTGTTCCTCACCTTCGGTTCCGTGCGGCAGGCGACGCTGGTCTTCTGCAACGTCCCCTTCGCGCTGATCGGCGGCATGATCGCGCTCTGGGCCTCGGGCGAGTTCGTCTCGGTCCCGGCCTCGGTGGGCTTCCTCACGCTCATTGGCATCGCCGTGCTCAACGGCGTCGTGCTCATCAGCTACATCAACCGCCTGGTGGCGGAGGAAGGGCTGGAGCTGCACGCCGCCGTGCGCGAAGGCGCCAAGCGGCGCATGACGCCGGTGACGCTCACGGCCTCCATTGCCGCCCTGGCCCTGGTGCCCTTCCTCTTCGCGACGGGACCGGGCAGCGAGATCCAGAAGCCGCTCGCCATCGTCGTCATCGGCGGGCTCGTGACGGCGACCGTGCTGACGCTGGTGCTGCTGCCCATCCTCTACGAGCGCTTTGCCCTGCCACGAGCGAAGGCCCCCGCCGTCCAGCACGCGCCCGCGGAGTAATGCCCATGCGACATCTGCTTATTTGCGCCGCGTTGCTGGCGCCTCTCCCCGCTATTGCCCAGGATGGCGGCCTGCACCGCCATCTCGAGGCCGCGCTGGCGCTCGATGCGAGCTACCGCTCGCTGGAGGCGCAGCGCATGGCGGCGGGGGCGCGGCGCGTCACGGCGCAATCCGTGATCGCCGGCCCGCCCTCCATCAGCGGCAGCTTCCGCTCCGACACGCGCGGGCCCCGCGAGCAGCGCGAAATGGAGATGGATTTCGCGGCCCCCATGTGGCTGCCGGGCCAGCGCGGCGCGCTCCGCGGCACGGTGGAAAGCTCGGTCGCCGAGTACGAGCAGCGCATCGCGCTGCGTCGGCTGGAGGTCGCCGGCCTGCTGCGTGAGACGTGGTGGGAGGCGGCCGAAGCCCGCCGCGGCGCGCAGCTGGCGCGCGAACGGCTCAGCACGGCGCGCGAGATCGCGCGAGACGTCACCCGCCGCGCCGAGCTCGGCGACATTCCGCCGACCGAGGCGATTCTGGCGCGCAACGAGACGCTCTCGGCGGAGCTGAGCCTCGCCCAGGCCGAGGCGGCGAGCGAACAGGCGACCGCCGCCTACAGCACGCTGACCGGAGGGCTGCCGCCGAACCTTCCCGTGGAGACAGTGCGTGGCCGCGGACCGCACCCTGCCTTGCGCGCGGCCGAAGCCGCCGTGACGCATGCCGAGGCGCGCCAGCGCCTCGTCGCCGCCACTCCGCGGGACAATCCTGAGCTGGGAACCTTCGTGCGGCAGGAGAACGGGCTCGGTACCAACGATTCCACCAGCATCGGCCTGCGTTTCCGTATCCCGCTCGCCACCGAGGCGCGCAACGCCCCGCGCCGTGCGGAGGCGGAGAGCGAGGTGACGCGCGCCGTCGCCCTGCTGAACCAGTCCCGGCGTATCGTGGATGCCGAGGTCGCGCGTGCCCGCGCCGCGCTCTCCGCCGCTGAGGCCGCGCAGCGCCTGGCCCGCCAGCGCCTGAGCGTGGCTAATGAGCAGGAGGCCGTGGCCCTGCGCGCCTTCCGCTCCGGCGAGACGGGGACCTTCGACCTGTACCGCGTGCGCCAGCTCCGGCTGGAGGCGGCGAATGAGGAGGGCCGCGCCACGATCGACGCGAGCCGCGCGCGCTCCCGCCTCAACCAGGCGATGGGCATCGTCCCCTAGGCATAACCGGACCGCGGCAGAGCCTCTGTCCGCGAGCGCGGAGCGTGCGCTCCGGCGCCTGGGGGCCGCCTAAAACAAATCTATCTCTTGACCGACGCGGCGGCGGTTTGGAACGTTTTCCGGGCATGAGAAGCCCCCGGAACGAGCCGGAAATGGGCCGCTCGACTTGACCACGCGGCCCAGTCTCCGCATTTCCTTGGCCTGGACCGCCCAGAGGGCGGGCAGCGAGGCCATTTCATGACGAATTCGACCCCCCTCCCGCCGCGGGACAAGAAGCGCCTTTATGTGCGCAGCTGGGGTTGCCAGATGAATGTGTACGACAGCGGCCGCATGGCGGACGTGCTGGCGCCGCTCGGCTACCAGCCGGTGGATGCGCCCGAGGACGCGGACATGGTCATCCTCAACACCTGCCATATCCGCGAGAAGGCGACGGAGAAGCTCTTCTCCGAACTCGGCCGCCTGCGGCTGATGAAGCAGGAGCGGGAGGCCGGGGGCGCGGGCATGGTGCTCGCCGTCGCCGGCTGCGTGGCCCAGGCCGAGGGCGCCGAGATCGTGGCGCGCGCGCCCTATGTGGATATCGTCCTCGGGCCTCAGAGCTACCACAAGCTGCCCGAGATGGTGGCCCGCGCCGGTCGCGCGGCGGGCGCCGTCGTGGAGACGGAGTTCCCTGTCGAGGAGAAGTTCGACCACCTGCCGGACGCCGCCGCGCCGCAGGGCGTCACGGCCTTCCTCACCATTCAGGAAGGTTGCGACAAGTTCTGCGCCTTCTGCGTGGTGCCCTACACGCGCGGCGCCGAATACAGCCGCCCCGCCGCCGCCGTGCTGGCCGAGGCGCGCCGCATGGCGGCCCAGGGCACGCGCGAGCTGACGCTGCTCGGGCAGAACGTGAACGCCTATCACGGCGAAGGGCCCGATGGCTCCGAATGGGGCCTGGCCCGGCTGCTCTACGCCCTGGCGGAGATCCCGGGCATCGAGCGCCTGCGCTATACCACCTCGCACCCCCGGGACATGGACGACGCTCTGATCGCCGCTCATCGGGACCTGCCGGCCGTCATGCCCTTCCTGCACCTGCCCGTGCAGTCGGGCTCCGACCGGGTGCTGCAGGCGATGAACCGCGGGCATACGGCGGCGGACTACCTGAAGCTGGTGCAGCGGCTGCGCGCCGCGCGGCCGGACCTCGCGCTCTCGACCGACATCATCGCCGGCCATCCCGGCGAGACGGAGGCCGACCATCAGGCGACGATGGAGCTGATCCGCCAGGTCGGCTTCGCCCAGGCCTTTTCGTTCAAGTATTCGCCCCGGCCCGGCACGCCTGCCGCCGGCGCGCCTTTCCATATGGACGAGGCGACCAAGGACCGCCGGCTCCAGGAGGTCCAGGCCCTGCTGCGCGACCAGCAGGCGGCTTTCAACGCCTCCAAGGCCGGCGAGACGGTGGAGGTGCTCTTCACCGGGGCCGGCCGCCATCCTGGCCAGCTCTCGGGCCGTACGCCCTGGCTGCAACCGGTGCACGTCGCCGCGAATTCTTCTCGTATCGGGGAGGTTGCCCCGGTGCGGATTCTGAAGGGTCACCCCAACTCTCTGTTGGGCGAACTGCTCCACGCCACGCCATTAGACCGGGAGATGAACGCCGCTTGAGCCACACCGTCGCCCTCCGCAGCCGCTCCGGGGCTTCTGCCCCGCCTCCGTCCGACCAGCGCAGCATCACGCTGCAATTCGAGGACAACGCCCTTCTGCCCCTGCTCTATGGCGAGCATGACCGGCATCTGGCGCGGATCGAGCAGCGATGCGGCGTGCGATTGGCGAGCCGCGGCAATCGGCTCACCATCAGCGGCTCGGGCGAAAGGACGGAAATGGCGGAACAGGTGCTGCGCGGTCTCTGGCGCGGTCTGGAGCGCGGGCAGGCCCTGACCGCGTCGGAAGTGGAGGCGGCGATCCGCATGGCGGAGGGCGAGGCCGAGCAGGACCCGCGCCTGCCGCTGGCGGATATCCCGCAGATCCGCACGCGGCGCGGTTTCATCGGGCCCCGGACGCCGGCGCAGTCGGCCTATATGGACGCGCTGTCGCGCAACGAGATGGTCTTCGGCATCGGGCCGGCGGGCACGGGCAAGACCTATCTGGCCGTGGCGCAGGGCGTGGCCCTGCTGCTGGCCGGGCGCGTGGACCGCATCGTGCTGTCCCGCCCCGCCGTGGAGGCGGGCGAGCGGCTGGGCTTCCTGCCCGGCGATATGAAGGAGAAGGTGGACCCCTACCTCCGCCCCCTCTACGACGCCCTGCACGACATGCTGCCGGCGGAGCAGGTGGCCCGCCGCGTGGCGGCGGGCGAGATCGAGATCGCCCCGCTCGCCTTCATGCGCGGCCGGACCCTGGCGCATTGCTTCGCCATCCTGGACGAGGCGCAGAACACCACGGCCGCCCAGATGAAGATGTTCCTGACCCGCATGGGCGAGGGCACGCGCATGGCCATCACCGGCGATCCCTCGCAGGTGGACCTGCCGCCGGGCCAGAAATCCGGCCTCGTCGAGGCCATTTCGGTCTTGCGCGACGTGCCTGGAATTGGTTTCACCCATTTCGACGAGCGCGATGTGGTAAGGCATCCGCTCGTGGGCCGGATCGTTTCGGCCTATGCGAAGATGGAGCGCCCGCCCCAACCCAGGTCCAACCCGGGGCGCGGCTCCGGGAAGGAGTTGGATGTCGCCGGGAAGTAGTTCGCCCGGCGGAGGTTTTTCCTCCGCTGGGCTTTCGGATGTCGAGATCGTCTTCGGGGCGCCCGGCTGGCGGGGCGCCGTGCCGCGCGTCGAGGCCCTGGCCCGCCGCGCCGTGGACGCCACCCTGGCCGACCAGGGCGCCAATGGCCATCTCACCCTGCTGCTGACCGACGATGCGGAGATCCGCCGGCTGAACGGCGGCTTCCGCGGCAAGGAGAAGGCGACCAACGTCCTCTCCTTCCCCGCGCCCTATGGCAGCATGACGCTGGGCGACCTTGCGGTTTCGCTGGGCGTGCTGCGCCGCGAGGCCGCGGGCGAGGGGCGGACGCTGCCGGCGCATTTCGCCCATCTCGTCGTGCACGGGCTGCTGCACCTCCTCGGCCACGACCATCTGGAGGCCGGCGAGGCGGTGGCGATGGAGCGGGCCGAGGCGCGCATCCTGCGGCGGCTGGGTCTGCCCAACCCCTGGCGCGTGCGGTGGGCGGCCTGATGCCCTCCGATCATCACCGGAACGACGTCATGCGCCGCCTGAGGGGCTTCTTCGGCAAGCGCGAGGAGAGCCTGCGCGACCGCGTCGAGGAGCTCATCGACGGCCCGGACGAGCCGGAAGAGGACGACGCACGCGACCTTGGCCCGCATGAGCGTGCCTTGCTCGGCAATGTGCTGAAGCTGCGCGGCGCGACGGCCAACGATGTCATGGTGCCGCGCGCCGACATCATCGCGCTGCCCTGCGACCTCACGCTCGAACAGGCGCTGGCGGCCGTGCAGCGCGAGGGTCACAGCCGCTATCCGGTCTATGAGGACCAGCTCGACGACGTACTGGGCATGGTCCACATCAAGGACATCTTCGCGGCCGTGGGCCGGCAGGCGCCGTTCAACCTGCGCGCCATCCTGCGCAAGCCGCTGCTGGTGGTGCCGAGCGTCCCCGTGCTCGACCTGCTCCTCCGCATGCGCGAGGCGCGGATCCACATGGCGCTGGTGGTGGACGAGTACGGCGGCATCGACGGCCTCATCACCATCGAGGACCTGGTCGAGACCATCGTGGGCGACATCGCCGACGAGCATGACGAGATCGTGGCCCCGCAGATCGTGGAGCGCGCCGAGGGCGTGCTCGAGGTCGATGGCCGCACCGAGATCGCCGATTTCGAGGAGAAGCTCGGCCCTGTCCTAACGGATGAGGAGCGCGTGGCCGATATCGAGACGGTCGGCGGGCTTGTGCTCTCGATCGCCGGGCGGGTGCCCGCGCGCGGCGAGATCTTCACCCACAGCTCGGGCCTCGAATTCCGGGTGCTGGACGCCGATGCCCGGCGCATCCGGCGCCTTCGCGTCCGCCGCCCCTCGGAAGGCGCGCAGGCGGCGGAATAGTGGCCTCGAGCCGAAAGCTCCCTTCCAGGACATCCGCATGAGCCTTCATTCCGTGTTCGAGCGGCTCGCGGCGCGGCCGTGGCTGGCGGCCTTCGTCTTCGGCGCCGCCTCCGCGCTGGCGCTGCCGCCGGTCTACGCGCTGCCCGTGCTTCTGCTGACCATCCCGGGCTTGCTGACCCTGCTGGGCCGGGCGAAGGGCTGGCGGCAGGCGGCCTGGATCGGGGCCTGGTTCGGTTTCGGGCACCAGCTGGTGGGGCTCTACTGGGTCACCCATGCCATCCTGACGGATGTCGCCAAATGGTTCTGGCTGGTGCCGCTGGCCGCGCCGGGGCTGGCCCTGCCCATGGGGCTCTACAGCATCCTCCCGGCTCTCGTGGCCTGGCGGCTCGCGCCGGGGTGGCCCCGGGTCCTGGGCTTCGCGGGCGCCTGGGTGCTGGCGGAACTGCTGCGGGGCTGGGCCTTCACGGGCTTCCCCTGGAACCTCATGGGCACGGCCTGGGCCTTCGCCCCCCTGCCGATGCAGCCGGCCGCGCTCATCGGCGCCTTCGGCCTCTCCTTCTTCACCATCCTGCTGGCGGGGCTGCCGCTGCTCGGTGCGCGCCGGGCCTTCGGCACGGGCGGCGCCATCCTGGCCGTCTGGATGGGCTACGGTGCTTGGAGGCTCCAGGGCCTGCCGCCGCAGGGCACGGGCGCGCAACTCGTGCTCGTGCAGGGGAATGTGCGGCAGGACCTGAAATGGGACCCGTCGCACCGCGCCGCTATCTTCCAGCGCTACGTGGCCCTGACCTCCCAGGGCGCCGCGGCCGCCGTGGCGGAGCATCCCGAGGCGCCGGTGCTCGTCGTCTGGCCGGAAACCGCGAGCCCCTTCCTGCTGGCGCAGGATCCCGAGGCCATCCGCATCGCAACCGAGGCGCTGCCTCCCCGAGGCCTGCTGCTGGCGGGCACGGTGCGCGCCGAATGGGGCCCGGACGGGCGGGCCAACGCGCTGGCCAACAGCCTTGTCGTGCTGGATGCGGACGGGCAGCGACATGGCCTCTACGACAAGTCCTACCTGGTTCCCTTCGGCGAGTTCATGCCCTTCGGCGGCCTGCTGCCGATCCGGCTCGCGGCGGGGGGGATGGATTTCTCGGCCGGGCCGGGACCCAGCACCCTGCCCCTGCCGGGCGGGCTGCCCGCCCCGGGCCCGCTGATCTGCTACGAGGTCATCTTCCCCGGCGAAGTGGTCGGCGCCGAGCGGCCGGGCTGGCTGCTCAATGTCACGAACGACGCCTGGTTCGGGAATTCGGCCGGCCCGTACCAGCATCTCGCCTCGGCGCGGATGCGGGCGGTCGAGGAGGGGCTGCCGATGGTTCGCGCGGCGCAGACCGGGATTTCGGCCGTCTTCGACCGCGCCGGCCGGGAAGTGGCGCGGCTGGGCCTGGGCGAGACCGGCGTGCTTCGCGCGGAGCTCCCGGCAGCAGGCCCGCCGACCTTGTTCGGCCGATGGGGGCGGTGGATTCCAGGGGGAATCCTGATCTTGAGCCTGGCGGTCGCGCTTCTTCTGGGGTGGCGCCGGCCCTCCCAGGTTTGAGAACGGGACGCCGCGCCGCATTTATTTCCAGCGCAAGCGATTGGTCGCGCGGCAAATTATAAATGAGACTGGGAAAATTATTGACGCTTCGTGTGCATGGCCGCTATTTGGCCTGAGACGCGAGATATGTCAGGTACGTCTCCCAAGATGGGCGTGCTTTTGGCCCCGGCGGGCATGAAAGCGCGGCCTCGGCCCCGATCCTCGGGGCAAGGTATGGCTAGCAAAGAAGGCCACTCGCAAGCCAGTCGGGACCAGTTCAGCATGAGAGAAGCGATGTCGGGCGATACGAGCGTCGAGCGGGTTGAAAGAGAGCATCGGCCGAGCCCCATCGATGTTCACGTTGGTTCACGTGTGCGCCTTCGCCGCACGCTCCTCGGCATGAGCCAGGAGCGGCTGGGCGAGGCTCTCGGCCTGACCTTCCAGCAGGTGCAGAAGTACGAGCGCGGCGTGAACCGGATCGGCGCCTCGCGCCTCTTCGACCTCTCGCGTGTGCTGGACGTGCCGATCAGCTTTTTCTTCGACGACATGCCCGGCGCGGTGGGCGGCGGGAGCCAGAGCTTCGCGCGCCGCGTTTCCGGCTTCGCCGAGGCGCAGGACGCCTTCGAGGACGACACGCTTCACCGCCGCGAGACGTTGGAACTGGTGCGCGCCTACTACCGCATCTCGGACCCTTCGGTCCGCAAGCGCGTCTTCGACCTCATCAAGGCGATGACCCCGACCGAATAATCCGCGAGGCGGTTCTTTCGGTATATTGTTCGCCCTCGGACGCCGGGCGGCGGCATCCGCCGCGCCACGGGCTCGCGGCCTTGCGGCCCGATGACCCTGGCAGGTGGGATCAGGTCACCCTCTCCAATTCGGCGTCGGACATGGTGCCGGGCACGACCGTCATGGGCACGGTCATCTTCGCCGCAAGCCGCCCGGTCAGCGCCTGGATCAGCGGTCCCGGCCCCTTGCTGTCCGCGGCCGAGGCCAGAACCAGGATTGAGATGCGCGGGTCCTCCGCCAGCAGCGCCATGAGCTGGTCCGCCGTCTTGCCCTCGCGCGTGATGAGGATCGGCAGGCCGCCGGTGATATCCCGCACCTGGGCCGCGAGCCCTGCCAGCAGGGCCTCGGCCTCCTCGCGCCGCTCCTGCGCCATCAGGGCGCCGATGCCGGCCCATTCCGCCTGTTCCACCGGCTCCACCACGCGCAGCAGCGCGACGCGCCCACCGGATTTGGAGGCGCGCAGCGAGGCGTAGCGCAGCGCTACCGCCCGCTCGGGGCTGTCGTCGACCACGACGAGGAAGACGCGATCGCGCCTCGCCCGTTCCGCTGCTTCTGGCATCAGGCCCTCCGGAACACCACGCTGCCCGCCCAGCCGGCGAAGGCCGCGAGCAGAATGCAGATGGCAGCGTAGATCACGGGCCGGCCCCGCGCGACACTCTCGATCTCGGCCGCCGTGCCCGTGCGCTGCACGATGAAGCCCAGCTGCTCGACCGCCACCACACGCCGGGCGCGCACCAGCATCACTTCGACCCGGTAACTCCCCGGTTGTACAGTGGCAGGCAGTTGCAGCCGCATGTTGAAAAGACGCGAGCCCGCGATCTCGACCGGCGCATCCTCCTCCTGCCAAAGGCGGGAGCTGCGCTTGAGCTCGATCAGGGCGCGGCGGAAGCCCGGCGCCCGCGCGCCGGTGGAGGCGAGCTGGATGGAATCGAGCCCTATGCCCAGCTGGTGGCGCGTCTGCTCCGGCAGCAGCTGCCAGGGGGGGCGCGTGCCGGCCACGGCATAGAAGACCGGCACGTCCTCGAACCGCGCCGAGGGCCCGTTGAGCCACAGGCCCAGCACCTGCACCTTCCGCCGGACCACGAAGGGGCCCGAGGGCCCGCGGGCGAGCACCACCACCTCGTCCCCCCCGGGGCCCAGGGGCTGCTCGGTGCTGCCGAAGACCAGGATGCTCTCGCCCGTGAAGGCGGTGGTGATGGAGACGCGCTCGGTCGAAAGCCGGGCGACCAGCTCCGAGGACTGCGCCATGGCAGGCAGGGCGCCAAGCAGCAGCAGGCAGCAAGCCAGAAGGATACTACGGCCGGAAATGGGGGCCGGAACCCAAGCCCGCCGCGGATGTGGCCGCCCGGCGTGTGAGGCCGCCATCACCATGCCGGCCCCACGCTGAACAGGTTGGCCGGCACGCGCAGCAGGTCCCACAGCAGGGAGGTCGCGACGCCGAGCACCAGCAGGCCCAGCAGCGCGCGGGTTTCCTCGCCCCGCAGCTTGCCGCCCATGGAGGCGCCGAACTGCGCCCCCGCCACGCCGCCCAGCAGCAGAAGCAGCGTCAGCACGATGTCCACGCCGCCCACCTGCACCGCCTGCAGAAAGGTGACCGAGGCGGTGACGCAGACCACCTGGAACAGCGAGGTGCCGATCACCACCGCCGTCGGCATGCCCAGGATGTAGATCATCGCCGGCACCAGCATGAAGCCGCCGCCCACGCCCATCACGGCCGAGAGCACGCCGATCATGAAGCCCACCGCCAGCGGCGGGATGACCGAGATGTAGAGGCGGCTCTTGCGGAAGCGCATCTTGAAGGGCAGGCCATGCGCCCAGCTGTGCGTGTGCAACCGGTGGCTCTGCGCGGTGCGGCGCCGGAAGATGGCCCGCACGCTCTCCATCACCATCAGCGTGCCGACGGTGCCCAGCACCACCACGTAGAAGATCGCGACCGCCGCATCCACCTGGCCGACCCGCCGCAGCAGCGCGAAGAGCTGCACGCCGACGACGCTGCCCAGCAGGCCGCCGACGACCAGCACGGTGCCCATCTGCCAGTCCACATTGCCGCGCCGCGCCTGGGCCATGAGGCCGGAGACCGAGGCGCCCAGGGTCTGGTTGGCGCCCGAGGCGACCGCGACGGGGGAGGGAATGCCGATCAGCATCAGGAGCGGCGTCAGCAGGAATCCGCCGCCCACGCCGAACAATCCTGAGAGCCAGCCCACGCCGAAGCCGATGCCGACCAGCAGGAGGGCATCCACACTCATTTCGGCGATCGGCAGATAGACCTGCAAAACCAAGGACCACGCAGAAGGGAGCCGCACCCTTCACCCGCAAAGATGGCAAGGCAAGGGCAGGGCCGGCGCGATTTGGCTCACGATGGATGACCGAAGCTTACAGAGCCGGCCGACGGGTCTAGAACATGCCCCATGCTGACGCGCCGATTGCTGCCCGCCCTTCTTGCCGCCCCCGCGCTGCGCCCCGCTGCCGCCCAGGCGGCGACGAGGCTCTCGCTCATCCATCTCAACGATTTCCACAGCCGTCATGAATCCATCGCCCCAAGTGCCGCCGCCTGCCGTCTGGGCGATGCCTGCCGGGGCGGCTCCGCCCGCATCGCCACCGCGGTGGCCGAGGCGCGGGAGGCCGCGCGGGCGGATGGCCGCGCCTCGCTGCTGCTCGATGCCGGCGACACCTTCCTGGGCAGCCTCTTCTTCACCGAGCACGAGGGCCTCGCCGAGGCCGCCGTGCAGAAGGCCTGGGGCGTGCAGGCCTTCACCCTCGGCAACCACGAATTCGACCTCGGGCCGGAGAAGCTGGCCCGCTACCTGGCCGCCGTGCCCTTCCCGGTGCTCTCGGCCAATCTCGACGCGACGGCCGAGCCCGTGCTGGCGGGCAAGATCCTTCCCACCCTGGCCTTCCGGCGCGAGAACATGCGCGTGGTCGTGGTGGGGCTGACGACGCCGGAGACGCCGATCCTCTCCGCGCCCGGCCGGAACCTGCGCTTCACCGACCCGCTGGAGGCGCTGAACCGCGCCGTCTGGGAGGCCCGGCGCGAGGGGCCGGCAACGGTGGTCGCGCTCTCCCATCTCGGCCTCAGCGCCGACCGGCGCCTGGCGGCGGAGGTCGCGGGGGTGGACGTGATCCTGGGCGGGCATTCGCACACGCTGGTCGCGCCGCCGGTGGTGGTGGACGGCCAGGACCGGCCGGTGCTCATCGTCCAGGCTCAGGCCTATGGCCGCTACCTGGACCGTTTCGACCTCGACATCGCGGCCGATGGCAAGATCGCGGCCTCCGCCCAGCACATGCGGGAGCTGACGGCCAACATCGCCGAGGATCCGGCCGTCGCCGCCATCGTCGCGCAATTCGCCGCGCCGCTGGAGACGCTGCGCCGCCGCGTGGTCGGCCGGCTGGCCGATGCCCTGCCCAACGACGCCTGCGGCACCGCGCCCTGCCCCCTCGGCGAGAAGGTGGCCGAGGCGATGCGCCGTGGCATGGACGCGGAGATCGGCTGGCAGAATGGCGGCGGCCTGCGCGCGGGCCTTCCCGCCGGCGAAGTCACCATGGGCGACGTGCTGACCGTCCTGCCCTTCGGCAATACCGTGGCCCGCCTCCGCCTGCGCGGCGCCACGCTGCGCGCCGCGCTGGAGAACGGGCTCTCGCGCCTGCCGGCGCGGTCGGGCCGCTTTCCGCAGACGGCGGGGCTGGGCTTCACCTTCGACGCCGCGCGCCCGGCGGGCCAGCGCGTCACGGGCGCGGAGGTGCGCGAGGGCGATGGAAGCTGGAAGCCCCTGGACCCGGAGCGCGCCTATGTGGTCGCCACGAACGACTTCCTGCGCCGGGGCGGCGACGGCTACGCGATGTTCCAGGAAGCGGCGCTGGAGGCGCGGGACGACGGGCCACTGCTGGAGGACCTGGTGAGCCGGTCGCTCGGCAGCTGAACCGCCTTACTATCTTACCATCTTACTATCTTACCCGCCGGAATCGAAAACGCCGGGGCGAGACCCCGGCGTTGGCGGCGCACCATAGGCAGAAAAGCCTATAGAAATCAACATTCACGCCCTGGGCAGGAAGCCGACGATGCGCTTCGCCTCGGTCACGATCGGCTGCGCGATCGCCTCGGCCTTCTCCGCGCCCTTGCGCAGCTCCGCATCCAGCGAGGGCAGGTCCTCCAGGTAGCGCAGCATCTTCGTGCGGATGGGTTCGAGATGCGCGATCAGCGCGTCGGCCAGCACCGTCTTGAAGGTGCCGAAGCCCTGGCCGCCATGCTCGCGGATCACGCCCTCGGGCGTCGTGCCGGTGATGGCGGCGAGGATGCCGACGAGGTTGCGCGCTTCGGCGCGGCCCTCCAGGCCCGCCAGCGCCTCGGGCAGCGGCTCGGGGTCGGTCTTGGCGCGCTTGATCTTGTTGCGGATGGTGTCGGCATCGTCGTTGAGGTTGATGCGCGACTGGTCCGAGGGATCGGACTTCGACATCTTCTTGGTGCCGTCCCGCAGCGACATCACGCGCGCGGCGACGCCCAGGATATGCGGTTCGATATGCGGGAAGAACTCCACGCCGTAATCGTGGTTGAACTTCTGCGCGATGTCGTTCGCCAGCTCCAGGTGCTGCTTCTGGTCCTCGCCCACCGGCACGCGCGTGGCCTTGTAGACCAGGATGTCGGCCGCCATCAGGTTCGGATAGACGTAGAGGCCGGAGGACATCGCCTCCGAATTCTTGCCTGCCTTGTCCTTGAACTGCGTCATGCGGTTCAGCCAGCCGAGCCGCGCCACGCAGTTGAAGATCCAGGCGAGCTCCGCGTGCGCGGGCACGTGGCTCTGCACGAAGAGCGTGCACTTGGCGGGGTCGAGGCCGCAGGCCAGCAGCGTCGCCGCCATCTCGCGAGTCTGGGCGAGAAGCTGCGCGGGCTCCTGGAACACGGTGATGGCGTGCATGTCCACCACGCAGAAGAGGCACTCGTGCTCGTCCTGCATCGGCACCCAGTTGCGGATCGCGCCGAGGTAGTTGCCGAGAGTGGGCACCCCCGAGGGCTGGATGCCGGAGAAGACGCGATTCATGTCGAATTCCTGAGTATGCGTGCCGGATTGGCCGGAGAGGGTTCGCGCGCAGGGGCGCGAAGGTCAACCCCGCAGCGGGCCTGTCAGCTCCGCCGGCGCCGCAGCATCCGCCGCAGGTCGCGCAGGTCCAGGCCGCCCGAAAGCTGCGCCGCGCCGAAATAGACGAGGGCGCCCAGCGCGCAGACGAGGCCCAGCAGCACCACGCCCCGCAGCCCCGGTCCGGGCCCCAGCAGCCAGGCCAGCGCCATCAGCGCCGCCCCCATGGCGATGGCGGCGCCCAGCAGCCGGGGCGCCGCGCGCCTGAGCCGCCGGTCCGGCACCAGCTGCCCGCGGCGCGCCAGCAGGAAGGCCAGCGTCAGCGCATTGGCCCAGGCCGCGAGGCTGGTGGAGAGCGCCACGCCCACATGCAGCAGCGGCCCCATCAGCGCGAGGTTGAGGCCGAGGTTCAGCACGACGCAGCAGATGCCCACCTTCACCGGTGTCGCCGTGTCGCCACGCGCGAAGAAGCCGGGCACGAAGACCTTCACCAGCACGAAGGCCGGCAGGCCGACGGAATAGGCGACGAGCGCGCGGGAGGTCAGCCGCGCTTCCTCCGCGCCGAAGGCGCCGCGCTGGAACAGGGCTTCCAGGATGGGCAGCGCCAGCACCGCCAGCGCCACCGCCGCCGGCACGGCCAGGATCAGCGAGATCTCGATGGCGCGGTTGATGCTGCGATGCGCCTGGAGGGGCTGGCCGGCATGGATCTGCCGCGCCAGCAGCGGCAGCAGCGCGGTGGCCACCGCCGCGCCGATCACCCCCAGCGGAAGCTGCGCCACCCGGTCGGCGTAGTAGAGGTAGGAAACCGCGCCCGCCGGCAGGAAGGAGGCGATGATCACGTCGATGGCGAGGTTGAGCTGCGTCACCCCCGCGCCGATCAACCCCGGCCCCATCCGCCGCAGCACCATCCGCACATCGGGCGGCAGCTTGGGCGCGTGAAAGAGGTTCAGCGCCATCCCCGCCCGCGCGCAGGCCCAGGAGACGAAGCCGAGCTGCACGATGCCCGAGAGCGTGACGCCCCAGGCCAGCGCATGCGCCGGCGTCGCCACGAAGGGCGCCAGCGCGAAGAGCGCGATCATGGAGAGCAGGTTGAAGAAGATCGGCGCGGCAGCGGCCGCCGCGAACTTGCCCAAGCCATTGAGCACGCCGCTCACCAGCGCCGTCAGGCAGATGAGCAGCAGGTAGGGGAAGGTGATCCGCGTCAGCTCGACGGCGAGCTGGAACTTGGCCGGATCGTTCGAGAAGCCGGGCGCCAGCACCTGCATCAGCCACGGCATGAACACCATGCCCAGCACCGTGAGCAGCGTGAGCCAGAGGCTCAGCAGCATCGCCATGCGTTCGGCCAGCATCTGCGCCGCCGCGTGGCCGCGCTGGGTCAGCGCCTGGGCGAAGGCGGGGACGAAGGCAGCGTTGAAGGCGCCCTCGCCGAAAAGGCGGCGGAACAGGTTCGGCAGCTTGAGCGCGACGAAGAAGGCATCGGCCATCGGCCCCGCGCCGAGCTTCGACGCGATGAGCATGTCGCGCAGGAAGCCGAGCACGCGGCTCGCCATGGTCCAGGCGCCGACGGTGAAGATGGAGCGGAGCACCGGGTCAGGCCGGGCCGGCGGCCTCGCGATGGGCGGGCGGGCTGCCGCCGCCCGGCGCGGGCGGGGGCGTCAGCGCCTCCAGCAGCGCGGCCCGGAGCGGGCCGAGCTTGCGCTCGTTCTCCACCTTCAGGCCGAAGACGTCCTTCACGTAGAAGACGTCGACCGCGCGCACGCCATAGGTGGTGATGTGCGCGGAGGCGATCTGCAGCCCCTGCTCGCTGATCGCGGCCGTCACGTCGTGCAGCAATCCGGGCCGGTCGCGGCCGTTCACCTCGATGACGGTGTGGGTGTTGGAGGCGAAATTGTCGACCACCACCCGCGGCGGCACGGTGACGGCGGCAAGGCGGGCAGGCTCCCGCCGCACCTTGCGGATCTCGGCGGCGAGCCTGAGCCGCCCCGACAGCGCCTGCTCGATCAGCACGGAGAGGCGGGCGAGGCGGTGCGGGGCCTCGAAGGCGCCGCCGGCGCTGTCCTGCACCCAGAAGGTGTCGAGCGCCATGCCGTTGGTCAGCGTATGGATGCGGGCATCCACGATGGTCGCGCCCGCGACGGCGAGCGCGCCGGAGATGCGGCTGAATAGGCCCGGATGGTCGGAGCAATAGACCGTCACTTCCGTCACCGCGCGGTCGTGCATGACCCGGGTGCGGACGGTCAGCGGCGCCTTGTCGGCCTCGGCCTGGCGGATGATGGCGGCGTGGCGAGCATGCGTCTCGGAATCGAAGGAGAGCCAGTAGCCGGGATAGCCGAGCGCCATGAAGTGCTCGAGCTCCTCGGGCTTGAAGTGGGTGAGGAGGGAGGCCGCGGCCTCCTTGGCCCGGGCCACGCGCACGTCGCGCTCAGGCACCGTCATGCCGCCGGCGAGCACTTCGCTGACCCGCCAGTACACCTCGCGCAGCAGGGTGGCCTTCCAGGCGTTCCAGACGCGCGGGCCCACGGCGCGCATGTCGGCCACGGTCAGCACCAGCAGCAGGCGCAGGCGCTCGGGCGACTGCACCTGGTCGGCGATGTCGAGGATGGTCTTGGGATCCTCGATGTCGCGCTTGAAGGCGGTCTGGCTGACGAGCAGGTGGTGCAGCACCAGCCAGGAGACGGTCTCCGTCTCCTCCGCGCTCATGCCCAGGCGCGGGCAGATCTCCTGCGCGAGGCGGGCGCCGAGCTCGCTATGGTCGCCGCCGCGTCCCTTGGCGATGTCGTGCAGCAGGGCCGCGACATAGAGCGCGCGGCGGGACTGGAGCTGCGTCATCAGCTCGGTCGCGACGGGGGCGATCTTGTCGAGCTCCCCGCGCTCGATCTGCTGCAGCACGCCGATCGCCTCGATCGTGTGCTCGTCCACGGTGAAGACGTGGTAGGTGTCGAATTGCATGAGGCCCACGATGCGGGCCCATTCGGGGATATAGCGGCTGAGGAAGCCCGCCTCGTTCAGCAGGCGCAGCCATTTGGACGCGTCCTTGCCCGTCAGCAGGTCGAGGAAGAGGGTGCTCGCCTCCGGCTCGCCGCGAAGCCGGTCGGCCTGGCGCGAGTGGCGGATCAGCGCGCGGATCGCGAGCGGATGGATCTCGAGATTGCGGTCGCGCGCGGCCTTCACGATGCGGAGCATGAGCACCGGCTCGCGCGAGAAGTCGCGGTCTGGCGGCGCGGCGACCAGCTTGCCGTCGGCGAAGGCGAGGCCGAGCGCGGCCAGCCCGTCGTCGCCGCCCTTGCGCGTGGCAGGCGGGCCGAGGGCGGCGCGCTCGATCGCGGGCTCCAGCACGCGGGAGAGGCGCACCACCTCGCGCGAGGTGAGGAAAAGGTGCTTCATCAGCCGCTCGGCGCCATCCTGCGCGCCGTGGCGGGTGTAGGACATGCGCGCCGCGATCACGGGCTGCAGGTCGAAGGTCAGGCGCTCCTCGGCGCGGCCGGTGACGTAGTGCAGGTGGAAGCGGAGCGTCCAGAGGAAGTCCCAGGTGCGGTTGATGCCGCGCACCTCTCCATCCGTCAGCAGGCCGCCGCCGGGGCTTTCGGCGCCCGCCAGCTCATCCATCCGGCGCACGCCGAAGGCGTAGCGCGCGAGCCAGTAGAGGGTCTGCAGGTCGCGCAGCCCGCCGCGGCCGTCCTTGATGTTCGGCTCGACCAGGAAGGGGCTCTCGCCATAGCGCGCATGGCGCGTGGCGCGCTCCGCCCGCTTGGCGGCGAGGAAGGGGGCGAGCCCGTCGTCGACGCGCTGCTTCTCGAAGCTCTTGCGGAAGGCGGCGAAGAGCGGCGCGTTGCCCGAAAGGAAGCGCGCATCCACCAACGCGGTGAGGACGGTCGTGTCCTTCTTCCCCTCGCGCAGGCAGTCCTTGATGCTGCGCGTGGCGTGGCCGACCTTCAGGCCCAGATCCCACAGCAGGTAGAGCATGAACTCGATGAGCCGGCGGCCGCGCTTGCCGGGCTCGCGCTCGGTCAGGAAGAGCAGGTCGATATCGGAATGCGGCGCGAGGACGCCGCGCCCGTAGCCGCCGGTCGCGACCAGCGCGAAGTCGTCCGGGGCGCCGCGCTCGGGCGGGACCATGGCCTCCGCATAGGCGCGGATGGCCATCAGCATGCCATCCATGTGCCGGCCGAGCTGCCTGGCGGCATCGAGGCCCTGGAACTCGTACCGTTCGAACCCGCGCTGGACCTTGGCCTGCTTGCTGCCCAACTCGCGCCGGAGAAGGCCCACCGCCACGTCGCGCGGGACCGGCCGGCCCTCGGGCAGCAGGGCGTCCAGCAAGCTCGCCTCGGCCCGTGCGGCCGTCGTCGTCGTCATGTCAAGCAGACTACAGAGCTTCCGTTCCGGCCGCGAGGGCCTTGAGTTGATAAAGCGCCTCCTGCGCGTCGCGGGGGCTCATCGCATCCGGATCCAGCGCGGCGAGGGCCTCCAGCACCGGATGCGAGGGCATGGGCCTCGGGCGCGCGAAGAGCGGCATCTCGGCCGTCAGAGGGTCCTCGGCGGCCTTGGCGCGGGCTTCCAGGGAGGCCAGGACCGCGGCGGCCCGGCGCAGGACGGGCGCCGGCACCCCTGCCAGCTTGGCGACATGCACGCCCCAGCTCTTCTCGGCCGCGCCCGGGGCCACGCTGTGCTGGAACACCACCTCGCCCCGCCATTCGCGCACCTGCATGGCGGCGAGGCGCATCTCCGGCAGGCGGTCCGCCATGACGGTGAGTTCGTGGAAATGCGTGGCGAAGAGGGTGCGGCAGCGGATGCGGTCGTGCAGCGCCTCCAGCACGGCGGTGGCGATGGCGAGGCCGTCCCAGGTCGCGGTGCCGCGCCCCACCTCGTCCAGCACCACGAGGCTGCGGGGGCCCGCGATGTTCAGGATCGCCGCCGTCTCCGTCATCTCGACCATGAAGGTGGATCGCCCGCCCGCGAGGTCGTCCGAAGCGCCGACGCGGCTGAAGAGCCGGTCCACCAGGCCCACCCGCGCCGCCTTCGCGGGCAGGAACAGCCCGGCCTGCGCCAGGATCACCATCAGCGCGTTCTGCCGCAGCCAGGTGGACTTGCCCGCCATGTTCGGGCCCGTCAGCAGGCAGAGCCGGTGGCCGGGCGAGAGGTCGCAGTCATTGGGCACGAAGCCGGGGCCGCGGGCCTTGCGCAGCGCGGCCTCCACGACCGGATGACGCCCCGCCTCGATGGCGAAGTCCGGCCGTTCGGTGAGGTCCGGCCGGCACCACTCGCCCTCGGTCGCGAGCTCGGCCGAGCCCGCGAGGACGTCGATCCCGGCCATCTCGCGCGCGGCGGCGGCAATGGGCTCGGCCTCGGCGAGGATGATCTTCCGCAGGTGCGCCACGACCAGCCTCTCGCGCCTGCCGGCCTGTTCCCCCGCTTCGGAAAGGCGGCGGTCGAGGCTGGCGAGCGCGGCGCAGGTGAAGCGGTGGGCGCTGGCCATGCTCTGGCGATGGATGGGCGCGAGCTCGCCGGTCGCGGCCGCCGGCGCCTCGCGCAGCAACTTCTCCCCCGCGGCGGAGGGCACTTCCGCGAGGTAGCCGAGCTGCTGGTGGTGGCGGATCTTCAGCGCTGCCACGCCCCAGGCCTGGGCCAGCTGCATCTGCATGGCGGCGATGGCGCCGCGCGCGTCGTCGCGCAGCCGCCGGAGCGCATCCAGCTCCCCATCATAGCCGGGCGCGACCACGCCGCCATCGTCGAGCCGGGCGGGCAATTCGGTGTTGAGGCCGCGCGACAACTCGGCCGCGACCGTCGGGGCGGCGGAAAGCGGCGAAATCGCTTCCGTCAGCAAACCAGCTTCCGAAGCTTCCAACGCGACAGAAAGTTGCGCCGCGCGGGCCAGCCCGTCGCGGATGGCGCCGAGGTCTCGCGGGGCGAAGCGTTCCAGGCTGATGCGGGCCAGGGCGCGCGCCATGTCGGGCGCGCCCTTCAGCGCGGAGCGCAGCGCTTCCCGGCGCGCGGCGTCCTCGCGAAGCTCGGCCACGGCCTCGTGGCGGGCGCGGATGGCGCCGATCTCGTCCAGCGGGCTCGCCAGCCGGGCGGCGAGTTCACGCGCGCCCGGGCCGGTGAGTGTGCGGTCCACCGCGCCCAGCAGCGAGGCGCCGCGCGGGCCGTCCAGGATGTCCAGGCTGCGGCGCGTGGCGGCATCCAGCAGCAGCACGCCGCGCGCGCCCTCGGCCACCGGCGGCGAGAGGCGCGGCAGTGCGCCGTTATTCACCGCGCGAACATATTCCACCGCCATGGAGGCCGCGGCGATCTCCGGCGCCGAGAACTCGCCGAAACCCTCCAGCGAGGCGGCGTCGAGCGCGGCGGCGAGGCGCGACGGCGCATCGCGCGGCGGGACGGCGGGGATGGCGCCCTCGATGGCCATCCCTTCCTCCGCGAGGATCTCCGCCGGGCCGAGGCGGGCGATGAGCGCGGCGGGCTCGGCCCCCGCCTGGGTGTGGAAGAGCCCCGTCGTCACGTCCAGCCACGCCGCGCCGCCGGGCACGAGCGCCAGCAGCCAGGCGGGTCGCGCGGCGTCGAGCAGCGCTTCCTCCGTGGCGGTTCCGGGCGTCACGATGCGCGTGATCTCGCGCCGGATGGTCGGCGCGCGGCGGGCCTTGGCTTCCTCGGGCGTCTCCAGCTGGTCGCAGATGGCGACGCGGAAGCCGCGGCGGATCAGCCGCGCGAGATAGGCTTCGTGGCTATGCGCGGGCACGCCGCACATGCGGATGGGCCGGCCCTGATGCTCGCCGCGATGCGTGAGCGCGAGGCCCAGGGCCTCGCTGGCCGCTTCCGCATCGTCATGGAACAATTCGTAGAAATCGCCCATGCGGAAGAAGACGAGCGCAGCGCCTGCCGCGGCCTTGGCCGCGAACCATTGCGCCATCGCGGGCGTCGCGCCTTCGGGGGTGATCCTTTGTTCCACTAAGCTTGAATAGCCGAGCGTTTCGCAGGCGCGAAGGGGCGTCCTTCGCAGGCCGCAATGCGCTCGCTACAAAGTGAATCGATGGACACGATTCAGGAACTCACATGATGGATGATGTGCGCAAGGACGGATTGATCGATACGCGAACGGCGCGCATCACCGGCGAGGAAGCCTTGGCCATGCATGCCGAGGGACGCCCCGGCAAGCTGGAGACGCGCCTCACCAAGCCGCTCGTCACCGCGCGCGACCTCAGCCTCGCCTATTCGCCCGGCGTGGCGGAGCCTTGCCTGCACATCCACCGCAACCCGAGCCTCGCCTACGACTACACGAGCAAGGGGAATTTCGTCGCCGTCGTCTCCAACGGCACGGCGGTGCTGGGCCTCGGCAATCTCGGCGCGCTCGCGGGCAAGCCGGTGATGGAGGGCAAGGTCGCGCTGTTCAAGCGCTTCGCCGATGTGGACGGCATGGATCTCTGCCTCGACACCGAGGATGTGGACGAGTTCGTGAACTGCGTGCGCTTCCTCGGCCCCAGCTTCGGCGGCATCAATCTCGAGGACATCAAGGCGCCGGAATGCTTCGTGATCGAGAGCCGCCTGCGCGAGATCATGGACATCCCCGTCTTCCATGACGACCAGCACGGCACCGCCATCGTCGCGGCCGCCGGCCTCATCAACGCCGCGCATTTGACCGGACGAAATCTCAAGGACACGAAGCTCGTCATCAACGGCGCCGGTGCCGCTGCCATCGCCTGTGCCGAACTGCTCAAGGCCATGGGCATGACGCCGCAGAACGTCATCCTCTGCGACACCAAGGGCGTGGTCTATCGCGGCCGCACCGAGGGCATGAACCAGTGGAAGTCGGCGCATGCGATCGAGACCGATCGCCGCACGCTGGCGCAGGCGCTGGAAGGGGCGGACTGCTTCTTCGGCCTCTCCGTGAAGGGCGCGCTGACACCCGAGATGATCCAGGCGATGGCGCCCAAGCCCATCATCTTCGCCATGGCGAACCCCGACCCCGAGATCACGCCCGACGAGGCGCGCGCCGCCCGTCCGGACTGCATCATCGCCACGGGGCGTTCCGACTACCCGAACCAGGTGAATAACGTCCTGGGCTTCCCCTTCATCTTCCGCGGCGCGCTCGACGTGCGGGCCAGCACCATCAACGACGACATGAAGATCGCCGCCGCGCAGTCGCTCGCCGAGCTCGCGCGCGAGGCGGTGCCGGAGGAGGTATCGCGCTCGGGCGCCGGGCGGCAGCTCGTCTTCGGGCCGGAATACATCATCCCCAACGCCTTCGACCCGCGCCTCATCGCGCGCGTGCCGGTGGCGGTGGCGGAGGCCGCCGTGCGCTCGGGCGTCGCGCGCAAGCCGCTGGTGGACCCGCAGCGCTACGGGCGTGAGCTCGCGAGCCGCCTCGATGTCGCGGCCAACGCGCTGGAAGCGATCCATGAGCGCGTGCGCGAGAACCCGCAGCGCGTCGTCTTCGCCGAGGGCGAGGACGAGACGGTGATCCGCGCCGCCATCGCCTTCCGCAACGCGGGCTACGGCCGGCCGATCCTGGTGGGGCGCGAGGAGCGCATCACCGCGACGGTCGCCGCGCTGGGCGTGCGGCTGCCGGACGGCATCGAGATCCACAACGCGCGCGTCTCCTCCGAGAACCGGCGCTATGCGGATTGGCTCTATGCGCGCAAGCAGCGCGACGGCTTCCTCTTCCGCGACTGCCAGCGCCTGGTGAACCAGGACCGCAACGTCTTCGCCGCCTGCATGGTGGCGATGGGCGATGCGGATGCTGTGCTGACGGGCGAGACGCGCAGCTACTCCGCCTCGCTCGACGGCATTCTGATGGCGCTGGACGATGGCGGCACGCTCTTCGGCCTGACCATGATGATCGCGCGCCGCTCGGGCACCGTGCTGGTGGCCGACACCGCGATCCATGAGCGGCCGGATGCGAAGACGCTGGCGGACATCGCGCAGCGCAGCGCGGCCACCGCGCGGCTGCTCGGCCTCACGCCGCGTGTCGCCTTCCTCTCCTTCTCCACCTTCGGCGACCCCAAGGGCAGCATCCCCGGCAGCCTGCGCGAGGCCGTGAAGCTGCTCGACGCCGCGGGCGTGGACTTCGAGTATGACGGCGAGATGGGCGCGGATGTGGCGCTGGACCCGAACCTGCGCGCGAGCCTCTACCCGTTCTGCCGCCTCACGGGGCCGGCGAATGTGCTGGTGATGCCGGGCCTCCACGCGGCGCATATCCTGACGAAGGCGGTGCCGCGCCTGACCTCGGCCACCACCATCGGCCCGGTGCTCATGGGCACCTCCCACCCCGCGCAGATCGTGCCCACGGGGGCGGGGGTGAACCAGGTGCTGGATATGTCGGCGCTGGCCGCCTACCAGGCGATCGTGCGGAAGGCGAAGTAGCTTTCTAGTGCCCTCGAGCGCCGGGGCGCAGCCTCCGGCGGCTTGGCTGGCGCGCCTGGCCCGAGGCTGAGCCTCGGGCCGCTCCGATGGCTGGCCGATAGGTCCGCCGTGGTTGCCCATCCTTCGCTTCCGTTCTACTCGGGACCCAAAGGAAGGAAGCGACCGAGATGATGATTGCGACGCGCCGCGCGGCACTTGCCGGGATGGGAAGTCTCCTCGCGGCACCCGCCGTCCATGCACAGGCCTGGGCGCCGAGCCGTCCGGTCCGCCTCATCGTCACCTATCCGCCCGGCGGCGTGAACGACATCGTGGGCCGCATCATCGCCGAGCCCATGTCGCGCGAGCTCGGCCAGCCCGTGGTGGTGGAGAACCGCGCGGGCGCCGGCGGCAATATCGGGACCGTCGCCGTGGCGCAGTCCGAGCCGGACGGGCACACCATCCTCTTCGGGACCACGGCGCTCTTCGGCGTGAACCCCATCCTCTACGCCAATACGGGCGTGGACGCGGTCCGCGACTTCACGAGCCTGGGCACGATCGGCGAGGTGGCGAACATCCTCTCCGTGGTGCCGGGCAAGGTGGAGGCGACCAATGTCCAGCAGTTCATCCAGGAGGCGAAGCGCCGGCCGCTGACCTATGGCTCGGTCGGCAATGGGTCCTCCTCGCATCTCTCGGCCACCGTCTTCCTGAAGATGGCGGGGATCGAGGCGACGCATGTGCCCTATCGCGGTTCCTCGCCGCTGGTGGCGGCGATGCTGGCGAAGGATGTGGATTTCGGCTTCGACACCACGGCGACCTCGACGGCGCAGATCCGTGCGGGCGCGCTGCGGCCGCTGGCGGTGACGACGACGCGCCGAGCGAGTGCGCTGCCGGACGTGCCGACCATGATCGAGGCCGGCCTGGCGGGCTACGACCTCGGCATCTGGTTCAACCTGGCGGTGGTGAAGCGCACGCCCGCGAACATCGTGGCGCGGCTGACCGAGGCGCTGGAGAAAAGCCGCGACCCGCAGACGGCCCAGCGCCTGCAGACCGCCTTCGTCGAGCCGCTGAGCGTGCCGCGCGCGGAGAATGACAGCTGGGTGGCGGCGAGCGCCATGCGCTGGCAGTCCATCGCGCGGGATGCGCGGATCAGTATCGACTGATCCCCGGGGGATGGCGCGCCGCCGGGTTGCCCGGCCCGTCGGCTAGCGCCACACCATCATGAGGATGGCGAAGAGCACCAGGGCCAGGCCCTGCAGCAGCACGCGGTAGCGCATCAGCTTCTGCGAGGTCTCGCCCGTCTGGCCGCGCGCCATGCCGATCATGCCCGCGATGAGGACGCCGAGGGTCGCCAGCATCGCGGCGCCGACCAGGATGGTGAAGAAAGTCTTCATCCCGTCATTCTGCGCCCGGCGCCGAGAATCATCAAACGTGCAACGATCAGCGCGCCGGTGAGGCCGGCGAGCGCGCACATGGCGAAGCCCCAGGCATAGGTGCCCGTGGCCAGCACCAGGCCGGAGAAGAGCGTGGGCGCCACCACCATCGTGCCCCCGAAGACGAAGCCCATGGCGGCCGTCGAGGCGCCCACCCGGCCATCGGGCGCCACGCGCGCGATCTCGCCCAGCAGGACCCCGTTCCAGGCGACCGCCGAGGCCCCCATGGCGACGCCGAGCGCGATCACCGCGATCTCCGGCCAGCCCGGGCTCGCCAGGGCGAAGAGCAGGCTGAAGCAGCCGATGGCGACGCCGAGCGCGACCAGCACCGGCCGCGCGCCGATACGGTCCGCGACCAGGGCCCAGGCGATGCGGCCCGCGACGCCCCCGGCCTGGGCCAGCGCCAGCGTCAGCCCCGCCTCCTCCAGCGAGCGGCCGAACATGCTCACCTGCCAGACCACGAAGAAGGAGCTGAAGCAGAACTGCCCGATGCCGTAGCCCGCGGCGGCGATGGTCAGCGAGCGCACCTGGCGGTCGTCGCGCAGGATGGCGAGGCTCGATTTCGCGTCCTGCCAGGGGCGCAGCGGCGCCTGGCCGGGCGGGGCGCGGTCGGTGTCGAGCGCGGCGCGCAGGGGCTGCAGCGCCATGGCCAGGGCCACGCAGAAGATGGAGACGGTGAGAACCCCGGCGCGCCAGCCGAAATACGTCGCCACGACCGGAGCCACCGCCGCGATCAGCAGCGCGCCCGCGGGCACGCCGCATTGCTTGAGGCCGAAGATCAGGCTGCGGATCGCCGGCGGCGTGCGCGGCGCCAGCAGGTGGCTGCCGGAGGGCGTGATGGGCCCATGCCCGAACCCTCCCAGAATGGCCGAGAGCGCGATCGCGAGCGGATGCCCGATGGCGGCGATGGCGATGCCCGCGCCGATGACGAGCAGCGCGCCCTGGCAGACCCGCACGCCGCCATGACGCTTCAGCAGCCCCTGCGTGATGGGGCCGGAGAACAGCGCGCCCAGATAGGCCAGCGCCGTGTGGACGCCCGCCAGACTGGCCGAAAGCCCCGTCTCCGCCGCGATGGCGGGGGCCAGGACCGGGACGGTGAGGAAGGCTCCCATGCCTGCCATATGCGCGCCCAGAAGCGCGATCATGATGACCCAGATGGATGTTTTCTCGGACATGGGATGGGTCATGGTGCCTGCCGCAAAGCGTCGTGGCAACTTGACCTCGCCCGGGCATGACCCAAAACCAGGGGCCATGCATCGCCGCCTCCTACCCCTTCTCGCGCTGCTCCTCGTCCTGCCCATCATGGCAAGGGCGCAGGTGGCGGTTCCCGTTCCCGCCCCGGCTCCGGCCGCTCCGGCGGCCGCCGCGCCTCCGGCCGCGGCACCGGCCGGGCCGGAGCTCGGCACGCTGCTCGAGGTGCTGCGGGACGACGCGCGCCGCTCCGCCCTGATTCGCGCCCTCGAATCCCTGCCGCCGGCGACTCCCGCGGCCGGGACGGCCGCGCCCGCCCCCGCTCAGGCCCCGGCTCCCGCGCCGGCGGCCGCAGCTGCCCCGGCCGCGCCCGCCGCCCCCGCGCAGCCGGCGGTGGAGGAAGCCGCCTCCGTTCCGGCCGAGATCGTGACCGGCGTCGGCCAACGCCTCGGTGCCTTCCTGGAGAATGCGCTCTCGACCCTCGCCTCGGCGATGGAGGTGCGCGCCATCGGCGAGTGGTTCAGCCGCCTGACCTTCGACGACCGCCTGCAGGAGCGGGTCTTCGCGCTGGCCTGGAAGCTGGCCGTGGTCCTCATCGGCGGCTTCATCATCGAGCGGATCCTCCGCTTCGTCCTGCGCAAGCCGTACCGGATGCTGGAGGCACGGGCGGAAGCCATCCAGGGGCCGATGCGCAAGCTGCGCTGGATGCCCTACATCATCGCGCACCTGCTGCTGGATGCCGTGCCGATTTTCGGCTTCGGCCTCTTCGGCATCGGCGTGATCAGCACCTATTCGCTCTGGCCTTCCAACCGCATCATCATGGAGGCGGTGGTCTTCGCCTATATGTCCGCGCGCGCCATCATGGCGGTCGGCCGCCGGATCTTCGCGCCGGGCCAGCCGCGCCTCCGGCTCATGCCTTGCGACGACGAGACCGCGGAATACGCCATGCTCTGGCTGCGGCGCATCGCCCTCACCGGCGTGCTGTTCTACGCGCTGGCCGAGACGGTGATGCTCTTCGGCCTGCCCTACGGAGCGCACGAGGTCATCTGGCGCTTCGGCCTGCTGGTGATGACGGTGCTGACCGCCATCGTCGTCATGCAGAACCGCGCGAGCGTCGCGCGCCTTCTCGCCGCGCCCAAGGTCGAGGGAGGCGAGACCGTGGCGCCCGGCCGGCGCTGGATGCGGGCCGCGCGCGACAAGGCCGCGCAGGCCTGGCACGTGGTCGTGATCCTGTGGCTTCTCGCGGCCTGGGCCGTCTGGGCGCTGCGGATCCAGGACGGGTTCGAGCGGCTCTTCGGCGCCTCGGTCACGACCGTGCTCATCATCGCCATCGCCAAGCTGGTGGACGAGGGCGCGCGGCGCCTGCTCGACTGGCTGTTCCGCGTGAGCGGCGAGCTGGCGGATCGTTTCCCGGGGCTGGAGGCGCGGGCGAACCGCTACCTTCCCGCGCTGCGGACCATCCTCTCGATGGTCATCTCGGCTGTGGTGCTGGTGCTGCTGCTGCAGGCATGGGGGCTCAACTCGCTTGCCTGGTTCCGGCCGGGGCGCTGGGGCGGGCGGCTGGTCTCGGCCGCCCTCACCATCGCCATCACCGCGGCCGTGGCGGTGGCGTTCTGGGAATTCGCCAATGCGACGATCCAGCGCAAGCTGACCGGGCTCGATGGCGCCTCCGCCGCCAACAGCGCCCGCGTCCGGACCTTGCTGCCCATGCTGCGGACGGCCATCGGCGTGCTGCTGGTCATCGTCGTCACGATCACGGCGCTGACCGAAGTCGGCATCAACGTCGCACCGCTTCTGGCAGGTGCCGGTGTCGTCGGCCTTGCCATCGGTTTCGGCAGCCAGACGCTGGTGCGCGACGTGATCACCGGCGTCTTCCTGCTGTTCGAGGACGCGGTGGCGGTGGGCGATTCCGTGACGCTGGGGGGGCTCTCCGGCACGGTGGAGCAGCTCTCCATCCGCTCCATCCGGCTGCGCGCGCTCGATGGCTCGGTGCACATCGTGCCCTTCAGCTCGGTCAGCACCGTGACGAACCAGACGCGCGACTTCGGCTATGCGGTGGTGGACTTCGCGCTCGACTACTCGGTGGACACCGACAAGGCCGTGCTGCTGCTGCGCCAGGCGGGCCAGGAAATGCGCGACGACGAGGCCTGGGCGCCGCAGATCCTCGCGCCGCTCGAGGTCATGGGCCTGGACAAGATGACGGATATGGGCGTCTTCGTGCGCGCCCGGATCATGACCCCGCCGGCCCGCCGCTGGGCCGTGCAGCGGGAGCTGAACCGCCGCATGAAGAAGCATTGCGATGCGGCGGGGCTGCGCCTCTTCTCCGCCAAAACGCCGCCCATCCCGCCCGAGCCGGAAACCGCGCCAGCCTGACCTAGAGCCCCGCGCCGCGCAGGAGCCACATCACCGCGACGCCCGAGGCGATGGCCAGAAGGTAGCTCCGCGTGCCGATCATCACGCCCATGGTGCAGGCCGCCGCCAGGGCGGCCGAGGGGCCGCCCATCACGATGGCGGGCGTGACGAAGGCCACGAAGATGCAGCCCGGGATGTGGCTCAGCATCGCGATCACGAAGGGCGGCGGGCGGAAGGCGCGCAGCAGCGCATATCCGCCCGCGCGCAGCATGTAGGTCGAGAGCGCCATGCCGAGGATGGCGAGCAGCACGTCCCATCGAAGCGTCATGCGGTCACCAGCTGAGGCGCAGCGACCCGCCGATGAAGTTGGAGCCGCTGCCATAGGCCGCCAGCGCGCCATAGCCGCCCGAGCGGTGGTGGATGCGCGGCAGCACGATGGAGACGGAGCGCAGGTTGGGGTGCCACCACTCGACCTCGATGGGAACCTGGAACTGCGTGCGGTAGGTGTCCACGCCCTGGATGTCGGTGCGGCCGACCTCCAGCCCCGTGGTGCCGGTGGCGTAGGAGATGCCCCACCCCGCGGCGATGTTCGCCTGCAGCCCGGTTCGCGGGCCGATCTGCCCGGTGCGGAACATGAAGTAGGCGCCGAGCTCCGCATTGGTCTGCCGGCCCGCATACTGTCCCACGGCGGCATGCAGCTCGAACTGGTTGTTGCGCAAGGCGCAGCCCGTGCAGAAGGGGATCGGCAGGTCGAACTTGAACGGCGTGTAGCCGAGGTCGAGCTGGAAAAAGGTGGCGCTGCGGAAGCCGAGCTCGCCCTGGACGAACTGGCTCGGAAGCTCCAGCAAGGTGCCCTTCAGGAACTGGCCCACATAGAGGCTCACCTGCCAGTCGCGCCGCGTGGGATCGCCGGCGGCCTGGGCCGGCCGCAGCCCGGCGGCGGCGAGAACGGCCATGAGCAGCCAACCGCACCACTTGAGGTGAGGCATCGTTCGCGCCCTCCGTTTTCCCATTCCGGGACCGTGGAGGCACTGCAACATGATAACAAGGAATAAAGTGAAGAAGCGGGAGTTTACCGGGCCGACTCATTGCCGCGCACGGCCTCGACGATCTCGCGGAACAGCCGCGCGGGCAGGGTGCCGCCGCCCACATCGTCCATCCCGAGATTGTTGTCATTGCCGAGCCATACCCCGATCACCACCGGCCCGGAAGCGAGCTGCGCGAAGCCCATGAACCAGGCGTCGTGATAGTTCTGCGTGGTTCCCGTCTTCCCGCCCGTGGTCACGCCCGGGACCGCCGCGGCGCGGCCGGTGCCATAGCGCGTCACGGCCATCATCATCTGGCGCATCTGCTCGGCATGGGAGGCCGCGATCACCTGGGCGGGCTCCACGCGCGGAGCCGGCAGCACGCGCCCGCGCTCGGCCTCCACCCGGGCCATGCCGAAGGGCGTCACGCGCCGCCCGCCATTCACCAGCGCGGCATAGGCGGCGGCGAGGTCGATCAGCGTCACCTCGCCGGTGCCCAGCGCGATCGAGCCGTCCGGCGGGAAGCGGCCCCGGATGCCGAGGCGCGACGCGACCTCCGCCACCGCGCGCGGCCCGCCGCCCATCTGCATCACCCGCACGGCCGAGGTGTTCACCGAATGGGCGAAGGCCTCCTCCAGCGTGACGGAGCCGCGTGAGCGGTAGCGCCCGTTGGAGGGCGACCAGCGCCCGCCTGCGATGGGCAGGTCGCTCACGGAATCGCCGGGGCTCGCGCCGCGCTCCAGCGCCGCCAGATAGACCAGCGCCTTGAAGGTGGAGCCGGGCTGGCGGCGCGCATCCGTGGCGCGGTTGAAGGGCGAGCGGCGGAAGTCCCGCCCGCCCGCCATGGCGCGCACCGCGCCGTTCTGCGCATCCAGCACGATCACGGCGCCCTGGCTGACGCGCATCTCGCGCCCTGGCCCGTCCAGGATCGCGGCCATGCGCGTTTCCACGGCGTTCTGCCAGCGCGGATCCAGCGTCGTGCGGATCACGAGGTCGGCGCTGCCGGGGAAGGCCTCGGGAATATCCTCGAAGATCCAGTCGGCGAACCAGCCGCCATTGCGCGAGGGCCGGGGCGGGATGGCCATCTCGTCGATGGCGCGTGCCATCTGCGCCTCGTCGATCGCGCCCGTGTCGCGCATGGCGGCCAGTACGTCGCGCGCGCGGGCCATGGCGCCGTCGGGATTGGAGCGCGGGTTGTAGCGGGAGGGCGCCTGCGGCAGCCCCGCGAGGATCGCCGCCTGCGGCAAGGTCAGCCGCCGCGCCGAGACGCCGAAATAGAGGCGCGCCGCCGCATCCACCCCATAGGCGCCGCCGCCCAGATAGACGCGGTTCAGGTAGATCTCGAGCAGCTGGTCCTTGCTGAAGCGATGCTCGAGCCAGAGCGCCATGAGCGCCTCCTGCACCTTGCGGCGCGTGCTGCGCGCGGGGCTCAGGAAGATGTTCTTGGCGAGCTGCTGCGTGAGCGTGGAGCCGCCCTGCACCACGTCGCCCGCGTGGAAGTTGCGGTAGAGCGCGCGGGCGAGGCCGATGGGGTCCACGCCGAAATGCTGGCGAAAGCGCCGGTCCTCGATGGAGAGCAGCGCGGCGGGGACATAGGCCGGCATGTCGCGCAGCCGCAGCGTCTCGCCATAGAGGTCGCCCTGGTTGCCCAGCGGCCCGCCATCGGCGGTCTGCAGCGTCACGCTCGGGCGGCGCTGGTGCTCGAGCGCGGCGTCGGGGCGCGGCATGTCCCAGGTGAACCAGAGCAGCACGGCGGCGAAGGCGAAGGTGCCCCAGATGGCCAGGATGACGCCCAGCCGGAAGAGCCGCCCGCCGAGGCTCCGGCGCGCGGGTTTCGCAGTGCGGCCAGAGGACCCCGGGGAGGGCCCGCTGGTTTTGGGCCCGCTCGGGGGGGGCCGTCTTTCGAGCCGGGGGGAGGCACGAGGGCGAGGGGCCGCGGGACGCAGCCTGGCGGCCGCCGCTCGTGGCATGGGACGGGTTTAGCATCCTGCCCGTGCACGGCGCCAGCGTTGCAAAGCTCGGCCGCCTCGGGCGTTGCCTGAAGGCCCATGGCAGGAGCACCGGCACCGATGACGCGTATCGACCTGTCCGACTGGCGTGGAATCGCCATCGGCCACGGCATGATGTGGCTCTATCTCTCGGCCTACGCGAGCATCGCGCTGTGGCCGGGGGTGCATGCCCGCGACCCGCTCTTCACCCTGGGCGGGGGCGGGGCGATCGCGGCCGTGATCCTTCTGTCCGACTGGCTGAAGGGGCCGATCCGACGCTGGCTGGAGCGCAATGTCGCGCCCGATCCGGCGCGGCACGAGCGGCTGAAGAACGCCGCCGTGGCCGTGATGTGCGTTTTCTCGGCGGCGGTCACCGTGCTCGGTGTCTTCGTCGCCATCCGTTATGGCCGCTGAGGAGGGCGCGCATGGAAACGAGGCCGCCCTTCCGCGCCTATGCCTATCGCCGTGGGCTCGTGATCCTGATCGCTGTCATGATGCCGCTGGTCGCGCCCTGCTTCACCGCGACCGTGCTGTTGCCCGACGCGCCCCTGGCGCTGCGGATCCTGGGGCTCGTGGTCCTGCTGCCCATCATCGTCTGGATGCTGCTCTCGGTGGGGATGCTGTTCGACTCGCGGCCGGTGCTGGAAGTGGACGAGCACGGCTTCCTCTGGCGCCGCTGGTCCGAGACGCCGATCCCCTGGAGCGCGGTGGACCGCTGGCAGGCGCGGCCGCATATGGGCATCGCCTACGTGACGGTCTGGCTGAAGGATCCCGCCTCGAACCCGCCGGGATGGGTGCATGCCATCCTGCGCCCGGGCAACAAGTGGCTGGGCATGGGCGATGTCACCATCCCCGGCGGCGGGCTGGACCGCGGCTTCGACGAGGTGGCGGCCGCCTTCGGGCATTTCGCGCCCAAGCCCCCGCTGCCGCTGGAGCCGCGCCTGGCCCGCCGGCTCGAGGCCGCGCGCCGGAAGCGCTAGCTATTCGGGAATAAGGGCCGCCATGGCCCGGTCCGCCGGGTCGGCGCTGGCGCCGAGGCCCCGCGCCACGCCCGCGCGGTCGGCCGCGTCGCGGTTCTGGCTCGCCTTGCGCTTGGCATCGAGCCGCGTGATGGGCATACGGATGCCCACGATGCCGCGAAGCTGGGCGCGGATGAAGGATTCGGGCGCGTCGGAGACGGCCCAGGGTTCGGCCCGCCCGCCCTCGTGCCGCTCCGTCAGCCGCGTGACGACGTCGAGCAGCCGCTCCGCATCGTCGAAGACTTCCAGCGGGCCATAGGCGTGGATGGCAACGTAGTTCCAGGTGGGCACGACCTTCCCGTGCTCCGGCTTGGAAGCGTACCAGGCGGGCGTCACATAGGCGTCCGGGCCCGTGAAGATGGCCATGGCCTCGCCCTGCGCCGCCAGCTTGCCCTGGGGGTTGGCGCGGGCGATGTGACCGTAGAGCGTGCCGTTCGGCCCTTCCTCCGCCGCCAGCAGCATCGGCAGCGGCGTGGCGATGAGCCCGTCCGCCGTCGCGGTGACGAGGCTGGCCAGGCGCGCGCCGCGGATCAGCGCATGGATCTGGGTGAGGTCTTCGACGCGGAAGGCGGGCGGGATGTACACGGCATGGGCTCCTGTCTGGGGCGATCATGGCGCCAGACTGGTCCCGTTGCTACGTCCAATCAGGGTGGGGTCTGCTGGTCCAATCTGTGCGGGACCATTGACCCGGCGGGCAAGCCCCGTCATGTCAGCCCACGAGACTACACCGCTTCCGGCCGCATGGCGGCCGGCGCGCGCGACCGACATTCACCCGGGTAAGCTCCGCGCGAAGCCAAGCCGCCGGGGCGGCGCCCGGCGCCTGAGGGCAAAGAAGCATGAACTGGATTTCCGAGTGGGCCCTGCCCAAGATCAAGACGCTCTTCGGTTCCCGCGAGGTGCCGGAGAATCTTTGGCATAAGTGCCCCCAGTGCGAGCAGATGATCTTCCAGACGGATCTGGAGAAGAATCTGCGCGTCTGCCCCCATTGCGGCTTCCACATGCGGCTCTCGGCCCGGCAGCGGCTGGACGCCACGCTCGACGGAGGCTGGCAGAAGATCGAGCTGCCGAAGGCCCCGGCTGACCCGCTGCGCTTCCGCGACCAGCGCCGCTATTCGGAGCGCCTGCGCGACGCGCAGCAGAAATCGGGCATGGATGACGCGGTGGTGGTCGGCCACGGGCAGATCGAGGGGCAGCGGGCGGTCGCCGCCGCCTTCGAGTTCGCCTTCATGGCGGGTTCCATGGGCCAGGGCGTGGGCGAGGCGATCGTGACCGCCGCGCGGCTCGCGGTGCTGCAGGACGCGCCGCTGATCGTCTTCACCGCGTCGGGCGGCGCGCGCATGCAGGAGGGCGCGGTCAGCCTGATGCAGATGCCGCGCACGGTCATCGCGACGCAGATGGTGAAGGATGCGGGCCTGCCCTTCATCGTCGTGCTCTGCGACCCCACGACGGGCGGCGTGACCGCGAGCTTCGCGATGCTGGGCGACGTGCAGATCGCCGAGCCCGGCGCGCTCATCGGCTTCGCCGGCGCGCGCGTCATCGAGCAGACGGTGCGCGAGAAGCTGCCCGAGGGGTTCCAGCGCGCGGAGTACCTGCTCGAGCACGGCATCCTCGACATGGTGGTGCCGCGCGGCGAGATGCGCGCGATGCTGGGCCGCCTGATCCGGCTGCTGCGCGATGCGGAAACCTCGGAGCCGGCGCCGCAGGCGGCTTAATCCTCTGCCCTCAAGCGCCGGGCGCGCGCTCTGCGCGCTTGGCTTCGCCGGGAAGTTTGGCGCCTAGGCTTTTCGACATGATCCCATCTTCTCGTTCCGAGGCGATCATCGACCGGCTGCACAAGCTGCATCCGGTGCTGATCGATCTCAGCCTCGACCGGCTGAAGCGGCTGCTCGCGCAGCTCGGCCATCCCGAGCGGAAGCTGCCGCCGGTGGTGCATGTCGCGGGGACCAACGGCAAGGGCTCGACCTGCGCCTTCCTGCGCGCCATCGGCGAGGCGGCCGGGCAGCGGGTCCATGTCTACACCTCGCCGCATCTCGTGCGCTTCCACGAGCGCATCCGCCTCGCGGGCAAGCTCGTCTCCGAGGAAGCGCTGATCGAGGCGCTGGAGGAGGTGGAGCGCGTGAACGGCGCGGAGCCCATCACGGTGTTCGAGATCACCACGGCGGTCGCGCTGCTGCTCTTCAGCCGCGTGCCCGCGGAGCTGCTGGTGCTCGAGGTCGGCCTCGGCGGGCGCTACGACGCGACCAATGTGGTGGACAGCCCGTCCGCGACGGCCATCGCCAGCATCTCGATGGACCACATGGACTTCCTCGGCGTCACGCTCGCGCAGATCGCCTACGAGAAGGCGGGCATCATCAAGCCCGGCGTGCCCTGCGTCACCGGGCGGCAGGATCCGGAGGCGCTGACGACGCTGGCCGGCTACGCGGCGGAGATGCGCGCGCCGCTGCTGGCGCGCGACGCGGCGTGGTCGATCGGCCCGCACGGTCCTGGCCATGTCTACAACGACGCGCGCGGGCGGCTCGTGCTGCCGGCGTTGGGACTGCGCGGCCGCCACCAGCCGGACAATGCGGGCATCGCCATCGCGTCGCTGCGCGCCTGGCAGCCCGCCTGGCTGACGGACGAGGCCATCAAGCGCGGCGTCGCGGCGGCGCATTGGCCCGCGCGGATGCAGCGCCTGTCGGGCGCGCTGGCGCCGGCCGAGCCCTGGCAGCTCTGGCTGGATGGCGGGCACAATGCCGGGGCCGGCGAGGCCCTGGCCGAGACCGTCGCCGAGGAATGGCGCGACCGCCCGCTGCACCTCGTCGTGGGCATGAAGCAGGGCAAGACCGCCGAAGGCTTCCTGGCGCCGCTCCTGCCGCTGGCGGCCAGCGTGACGGCGGTGAGCGAGCCGGGGCAGCATCTCGCGATGTCGGTGGACGACATCATCGCGGCCAGCGGCGGCGTCGCGCGGCCGGGGCCCGATGTGCGGAGCGCGCTGTCGCGAATCCTGCGCGAGGAGAAGCCGGGCCGCATCCTGATCTGCGGCAGCCTCTACCTCGCCGGCGAAGTGCTGAAGCTGGACGGCACCAGCGCCTGAGGGGACGAACGATCCGAGGCTCTGCCCCGGATCGCGGCCGCGCCAGGCCCGCGGTTCAGCCAGCGCCCCTGTGCGCGGCGCGCAAGCCCAGGGCGCCTGAGGGCAGAAGCAACGAGGAAATTACTTAATTTCCTCGTCTGGCATCACGCCGAAGATGTCGGCGCGGCGGATGTAGCCGCGGCGGTCCTGCACCTGCACCTCGCACCAGCCGCTGCCGGCTTCGCAGGCGCGGATGCGGCCGATGACGCCGGGGCGCAGGCGCGCGACGGGCGCGGCCCCTTCCTCCGCGCGGCGGCGCAGCGGGACCTCGCCTTGCGGCTCGCCCAGCACGATGAAGGTGCGGCGGCCGGGCTGGAGGTTGGAGGCGGCGAGCCAGCCTTCCGCGCCATCGGGGTCGCGGATGCGCCGCCATTGCTCGTGCTCGCGGATGATCTGCACGGGCAGGTCCGCGCGCTGGTAGCGCCACTCGATCGGATAGCGGCGGTCGGGGCCGACGCGCAGGTTCACGTCGTTCGAGCGCAGCGCCGCGAAGCGCGGCATGGGCAGGCCGGTGACGCTGCCGATGGTGGGCTGCGGCTCGGGCGGGGGCGGGGCGGCCTGGGCGGCGGCCGCTGCCGCGGCGGCGGCAGCAGCAGCGGCGGCTGCGGCTGCGGCTGCGGCGGCAGCCTCGCGGCGCTGGCGCTCGGCCGCCTGGCGCTGGGCGGGCGTCTGGGCCGGGCGGGCCTGGTTGGGGCGGGCCTGGTTGGGGCGGGCCTGCGTCTGGCTGCCGCTGCGGGGGCGCTGGGCCGCCGGCGGATTGGCGGGGGGACGGCGGCCGGCCGTGTTGGTCCGGGGCGTGGTCGAGGGCTGCGCCTGGGCCGTTGGAGCGGGCGCGGCGGCCCGGGGCGGCGCAAGCGTCTGCGAGCCGCCCAGGCTGGACTGCGCGCGCGAAAGGCCGGGCGGAAGTGATGCGCCTGCCAGGGCGAGAACCGCGATGGCGAAGAAAGCCCTCATGCCCCTTCGATGCCGCTTCCCGCCGCGCCGGGTCAAGCCTCCGTGCCGTCAGAGGGTCAGCATTTGCCCATCGCCGACCGCGCCGAGGAAGGTCACGATGCCGGCCTTCTCGGCCCCTTCGGCCAGGGTGGCGGCCTCCAGGGATTCGGCGCGCAGACCGGCCTCGCAGGCGATCATCCGGATGCCGAGCTGCCGGGCCGCGTCCATCAGCGTCGCGACTGTCGCCACGCCGCGCGATTCCAGCATCGACTCGCGCGGGTCGCGCTCCAGCGGCGCATCGGCCAGCAGCAGGCGGCAGCCGGCGTTGGTGGCGAAGAGCGTCACCTCCCGCCCGATGGCGGCGGCGCCGGTGGCCAGCATCAGCGCGTAGTGCCCACGCTCATGCCCGCCGGAGATGAGCAGGATTCCGAGCGGCCGGCTCATGAATGCGCGGAAAGGTCGTGGATCGTCGCGGCCTCGCCGCAAAGCGCGCATTCGGGGTCGCGGCGCAGCTTCACCATGCGGAAGCGGGCATCCAGCGCGTCCCAGAGCAGCAGGCGGCCGGACATGTCCTCGCCGATGCCCAGGATCACCTTCAGCACCTCGGTTGCCTGCAGCGTGCCCATGACGCCCACGACGGCGCCGAGCACGCCGGCCTGCGAGCAGGTGGGGACCAGCCCCTCGGGCGGCATCTCGGGGTGCAGGCAGCGGTGGCAGGGCTGGGGCGCGCCCTCATGCGCGCGGAAGACCGAGAGCTGGCCCTCGAAGCGCAGCACGGCGGCGCTGACCAGCGGCTTCTTCAGCAGGTGGCAGGCATCGCCCAGCAGGAAGCGCGTGGGGAAGTTGTCGGTGCCGTCGCAGATCACGTCGTATTGCGGGATCAGCTCCTCGGCCGCCGCGCGGTCCATGCGGCGAGTGTGCAGCTCCAGCCTCACGTCGGGATTGAGGTCCCTGAGGGCGGCGGCGGTGCTGTCCGTCTTGAACTGCCCGATGCGCGAGGTCGCATGCGCGACCTGCCGCTGGAGGTTCGACAGCTCCAGCTCGTCATGGTCCACGAGGCCGAGCGTGCCGACGCCCGCCGCCGCCAGGTAGAGCGCCAGCGGCGAGCCGAGCCCGCCCGCGCCGACGATCAGCACCCGCGCGGCCCGCAGCTTCGCCTGGCCGATGGCGCCGACCTCCTTCAGCAGGATGTGGCGCGAGTAGCGGTGCAGCTCGTCTTCGGTGAAATCGAGGTCCATGGCGGGAATATGGGGGCTAGAGCGGGATGAACAGAGGCGCGCATGCGCCGGGGGTCTGAATCCCGCCACCAGCCAGGCCATGGAAGGTGAACGGATGCGAAGCCATCATCGCCTAGTTGCGGCCCGTCGAGCCGAAGCCGCCGGTTCCGCGCTGGGTCTCGGGGAGGACCACGACCTCCTCCCATTCCGCGCGCGTCACGGGCGCGAAGACGGCCTGGGCGATTCGGTCCCCCCGCGCGATCTCGAAGGCCTCGGCGCCGGTGTTGAGGAGGATGACGCCCACCTCGCCCCGATAATCCTCATCCACCGTGCCGGGGGAGTTGGGCAGCGTGATCCCGTGCTTGAGCGCGAGGCCGGAGCGGGGGCGGATCTGCATCTCGTAGCCCTCGGGCAGCGCGATGCGCAGGCCGGTGGGCACCAGGGCGCGGCCGCCGGCCGGGATGGTCATGGCCTTGGCGGCCAGCAGGTCCATGCCGGCCGCGCCCTCGGTGGCGTAGGCGGGGAGGGGAAGGCCCTCGGCATGGGGCAGGCGCTGCACCAGAACCTTCATTGGAAAAACGCCGCCACGCGCGCCGCGAGCCGCGTCGCCACTTCACCCTTGGGCATTTCAGGCCAATCCTCCACGCCAGTCCTCGTCACCAGATGCACCGTGTTCCGCTCGCCGCCGAAGACGTCGCCGGACACGTCGTTCGCCACGATCCAGTCGCAGCCCTTGCGCTCGAGCTTCTGCCGCGCGTGCTCCACGACATGCTCCGTCTCCGCCGCGAAGCCGACGACGAGCCTCGGGCGCTGCGCGTGCTTCGAGACGGTGGCCAGGATGTCCGGGTTCAGCGCCATGGTCAGCGTCGGCGCGGCGGCGCCCGGCTCCTTCTTGAGCTTCTGCGTCGCTTCCTGCGCCACGCGCCAGTCGGCGACGGCGGCGGCGAAGATCGCGGCATCGGCGGGCAGGGCGGCCTCGCAGGCGGCCAGCATGTCGCGCGCGGATTCGATGCGGACCAGCGCGACGCCGGCGGGCGCGGCGAGGTTCGTGGGCCCGCTGACCAGCGTCACCCGCGCGCCGAGCGCCGAGAGGGCGGCGGCGATGGCGTAGCCCTGCTTGCCGCTGCTGCGGTTGGAGATGTAGCGGACGGGGTCGATCGGCTCCTGCGTCGGGCCGGCGGTCACGACGATGTGGCGGCCCTTCATCGGCCCGTCGGACAGCAGCGAGCGGACGGCATCGGCCATCTGCTCGGGCTCGGAGAGGCGGCCGGGGCCGCTCTCGGGCTCGGCCATCGGGCCGTCCTCGGGCCCGACGAAGCGGACGCCGCGCGCCTTCAGCGAAGCGACGTTCGCCGCCGTCGCGGCATGGGCCCACATGGCGGGATTCATGGCCGGCGCGACCAGCACCGGGGCGCGGGTCGCGAGCAGGATGCAGCCTGCCAGATCCTCGGCGAGCCCCTGCGCCATCTGGGCGAGGCGGCTGGCGGAGGCGGGCGCCACCACGACCGCATCGGCCCAGCGCGCGAGGCGGATATGGCCGATCTCGGCCTCGGCGGCCCAGAGGTCGTCGGAGACATGCTCGCCGGTGATGGCAGCCAGCGCCTCCTTCGTCACGAAGCGCGCGCCGCCGGCCGTGAGCACGGCGCGGACGGCGGCGCCCTCGGCGCGCAGCAGCCGGACCAGCATCAGCGCCTTGAAGGCCGCGACGCTGCCGGAGACGATCAGGAGGATCTTTCGGCCCTGGAGCATTCGGCGACCCTATCCCAGCCTCAGCGCGCGCGGAACATCAGCAGCAGCCCGGCCAGCGTGATGGCCCCGCCCAGCAGGTCGCCCCAGGCCAGCCGCTCGCCCAGCAGGGCCCAGCCGATGACGGCCGCGACCGGCGGGGCCATGAGCTGCAGCGCCGCCGCGTTGGAGGCGCCGAAGCGTGCGATGACCACGAAGAACAGCGCATAGCCCGCCATGCCCACCACGACCGAGACGTAGAGCAGCGCGGAGACCACCGGCAGGCTCGGCACCCCCGGCATCGGCCCGCCCCAGAGGCCGACGAGCACGAGCAGCAGCAGGCTGGCCGTCACGGTCTGCACGAAATTGGTTGGCCAGGCCGCCACCCGGCCGCGCGTGGGGGCATAGGCCAGCACGCCGATGGCCTGGAGCAGCGCGCCCAGGATGGCGATGCCGAGCCCCCAGGCCTCGGCCGCCGCGATCCCATCGGCCGAACGCAGCAGCCCGAGCAGCGCCACGCCCAGCCAGCCAAGGCCGAGGCCGAGCCAGCCCGTGCGCGACATGCGCTGGCCCATCGCGGCCTCGCCCAGCGCGACGAAGAGAGGCGCGCAGGCCGAGAGCAGGGCCACCAGCCCCGAGGGCACGTAGCCCGAGGCGACCCAGGCGCAGGCCAGGTAGCCGCCCATGCCGAAGACGCCCATGGCCATGACGCGCAGCAGGTCGCCCCCGCGCGGCAGCGGCGCGTGGCGGGCACGCACCAGCAGCCAGAGCAGCGGCCCCACCGCCGCGAAGCGGAGCAGCAGCGCCCAGAGCGGCGGCCATTCGAGCGCGATGACCCGCGCGGCATTGAAGGCCGAGCCCCAGAGCAGGACATAGGCCACGACGAGGAGAAGGTTGATGACAGGCGATCCGTCGTTTCGGCGTCATCCTGGCGCGCGGGGAAGGGCGCGTCGAGGTGCGGTACTGCCATGCTATAGCGGGCCCTCCTTGTGCCCGGAGGAGCTGTGTCAGTCCGGCCGTGAGGCGCAGCCTGTCCGTCGTCCGCTGCGCGCTGGGAAGCATCTCCGTGCTATCCTGACCGCATGACCACCCCCGACGGCATTGACGAGGCCTCGCTGGCGCACCTCGTCCAGCGCTTCTACGAACGCATCCGCGCCGACGCCCTGCTCGGCCCGGTCTTCGAGGGCGAGGTGGACGACTGGCCCGCGCACCTCCAGACGCTCGCGGATTTCTGGTCCGGCGTCATGCTCCGGGGCGAGCGGTACAAGGGAAATCCGGCGGCCGTGCACATGCGGCTCCGAGAGCATCTCTCCGCCGAGAAATTCGCGCGCTGGCTGGCGCTCTGGAAGGCGACGACGGAGGCCGAGATGCCGCCGGAAGCCGCGGCGCTGCTGCAGGAGCGCGCCAGCCGCATCGCGCGGAGCCTGCAGATGATGCTGGACTTCGTACCCGGCGCCCGGCCGCAGGCCTGGACGCCGGGATAATTCTGAGCGGCTGATTCTCCGGCGATGCCGGCTTCGCGGACCAGGCGCTAGGCCCTGCGGGCCAGCGCCGCCTCCAGCGTGTTCTCCAGCAGGCAGGCGATGGTCATGGGACCGACGCCGCCCGGCACGGGCGTGATGGCGGCGGCGCGGGGCAGCGCCTCCTCATAGGCGACGTCGCCCTTCAGCTTGCCGTCGGGCATGCGGTTGATGCCCACGTCGATGACCATGGCGCCCTCGCGCACCCAGTCGCCCCGGATCATCTCCGGCCGGCCCACCGCCGCGACCAGGATATCCGCCCTTCGGCATTCGCCGGGCAGGTCCGCGGTGCGGGAATGGGCGATGGTCACGGTGCAGTCGGCGCCCAGCAGAAGCTGCGCCATGGGGCGGCCCACGATCTGGCTGCGGCCCACCACCACGGCGCGCGCGCCGGAGAGCTTGGCCTTGGCCTCGGCCAGCAGGTGCATGACGCCCCGCGGCGTGCAGGGTACGAGGCCGGGCAGGCCCGAGGCGAGCTTGCCCGCATTCACCGGGTGGAAGCCGTCCACGTCCTTGGCCGGGTCCACGGCGGCGATCGCGGCCTCGGAGCGGATGTGCTTCGGCAGCGGCAGCTGCACCAGGATTCCGTCCACGCCCGGGTCGGCGTTGAGCGCGGCGATCTGCGCCAGGAGCTCGGCCTCGGTGGTGGATTCAGGCAAGTGGATGGTGCGCGAGGCGAAGCCGGCCTCGCTCGCGGCGCGGTCCTTGTTGCGGACATAGACGCCGCTCGCGGGATCCTCGCCGACGCGGACGACGGCCAGGCCGGGCTTGAAGGAGAGCTGGGCGATGCGGGCCGCGAGGCTCGACCGCAGCCGCGCCGCCACAGCCTTGCCGTCGATGATCTGCGTCATGCGCGAATCCTCAGAAATAAAGCCCGCCGCGGATCAGGTAGCCCTGGATCGCCCCCACCAGCAGCATCGCCGCCTGGACCAGCAGCAGCACCACGAGGGGCGAAAGGTCGATGTTCCCGAAGTTGGGAAGCATGTTGCGCACGGGCCGCATGGCAGGTTCCGTGACGCGGTAGAAGAAGTCGGAGAGCGACCAGACCAGCCGGTTACGCGTGTCCAGGACGCCGAAGCCGATCAGCAGCGACAGGACGGCCGCGATCAGGATGGCCCAGAAGAACAGGCTGAGCCCGGCCTGGAGAAGGAAGAAGACGGCATCGAGGATCATGGCGGGGCGGCACTCCGGATGTCAGCGCCCCTTGTCGCGGATGGCAGGGCGCGGGGCAAGCGCCAGGGCTGGAGGGAGAGGGGGGTGTTGACACCGGAAGCCCGATCTAGCATGAACCGGCCCCTCGCCGCGCCCCAACGCGGCGGATGGATACGGGGCTGTAGCTCAGTTGGGAGAGCGCGTCGTTCGCAATGACGAGGCCAGCGGTTCGATCCCGCTCAGCTCCACCATCCCTCCCTCAATGTGCCCCATAGCCGCCGATCACAGGCAGAATCTCGCCCGTGATGTAGCTCGACATCTGCGGTGACGCGAGGAAGACGTAGGCCGGCGCCAGCTCCTCCGGCTGGGCTGGGCGCTTCATGGGCGTGCCCTCGCCGAAATGCTTCGCCTTCTCGGCATCGTCGCTGGGGTTGAGCGGCGTCCAGACCGGGCCCGGGGCCACGGCATTGACGCGGATTCCGCGCGCGATCAGCGCGCCCGAGAGCGCCCGGGTGAAGGCGTGGATGCCCCCCTTCGTCATGGAGTAGTCCACGATGGCCGGGCTTCCCATCAGCCCCGTGACCGACCCCGAGTTCACGATGGAGGAGCCGGGCTTCATGCGGGGGATGCAGGCCTGCGTCATGTGGAAATAGCCATAGAGATTGGTTTTGAGCGTGAGGTCGAAGTGATCCTCCGTCAGGTCCTCGAACTGGCCCACGTGAAGCTGGAAGGCGGCGTTGTTCACCAGGATGTCCACCCCGCCCAGCGCGCCGGCGGCCTGTTCCACGGCGCTGAAGCAGAAGGCGCGGTCGGTGACGTCACCAGCGATGGAGTGCGCCTTGCGGCCCTCGCCCCGGATGGCCTCGCAGGTCTTATCCGCATCGGCCTGCTCGCCGGGAAGGTGCATGATGCAGACATCCGCCCCCTCCCGCGCGAAGAGAACCGCGACCGCGCGCCCGATGCCGGAATCGCCGCCGGTCACGATGGCGCGCATGCCCTCCAGCTTGCCCGAGCCCTTCCAGTAGGGCGCATCGTACATGGGCTGGAGCTTCTGGTCCTTTTCCAGCCCGGGCTTGTCCAGAAGCTGATCCGGGAAGGGCGGTTCAGGGTATTCGCGCGCGCCCGCCTGCATGGCTCCCTGGGGCTTCTCCTTCGGGCGCTTCGCGTCGGCTTCCTTCACCTGACGCTGGATGGCCCGCTGGCGTTCCTCGACCTGGCTCATTGGCTTCCTCACTTGACCTGTGGCTCGCGTTCCCAGAAGCGAAGCTGGCGGCAGGCCGTGACGAAGCCCGCCGCATCGCCGGGCTTGGCGAGTGGGATATAGCCGCCATCCATCGCCACGCCGGCCTTCTCGAAGAGAGGCGCGGCGGAGGCGGTGTGGGCGACGAACTTGCAGTGGGCATGCGCGTCGGCGAGCCAGTCGCGCATCACGGCCACCGGCGCGAGCATGCGTGCCGCGGCTTCCGACGGCAGCAAGGCCACCGCGTCGAACAGCACCGACGGCCCGCCTTCCAGCGCGTGGTCGGCCGGCACGATCTCGCCCGAGCTCGAGATGATTCCGCCGACTTTCGGCGCCACCAGCTCCAGCACCGCGCCTTCCGCCGCCAGCTCGGCTTGCAGATCGGCCAGCAAAGCCATGTCCGTGCCGTCCGTGACGAAGGCGCCGACCTTCCGCCCGGCGAAGCTCGGGGGCGGGTTCAGCTGGATGCTCAGCGCCGGCGATGGTGCGAGCTCGATCACGGGCCGCGCCGGCGCCGCGGCCCCGGGCAACTCCATGCCCAGCCCATCGGCGATCTTCGCGGCCAGCGCCTCGTCCACATTCCGCAGGCGCGAGAGCATGCGCGCGCGGATGGCGGGCGTCTGGACCTTGCCGAGTTCGAAGACGAAGGCGTCGCGGATGTGCCCCTGTTCGACAGGCGTCTGACTCTGGAAGAACTGGCGCGCCTGGCTGTAGTGGTCCGCGAAGAGTTCCGGCCGGATGCGCAGCTTGGGTCCCATCTCCTCGGCGGGGACGCTGCGGAAGCCCGTCTCCGGCGCTTCTCGCGGGCCCTCTCCCCAGGAATTGGGCTCGTAGTTCACGCGGCCCTTCGGGTTGCGGAAGGCCATGTGGCCATCCTGCTGGAAGTGGTGGAAAGGGCATTTCGGCGCATTGATCGGCAGCTGGGCGAAGTTCGGCCCGCCGAGCCGCTTCAGCTGCGTGTCGAGGTAGGAGAAGTTCCGCCCCTGCAGCAGCGGGTCATTGGTGAAGTCGATCCCGGGCACGACGTTCTGCGTCATGAAGGCGACCTGCTCGGTCTCCGCGAAGAAATTGTCCACCACGCGGTCGAGCACCAGGCGGCCGACGCGGCGAACCGGGACCACCTCTTCGGGAATGATCTTGGTCGGGTCCAGGATGTCGAAATCGAAGCTCGCGGCGAATTCCTCGTCGAAGAGCTGCAGGCCTAGCTCCCATTCGGGAAAGTCGCCGGTCTGGATGGCGTTCCATAGATCCCGGCGATGGAAATCGGGGTCGGCGCCGTTGATCTTCACCGCCTCGTTCCACATCACCGACTGCATGCCGAGCTTCGGCTTCCAGTGGAACTTCACGAACGTGGATTTGCCCTGGGCGTTCACCATGCGGAAGCTGTGGACGCCGAAGCCCTCCATGAAGCGGAAAGAGCGAGGGATCGTGCGGTCGGACATGATCCACATCAGCATGTGCGTGGATTCCGGCATCAGCGACACGAAGTCCCAGAAATTGTCGTGGGCGGTCTGGGCCTGCGGGAAGCCGCTGTCCGGCTCGTCCTTGGCGGCGTGGATCAGGTCGGGGAACTTGATCGCGTCCTGGATGAAGAAGACCGGGATATTGTTCCCCACGAGATCCCAGTTGCCCTGCTGGGTGTAGAGCTTCACCGCGAAGCCGCGCACGTCGCGCGCCAGGTCGGAGGAGCCCTTGTTGCCCGCAACGGTCGAGAAGCGGACGAAGGCCGGCGTCCGCTCGCCCGCGCGCTGGAACAGGTCCGCGCGCGTGATCGCCTCGAGGGACTCATAGGTCTCGAAATAGCCATGCGCGCCATAGCCGCGCGCGTGGACCACGCGCTCCGGAATACGCTCGTGGTCGAAGTGGAAGATCTTCTCCCGCAGGATGAAATCTTCCAGCAGGCCTGCCCCGCGCGGGCCGGCGCGCAGCGAGTTCTGGCCATCGGCGATGGGCAGGCCCTGGCTCGTGGTCAATGTGGGAAGGGCGCCACCCGCCGTCTGATGGGTTTCGCCGCCGTTTCCGGTCATCTCGTCCGAAGCCATGGAATGTCCCTCTTCCGCCGAAGCATGAACCCGAGGGCAGGACGTCCGTTTCGGCGCCACCGGGATTTATGTGCGGTGGCATGAAGGCAACCCCTCCGCGTCGCGCGGGTTTCGCTGCATGGCCTGGAGGTGAATCGAGATGCGGATCCCCAAGGCGTTGCGCTGGTCCGCCGGCATCGCCCTTCCCATTCTGGTCCTGGCACTCCTCTTTCGATGGGACTGGCTGATCCCGCTGGTGGAGGCGCGCGCGACCGCGGCGCTCGGCCGGCCGGTGAGCATCGCGCACCTCCACGTGCGGCTGGGCCGCGTGCCGGAGATCACGCTGCGCGACATGCGCGTCGCCAATCCGCCGGAATTCCCCGCCGACCCGCCCTTCGCCCTCCTGCCCGAGACGGTGGTGACGGTGGAGCTCTGGCCCCTGCTGCGTGAGCGGCGCGTGGTCATCCCCTCCATCGCGCTGCGCGAGCCCGCCTTGCAGTTGCTGGCGCGCGAGGACGGCACGGCCAACTACACCTTCCCAGCGCTGGACAGCGCGGGCGGCGAAGCCGGCGGCGGCCCGGGCGTGGAGATCGGCCGCCTGGCCATCGCCGATGCGCGTGCCCGCGTCGCGCTGGAGCGGCTGGAGGCCGACTTCAACCTTCTGCTCTCGACCCAGGATGCGGAAGGGCAGGAGCCTTCCTTCACCATGCGGGCCGAGGGCACCTATGCCGCGCAGCCCATCAACGGCGAGATGACGGGCGGCGCGCTGCTCGGCCTGCGCGATGCCAGCAGGCCCTGGCCCATGCGGATGCAGCTGGCGAACGGACCGACCCAGGTGAAGCTGGAAGGCACGGTGACGGAGCCGCTCGCGTTGCGCGGCGCCGACCTGCGGCTGGAGTTGCAGGGGCCGGACATGAAGCTGCTCATGCCGCTCACCGGCGTGCCCATCCCGACCACGCCGGCCTATCGCGTCGCGGGGCGGCTGGATTTCACCGAGGGGCGCGTGCGCTTCCATGACATGCAAGGCCGTGTCGGCCGCACGGATCTCAATGGCGAGGTGCTGGTGGCACCCAATGCCGCGCGTCCGGCGACCGAGGTGCCGCTGGCGCCCGCCGCGCCGCCCGCCCAGGCGCGCGGCCGCCAGCAGCGGCAGGAGCAGCAGGCCGCTGCGAGCCCGCCGGAACGCCCGCCCGTGACGCAGGCGCCGCCTCCCGCGGCCGGGCCGAACCGGCGCGAGCGCACGCCGCCCGTCCCGGCCGACCGCCGGCCCGAAAGCACAAGGCCGCGGCCCGAGGTCACGGCCAACCTCAACTCCCGCCGAGTGAACCTGGACGATCTGGCGGGCTTCATCGGCGGCGCGCCGACGGAGGGGCAATCCAACGCGCGCTCGGGCCGCGTGCTGCCGGATGCGCCGGTGAGCCTGCCGCGCATTCGCGCCGCGAACATCCACCTGAACTATCGCGCCGAGCGGATCGAGGGGCGCAACATGCCGCTCGACAACCTGCGCGTCGCCATGGACATCGTCGATGGCGTCGTGACGCTGCATCCCGTCAGCTTCGGCGTCGGGCAGGGCCGCATCGCCAGCGAGATGGTGCTGACCCCGCAGGAGGATGGCGCGCTCCGGCTGCGCGGCACGGCGGAGTTCCAGCGCGTGGACGTCTCGCGCCTGCTGGGCGCCACGGGTGTCGCGGAAGGCGGCGGCGCGCTTTCCGGCACGCTGCAGCTCGACAGCACCGGGCGGTCCGTCGCGCAGCTCCTCGCCCGCGGCAATGGCGGCGCGCGGCTTTTCATGTCGGGTGGCAACATGTCGGCCCTGCTGGTCGACCTTGCGGGCCTCAGGCTGGGAAATGCGATCTTCTCCGCGCTCGGCCTGCCGAACCGGACGCGCGTGGAGTGCTTCGTCGCGGACCTCGGCCTCCAGCGGGGCATCGTGAACCTGCGCACCGTCCTGCTCGACACCGAGGACGTGCTGATGAACGCCACGGGCAGCGTGAACCTCGTGAACGAGCGCATCGACGTGCGCCTCGGCACGGATTCGAAGTCCATGACGATCGCCGCCCTGCCGACGAGCTTCCACATCGCCGGCACTTTCGCCGATGCCTCGGTGACGCCGGATGTGGTCGAGCTGGGCATTCGCGGCGGCCTGGCGGCGGCTCTGGGCTTCGTCGCGGTGCCGTTGGCGATCCTGCCGACCATCCAGTTCGGCATCGGCGACGACCCGCGCTGCCGGAATCTCGTGGGCCGTGCACGTGGTGCTTCCCGCTGATGCAACCGCGAGGCGAGTTCTCCCGTTTCGCCAACAGGTTCGATCATTCCAAGGAGGCAAACATGGGTCGCGGCATTCTTCTCTGGCTGCTCGGGGTTCCCATCCCGGTCATCATCCTGCTCGCGCTCCTCTGGCGCTGAGCCATGTCGGAATTCGTCGAATCCAGAGAGATGTTCCTGCGTGACCGCGAGCCGCCCGTCGCGGCGGTCGCGGCGCCGGAACAGTCGGCCGTATCCTGGGCGGCCATTTTCGCAGGCGCGGTCGCGGCCTGCGGTGCCTCGCTCGTGCTGCTGGGTATCGGCACGGGGTTCGGCTTCTGGTCCGTCTCCCCGTGGGAGGGCCAGGGCGCTTCGGCCACCACGCTCGGTGTCATGACCGTCGTGTGGCTGATCATCACGCAGTGGATCGCCTCGGGCCTCGGCGGCTATGTCGCCGGGCGGCTGCGCACGCGCTGGACGGCCGTGCACCGCGACGAGGTCTTCTTCCGCGACACCGCCCATGGCCTGCTGTCCTGGGCGCTGGCGACCATCATCGCCGTCTCGCTGCTCGGTGCGGCGCTCGGCAATGTGGTCGGCGCGGCGGGGTCGGCCGCGAGCTCCGCGGTGCAGACCGTGGGTCCCGTGACGCCCTATGCGCTGGACCGGCTGCTTCGCCCCGCCCAGCCCGGCGCCGCCCCGGCGCAGGGTGACGACGGGGTCGCCGCTGGCGAGGCCATGCGGATCGTCAGCAACGCGGTCATGACCGGCGAGCTTCCGGCGGCCGACCGCGACTACCTGGCGGGCCTCATCGCTTCCCGGACCGGTGTTTCGGCCGACGAGGCGCGGACGCGGATCGACCAGGCCGTGACCCAGGGCAAGGAGGCCAAGGTGGCCGCCCAGCGCCTGGCGGACGAGGCGCGGGCGGCGGGCGCCAAGCTCGCCATCTTCATGGCGCTGTCGCTGCTGATCGGGGCTTTCGTCTCGAGCGTGGCCGCGGCCTATGGCGGGCAGTTGCGCGACGACTAAGGGACGTGTCACTCCCGTAACGTAACGCCGGCGGCATCAAGCCGCCGGCTAATTGCAAATGCCAGCTATTCGCATCAAAAAGGCGCGCCATCTTCCTGGATCCGCGCGTGCATGTCTGATTCCGAACCCGCCCCGCCCGCCGATCTCGGCCAGGCGGCGCGTGGCTTTTCCGGCCGCATCCTGGGCCTTCGTCCGCTCGCCGCGCACGGCCTCCCGGCCGAGGAGCTGGAACGGCGGCTGATCGAGCTCGGCTTCGTCGAGGGCGCCCGCGTCGAGGTGCTGCATACGGGCCCCTTCGGCGGCGACCCCATCGCCATCCGCGTACAGACCACCACCGTCGCGCTCCGCCGCAGCGAGGCGGCCTTCATCCTCGTCGGGCCGGCCGGCAGCGCATCATGAACGAGATCAGCTCGCGCGCGCGCGCCATCCGCATCGCGCTGGTCGGCAACCCGAATTGCGGCAAGACGGCGCTGTTCAACGCGCTGACCGGCAGCCATCAGCGCGCGGCGAACTACCCGGGCGTGACCATCGAGCGCAAGGAAGGCCGCCTCACCACTCCGGGCGGGCGCCAGGTTTCGCTGCTGGACCTGCCCGGCACCTATTCGCTACGCGCCCGCAGCCCCGACGAGGCCATCGCGCGCGACGTGGTGCTGGGCCGCGTCGAAGGCGTGGCGCCGCCCGAGCTCCTGGTCTGTGTCGTGGACGCGACCAGCCCGCGCCTCGGCCTGCGCCTGGCGCTGGAGCTCAAGCGCACCGGGCGGCCGATGATCGTCACCCTCAACATGATCGACATCGCGCGCCACCGCGGCATCGCGATCGACGTGGAGAAGCTGGCGGCGGAGCTCGGCGTGCCGGTCATCACCTCCGTCGCCGTGCGGCGCGGCGGCACGGATGCGCTGCTCGCCGCCTTCGATGCCGCGCCATCCGGCGAGGCGCAGCGCCTCGAATGGAGCGCGCCGGACGCGGCCGCCCTGCGCGAGGCGCAGCGCGAGGCGGACCGCCTCGTCTCCGCCTGCGTCGCCATCCCCGACAAGCGCGACCCGCTGACGCGGCGCCTCGATGCCGTGCTGCTGCATCCGGTGGCGGGCATGGTCATCCTGCTCGCGGTGCTGTTCCTGATGTTCCAGGCCGTCTTCGCCTGGGCCGAGCCCGCGATGGACCTGATCGATGGCGGCTTCTCGGCGCTGGGCGATCTCGTCGCCTCCACCCTGCCGGAGGAGGGCGCGGCAGGGCTGCTGCGCAGCTTCCTGAAGGATGGGCTGATTGCGGGCGTGGGCAGCGTGCTGGTCTTCCTGCCGCAGATCCTGATCCTGTTCCTCTTCATCCTGCTGCTGGAGGATTTCGGCTACATGGCGCGGGCCGCCTTCCTGATGGACCGCATCATGGGCGGCGCGGGGCTGCACGGGCGCGCCTTCATCCCGTTGCTGTCGAGCTTCGCCTGCGCCATCCCCGGCATCATGTCCACGCGCGTCATCGACAGCCGGCGCGACCGGCTGGCGACCATCCTGGTCGCGCCGCTCATGACGTGCTCGGCGCGCATTCCGGTCTACACGCTCATCATCGGCGCCTTCATCCCGGACGAGACGGTCTGGGGCTGGGTGGGGCTGCAGGGCCTGGTGATGTTCGGCCTCTACGCCATCGGCATCCTGAGCGCGCTGGCCATGTCCTTCGTGTTCCGCAAGCTGATGTGGCGCAAAACGCCCAACGACCCCTTCATGCTGGAGCTGCCGGACTACAAATGGCCGCGCGCGCGCGACGTGGCCATCGCGCTCTGGCAGCGCGCGCGGGCTTTCCTGCGGCGCGCGGGCACGATCATCCTCGCGATGATGATCGTGATCTGGTTCCTCTCCTCCGTGCCCCGCCCGCCGGAGGACGCGACCGAGCCCGCGATCGAGTACAGCTACGCCTACGCCATCGGCAATGCGGTGGAGCCCGTGCTGCGCCCCATCGGCTTCAACTGGCAGATCGGCGTGGCGCTCATCCCCGGCATGGCGGCGCGCGAAGTCGCGGTGGCCTCGCTCGGCACCGTCTATGCCATCGAGAATGCCGAGGATGATTCGACCGAGCTCGGCCAGGCCCTGGCCGGGAAATGGTCGCTGGCGACGGCGCTGGCCTTCCTCGCCTGGTATATCTTCGCGCCGCAATGCGCGGCGACGCTGGCGGTGATCCGGCGCGAGACGGGCGGCGCCAGGTGGGCGTGGTTCACCTTCGCCTACATGGTGGGCCTCGCCTATCTCGCCGCCTTCGTCACCTTCCAGACCGCGCGCTGGCTGGGGGCTGGATAGCGCGGTCGGGCGCCGGGCGCCGCCTCCGGCGGCTTGGCTCGCGCTATCGCGCCAGATAGGCGCGCGCGGCGATCAGCTCCGCGCGCCGCCCATCCGCCTGTCCCGCCACATCGACCAGCGCGGCATAGTGGCGCCGCGCTTCGTCGGGCTGGCCCGCAGCCTCCGCGGCGCGCGCGGCGCCGAGGATGGCGCGGAAGCGGCGCGGCTCGGTCACCTGCACGGCCACGAACTCCGTGAGCGCGCGCGCGGGCTCGCCGGCCTCCATCAGCGCCTCCGCATAGAGCTCGCGCGCCGGCGCCAGCGGGCCGGGCGTGACCACATGCTTGTCGGTGCGGCCCTCGCGCTCGGCCGCGCCGCGCAGCGTCGCCAGCCCGTCCTCGCGCTGGCCGGCGGCGAATTGCTGGACGCCCATGGCGGCCTCCCGCTGGATCGCCACCTGCTCCGACCAATAGGGATCGCGGGCCTGGAGCGCCTGCGCGATGCGGGCCAGCGCCTCGATATCCGGCGTCGCCTCCATCGGACGGCCGCTGCGCGAGAGGCCGATGGCGCGCGCGAAATGCGTCAGCGCCTCGGTATAGGCGAAGTTCGGCTCGGCCCGCGGCGTGAGGGTCGCGGCATCCGCCCAGTCGCCGCGCTCCAGCGCGAAGCGGGCGGGGATGGCGGCCATGGCGAAGGCATAGGCGTTGCGCGTAGGGCCCTCGAACCGCGCCGAGATCGCACGCTCCATCGCTTCGCGCGCCGCGCGGTCGCGGCCGGTCTGGAGATAGGCGTAGACCATGTAGTCATAGGCGTGGAGCGTATCGTCCGGCTCGCGGTTCCGCAGCGCGAGCTCGGCCGCGCGTCTGTTGCTCTCGACGGAATCCTCCCAGCGGCCGACGCGCGTGTAGATGTGCGACGGCATGTGCAGCGCGTGTGGCGCATCGGCGGCCAGCGTGCCGTAGCGATCGGCGGCGCGCACGCCGCGGCTGGCCAGCGCCGGGTAGTCGTAGAGGTGGATCAGGTAGTGGACGATGCCCGGATGCTCCGGCTGCAGCACCAGCTCGCGCTCCAGCATCGCGGCGCCGCGCAGCGGGTCGGCATAGCTGCGGTCGTTGGGCGAGGATGCGACGCCGAGCAGCAGCGCGTAGTGGATCATCGCTTCCTTGTCGTCCGGGAATCGCTCGTGCAGGCGGCCCATCGCGTCGCGATAGGCGGTGAGGCGTGCGCGATGCCCGGGCGGGTTGTCGCCCGCGAAGAGGACGGCCAGCGCCTCGATATAGGCGGCCTCGCGCGGGCTGCGGGTGCCGATCCGCTGCGCTTCTTCCAGCAGCGCCTTGCCCTGGCGCAGGTTCTGCGGCGAGGGCGGGCTGTAGGGGTTGGTGAGCAGCGTCAGCGCCTCGCCCCAATAGGCCATGGTGCAGCCCGGGTCCTGCTGGCGCACCTGGCGGAAGCTCTCCCCCGCCATCTGGTACCAGAAGGAGTGCTGCAGCAGCATCGCGTGGTTGAAGTCCGCCTGTGCGGCCGGGCTGCAGGTCACCGGGAAGTTCACGGTGCCGAGCGTGCGGTGCGGGCTGGGCGCCGCGGCCGTCTGGCCATGGGCGGGTGCGGCGGCGAGGCAGGCGAGCCCCATGCCGGTGGCGAGGACGATCCTCGCGATGTTCGGGTGACGCTTCATGGACCTCTCCCCACCGGGAGGCTCCATGGCCGGGCAACGCAGGCTGCCCGTCCGGGCCTCCTCGAGAGGCGGAGGCTTAGGGATTCGGACGGAGGGAAGTCAAGAAATCCTCGCGCGACGGATGGCGCGCGGCGGCTTCCGCGTCCAGCGCCGCCCGCAGCTCACGCGTCACCGCGGCGAGGCGCGCGATCGTTCCCGCGCGCTGTTCGTCCATGCCTTCCGCTTTCGGTCCAGGCCCGGCACCGCCGAGCCACCAGGTGGCTCCCATCTGGTCCTCCCGCCTTATGCTCACGGCTGCACAACCACAGGTTGATGGGGAATGTGCACCCTTCGGGGGTGCCCCTGTCAACGGATTGCTCTCTCCATCGCCGCCCGCAGCGAGCCCGCCATGGCCTCGAAGTCCTTCCAGGGGTCCTTGGGAACCGGCGAGTCCAGCAAAGCGGGCAGGCGAAGGCCGGCCGGGTCCAGCCCTGGCTTTACTTCCGACCACGCCACCGGATGGGCAACCGGCGCGCCAGGCCGGCCCCGCGGCGAGAAATTCGCGATGGCGGTCGAAAGCCGGTCGTTGCGGAGATAGTCGAGGAAGATCCGGCCCGTGCGGGCCTTCTTCGCCATGGTGGTCGTGTAGAGCTTCGGCGCGTCCTTCTCCATCAGCATGCAGACGAGGCGCGCGAACTGCTTGGCCTGGGGCCAGTCGGGCACCGCGCCGCGCTTCGGCACCGCGAGCGGCACGACGAGGTGCAGCCCCTTGCCGCCCGTCACGCGCGGAAAGGCCGTGAGGCCGTATCCCTTCAGCCGCTCGCGCAGCTCCAGCCCGCCCTTCACCACGGCGTCGAAGCCCAGCCCCTCGGCGGGGTCGAGGTCGAAGATCAGGCGGTCCGGCGTCTCGGGGCGGTCCGCCTTGGCGCCCCAGGGATGGATTTCCACCACCGAGACCTGGGCGAGCGCCGCCAGCCCGGCCGCGTCGTCGATCCGCATGTAGGGCTTGGGCTGCCCCTCCACCGGCACGGCACGGATCAGCGGCGACTGGCCCGGCATGGCGTGCCGCTGGAAGAAGAGCTGCTTCGTGATCCCGTCGGGCGCGCGCAGGACGGAGATGGGGCGGCCCGCGACCTCGGCCAGGATGCGGTCCGCGAGCTTCGCGTAATAGGCGCCGAGATCGCCCTTGGTGACTTCCGGCGTCGTCTCCGTCGCGGGCCAGAGGATCTTCTCGGGATGGGTCAGCGCCAGCGCGGGCTTGGCGCGCTTCGGGGCCTTGGGCTTGGGCGCGGCGGGCTCCGGCGGCGCGACCTGTTCCGGCGGCTTGTCCTCGCGCAGGCCCTGGAAGCTGGCGTGGCGCAGGATGCCTTCCTCGGTGAGCCCGCCATAGGCTACCTCGGCCACGAGCTTCGGCTCGGCCCAGAGCGCGTCGCTGGTGCGGGCGGGCTGGGCGCCGGCGAAGGGCGAGGTCTTGCGCTGCAGCGGCTTCAGCGCGGCGATGAGCTTGTCGCCCACGGCGCCTGAGAAGCCGGTCCCGACGCGGCCCATATAGGCGAGTTTGCCGTCGCGCATCGCGCCCATCAGCAGCGAGCCGAGCCCCTTGCCCGCGCCGCGCTTCTCCAGCGACCAGCCTCCGATGAGGAACTCGTCGCGACCGCGGCACTTGGCCTTGGTCCAGGTTCCGCCGCGCCCGGAGACATAGGGCGCGTCGGCACGCTTGGACACGATGCCCTCCATATGGAGGCGGCAAGCGTGGGAGAGCACCGCCTCGCCCGGCTGCGCGAAATGGTCGAGGTAGAGGATGGACTTCCCCTTCGCCGGCAGCAGCGCCTTCAGCGCGGCCTTTCGCGCCAGTTGCGGCTCGCGCCGGATATCCTTCGTGCCGTCGTGCATCAGGTCGAAGGCGTAGTAGATCAGCGGTGCCTTCCGCTCGCCGGAAAGCACCGCCTGGAGCAGGCCGAAGCTCGGCTGGTTGTCGGCATCCAGCGCCACCACCTCGCCGTCGATGATCGCATCGGGCAGGCCCGCCGCTTCCTTCGCGATGGTGGGAAAGCGCTGCGTCCAGTCGAGGCCGGTCCGCGTGCGGATCGCGGCCTTGCCCTTCTCCACGCGGAGCTGGAGGCGATAGCCGTCGAGCTTGAGCTCGTGGATCCAGTCCTGCCCGTCCGGCGGCGTGGAGACGAGCTGGCAGAGCTGCGGCGCGATGAAGCTGGGCATCGGTTCGGCGGCGGGCTTCTTCTTCTCGTCGCTCGTCCAGACTTCCTTTTTGCCCGGCGCCTTCTTCGCGATCTGATCCAGGGTCCGGCCGGTCTTCACCGAGGTCTGCGCCTTCAGCACCGCATCGCCCGCCCCCGGCGTCGCCATGCTGTCGCGCTCCTTGATGAGAAGCCAGTTGTGGCGCTTGGATTTCTCTCCGGGGCGGGGCTTCAGGCGCACCAGCACGAACCCGCCCTTCAGCCGCTCCCCGGCCAGGACGAATTTCAGCTCCCCCTTCGCGAGGTCTCGATCGACGGTCTTGGGATCCAGCGGCGCCCAGGACCCGTGGTCCCACAGCATCACGGTGCCGGCGCCGTATCCCGGCGCGGGGATGATCCCCTCGAAGCTGCCATAGTCCAGCGGATGGTCCTCGACCTCGACCGCGAGGCGCTTGTCGGCGGGGTCCATGGAGGGGCCGCGCGTCACGGCCCAGGATTTCAGCACGCCATCCCATTCCAGCCGGAAATCGTAGTGCAGCCGCGTGGCGTCGTGCTTCTGCACCACGAAGGCGAGGCGCTCTCCCGCCGCCGTGCCGCCTTGCGGCTCGGGGCTGCGCGAGAAATCGCGCTTGGCGCGGTAGCCGGAGAGCTTGTCGGCCATCAGCCCGCGCGGCGCCGCTTGGCAGGGGCCGCCTTCCGCGCCGGCGCCTTGGCTGGCGCCTTCTTCGCCGCGGGCTTCTTGGCGGCGGGCCGCGCCTTGGCCGCGGGCTTGCCGCGATCGTTCGCCGGACGGCCGCCCTGCTCCAGGCTCTTCCGCAAGGCCTCCATGAGGTCGATCACATTGTCGTCGCGCGGCGGGGGCGCGGTGACGCCGCCATCGCCGCCATCCTTCTTGCTCTCGATCAGCGCGCGTAGCGCGTCCTCATAGCGGTCGTTGAACTGGGTGGGATCGAAGGCGCCGGACTGCTGCTCGATGATCTTGTCGGCGATCTCGAGCATGCGCTTGTCGGGCTTGGCGTTGGGGATGCCCTCGAAGTATTCCTCCGCCTCGCGGATCTCGTCATGGCTGCGCAGCGTGGTCAGCAGCAGGCCCTTGCCCCGCGGCTCGATCGCCACCACGCGCTCGCGCGTGCCGATGACGACGCGCGCGATGGCGACCTTCGCGGAATCCTCCATCGCCGAGCGGATCACGGTGAAGGCGTCGATGCCCGCCTTGCCGTCAGGCGCCAGGTAATAGGGCGTATCCCACCAGATCCGGTCGATCTGCGTGGCATCCACGAAGCGCTCGATATCGATGGTGCGCGTGCTTTCGAGCCGGACCGACTTGATTTCCTCATTGGTGAGGAGGACGTACTGGTCCTTCTCGTACTCGAAGCCGCGCACCAGCTCCTTCCGCTCCACCTCGCCCGCCTCCGGATCGACGGTGACCTGGCGGATGCGGTTGCCCGTCTCCGGGTTGATCAGGTGGAAGTGGATGTCGCGGGCGTAGCTGGTGGCCGGGTAGAGCGAGACGGGGCAGGCGACCAGCGACAGCCGCAGATGGCCCTCCCAGGTGGGGCGCGACGCCATGGAATCCCTCCTCCTGAACCGGATGGGAACGCCTCTGCAGCATCGGCGGTTGCAGGCTTGGCCTACAAGGAAATTCGCGTCAGTCGTGCGCCTCCAGCCCGGCGGCGGCGAGCTTCGCCCAGGCTTCCTCGGCATTGCCGGCGAATGCGAAGACGCTCATGTCCTGCTCGCTGATCATGCCGTGCTCGATCAGCGCGTCGAAATTCACGACCGATCGCCAATAGGCCTCGTCCACCAGGACGATGGCGACGGGGGGCGCCTTGTCGGTGATGCGGAGGTTCAGGATCTCGAAGAGCTCGTCCAGCGTGCCGAAGCCGCCGGGGAAGACGACGAGCGCATTGGCCCGCATCGCCAGATGCATCTTCCGCATGGCGAAGTAGTGGAAGCGGAAGGTGAGCTCCGGCGTCGAATAGTCGTTGGGGAACTGCTCGTGCAGCAGGCCGATGTTGAAGCCGATATTGGGCGCGCCCACGTCGGCCGCGCCGCGGTTCGCGGCCTCCATGATGCCCGGACCGCCGCCGGTCGCGATGACGTTGTCGCGGATGCCTTCGGTCATCAGGCGCAGCGCGCCCCCGCGTTCCGAGGCGATGCGGCCGAAGGCGCGCGCCTGCTCGTAGAAGAAGGGCTGGCGGCCCGGCCCATCCTCCCGCACGCGGGCCGAGCCGAAGACCACGATGGTCGAGCGGATGCGCCAGTTCCGCAGCGCCTCCTCGGCCTTCGCGTATTCGAGCTGGAAGCGCACGCCGCGCATGGAATCCCCCAGGAGGAAATCCTGGTCCAGGGCGGGCAACCGATAGCTGGGAAGATTCGTGCGTTCCACGGTCAATGCGTCACTCCCGTTCACTGTCACTGAGGCTCGGGGGAGCATTCTGCATCATCGCGTGCGGGCGGGCGAACCGTGGCCCGCCTCCAGGGCGAGCCTGGCCAGGGAAGGGGCCCGAGGCTCTGCCCCGGGCCTGGAGTGCGGTCCGCTTGGAGGACCTAGTTGTTCCAGGCGATGCCCTGGGCCACCGTGAAGGACAGGGTGGACACCGTGCGGACGCGCGCATAGGCGCCATCGCCCTCGCCGCCCGGCGTGTTCTCGAGGTGGATCACCTCGGCCACGTAGCGGCCCGCCCAGGGCGTCTCGAAGGTGACGCGGCCCTGGGCGTCCGTGCGCAGCTTGCGCTCCCAGCGCGGCGGCGCGACGAGCGTGACTTCCGCGCGCGGCAGCGGCTGGCCGCGCAGCATCAGCGTGAACTCGTTGCCGTTCGCGGTGACGGGCACGAGCTCCAGATCCATGGCGGCGCGCGTCTCGCTGCGGCCCTCGCGCGCCAGCATGACGGGGCGCGTACGCTCCGGCGCGCGGCCGAAGGGCGGGAAGGAATTCGCGACCATCCGCACATCGCCCATGCCGGCGGGCAGCGTCACCGCGATGTGGTCCTCGGCGCGCGTCTCGGGCAGGGCATTGCCGTCGGGGCCGTTGATGCGGGCGCCGGTGATGCGGTCCAGCAGGCCGCCCGTCTTCTCGCGGACATTCTCGACGGGTTCGCCGAAATATATGCGCGCGGTGTTGCCGTCGCGCTCCAGCCAGATCTGGTGCGCGTTGGCCGAGAAGGCGAAGACCATCGCGGTCATCGCCGCCGCGGCGGCGATCATGGAGATCCGGAGGGTGATCATGGCATTCCTCTTGTGATGAACACGGCGATGCCGGCGAGTACCGGCAGGGTGGGCCCCAGCGCCGCGGCGAGCCGGGGCGCGTAGGGCAGGAGGTAGACGAGGCCGAGGGCCGCGGCGGTCAGCAGGCCGAACCAGCCGACGGAGCCCATGGCCCAGCCCCAGACCGAGACGCAGGGCCAGGCGGAAAGCGCGATCAGCGCCCAGCCCAGCACGCGCAGGGCAAGCACCCGGCGGGAGGAGGGCCTGCCGCCCACCACGTCGCGATAGTGCCGCTCCAGCGAAAGGCAGAGCGCGAGGAAGCCCGCATAGGCGAGCGACGTGCCGAGGAGCAGCATCACGCGGGCTCCACCTCGGCCGGGGCAGAGGCGGCCGGACGCGGCACGCGGGACTTGCGGACCGGCGCGGGCGCCTTGTCCCGCAGCCACAGCTTGCGCGCGATCGCGGCGAAGAGCAGGCCCAGGAAGACGAAGCCGAGGTCCATGCCCGCCATCACCACATCGCCGCGCAGCAGGCTTACGCCCAGGTGACGGCCAGTGGTGGCGAAGTTCACGAGGGGCAGGGCGAGCGCGGCGATGGCGGCGAGTGCGAAGACCTCGATCCAGGCGCGGCCGATGCGGCGGAACATGGCGTGGACGAGCGTGAGAACCCAGGCGGCGAAGAACACCTTCACCTCCCATTCCTGCCGGTCCTCGATGTGCAGCGGGAGGAGGCGGTTGGCGTGGAAGAAGGCGGCCATGGCGAAGGGCAGGCCCGCCACGGCGCCGACGTTCAGCGAATCCACCAGCCAGAGGCCGAAGGTACGGCGCTTCCGCGCCGTCTGCTTCTGCCGGATCTTCGCCGCCCAGAGCACGAGGCCGGTCGCCACCATGGCGCAGCCAGCGAGGCCGGAGAGGAAAAAGAGCGCGCGCATCACGGGCCTGGCGAAGCGGCCCTGATGCAGCCCATAGGTCACGCCGCGCGTCGCCGCCGCGGCGGATTCCATCGGCGTCGTGGAGATGTGCGCGCCCGTGACGCCGTTGAACACCATGGTCTGCGGATTGGCCGAGAGGCGGTCGCCATCGCCGCGGCTGACCTGCACGAGGGCATGGGCGTCGCCCGGCAGGTTCACGGTGATGCGGCCGATGCTTCCCCACTCGCGCAGCGCGGCGGCGACCATGGGGCCGGGATCGGCGAGCGGCGCGGCCTGGCGCGCGGGGCGCGGCGCGGGCATGGCGCCGATCGCCTCGTTGAAGAAGGCGCGCGTGTCGCCCTTGTACACGACCTGCGCCCCCCAGGGCATGGTCATCAGCATCAGCGTGATGAGGCCCGTGTAGGTGATCATCAGGTGGTAGGGCAGTGCCAGCACCGCGAAGGCGTTGTGCGCGTCCAGCCAGGAGCGTCCGGCCGCCTTGCCGGGGCGGAAGGTGAAGAAGTCGGCGAAGATGCGCCGGTGCGTGATGATGCCGCTGATGATGGCGACCAGCATCATCATGGCGCAGAAGCTCACGATCCAGCGGCCCCAGAGGGGCTGCATGTGGAGCTCGAAATGGAAGCGGTAGAAGAATTCGCCGCCGCGCGTGCCGCGCGCCTCCACCGGCTCGCCCGTCGCAGGGTCGAGCGTCGCGAAGTCGAAGCGCCGCTGGGTGCTGCCCTGCCGCCGGTAGAAGACGGTCACGCCCGGGTCGCGCTCGTCCGGCATGCCGATGAACCAGGTGGGCGATCCCGCGCCGATCCGCTGCAGGGTCGCGAAGGTGAGCTGGGCCGTGCGCTCGAGCGACTGTTCGGACGCCTGCAACTCGGGCCGCATGTATTGCGAGATCTCGTTGCGGAAATACGTCGCGGTGCCGGTCGCGAAGACGGCGAAGAGGATCCAGCCGACCAGCAGGCCGGACCAGGTGTGCAGCCAGGCCATGGACTGGCGGAAGCCGTTCTTCACGCGGAAATCCCCCGCGTGGCGAGCCAGGCGGCGGCGGCCATCGCGATCAGTGGCACGAGGAGGCCGAGCCAGGCGCGCCAGGCGCTGGAGGCGGCGAAGACCCAGATGACCGCGCCGGCATAGATGGCGAAGCTCGCCAGCATGCCGGTCACGACCGCGTCGGCCCGGGTCATGGGCAGGAAGAGCGCCATGCAGATCGCGGCGAGCGACGCCAGACCATAGCCCCCGAGAATGGCGGCTATGGTCCGGGAGAGCACGCCCGGCCAGCGCCACTGGCGCATGTTGCGCCAGCGCAGGCCCTCGGCGATGGCGCCCGCGCTTACCACCGGTAGGCCAGCGTCGCGTAGATGCTGCGGCCGATGCCGTAGGCGCAGTTGGCGCCGCCGCTGCAGGCCGCGACATAGTACTCGTCGCCGAGGTTCGTGGCGTTGAGCTGCAGGCGCCAGTTCTTGTAGTCGGCGCGCGCCATGGCATCGACCAGGGTGTAGCTCGGCACGTGGTAGATCGAGCCGGTGCTGTTGTTGCCGAGCGTGTTCCCGACATAGCGAACGCCGCTGCCGAAGCCGAAGCTCAGGTCGTCGTTCACGCGCCAGGTGTAGTCGGCCCAGAGCGAGGCGAAGTGGTTGGGCGCCGCGACCGGGCGGTTGCCGCGCGTCAGGTTGTTCGCCTGCGTGATCTCCGGCTCCTGATAGGTCACGGCGCCGATGACGTTCAGGCCGGGCATCAGGTTCATCGTGGCCTCGAGCTCCAGCCCGCGCACGCGCACCTCGCCCGACTGGATGTTGTAGCCGGTGTAGACCGGGTCGGCCGTCGAGACGTTGGTCTGCCGCAGGTCGTAGGCGGCGGCCGTGACGAAGCTGTTCATGCCGCGCGGCTGGAACTTGATGCCGATCTCGACCTGCTCGCCGCGCGTCGGCTCGAAGGTGCCGCCGCCGCGCTGCGGCGCGTAGGTGCCGGTCGAAGGATTGAACGACGTCGCGTAGCTGACATAGGGCGAGATGCCGATGGGCGCGGCGTAGAGCAGGCCGACGCGGCCGGTGAAGGCGCTATCCTCCAGGTTGCTCTTGGCGCCGGTCAGATTGTTGCGCGTGTCGACCGAGGCATAGTCCTGCCGGCCGGTCAGCGTCAGCTGCCAGTTGCCCCAGCGGATCTGGTCCTGCGCGTAGAGTCCGAGCTGGTTCAGGAACTGGTTGTTGTTGGTGACGCTGAGCGTCGTGCCGCCGACGCGGTAGAGCGAGGGCCGCATGATCGGCACGCCATAGGTCGGCGTGAAGAAGTCGAGGCCCGGCCCCGTGCCGGTGGCGGTGCGGTTCGCGTTGAACTGCCAGCGATAGTCGAGGCCCGCGAGCACGGTGTGCTGCAGCGGCCCCGTGCCGAAGCGGAACTCCGCCTGGTTGTCGACCGAGATGTTGTTGAAGGCGGACTGCACATTGCCCACGCCGCGGACCACGGCACGCCGGTCCGTGATCGAGGCCGCGGCGGGGTAGATCGAGAGATAGTCGAGCGACTGGTAGGTGTAGCGCATGTTCTGGCGCAGCGTGATGTTGTCCGCCGGCCGGTGCTCCAGCATGTAGCCGAGCGTGGCCTGGCGCCGGTAGAACTTGTCGAAATCCGGATCGCCCGTGTTGAGGCTGCGCGAGATGCGGCCGTTCGGGTTGTAGAGCACGGTGCCGCGCGGCGGCAGGAACTGCGCCGAGGATCCCGTGTCGTCGTAGAGCAGGCTGCCCAGCAGCGTCAGCGAGGTCTGCGCGTTCGGCTGCCAGCGCACGGACGGCGCGATGTAGTAGCGGTTGTTCAGGACATTGTCGGCCTGGGTGTCGCTGTTGCGGACCAGGCCGTTCATGCGCCAGCGGATCGTCCCGTCGGCATTGACGGCGCCGCCCAGGTCGAAGGCGCCCTGCAGCCGGTTGAAGCTGCCGGTCTGGCCCGTGACGGTGTTCCGCATCTCGGCATTGGGCGTGCGGCTGATGCCGTTGACGATGCCGCCCGGCCCACCCTGGCCGTAGAGGCCGGAATTGGCGCCGCGCAGCACCTCGATGCGCTCCATGCCCCAGGGCTCGATCCGCAGCGCGCCGTAACCGCTGGAGGCGGGGGCGCGCAGGCCGTCGAGATAGACGTCGGCCGCGAAGCCGCGGATCGTGAAATACTCGCCGCGCGTGTCCTCGCCGTACTGCTCCATGTGCGTGCCGGCGGAATAGCGGAACGCCTGGCCGAGCGACTGGACGTTCTGCGTGTCCATGCGGTCGCGCGTGATGACCGAGACGGATTGCGGCGTCTCGAGCAGCGAGGTGTCGGTCTTGGTGCCGGAGAGGGCGGTGGGGGCGATGTAGCCGGTGACCGGGCCGCGCGCCGTGCCTTGGGCTCCCTCGACGCTCAGCAGCGGCAGCTCGACGGAAGAGGCACCCTCAGCAGGCTGCGCCTGGGCTGCGGTGGCGAAAGCCATCAGCGCGACGGCGGGAAGCCATGCGGCGTGGCGGAAAGGGATGTCGGTCATAGCTCGCCTCGTCAGTCAGGCAGGCTGTCCTGCCCTGGCGGCTTATTGCAACTGACTCGCAATGTCATCAAGAGCTATACTGCATGAAAGTTACCGGCGCGGCAAAAATAACACAGGTATTTCAGTGGGATGTGGGGAGCGGGGGACGCGCGCGGGGCGCCGGGCCGAAGGCCGGCCTTGGAGCGGACAAGGGCCGGGGATCTCTTCGAGCGACGCGGTCACGTCTAGCGGCAGTCACCGCGCGCCCTACGTCGGGATGGGCCTCTGCGAGATCCCCGGCTAAGTCCGACCGGAAGACCCCTCAGCCCCCGGCCCGCCTTAAATGCGACTAATTCGCATTTGCGGCAAGAGGAAAAATGTGGGGCCGCGAAAATTTTTCAGTAGGGCAGGTGCGGCCGGGCCTCACGCATCCGGCGCGCGATCTCGAGGCCGTTCGGTTCGCCCCGCGCCTCCAGCATCCGCACGATGGCGAGGTGGTCCTCGTCGGGCTTGAGCTGGTTGTGCTTCCGCTGCCCCTCGACGCGCGCCACCGCGATCTCGATGGAGACGATGCCGGCCAGCATCGCCTCGCGCTTGCCCGGCTCCATGGTGGCGAGGCCCCAGGGCGGCTTGGGCGGCACCCGCGCCTCCGCCACCGCGAGCAGCGCGTCGCCATGCCCGCGATTGGCCGCGAGTTCCAGCCGCCGCGCGGGGCCGGTCAGGTGCACGGCCTCGTAGAGCCAGGTGGAGACGTTGTCCGCCCGCGCGTACCAGTCGTTGGAGATGTAGGTGTCCGGCCCGTTGGCGACGAGCAGGAACTCCCGCGCGCCATCGGCCAGCGCGGCGAGGGGATTCAGGCGGGTGACGTGGAACTGCACGACCGGCGACGCGCCGTCGCGCCGCAGGACGAACGGAACCTGCGAGCCGATGGGCCGCTCGCCGTCGAAGCAGGTGACGAGGCCGAAGCCCCGCCTTGCCGCGAAGTCGAGGGCCTCTTCCGGCGGGATGGCGAATTCGGGCTGCAGGAGGTGCATCCCGAATCGCTACAGGCAAAACCTCCGGGAGGGAAAGCGCTCAGTTGAACATCGCGACGGCGCGGATCGGACTCGCCGTGCCGCCGCGAATCTTCAGCGGGAAGCCGATGAAGGTGAAGCGCCCGCGCCCGAGCAGCGCGTCGAGGTTGGTCAGGCATTCCATATGCGTGATGCCGAGCTCCGCGCAGACCATGTGCGCCTGGAAATTCGGCTCACCCTCGGGTGCGGGGCTGATGGCCTCCACGCCGAACATCCCGATGCCCTGCTCCGCCAGCCACCGGATCGCGGGGATCGAGAGGCCGGCGAAGTCGTGCTGGTAGGCGGGCGTGCCGAGCAGCTTCGTGGTGCCGAAATAGATCAGCACCGTGTCGCCCTTCTGGATGGTCTGGCCGGACTTGGCGACGGCGGCCTGCACCTCCTCCAGCGTCGCGGAGGTGCGCAGCGGCACGTGCGAGAGATCGATGCAGAAGGCGGAGGTGTAGAACTTCTCCAGCGGCATCTGGTCGATCGAGAGCGCCTCCGGGCGCGGGTCGAAATGCACCGGCGCGTCCACATGGCTGCCCGCGTGGTCGGAGAACGCGATGGAGAGCGCCTTGCTGGTGAAGGTGGTGTTGCCCGCCTTCTTCGGCTCCGAATGATCGTTCCAGACCGTCATGATGACCGGCGGGTGCGAGGGGTGCGCCTGCGTCTTGTGGAAGAGCTCGCGGCTGAGATCGACGAATTCCATGGTCTTGTCCTTGCTGGCTACTCGACGCGGATGTTGGCGCGGCGGATGACGGCGCCCCAGCGCGCGCGGTCGCGGGCGATGTAGGCGGGAAGGTCGGCGCGGGAGACGGGCAGCGGGTCGCAGCCCATGTCGAGCAGCTTCGTGCCCACGGCGGGCTGCGCCATCAGCTGCTCGAACTTGTCGCCGAGCCAGTTCACGATGGGCGCCGGCGTGTCCGCATGCACGAAGAGCGCGTAGTAGAGCACCGCCTCGTAGTCGCGGAATCCCGCCTCGGTCAGGGCGGGCACGTCGGGCAGGCGCGGGTGGCGCGTGGCGGTCGTAACCGCGATGGGCCGCACGCTGCCGGATTGGATATGCGGCAGCGCGGTCGGCATGGTGTCGATGGTCAGGTCCACCTGGCCCGCGAGCAGCGCCGCCGTCGCGGGCGCCGTGCCCCGGAAGGGCACGTGATTCAGCTCGATCCCCGCATGGCTCTCCAGCAGCAGCATCGAAAGGTGCGTGCCGGTCCCCACGCCCGAGGTGCCGTAGCTGATCTGGCCGGGCCGCGACTTCGCCAGGGCGATGAGGCCCGCGACATCCGTCACGCCCAGGTTGTTCCGCACGTAGATGACCTGCGCGACGTTCCCCGCGGCCGCGATGGGCACGAGGCTCACGGCGGGGTCGTAGCCCAGCGTCCGCATCTCCGGGTTGAAGGAGTGCGTGGACTGGTTGCCCATGAAGACGGTGTAGCCATCGGCCGGCGAGCGGATCGCCGCCTCGGTGCCGATGGAGCCGCCGCCGCCCGAGCGGTTCTCCACCACCACCGATTGCCCGATCGCGGGCCGCGCGGCTTCCGCGATGACGCGCGACATCACGTCCGCTGCGCCGGCGGGCGGGAAGGGTACCAGCAGGCGCAGGCTGCGATTGGGGAAGTTGCCGACCTGCCCGAAGGCGGGCGCGGCGGCGAGGCTGGCGGCGGCGGCGAAAAGGCCACGGCGGGAAAAGGCGCGCATCGGCGGAACTCCCGGTTGGAGGCGGCCGTGATGATGGCGATGGTCCTTCCGTGTCCAATCCTTCAGGAGCGTCCACAATGTGGAAAATGGGCGCTGCCGGGATTGCTTGCCCGGACCATGCAAAGCAAGCTTTCTCCCCGCAAGGCATGGTTCCACATAGTGGAAGAAAATCGCACTAAATCCGCACCACGCAGCCGTGACGGCGCCCAGACCATCCACCGCACCGCCGCCCTGCTGCGCGAGATCGCGGCCGCGCGGGGTGGCGGCGCCTCCCTCGGCGCGCTGGCCTCGGCCACCGGGCTGGTTCCTTCCACCGCGCATCGCATGCTCCAGGCCTTGGTGAAGGAGGAGCTGCTGGCCAAGGACGCCGCCAGCCGCGCCTATCGGCCGGGGCGGTTGCTCTACGAGCTCGGCCTCGCCGCCGCGCCGCCCTTCGACCTGCGCAAGCTCTGCGAGCCGGTCCTGCGGCGCCTGGCGGAGGCGACGGGCGATTCCACCTACCTCACCGTCCGCAGCGGGGAGGACGCGCTCTGCCTCGACCGCTGCGAGGGCAGCTTCCCGATCAAGGCGCTGCCGCTGGAGGTCGGGAACCGGAGGCCGCTCGGCGTCGGGGCGGGCGCGCTGGCCGTGCTGGCGGCGCTGCCGCGGCCGGAGCGCGAGCAGGCGGTCCTCGCCAATGCCGCGCGCTACCCGCGCTACCGCATCACGCCCGAGCGGGTGAGGGAGGAACTGCAAGCGACGGACCGGCGCGGCTACGCCGTCACCACCGGCCGTTTCGTGGCGCGCTATCGCGGCGTCGCGGTGCCCTTCGGCGCCGGCGCGGCGCCCGCGGCCTCGCTCTGCATCGTCGCGATCTCCGAGCGCCTGAAGCCGGAGCGGCTGGAGCGTGTCGCGGCGCTGCTGTCGCGCGAGGCCCGCACCCTCAATGGCCTGCTCGCCCAGCAGGCCCATCCTGAACCGGCCGGAGACTGGACGTGAGGACATTCGAACGCGAAAGCGCCGCGAGCATGGCGCGACGGCTCGACGCCGGGGAAACGACGCCGGTCGCGCTCGTCGAGCAGAGCCTCGCGCGCATCGCCGCGCTGGACGGGGAGCTGCACGCCTGGGCGCATGTCGCGGCCGAGGAGGCCCGCGCGGCGGCGCGCGAGGCGGAGGCGCGGCAGAAGGCCGGCCAGCGCCTCGGGCCGCTCGATGGCGTTCCGGTCGGCGTGAAGGACAACCTGTTCGTGAAGGGCATGCCCGCGCGCTGGGGCAGCACCTTCTTCCAGGACCATGTGCCCGAGCGCGACGACATCGTGGTGGAACGCCTGCGCGCGGCGGGCGCCATCATCATGGGCAAGACCAGCACGCCGGAATTCGCGCTTTCCGGCCGCACCTTCAGCCCTGTCACGGGCCACACGCGCCACCCGATGGATCCGCGACTCACGCCCGGCGGTTCCAGCGGCGGGGCCGTGGCCTCCATCTGCGCGGGCATGGTGCCGCTGGGCGTCGCGACCGATGCCGGGGGCTCCACGCGCCTGCCCGCGGGCTATGGGGGCCTCTACGGGCTCCGCCCCTCCAATGGCCGCGTCCCGCGCCGCTGGGGCTTCCCGCCCATGGCGATGGATTTCCAGGCCGTCGGCCTCATCGCGGGGACGCTGGAGGATCTGGAGCTGCTCTACGCTGCGCTCATCGGCCCCGATGCGCGCGACCCCACCTCCCAGCGCCTGCCGCCGGATCCGCGGGTGGATGGCGGCATCCGCGTGGGCTGGCTCAACGCCTATGGCCAGGAGCTGGTGGACCCGCATGTGCGCCGTGCCGTGGAGCTGGCCGCCAAGCGGCTCGCGTCGCTGGGCCTGGAGGTCGCGCCCGCCGCGCCGCCCTACGACCTCGCCGCGATCCGGGAGATCTGGGGCATCATCCCCGTGGCCGGGGTGGCGCGGATGGCCAGCCGCTTCCCGAAGCGCTGGGCGAGCGATTCCAGCGAGTCGCTGCGCCCGATGGCCGAACGGGGATCGCGCCTTTCCATCCCCGAGCTGGTGGACGCGGTGGACCGGCTGAATGCCTTCCGCGCCGATGTCTCGGCCGCCTGGGGCGCGTACGACCTGCTGCTCATGCCCAGCGCCGCCGCCCCCGCCTGGCCGGCCGAGGACGAGTTCCCGCGCGAGATCGATGGCAAGCCGGGCCATCCGCGCGCGATGAACGTGTTTTCGACCTGGGTGAATGCGGTCGGGTATCCGGGGCTGAACGTGCCGGGCGAGACACATCCGGACGGGCGGCCGATCGGCGTGCAGCTCGTAGGCCGGTATGGCGCGGAGAAGCTGCTTTTCGAGGTGGCGCGTCTCCTGGCGGCCTAGGTCCCCGGCAGCAGCTCCGGCCGCTCGGCCGTCGTCACGCTGACCTGCTGGCCGATTCGCCAGCTCTCGCCCGCCGGCCGCGTGAAGGCGATGTCGCGGCCGCGATCCAGGCGCACCACGACCTCCATCCCCGCCTGCTGACTTGCGCTGCCGCCTGTCGAGACGGCCAGCACCTGCGAGATCGCGCGCTGCCGCGACTCGCCGGCCGAGGCCGAGCCCAGCGGACGGACGCCCACCACATGGCCGGTCTGCCGCGAGGGCTGTGGCGCCAAGGTCGCACCCGTCGCATCCGCCGGCTGCGAGGGAGCGCCGCCAGGGCCGCAACCGGCCGCCAACAAGCACAGAACGGGAACGATCTTCAGGCCGGGGTTGAACATGTGACCATCATGCCGCAGCATGCGGCCGTCTGCCATGGGCCATGTCACCTTTGCCCTGATGTGGTCTTCTTTTCTTGCTCCATGGGGAGCGCCGCCGGTAGGTTCTGGCCTCAGCCATGCCCACTGTGCGGCTCGGTTTCATCGCTGCCGTGTCCTGTTGACCATGGGGGTGGTTCCTGGGACGTCTCGGTTTCCAGGCAGCGATCAGGGGGAGTTTCTGGGGAATGCCCATCTTCGTCGTGCGCCGAGCCCGTCGGCTGGTTCGCCCTTTGGCTGCGCTTGGCGTGATCGCGAGCCTCGCGGCCTGCGGATCGCAGCCGTCGAGCGGTCCCACCGCATCCAGCCATCACGCCCGCCGCAGCTATGATCCGCCGGGCCCGGCCAGCGACCCGTGGGGGCCCTGGATCCGCGAGGCCTCGCGCCGCTTCGACGTGCCGGAGCAGTGGATCCGCAGCGTGATGCGCCAGGAATCCGGCGGCCGCGCCACCGCCACCTCGCCCGTCGGGGCCATGGGCCTGATGCAGGTGATGCCCGGCACCTATCGCGAGCTGCAGCGCCGCCACGACCTGGGCGACGACCCCTACCACCCCTACGACAACCTGATGGCCGGCACGGCCTATCTGCGCGAGATGTACAACCTCTACGGTTCGCCCGCCTTCCTGGCCGCGTACAACGCCGGCCCGCGGCGCCTGGAGGACTACCTCTACAACAACCGCGGCCTGCCCGCCGAGACGCGCAACTACGTCGCCCGCGTCGGCCCCAACGTGATCCGTTCCAGCCCGGTCCGCCGCGCGCCGGCCGAGGTTTACGCGGCCGCCGAGGTTCCGCTGCGCATTCCCGCCGGCCCGCGCCGCATGGATGCGAGCATGCAGATGGCGCTGGCCGAGGCCCGCCAGATCCGCGAGTCCAACGCCCAGTACGCCTCCCTCCCGCCTGCCGAGCCGCGCATCGCGCCGGTGCGTGGCGGCACGGTGCTCGCCTCGGCCGCGCCATCCGGTGGCGGCAGCCTCGCCGAGACCGGCGGCGGTGCCGTCAGCTCCTCGGGCGCCGTGGCCAGCAGCCTCGCCGCCAGCAGCCTCGGTGGCGGCAGCCTGGCCGAATCCGGCGGTGGCCGCGTGTGGCGGCCCGAGGGCACGGTCGTCGCGGCGATGGAGCCGATCCGCGACAGCGAGCCCGCGCCCACCCCGTCCAGCGGCAGCATCGTCGTGGCCCGCATGGACCCGATCCCCGATGGCTCGACGCCGGAAGGCGCCGCGCGCCTCGCCGAGGCCAATTCGCGTTCCGAGCGCGCCGTGCCGCAGCTCGTGGCCAGCCGGCCGCCGGTGGCCGCGCAGCCCTCGCGCTTCAGCTTCATCGGCACGGCGAATGCGGGCACGCTGCCCGCCGCCCTGCGCCCGGCCGTCGCCACCAACGGCAACTGGGCGGTGCAGGTCGGCGCCTTCACCTCGACGGACCAGGCGCGCCGCGCGGCCCAGGGCGCGCAGGGCAACCTGGGCAATGGCCGCGTCGTCGTGATGCCGGTGCAGGTTGGCCGCGCGACGCTCTACCGGGCGCGCGTGGCGGGCCTCAGCCAAGGCAGCGCGCAGACCGCCTGCGGGCGCGTGCGCTCGGCCAGCGGCTGCAACGTGATCGCGCCGGACTAAGCGGCGCGCTGCATTTCATTGCTTGATCCGAATCCGTCGCGGAGGCAGCCTCGCCTTCCGCGGCGGGCTGCACCAATCGCGCCGGCGGCTTGGGAGAGGATCGAGAATGCTGACTTCCTGGTTGCGCGCGCCATTGGCCGCGCTCGCCTTCTGCGCGGCCGCCTGGACCGCGACCGAGGCTTCGGCGCAAGCCAACCTCACATCGCCCACGCTCAACCAGATCCGCCAGCGCGGCACCCTGATCTGCGGCGTCAACGCCCAGACCCCGGGCTTCACCACCATCGACAGCCGCGGCGAGTATCGCGGCATGGTGGCCGATCTTTGCCGCGGCCTCTCCGCCTCGATCTTCGGCGACGCGACCAAGGTGCGCTTCGTGCCGCTCTCCTTCGCCACGCGCTTCACCGCGCTGAACGCGGGCGAGGTGGACCTCCTCTTCCTCACCAGCACCATGACCGTGCTGCGCGACACCACGCTCGGCCTGCGCTTCGTCGAGCCGTATTTCTATGACGGCCATGGCTTCATGGCGCGGCGCGACGCCAATGTGCAGAACGTGCGCGGCCTGGCCGGCGCGACCATCTGCCTGAATCCCGGCACGACCAACGAGCAGATCACGGCGGAATACTTCCGCAGCCAGAACCTGCAGTTCCGCCCCGTGCTGCTGGAGCAGAACGAGCAGGTGCTGGCCGCCCTCTCCGCCGGCCGTTGCGATGCCTTCGGCTTCGACGCCTCGGGCCTCGCCGCCATGCGCTCGGCCCTGCCCAACCCGAATGACTGGGTGATCCTGCCCGAGCGCTTCTCGAAGGAGCCCTACACCGCCGTGATCCGCCGTGGCGACGAGCGGTGGTTCGAGATCCTGCGCTGGTTCACCTTCGCGCTCATCGAGGCCGAGGAGCAGGGCGTGACGGCGGCGAATGCCGAGGAGATGCGACGCACCTCGCAGGACGCGAACGTCCGCCGCCTGCTGGGCGCGGTGCCCGAGGTGGGCCAGGGCATGGGCCTCGATCCGGCTTGGGCTTTCAACGCCATCCGTGCGATCGGCAATTACGGCGAGCTCTACAACCGCAGCCTCGGCCCAACCACGCCGCTGGCGATGCCGCGCGCGCAGAACGAGATCTGGACGCGCGGCGGCCTGCTCTACGCCCCGCCCTTCCGGTAAGCCCCAGACGCCGGGCGCGGGCTCCGCGCGGCTGGCTCTGCGCTCCCGGCCCGAGGCTCGCCTCGGGCCGAAGTTTTCCGGGCTGCACAATTTCGCGGCGCTCCTGCGGCGCCGCGAGCGCAAATGCGGCGGCAATGGCGAAACGACCCTGCTGGCCTGCCGGATTCCCGCGTTGACGCTGCGCCACGCACCCCGCGACCATCCTTTCCGCCAATACAGGGATTGGGTGGTCAAGAACATGAAATGGAACATTCGCGCCGCGCTCGTCGCGGCCTTTGCCGTGACCTTTGGCGCCGGCGCCCAGGCCGGCCCGACGCTCGACCAGATCCGTGCCCGCGGGGCCGTGAACTGCGGCATCGGCACCGGCGTCGCGGGCTTCTCGCTGCCCGATAGCCGTGGCGTGTGGCAGGGCCTGGACGTGGATCTCTGCCGCGGCCTCGCCGTCGCGATCTTCAACGACATCTCGAAGGTGCGGTTCATCCCGCTCTCCTCCTCGACGCGCTTCACCGCGCTCGGCTCGGGCGAGGTGGATGTGCTCTTCCGCACCAGCACGCAGACCATGCTGCGCGACACCACGCTCGGCCTGCGCCATGCCACCACCTACTTCTACGACGGCCACGGCTTCATGGTCCGCAAGAGCCTCGGCGTGCAGCGGGTGCGCGACATGGCGGGCGCGGCCATCTGCCTCGTGCAGGGCACGACCAACGAGCAGGTGACAGCGGACTACTTCCGCAGCGTGAACGTGCAGTTCCGCCCCGTGGTCTTCGAGCGCACGGACCAGGCGCAGGCCGCGCTGCAGGCCGGGCGCTGCGACGCCTTCGGCACCGACGCCTCGCAGCTCGCGGCCGTGCGCTCGACCATGCAGACGCCCGCCGACTGGGAGATCCTGCCCGAGCGCTTCAGCAAGGAGCCCTACGGCGCCTACATCCGCCGCGGCGACGACGAGTGGTTCGACGTGGTGCGCTGGTACACCACCGCGCTCATCGAGGCCGAGGAGCAGGGCGTGACCCAGGCCAATGCGGAAGAGATGCGCCGCACCAGCACCAACGCCAACACGCGCCGCCTGCTGGGCGCGACGCCGGAGCTCGGCCAGTCGCTGAAGCTGGACCCGGCCTGGGCCTACAACGCGATCCGCGCCATCGGCAATTACGGCGAGCTCTATGAGCGCACCATGGGTGAGCGCACGCCGGTCGGCCTGCCGCGCGGCCCGAACAATCTCTGGACCAATGGCGGCCTGATGTACGCGCTGCCGATGCGTTGAGCTGGCCGTCACCGCAACGCAACACACGCATATGTTGACTTCCCCCGGATGCCTGCCGAGCATCCGGGGACTACCACAGGGACCAGGATCGCCAGAATGAAATGGAATATCCGTGCCGCGCTCGCCGCGGCATTCGCCGTTGCGATGGGCGCCGCTGCCCAGGCCGGCCCCACGCTCGACCAGATCCGCCAGCGAGGCCAGCTCGTCTGCGGCATCCACACCGGCAATGCCGGCATGTCGCTGCCCGACAGCCGGGGCGTGTGGCAGGGGCTCGAGGTCGATATGTGCCGCGGCCTGGCCGTCGCCATCTTCAACGACATCAACAAGATCCGCTTCGTGCCGCTGACGGCCTCGACGCGCTTCACCGCGCTGGGCTCGGGCGAGATCGACGTGCTCATCCGCGGCAGCACGCAGACCATGCTGCGCGACACCACGCTCGGCCTGCGCCACACCGTCACCTATTTCTATGACGGCCATGGCTTCATGGTCCGCAAGAGCCTGAACGTGCAGCGCGTGCGGGACCTGGGCGGCGCGACGATCTGCCTGATCCAGGGCACGACCAACGAGCAGGTGACGGCGGACTACTTCCGCAGCGTCAACGTGCCCTTCACCCCCGTGGTGTTCGAGCGCACGGACCAGGCGGCCGCCGCGCTGCAGGCCGGGCGCTGCGATGCCTTCGGCACCGATGCTTCGCAGCTTGCCGCCACGCGCTCGACCATGCAGACGCCGGGCGACTGGGTCGTGCTGCCGGAGCGCTTCAGCAAGGAACCCTACGCGGCCTATATCCGCCGGGGCGACGACGAGTGGTTCGACCTCGTGCGCTGGTACACCTATGCGCTGATCGAGGCGGAGGAGCTGGGCGTGACGGCGGCGAACGCCGAGGAGATGCGCCGCACCAGCACCAATGCCAGCGTCCGCCGCCTGCTGGGCGCGACGCCCGAGCTCGGCCAGTCGCTGAAGCTGGACCCGGCCTGGGCCTATAACGCGATCCGCGCCATCGGCAATTATGGCGAGCTTTATGAGCGCACCATGGGCGAGCGCACGCCGGTCGGCCTGCCGCGTGCCCAGAACAACCTCTGGACCAATGGCGGCCTGATGTACGCCCTGCCGATGCGCTGAGGGGGCCCGGGCGCCGGCAGGCCCGGCGCCCGGCTTCACTTCCCAGGATCACACGGCCGCGAAAGGCGGCGGAGCCAAGCGCGCGCAGCGCGCGCGCCCGGCGTTCGAGGGGCTAGAAGAGCAGGCCCTTCTTCAGCAGCCCGTGCACGCCCTTCTCGCCGTTCACGGTCTGCGTCACGTGGAAATCCACGGCCAGCGAGCAGAACTGGTAGGCGTCCGCCGCGCTGAGGTTGGTGCGGCTGGTGATGAAGCCGATCATCTCGCGCAGGGCCTTCTTCATCGCCTCGTCGAGATCCTCGTGCATCCCCATGGTGATGAAATGCGTCTTGGTCTCGGCGCGCGGGTAGAGCAGGCCGGCATCCTTCTCCACCGTCAGGCGGAAATGGCCGGTGAGGCACATCTCCAGCGCGTTGATGCAGACCTCGCCGTCGCCCTGCACCCCATGGCCGTCGCCGGCGGAGAAGAGCCCGCCCTCGACATGCACCGGCAGGAAGAGCGTGGCGCCCTCGCCGATCTCCTTGTTGTCCAGGTTGCCGCCATGGGCGCGCGGCTCCTTGGTCGAGATCGCGCCCCATTCCGGCGGCGGGGCCACGCCCATCACGCCGAAGAAGGGCGAGAGCGGCAGGTCGATGCCGGGGCCGACCGGCACGTGGCCTGTGCGCTTCTCATGGTCCACCGGGATGTGGAGCATGCGGCGGTAGGGGAAATCCTCCGGCAGCGTGCCGCCGAGCGGGCGAAAGCCGCAGAAGCCCCATTCGGCGCCGAGCTCGATCTTCTCGATATCCACGCGCAGCACGTCGCCGGGCTTGGCGCCCTTCACGGCGACGGGGCCGGTCAGGATGTGCGGACCGAGGCGCGGCGGGTTGCTGGCGTGGATGGCGGTCAGGGCCGGCGGGATGTTGAGGCCGAGCGCCACGGCCTCGGCGATCACGTCCGGCGCGCCGGAGACGCATTGCAGCACCACGAGGTCGCCGCTCTCCACCTCCAGCACGGGCTTGTAGCTGGCGTCGAAGGTGCCCCAGCGGATGGTCTGAGGGGTGGCGGAAACATGGTGGGTGGCGGCCATCGGCGACTCCTGGTCAGGCCGCGATGAAGCCGGGCGCGGCTGCGGCGGTCAAGGCGGTCAACGCCTGAGGATGCGCCCGGCCTCCGGGTCGCGGCCCTGCCAGCCCCTCCGGTCCAGTTCCGGCGTCTCTTCCTCGCGCTCCGGATAGCCGAGGCAGAGATAGGCGGTCAGTGCCCAGCTCCCGGGCACGTCCAGGATCGCCGCCACGCGCCCGGCGCGCAGGATGGAGACCCATCCCACACCGATCCCGCGCGCGCGGGCAGCGAGCCAGAGCGTCAGCACCGCGCCCATGGCGGAAGCGCGCAAGGTCTCGGGCATGGTCGCGCGGCCCAGACCATGGCCGGTCCGCGTCTGCTCGTCGCAGAAGACGGCGAGGTGGACCGGCGCCTCCTGCAGCCCCGCGAGCTTGAGCGCGGCATAGGCGGCCTGGCGCTCCTCCGGCTGCGCGGCCAGGGCGGCGGCGTTGCATTCCTCGAATTCGGCGCGGATCGCGGCACGGCAACCGGGGCTGTCCACCGCCACGAACCGCCAGGGCTGGCTGTTGCCGACCGACGGCGCGAGGCAGGCGCGCTCCACCAGGGCTTCGAGCGTGCCTTCCGGCAAGGGGTCGCGGCGGAAGTGCCGCACGTCGCGCCGCCAGCGCAGCAGCAGGTCGAGCTGCTCGCGGAAGGCCGCGTCGAAGCCGGGGAGTGTCAGAGCCAGCCCTTCCGCTTGAAGTACCAGACCGGCACCACCGCGGTCGCGACCATGAGGATGAGCGCGAGCGGATAGCCGCTCACCCATTCCAGCTCGGGCATGTGCTGGAAGTTCATGCCGTAGATGCTGGCGATCAGCGTCGGCGGCATCAGCGCCACGCTCACGACCGTGAAGGTCTTGATGATGTTCGTCTGCTCGACATTGATGATGCCGAGCACGGCATCCAGCAGGAAGGTCGCCTTGTTGTTGAGGAAGTTCGCGTGCTCGACCAGGGAGCGCACGTCGCGGACCAGCGTCTTGATGGTGCCCTGGTTCTCCTTGCGCACGGCCGTCGCCTTCTCGGCGCCCACGAAGGTCAGGATCCGGTTGAGGCCGAGCAGCGTCTCCGAGGCGCGCGTCGTGACTTCACCAACCTGGCCGAGGGTGACCAGCGTCTCCTTCAGGTCGTTCTGGCCGAGCGTCACCTCGCCCGGCTTGCCGCGGCGGAAGGCGGCGTGGCTCGCGCGGTCCATGTCGGCGCCGATGCGCTCCAGGATGTCGGCGAGGCGGTCCACGATCTGCTCGAAGAGATGCAGCATCACCGCGTCGCCGCTGTTGAGCAGCGAGGGCGATTTCTGGCAGCGCGCGGCGAAGACCGGGAAGGCCTTGGGCGTGGCGTAGCGCACGGTGACGAGCGAGTTGTAGGCCAGCACGAAGGAGATCGGCGTCGAGCTGAATTCCCCCGTCTCCACGCCGTAGAGGAAGTTGGCGGTGAGGACGAGCGACTCCCCCTCGCGATAGAGGCGCGAGGAGCTTTCGATCTCCTGCATTTCCTCGCGCGTCGGGATTTCGAGGCCGAGCGCGTTCTGGACGGCGTTCTCCTCGTCGCGCGTCGGCTGCATCAGGTCGATCCAGATGGCCTGGCGAAGGGACTGGGCGTCGTGCACGCCTTCGCGCATCGCGAGTTGGCCGTTCTCGACGGTGTAGGTCGTCAGCATGGGCGGCGCTCCGCGCGACGTAGGCGGTTGAGAGGGGGTAGGCTGTCACGCCGCGAGAAGCGGCGTCACCTCCGTGAAATCATGGGCCTCGGGATGGCGGCCGGAGGGCCTGGTGCCATCCTCGGCACGGACGAGCTGGCAGGTCGCGAGGCCCGCCTCGCGCGCCGCGTCCAGCTCCTCCGCGACATCGGACAGGAAGAGGATGCGCGCCGGCTCCACGCCCCAGGCCCGGGCGATGTTGGCGTAGCTCGCGGCCTCGCGCTTCATGCCCATGCGCGTGTCGAAGAAGCCCTCGAAGAGGGGCTCCAGATCCCCCGCCTCGGAATGGCGGACGATGAGGCGCTGCGCTTCCTCGCTGCCCGAGGAATAGATGGCGAGATGCAGGCCGCGGGCGTGCCATTCCCGCAGCGCGCCGGGCACATCGGGCCAGAGATGGCCCTTCAGCTCGCCGGCCTTGTAGCCCTCGCGCCAGATGAGGCCCTGCAGCGTCTTGAGGGGCGTGACCTTGGCGTCGGCCGCCATCCAGGCACGCAGCTGCGCGAGCTTGTCCTCGCCCGGCACCTCGGCAAGCGCCGCCGCCACCTCCGCCTCGCCGCCATGCCGCGCCAGGAACCCCTCGAGCGCGGAGGCCGCGTAGGGGAAGAGGCTGCGATGGACGAAGGCGATGGCGGTGGTGGTCCCCTCGATGTCCGTCAGGACATGCGTGATCCCACCCGACACGCGGCTATCCGACCACGACCGGAAACTTGTCGGCCATGTCGGTGCCGGTGTAGTGCGGCGTCCAGCCCGTGGTGTCGGTGAAGACGCGCAGCGCCGTGACATGCGGGTTCAGGCCGCTGTCGAACCAGTGCTTGGTGTTCGCCGGCACCGAGATCAGGTCGCCCCGCGTGCAATGCGCGTCGAAGACCTTGCCGTCCACATGCATCACGAAATTGCCCGCGCCCTCATGGAAGAAGCGGACCTCGTCCTCGGTATGGATGTGCTCCGACAGGAACTTCTGCCGGATCGCGTCCTTCTGCGGATTGTCGGCCGTGAGGCGGATCACGTCGGCGGTCCCGGCCTTCGACTCCTTCAGGAGCGCGTCGAGCTTCGGGCGATAGGCCTCGAGCACCTCCTCGGCCGAGGCGCCGGGCGGCAGGTCGGCCACCGGCCATCGCTCGAAGCGCACGCCGATAGGGGCGAGGGCCTCCGCGATCTTCGCAGGGTCCTCGGTCTTCAGGAGCTCTGCCTGCGTGGCGGCATCCCAGACGGTCAAGCGGCTCATGGGCGCAATCTCCGTGCTTCCAGCTCGCAGGCGAGCATGAATTCCAGGGCTTCGAGGCGCATCAGCGCCCCCGGCATATCGCCGGCCCAGACATATAGTCCATGGCCGCGGATGAGGTAGCCCGGAGGATGGGCGGGGTCGGCATCCCAGGCCTGCGTCACGCGGGCCTGAAGCCGGGGAATATCCTGGTCATTGTCGACCACGGGCAGGCGGATCGCGGCCTCATGCGTCGGCAGGCCCGGAAATGCCTTCAACAATTCATATCCGGCGAGCGCGATGGCATCGCCCGACAGGCGCGAGAGCACGGTCGCGGGGACGGAATGGCCATGCAGGGCGGCGCCCGCTTCGGGAAAGCGGCGATAGATGCCGCAATGCAATCCGGTCTCGGCCGAGGGGCGGAGGTTGCTGTCCTCCGCGCGGCCGTCCAGGTCCACGGCCATCACCCCGTCTTCCGGGATGAAGCCCTTGTGAAAGCCGGAGCGCGTGATGGCGACGCGGCCATCCGGCAGGCGGACGGAGATGTTGCCGGCCGTCGCCGGCACCCAGCCGAGCGCGTCCATCCGCCGGCCGGCGGCGCGGATCGCCTCGGTCGCCATTTCCGGAATGGAGCGCATGTCGAGCCCGCCGAGCGGCCCGGGGCGAGGGGCGCCCGGGCCGGAGGTGAATCAGGCCGCGGGGCGGCCCGTCGTGTTGGTGGCGGCGGGCTGCGCGGTCGTCGCAGCCTGCTGCGGGCCAGGAATGCTGCCGGCGGGCGGCGCACTCTCGGCGGCCATGGAGGCGTCGCGAGCGGGCTCGTCCTCCTTGATGTTCGCCTTGAAGGATTTGATGCCCTTGGCCAGGTCGCCCATGAGGCCGCTGATCTTGCCGCTGCCGAACAGCAGCAGGACAACCATCAGGACGATCAACCAATGCCAGATGCTGAAGGAACCCATCGTCGCGCCTCGATCCCGTGGAGCTTATGTAATGGTGCGGAACCTAGAGCATCTTGGCCTCGAACAGAAGCCGCGATGCCCCGGGGGGCCATCAGCCTGGCCCCATCGGCCGGCCCTGGCATGCGATCCGGCCTCCGGATCGCGTCCCACCGACTTCCATGTGGTGCAAGCGCGCGCGGGACGCAATGCCCCCCGCGCGCCCCGGGTCGAAATCAGCGGCAGACGCGACGGGTGACGTTGCGCCAATAGGGGCGCCCCCACTGGTCGTGGTAGCGGACGCGGCGCGTCTCGTTCCAGCAACGCCGCCCGCGGCGCCAATGGCCGGGCGGGGGCCCCGGCGGGGGGCCATAGCCCGGCGGCGGACCAGGCGGATGGCCCGGCGGCGGGCCGGGCGGCGGGCCCCACTGCACGGGCTCGGCCCCGGGCGGGGGCACGGCGGCACCCACGACATTGCCGATGGCCGCGGCAGCCGGCCGCACGCCCAGCGCGGCGACGGCCGCGCCCGCGAGGCCCATCAAAATCATGCGACGGCGTTCCATCTCGTTCTTCCTTCCATCCATCCGCTGCAGTTCACGCCGGAAATGCGGTCGAAACAGGACCTTCGCAGGGCCGCTTCTCCATGAGTGCAACGTTGGGAAACCGAACGCATCGCAGCGTGGCGAGGTTTCCCATCCATATAAGGCAACCTTCGCAGGCATGCGGGCGTTCCCCAGGCAGCGTTCTTTCACATTCAGGGAACCCCTTATGCGACGCTTCCTGCTTCTTCTTCCCGTGGCGGCTCTCGGCCTTGGCCTCGCCGCCTGCGACAAGCCCGCCGGCCCTGCCGAGCGGGCCGGGCGCGAGCTCGACCGCGCGGGCGAACGGATCCGCGATGCCGTGGATCCGCCGAGCGGCCCGGCCGAACGCGCGGGCCGTGCCGTGGATCGCGCGTTGAACTAAAGGGGCGCGGGCGCCCTCAGCTCTCGGGGCGGATGTTCAGCCGATCGATGACGGGCCCCCAATGCGCCACCTCGTCGCGGATCAGCGCGGCGAGGGCGGCGGGGGGCGTGCCCAGCGGCTCGAAGCCCGCCGTCTCCAGCACGCGGCCCGTCTCCGGGGTCGAGAGGGCGCGGCCTGCCTCGGCCGCCAGGCGCTCGATGCGCTGGGGCGGCGTGCCGACGGGCGCGAAGAGGCCGATCCAGGCATAGACGCCCTGGCCCGGCTCGCCCTGTTCGGTCAGCAGGGGCACGTCCGGGATCTGGCTCATGCGCCGGTCGCCCGAGACGCCGATGGCGCGCACCTGGCCCTGCTGCGCCTGCGCGAGGACCGAACCGGCGGCCGCGGCCATGAGCTGGATGCGCCCCGCCACGATCTCCGTCACGGATTGCGGCACGGAGCGATAGGGCACGTGCGTCATGTCGAGGCCGTGGCGCGCCGCCATCTCGGCCACCAGCATATGGCCGGTGCTGCCCGCGCCGACCGAGCCGTAGTTCAGCTTGCCCGGATTGGCCTTCGCATATGCGATCAGCTCCGAGACGTTGTGCACCGGCACGCTGGGGTTCACCGCCAGCACGAAGGGCATGCGTGCGAGCAGCGAGACGGGCACGAGGTCGCGCACCGGATCGTAGCCGAGCTGCGGGTTCAGGATCTTCGCGATGGAGCCGGGGCCGCCGATGGTGACGCCGAAGCTGTGGCCATCCGTCGCGCGCGCCGCCGCCTCGGCGCCGATGGTGCCGCCGCCGCCCGCGCGGTTGTCCACCACGAAGGGCTGCCCGAAGACCTGGGCGAAATGCCCGGCCACGGCGCGGGCCGCGATATCGGGCGTGGAGCCGCCGGGGAAGCTCACGATCAGGCGCACGGGCCGGTCCGGCCACGCCTGTTGCGCCTGCGCGGCACCGGCGCCCAGGGCCAAGGCGGGAACGGCAAGAACGGCGCGGCGATGGGCGGGCATTACGATCCTCCGGGATTGGATCGGTTATGCCCTCATCTTCCCGCGAAATCGAGCCGGGGGTGGATGAAGCCCTGGCTTGCGAAAACGGTATTGCCGTAGTCCGCCGCGCCTGGATACCAGACGCGAACGGCCGTCCAGTCATTGTTCGGCGAGACGTCGAGCACCGGCTGGTCGCGCGCCACGCGGCCCCGGCCCGAGCCGTTGGCCCAGTTCGCGTGGTCCACCCGGATCTCCCTTGGCGAGACAATGCGCGAGACGACGGCGAGGTGCCCCGAGGGGAGGCGGCGCGTGCGCGCGATCACGAGCACGGAGCCCCGCGCCGGCCTCTGGCCGCGCTGGTAGCGGCCTTCCGCGGCGGTCCACCACTGCCAGGCGTCGCCGCGCAGGTCGATGCCCGAACGCTGCCGCGCGTAGGGAACGCAGGAGAGGTCGAGCGACGGGCCCGGATCGGGCACGCCCGCGATGGTGGGCCTGCGCCTGGGCGTGCTGCCGCAGCCCGCGAGCGACAGCAGGGTGATGAGACACAGCACGCCACGCCGCGACGGCGGAATGCTTGCGATCGGCACTGGAAAAGAACCCCCTGCGCGCTTCCCCCGAAGCGCGACGAGGCGATGCTACAGGATTCGGCTAATCGAAATCCAGCGCCAGCAGCCCCATCCCAGGGCCAGCCCATTGCTCGGCATAGCCGATGCGCCCGTTCTCGTCGGCCCAGAAGCGGTTGGTGACGGTGGACTGTCCCGGCACGCGGCAGCGCTCGACCACCACAATGTCGTTGTCCTCCGTCCGGTCCGCGCGCAGCCGGCAGTCGAAGGCGAGGCCGAAGCGCATGCTGGCCGGATCGCGCGAGGCGCCGGAGACGTCCACCAGGCGCCGCGCCTCGGCGCTGCGGTCCAGCAGGGCGCGCGGATCTTCCAGAGGGTCGGGCCCGTCGAAGCGCGTGCCGGTCACGATCTGCGGCAGACCCGCGGTCGCGACCACGCGCGCGCCATCGGTGGCCACCACCACGCCGCCGGGCGCCCGCCACATGCGCCGCTCGCCCTGCCGCTGGATGAGCACGGCGGTGGCCTGGCGCCGCCCGATGCGGAAGCGGATCTGCTGCGCATCCGGCTCGATCTCGCCGCTCTCGGCGGCGGCGATGGCCATGCGATCGGGTTCGCCCGAGAAGGGCAGGGCGGGCCAAAAGGAATTCGCCTCGCATCCGGCAAGAAAAAGCAGCGTCATCAGGACCGGAATCGTGCGCATCGGCGAAGAGTAGGAACAAGTTCCGGCGGTGGCGAGGGGGGTGTCTTGCCCAGTTCCGGCAAAACGCTCACAGACCAGACCATGTCACCCTTCGCCCAGGCCCGACGCATCGTCGTGAAGATCGGCTCCGCCCTGCTCGTCGAGCGGGGGGAGCCGCGGGCCGTCTGGCTCGACAGCCTTGCCGCCGATATCGCCGCGCTGAAGGCGCGGGGCGTCGAGGTCGTCGTCGTTTCCTCGGGGGCCCAGGCGCTGGCCCGCGGCAAGCTCGGCCTCACGCGCAAGGTGCTGCGGCTGGAGGAGAAGCAGGCCGCCGCCGCCGTGGGGCAGATCCGCCTCGCGGGTTCCTGGGACGCGGCGCTCGCGGCGCATGGGCTGCGCGCCGCGCAGCTGCTGCTGACGCTGGAGGATACCGAGGACCGCCGCCGCTACCTCAATGCGCGTGCGACGCTGGCGACGCTGGCCGAGTTCGGCTGCGTGCCGGTCATCAACGAGAACGACACCGTTACGACCGCCGAGATCCGCTTCGGCGACAATGACCGCCTCGCCGCGCGCGTGGCGGCGATGATCTCGGCCGATGCGCTGATCCTCTTCTCCGATATCGACGGGCTCTACACGGCCGATCCGCGCAAGGATCCGAAGGCGGAGCATCTGCCGGTCGTCGAGCGCCTGACGGACGAGATCATGGCCATGGGGGGCGATCCCCCGCCCGGCTATTCCTCCGGCGGCATGCGCACCAAGCTGATCGCGGCGCGCATCGCGACCGATGCCGGCTGCTCCATGGCCATCGCGCTGGGCGCCGCCCCGCATCCGCTGAAGCGGCTGGAGGCGGGCGAGCGCTGCACCTGGTTCCTGCCCTCACCCGAGGGCCGCACGGCGCGCAAGCGCTGGATCGGCGGCTCCCTGCTGCCGCACGGCACGCTTACGGTCGATGCCGGCGCGGCGCGGGCGCTCCATCGCGGCGGCTCCCTGCTGCCGGCCGGCGTGCGGGCGGTGACGGGCGATTTCTCGCGCGGGGACCCGGTGAGCGTGCGGGACGAGGCGGGGCGAGAGCTCGCGCGCGGCCTCTCCGCCTACGACGCGGCGGACGCGGCGCGCATCGCCGGCCATCGCAGTGCCGAAATCGAGGCGCTCCTGGGCTGGCGCGGGCGCGACGAGATCATTCATCGCGACGACCTCGTCCTCACCGAGCCCGCCGCGGAAAAGGAAGACTGACGCATGTTCGATGCCGTGCTGATGGGCCTCGTGGAGGGGCTGACCGAGTTCCTGCCCATCTCCTCCACCGGTCACCTGATCCTGCTGGGCGAGCTGCTGGGCTTCCAGGGGCCGCCAGGCAAGGTCTTCGAGATCTCGATCCAGCTCGGGGCGATCCTCGCGGTCATCGTCGTGTTCTGGCGCAAGCTGCTCGATGTCGCGGTGAACATGTGGCGGCCGCGCTCGCCGCAGCGTTACTTCGCGCTGAACATCCTGCTGGCCTTCCTGCCGGCGATGGTGATCGGCGGCGCCCTGCACGGCACGATCACCTCGCTGCTGTTCAACCCCTATGTGGTCTGCGTGGCGCTGATCCTGGGCGGCGTCGCGATCATCGCGATCGAGCGCGCCATGCCGAACCCCAGCATCCATTCCGTGCCGGAGATCGGCCCGCTCGCCGCCGTGCTGATCGGCTTCGGTCAGGCGCTGGCGATGATCCCGGGCACCTCGCGCTCGGGCGCCACGATCATCACGGCGCTGCTCTGCGGCGTGGACCGCAAGACGGCGGCGGAGTTCAGCTTCATCCTCGCCATCCCGACCATGCTCGCCGCCACGGCCTATTCGCTGCTGAAGGCGCGGCACGAGCTTTCCTTCGACGGCATGTCGCAGATCGCCATCGGCTTCGTCGTCGCCTTCGTGGTGGCGCTGGTGACGGTACGCTGGGTGCTTTCCGTCATTGGCCGCATCGGCTTCACGCCCTTCGGCTGGTACCGCATCGCGCTCGGCGTGCTGATGCTGGCGGTGCTGCTGATCGGCTGATGGGGCAACCCGGCCGCCGCCGGGGCGTTTCTCCGGCGACCGCCTCCATGCCGAGGCGGTGCGCCACATTCCGAACGTGGCCGACGGACGCGCAGACGCGTGTCCGCCCCCAGCTTCGAAAGGAGAAACCCCATGCGGAAGATTTCCTGGATCTATGCGGCCCTCGGCACGATCGCCATCGCCGCCCCGGCCTTCGCGCAGACGCAGCCCATGTCGCCGATGCACCGCAGCGCTGACCCGGCGATGACGGAGATGCAGCGGGAGCGCGGCAATCCCGGAACGCCGTCGGTCACCCACCAGAACCAGGTGGGCCGTGCGGCCGACGCCATGGGCGCCGAGGGCGTGCATGACTGGCTGAACCAGGCGAAACTCGCCATCAACCGCGGCCAGCTGGGCCAGGCCAACGAGTTCCTGGAACGCGCGGAATCCCGCCTGCTGACGCGCAGCACCGAGCCCGTCCGCGCGGGCGAGCCGAGCGCGCAGCCCCGCGTGGCCGCGATTTCCAGCGCCCGTGAGGCGCTGCGCCAGCGCAACCGCAGCGAGGCGGTTCGCCAGATTGACGTGGCGCTCGGCGCCGGCTGATCCGGCTTCCCGGAATGAAGAAGGGGAGGGCACGCGCCCTCCCCTTTTGCATGTTCAGGCGTTGAGCGGCGTCAGACGCTCTCGACGCACATCGCGACGCCCATGCCGCCGCCGATGCACAGCGTGGCCAGGCCCTTCTTGGCGCCGCGGCGCTGCATCTCGTAGAGCAGCGTCGTCAGCACGCGCGCGCCGCTGGCGCCGATGGGATGGCCGAGCGCGATGGCGCCGCCATTCACGTTCACCTTCGACGTATCCCAGCCCATGTCCTTGTTCACGGCGCAGGCCTGCGCGGCGAAGGCCTCATTGGCCTCAATGAGGTCGAGGTCGCCGACCGTCCAGCCCGCCTTCGCCAGCGCCTTGCGGCTCGCCGGGATGGGGCCCGTGCCCATGATCGAGGGATCCACGCCCGCCGTCGCCCAGGAGACGATCTTGGCCAGCGGCTTGATGCCGCGCTTCTTCGCCTCATCGGCCGACATCACCACCAGCGCGGCCGCGCCGTCGTTGATGCCCGAGGCGTTGCCGGCCGTGACCGTACCGTCCTTCGCGAAGGCGGGGCGCAGCTTGGCCAGCACCTCGGCCGTCGTCTCGGGCTTCGGATACTCGTCGGCCTCCACCACCACGTCGCCCTTGCGGCCCTTTACCGTGACGGGAGCGATCTCGTCCTTGAATCGGCCGGCCTTCTGCGCGTCGCCCGCCTTCTGCTGCGAGGCCGCGGCGAAGGCGTCCTGCTCGGCGCGGGTCAGCTGGAATTTCTGGGCCACGTTCTCGGCCGTGTTGCCCATGTGATAGCCGTGGAACGCATCCCACAGCCCGTCCTTGAGCATCGTGTCGGTGAATTCGAGGCTGCCCATCTTCTGGCCGCCGCGCAGGTTCTGCGCGTGCGGCGCCTGGCTCATGCTCTCCTGCCCGCCCGCGACGACGATCTTGGCATCGCCGGTCGCGATCTGCTGGGCGGCGAGCGCCACGGCGCGCAGGCCCGAGCCGCAGAGCTGGTTGATGCCGAAGGCGGTCCGCTCGACGGGGATGCCGGCGTTCACGGCGGCCTGGCGGGCCGGGTTCTGCCCGGCATTGGCGGTGAGGATCTGGCCGAGGATCACCTCGTCCACATCGGCGGCGGCGACGCCCGCGCGGCTCAGCGCGGCCTCGATGGCGACGCGGCCGAGCTCATGGGCGGGAAGGCTGGCGAAGGCGCCGTTGAAACTGCCGACCGGCGTGCGCGCGGCCGAAGCGATGACGATGTCAGTCATGGGTCCACTCCCCGGGGAATTCCTCGACTCATCGCATGTGGGGCGGGACGGCGTCGAGTCGAGCGACAGACGATACATTGCGACGCATGAAATCCGCCGGCCGGGGCGGATAGGCTGCCCGCTCCACTCGGAGGAGCATGCTATGCCATCCATGGTGATCCACGACCGGCGCCTCAGCGGACAGACGCCGGCCTACTACAACTTCGTCATGCAGGTGAACGACAAGACGTCGATCCACCACATCGTCGAGGTGGTGGCGAGGCGGGCGCGGCAGGTCCGCAAGCTCGACCGGCTTCATATCCTCTGCCACGGCTATGAGGGCCATTCCGACCTGGGTTCCGGGATGACCATCCCCACCGCCCATGGGGGCTTCGGCCTGCAGCTTGGGCGCGAGGGGCTCAACCTCTTCAACTATGGGCTGACGAGCCGGTGGAAGGGGCTGGTGGACGAGATCGTCGTCTTCGCTTGCGCGCCGGCGGAAACCTACCAGGGCAATATCGGCACGCGCGCGGATGGAAGGCGGTTCTGCGGCTATCTCGCGCTGACGACCGGCGCGCGGGTGATCGCAGGACAGGACACGCAATACTACAACGACACCTCGGGGCCGATCGACTTCGGCGCCTGGGAAGGGCCGGTCTTCGAGTTCTCCGACACCAATCCCGAGGGCTCGCGGATCCTCGATCCCTCCTCCTACCGGGTGCAGCGGGACCGCGCGAGCGCGGCCTAGAGCGGCTGGCACGGCTGATTCACGGCCTCGGCGATACCACCGCCTCGGCGGATCAGACGCCAGCGATCCAGTCGCGCAGGGGCCGCCACAGCGCGGCCTCGGCACTCTGGCCCGCCACCATGCCGATATGCCCCGCCGGCACCAGATGCACGGCGGCGGCCGGCAGCGCGGCCGCCAGCGGCAGGGCGGAGGGCGGCGGCACGATACGGTCGCGCGCGGGCACGGCGACGAAGGCCGGCCCCCGCCAGTCCCGCGGCCGTACGGGCAGCCCCGCCACGGCCCATTCGCCGCGTCCGGGCGTATTCTCGCCATACCAGCCGCCGAGCGTCTCCCGCGCCACGGGGGCGGCCAGCGGCACGCCATCATTCAGCCAATCCTCCAGCGCCACGAAGCGGCGGGCCCGCGCGCTCGTGGGGTCGAGGCGCGAGAAGGCTCGGAATTTCTCGGGGATGGCGTAGGGGTCGAGCATCGCGAAGAGGCTCTGCAGCATGTCCACGCCGAGCGCGCCCATCGGCTCCATCATCGGCTCCAGCCCGGGCAGCAGGCGGGAAAGGCCGCGCGCCTGCGGGTCGGCGGCGAAATCCCAGGGCGTCGCCAGCAGCGCGAGCGCCGAGACGCGGTCGGGCCGGCGCAGCGCGGCGGCGAGCGCCAGCAGCCCGCCCATGCAATAGCCCGCGAGCGCGAGGCCCGGCGGCGCGGCGAGGATCGCGCGCTCCAGCCGTCCGGCGATGTGGTCGGTCAGCGTGAAGCGGCGCTCGGCCTCGCCTGGCCAGCCCCAGTCGAGCAGCAGCGGCCGCACGCCGTTCGCCGCAAGCCACCGCATCATCGAGCCGCCCTCGTCGAGGTCCAGCACATAGGCGCGGTTCACGAGGGAGGGGACGAACAGAACGGGCCGGCCCGTGCCGCCGAAATCCAGCAGCCGCGCGGAGCCCTCTCGCCAGAGCACGGGCGGGTCCGGCAGGTCGCGCGCATGGGGATGGCGGCGATAGGCGGCGAGGCCGCGGAGCAGCGCCGCATCCTGCCGCCAGAGGCGCCGAAGCACGGCGGCGCGGAAATGCTCAGGGCTTGCGGCGGGTCCGAGGCTTGCGAGGGCGCGGGCGATCCTCTCCGCCTCCTGCCGCCCCGCCTTCGAGCGTGGCCAGGCGGCGTTCCAGCTCGGCCAGCCGGGCGCGAAGCTGCTCCACATCGGGTCCGTCACCGAGGGGCTTGGCCCCGGGAGGAGCGGCTGGAACGCCAGCGCCGCCATCCCGCGCGCCGCCCCCAGCAGGAGATGCAGCGGCAGCGGGCGCGGGCCGCGGCGGCTCCTCATCGGGCCCGCGCCACTTCATGGCGGCGGCCAGATGCGCCGATTGCGCGCGCCAGAACGCGGCCATGAGCGCGACCGATGCCGCCCAGGATTCGGCCAGCTCCGCATCCTGGCCGAGCGCGGCGAGCTCGCTCTCCCAAAGCGCGATCCAATCGGCGGCGAGCCGTTCGATATCCTCTGGCTGGTCCATTCATGCCCGTGATTGCATCTCACACCGGTCGCGTGAAGTTGTCGCATCCCGTGGCGCCCGTGCTACGCTCGCTGGGAAGCAAACGCCATAGTGGGGACGCCAAATGCCCGATCAGACGGCCGAAACGAAATCAGGCCCACCGCCGGTCGTGGTGAAGAAGTACGCGAACCGTCGTCTCTACAACACGGAAAGCAGCAGCTACGTCACGCTCGAGGATCTCGCGCAGATGGTGCGCCTGGGACGGGATTTCGTGGTCTATGACGCCAAGTCGGGCGACGACATTACCCGTTCCGTTCTGACCCAGATCATCGTCGAGGAGGAATCCAAGGGCAGCCACCTGCTGCCCGAGAGCTTCCTGCGCCAGCTCATCGGCTTCTACGGCGACAGCCTGCAGGGCGTGATCCCGCGCTACCTCGAAGCGACAATGACCGGCTTCGCCCGCCAGCAGGAGGAGATGCGCCGCGGCATGGAGCAGGCGCTGCGCCCCTTCAGCCTGGAGGAGATCGGCCAGCGCAACATGCAGATGATCGAGCGGGCGATGAGCTTCTTCACGCCCTTCCAGCCCGGCGCCCCCGGACGCAGCGAGGTCGAGGTGCTGCGCGCCGAGAATGCCGAGCTGAGGGCCGAGCTCGCGGCCCTCAGGCAGAAGGGCTGACGCTGCCGGGATCGGTGTTGCCGCCGCAGACCAGGATGCCGACACGGGCATCGCGGGGCAGCGTCCAGAGCCCGGAGAGAAGTGCCGCGAGAGCCGTGGCGCCGCCGGGCTCCGCCACCACCCGCACCGTTTCCCATAGCATGCGCTGGGCCTCCCGGATGGCGCCGTCGGGCACCAGCACGGGCGTGAGCCGGCCCGCGGCGTGAAGCTCGGCCGCCAGCGGGAACATGAGGCCGCCGACCTGCCGCGCGCCCAGGCTATCCGCCGCCACGCCCCCCACCGGCGCGGGCACGGGCCGGCCCGCCGCCAGCGCGGCGTGCAGGCAGGGGCAGCCCTCGGGCTCCACGGCCACGAGCTGCGCGCCGTTCGCCCGGTGCCAGGCCGCGATGCCGCCCAGCAGCCCACCGCCGCCCACCGCCACCAGAAGATGCGTGAGGCCGGGCGACTGCTCCTCCCATTCCAGCGCCAGCGTGCCCTGGCCCGCCAGCACCTCCGGCTGGTCATAGGCATGGACCATGAGCGCGCCGGTCTCGGCCGCGCGCGCCTCGCTGGCCAGGCGGGCCTCGTCATAGGTCGCGCCGCCGACCACGAGATGCGCGCCGAAGGCGCGGATGCGCGCGCGCTTGGCCTCGGCCGAAATCTCCGGGACGAAGATTTCCGCGCGCAGGCCGAGGGCCTGCGCCGCGGCCGCCACGGCCACGCCGTGATTCCCGCCCGAGGCGGCGATGACGCCAGCCGGCCCCGCGCCCGCGGCGCGGATTCGATGGAAGGCGCCCCGGGGCTTGAAACTGCCGGCGAGCTGCAGGAGTTCCAGTTTCAGGAGGCCCCAGCCCGGAATGCCGATGACGGGCGTGCGGCGGATGTCGGCGGTGATGCGGCGCGCGGCATTCGTGATAAGGATTCGATCAGGAAGCATGATTTTCCCTGTGGCGCGGTTGCACTTTCAAGCGAGCCCCATTCCTGCCATAAAGTAATCTGTTGAAACATTTTGGCAGCCCGGATGCTTCAGCACGCAAGCTGTGCAGCTTTGGACGGCGAGGCGGTTTTGATCCTTGCTCCCCCGGGCGGCGGCAAGTCGGATTTGCTCCTGCGCCTGATGGCGAGGGGCTGGAGTCTCGTCGCGGATGATCAGGTGATGCTCGAAAGCGATCAAGGCCGCCTCATGGCCGCGCCGCCCGCCGCCCTGGCGGGGCGCATGGAGGTCTTCGGCCTTGGGCTGGTGGGCGGCCTCGCCTGGCGCGCGGCGCCCCTGCGCCTGGTGGCCCGGATCGCGGCGCGGGCCCAGATCGCGCGCCTGCCCTTGCCGGCGACCTGGCAGGCGCTGGGCGTCTCCGTGCCGCTGCTCAGCCTCGACGCCGCCGCGCCCTCCGCGCCGGAGGTTCTGTCCATGGCGCTGGGCGCGCTGACGGGGCGCGTGACGATGCATTGCGGAGCCTTCGCCGCGTGACGGTGGAATCCCGGCCATTCGTGCTGGTCACGGGCATGTCCGGCGCCGGCAAGGCGTCGATCCTGCGGGCGCTCGAGGATCTGGGCTTCGAGTCGGTGGACAACCCGCCTCTCGCCATTCTCGGCGCCCTGGTCGAGGAAAGCTTCGGGCCGCTCGCGGTCGGGATCGACGCGCGCACCCGCGGCTTCGACGCGCAGGAGGTGCTGGCCGCGCTGGCGCGCCTCAAGGCCGAGCCCGGTATCGTCCCGAGCCTCGTCTTCGCCACGGCGGAAGAGGACGTCCTGCTCCGCCGCTACACCGAGACGCGCCGCCGCCACCCTCTCGCGCCGGGCGGTCCGCTCGGCAGCCGTGTGCAGGACGGCATCGCGCGGGAGGCCGCGCTCCTGGCACCGCTGCGCGAGGCGGCGGAACTGGTGCTCGACACCTCGCACCTCCCGCTCCCCGATCTGCGCCGCATGATCGAGAGCCGTTTCCGGCCGGAGGGGGCGCCCGGCCTGGCGATCCATGTCCAGTCCTTCGCCTTCCCCAAAGGATTGCCGCGCGAGGCCGACCTGGTCTTCGACCTGCGCTTCCTGGCCAACCCGCATTACGACCCGGTCCTGAAGCCCCTGACGGGACGTGACGCGGCGGTCGCCGAATATGTCGCGGCGGATCCTGATTTCGCTGGATTCTGGACCCGCCTGACCGGCTTCATCGAGCCCCTGCTGCCGCGCTACGTGGCCGAGGGGAAGAAGTACCTGACCATCGCCCTCGGCTGCACAGGCGGGCGGCATCGTTCCGTTTTTGTCACGGAAAAGTTAACAGCCCATCTCCGGCAGCAGGGCTGGCGTGCGGATCTGACACATCGGGAATTGACCCCGACACATGATATGAGCACCGCGCCGGCGGCCCCCCCAACCCGCACCGCGCACCCCGAACCCCCCGATCACGACAAGGCCGTCAAAAGCCCCTCCATGACGATGACTGCGAATACCCCATCATGATTGGCCTGGTGCTCGTCACTCATGGCCGCCTGGCGCTCGAGCTGCGCCACGCCATGGAGCACGTCGTGGGCCCCCAGAAGGCGGTCGCGACCGTCTGCATCGGCCCCGAGGACGATCTCGAGAACCGGCGCGCGGATATCAGCGCGCGCATCGCGGATGTCGACCAGGGCGACGGCGTCGTGCTGCTCACCGACATCGCCGGCGGGACGCCGTCGAACCTCGCCTTCTCGCTCTGCGACCACAAGAACGTGGAGGTGATCGCGGGCGTGAATTTGCCGCTGCTCGTGAAGCTCGCGAAGATCCGCGGCAGCGAGCCGCTGGCCGAGGCGGTCGACCATGCCGCCAAGGCCGGGCGCAAGTACATCACCGCCGCGGCCGACCTGCCGATGAACGGCGCTGCCGTCCTGCCGAAACCCCCCGAGAACGGACACGACACATGAACGAATGGCCCACGGAAGAGGGCTATAACCCCCATATCCACGCCGCCCCCGCGCCGGTGGAAGAGGGGTGCGGCTGCGGCGGCGACGGGCTGGTGCTGAAGCGCACCCTGACCATCGTGAACAGCCGTGGCCTGCACGCGCGCGCGGCCGCCAAGCTCGTTGCGCTGGCTGAGCGTTATTCCGCCTGCCTGACCCTCAGCCGGGCTGGGCAGACGGTGCCCGCCTGTTCCATCATGGGGCTCATGATGCTGGGCGCCGGAAAGGGAAGCGAAGTGACGCTGGAGGCTGAGGGTTGGGACGCGCGCGAGGCGCTGGATGCGGTAGCCGGGCTGATCGAAGCCGGCTTCCATGAAGACTGAGGGCAGCGGCAAGCCCGAATCCCGGCCCGCCGAAGGGCCGCGACGCCCGAGCCGCGCGCTCGTCCGTGCCGAGCAGAAGCTGCGCGGCATCCCGGTTTCGCCCGGCATCGTCATCTCGACGATCTACGACACGACGGAGGAGCCCGCCGAGGCGCCCCGCCGCCGCATCGCGGCCGACCAGGTCGAGACGGAGCGCACGCGCCTCACCGACGCCGCCGCCCTTTCGCGCAAGCAGGTCGGCAAGCTCAAGACCCGGCTCTCCGTCCTGCCCGAGGAAGCCCAGGCCGAGCTGGAGCCGCTGCTCGACGCCTATATCCTCATGCTGGGGAATTCGCGCCTGTTGCGCGGCGCGCGCAAGCGTATCGGCGACGAGCTGCTGGCGGCCGAGACCGCCGTGCAGGACGAGGCCGAGGCCATCGCCGCCGCCATTCTCGCGACGAAGGACGACGACAAGGCCGGGCTGAACCGCCGCGCCGCCGAGGTGCGCGAGATCGGGCGGCGCCTGACGCGCAACCTGCTGGCCACGCCTTTCCGCAGCCTGAAGGACGTGCCGCCGGGCGCCATCCTCATCTCCGACGAGCTGACGCCGGCCGATGCCGCGCTGCTGGAGCCCGGCCGCGTGGCCGGCGTGGCGACCGAGGAGGGTGGTGCGGACGGCCACACGGCCATCATGCTGCGCGCCCTCGGCATCCCCGCCGTGCTGGGCTGCCACGGGCTAACGGCCGCCGCCCGGCGTGGCGACCCGGTGGTGCTGGACGGCACCACGGGCGCGCTCACGCTGCATCCGGGGCCCGAGGCGCTGGCCGCCGCCAAGGAGGGCCTCGCCGCCCAGGCGAAGGAGCGCACGCGCCTCTCCAAGCTGCGCCGCCTGCCCGCCGAGACGACCGACGGCCAGCAGGTGGAGCTGCAGGCCAATCTCGAGATCCCGGCCGAGCTGCCGCTGATCGCCGCCGCGGGCGCTGTCGGCATCGGCCTGCTGCGGACCGAGTTCCTCTTCATGAACCGCGAGGATCTGCCCGACGAGGACGCGCAGGTGCAGGCCTATCGCGGCATCGTGGAGGCGATGGGCCAGGATCCCGTGACCATCCGCGTGCTCGACTGGGGCGGCGAGAAGGATATGGAGGCGCTGGCCGAAGGCGTGCCGGTGCCGACGGGCCCGAACCCCGCGCTCGGGCTGCGCGGCATCCGGCTGCTGCTCAAGAAGCCGGACCTTCTGGAGGAGCAGTTCGCCGCCATCCTGCGCGTCGCGACGCTCGGCCAGGTTCGGATCCTGCTGCCGATGGTGACCGTGCCCTCGGAAGTGGCGCAGGCGCGCGAGATCTACGAGCGCGTCGCGCGCCGACTGCGCCGGCGCGGCGACAGCATCCCCGACAAGCTGCCGCCGCTCGGCGCCATGATCGAGACGCCGGGCGCCGCGCTGGCCGCGGACGCCATCGCGCTGGAGGCGGATTTCTTCGCGATCGGCACGAACGACCTCGCCATGTACACGCTGGCGGTGGACCGCGCGGAGATCGACGTCGCCCATCTTTACGACCCGCTGCACCCCGCGGTGCTGCGCCTGATGCAGTTCGCGACCGAAGCCGCGCTGCGCCTGCGCATGCCCGTCTCGGTCTGCGGCGAGATGGCGGGGAACCCGAAGCTGGTGCCGCTGCTGCTCGGCCTCGGGCTGCGCACGCTCTCGATGAATGCGAGTTCGGTGCCGCGGGTGAAGCAGGCGATCCGCAGCCTCAACATCGACGACTGCGCCCGCTTCGCCCGGCGCGTGATGGAACAGAGCGACCCGGCGAGGATCGCCCAGCTCGTCGAGCGCTTCAGCGCGAAGTAGTCAGCTCCGGATCGGCGCGGGCGGCGGCAGGGGCGGCGGCTCCGCGGGCCGCGCCTGTTCCGCCTTTTCCAGCAGCTCCCGCAGGCCGAGGCCCCAGGCCGCCACGCTCTGCATGAATGGTAGGATCGGCACGTCGAGGAACCGGACCCTCTCCGGCGTGAAGATGTAGAGCGTGCCGGACATGGGCGCGGGCGAGCCTGGCACGAAGACCACGAGCCGCCCGTCCGCGAACTCCTCCGTCACGATTGCGGGGCACCAGCCCTCCTCGATCGAGGCGAGGGCGGGGCGCATTCCCTTGCCCTTCCCGGTGGCGAGCAGCCCCTCGCCGGTGACGACCTTCGCCAGCCGGTAGCCGGGAATGCGATCGAAGATCGAGCCCTCGAGGAAGCGGCGCATGCGCCTTCCCGGCGCGGAGCTGACCAGCAGCCCCACCACCAGCAGCAGCACCACCCCCAGCAGGACGGCCGCGACCAGCGGATGGACATAGCCGGGAGCGACCGTATCGGCCGCGGCCGCGAGCCGGCGGACGATCGCGATGACAAGCAGCGCCACGGCGCCCAGCGGGACGACGACCATCGCCCCCTCCGTCAGGATCGTGAGCAGCCGCCTCATCTTGCACTCCCAGGGATTCGACGTCGCGAGTATCGGGGGCGCGGTTTTGAAAGGCGAGGGCCTAGGGCGCCTCGCGCTCCAGCACGCGCACCACCTCGGCCGCATGCTCGCGCAGGTCGCGCGTCACCGCGGCGCGGGCGTCGGCGGCATTGTGCGCGTGCATGGCCTTCAGCCAGGCGGCGTGCGGATGCCGCTCGGCGGAGGTCTGGCGCGGCACGCTGAAGAGCAGGTTGATCGTCGGCCCCACCTGCACCCAGAGGCTCTCGACCACGCGCTGCAGCACGGGCATGCGGGCGATGGAGATGACGCCGAAATGGAAGCGCTCATTCTCCAGCAGCACCGTGCGCGCATCGAGCCGGAAGCGGGCCTCGATGAGCCGCTGCTGAACGGCTTCCAGCATCTCGATCTGCGCGGGGGTCGCGAGCTCCGCGGCACGGGCGGCGGCGCGGCCCTCCAGCTCCACGCGCAGCTCCATGATCTCGGAGTAGCGGTCGACGGCGAGGCGCGGCACCCAGGCGATGCCGCGCCCGTCCAGCTCCAGCGCGCCCTCGGAGACGAGGCGCAGCAGCGCCTCCCGCACCGGGGTGGGGCTGACGTTGAGCTCCTTGGCGAGCAGCCGGTGAACCAGCCGCTCCCCGGGCACGAGTCGCCCGGCCACCAGCGCGCCACGCAGGCGGCGGTAGACCTTCTCCGCAAGCGTGTCCTCGCGGTCGACCGGTTCGAATTCGAAGTTGTCCATCCGCGCTGATTCTCCGCGAGGCAGGGTTGACCCGTCAAGCGACATCAAGTTTGTTATTGCAAACACCAACACCAACTAGGAGGAAAGCGCCGATGCCCGATGGCTCTGCTACCCCGAATGCGACCGTTGCCCTTCGCCTGGCCGAGGCCTTCGCCCGCCACGGCGTGACGACCACCTTCGGCCAGAGCCTTCCCTCGGCCTTCCATCTCGCCGCGCCCAATGCCGGCATCAGCCAGACCGTCTACCGTCAGGAGAACATGGGCGGCACGATGGCCGACGGCTATGCGCGCATCTCGCACAAGGTCGGCGTCGTCACCGCGCAGAACGGCCCCGCGGCGACCCTGCTGGTCCCGCCGCTGGCCGAGGCGATGAAGGTCTCCATCCCCGTCATCGCGCTGGTCCAGGAAGTGACGCGCGACGCGGTGGACAAGAACGCCTTCCAGGAGCTGGACCACGTCAAGCTCTTCGAGGGCGTGGCGAAGTTCGTGCGCCGCATCGACCGCGCCGACCGCCTGGAAGACTACGTGGACATGGCCTTCACGGCCGCGACCTCGGGCCGCCCCGGCCCCGCCGTGCTGCTGCTGCCGGCCGACCTGCTGCTGGAGAAGGCGGCCGCCGCCTCGCACCGCCGCGCCAACCTCGGCACCTTCCCGCTGGACCGCACGCTGGCCGATCCGAAGCGCATCGAGGAGGCCGCGGCCCTGCTCGCCCAGGCCGAGCGCCCGGTGATCATCGCCGGCGGCGGCATCCACATTTCCGACGCGGCGCAGGAGCTGGCCGCGCTGCAGCAGGACGGCCACCTGCCCGTCGCCACCACCTTCATGGGCAAGGGCAGCGTCGACGAGACGCATGCGCTCTCCATCGGCGTGGTCGGCAACACCATGGGTCTCGGCGCGCGCTCGCGTGACCTGAAGCCGCTCATCAGCGAGGCGGATGTCGTGCTGCTGGTGGGCAACCGCACCAACCAGAACGGCACGGACAGCTGGACGCTCTATCCGCGCAACGCCCGCTACATCCACATCGATCCCGATCCGTCGGAGATCGGCCGCAACTACGAGGCGCTGCGCCTGACGGGCGACGCCAAGCTGACGCTGGCCGCGCTGCGCGAGGCGATGCTGAAGCAGGACCTCAAGGCCCGCGCCGCCGCGCGCCCGGCCCTGGAGGCGACCATCGCCAAGGCCGTCGAGGGCTGGCGCAAGCTGGTCGCGGACGTGACCACGCGCGACGGCGGCCCGGTGCGCCCCGAGCGCGTCGCGACCGAGATCGACAAGCGCCTGCCGGCCGACGGCATCATGGTGGCCGACGCCTCCTACTCGTCGAACTGGATCAACATCTACATGACGGCGAAGCGCGCGGGTCAGCGCTTCCTCTCGCCGCGCGGCCTGGCCGGCCTCGGCTGGGGCGTGCCGCTCGCGATCGGCGCGCAGGTGGCCGCGCCGGGCAAGCGCGTGGTCGCGCTGGTGGGCGATGGCGGCTTCGGCCATTCCTGGGCCGAGCTCGAGACGCTGTTCCGCCTGCAGGTGCCGGTGACGGTGGTGGTGCTGAACAACGGCATCCTGGGCTTCCAGAAGCACGCCGAGGACGCGAAGTACGGCGACCACACCATCGCCTGCGACTTCGCCGACGTGGACCATTCGGCCATCGCGCGCGCCTGCGGCATCTCCGGCGTCCGCGTGACGCGCGGCGAGGATGTGGGCCCGGCGCTGGATGCCGCCTTCGCCTCCGGCAAGCCCGCGCTCATCGAGGTGCTGACGGATCCGAACGGCAAGCCGCCGCTGAACCTCTACAGTGGGCACTACCCGGAGCCGTTCTGAGCATGCTCGCCCTTCGCAAGACGGAGGCCGCCTTCGGCCTCCAGCTGCTCGACATCCCCGAGCCGGCCGCGCCCGGCCCGGGCGAGGTGCAGGTGCAGGTCGAGGCCTGCGGCATCTGCGGCAGCGACGTGCATGCCTATGAGTGGACGGACGGCTACCAGCACATCGTGCCGTACCTGCCGCTGACCATGGGGCACGAGTTCTCCGGCCGCATCGTGGCCGTGGGGCCCGGCGTCGCGATGGAGAAGGGCATGCGCGTCTCGGTGCATCCGCGCATCCAGCGCGGCGACGGCACCATTGCCTGGCCGGGCGACCCGCGCCAGCGCGGCGCGCGCCTCAGCCTCGGCCTCACCGCCGATGGCGGCTTCCAGCGGCTGCTGAACGTGCAGGCGGGCAATGCCCTGCCGCTGCCCGACGCGGTGGATGCGGAGCTCGGCGCGCTCGTCGAGCCGCTGGCGGTCGCGACGGAAGCGGTGCTTGTGGGCGATGTCGGCCTGGGCGACACGGTGCTGGTGCTCGGCCCCGGCACGATCGGCCAGGGCCTCGCGCTCATGGCGCGCGCCGCCGGCGCGGGCCGCGTGATCATCGCCGGGCGCGGCGACGCGCCGCGCTACGACGTGCTGCGCCAGCTCGGCTTCCACGACATCGTGGATGTGGGCGAGGGGCCGCTCGGCGAACAGGTGCTGAAGATCACGGGCGGCAAGCCGGTGGACGTGGTGCTGGAGGCGACGGGCTATCCGCCGTCGATCACCGATGCGCTGCCCGTGCTGAAGCGCGAGGGCGTGCTGGTGGCGGCGGGCATCCATGCCGCTCCGCTGACGCTGCCGCTCACGGTCTTCGTGCGGAACCGCCATCAGCTCCGCGCCTCGCACGGCTCCGAGCATCGCACGTGGGAGCGCGTGATCGCGCTGCTGGCGCGCGATCCGGAAGCCTATCGCCCGATGATCACCCACCGACTGCCGCTCGACCGCGGGCTGGAGGGCTTCGAGCTCTCGCGCCAGCGGGCGGCGAGCAAGGTCATCCTGATGCCGTGATGCCGGACGGCACGCGGCAAGGGGAAGGAACGAAAAGAATGACGGAACAGAATGCGGGGCGCGTCGCGCTCGTCACGGGCGCGGCCCGCGGCCTGGGTGCCGCCATTGCGCGGCGCCTCGCCGCGGCGGGCCATCCCGTCGTGCTGGCCGACGTGCTGGACAAGGTGGACGAGACCGCCGCCTCCATCGCCGCGGCGGGCCATCAGGCCCGCGCCATCCGCCTCGACGTCGCGGACGAGGGTGCGATCCGCGCGCTGCCGCAGGTGCTGGGCGATTGGTGGCCGAAGCTCGGCGTGCTGGTGAACAATGCCGGCATCTCGCCCAAGGTCGATGGCCGCAAGCGCATGGTCGAGGACATGCCGACCGAGGAGTGGCGCCGCGTCCTCGACGTGAACCTCACCGGGCCGTTCATGCTCTCGCGTGAGGCCATTCCCGTCATGAAGAAGAACGGCTGGGGCCGCATCGTGATGATGACGAGCCAGGCCGCGCGCGTGGCGAGCACCATCACCGGTTCCTACTACGGCGCGTCCAAGACGGGCCTGATGGGCTTCGCGCGCAACCTCGCCGCGGAGCTCGGTCCGCACGGCATCACGGTGAACAGCGTGGCGCCGGGCCGCATCAATTCCGACATGGTGGCCGGCGCCGCCCCGGGCATGAACGAGGCCTTCCTGGCCCGCATCCCGCTCGGCCGCCTCGGCGAGCCGGAGGAGGTGGCGGAGGTCGTCCACTTCCTCGCTTCCGACGCCGCCGGATACCTCACCGGCACGACCATCGACGTGGGCGGCGGCAGCTACATGCCGTAGCCCCTGCGAGCATCTTCACGCATCCGGACGATCATCCGGATGCGGCCTGCTCCAGCCGCGCGCCCGCGCGCACGAGTTTCAACACCGGAGGAAAACCACATGCAACGCCGTACTCTCCTCGCCGCCGGCGCCGCCGTCATCGCCGCGCCGCAGATCGCCCGCGCCGCCGCGTGGCCCGAGCGCGAGATCACCGTCATCGTGCAGTACGGCGCGGGCGGCTCCACCGACGTCTCCACGCGCGCCATCGCCTCCGAGGCGGAGAAGATCCTCGGCGTGCCGGTGCAGATCGTGAATCGCCCCGGCGGGCAGGGGACGGTCGGCGTGCAGCAGATCGCGGCCGCGCGGCCGGATGGCTACACGATCGGCACCACGGGCCTCGCCGGCCTTGCCATCGCGCCGCACATGCTGGACGTGAGCTACACCAACGACAGCTTCACCTTCCTGCCGTCCTTCGCGCGCTACCTCTACGGCATCGCCGTGCGCGCGGAATCGCCGCACCAGACGATCCAGGACCTGGTGAACGCCGCGAAGACGCGCCGCACGACCTTCGGTGCCACGGGCGCGCCGAACAACATCGGCATGTTCGACATCGCCCGCCTGACCGGCGCGCGCTTCCAGTTCGTGCCCTTCGGCTCGGGCGCCGAGGCGGTGACGGCGGCGCTCGGCGGCCATGTGGACGCGGTGATCCAGAACCCGCCCGAGATGCTGCCCGCGCTGCAGTCCGGCCGCCTGCGCCTGCTGGCCTCCGGCAGCGCCCAGCGCTGGAAGGAATTCCCCAACGTCCCGACGCTGCGCGAGCAGGGCATCGATGTCCTGGTGGATTCCATGATCGGCCTCATCGGCCCCAAGGGCATCCCCGAGGACCGCGCCGCCATCCTGACGCGCGCCTTCACCGAAGCCGCGCAGAAGCCGGCCCTGGGCGAGATCCTGGAGCGCTTCGGCATGGTCTCCTCGCTCATGACGCCGCAGCAGTTCGAGCAGTCGGTGCGCGAGGCGCATGACCGCTTCGGCCCGCAGCTGCGGGAAGCCGGCTTGGCGCGTCGTCGGTAAGCGCATGACCCGTACCGCGCGCCTCGTCGCCCTGGGCGGCCTTCTCTTCGCCATCCTCGGTTGGTTCGAGGCCGCGAAGCTCGACAGCTGGGGCTGGGACGGCCCCGGCCCCGGCCTGCTGCCGCAGGTGCTCTCGGTGCTCTTCGGCATCGTGGCCCTCGCGGTCCTTGCATGGCCGGGCGACCCTACCGTGGAGCCGGAAGGCGGGGAGGCGCCCTGGCGCAACCGCACTTTCCTGGCCTACGGCATCGCCATGCTGGGGGTCGCGATCACGCTGCCCTATCTCGGCTTCATCCTGCCCATGGTGGTGGGCACGGTGGTGATGCTGCGCTTCGGCGAGCGCACCTCCTGGTTCCAGGCCGTGCTCTACGGCGTCCTGCTGACGGCCGGCATCACGCTCATCTTCGGCACGGCGCTGGGCGTGCCCTTCCCCTCCGGCGTGGCGGAACGGGTTCTTTATTCCTTCGGACTGCTGAGGGGCGCGTAAGCCATGATCGACGGTCTCCTGCACGGCTTCGCCATCCTCTCGACGTGGCAGAACCTCACCCTCTGCCTCATCGGCGCCTTCCTGGGCACGGTGGTCGGCGTTCTCCCCGGCCTCGGCCCGGCGACGACGATCGCGCTGCTGCTGCCCATCACGCTGAAGCTGGACCCGACGGGCGCGATCATCCTGCTCGCCGGCATCTACTACGGCGTCGCCTATGGCGGCACGCTGACCTCGGTGCTCATGCGCATTCCGGGCGAGGCGTCATCCGTCGTCACCTGCATCGACGGCTACGAGATGGCGCGCAAGGGGCGCGCGGGCGCCGCGCTCGGCATCGCGGCCATCGGCTCCTTCTTCGCGAGCACGGTGGGCATCCTGGGCGTCATGCTGCTCTCGCCCATCCTGGCGGAGCTGGTGATCGCCTTCGGGCCCTGGGAATACGCGGCGCTGATGCTGGCGGGGCTTTCGCTCATCGCTTTCTTCGCGGCCTCGGGCCTGGCGAAAGCGGGGCTGATGGCGCTGCTCGGCCTGCTGCTCGGCACGGTGGGGCTCGACCCCATCTCCGGCACGCCGCGCTTCACCTTCGGCATCAACGAGCTGGTGGACGGCATCAACATCACGCCGCTGGCCCTCGGCCTCTTCGGCCTGTCGGAGCTGCTGTACCTGGCGCTGGTGAAGGACACGAAGGCCGAGATCCTGCGGCCGCCGAGCTCCCTCCTGGGCTTCATGCCCAACAAGGAGGAAGCGAAGCGTTCCGTGGCGCCGGTGCTGCGCGGCTCGGTGCTCGGCTTCCTGGTGGGCCTGCTGCCGGGCGGCGGCGCGGTGCTGGCCTCCTTCCTTTCCTATGCCGTGGAGAAGCGGCTGGCGAAGAATCCGGAGGAGTTCGGCAAGGGCGCGGTGGAAGGCGTCGCGGGGCCTGAGGCGGCGAACAATTCCGGCACGGCCGGCGCGTTCATCCCGCTGCTGACGCTCGGCATTCCGTCCAACGCCGTCACGGCGCTGCTGCTGGGCGCGCTGCTGATCCATGGCGTGCAGCCGGGCCCGATGATCCTGGAGCGCCAGCCCGAGATCTACTGGGGCGTCATCGCCTCCATGTATCTCGGCAACTTCATCCTGGTGATCCTGAACCTGCCGCTGGTCGGCCTCTTCGTGAAGGCGCTGCTCATTCCGCGGCGGTTCATGGCGGCGGCGATCCTCGGCATCTGCGTCATCGGCGTCTATTCCAGCAACCTCGCGGCGTTCGACGTGATGCTGGCGGTGGGCTTCGGCCTGCTGGGCTTCGTGCTGCGGCGCGGCGGCTTCGACCTTGGGCCGCTGATCCTGGCCTATGTGCTGGGACCGACCTTCGAGCGTTCGCTGCGGCAGGGCCTGCTGATCTCCGACGGCGATTTCTCGATCCTGCTGGAGCGGCCGATCGCGTTGGGCTTCATCGTGGCCGCGGCGCTGACGCTGTCGGCGGCGGTGCTGCTGAAGAATCGCGCGCGGGTGGCGGACTGACCGGCCTTCGGCCCGAGGCTTAGCCTCGGGCCGCGAGCGCGAAGCCAAACGGCTGGAGGCCGTGCCCGGCCTTTGAGGGTATCAAAAGAGAGTTGTCACAATGTCGGCCCACTCCGTGTCCAACGGGTAAGTGGGCCGACGCTTTCCGGCGCGGCGGTACCAGTAGTCCGCATTGCTCAGGTCGCCTTCCTTGCGGTGCAGATAGGCATGCACCCAGGCGCCCTCCTCCGTCTCGACGGATTGCGCGAATTCATGGGCGCGCTGCCAATCGCCCTTGAAATCCCACCACAGCGCGGCGAGCGGGGCGGAAAGCCCCGCATCGTCCTCGCGTGCCTTCAGGGCTGCCGCATCCATTCGCTTCTCCGTCAATGCGATGCGCTGTGCCGCCCCCGGATCCCCCGCCGCCGCATGGGCGCGCAGCGCGGCGTATCAGTTATCCGGCTGCTCGGTCTTCACTCGCGCGAGCTTGGTCTCTACCAGCGCCGCGAGCGCGCCCGCCCCGTAGGGGATTGCGGCATCGTTGAAGTCGAAGCTGGGGTTGTGGACTTCGGCCGTGTCGCCATTGCCGACGACCATGTAGGCGCCCGGGCACTTCTCCAGCATGTAGGCGAAATCCTCGCCGCCCATCACGGCCGGGAACTCGCGCTTCACGCCCGCCTCGCCGACCATCGCGGCCGCGGCGTCGCCGAGCGCCACCGCTTCCATCGCGTCGTTGATCAGCGGCGTGGTGATGACGCGGAAGTCGAGCTCCGCCTTGCCGCCGAGGCCGGCCGCGACACCTTCGCTGATGGCGCGCATGCGGTCCTCGACGAGCTTCATGATCTCGTTCGAGAAGGCGCGCACGGTGCCCCCGAGACGCACCTCGTTGGGAATGACGTTGTAGGCATTGCCCGCGTCGAAGCGCGTGATGCTGAGGACGGCGCGCTCCACCGCCGGCACGTTGCGGGCGACCACGGATTGCAGCGCCTGCACGATGGCGGCGCCCATCACCACGGGATCGAAGGTCGCTTCCGGACGGGCGCCATGGCCGCCCTTGCCGGTGACGATGATGTCGTAGAAGGCGACGCCCGCCATCATCGGGCCGGGGCGCAGGCCGTACTCGCCCACGGGCAGGCCGGGGCGGTTGTGCAGGCCGAAGACCGCGTCGCAGGGGAAGCGCTCGAACAGCCCGTCCTCCAGCATGGCGAGCGCGCCGCCCGCGCCCTCCTCGCCAGGCTGGAAGATGAGGTGGACGGTGCCGTCGAAGTTCTTGGTTTCCGAAAGGTACTTGGCGGCCGCGAGCAGCATGGTCGTGTGCCCGTCATGGCCGCAGGCATGCATCTTGCCGGGCACGGTGCTGGCATGGGCGAAGCCGTTGGCCTCGGACATGGGAAGCGCGTCCATATCGGCGCGCAGGCCGATGCGGCCCTGGCCGTTGCCGTTGCGGATCACGCCCACGACGCCGGTCTGGCCCACGCCCGCATGCACCTCGATCCCCATGGCCTTCAGCTTCTCGGCCACCAGGGCGGCGGTCCGATGCTCCTCCAGGCCCAGCTCGGGATGGGCATGGATGTCGCGGCGGATGGCGGTGAATTCATCCTGCCACTGGGCGATGTGCTCGACGGGATTGGCCACGGAAGTCCTCGTTGCGATGGTGCCGGCAGTTTCGCGCCATCGGGCCGGCCGCGCAACGTCAGGGAGGGGCCACCTTCTGGTCGATCGCGCCGAAGAGGCTCCGGCCGGCGGCATCCAGCATCTCGATCCGGATGGTATCGCCGTGGCGCATGAAGGGCGTCAGGGGCGCTCCCGTCTCGATGGTCTCGTACATGCGAAGTTCGGCGATGCAGGCGTAGCCGAGGCCGCCATTCGCCACCGTCGAGCCATGCAGCGAGCCCTGCTTGTTGGAAACGGTGCCGGAGCCGACGATGGTGCCCGCGCCCAGCGCCCGCGTCCGCGCCGCATGGGCGATGAGGGTCGGGAAGTCGAAGGTCATGTCGGTGCCGGCATCGGGCTTGCCGAAGGCGATGCCGTTCAGCGTGCAGTGCAGCGCGCCGGAGAGCTTGGCTCCGTCCCAGCCGGCGCCCGCCTCGTCGGGCGTCACGCAGACCGGCGAGAAGGCGGAGGCGGGCTTGCCATGGAAGAAGCCGAAGCCCTTGGCCAGCTCGCCGGGGATGACGTTCCGCAGCGAGACGTCGTTGGTGAGCATCAGCAGGCGGATCGAGGAAGCGGCCTGGCCGCGCGTCGCGCCATAGGGCACATCGCCGGTGATCACGCAGATCTCGCCCTCGAAGTCGCAGCCCCAGGCCTCGTCTCCGAGGGGGATCGGGTCGCGCGGGCCGAGGAAGCCGTCGCTGCCGCCCTGGTACATCAGCGGGTCTGTCCAGAAGCTCGGCGGCATCTCCACGCCACGCGCGCGGCGGACGAGCTCGACATGGTTCACATAGGCCGAGCCGTCGGCCCATTGATAGGCGCGGGGCAGGGGGCTGGCACAGGCCGCCGGGTCGAAGGGCGCGCCGGCGGTGGCGCCGGATTCCAGCGCCTCCCATTCCGCGCGCAGCGCGGGCAGCACCGAATCCCAATCATCCAGGGCCGCTTGCAGCGTCCTCGCGGCCGCGGCGGGCGCGGAGCGCGAGAGGTCGCGCGACACCAGGAGGAGGCGCCCGTCGCGCCCCTCCTTCAGCGAAGCGAGCTTCATTCGGCGGCCTTCGCTTCCGGCTTCACGCGCCAGGAATAGGCGTAGTCCTGCCACTCCACGCGCTTGGCCCATTCGCCCGTCTCCAGCGCGTCGCGCGTGTCGAGCATGACGGCGTACTCGTCGGTGGCGGCCTTCTTGGGCGTGAAGGCATTGCCCAGCGCCTTGGGGTGCGGGCCGTGGGTGAAGCCGCAGGGGTGCAGCGTCATCATGCCGGCATGGATGTTGTCGCGGCTGAAGAAGTCGCCCGCGTGATAGAACAGCACCTCGTCGTAGTCGTCGTTATTGTGGAAGAAGGGCACCTTCAGCGCGCCGGGATCCGTCTCGAAGGGGCGCGGCGCGAAGGTGCAGACGACGAAGCGGTTGGCGACGAAGGTCGTGTGCGCGCTGGGAGGCAGGTGATAGCGATGGCTCATCACCGGCCGGATATCCTCGACATTCAGCCGCACGGGCGAGAGGTCTCCATGCCAGCCGATCGCGTCGAGCGGGTTGAACGGATAGGTGACGGTGGAGAGCGCGTTGTTGCGCTTGATGCGCACCAGCGTCTCGCGCTCGCCCTGCTGGTCGCGGAAGGCCTCGTCGATCGCTGGCGTCTCCAGCATCGCGGGGTCGAACTGGGCGTGCTTGCCGAGGATACCGCGGTCCGGCAGCTGGTAGCTGCTGCCGGTCGCCTCGATGAGCAGGGCGGAGACCGGCTCGTCGCACTCGATGCGCCACATGGTGCTGCGCGGCAGCAGGATGTAGTCGCCCGCGCGGAAAGGCAGGTGGCCGTAGTCGCAGAAGAGGCGGCCGCGCCCGGTATGGATGAAGAGCAGCTCATCGCCATCCGCGTTGCGCGCCAGGTGGTCCATCGCGCGCGGCGCGCGCCAGAAGCGCAGGCGGCAATGCGCGTTGAAGAGGATCTCGGCCGCGTCCCAGGGGCTCGCCTGCTCGGCGTTGATCTGCGCCAGGTCGAAGGCGCGGGGGCGCAGGGGGCCGTCCCAATGCGTCCAGCCGGTGGGCGGATGCGCGTGGTACATGTGCGTGGCGGGACCGAAGAAGCCTTCCTTGCCCAGCTCCCGCTCGTAGCTGCCCTCGGGCAGGTCGGCATGCGCCTGGCGGGAGGTGAGGCCGGCACTGCGCGGAAAGGCGATGTACTGCTTGCTGGACATGGCGTTTCCTCCGCCTTGATGCGCGGGCGAAGTTAGTTTCATATGAAACCGATGTCAAAGCCGGCCTTCCTGCTGGAGGATTTCCTGCCCTACCGCCTTTCGGTGGCGGCGAACCGCGTCTCGCGCCTCTTCGCCAGCCGGTACGGGAGGGAATTCGGCCTCACCATTCCCGAATGGCGGGTCATGGCCGTGCTAGGCCGCTTCGGGCCCCTGCCGGCGCGCGAGATCGCGGCCCGCACGGCGATGGACAAGGTGAAGGTGAGCCGCGCGGTGGCGCTGCTGCTGGACCGCAGGCTGGTGCTGCGGCGGGCCGATCGCGCCGATGCGCGGTTGCAATGGCTGGACCTCTCGGCCGCCGGCGCCCGCATGCATGCGGCCATCGTACCGATGGCGCGCGCGCTGGAGGATGAGTTGCTGGCCGGCTTGGACGCCGCCGAGGTCGCGGTGCTGCGGCGCGCCCTGGGCGTCATCGGCGAGCGGCTGGCGGGGGAGGGCGAGGGGATCGACTAGCTGGCCTCAGCCCAGGCGATAGCGCGCCGCGGCGACGCGGTCTCCCGCCACGGCCTGCCGGACCTCCTCGCCCGCGCAGCCTTCATCCAGCACCAGCACCCGGTTGAACCAGGGCACCGTGCCGCGCACCCGGCCCTGGAAGAGCCGGTCCAGCGCCTGCGCCGCCTCGCCGCGCCCCTCGCAGCAGGCGCAGGCCACCGCGTGCGGTGCCTGGCCGGCGGAGAAGCGCAGCACCGCGGCCGGCTTGCCCTCGGCCAAGGCAGCGTCCAGCGCCCCGTCGTCAGGGAACAGGAAAACCGGGATTCTCGCGTCGAGGTGCCATGTCATAGGCTGGACATAAGGATATCTTTATGCCATTTGAAGGGGGATCATGGATGCACTCCTCTCCCAGCTGCGCGCGGCGGCCGAGCCCACCCGGCTCCGCCTGCTCGCGCTCTGCGCGCGGGGGGCGTTCTGCGTCACGGAGCTTTGCGCGGTCCTCGGCCAATCGCAACCGAGGCTCTCGCGCCACCTCAAGCTGCTGACCGAAGCCGGGCTGCTGGAACGCATCCCCGAGGGCCCCAACGCCTATTTCCAGGTTCCGGCCGGCGCGGGCCTGGTCCGTATCCTCCTGGCGCGCCTGCCGGAGGAGGAGCCGGTCCTGCAATCGGACCGCCGCCAGGCCGCCCGCATTGCGGCGGAACGCGCCCGCGCCGCCTCCGACGCCTTCCAGCGCGACGGCATGGATTGGGACGAGATGCGCGCCCTCGGCCTCGACGCCGGCGCCATCGAGGCCGCGCTGCTCGAGGCGCTGCCGCCCCATATCGACACGCTGCTGGACATCGGTACCGGCACCGGCCGCCTGCTGGAGCTGGTGGCCGAGCGCACGCGCCGCGCGCTTGGCGTCGATGCGAGCCGCGAGATGCTGGCCCTGGCCCGCGCGCGCCTCTCCGAGCGCGGCCTGGCCGAGCGCTGCACCGTGCGCCAGGCGGACATGTACCGCCTGCCGCTGGCCGACGGATCCTTCGACGCCGTCACCCTGCAGATGGTGCTGCACTACGCCGAGGAGCCGCAGGCCGCGCTGGCCGAGGCCGCGCGCGTGCTGCGCCCGGGCGGCACGCTTCTCGTGGCCGACCTCGCCCCCCATGGCGAGGCCGCGCTGCTCGACCGCTACGTCCACCGCTGGCCCGGCTTCGACGATGCCGAGATGGCTGGCTGGCTGGGCGAGGCGGGCTGCGCCATCGCCTCTGTCGGGGATATCGGCGGGCCGCTCCGTGTCCGCATCTGGCGTGCGGAGAAACTTCCCGCGCACGCCCTCAGCAACGCCTGATAAAGGGACACCATGTCCACACGTCCGCACCTTCTCGATGCCCTTCGTGACCAAGTGCTGCTCTGCGACGGCGGCATGGGCAGCCGCGTGCAGGCGCTCACCCTCGATGTCGAGAAGGACTACTGGGACAAGGAGAATTGCACCGAGGTCCTGAGCCTCTCGCGCCCCGACATCGTGCGCGAGATCCATCGCGGCTACTACGAAGCCGGCTCGGACATGGTGCTGACCAATACCTTCGGCGGCAGCCCCATCACGCTCGACGAGTTCGAGCTCGGCGACCGCGCCTTCGAGATCAACAAGGTGGGTGTGGAGCTGGCGCGCGAGGCGGCGGAGAGCTTCGCGGACGGGCGCCATCGCTGGGTGGTGGGCGACATCGGCCCCGGCACCAAGCTGCCGAGCCTCGGCCACATCAGCTACGACAAGCTGGAGGAGGCGCTGACGACCCAGTGCCTCGGCCTCATCGCCGGCGGCGCGGATGCGCTGCTGACCGAGACCAACCAGGACACGCTCTTCATCAAGGCGGCGGTGAACGCGGCCAAGATCGCCAAGGCGAAGACCAAGAGCGACATTCCCATCTTCGTGCAGGTGACCGTGGAGACGACCGGCACGCTGCTCGTCGGCCCGGACATCGCCGCGGCCGCCGCCGTGATCCATTCGCTGGACGTGCCGCTGGTCGGCCTCAACTGCGCCACCGGCCCGCAGGAGATGGCGGAGCATGTCCGCTGGCTCAGCCGCAACTGGCCGGGCCTGATCAGCGTGCAGCCCAATGCCGGCCTGCCGGAGCTGGTGGACGGCAAGACGCACTACCCGCTCGGCGCCGAGGAGATGGCCGGCTGGATGGAGCGCTTCGTCCTGGAGGACGGCGTGAACCTGATCGGCGGCTGCTGCGGCACCTCGACGCCGCATATCGCGGGGCAGGACGCGATGCTGCGCAAGCTCGGCGGCGCGAAGCACCGGCCGGCGCCGGTCGCGCGCAAGTACTACTGGGTGCCCTCGGTCGCCTCGCTCTACTCGGCGGTCTCGCTGCGGCAGGAGAATTCCTACTTCTCCATCGGCGAGCGTTGCAACGCCAACGGCTCGAAGGCCTGGCGCGTGGCGCAGGAGGCGAACGACTGGGACGCCTGCCTCTCCATCGGGCGCGAGCAGGTGGCCGAGGGTTCCAACAGCCTCGACATCTGCACCGCCTTCGTCGGCCGCGACGAGATGCGCGAGATGAGCGAGGTCATCACCCGCTTCACCTCCAGCGTGAACGCGCCGCTGGTCATCGACAGCACCGAGACGCCGGTCATCGAGGCGGCGCTGAAGCTGCACGGCGGCAAGCCCATCATCAACTCGATCAACTTCGAGGAAGGCGAGGGCGCGGCGACGGACCGCATGATCCTCGCGAAGAAGTTCGGCGCCGGCGTCATCGCGCTCACCATCGACGAGGTGGGGATGGCGAAGACGGCGGAGGACAAGGTCCGCATCGCGCGGCGCCTGGTGGACTTCGCCTGCAACCGGCACGGGCTGCCGCAGTCCGACCTGATGATCGACCCGCTGACCTTCACCATCGCGACGGGCAACGAGGACGACCGCAAGCTCGGCCTCTGGACGCTGGAGGGCATCCGCCAGATCCGGGAGGAGTTCCCGGACATCCAGATCATCCTGGGCCTGTCCAACATCTCCTTCGGCCTGAACGCCGCCGCGCGGCACGTGCTGAACAGCGTGTTCCTGGACCACGCCGTGAAGGCGGGGATGACGGGCGCCATCGTCCACGTCTCCAAGATCAAGCCGCTGCACGCCATCCCGCCCGAGGAGGTGAAGGTCATGGAGGACCTCATCTTCGACCGGCGCGAGGAAGGCTACGACCCGCTGGCCAAGGTGCTGGAGATGTTCTCCGGCCGGAAGGCCGCGGACGCCGTGCAGAAGCCCAAGGCCGAGACGGTGGAGGGCCGCCTCAAGGACCGCATCGTGGACGGCGACCGCAAGGGGCTGGACGACGAGCTGGCCGATGCGCTGGCCCAGGGCATCGCGCCGCTCGCCATCATCAACGACGTGCTGCTGGACGGCATGAAGGTGGTGGGCGAGCTCTTCGGCGCGGGCAAGATGCAGCTTCCCTTCGTGCTGCAGAGCGCGGAGACGATGAAGGCCGCCGTCGCCTATCTCGAGCCGCACATGGAGCGCGTCGAGGGTCAGGAGAAGGGCATCATCGTGCTCGGCACCGTCAAGGGCGACGTGCACGACATCGGCAAGAACCTGGTCGACATCATCCTGACCAACAACGGCTACAAGGTCGTGAACCTCGGCATCAAGGTGCCGCTGAACGAGATCGTGAACGCGGCGCGCGAGCACAAGGCGAACGCCATCGGCATGAGCGGGCTGCTCGTGAAGTCCACCGTCGTGATGCGCGAGAACCTGGAGGAGATGAGCCGCCAGGGCGTGGACATCCCCGTCCTGCTCGGCGGCGCGGCGCTGACGCGCAACTACGTCGAGGATGATTGCGTGAAGGCCTATGCCTCGGGCCGCGTGGTCTATGCGCGCGACGCCTTCGACGGCCTGCACCTGATGGACAAGGTGATGGGCAACGATTTCGAGGGCTACCTCGCCGCCATCCAGACGAAGCGCGCGGGCAAGTCGCGCAACGAGAAGCGCGTGCTCGGCCAGGCCGATCCGCGCGGCTTCGCGCCGGTGGACGTGAACTACGCGCAGTCCCGCCGCCGCCGCCTCACGGCCGGTGAGCCGGTGCCGAAGCCGCCCTTCTGGGGCGCCAAGGTGATCGAGACGGACCCCAAGGCGCTGGTTCCGTTCATCAACGAGCGCAGCCTCTACCAGTTCCAGTGGGGCTTCCGGAAAGCCGGCCGCTCGCTGGAGGATTTCATCGGCTGGGCGAAGCAGGAGCTGCGGCCGGTGCTGAAGCGCATGCTGGCGCTGGCCGAGGACCAGAAGATCCTCAAGCCCCAGGCCATCTACGGCTACTGGAAATGCGCAGGCCAGGGCAACGACCTCATCCTCTTCGAGGAGGACGGCAAGACCGAGGTGACGCGCTTCACCCTGCCGCGCCAGCCCAAGGACGACGGCGAGTGCATCGCCGACTTCGTGCGCGATGTCGATGACGCCGAGCGCGACGTGGTGGGCCTGCAGGTGGTCACCATGGGCCAGAAGGCGAGCGACGTGGCGCGCGAGTGGTTCGAGGAGAACCGCTACCAGGACTACCTCTACCTCCATGGCCTCGGCGTGGAGATGGCGGAGGCCCTGGCCGAGGTCACGCACAAGCGCATCCGGACCGAGCTCGGCTTCGCCGGCGAGGACGAGCGCGACATCGAGAAGATGCTGAGCCAGGGCTACCGCGGCGGCCGCTACAGCTTCGGCTACCCGGCCTGCCCGCGCCTGGAGGACCAGGAGCCGCTTCTGAAGCTGCTCGACGCGAAGCGCATCGGCGTGGATCTCTCGGACGAGTACCAGCTCCATCCGGAGCAGAGCACCAGCGCCATCGTGCTGCATCACCCGCGGGCGAAGTACTTCTCCGTCTGATGCGCGGGGCGTTCGTCCTGCTGGCGATGTTGCCGCTGCTGGGCGCCTGCGCGACGGCGCAGCGCCCCACCATCAGCGACAATTTCTGCGCCGCGCGCCTCGACCGCGCGGCGCGCGATGTGCCGCAGCCGCGGCCCGGCCAGACCGTGGCGCTTACGCGCGCGGGCTTCGACGCCGATGCGCTGGAGACGGCCGAGATCATCGGCGCGCTCGACCCGGTCGCGGACATCCTGGAGGCGGAGCGCCGGGCGGATGGCGGCACGGCGCTGCTGCTGGCGCGGCAGGGGCTGACGCATCGCGTCCTGCTCGCCATGCTCGACGTCAACGCGACGCTGGCCGCCATCGATTGCGAGGGCGAGCGCGGCGACCAGCTGCGCGGCCAGCTTCAGCGCATCGAGGCGCGGCGCACCCGCAACCTCGGCCTTGCCGGCATCCTGATCGGCGCGGCGACGGCCGCGGCCTCGGGCGGCCTGTCCATGGCCGGCTCCTCCAACGCCGGCGATATCGCGGGCGTGGTCGGCGGCGCGGCCGAGGCGATGGTCGGCGGCGCGATCCTCTTCGGCTCCTCCACCGGGCGGCTCAGCACCCGCGCGAACCTGCTGAACGAGGTCTTCCGCCAGCCGGCGAATTCCAGCCTCTTCCCGCCCACGGTCTGGCGCTACCTCACGCGCCGCGACACGCCGGACTCGCGCTCCATCGCCGAGGAGATCGTGGCCGAGTGGCGCTCGGCCGGCCTGATCGACGAGGACGATATCGAGCCTCTCTTCGACCCGGAGGGCGAGTTCTCCGTGGGCGACATGGAGCGGCGGGACGCGATGCTCGACCTGCTGGAGGCGCGCATCGCGCTGATGAGCCGCGACCTGCGGCTGCTGCTGGAAGAGGTGGTCTACCGGCCCGTGCCGGAGAGGGTCGTCCCCAGGCGCCGCAGGTAGCTAGGCCGCCCGCGTCAGCGGCCCATAGGCCTCGGGGATCTCGCCGAGGTCGTAGGGGGTCAGGTTCTCCATCGCGTGCAGATGCGCCTCGTGGCGGCCATCTTCGTGGAACTCGTGCTCGATCCAGCCCAGCAGCTTGTGGCCGACCGGGACGTGGAAGGCATCGCCCACGATGAAGGCGACGGCGGGCGCCCAGATCTGGCGGATGCCGTCGGCCTCGCGGTCGCGCCACTGGTGCACATGGCCGCTCGCGATCACGTCGGGGCGGCGACCGCCGAACATGGCCAGCAGCTCGGCGCGGGGGGCGGGCAGCAGCGGCCAGTAGTTGACGGCGGTGTCGGCCAGCGCCTCCTCGGTGATCGGCTTGTGCTGGAACAGCGCGATGCGGCGCGGGCCGGCGCCCCGAATGGCGGCGGCGATGCGCTCGCGATGGCCCTCATTGGCTGCGAAGCCCTGGGTATCGAGGCCGATGATCCGCCAGCCCGGCACGTCGCGGAAGAAGCCGAGCGGGCTCACGCAATTCTCCCAGCGCGCGAAGCGCTCGACGGAGACGGGCTGCTTGCTGGGCAGCGTCAGGTCGTCGCCCACATCGTGGTTGCCCGGGACCGCCACCCAGTCGAGGCCGAGGCTCCTCATCATGGCGGCGCCATGCCGCAGGTCCTCATCCGAATCGGCGCCGTTGAGCGAGAGGTCGCCGGTGTGGATCACGAGCTCGGGCCGCGCGTCGCGCAGCGCCTCGGCGAGCGGCGCGAAATTCCCGTCGAAGAGCGGACGGGCCGGCGAGAGATGCGTGTCGGTGATTTGCGCGATGCGGAAGGACATGGGGCGGTTTCCATCAGGGGTTCAACGAAGAATCCGGCCGCAGGGCCGGATTCCTTATACTCGTAGGGGGACGGAGAAGCCCGCGCTCATCCCCTGGGGCGGGGGAGGAGGCGTCGCACTTCCGTGGCCATGTCCGCCAGCGCCTGCTGCGGCGTGGCGCGCTGCTCGACGATGCGGCCGGAATTGTTCACGACGCTCTGCGTCACGCGCACCGAGTTGGCGCCCGGGAAGGCGTACCACGGAATGCTGATCGCCATCTGCTGCGTCGCGGGAACGTAGAGCGGGTTCTGCCGGTAGAACTCGCCGAGATACTTGTCCTCGTCGATCGCGAGCTGGTTGGTCGGCACGTAGCCGGTGTTGCGCGCCATCAGCGAGGTGCCCTCGGGGCTCGTCGAGAAGCGCAGGAACTTCCACGCCGCCTCGTGCCTGGGGCCTTCCTTGGTGATGAGCATGCCGGCGGCGCCGCCCGTGGGCAGGCGGCCCTTCTGCGCGTCGATGATGGGCATGCCGGTCGTGCGGAGCTGGAAGTTGCGGCCGACCTGCTGGAGCGAGCCGCGGATCATCGCCGTCGTCCAGAAGAACAGGCCCATCTTGCCCGCCGCGAAGGCCTGCGCCGCCGCGTCGCGCGAGAGGTTGGCCATGCCGCCCTCCTTCACCATGCGGTCCAGCAGCACGAGCGAGGCGAGCCCCTCGGGCCCGGCGAAGGCGATGTCGCGCTCGTCCTCCGTCAGCATGCGGCCGCCATGGCCGAAGAGCAGCGCCGAGAACATCCAGTCGTCGCTCGACCAGGCGTAGTGCATGCCCTCGATGCCGTCGCCCAGCGCCTTGATCTTCGCCGAGAGCGCGATGATGCCGTCCCAGTCGGTCGGCAGCGCATCGGGGTTGCCGCCGGCGCGGCGGACGAGATCGGGGTTGTAGAAGCAGATCGGGTTGGAGGCCGCGAAGGCCAGGCCCGACTGGATGCCGCCGAAATGGCCCAGCGCCAGCATCTGCGGCGAGTAGCCGTGCTGCGCGGGATCGCCCTCGCGCGCCAGCAGCGGCGCCAGGTCCTGCGCGATGCCGCGCTCGGCGAAGAGGCGCAGGCGGTTGAAGCCCTGGTAGGAGAGGTCCGGCATGCTGCCCGTCGCCGCCTGGCGGAGGATGAGCTGCATGCCCTCCTCGTAGTTCACGGTGGTGACGTAGTTGATGCGGATGTTCGGCTCGCGCTTCGCGAACTCGGCCGTGATGGCGTCGTAGGCCTCCTTGTAGATCACCGGCTGCGCGTAGTGGACGGTGATCTCCGTCACCGGCTGGGCGCGCAGCACGCGGGGCGCGAAGAGCGCGGCGGAGGCCGCGGCGAGATGCAGGGTACGGCGGTCGATCATGGCGGTGGTCTCCCGGTTCATGGCCTCATCCCTTGAGGCCGGTGGTGGCGATGCCTTCCACGAAGCGGCGCTGCGCGAAGAGGAAGGCGAGGACGAGGGGCGCGGTCATAATCGCGCTGGCGGCCATCAGGGCGGCGAAGTCGTCCCCGGCCTCGTCGGTGCGGAAGTACATGACGCCGAGCGCGGGCGTGGCATGCGCGTGTCCCTGCACGACGATGAGCGGCCAGAAGAGATCGTTCCAATGCGCGACGACCGAGAAGATCGCGAAGGCGGTCGCGGCAGGCCAGGCGTTGGGCAATGCCACGCGCCAGACGATGGCGCCCTCGCTCATGCCATCCAGCCGCGCGGCGTGGATCAGGTCGTCCGGCAGGGAGCGGAAGAACTGGCGGAAGAGGAAGATGGCGAAGACCGAGATGGTCGAGGGCAGGATCAGCGCCGCATAGGTGTCGAGCATGCCGAGCGCGGAGAGCCCCGCGTAGAGCGGCAGCGCCTGCACATGGGGCGGCACCAGCAGGCCGAACATCACCGCGCCGAAGATCCATTCGCGCCCCGCGAAGCGCAGCTTGGCCAGCGCGTATCCGGCGGGAATGGCGAAAAGCAGCTGGAAGACCAGGATGCCGCCGCAGACGATGACACCGTTCAGCAGGTAGCGCCCGACGGGAACCTGGCCGAAGACGCGGCCGTAATTCTCGATCGCGGCCCAATGCTCGGGGATGAGCGAGAGGTTCGCGCGGAAGATCTCGTCCGTCGGCTTCAGCGAGGCCGAGAGCATCCAGATATAGGGCGCCAGCATCAGCAGGCCGAGCAGGCCCAGCAGGCCGAGGCGCGGCAGGTCCCGCAGCAGGGGGCGGCGCTCATCCATAATGGACGCGCCTGTCGAGAACCCGCGTCTGCAGCAGCATCAGCATCAGCACGATCGCGAGGAAGACCAGCGTGATGGCGGCCGAGTAGCCCAGGCGCAGGAAGGTGAAGCCCTCGGTGTACATGGTGTAGAGCAGCGTTTCCGAGGCGCGGTTCGGGCCGCCGCGCGTGAGCACCGCTACTGTGTCGAAGACGCGGATGCTGCGGATCAGCGTGATGGTCACGACGAAGAGCGTGGTGGGCCCGAGCAGCGGCCAGGTGACGAGCCAGAAGCGCGACCAGCCGCTGCGCGCGCCGTCCACCGAGGCGGCCTCGCGCAGTTCGCGCGGGATGGCGGTGAGGCCCGCCATGAAGAGCACCATGTTGAAGCCCGCATTCTCCCACACGCCGATGGCGGCGAGCGAGATCAGCACCGTGTCGGAGGAGGAGAGCCAGGCCGGACCCGCGATGCCGAGGCTGCGCAGCAGCGAGTTGAGCGGCCCGATGGTCGGGTGCAGCAGATACTGCCACGCCGAGGCCATCGCGACGGTGAGCGAGACGACCGGCAGGAAGAACACCGCGCGGAAGAAGGCACGCCCGCGCGTCCCGGCCTCGATCAGCAGCGCGAAGCTCAGACCGAGCGCGACCGAGGCGGGCGCCACCAGCCCCACATAGATCAGCGTGTTGGCGAAGGACTGCCGGAAGCCGCGATCCTCCCAGAAGAGCTCGGAGAAATTCTCGAAGCCGATGAAATGCGGCGGCCAGGTGCCGAGCTCGAAATCCGTGAAGGCCATGGTGAGCGCGGCCAGAGTGGGCAGCAGCAGGAGCAGCACGAAGGCGATGGCGGCCGGCAGCGTCAGCAGCCAGGCGCCCAGCGCCTCGCCGCGGCGGCGGGGCGCCGGGATCTCCACCGCGACGGGCATGACGAATCCCGTGTCAGGCACGCGCCGGCTCCCGCGCCGCGAGCGCGGCCCGCTTCCCGTCCGCGCCGAAGAGCAGCGCGCGCGCCGGGTCGAAGGAAAGGCGCAGCGCCTCGCCCGTCACCGGGCGCAGGCTGGGCGCGGCGCGCATCGTGACCGGCGCGGCGCCGAGGCGCAGGTGCAGCAGCGTGTGGTCGCCCAGGAATTCGGCATGCTCGACGCGCGCCTCGATGCCCGTGCCGTCCAGGCGCCAGTCCTCGGGGCGGATGCCCAGCGTCGCCGGGCCGCGGAGCGGGGTGGAGAGGCCGGTCCGGGTGCCCTCTAGAAGCAGCCGCCCGGATTCCTCGGCCGTGACCTCCAGCAGGTTGATCCGCGGGCTGCCGATGAAGCTCGCGACGCGCAGGTCGGCGGGGTCGCGGTAGATGACCTCGGGGCTCGCCACCTGCAGGATCTCGCCGGCCTGCATCACCGCGATCCGGTCCGCCATGGTCAGCGCCTCGGACTGGTCGTGCGTCACGTAGAGGGTCGCGGCGCCGACGCGGCGATGGACCTCGACGATCTCGCGCCGCATCGTCACCCGCAGGGCGGCGTCGAGGTTGGAAAGCGGCTCGTCCATCAGGAAGGCGCCGGGGGAGCGGATGACGGCGCGTGCCAGCGCCACGCGCTGCCGCTGCCCGCCGGAAAGCTGGCCCGGCCGGCGGTCCAGCAGGTGGGAAAGCCCGAGCGGCGCCGCGACCCGCGCGACATCCCGCGTGATGGCCTCGCGCGCCGCGCGCGTCCCGGGCAGCGCCCCGCCCAGCAGGGGGATGCGCTGCCAGGCGCTCATCCGACGCATGGCGAGCGGCACCGCGATGTTCTCGGCGACCGTGAGGTGCGGGTAGAGCGCGTAGGACTGGAACACCATGGCCACGTCGCGCTCGGCCGGATGCGCGGCCGAAACGTTCCGCCCGCCGATGCGCACCGTGCCGGAATCGGCGTGCTGGATGCCGGCGATGATCCGCATCAGCGTCGTCTTGCCGCAGCCCGAGGGGCCGAGCAGCGCCACGAACTCGCCGGGCGCCACATGCAGCGAGACGCCGCGCAGGATGGCGCTGCCGCCGATCGTGAGCGCGACCCGATCGACCGAGAGGCCGCCGGTGTCCGAGGGAGGTTCCATGCGCCGCCCACTAGGACCTTCCCGTTGCGGTGATGCGCCAGATTCGTGAAGCTTCCATGTCGCCCTGCGCGCTTCGCCTGGGCGGCGGAATCGGCTAGAGGGACCGCTCCTTCAGCCGCTTGGGGAGATCACTTGAGCCGTGCCGTGAATCTCGCGGCGGGGAGCGTCGCCATCGCCATCGTCGTCCTGGGGCTGAAGCTCTGGGCCTGGTGGCTGACCGGCAGCGTGGCCCTCTTCGCCGATGCGCTGGAAAGCGTGGTGAACGTCGCCGCCTCCGGCGCCGCGCTGGTCGCCGTGCGCTTCTCCGCCATGCCGGCGGATGCGAACCACCCCTACGGGCACGACAAGGCCGAGTATTTCTCGGCCGTGCTCGAGGGCGCGCTCATCCTCGTCGCGGCCTTCGTGATCCTGAGCGAGGTCTGGTCCGTCTGGCAGCGCCCGCGCGTGCCGGACCTGACGGCCGTGGGCATCCTGATCTCCATCATCGCCACGGGGCTCAACGCCCTCTGGTGCGCGGTGCTGTTCCGGGCCGGCCGCGCGCTGCGCTCCCCGGCGCTGCTGGCCGATGGCCGCCACCTGATGACGGATGTCGTCACCTCGGCCGGCGTGCTGGCGGGCATCTCGCTGGCGCTGACGACAGGGTATTTCTGGCTGGACCCGCTGCTGGCGGGGCTCACCGCCATCAACATCCTCTTCAGCGGCGTCCGGCTGGTGCGCGAGAGCGTGGGCGGGCTGATGGACGAGGCCGTGGCGCCGGACCAGCTCTCCCGCATCCGCAACACCGTCTCCCAGGCCGCCGAGGGCGCCATCGAGGCGCATGACATCCGCACTCGCCAGGCCGGGCGCTGGACCTTCATCGAGTTCCACCTCGTGGTGCCGGGCGAGATGCGCGTGGTCGATGCGCACGACATCTGCGACCGCATCGAGGCCGCGCTGCGCGCCGAGATCGGCGACGCCGTCATCCACATCCATGTCGAGCCCGAGGGCAAGGCGAAGCACAGCGGGGTGCTGGTGCTGTGAGGCGCGCGCGGCGCCGCCAGGCGCCGGAGAGGCTGGGGCCGGCCCCGAGCCCCTTGGGATGGGCGCTGCTGGCCTCGCTGCTGATCCATGCCGGCCTGTTCGGCGCGGCGGCCCTCTGGGCGCGGCGCGAGCCGGTGGCCGAGCCGCAGCAGACCGGCGTCGAGGTGGTCTGGGACGAGCAGGCCTCCGAGGCGGTGGGCGAAGAGGCCATGCCGGAGGCCCCGGGGGAGCCGCCGGGCGCCGAGGCGCCGCAAAGCCAGGCCGAGGCGCCGCCGGCGCCGCCCGCCCCGCCATCGCCTCCGCCACCCCCCATGGCCGGGCCGCCGCCCCTGCCGGATGCCCCGCCGCTGGAGGCGCCCGCGCCGGACCTCGCGGTGGCGCCGCCCGTGCCGGCGGAGGAGCGGCAGGCGCTGCCCCTGCCGCCCCCGCCACCCCCCATGCCGCCCGACGAGCGGCCGCCCGAGCCGGAGATGGCCGCGCTGCCGCGGCCGCCGCCCGCGCCCCCTCCCGCGCCGCCCCAGGGCCGCAACGCGCGCCGGGGCGGCGAGACCGCGCCCAGCGCCAGCGGCCAGGGCCGGGTGACCGGCGCCGTCGCGCCGCCCTCGCCGGACACGCGCTATCGCAACACCGCCCCCGCCTATCCCGAGCCGTCGCGGCTGGCGAACGAGCAGGGCTCGGTGGCGGTCGACCTTACGGTGAATGCCGAGGGCCGGGTGACCAGCGCCGTGGTGGCGCGCAGTTCGGGCTTCCCCCGGCTCGACGCGGCGGCGCTGCGCGCGGTGGAGCAATGGCGCTTCCGCCCCGCCACGGCCGATGGCATGGCCGTGCCCGGCGCCATCCGCACGACCGTCCATTTCCGGCTACAGTGAGCGCATGGTCAGGCTCGACATCATCACCACGCGCGGCGGCGACGGCGGCGAGACCTCGCTCGGCGACGGCACGCGGCTGCGCAAGGACGCGCTGCGTATCCAGGCCATCGGCGAGGTGGACGAGCTGAACGCCTGCCTCGGCCTGCTGCGGCTGCACGCGGACGCGGAAGCGGACGCCATGCTGGCGCGCATGCAGAACGACCTCTTCGACCTCGGCGCCGATCTCTGCATGCCAGGGACCGAGGGCGGGCTGCGGATCACCGAGGCCCAGTGCCTGCGGCTGGAGGGGGAGGTGAAGGCGATGAACGCCGCCATTCCGCCGCTGCGGAGCTTCGTGCTGCCCGGCGGCACGCCGGCGGCGGCCCATGCCCATCTCGCCCGCACCGTGGCGCGCCGGGCCGAGCGTGCCGTGGTGGCGCTGGCGGCGGCGGAGCCGGTGAACCTGGAGGCCGTGCGCTGGCTCAACCGCGCGTCGGACCACCTCTTCGTCCTGTCGCGCCGCTTCAACGGGAATGGCGCGGGGGACGTGCTCTGGGTGCCCGGAGGTTAACTTTCGGTCACTCGTTTCAGAGGGCGAGACGGAGTCTCCCTGAACGCACGCCCCGGTGGCGGTGATGCAAGAGGCCGCTTGCCCTCGCCTGGACCCCTCCAACAGCATGCTTTTGCATATTTGGAGGGATACGGTGAGCTACGCGCAATCCATGACGCGTTCCATTGCCGCCTCGGTGATCGAGGTCGTCGCGGCGGATGCCGAGTGCCGCAAGTTCATCCCGGTGGTGTCCGGCTGGTCCGTCGCGCAGCGCGGGGCGGGCGGTTTCCGCAACCTGGTCAACATGACCGGCGAGGGCATCGCGGATACGGCGATGGACATCACCCGCTTCTTCCGCATGACGCCGGAGAGAACCAAGGCGTGGCGCGACGAGTGGACCAAGGTGGGCGAGGATCAGGCCTGCACGAACATCGCGGACGTGACGAAGCGCGCGATCCTCGCAGGCATCAAGCGCGGGACGCTTTCGCACTGGATCGCGGATTCCTGGCGCTTGGACCGGGAGCCCTCGCCGACGGACGCGAGCAACCACGTCATCGCCTATCACAGCGCGACGGCGGTGCAGACGCATGACAAGAAGACCTACGTCTTCGACTGGCACGCCACGCTGATGCTGCGGAACCCGCTGATCAGCCGCAGCGCGGACGAATGGCTGAAGGGCAACGACCACTTCCGCTCGGCCTACAGCACCTTCCAGGGCTGGGGCTGAGGCCTTGCGGATGGCGAGCCTGTGGCCCGGCGCCCGAGGGCATAAAAAAGGCCGCCAGAGGCGGCCTTTCCTCAGCGCGTAGGCGCCGGGGGGTCCTGGCTGTAGTCGTAGAAGCCCTTGCCGGTCTTGCGGCCGTGCCAGCCGGCCTCGACATACTTCACCAGCAGCGGGCAGGGCCGGTACTTGCTGTCCGACAGCCCGTCATAGAGCACCTGCATGACCGAGAGGCAGGTATCCAGCCCGATGAAATCCGCGAGCTCCAGCGGCCCCATCGGGTGGTTGGCGCCGAGCTTCATCGCGGTGTCGATGCTGCGGACGTCGCCCACGCCCTCGTAGAGCGCGTAGACCGCCTCGTTCACCATCGGGACCAGGATGCGGTTCACGATGAAGGCCGGGTAGTCCTGCGCCGTCGCCGTCTGCTTGCCAAGCTTCCGGGCCAGCGCCTCGACGGCCCGGAAGGTCGGCTCGTTGGTGGCGATGCCGCGGATGATCTCCACCAGCTTCATGACCGGAACCGGGTTCATGAAGTGCATGCCGATGAAGCGCTCCGGCCGGTCGGTGCCGGCGGCGAGGCGCGTGATCGAGATGGAGCTGGTGTTGGAAGCCAGCATCGCCTCGGGCTTGAGGTGCGGGCAGAGCGCCTTGAACACCTCGTGCTTGATGGCCTCCTTCTCGGTGGCCGCCTCGATCACGAAGTCGGCCTGGCCGAAGGAGGCGTAGTCGGTGCTGGTCGTGATGCGCTCCAGCGCCTCGTCGCGCTGCTCTTCCGAGATCAGCTTGCGGCCGATCTGGCGCTCCATGTTCCGGGCGATGGTGGTCATCGCCCGGTCCAGCGCGTCCTTGCTGATGTCCACCATCGTCACCGGCAGGCCGGCGAGCGCGCTGACATGCGCGATTCCGTTGCCCATCTGGCCCGCGCCGATGATGCCGAGGGACCGGATCTCCGGCACCTCGAGCGGCGCCTCGGGCAGGTCGGAACGGTGAGCGAGGTGGATCGACATCAGGCGGGCTTGCCCAGCTCGGCCTCGAGCTCCGGCAGGACCTTGAAGAGGTCACCCACCAGACCGTAGTCGGCCACCTGGAAGATCGGCGCTTCCTCGTCCTTGTTGATGGCGACGATGACCTTGCTGTCCTTCATGCCGGCCAGGTGCTGGATGGCGCCCGAGATGCCGACGGCGATGTACAGCTCCGGCGCGACGATCTTGCCGGTCTGGCCCACCTGGTGGTCGTTGGGCGCATAGCCCGCATCGACGGCCGCGCGGGACGCGCCCACGGCGGCGCCGAGCTTGTCGGCCACGGCCTCGATCAGGTGGAAGTTCTCGGAGGAGCCCATGGCGCGGCCGCCGGAGACGACCACGCGGGCCGCCGTCAGCTCCGGACGCTCGGACTTGCTGACCTCGGCGCCCACGAAGCTGGACAGGCCGGGGTCGGCCACGGCCGCCACGCTCTCGATCGGCGCGGAGCCGCCGGTGGCGGGCGCGGGGTCGAAGCTGGCGGCGCGGACCGTCAGCACCTTCTTGGCATCGGCGCTCTTCACCGTGGCCATCGCGTTGCCCGCGTAGATCGGGCGCACGAAGGTGTCGGCGTCCACCACGCCCGAGATGTCGCTGATGGGCTGCACGTCCAGGAGGGCGGCGACGCGCGGCATCACGTTCTTGCCGGCGGCCGAGGCCGGGGCCAGCAGGTGGGAATAGTTCGGCGCGAGGCTCACCAGCAGGGCCGCGACCGGCTCGGCCAGGCGCTTGGCCAGGGAGGCGTCGTCGGCCACCAGCACCTTGGCGACGCCGGGGACCGAAGCCGCCGACTTCGCGGCCTCGGCCGCGCCGTCGCCGAGGACCAGCACATGCACGTCGCCGAGCTTGGCGGCGGCGGCGATGGTGCTGCGGGTGGGCTGGGAGACGGCCGCGCCGTCGTGGTCGGCGAGAAGGAGGACGGACATCTCAGATCACCTTCGCTTCGTTGCGGAGCTTGGCCACCAGCTCCTGGACCGAACCCACCTTGGCGCCGGCCTGGCGCTTCGCGGGCTCCTCCACCTTCAGCACCGTCAGGCGCGGCGTGACGTCCACGCCGAGATCGGCGGGCTTCACGTTGTCGATGGGCTTCTTGCGCGCCTTCATGATGTTGGGCAGCGAGGCGTAGCGCGGCTCGTTGAGGCGCAGGTCCGCGCTGACCACGGCCGGCAGCTTGACCTTGACGGTCTCGAGGCCGCCATCGACCTCGCGCGTCACGGTGGCGAAGCCGTCGGCGATCTCGACCTTGCTGGCGAAGGTCGCCTGCGACCAGCCGAGCAGGGCGGCGAGCATCTGGCCCGTGGCGCTCATGTCGTCGTCGATGGCCTGCTTGCCGAGGATCACCAGGTCCGGCGATTCCTTCTCGACCAGGGCCTTGAGCAGCTTGGCGACCGCGATGGGCTCCAGCACGCCATCATGCTCGATCAGGATGCCGCGGTCGGCGCCCATGGCGAGGGCGGTGCGGATCTGCTCGGAGGCCGCGGCGGGGCCGGCGGAGACGGCGACGATCTCGGTCGCGACACCCTTTTCCTTGAGGCGGACGGCCTCTTCGACGGCGATCTCGTCGAAGGGGTTCATCGACATCTTGACGTTCGCAGTCTCAACGCCGGTGTTGTCCGCCTTGACGCGGACCTTGACGTTGTAATCGACCACCCGCTTGACCGGGACCAGGAGCTTCATTTCCCTGACGCCTCTTTTGCTGCACTGCCGTGAAAACCGGCTGGAACCTACCTATCGGTCGGGTGGAGGGCAAGCGGGGCCTGGGCCGGACCTTATTCCGGGGGCGCGTCGAGCAAGGCCAGCAATTCGCGGACCCGTTTTTCCGGCAGGTCCCGGATAAGCCGAGAGAGCCGGTTGGCCAGCTCCGTCGCCCCGGGGCTGAGACCGGAGGTGTCCACCACCACCCGGGGGTGGGAGAGGCGGGCGAGGCGCACCAGTTCCTCCGCATCGTCCCAGATCAGGCCGAAATGCTCGTTCACCTGGTGGATCAGCCCGGCCGAGGGCCGCCCTCGCTTGCCGTGCTCCAGCGCCGAGAGATAGGCGGGCGAGACGTGCAGCGCGTGCGCCAGCTCCGTCAGGGAGATGCCCTGCTGCTCGCGCAGGGCGCGCAATCTTTGGCCGAAGGGCGTCATCGCGCCCGTCGTAGCAGGAGGTGCACCGCCCCCGCATTGGCCTTGTGCGGATGCGCGGCGGCGAGGATCAGCGGGCGCAGCCCCGGCGCGTTCAGCCAGTGCGGCAGCTCGCGGCGCAGGATGCCGCCCTCCGTGTGGCTGCCCTTGCCGGTGACGATGCACACCACCCGCAGCCCCTCGGCCTGGGAGGCGCGGAGGAAGCGCTCCACCTCCTGATGTGCGCGGGCGGCGGTCATGCCGTGCAGGTCCAGCTTGCGCTCGGGCCGCATGTCGCCGCGGCGGAGGTCCCGCCAGCGACGGGCATCGAGGCCCGAGGGCTGGGTGCCAACCGCGACCTCGGCCGCCGGCAGGCGCGCGCGGGCGACGGGCTTGGCCGGGGCGGGCGCAGGGGCGCGCTCCGGGACCGGCATGGCCTCCGGCACATCGGCCAGCTCCGGCAGCTTGCGGCCGGGCAGGGGGCGGATGCTGCGCGCGACGGCGGCCCAGAGCGCCTGGTCCTCGGCGGAGAGACCCCGCCGCCTCACGATCCGGCGAGCGCGGCCAGGTCGTCGTCCAGGATCAGGACGTGCAGCATGCGCGGCCCCCGGTCCGCGGAGCGGACATCAGCATCAGGCATGGGCCGCCTCGGGATCGTCGTCCAGGATCAGAACGTGCAGCACGCGCGGCCCCCGGTCCGCGGAGCGGACATCAGCATCAGGCATGGGCCGCCTCGGGATCGTCGTCCAGGATCAGAACGTGCAGCATGCGCGGCCCATGCGCGCCGAGTTCGAGCGTCTGCTCGATGTCGGCGCTGCGCGAGGGGCCGGTGACCAGCATGACGTTGCGCGGCATGAAGCCGCCGGTCATGGGGTCGCGCCGCTCGGCCCGCAGCAGGTCCCAGGCTTCCTCGTAGGCGCCGGTGATGCGCGAGGCGCGGACCAGCACCATCGCGACGTCCGGCAGGAGGTTCAGCGTGGTGGGCCGAACGGGATCCGACGGCAGCATGAGCGTGCCGGTCTCGGCGATGCCGGCGAAGGCGGATTGCAGGCTCACGAGGTCGGTCGGCTCGCCGCGCCGCGCCTCGAACTGCAGCATGGGGCGGCTGGCCCAGCCGGCTCCCTCCAGCTCGGGATTCGGCGCCATGGCGAAGCGCGGCGGCAGGTTCTGCGCGGCGAGGTAGTCGGCCACCGCGCCGGGCAGCGCCTCCAGCGAGGGGATGCGCTCGACGCTGCCGAACTCCTTCTCGACGTTGCGGATGAAGAGCGCGATCTGCTCCGGCCGCGAGACGCGCGAGCGGGCCGGGATCAGGTGGCGGGGCGGCGCGGCCATGCGGGCGCGCAGCATTTCCTTCTGGTCCTCCGGCAGCTCGCCGCGGCGCAGGCCGCGGCGGATGGAGCCCAGGATGGCTTTCTTGCTCATCGGCGCCGCCCCGGCTCGCGCTGCCGTTTCCTGTACTGCGCCATGAAGGTGCCGCCGCGCTCGGGCACCGGCAGGTCGCGCCCCTCGGTCCAGCTGCCGGCGAAGGGCAGCGACCTGAAGGCGCCCTTGCTGCGCCCCAGCAGGCCAAGCGTGCCGATGCCCAAACGCGAGGCCATGCGGTACATCCATGGCCGCTTCGCGAACCAGGCCCAGAGGCCGAGATTGCTCCTGAGAGTCGAGGGCGTGAGGTGCCGCTCGAACTCGTTCTCGCGCCAGTGGCGCATGAGGTTGGGCAGCGGGATCTTCACCGGGCAGACGCTTTCGCAGCGGCCGCAGAAGGTGCTGGCATTGGGCAGCAGCCCGCTCTTCTCCACGCCGATCAGCGAGGGCGTGAGCACCGAGCCCATGGGGCCGGGATAGACCCAGCCATAGGCATGCCCGCCGACGGCGCCATAGACCGGGCAATGGTTCATGCAGGCCGCGCAGCGGATGCAGCGCAGCATCTCCTGGAACTCGGTGCCGATCATGTTGGAGCGGCCGCCGTCGATCAGCACGACATGGTACTCCTGCGGCCCGTCGAGATCGCCCTCGCGCCGCACGCCGGTGCTGAAGGTGGTGTAGACCGAGAAATCCTGCCCGGTCGCCGAGCGCGCGAGCAGCCGCAGCAGCGAGGTCGCGTCCTCGAGCGTCGGCACCATCTTCTCGATGCTGGCGAGCGCGATGTGCACGCGCGGCAGCGTCTGCGTCAGGTCGCCATTGCCCTCGTTCGTGACGATGACGCTGCTGCCGGTCTCCGCGATCAGGAAGTTCGCGCCCGTGATGCCGACATCGGCGGCAAGGAACTTGTCCCGCAGGCGGGAGCGCGCCTCGGTGAGGATGTCGCGGCGCTCGTGGAAGACGCGGTCCTTCGGCAGGTCCGTGTGCATCTTCCGGAAGCTCTCCTCCCAATCCTCGACATTGAGGTGGAAGGCGGGCGCGATGATGTGGGACGGCGTCTCCTTGCGGAGCTGGATGATGTACTCGCCGAGGTCGGTCTCGATCGGCGCGATGCCGTGGCGCTCCAGGTGGTCGTTGATCCCGAGCTCCTCGGAGATCATCGACTTGCCCTTGGTGACCGTCCGGGCACCCGCGTCCTGGCAGATCTTCAGCACGGCGGCGCGCGCTTCCTCGGGCGTGCTGCACCAGTGCACCTGGCCGCCCGCGCGCTCGACATTGCCGGCGAAGGTCTCGAGGTAGAAGTCGAGGTTCGCGAGCGTGTGGTTCTTGATGTCGCGCCCGATGTTCCGCAGCTGCTCGAATTCCGGCAGGCGCTCCACCGCGGCGGCGCGGCGCTGGAGGAAGGCGCCCTTGGCGGTGCCCAGCGCCTTCTGCAGGCCGGGATCGGCCATGGCGCGGCGCGCATTCTCCTTGAACTGGGGCGAGGTGGTGAGCACGAGGCGCGATTCCGGGGCTGAGGGGTTTCCATATTAGCCCAGCGGTCCTCTGGGCAAAGGGGTTAGCGCATGGCAACGTCCGTACAAATCAAGCTTCTGAGGACGTTCCAATGACCCTCATGCCCGGCCGCCGCGCCGCGCTCGGCCTTCCGCTTGCCCTGCCGCTGATGTCGGTGGCCGCGCCCGCCATCGTGCGGGCGCAGTCCGCGACCATCCGCATCGGCGTGCTGAGCGACATGGCCGGCCCCTATGCCGGCAATACCGGCCCCGGCAGCCTGGCCGGCACCCGCCTCGCGGCGGAGGATTTCATGAAGGCCCACCCGGACATCCGGGTGGAGGTGCTGAGCGCGGATGCGCAGAACAAGGTGGATGTCGGCTCGCAGATCGCGCGCTCCTGGATCGACACGCAGGGCGTGGACGCGGTGCTGGACGTGCCCATGAGCGCGCTGGCGCTGAACCTCATCGACATCATGAAGGAGAAGAACAAGGTCGCGCTCTTCACCGGCCCGGCGTCGAGCGACCTCTCGGGCCGCAATTGCAGCCCCAACCATGTCCACTGGGTCTACGACAGCTGGTCGCTGGCGCATGCGCTGGGCACGGCGACGGTGCAGGTGGGCGGCGACACCTGGTTCTTCCTGACGGCCGACTATGCCTTCGGCCATTCGCTGGAGCGCGATACCAGCGCCTTCGTGACAGCGGCGGGCGGGCGCATCGTCGGCTCCGTGCGGCATCCCTTCCCGGGCACCGCGGATTTCAGCTCCTTCCTCGTGCAGGCCCAGGCGAGCCGGGCGAAGGTGCTGGGCCTTGCCAATGCGGGCGCGGATGCGGTGAACAGCATCAAGCAGGCCGCCGAGTTCGGCCTGACCCGGCGCGGCATGCGGATCGCGGCCATGCTCACCCAGATCAACGACGTGCACGCGCTGGGGCTGGAATCCGCCCAGGGCCTGCTGGTGACCGAGAGCTTCTACTGGGACATGAACGACGGCACCCGCGCGTTCGCGGAGCGCTTCGCGCGCGAGCGCGGCGGCCAGCGCCCGGGCATGATCCACGCCGGCGGCTATTCCGCGACGATGCACTACCTGAAATCCATCGCCTCGCTGGGCGCGGCGCAAGGCAAGGCCGACGGCGCGGCGGTGGTGCGCCGGATGAAGGAGATGCCGACGGACGACCCGCTCTTCGGCCGGGGCACGGTCCGCGCGGATGGGCGCAAGATCCACTCCATGCACCTCTTCCAGGTGAAGGCGCCCTCGGAGAGCCGCGGCGCGTGGGACTACTTCAAGCTGCTGCAATCGGTGCCGCCCGAGCAGTCCTTCCGGCCGATGGCCGAGGGCGGCTGCCCGCTGGTTCGCGGCTGATGCCGCTCGCGGGCTTCTCCGACCGGCGGCTGGGCCGGGACCTCGATGCCGTGGTGCTGGTCGAGGCCGGCGGCCAGGCCAGCCGCTTCACCGTGGCCGATGGCGCCGTGGTGGCGGCCGAGCCCGCGGGCGTGATGGCGCGCTACGACATCGCGCTGCGCTTCACGGAGGAGGGCTGGCAGAAATTCCGCGCCGATCCGCCGCCGCCGCGCTGGGGGGACCTGATGGCGCTCCGGCGCCACGGGGCGGTGGCGATCGAGGGCGATACGCGCCTCTTCTTCGCCTACCTGCCCTGGTTCAAGGCGGCTTTCGCGAAGCCGTCCCGGCCGGCGGGAGCGACGCACGCCCTCCAGCCGGGCTACGACGCCGTCACCGGCCGCTATTTCAACATGGAGCTGGCGGGCCGCCCGCACCGCGTCTTCATCGAGGAGGCGGGGCAGGGCATCCCCCTGCTGCTGCTGCACACGGCGGGCTCCGATGCCCGGCAGTGGCGGCATCTGCTGAACGACCCGGAGGTGACGCGGCGCTTCCGCTGCATCGCGCCCGACATGCCCTGGCACGGCAAGTCCTCGCCGCCGCCGGGCTGGGAGCGCGAGGAATACCGCCTCACCACCGCCGCCTATACCGGCTTCGCCATGGCGCTGTCGGCAGCCCTGGGGGCCGAGCGGCCGGTGGTCATGGGCTGCTCCATCGGCGGGCGCATCGTGCTGGACCTGGCGGCCCGCCATGCGGCGGAGCTGCGGGGCGTGATCGGCCTGCAGGGCAGCGCCTTCGTGCACCCCTATTACGACACGACCATGCTGCATCACCCCCAGGTGCATGGCGGCGCGGTCTGCGCCTCGGCCGTCTCGGGCCTCATCGCGCCCACGGCGCCCGATGCCGACCGGCACGAGACGCTCTGGCACTACATGCAGGGCGGGCCGGGCGTCTTCCGGGGCGACCTGCATTTCTACAAGGAGGAGGGCGACCTCCGCCCCCTGCTGGCGCGGATCGATACCGCGAAATGCCCGGTCCACCTGCTGACCGGCGAGCACGACTATTCCTGCCGCCCGGAGGACACGCTGGCCACCGCCGCCGCCATTCCGGGGGCGCAGGCCCGGATCATGGAGGGCCTCGGCCACTTTCCCATGAGCGAGGATTACGGCGCGCTCCGGCCCCATCTGCTGCCCGTTCTGGAGAATTTCGCGGCCCGGGGGTAAAACTTACCCCGTCCGGGCTGACGACAATCCGGCCGGACGGGGCTAACCTGCGGGCCTGCACGACAGGACCCCGCCGATGAACGAGATCTCGCGTCCGAACAACCTGGACGCCTACTTCATGCCTTTCTCGGACAACAAGTACTTCAAGTCCCACCCGCGCCTGCTCGCGCGCGCCGAGGGCATGTCGTACTACACCCCCGAGGGCAAGGAAGTCCTGGACGGCACGGCCGGGCTCTGGTGCAGCAATGCCGGCCATGGCCGCCGCGAGATCACCGAGGCCATCCAGAAGCAGGCCGCCATCCTCGACTTCGCGCCGACCTTCCAGCTCGGCCACCCGCTGGCCTTCGAGGCCGCGGCCCGCGTGGCGGACCTGACGCCCAAGGGCATGGACCGCGTCTTCTTCACCAATTCCGGCTCGGAGAGCGACGACACCGCGCTCAAGATCGCGCTCGCCTACCAGAAGGCGCGCGGCCAGGCCCAGCGCGTCCGCCTGATCGGGCGTGAGCGCGGCTATCACGGCGTGGGCTTCGGCGGCATGTCGGTGGGCGGCATCGGCGGCAACCGCAAGCAGTTCGGCGCCATGCTCCCCTATGTGGACCATCTGCCGAGCACGCACCTGCCGGGCCAGAACCTCTTCTCCAAGGGCCAGCCCGCCAACGGCGCCTACCTCGCCGACGAGCTGGAGCGGATGGTCAGCATCCATGGCGACACCATCGCCGCCGTCATGGTCGAGCCGGTCGCGGGCTCCACGGGCGTGCTGGTGCCGCCGGTCGGCTATCTGGAGCGCCTGCGGGAGCTCTGCACCAAGCACGGCATCCTGCTGATCTTTGACGAGGTCATCACCGGCTTCGGCCGCGTCGGCAATCATTTCGGTGCCGAGCGCCTCGGCGTGATCCCCGACATCATCACCATGGCCAAGGGCCTCACCAACGCTGCCGTGCCGATGGGCGCCGTCGCGGTGAGCGACGAGATCTACGACACCATCGTGAACGGCGTCGCGGGCGGCATCGAGTTCTTCCACGGCTACACCTATTCGGGCCACCCGCTGGCCGCGGCCGCCGCGATCGCCACCATCGACATCCATGTGCGCGAGGACCTTCCGGGCCGCGCCAAGGCGATGGAGCCGTATTGGGAGGAGGCGACGCACTCGCTGAAGTCCGCGCCGAACGTGGTCGACATCCGCAACTACGGCATCATCGCGGGCATCGAGCTGAAGTCGCGCGAGGGCAAGCCGGGCGACCGGGCCACGCAGGTCTTCCGCCGCTGCTTCGACGACGGGCTGCTGGTGCGCGTCACGGGCGACATCGTCGCGCTCAGCCCGCCGCTGATCGTCGAGAAGTCGCACGTGGACCGCATCTTCACGACGCTGGCGGACGCGATCCACAAGGAAGCGGCGTAAGCCTTGGAGAACTTCACGCCCCTCTCATCCTTGATGGGGGGCGTGCTGATCGGTCTTTCGGCCGCCATCCTCTGGGTGGCGGACGGGCGGATCGCGGGCATCAGCGGCATCCTGGGCGGGCTGCTGCGCCCGAAGCCGGGAGAAACCGGCTGGCGGCTGGCCTTCCTGGCCGGGCTGCTCGCCGCGCCGCTGCTCTACGTCGCCGTGCAGGGCGCGCCCGAGGTCTCGGTCGAGGCCGGGACGGCGCGGCTGGTATTGGCTGGCCTGCTGGTCGGCTTCGGCACGCGGCTCGGCAGCGGATGCACCAGCGGGCATGGGGTGTGCGGGCTGGCGCGGCTCTCGCCGCGCTCCTTTGCCGCGACGCTCGTCTTCATGGCGGTGGCCGCGCTCACCGTCTACGCCTCACGGCACCTGGCATGAGGGTGGCCGCTTCCCTCCTATCCGGCCTGCTCTTCGGGTTGGGGCTGGTGATCTCCGGCATGGCCAATCCGGCCAAGGTGCTGGGCTTCCTGGATGTCGCAGGCGACTGGGATCCGAGCCTCGCCTTCGTCATGGCGGGCGCCGTCGCCGTGGCGGCCCTGGGATTCGCGCTGGGGCGGCGGCGGGGCGCGCCGCTTTACGCGCCCGCCTTCGCCGAGCCGCCGCGCCGCCCGGTGGATGCGGGCCTGCTCGGCGGCGCGGCGCTGTTCGGCCTGGGATGGGGACTCGCGGGCTATTGCCCGGGGCCCGCCCTCGCCTCGCTCTCCTTCGGCGGGGTGACGGCGCTGACCTTCGTGGCCGCCATGCTGGCGGGAATGGGCCTCTTCGCGCTGATCAGGCGATAGGCTAGCGCGCCGTCTCGTCCTTCAGCGCGCCGGCCGCCTCGCCGGCCTCGCTTGGCTTCTTCGCCGGCTTTTCCCGGGCGCGCTCGGCATGGGACTTCACCTCGTCGGCCTGCTTGCCGTAGGCATCGGTGCTGCGGGTGTCGATATCGCCCTTTTTCGAGCTTCCGGGGTTGGGCTTGCTGATGGCCATGGCGATCCTCCTCGGGGGTTCATCTGTCCAACCCCCGGCGCCGCGCCTGGTTGGATCGGACCCTATTTCGTGCCCTTGAGCAGCGCCACGATCGCCATGGCGTGGCCATGGCCGAGCTCGAAATCCTCCTTGAGCCAGGCGACGACCGCGCCGGGCTTGATCTCGGCCCGCAGGCGGCCGCCGGTCATCCAGCCCTTCTCGGCCGCCATGGATTTGAAATCCGCCGGGCTCTTGCCGGTCTTTGCCTGGATATTGTCGAGATAGGCCTGGAACGACATGGAATCCTCCCGGTTCAGCGGTCCTGCCGGAAATAGGGCAGCAGGCTGAGCTTCAGCATGACGATGGGCCAGGCCATGATCGCGGCGCCCAGCAGGACCGAGAGCAGCGCCCCGCCCCAGCCGGGCGCCGCCGCCACGTAGCTCGCGATCCCCAGGGGATAGAAGAGCAGCACCGCCGAGATCAGCCCCGGCGAGAAGCGCCCCCCGAAGCGGATCACGGGCAGGACGTGGAAGAAGGTCGCGTTGATGAGCATCAGTGCGGGGAGGCCGAGGGCCACGGCCGGCAGCTCCGGCGCGATCATGGCCGCCGTCACGCCCAGCACCGCGACCGCGGCGTTGGTCACGTAGAAGGCGGGCCATTCCACCGGGAGGCCCAGCACGTTCCGCGCCCAGTTGCGCCAGTCCAGGACGAATTCCTCGATGACATGCAGGGCATAGGCCGTCGTGCAGAGCCAGAGCAGGGTCGAAAGCGTCATGGGCGGGCCCCGGTTTGCCGCAACCACGCTATGCGTCCCGGGCGGCCCTGGTCCAGCCGGGCTTTGCCCATCCGGAAGGCTGCACCATATTGCGGCCTAAGCATTTCTCCTGGAGTTCCCCCCAGATGAGCGACACCGCCGCGCCCGTCCCTGTCACCGTCCTCACCGGCTATCTCGGCGCGGGCAAGACCACGCTGCTGAACCGCATCCTCACCGAGAACCACGGCAAGAAATTCGCCGTCGTGATCAACGAGTTCGGTGAGCTCGGCGTGGACAACGACCTTGTCGTCGATGCCGACGAGGAGGTCTTCGAGATGAACAACGGCTGCATCTGCTGCACCGTGCGCGGGGATCTGATCCGCATCCTCTCGGGCCTCATGAAGCGGCGCGAGAAGTTCGACGGCATCATCGTCGAGACCACCGGCCTCGCCGACCCGGCGCCCGTGGCCCAGACCTTCTTCGTCGACGAGGATGTGAAGAAGGCCACCAAGCTCGACGCCATCGTGACCGTGGTGGACGCCAAGCATCTGCTCGCCCGCCTCGCGGACAGCAAGGAGGCGGAGGAGCAGATCGCCTTCGCCGACCTCATCCTGCTGAACAAGATGGACCTGGTGAGCGAGGAGGAGGCCGCCGAGGTCGAACACCGCATCCGCGCCATCAACCCGATGGTGGAGCTGATCCGCAGCACCAAGTCCGATGCTCCGATCGACAGCGTCATCGGCCGCGACGCCTTCAACCTCGAGCGCATCCTGGCGCGCGAGCCCGACTTCCTCTCGGGCGACGACGACCATGAGCACGACAGCGAGGTGAACTCGATGTCCTTCGAGGTCTCGCGTCCCATCGACCCCGAGAAGTTCAACACCTGGATGACGGACCTGCTGGCCGCCAAGGGGCAGGACTTGCTGCGGACCAAGGGGATCCTGGCCTATCCCGGCGAGGACCGCCGCTTCGCCTTCCAGGCCGTGCACATGATCGCCGACGGCGACTACATCGGCCCGTGGAAGGAGGGCGATCCGCGCAAGTCGAAGATCGTCTTCATCGGCCGCAACCTGAACCGGCCGCAGCTGCGCCGCGGTTTCGAATCCTGCCAGGTCGAGGCTCCGGCAGCCTGATGTCGGATACGGATATCGAATACCTGCTGGCCGAGCGCGGCGTCGCGCGCCAGCTCGGCGCCTGGGTGGTGGGCCTGGCCTTCGGGCGCGAGGGTCGCTCGCTGCATGCCGGCCTCGGCGACGGGACCGTGCGCGTGGTGAACCTCGCGGCCCGAGACGGCGAATGGAAGACGGTCGAGGCGCATCAGGGCGCCTGCCTCGCGCTCGGCGCCGATTGCAAGGACGGCGCGCTCACGGGCGGCGACGACGGCCGCGTGATGCGCATCTCGCCCGAGGGCGAGGCGGTCGAGCTGCAGAAGTTCGGCAGCCGCTGGGTCGAGCATGTGGCCAGCCACGAGAGCGGCGTGCGCGCCGCCGCCGTCTCCAAGGCGGTGCATGTGCTGAACGCGAAGGGCGAGGTGCTGAAGTCGCTCGCCCATCCCTCCAGCGTCGGCGGCATCGCCTTCGACGCCAAGGGCAAGCGCATCGCGGCCAGCCACTACAACGGCGCCTCGCTCTGGTTCGTCGGCGCGAAGGAGGACAAGCCACGCGTGCTCGACTGGAAGGGCAGCCACGCGGCGATCGCCATCCATCCCGACGGCTCGCATGTCGTGACCGCGATGCAGGAGATGTCGCTGCACGGATGGCGCCTCGCCGATGGGCAGCACATGCGGATGTCCGGCTACCCGGCCAAGACGCACAGCCTCTCCTTCACCGCCAAGGGCAAGTGGCTGGCGACGAGCGGCGCGGAATCCATCGTGATCTGGCCCTTCTTCGGCGGCGGCCCCATGGGCAAGGCGCCGACCGAGCTCGCGGGCGGCGATGCCGTGATCTGCACGCGCGTCGCCTGCCATCCGCAGCACGACATGGTGGCCGCCGGCTTCGAGGACGGGCTGGTGCTGCTGAGCGACATCAACACGGGGCGCGTCCTGCCCGTGGCGCCGCCGGGAGAGGGCGGCATCTCCGCGCTCACCTGGAACGCCAACGGCACGCTGCTCGCCTTCGGCACGGAGAAGGGCTTCATGGGCATTCTGGATCTCGCCGCACGATGAGCGTTCCGATCCTGACGACCAAGCACATGGCCATGCCCGCGCTCGGCCTCGGCACCTGGCCCATGAAGGGCGCGGAGTGCCAGGCGGCGGTGGAAAGCGCGCTCGGCCTCGGCTACCGGCACATCGATACGGCGGAGATGTACGGCAACGAGGACGCGGTCGGCGCCGCGCTCGCGGCCGCCGACGTCCCTCGCGGCGAGATCTTCCTCACGACCAAGATCTGGTGGGACAAGCCGGACGGCCCGAGCTTCCGCGCGGGTTTCGAGCAGTCGCTGCAGCGGCTGCGGCAGCCCTATGTGAACCTGCTGCTCATCCACTGGCCCTCGCCGCAGCTCGACCTGCCTTCCGTGCTGACGGAGATGGCGAGGCTGCAGGAAGCGGGGCTGGCGCGGGCCGTCGGCGTCTCCAACTTCCCGCCCGGCCTGCTGAAGCAGGCGCTCGCGCACAAGATCGCCGAGCTCTCCTGCATCCAGGTGGAGCAGCACGCGATGCTGGGCCAGGACCGTATCCTGGCGCTGGCGGGCGAGGCGGGGATGGTCACGACCAGCTACACCCCGCTCGGCAAGGGCGAGATGCTCGAGGACGAGGTGATCACCGGCATCGCCGACCGGCTGGACGCGACCCCGGCCCAGGTGGCGCTGGCCTGGCTGCTGGCCAAGCCCATGGTGGCGGCGATTCCCAAGGCCCAGGGGCCGGAGCGGCAGCGGGAAAACCTGGGCGCGGCCGAGATCCAGCTGAGCGAGGCGGACATCGCCGCCATCGACGCCCTGCCCAAGAACAGGCGTTTCGTGAACCCCTCCTTCGCGCCTGACTGGGCCGCCTGAATTTCATCGGAGAGGGCGCTTGCGGCCAGCCCGCGAGACGTCCCAAAAAGGGAATGAACCCGGCGCGCCGGGAGGTGCCGCAACGCCTCCCGGCCTTCCGCGTTCTGCGCGCAACTGACGCGTCCCGCGCCCCGAAACCGACGAAAGGCAGAGAACCATGGCCCCACCTGATGATGACGAGGATGAGGTCGACCTGGGTGTGAGCCTCGAGGTGGTCGCGACCGTCGTGGACCTCGCCAACGCCGTGCAGGAGGCCGAGGAAGCCCTGATGGGCGACCCGAAGGACGACGAGGAAGAGGACGAGGACGAAGAGGACGAGATCACCGAGGAGATGCTCACCGACTACATCGATGAGCTGAACGAGGAGGAGCAGGTCGGCCTCATCGCGCTGGCCTGGGTCGGCCGCGGCGATTACGAGCCCGAGGAGTGGGAGGAGGCCGTGCGCCTCGCCACCGAGCGCAACGCCAAGGGCGATGCCAGCGCCTATCTCGCCGGGATGGAAGGCCTGGGCGACCTGCTTTCCGAGGGCGCGGCCGCCTTCGGCCTCTCGATCGAAGAGGTGGAGCGGTAACGTTCCGCCCCCCTGCCTCGGCGCGCCCGGCCTGAACTACCTTTTCAGCCGGGCGAGCCTGTCCTCCCGCGCCGCGGTGACCGCGGCTTCCACATCCTCGGCCAGCATCAGCCGTTCCGCCGCCAGCCGCTCGGCGGCGGCGCGCACGGCGGTGACGTAGGCTTCCGGCGAGGCATAGCGCTCCTCGATGGAAGGCCGGGGATCGCCCGCAGCCTCGCGTTCCGCGCGGGTGGCGGCGAAGGGCACCACGGCGCCGGTGTTGTAGCAGAGCGCGCCGGGCGCGAAGCCCTCGGCGCGGGGGTTCCAGCCGGTATAGGTCGCGCGGGGAACCTCCAGCATCACGTTGCGCACGCCGCCGATGGCATTGCCGTCCGCATCCGCGCGGGGCAGCAGCACGGTGTATTCGCCGCGCACCACCGGCGGCATGACGCTGTTGTCCACCAGCTGGGCCGGGCCATAGGCGCCGCGATAGCCCAGCAGCGGAAGCCCCGCGTAGAGCCCTTCGGCCGGCACCAGCGTGCCCTGGGCGCGCATGGGGTAGCGCGTGGCGGGCGGCTGCACGCCCTCGCGCATCCATTCCTCCATCGCGACGAGCAGCGCGCGCATCGGCGCCCCCGCATGCAGCGGGTTCACCGGCAGCGCGCAGCGGTCGAGCCGCGAGGCCACCGCATCCCCGGCAGAGAAATGCGGATGGCCCGTCATGGCATAGGCCCGCACCTCGGGCGGGAGCTCGACGTGGTTGCCGCGCGTGTCGGTCACCAGCAGCGCGGCGCGGGCACCCCAGAACTCGTACTCGCTGTCCGTCTGCATGATGCGCGGGCAGGTGCCGGAGACGCGGCAGCGCTGCAGCAGCCCGTCGCGCGCGCCGGTCAGGTGGTCCTGCGTCGTGGCATAGGTGAAGGGGAACTGGTCGGCCGGGTAGAGCCGGTCGCCATGCGGCGTGGGGTTGCGGCCGGGCTGGGCGAAGCGCGCATTGGTGAAGGTGCGGCGCGTGCCCGGGATATGCGGCAGCATGGCGTCATAGACCTGGCGTCCGCGCTCATCCTCGTTGAAGCCGAGATAGAGGAAGTCCCGCACGAAGCGGCCGGATTGCGAGACGCCGTGCAGCACCGCGCGGTCCACCGAGACGCGGCCGTTCGCGGCCAGCGGATTGCCCGCGCCGCGCTCGCGCAGCAGGAAGGCGGCGACGTCGCGCATGGCGGCGAAGGCCATGCCCTGCACGCGCGGGTCCTTGGCCGTGTAGGTGAACTCGTAGAGCGCGCCGGCATCGAAGCCCGCCGGCCGCGTGATCTCGATGCGGCTGGGATCGAGGAAACGGAAGGAAAGCCCGGCCGGCGTTTGGCGCGCATCCTCGAACCGGCCGCGCACGGTCAGCGTCGCCCCCTGCTCGCCGGCCGCCGGGTAGGTCAGCGGGACCGTGACCGGGCTGGTCATGTGGTCGAAGAGGAATTCCTCGCGCGAGGCGCCGGTGATGCCGGGCACCACGGGCGCCTCCAGGCGCAGACCCGCGCCGCGGCCCTCGCCGGGTGGGATGTCCGCCTGCCAGCCCACCCAGACGAGGGTGAGGCCCTGGCGCATCAGGAAGCCGTTGCCGGGGTTGGTGCCGTTCATCAGCCCGTTGGCCGGGCCCTCGTTGTAGAGCTGCCCCGCCAGCTCGCGCCCCCGGTTCGGGACCTCGACCAACAGGGTGCCGTTGCCGCGGAAGGGCTCGGCCGGGCGCAGCACCACCACCTCCGCGACGGCCTCGACGCGCCCCTGGGCGTTGCGCGGGGCGAGGGCGATGTCGGCGATGACGGCGTTGCGCGGATCGGTGGGGTCGAGCGCGATGGTGGCGCGGGCGGCCAACCGCTCGTAGCGCCCTGCCTCGCCGAAGGCGCGGCCCTCGAAGGCGGGTTGCGCCGGCCCCGTGGGCTCGAAACGGATGACCTCGGCGGCGGCCGGCATGGCGAGCATGCCGGCACCCAGCGCCAGTGCGGCGGGCTTGAGCATCGGTTCGGAACCTCCCTTTTGGGAGAGGCTAGACCTGCCGCGAGCTTATAAGGAAGTGGCGCCGTCCATCAGGCTCGGGCGCGAGCGCGAGCCTGGCCGCCTGAGCGAGCGAAAGACCCGGGATTCCCTTCAGGAGTTCCTGGGAAAAATCGCCGCCTCGATCATCGCGCAGATCGCATGGCCCAGCACCTCGTGCCCTTCCTGGATGGAGGGCGTGACCGGGCTCGGGATGCGGATAGTGACGTCCGAGACGGCCGCCAGATCCGCCGAGCCAGGCCCATTGCCGGTGAAGCCCACCGCATGGATGCCCTTCTCCCTCGCCGCGCGCATCGCGGCCAGGATATTGGGCGAGCGGCCGGAGGTGGTGAGGCCGAAGAGCACATCCCCCGCCACGCCCAGCGCCTCCACCTGGCGCGAGAAGACGTGCTCGTAGCCGTAGTCGTTGCCGATGGCGGTCAGGATGGAGCTGTCGGTGGTGAGCGCGATCGCCGGCAGGCCGGGGCGGTCGTAGAAGAAGCGGCTCACCAGCTCCCCGGCCCAGTGCTGGGCATCGGCCGCGCTGCCGCCATTGCCGCAGATCAGCACCTTGTTCCCGGCCTTGAGCGCCTGGATGCAGAGATCGGCGGCCGCGTTGGCGGCGGCCAGCATCTCCTGGTCGGCTTCCATCCGCGCCATCAGCCCGGCGGTGTTCCGGATCCAGCCGAGGATCGAGGGGGTCATGGGAGTCCTTTCGTGGCGGATCAAAGCGCGCCGAAGCGATCCATCCAGCCGGTATCGCCGAAGAGGAGAATGTCGTCCCGCCGGTCCGTCCGTGCGAGGGCGCCCCGGAGCGCCGTTTCGACGGCGGCGGGGTTGTCGAGCAGATAGGGCTCGGAGCCCGGGCCGAAGGCGGCGCCGTGGGGGAAGGCCGCGAGGCAGGCCTCCAGCGCCGCGCGCGGGCCCTCGGCCGTGGCGATGAGCTCGCCGAGGTCGAGGCGCAGCAGCAGCGCCGCCCCCCGGGCCAGCAGGAAGGGCGCGAGCAGGGGGGCGCGGAGCGTGGCGCCGGGCTCGGCAAGGCGCAGCAGGTCGAGCCGCGACAGCCCTTCGCGCGCCAGCATCTCGGCCGGATCGCCCATCGGGACGGCGCGGGCCCCGGCGCGCGACAGGCCGTTCTCCACGATGTTGCGCGTCAGTGCCGCCGCGCGGGGCAGGTCGGCCTCATGGGCGACGAGCGCGGCATGGCCGGGCGCGCCGGCGGCGAAGGCGAGGGTGGAGACGCCGATGCCGGCCCCCGCCTCGACGATCACGCAGCCCTCGCCGCCGCCCGGAAGCAGCGCGGCGGCAAGCGCGGCCAGCCGGGGCGCCAGGGCAGGGCCTTGCAGGAATTCGGGCTCGCGGCTGTCGCCATGCAGGGTCACGGGCCGGCCGGCGAGCAGCAGGCGGCGCCGGCGCGGCCCTTCCGGCATGGCGAGGCGCGCCTCGATGGCGGGGGCTTCGAGCAGGACGCGCCGCATCTCCGCCAGGCTGGCGCAGCGCTCGCGCAGCTCCCGCACCGCCTCCTCGGCCGGGAAGCGGCCGTCGCGGAGCGAGAGCAGTGCGACGGCCGCCTCCTCGCTCACCTCGTTCTCGATCCAGCTGCCGCGCGCCGGGAAGCCCTGGCTGGCGGCGAGCGCGATCTCCTGGCTGCCCAGCATGCCTTCCAGCAGCCCGTGCAGCGTGCTCTCCCCGGCCCAGGCGCGGACGATGGCCTCGCTCTCCGGCTCGCGGCCCAGCAGGAAGCGGTAGGCCCAGCGGACCGTGGCGAGGGGAATGGGCTGCGTGGTCAAGCGTGTCGCGCGGCCAGGCCGCGCCGTGTCCGGATCAGGTGCGGCTCCATGCGGATGTTTTCCGCATTGCGATGCCAAGCGTCAAGCGAGTGGGCCGCCCCGCCGGTTCGAGGCGAAGCCAGCGGCGGAGGGCCGAGCCCGGCGTCTGAGGGCGACAGGAATCTAGGCGATCTCCCGGATCAGCTTGCGCCGGACGGCCGTGCCGAAGGCCTCGAAATCCTCGGCGACGATCATGAAGGCGCCGTCGCCGCCGATCACGTGCTGCTGGAAGTACTGGTCGAGCGGCAGGCTCGGCATGCGGCCGAAGGTCGGGCGGTCGTTGATGATGGGCAGGCCGTTGATGACGATGCCCTCGGCCACCGCGTCGTCCCGGGCGGATTCCGCCGGGCGGCCGGAGTTGTTCACCCCGTCGCCCGAGACGTCGATGACGCGGCGCGTGGCCTCGAAGGGCGCCTCCGCCATCACCCGGCGGGAGAAGTCGATGCCGCCGGAAATGGAGGTCCAGGACAGCGAAGCCCGCGGCGCCTCCGCGAGCGCCGAGGCCCATGCATCCGCGTCCGACTGCCGGCCGATGCGCGTCCAGGGCAGCACCAGCCGCTGGTACTCGAAGCCCGCCCATTCGACATAGGCGATGCCGATCGCCCCGATCATCCCGCGCCGGATCACCTCCACCACGCGGGGGTCGCTCACGGCATTGCGGTAGCCTTCGCGCTGGAGCTTGGCTTCGTCCTCGTCGATGGAGCGGCTGACGTCCACCGCCATCACCAGCAGCACGTCGACCGGCTCGGGCTCGGCGCGCGCGAGGCGCGGGGCGAGGGCGGCAGCAGCGGAACCCGTGATCAGAGAGCGACGACGCATGCGGCGAGACTCCATGGGTCGTCCATGGAACCTCTACCGCAATTGCGAATGCAATCCTTAGTTGCGGAGTTATGAAACTGCGGCGACTACCGCGTTGCAAACACGCTCGACTTCGCCCTCGGTCAGGTAGGGGTGCATCGGCAGCGACATGACCTGGTGGCACAGCGACTCGGCCACTGCCAGCGCCGGCGCGGCGGCGAGCCCGGCCGCATGGGCGCCCTGGTAGGCCGGCTGATGGTGCAGCGGCTTGGGGTAGTAGACGCCGAAGGGGATGCCCTGGGCCTTCAGCGCCTCCTGAACCTTCGCGCGCTGCTCGGGGCCCGAGAGCCGGATGGTGTAGAGGCCCCAGGCGCTCTCGGCCTCGTTGGAAAGGCGCTGCAGGCCGACCTTGCCGGTGAGGCGCGCGCCATACCAGGAGGCGACCTTCGCGCGGTCCTTCAGCTCCTGCTCGAAGAGGTCCATCTTGCAGAGCAGGATAGCGGCCTGGAGCGTGTCGAGGCGGCCGTTCATGCCGGTGCGCAGCACCTCGTAGCGCCCGCCGCCCTCGCCATGGGTGCGGAGCGAGCGGTAGAGCTCGGCGCGCTCCGCGCTGTCGGTCAGCAGCGCGCCGCCATCGCCGTAGCAGCCGAGCGTCTTGGTCGGGTAGAAGCTGAGCGCCGTGGCGTCGGCATGCCGGCCCAGGCGCTGGCCGTGCAGCGCGGCGCCGAAGGCCTGGGCGGCGTCGTCCAGCGTGAAGAGGCCGTGCTTCTGGGCGATGGCGCGCAGGGCGGGCCAGTCCGCCGGCAGGCCGAAGAGGTCCACGCCCACCAGCGCGCGGGGCTTCAGCTTGCCCTCCTTCACCACGAGTTCGATGCGGCGCTCGAGATCCGCGAGGTCGATGTTGAAGGTCTCGGGGTCCACATCCACGAAGACGGGCGTGGCGCCGAGCACCAAAGGCACCTCCGCCGTGGCGGTATAGGTGAAGGCCGGCAGGAACACCGCGTCGCCGCGGCCGATCCCCTCGGCCATCATGGCGATCTGCAGCGCATCCGTGCCGGAGGAGACGCCGACGGCATGGGCGCAGCCGGCGAAATCGGCGAGGCGCTTCTCCAGCTCCACGACCTCGGGGCCGTTGATGAAGCGGCCGGAGGACAGGACGCTGGCGATGCGGCGGTCCAGCTCGGGCCGGATCAGCGCCTGCTGGGCCTGCATGTCGAAGAGAGCGATGGGACGGGTCTGTTCGGTCATGGCCGCCTCAGTGCGCCGGGGGGGCGCCAGGATCAAGTCCCGGGTGATTCAAGCTGTGTGACCGAACGCTACATGGGCCCGTCGGCCGGCTCCCCGGACCCGCGCCCGAGAAGATGCGCCGCGGCCCGCCAGGCATGGCGCGCGATCCGCTCCAGATGCCGCGTGGCCTCGATCCGGGCGAAGGCCTCCGTGGCCGTCAGCTCCCCGGGCGCGACGGCGGCGAGGGTGGCGGCGCGCTGCTCCCGCTGCAGGGCCTCCAGATCCCGCGCCGCGCGCTCCGCGGCGTCCAGCGCCGCGCCGATCTCCGGCGAGATGTGCCAGCCGATGGGCTCGGCCTGGGCGCTCAGGGCCGATTCCGCGGCGATCGAGGCGCCGACAGCCTCCGCTCCGCGCATCGCCTGCATGCACAGCGCCACGGTGCGCGGGTCGCGCCCCGCGGCCGGACCCTCGGCGGCGAGGTCCCGCACGAGGCGCGAGGCGTGCTCGAGCGCGTGCAGGGTGCTCGTCATGCGGAGCCGCTCGGCCTCGGAATCCGGCGGGTGCTTCACCCCCGACAGGAAATCCCGCACCGAGGCCAGCGCGGCGGCCGCTTCCGGACTCATGGGCGCCGAACCGCCGGAAAGCCTCGCGGCCGTGCCGGCCGCGGTCGCCGAAAGGATCCGCGCCACCACGCGCCGGGCGGTCTCGACCGCGATCACCGGGTTCGCGAGGGCGCTGGGGTCGAGCGCGCGCTCGAGCGCCGTCTGCCGGGACGGCAGCAGCCGCTCCACCAGACGGGTGAACCATGTCGTGGCCGGCAGCAGCACCGCGACCGCCACGACATTGTAGGCGGTATGATAGGCGGCCAGCAGCGTCATGCCCTCCAGCGACGGGAGGAGGTGGTGCATCAGCCGCGAGGTGAAGGGAAAGGCGGCGACGGCGATGAGGGCCGCGATGAGCTTGAACAGCACATAGGCGAGGGCGAGGCGCTTGGCGGTCGTGCTTGCCCCGATGGCGGCGAGCGCGGAGCTCGTGGCCGTGCCGATGTTCTGGCCGATGATCAGCGCCGCGCCCTGGTCGAGGTCCACCGCCCCGGCCGCGAAGGCGGAGATGGTGACCGCGATGGCGGCCGTGGAGGATTGCATCACCGCCGTCATCGCGAGGCCCGCCGCGACGAGGCCCAGCAGCCCAGCCATGCCCGCGAGCCACCCCACGCCCGGTGCGCCCAGCACGGCGGGCAGGTCCGAGGGGTTCAGGCTTTCCGCGAGCCCGCCCATGCCTTGCTGCAGCGTCGTCAGCCCGTAGAGCACCAGCGCGAAGCCCGCGAGCGCGCCGCCCGCCGCCGCGATCCGCGCGCTGCCCAGCAGCCGCGCCAGCGCCCCGGCGAAGATGAGCGGCAGCGCATAGGAGGAGAGCGAGACGCGCACGCCGATCAGCGCCACCAGCCACCCCGTCCCCGTCGTGCCGACATTGGCACCGAAGACCAGGCCGAGCCCCTGCGGAAAGGTCAGCAGGCCCGCGCTGACCAGGCCGATGGTCGTCATGGTCACGGCGCTCGAGGACTGCACGAGGAGCGTGACGATCGCGCCCCAGAACGCGCCCGAGACCGGCGTGGCCGCCGCCTTGCCCAGCACCGTGCGGAGCGCCGAGCCGGCCATCGCCTTCAGCCCGTCGGTCATCACGGTCATGCCGAGCAGGAACAATCCCACCCCGCCGAGAATGGCGATGGCTGTCGACATGCGTGTTACAGGCTCCGCCCCCAGATCATTCCGGCGCAACATAGCCGGAGCGCCGGTGGCGCCGACAGCCTCAGGGGCCGAGGGTCAGTGCGCCCCGCCGCCTCCCGGCGCGGCCTGCGGCTTGCTCAGCAGCAGCACCAGCGGGATCGCGCCCGCGAAGAGCAGGCTCATCACGATCAGCACGTCGTTATAGGCCAGCACCATCGCCTGCTGCTCCACCATCTGGGCGATGCGGCGCAGCGCGGCGATGGAGGCCTGCGCCTCGCCCAGGCGCGGCGTCAGGGCATTGGCGAGGTTGTCGTACCACTGCGTGGCGGCGACGCGGCCGGAGCTCACCTGTTCCGCGAGATGCAGGCGATGCGCGGCGCCGCGATCGGTCACCAGCGTGTTGATCATGGCGAGGCCCACGGCGCCGCCCAGGTTGCGCATGAGGTTGTAGAGGCCCGAGGCGTTCTTGATGCGCGCGGGCGGCAGCGTGCCGAGCGCGACCTGGTTCACCGGCACCATCACCATCATGGTCCCCACGCCGCGCAGCGCGAGCGGCAGCGCCAGCTCCCAGAAGCCCGAGAGCGTGGTGAGCCCGGCGGTGAGCCACAGCGCATAGCTGGTGATGCCGAGCCCCATGGCGAGCACGACGCGCACATCCATCCGCTGCGCCATCTGGCCCACGATCGGGGCCGCGATGAACATCGCGAGGCCCGTGACGAACATCGTCTCGCCGATCTGCAGCGAGTTGAAGCCGCGCACCCGCCCGAGGAAGAGCGGCACCAGATAGACCGCGCCATAGAGCCCGATGCCGACGATGAAGGCGAAGAGGCTGCCGATGGCGAAATTCGCATTGCCATAGGCGCGCAGATCCACGATCGGCTCGCGCCGCGTGAAGGCGCGCCAGAAGAAGGCGATGCCGGACAGCAGGGCGACCAGCGCGAAGAAGGCGATGGTCTCGTCCTCCAGCCATTCCCAGCGCGGACCTTCCTCCATCACGTATTCGAGGCTGCCGAGGAAGACCGCCATGAAGGCGAGGCCCCACCAGTCGAAATGCGCCAGCAGCCGGCGGTCGCCCTCGTCGATGAACATGGTCCGCCAGACCACGCCGGCGACCAGCAGGCCGACAGGCACGTTGATCAGGAAGAGCCAGTGCCAGGAGAAGGTCTCGGTCAGCAGGCCGCCCAGCGTCGGGCCGATGGTCGGCGCCAGCGTGGCCGTGAGGCCGATGAGCACGGAGACGCGCGTGCGCTGCTTGGCGGGGAAGAGGATGAAGGCGGTGGCGAAGACCGTTGGGATCATCGCGCCGCCCAGGAAGCCCTGCGCCGCGCGGAAGGCGATCATCAGCGGCAGCGACGTCGCCATCGCGCAGGCCAGCGAGAAGACGGTGAAGCCGAGCGCCGAGATGGTGAACAGCACGCGCGTGGAAAGCAGGCGCGAGAGGAAGCCCGAAAGCGGGATCATGACGATCTCCGCGATCAGGTAGGAAGTCTGGATCCAGGAGGCCTCGTCGGGGCTGGCGGCCAGGCCGGCCTGGATCTCGGCGATGCTGGCGGAGACGATCTGGATGTCCAGGATCGCCATGAACATGCCGAGCACCATGACCATGAAGCCCGCGAATTTCGCGGGCCCCACCCCCGCCATTTGCCGGTGCGGCGAGGGCAGGGCGGCGGCGGTGGCCGACATGGGGGCGGCTCAGCGCAGGCCGAGCGTCGCGGCGGCGGCGCCCAGCAGGCCGCGCGGCGCGGCGGGATCGGCGCGCATGTCCACCTCGGCTTCGACCGACAGGCCGGGCCGCAGCAGCGAGGCGTCCTGCCCGGCATCGAGCGCGATGCGGACGGGCACGCGCTGCACGATCTTGGTGAAGTTGCCGGTCGCGTTCTCGGGCGGCAGCAGGCTGAACAGCGCGCCGGTGGCCGGCGCCACGCTTTCGACATGGCCATGCAGCTCATGCCCGCCGACATCCACCGTGATGTGCACGGGCTGGCCCGGGCGCATGCGGTGGAGCTGCGTCTCCTTGAAGTTCGCGACCACCCATTGCCGCTCGGGCGGGGGCGCGACGGCGATCAGGTTCTGGCCCGGCCGCACATGCGCGCCCTGCTGCCCGGAGCGGTTGCCCACGATGCCGGAGAAGGGCGCGCGGATCACGGTATAGGCGAGGTTGCTTTCGGCCAGGGCCAGCTGCGCCGCGGCCTCCGAGCGGCGGCCCCCGGCGGTGGCCAGCTGGCCTTCCAGCACCGGCAGCGCGGCCCGCGCGGCGGCGGCGGAGGCCTGCGCCGCCGTGACGGAGGCCTCGGCCTTGCGGCGGTCCGCCAGCGTGCGGTCGGCGTTCTCGCGGCTGCCGAAGCCCGATTGCGCGAGGGTGCCGTAGCGCGAGGCATCGGCCGTGGCGCGGATGCGCTCGGCCTCGGCCTGCGTCACCTGGGCGTCGGCCGAGGCGATCTGCGCCTGCTGCTGGCCGATCTGCGCGCGGATGGTGGCGATGCCGGCCTCGGCCTGGGCGAGGGCGGCGGCAGCAGCGTCGCGCCGGGCCAGCCAGTCGCGATCCTCCAGCCGGATCAGGGGCTGGCCCTCCTCCACGCGCTGGTTGTCCGTGACCAGGATGGCGGCGACATCGCCCTCGATGCGGGGCCCGAGCAGGACGATGTCGCCCTGCACATAGGCGTTGTCGGTGGATTCCATGTGCCGCCCGACCTTGAACCACCAATTGGCCGTGAGCCCGCTGCCCACCAGCAGGGCGAGCAGCAGGAAAGGCCGCAGGCGCCGCAGGCGCGAGGGCTTGTTCGCCTCGGGCGGGGCGGTCAGGCGGGTCTGGTCGGGAGGGGTCTTGGTGCTGGCATTCATCGTACTGAACCGTTCAGTTCAGCAACGAAGATGGAACGATCGGGTTGCCGCGTCAAGAATGAACTGAACGGTTCAGTTCGTTCTTGAACCGCTGGTCATGCAGGGCCCATAAGAGGGGCATGAGAGAACGCCTCCCCCAACCCGCCGAGCGGTCCCCGAAGTACCAGGCTATCCTGAACGCGGCGGGCGGACTTTTTCTGCGGGAAGGCTACGCCGCCGTCGCCATGGATGCGATCGCGCGGGAGGCCGGCGTTTCCAAGGCGACGCTCTACGGGCATTTCACCGGCAAGGATGCGCTCTTCGGCGCCGTGGTGGCCGAGCGCTGCGCCGCCATGATCGAGCAGGGCCTGCTGGATATCGGCCATGAGATACCGGTGGGCGAGTCGCTACGCCGCATCATGGATTTCTGGCTGCGCTTCATGCTGAGCCCCGGCGTCGTCGGCACCTATCGCATCGTGCTGGCCGAGGGCGGCCGCTTCCCGGACCTGGCGCGCGCCTTCTTCGAGGCCGGGCCCGCGATCAGCCTCGCCTGGGTGCGGGACTGGATGGCGGAGGAGCAGCGGCGTGGGCGGCTGCGGCCGGATTTCGAGCCCCAGGTCGCCGCCACGCAGTTCTTCGCGCTGTTGCGCGGCGCGCTCTACGTCAAGGTCACGCTCGGGCTGATGCCCTCGCCGACGGACGAGCAGATCGCGGCCGAGGTGGAGGCGGCGACCGATACGCTGCTGCGGGCCTTCGCCGCGCCTTGACCCCCGTCCCGGCGGACCTACGCTTCGTCCCGATTCCGGAATAGGTGGCTTGGCATGACCCTGGCGATGTCTTGGGACGAATGGGCGCGGCATGATGCGACGGCGCTGGCGGCGCGCGTCCGCAAGGGCGAGGTGACGGCGGCCGAGCTCGCCGCCCAGGCCGCCGAGGGCGCCGCGAAGGTCGATCCCAGCATCGGCGCGGTGGTCGAGGTCTTCGACGACGCCGTCGCCGACCCGGTCGCGAACGGCACGGCCCCCGACGGCGTCTTCGCGGGCGTACCCTATTTCATGAAGGATCTGGGCCCCACCCTGAAGGGGCGGCTGCAGGAGATGGGCTCCAAGCTCATGCGCGGGAACCGGCCCGCGGCGGACAGCTTCCTCGCGTCCCGCATCCGCAAGGCCGGGCTGAACATCATCGGGCGCAGCACCACGCCGGAATTCGGCACGTGTTCCTCGGCCGAGAATCCGGAGGTCTACGTCACGCGCAATCCGTGGAACACGGGCTTCACCACGGGCGGTTCCTCGGCGGGCACGGCGGCGCTGGTCGCGGCGGGCGTGACGCCCATCTCGCACGCGACCGATGGCGGCGGCTCCATCCGCATCCCGGCGGGGTGGAACGGCAATATCGGGCTGAAGCCGTCGCGCGGCGTCTTCTCCATCGCGCCCTATGGATCGGACCTCGCGAGCGTCGTCTCCATCCAGGGCTGCCACACGCGCACGGTCCGCGACACGGCCGCCTTTGTGGATGCCTGCCGCGGCGGCGCGCCGGGCGAGTTCATGCCCTACTGGACCGTGCCGGAACCTTATACGGATCTGATCCGCCGCGCGCCGCCGAAGCTGCGCATCGCGCTCTCCCACGAATGGGGCGACTACCGCGCGGCGCCGGAGCTGGTGGCGGAGCTGGAGAAGGCCGGGCGCCTGCTGGAGAGCCTGGGCCATCATGTCGAATGGGTGGTGCCGCGCATCGATTTCCACGCGGCCTATGCGGCGCAGACCGCCTGCTACATCACCAATTTCGCGCAGACCATCGCGGCGCTGCTGCGCGGCAGGGGGCTGGAGAAGCCGCCGGCCGACCTCGTGGAGCGCATGAACATCCGCATCTGGGAGGCGGGCATCGGCGCGACCTATTCCGAGCGCACGGCGATGCAGGCGGCGTTCAACGTGACCTCCCGCGAGTTCGGCGCCTGGTTCGAGGAATGGGACATCATCCTCACGCCCATCACCGCGAAGCCCACGCCCCAGGTCGGCACCACGGAATACCTGACGATCGCCGACAATCCCTCGGTGCACGACTGGTTCGCCAATCTCTGGGGGATCTTCGCCTATACGCCGCTGTGCAACCTCGCGGGGATTCCCGGCATTTCGATGCCGATGGGCGAGCAGGCGAACGGCCTGCCCTTCGGCATCCAGGCCATCGGCGGGCTCGGGCAGGACGGGCTGCTGCTGCAGCTGGCGGCGCAGGTCGAGCGCGCGCTGGACGGCAAGTGGAACGGCGGGCGGCGGCCCGCCGTGCATGTCGCGGCGGCGTAGGTCCCAGCTCTACGCCGGAACCTTCTCCCGCATCCGCTCCCAGAGCCGGGCGGAGAGCGTGCCCAGCCGGTCCTCGATGGCGATCATCGCGTCCACCACCAGATCCTCGCGCCAGCGGCGGCCGAGGATCTGCACGCCGATGGGCTTCGGGCCCTCGGGGAACTGGCCCAGCGCCGCCGGGACATTGCCGGCCGGCAGGCCCAGGTAGTTGCCGAGCGTGGACCAGTGGCCCTGGCCCATCGTCTCGCGCAGGCCCTCGGCGCCCTCCGCGTCGCGGCCCGGCTTGTAGAAGGGCAGCGGGTAGAAGGGCGAGAGGAAGAGCGGATACTCGTCCATCAGCACCGACCATTGCCGCGCGAAGAAGGTGCGGTGCGCCAGCAGCTCCATCATCCGCTTCATCTCCACCGTCGGCGTGCGGCGGTAGTTCTCCTCGAAGACGCTGGCGATGGCGGGCGAGCCGTATTTCGCGATGTCCTCCGCCATCAGGGCGAAGCTCTCCGTCATCAGCGCGGAGCGGCCCTCGAACTGGATCTCCTTCAGCGAGGGGGGCGCGATCTCCTCGACGGCATAGCCCGCATCCGTCAGGGCGGCCTTTGCCGCGAGCAGCGCCTTCTCCACCTGCGGATGCAGCGGCAGGTCGGGCGACTCCAGGCTGAAGCCGACCTTGATCGGACCTTCCAGCGCCGGACCGCGCCAGGGCAGGGGCACGTGGAACGGATCGCGCGCATCGGGCGCGATCATCGCGGGCATGGAGAGATGCAGGTCCCGCGCCGAGCGCGCCAGCAGCCCCTGCGCCGACATCTGCTGCGCCAGGATGCCGCGCTCGGCGCCCGCCGAGGGGTTGAAGACCGGCACGCGCCCGACGCCCGGCTTCACCGTCACGACGCCATTGCCCGCCGCCGGGAAGCGCAGCGAGCCGCCGATGTCATTGCCGTGCGCCAGCGCGCCGATGCCCGCCGCCACCGCCGATCCGGCGCCGCCCGAGGACCCGCCCGCGCTGACATGCCGGCCCCAGGGATTCCAGGTCTGGCCGAAGAGGGGGTTGTCCGTCTCGCAGCGGCGCGAGAATTCCGGGACGTTGGTGCGCCCGATCACCACGGCGCCCGCGTCCAGCAGGTTCTTCACCAGCGGCGCGTCGCCCGGGGCGACGAGATCCTTGAGCGCGACGACGCCGTTGGAACTCGCCTCGCCCTTCTGGTCGATGTTGATCTTGATGGTGACCGGCACGCCGTGCAGCGGCCCCTTCGGACCCTTCGCGGCATCGAGCGCCCTGGCCCGCGTCAGCGCGGATTCCGAGAGATCGGTGACCACCGCGTTGAGGTCCGGATTCACCGCATGCATCCGGTCGATGGAGGATTGCACCGCCTCGACCGCGCTCACCTGCCCGGATTGGATGAGGCCACCGAGTTCGGTCGCACAGAGTTGCCAGAGCGGGGTGGATGCCATCGGGAACCGGCCTTTGCTTCGTGAGGCAGGTATTCTTGATGGATATCCAGGGGGAGGCAAACCTGCCCCTAAGCGCCACCCTTCTGGGCCACCGTCGCCGCGTCCTGGTGGTCGAATTCCGGCACCAGCCGCGAGAGCTGCGCCAGCGCCAGCCGCCCGTGGCCGGTGCGCGCTGCGGTCGCGATCTCATCCAGCGCGCGGCCGACCAGCGCGGCATCGGCCGTGCGCGGCGTCGCCACCAGCAGGCCCGGGAATTGCGTGGGGCGCGGCGGCTCCTGCCCGTGGAACATTTCCTCGAACAGCTTCTCGCCGGGCCGCAGCCCCGTGAAGCGGATCTCCACGTCGTCGTCCGGCCGCAGCCCCGCGAGGCGGATCATGCGGCGGGCGAGGTCCACGATCTTCACCGGGCTGCCCATGTCGAGCACGAAGATGCCGCCCTCGCGCAGCTCCGGCGGCGCGTCCTCGCGGTCCACGGCACCGACGACGGCGGCCTGGAGCACCAGGCCCACCGCCTCGCGCACCGTCATGAAGTAGCGGCGCATGTCGGGATGCGTGACGGTCAGCGGCCCGCCGCGCTCCAGCTGCCGCCGGAACAGCGGCACGACCGAGCCGGTGGAGCCCAGCACATTGCCGAAGCGCACGGTGATGCAGCGCATGCCCTGGCCGGTCTGCCGGGCCTCGTCGCCGCGGGCGGCGCGGGCCTGCATGTCCAGCGCCTGGCAGTACATCTCGGCGAGGCGCTTGGAGGCGCCCATCACGCTGGTCGGATTCACCGCCTTATCGGTGGAGATGAAGACCATGAGCGAGCAGCCCGCGGCCCGCGCCGTATCGGCCACGATGCGCGTGCCATGGGCGTTCGTGAGAAGCCCTTCCAGCGGGTCGTTCTCCACCATCGGCACGTGCTTCAGCGCGGCGGCGTGGAAGACCAGCTCGGGACGGATCTCCTCCATCAGGCGGCGCATCCGCGCCTCGTCGCGCACATCCGCCAGGACCGAGCGGCGCGGCACGCCGGGATGGCGCTCCGACAGCTCCAGGTCGATCTCGTAGAGGACGTACTCGCCGTGATCGAGCAGGGTCAGCATCGACGGGCCGAGCGCCGCCACCTGCCGCGCGAGCTCGCCGCCGATGGTGCCGCCGGCGCCCGTCACCAGCACGCGCCTGCCCTGCACCAGCCGCGCCATGCCCTCGCGGTCGAGCGGCACCTGCGGGCGGTCCAGCAGCTCCTCGATGGAGACGGGGCGGAGGTCGATCTTCGTCGCCTCGCCGGGCCGCGCGGCCTGGGCGAGGTGGGTAGGCTGCGGCGCGCGGCGGATGGGCACGCCATGGCGGTCGGCCGCGTCCAGCAGCGTCTCCAGCAGCGGGCCGTGGAGGTCGGGCGCGGCGAGCACCAGCAGGCTGGGCAGGCGGGATTCGGCGCGCAGCTGCTCCAGCACCGCATCGGCCTCCTCGATGGTGCCGAGGATGGGGTGGCCCTGGATGCGCCGCGCGACCTGGCGCGAGCGGCGGGCGAGGATGCCCTGTACGCGGTAGTGCGGCCGGCGCTCCTGCTCCAGCGCGCGGATGAAGATGTCGGCCTGGTCCACGCCGCCGACGACGAGGACGGGCTGGGTCGCGCCTTCCTCGGCGATGCGGCGGATGGTGCGCAGGCGGCCGTTGAGGCGGGGCAGGCCGAGCATGCCCGTCAGGGCCATGGCGTGCAGGGCGGGGAAGGCGTGGTTGGGCGAGTGCCAGGCGCCGACCATCCAGAGGATGCCGGTGAAGAGCACGGCGGCGCCGATGGCGGCCCCCAGCACCTGCAGCAGGTCGCGCACGCCGGCATAGCGCCAGTACTGCTGCGGCAGGCCGAGCGCCCAGGCCGGCGGCATGATGGTCAGCGCGGCCAGCGGCACCGCCAGCGCCCACCAGACCGGCGAGGGCCAGCTGCCTGGGCCCGCCAGGAGCAGCGCGAGCGGTAGCGCGGCGACGGCGAGCACCGCGTCGAGGCAGAGGTTCAGAAGGATTCGGTAGGGCGCCTTGGCCATGGGCGGGCTTATAGCGCCTGTTATGGGATGGCGGAAACGTTCGGTCCCAGCAGGCCGCGGTAGAGCGCCAGCAGGCGGGCGCCCTCCGCCTCCCAGCCCCATTCGGCCCTCGCCGCCCGCCAGCCCTGGCCGCCCAGCGCCGCGCGCCGGGCAGGATCGGCCAGCTCCCCGATGGCCTGTGCGATGGCTCCCGGGTCGGTCACATCCACCAGCACCCCGCAACCGGCCTCGCGCACCGCCTCCGCGACCCCCGTCGCGAAGGCGGGCGCGATCGCCGGCAGCCCCGCGGCCATCCCGTCGAAAAGCTTGTGCGGCAGCGCGAGGCGATGGTTCACCTCGCCCGGCTGGAAGAGGACGAGGTTGATGTCGGCCTCCGCCGCCGCGCGCTCCAGGGCGCGGTCCGCCGGCATCCAGCCCGCGAGTTCGATCCGGTCCCCGAGGCCGAGCCGCGCGGCCTCGGCGCGGAAGGCCGGCTCGCTTCCATCGGTGAAGCGCCCGATGACCAGCAGCCGCGTGCCGGCCGGCGCCCGGGCCAGGGCGGCCAGGAGCTGCGGCCAGCCCCGCTTCACCCCGATGGCGCCGAGATGCAGCAGGGTCAGCGGTCCCGGCCCGTGCGCGCGCCGCCCGAGGCCCGGCGGGACCAGCGCGTGGTTGCGGACGCTGACCCGGGGCGTCCCGGCCGGGAAATCGCCGGCCAGCCCATCCTTGGCCAGCACCACCGCATCCGCGAGCCGCCCCATGCCCCGGAGCGCGAGCCGCAGCGCCGCCCGCGCCGCCGGGCGCAGCCAGCCGGGCAGCCGCGTGTCCAGCCGCGAGGGATAGTGCTCGTGCACGTCCAGCACCACGCGCGCCCCGCATCGCCGCCCGGCGAGCAGCGCGACGGCCCAGGCATCGGGCTCCGAGGCGTGGATCGCGGCCGGCCGCAGCTCCACCGCGCGGCGATACAGCGCCGGCAGGCGCCGCAGGCGGGAGGCGCCCGCCACCGTCTCGATCGCCACCCCCGCGACCGGCGCCAGCGCCCCGCCCGCGCCGGGGCACAGGTGCCGCACTTCCCACCCCGCCGCGGCCAGCGAAGCGCCCTCCTTGCGGACCACGCGCATGTCGTCGGCCGGATGGGCGGCCGAGAGCAGGAGGATCACACCCGCACCGGACGGGGCAGCGCGGCGGCGCGCGGGTGCAGCGCGGCCTCGGCCGCCGCCACGAAACGCCGGGCGAGCAGCCGCCGGTCGAAGCGGCGGACCGCCAGCACGCGCCCCTCCCAGCCCATCGCCTCGCGCTCCGTGGGATGGGTGGCAAGGCGGGCGAGGGCGGCGGCCATGGCGCCCGCGTCCCGTGCCGTCACCCCGCAGCCCTCGGCCAGCAGGCGCTCGGCCTCGCCGGGGACGTTGGAGAGCACGGGCAGCCCCGCGGCCAGATAGTCCATGAGCTTGTTCGGCGCCGTCCATTCGGCGAATTCCGGCACGGGGGCGAGGCAGAGCAGCCCCGCCTGGCTGCCCGCGAGCAGCCCCGCCAGATCCCGCTTGGGCAGGGGGTCGAGGAAGGTGAGGTTGGTCAGCCCGCGCGCGGCGGCATCGGCCATGAGGGCCGGCTTCTCGCTGCCCTCGCCCACCAGGACCAGCCGCACCCGCCGCTCGCCGGCGGCGCGCAGCCGGGCGGCGGCGTCGAGCAGCAGGCCGAGGCCGTTCGCGCGGCCATGCGCGCCGGCATAGACGGCCAGGACCTCGTGACTCGCGGCCTGGGGCGGGCGCCACGGCGCCACCTGCGGCCCGAACAGGTCCAGGTCGCAGCCCTGGCCGATGACGTGCAGGGCCCGCCGCGCCGTGCCGTGGGCCAGCGCGATGCGGCCCATCCCCTCGGTCAGCGCCACCACGCCGGCCGCGCCCCGGCAGGCCAGCGCCGAGAGCTGCCGCATGGCCCGCAGCGCCAGCGGCGCGCGCAGGCCCATGGCGGCGGGGAGCTCCGGCCAGGGGTCGCGGATCTCGAAGAGGAAGGGCGTGCCGCGCAGGTGCCGCGCCGCCAGGGCGGGCATGGCCACGGTCGGCGGGGTGGAGCTCGCGATCACCAGGTCCCAGCCCGGGCGCAGGGCCAGTGCCGTGGCGCGCATCGCATAGCGGATAAAGGCCAGCCCGCGCTGGCCGAGGCCCATGGCATTGGCGCAGGGGATGGCGAATTCCACCACCTCGAACCCCGAGACCCGCCCCTGCCGGGCGCCGAGGCGGAAGGGCCCGCCGAGCCCCGTCTCCGCGCCCTGCCACTGCCCGCAGGCCAGCGTCACCTCATGGCCGCGCTGCGCCAGCGCGCGCGCCAGGGCGTGGCTGCGCGTCGCGGCCGAACCCTCGGGTGTCGAGAAATGCTGGTGCAGATAGAGAATGCGCGCCAAGGGGCCTCAGCCCCGGTGAAGCGCGCGGAGGGTGGCGACGGCGCGGAACTGCGCCTCGCTGCTCATGCCGCTCCCGGAAGGCAGGCACAGGCCGCGCTCGAAGAAGCCGGCCGCGACCTCGCCGCCCGCGCGCGGGGCGTCGCGGAAGGCGGGCTGGAGGTGGAGCGGCTTCCAGACCGGCCGGCTTTCGATGCCCTCGGCCTCCAGCGCCTGGCGCAACGCCTCCCGCCCCGCGCCGAAGCGGGCGGGGTCGATCTGGGCGGCGGTTAGCCAGCGGGTGGCGCGGGCCCAACCGGGCTCGGGCATGAAGGTCAGGCCGGGGAGGGCGGCCAGCTCCTCGCGATAACGGGCGAAGATGGCCCGCCGGGCCGCCACGCGCCGCTCCAGCGAGGGCAGCTGCGCCAGGCCGATCGCGGCCAGGACGCAGCTCATGGCGTAGTTGTAGCCGGTTGTCTCGTGCTGGTAGTGCGGCGCGGGCTCGCGTGCCTGGGTCGCGAGCTGTCGGGCGCGGGCGATCCGCGCCTCGCCGGGGCCCAGCAGCGCGCCGCCGCCGCCGGTGCTGACGATCTTGTTGCCGTTGAAGCTGACGGCCACGAGGTCCGCCCCATGGCCGGCCGGGCGGCCGTGCTGCAGCGCGCCCAGGCCGCAGGCGCTGTCGGAGAGGACCGGCACGCCCCATTCGCCGCAGGCGGCCCGGATGGCGGGCATGTCCGCCGCCTGGCCATAGAGGTCCACCGGCACGACCACGCGGGGCAGGCGGCCGCGGCGGGCGGCGGCCGCGAGCTCCTGCCGCAGCAAGGCGGGGTCGAGCGTCCAGCTCTGCGGGTCCACATCCAGGAAGCGCGGGGTCGCGCCCATCTGCACCGCGGGCGCCACGGTGGCGACGAAGGTGAGCGTGCTGGTCCAGACCTCGTCGCCGGGCTGCACGCCGAGAAGGTGGTAGCCGAGGTGAAGGGCCGCGGTTCCCGAATTCACCGCCACCGCGTGCGGCTGGTCCATCGCCGCCGAGAGCGCGGCCTCGAACCGGCGCGGCGTGGGGCCGGCCGGCGCCAGCCAGCCGGAGGCGAGCTCTTGTCTCAGGAATTCAATCTCAGTCCCCTCGAACTGCGGCGGCGACAGCGCAAGCGGTTCGGGCCGGGGCGCGGAGGAGCGCCGGAAGGGGAGTATCTGCGCCGCGTGCTCGGTAATCGGCTGTAGATGCGCCATCTTTTGGCAGGCTCTCGGTCCAGGGACGGGGCCGAGGATTCGGTAAACGAATCGTGAATGCAAGCGACGCGTGTAGAGACCGCGGGGTCTTGCAACTCAAAAACGAGAACAAATGCCTGGGAACAATATTCAATTCCCAGGCCGGAAGTGGAAACGTCAGGATTTTCCTGGGATCAGGCCGTGCCCGAGGTCTGCCCGCGGCGATTCTGCCACAGTTGAACGAAATCAATCGGATCGAGCAGGACCGGCGGGAATCCGCCGTCGCGGGTCACGTCGGCCAGGATGTTGCGCGCGAAGGGGAAGAGCAGGCGCGGGCATTCCACCAGAAGCACCGGCTCCAGATGCTCCTGCGGGACGTTCAGGGTGAAGACGCCGGAATAGGTCAGCTCCGCGATGAAGCACGGCGTGGACTGCGCCTTCGCATCGGCCCGGATGATGAGCGAGACCTCGAACACGTTGCCGCCCTCGATCACCGGCCGGGCCTGCACGTCCAGCGCCAGGTCCACGCGCGGCTGTTCGCGCAGGTTGTTGAAGACCTCCGGCGCGCCGGGAACCTCGAAGGAGAGGTCCTTCGTGAACTGGATGTTCAGCATGATCGGCATGTTGGCCGGGGGCTGCTGCGGCGGAAGCTGGATCGGTTCGTCGGACATGGCGGGCGCCCTGGCTTGGAGGGAGGATGGCGCCCGCTACCACGCGCCCGGACATGCCGCCAGTGCGCGACGCCACGCGGGGCAGCCCTGCGCGCAGAAGATTGCGCGGTGCGGCATAAGGGCTAAGTTATGTGGCGATGCCGTTGTCCGCTCCTGCCCCTCGGAAGCTCGAACATCTGCGCGATATCACCCTGCGGGGCTATGCGCGTGAGGATGGGCTCGTGGATATCGAGGCCCATCTGGTCGACACCAAGACGTACGGCTTCCCCTCCGAGCATCGCGGCGACGTGAAGCCGGGAGAGCCCCTGCACGGCATGTGGATCCGCATGACCGTGGACGAGGACATGCTGATCCACTCCTGCGAGGCCGTGTCCGACCACACGCCCTTCGCGGTCTGCGTGGATGCCGCGCCCAACTTCTCGCGCCTTGCCGGGCTGACGGTGGGCGCCGGCTTCAACCGCGCGGTGAATGAGCGCGTTGGCGGCGTCGCCGGCTGCACCCATCTGCGCGAGGTGCTGGCCCAGATGGCGACGGTCGCCTTCCAGACCATGTGGCCGCTCCGCCGCCGCAAGATGGACGAGGCGCGCGCCGCCGCGGGCGAGGGCAGGCCGGCCGAGCGCCCGGCGCTGCTCGGCACCTGCCATGCCTATGCGCCGGACAGCCCCGTGGTGCGCAAGCGCTGGCCGGAGTGGAGCGACCTCGGTCAGGCCGCGCGCTCCAAGACCCCTTCCGAAGCCGCCTCTTGACCTGAGGCGCGTGTCTCCCCATCTGGGAGCCATGCCCCGCAACCCGATGATCATGGATCAGCGCCAGGAGCGCCCGGGTTGCCTCGTCGCGGGCATCTAGGCGGAGCCGCGCGCTGCCCCCGGGCATCGCCCTCCGCCCTTTCTCCTCACGACTAAGTCCCTGGACCCGAGGCCGTGCGACGCGCGCCGGGGTCCATCCAAGGAATCACTCGATCATGTACCCCCAGGAGGCGCCGATGCGCCCGCCGCTGCTCATGTCCGCCGAGGGCCAGGACCAGCTTTACGCTCTGGCCGATGCCGCCGCGCCGCGCCAGCCGCTCGTCGCGCGCCTTCTCGCCGAGGAGGCCGACCGGAGCGAGGTGGTGGACCATGTGCCCGCGCATGTCGTGGCGCTCGGCTCCCGCGTCGAGTTTCGCGACGAATCCACGGGCGAGACGCGGCAAGCCCGCCTCGTCCTGCCCGGCGAGGCCGATATCGCGGAGGGCCGGATTTCCGTGCTCTCGCTGGTCGGCGCGGGGCTGATCGGCCTCTCCGAGGGCCAGTCCATCGACTGGCCGACGGTGGATGGCCGCATGCGCCGGCTCAGCGTGCTGAGCGTCGGCTGAGCGGCGAAACGGCCCGAAGCCCGGCCCAAGGCCGCGGCTGCGGCCGCCCGGCGCATCAGGGCATGAAAATCAAGGCTCCGAAGGAGCTTTGAGCTTCAGCGCCAGCGCGTGCAGCCCGCCCGCGAACTCGGCCTCCAGCGCCGCATGCACGGCACGGGACCGCGCGACGCGGTTCATGCCGGTAAAGGCCTCGCTGACCAGCAGGACGCTGTAATGCGTCTGCCCGCCCGGCCTCGCGCCGGCATGGCCCGCGTGCTGGCTGCTGTCGTCCACCACCTCGAGGTGCAGCGGCGCGAAGCGCGCTGCGAGCACCGAACGGATCCGATCGGCCCGATTGTCCATGCTTCCCAGAATCGACCCTGATCGCGGCGTTGCCAAGCCCGTCGCGGGAACCCATAAATCCCCGATGGCGCGCCGCGCGAGCTTCCAGCCCCAGAACGACCCCAAGGCACCCCCGCAGGGCTGTGCCGCGCCGGATTGCGGCAAGCCCGGGGAATTCCGTGCACCCAAGGACCGCGCGCTGCGCGAGTATCTGTGGTTCTGCCTGGACCATGTCCGGCAGTACAATGCGGGCTGGGATTTCTATCGCGGCATGGGCGCGGCCGATATCGAGAGCTCGCTGCGCGCCGATACCGGCTGGCAGCGCCCGACCTGGCCGCTCGGCCGGCTCGGCGGCATGCGGCTGGACCCCGAGGCGGTGGCCGATCCCCTTGGAATCCTGCGGGATACCGGCCTGCACCAGAAGCGCCGCGCGCCCCAGCCGAATGTCGAGGCGCCGCCCGAGCTGCGCGCCGCGCTCGGCCTGCTGGAACTGGCCTGGCCGCTCGATCCGGCCACGCTGAAGACGCGTTACAAGGAACTCGCCAAGCGCTTCCATCCGGACGCGAATGGCGGCGACCGGCGCTCGGAAGAGCGCCTGAAGGACATCAACCGGGCCTATTCCCTGCTGCGCCAGCGCGTGGGGCGGGCCGAGCCCGCCCATGCCGGGTAGCCGACCGTCACGGGCTGTCCTAACATCCGGCCGATCTCCTCAAGTGAACGAAGCGGAAGCGTGATGACCAAGCTGGCTCAATTGGCCGAAGTGAATCCGACCTCGGCGATCTCCGCGCCCGACAAGACGGTGAATGCGCGTGAGGTCTTCGGCGTCGATATCGACATGGAGGTGCCGGCTTTCTCGGTCCGCACCGAGCATGTGCCCGAACTCGACCCCTCCTACCGCTTCGACAAGGAGACGACGCTCGCGATCCTCGCGGGCTTCGCGCACAACCGCCGCTGCATGGTCCAGGGCTACCACGGCACCGGCAAGTCCACGCATATCGAGCAGGTGGCCGCGCGCCTCAACTGGCCCTGCATCCGCGTGAACCTCGACAGCCACATCAGCCGTATCGACCTGATCGGCAAGGATGCGATCGTCCTCAAGGACGGCAAGCAGGTGACGGAGTTCCGCGAGGGCATCCTCCCCTGGGCGCTCCAGCATCCCTGCGCGCTCGTGTTCGACGAGTATGACGCGGGCCGCCCGGACGTGATGTTCGTGATCCAGCGCGTGCTGGAGGTCGAGGGCAAGCTGACCCTGCTCGACCAGAACCGGGTGATCCGCCCCAACCCGTTCTTCCGCCTCTTCGCGACGGCGAACACGGTGGGCCTCGGCGACACGACGGGCCTCTATCACGGCACGCAGCAGATCAACCAGGGCCAGATGGACCGCTGGAACATCGTCGCGACCCTGAACTACCTGCCGCATGCGCAGGAGACGGAGATCGTGCTGGCGAAGCTCGGCGCGACCGGCGACGCGAAGCTGAAGAAGCAGGTCGAGGCGATGGTCGCGCTGGCCGACCTCACGCGCGCGGGCTTCATCGCGGGCGACATCTCGACCGTCATGTCGCCGCGCACGGTCATCACCTGGGCCGACAACACGCGCATCTTCGGCGATGTCGGCTTCGCTTTCCGCCTCACCTTCCTCAACAAGTGCGACGAGGCGGAGCGTCCGACGGTGGCCGAGTACTACCAGCGTTGCTTCAACGCCGAGATCGCGACGGGTCTCTACAAGAAGGCGAGCTAGTCTCGCCTTCCGTACCGCGCGGCGCGAGCGCGCCGCGCGCGGAGCGGCCCGTCCGCCGCCTCGATCCGACGAGTTGAAACATGTCCAAGCAGGACCTCACGCGGCAGGAAGAGTTCAAGCGGGCCACCGCCGGCGCCGTGCGCGCGATCGCGCAGCAGCAGGAGGTGCAGGTCGCCTTCCAGCCCGGCCCGGCCGGCGTCTCCGGCAAGCGCGCGCGCCTGCCGCTTCCCACCCGCACGCTCCCGCCCGCCGAAATGGCGAAGCTGCGCGGCGCCGCCGACGCGGTGGCGCTGAAGCTGCGCCATCACGACGAAGCGACCCACGCCGCGCGCGCCCCCTCCCGCAAGGAAGCGCGCGAGGTCTTCGACGCGCTCGAGGATGTGCGCGTGCAGGCCGTGGGCAGCCGCCACATGGCCGGCGTCGCGGCGAACCTCCGTGCCCGCCTTTCCGAGGAATGCGAGGCCGAGGGCTACGACCGCATGACGCGGAAGGACCAGCTTCCGCTGCATTCCGCCCTCGCGCTCATGGCGCGCGAGCGCATCTCGGGCGAGGCCGCGCCCGCCGCGGCGAGCCGCGTGCTGGAGATGTGGCGCGACAGCCTGGACGCGAACGCCGCCGCCGCGATGGAGGAGCTGGTCTCCGCGACCGATGACCAGGCGGCCTTTGCCCGCGCGGCCCGCAAGCTTCTCACCGCGCTCGACCTCGCCGAGGCCGAGACGGAGAGCGAGGCCGACCAGAACGAGGAAGGCGACGAGGGCGGCGACCAGTCGAGCCAGCAGGACCAGTCCTCGGCCGGCGAGGCGCAGAGCCAGGAACAGGAATCCATGCAGGGCGCCGAGCCCGAAGCCATGGAGGGCGAGGCCGCCGACGAGGAGGCCGAGGAGAGCGAGGAAGAGGGCGCCGCCGCCGAGGGCGACGAGAAGCCCGGCGGCCCGCAGGCCCGCAAGGAGGTCCCGCAGACCGACGACACCACGCGCTACCGGGCCTTCACGACGCAGTTCGACGAGGTGGTGGAGGCCGATGACCTCTGCGACCCGGACGAGCTGACGCGCCTGCGCCAGCAGCTGGACCAGCAGCTGCAGCATCTGCAGGGCGTGGTCTCCAAGCTCGCGAACCGGCTGCAGCGCCGCCTCATGGCGCAGCAGCAGCGCGCCTGGGAGTTCGACCTGGAGGAAGGCCTGCTCGACGTCGCGCGCCTCGCGCGTGTGGTGGCCAACCCGACGCTCTCGCTCTCCTACAAGCGCGAGCGCGACGCGGATTTCCGCGACACCGTGGTCACGCTGCTGATCGACAATTCGGGCTCCATGCGCGGCCGGCCGATCACGGTCGCGGCCATGTGCGCCGACATCCTGGCCCGCACGCTGGAGCGCTGCGCGGTGAAGACCGAGATCCTCGGCTTCACCACCCGCGCCTGGAAGGGCGGCCAGTCGCGCGAGAAATGGGTGCAGGAGGGCAAGCCCCGCAATCCGGGCCGCCTGAACGACCTGCGCCACATCGTCTACAAGGCCGCCGACGCGCCCTGGCGCCGCTCGCGCCGGGCCATCGGCCTGATGCTGCGCGAGGGGCTGCTCAAGGAGAACATCGACGGCGAGGCGCTGAACTGGGCCTATCGCCGCCTGCTGACGCGCTCCGAGCATCGCCGCATCCTCATGGTCATCAGCGATGGCGCGCCGGTGGATGACAGCACGCTGAGCGTGAATCCGGGCAACTACCTGGAGCGCCACCTGCGTGAGGTGATCAAGGAGATCGAGGGCCGCAGCGCCGTCGAGCTCATCGCCATCGGCATCGGCCACGACGTCACGCGCTACTACCGCCGCGCCGTCACGATCGTGGACGCCGAGGAGTTGGGCGGCACCATGATGAAGAAGCTCGCCGAGCTCTTCGACGAGGACGCCGCCGAGGCCTGGCAGCGCGCGGCCGCCGAGCGCGCGCCCCTGGTGGCCTGACAGCCTGATCCGCCGCGGCTTTCTCCTCGGCGGGCTCGCCCTTCTCGGGGCGGGCGACGCGGCGGCGCGCGCAGGGCCCTTCCGGCAGGCCGCGCCGGCGCGGCCCTTCCTGCGGCCGCTGGGCGGGCTGGAGCTCGACACCTCGCCGTGGGGCTTCGGCAGCTTCTCCGGCCTTCACCTCGCACCCGACCTGACGCTTACCGCCATCACCGATCGCGGGCGCTGGTGGCGTGCGCCGCTGGAACTGCGCGATGGCGTGCTGGCCGGGGTCGGCGCCGTCACGCATGGGCTGACGCGCGATTCGCGGGGCCAGCCCTTGCGGGGCCGGATGGGCGATTCGGAAAGCCTCGCCCGGCTGCCGGATGGCGAATGGCTCCTGGGCTTCGAGCGCTGGCACGGGCTGATGCGCTACCGCCAGCTTGGCGGCCCCGCGCAGCCCGTGGAGCCGCCACCGGGGCTTTCCGGCGCGCCCGACAATGGCGGGCTGGAGACGCTGGCGGTACTGGCGGATGGTCGCATCCTGGGCATCGCCGAAAGCCTTCCCGGCACGGCGGGCGAGGGGAGCCGCATGGCCTGGCTCGGCACGCAGCAGCAGGGGCGCATGGCCTGGTCCCGGCTGAGCTACCATCCCGCCCCTGGCCTGGAGCCCACCGACGCGGCCGGCCTGCCGGACGGCAGCGCCCTGGTGCTGGAACGGCATTTCAGCCTGTTCGGCGGCTTCAGCTGCCGGCTCGCGCATGTGCCCGCCAGCGCCTTCCGGGCGGGTGGCGTGCTGCGCGGCGAGACCTGGCTCGACATGCCGCCGGACCTGCCCGCGGAGAACTGGGAGGGTGTCGCCGCCGCCCGGGTGGGTGGGCGGCTGCTCGTGATCCTCGCCACCGATGACAACGAGAACCCGTTCCAGCGCAGCCTGCTGGCGCTCTACGAAGTGGCCTAGGCCGCGAAGAAGCGCTCGCGCGGGAGGGAGAGGAAGGCGCGGGCGCCCACGCCCGGCGCAGCCTCGATCACGAGCTCGCCGCCATGGGCGCGCAGCAGCGAGCGCGCCAGCGAAAGCCCGAGCCCCATGCCCCGCGTGCGCTCGGCGGTGCCGTCATGCTCGCGGGGGGAGAGATCGGCCAAGGCGGTGCCCGCGCCTTCATCCTCGACGATGATGGAGATGGCGTGCTGCCGGGCTTCGGCGCGGATCTCGATGACGTCGCCCTCGCCCGTGGCACGGGCCGCGCGGGCCAGCACCTCGGCCAGGGCGCTGCGGAGGGCGCGGCGGTCGCCCAGGACCGTGGCATCGCCGATCCCGGCGCCGATGCGCCAGTCCCGCCGGCCGGGACCGAGATGGGAGGTGGCCTCGCCGACCGCTTCCTCCAGCGCCGGGCGGAGGGCGAAGCGCTCCTCGAAGAGCTGGCGGGTGGCGTGGGCGCCGGCTTCCTCGGCGGCGGCGTCGGAGAGGTGGAGCAGGCGGCGCGCCTCGCCCTCGAAGGCGAGGCCGGCCGGGCCGGAGGCCTGGGCCCGGCCCAGCAGGGTCAGGCCGAGGCTCTTCAGATCCCGTGCCAGGAGGTTCAGGCTGCGCGCCCGCGCGGCCGCGAGGCGCCGCTGGGTGGCGGCTTCCGCGCGCAGGCGGGCCGAACGCGAAAACCCCGCCGCTCCGGCCGCGAAGCCGGTGCAGGCGAGGACGATCAGGAACAGATCGATAGGATCGGGCGCCATCCCCGCATGATGACGGGGACGGGTTAACGCCCGCCTAAATCAAGCCGCGGCGGCGGCCTTCTTGGCCTGGGCGCGCACGATGCGGCGCTTCAGGACCAGCGCCTCCGGCGGCAGGTTGCGCGCCGGCGTGGTCAGCAGGAAGGAGTCCAGGCCGCCATTGTGCTCGATGGTGCGGATGCCGTTCGTCGTCAGGCGGATCTGCACCGAGGTCGCGAGGATCTCGGAGAAGAACGACGTCGCCTGCAGGTTCGGCAGGAAGCGCCGGCGGGTCTTGTTGTTGGCGTGGCTGACGTTGTTGCCGGACTGAACGCCCTTGCCAGTGATGCCGCAGCGGCGAGCCATGATGAATGATCCTGCAGTCAGGTCGCGCGCGGATCTCCGCGGCGGGTGGAAAACGGAGCGCGGCGTATGCGGCAGCGCGCCCGGAGAGTCAAGCCGTGTCGGCGGCGGAGCCGAGCCTTGGAGGCGGGTCAGCCGCGCTTTGGGAGACTCGGAAGCTGGCGCAGCTCGCCGGCCTCCACGCTCGCCAGCGCCTGGCGGAGCACGCCCGCGATCGCCCGGTCGTCCATGCTGCGCGAGAGCAGGCCCAGCGCGCCGCCCAGCAGGGCCGAGGCGGCCGAGACGGGGGCGATCTGCTGCTCCAGCATATACTCGATGGCCTTGTCGACGACCGAACCGGCGTGGCTCAGATCCTCGGGGGCGTCCTCATCCATCATCGCAATCTCCAGTTGCCGGGGAGATGGGCCGAATCGGCCGGGGAGGAAAGCCCCCGGCCGCGTCTGGGCCCATCATGAAGTCTTTGTCATCTCGCCGGCCGCCCGGGCGCTCAGGCCGGTGCCGAACTCCGCCTGGGCCTGGGCCAGGGCCGCGGCCTCGGCCGCTGCCACCGCCTCGGACTGGCGGCGCCACATCTCGGCATAAAGCCCGTCCCGCGCGATGAGGCCGGCATGCGTGCCGCGCTCGGCGATGCGCCCCGCCTCCAGCACGATGATCTCGTCCGCCTCCACGACGGTGGACAGGCGGTGGGCGATGACCAGCGTGGTCCGCCCGCGCGAGACGTCGCGCAGCGCGGCCTGGATTTCCTGCTCCGTACGGGTGTCGAGCGCGCTGGTGGCCTCGTCCAGGATCAGGATGCGGGGGTCCTTCAGGATGGTGCGCGCGATGGCCACGCGCTGCTTCTCGCCGCCCGAGAGCTTGAGGCCGCGCTCGCCGACGCGGGTGCGGTAGCCGTCGGGCATGCGCGTCACGAAATCATGCACCTGGGCGAGGCGCGCGGCCTGCTGCACCTCCTCGTCGGTGGCGCCGGGGCGGCCATAGGCGATGTTGTAGCGGATGGTGTCGTTGAACAGCACCGTGTCCTGCGGCACGACGCCGATGGCCCGGCGCAGGCTGTCCTGCGTCACGTCGCGCACGTCCTGCCCGTCGATCAGCACGGCGCCGCCCGTTGCGTCGTAGAAGCGGAAGAGCAGGCGCGAGATGGTGGACTTGCCCGCCCCCGTGGGCCCGACGATGGCGAGCATCCTGCCCGGCGGCACCTCGAAGCTGACGCCCTTCAGGATTTCGCGGTCCGGCCGGTAGGCGAAGTGCACGTCGCGGAACTGGATGGCGCCCGCCCGGGCATCGAGCGCCGGCGCGCCGGGCTTGTCCGAGATCTCCTGCGGGACGGCGAGGAGGCGGAACATCTCCTCCATGTCGGTCAGCCCCTGCTTGATCTCGCGATAGGCGAAGCCGAGGAAGTTCAGCGGCAGGTAGAGCTGGATGAGGTAGGAGTTCACCATGACGAAGTCGCCGACCGTCATGGTGCCGCCCGCGATGCCGCGCCCGGCCAGCAGCATCACCACCGTGAGGCCGAGCGACATGATCGCCGCCTGCCCGGCATTGAGCGCGTTCAGCGACATCTCGGATCGCGCATAGGCGCGCTCGTACCGCTGGAGGCTCTCGTCGTACCGGCGGGCCTCGTGCGCCTCGTTGTTGAAGTACTTCACCGTCTCGTAGTTCAGCAGGCTGTCCACCGCCTTGGTGTTGGCCTCCTGGTCGGTGTCGTTCATGGCGCGGCGGAAGGCCAGGCGCCAGTTGGTGAAGAGCAGCGTGAAGGCGACGTAGCCGCCGATGGTCAGCAGCACCGTCAGCGCGAAGGAGACGGCGAAGAGCCACCACAGGATGGCGGCCACCAGCACGATCTCGATGATGGTCGGGATGATGTTGAACAGCAGGAAGTTCAGCGCCGTCGCGATGCCGCGCGTGCCGCGCTCGATGACGCGGGAGAGCCCGCCCGTCGCGCGGTCCATGTGGAAGCGCATGGAGAGCGCGTGCAGGTGGCGGAAGACCTCCAGCGCCACGCGGCGGCCGGCGCGGGCCTGGACCTTGGCGAAGATGGCGTTGCGCAGCTCGTTGAAGCCGGCCGCCGTCAGCCGCAGCAGGCCGTAGCCGATGACCAGCGCGATGGGAATGGCGACGATGGCGGCCGCGCCCTCCTTCGGGGTCAGCGCGTCCACGGCGCGGGCATAGATGATCGGGACCAGCACATTCGCCGCCTTGCCCAGGATCAGCGCCATCAGGGACAGGATGACGCGGGCCTTCAGCTCGACCTCGCCCCTGGGCCAGAGGTAGGGGAGGATCGTCAGCAGCGCGCGGCCCTGGGTGTTGTCCCGGGGGGCAGTTTCACGGGGAGGGGTCATCGGCCCCATGTGGCGCTCGGCGCGGGATTTGAAAACAGGTGCCTTTCCCCCAGGGCTCCCCTTTGGCACATGTCGGCCATGACCGACCGCCTGTATCGCCACATCGAGGCCTGCAACAACACGCCCTCCCCCAACCATCTGCTGCCGTTCCATTTCGGGCCGGCGCAGGTGGGCTGGGTCTCGGCCGAGCTTGCGCGGGCGCTGACGTTCCTCCCGCGCGACTTCCACTTCGAGGGCAAGGGCGTGGCCATGGCCGGCCGCCTCCGCACACCGGGCATGCGCAGCGACGCGCTGGCGGCGGCGGTGCGCCAGCTGGCGAAGCAGGGCTTCGGCCGGGTGCGGGGCGAGCTCTTCGACATCCGGGCCGAGGCGAACGGCCCGGTGCTGGGCACGCTGGACCGCGGCGCCATTCCGCAGTTCGGGATCATCGGCCAGGGGGCGCATCTGAACGGGCTGGTGCGGCGGGCCGACGGGCTGCACGTCTGGGTCGGCATCCGCTCCAAGGACAAGGCGGTGGCGCCCGGGCAGCTCGACAACCTCGTGGCCGGCGGCATCCCGGCCGGGCTCGACGCGGACGAGACCCTGCTGAAGGAGGCGGGCGAGGAAGCCTCCCTCCCGCCGGAGCTTGCCGTTCAGGCACGGCGGACGGGACGGATCTCCTACATCCTCACCAACAATGAGGGGCTCCGGCGCGACGTGCTGCACGTCTTCGACCTGGAGCTGCCGGAGGATTTCGTGCCCCAGCCCAACGACGACGAGGTGGAGCGCTTCGAGCTCTGGCCCGCCCGGCGCCTGCTGGAGGCGGTGGCCGAGACCGACACGGTGAAGTTCAACGTGAACCTTGTCCTGATCGACCTGTTCCTGCGCGAGGGGCTGGTGGACCCGGCCAGCGCCGAAGGCCGCAAGCTTCGCGCCGGGCTGGACCAGGGGCCGTGAGCAACCGTGCCCCGGCCGGCCGCGTTTCACGGATGATGCGAAAGCTCCTCGCCCTGCCGATGGTGCTGTTTCCCCTCCTGGCCTCGGCCCAGGTGCAGACGGATCGCTACGGCAACACCACAGGCCGCATCGGCCAGGCGCCCGTCCAGATGCAGCACCAGGGCGGGCTCACGACGGGGCGCATCGGCGACACGCCCATCCAGGCCCAGACCGATCGCTTCGGGAACACCACGGGCCGGATCGGCAACACGCCCTTCATCGGCCAGACGGATGCGAGCGGCACGACGCGCGGCATCGCGGGTGGGCGGCAGTTCACCTGCACGCCGAACGGCATCGGTGGACAGACCTGCCGGTAGTGTCAGGCGGTCCGGCCGGCACGGGAGCTTGCAAAGGCGGAAATCAGGGCCATGTGCGGTCACTGGCATGACGGCGGGCTATGCCCGCCTTCGCCTCGGACCCGCCTACGCCTGATGCTTTGGAGCTGTGGAGCTTCCACGCGCGCCAAGGGAATTCCCTGCCAACAGCTTCGGAGCGACGCCATGACCACCCACAGATACCATACCGGCCAGAACGTCTCGCTGGTGCCCGGCCGGTATTTCGGCGTGCATTCGGGTCCCTACAGAATCCTGCGGGCTCTGCTGAACGATGGCGTCGATTTCGAATACCACGTGAAGCACGTGGCCAACGGCCACGAGCGCATGGTGCGGCAGAGCGAGATCCTCGCCCAGACTGCCCCGGGCTGAGCCGGGGCGGCGGGCAAGCCCGCGACAGGTTATCTGGAACGAGCCTTGCGCGCGGCATAGCGCGCGTCCCGCGCTGCCTTCTGCTGCTCCGCGAGGGCAATGGCCGCGGCCTTTTCCTCGCGCACACGGGTCTCCTCGGCGAGAGCCTCGGCCGCCGCGCGCTCCTTCATCTCCGCAGCGAGCCGAATCCGCTCCGCGGCTTCGGCCTGCGCCTTGGCGAGCTTCTCCGCCTGGAGCTGGGATTTCCGCTCGCGGCGGAGCTCACCGGCCGCCTTCTGCTCCGCCAGGCGCTGGATGACTTCGGGGTCGTCCAGGCGAGGCCGCTGCGAGAAGCGGCTGAGCATCTTCTGGCGCGCCTGGTTGGCGGCCTTCTCACGATCCTTGTGGTGGTCCTGCCATGCGGGCGCTGTCGCCAAGGGACATATCCTTCTGTGTTGTTGGGTGTTGGGCGCGGGGGCCGTCAGCCGATCAGATCGAGGACGATCTGGCGAAGCTCGCTCTGCGAGAAGCTGGTGACGTCGGCCGGGCGCGCCGGCTCCTTCTCAGGCTGGCGCTGTGGCTGGCGCTGAGAATGGGCAAGGGAAAGGGAATGAGTGTGCATGTACGAATGTGGGGCAGTGCCGGACGATCCGGGCCTGCCCGTCTTCCTTCTTTGAGACTTCGGACCGAGGCCCTGACCGGGTCCCTCGGATCAATATTGCGAGATGGGGGCGATCGATGGCTTCCGTGGAAGCGCGGCGGCAGCCCGTGCCGAACAAACTTGATCGGTTGTATATGGTTTCATGCAAGCGCCGCTGCAAGGACTTTCTTGGCCTGGGCGCGCTTGCCCGCGATCAGGCAGGCGGCGGAAGGCCCGCGAGCCCCAGCACGATGGGGAAGTGGCAGCCCGCTGCGATGAGCACCAGCGCATGCCAGATGGCGTTGTGGAAGGGCAGGCGTGTCCAGAGATGCGCGACGACGCCGACGCTGTAGAGGAGGCCGCCGGCCAGCAGCAGCGATGAGTCCCTCGCGCTCAGCACTTCCGCCAGGGGCGCGACCATCATGAAGCCCAGCCATCCCAGCGCCAGGTAGGCGCCGATCGCGGCGCGCTCGAAGCGGCCGGGGGCGAAGAGCTTCAGCGATGCGCCCGCGAGTGCGCCGGACCAGATCACGGCGAAGAAGGTCCAGCCCAGCTGCCCGCCGATAGCCAGCAGGGCGAGCGGCGACACCGTGCCGGCGATCATCGCGAAGATGGCCGCATGGTCCCATCGCCGCAGCCTCGCCTTCCACTGGCCCGTGGGCGCCGTGTTGTAGAGCGCCGAGCAGACGAAGGTGGCGAGCAGCCCCGCTGAGTACAGGCCGATGCCCACCCCTCCGGAAATCCCGATGCCTGGCCGCGCTGCGATGGCCAGCGCGACGCAGGCCAGGATCGCCGTGGCAACTCCCAGGAGATGGATGGCGCCATCGACGCCCCGCTCAGCGGGCGTCGGCCGGGCCATGGCGGCGTTGGGCAGCAGGAAGGACACGCCGCAGCATGCCGCAAGGCAAAAGCAGGGGATAGCGTTGATCTGCGGAGCAGCGGGATTCAGCCGGCGCCAAGCCGTGCCGGCCGGCCGCGTCAGTCCGCGAAATCCGGCTGCTCCTTCATCAGCTGCCGTTTGATGCTCTCCAGGTGCAGGAACGCGCTTTCGCGGTCGCCCTCTCGCATCTGGGCGTAGGTGGCGCGGGCCACGTCCTCCGGCACGGGCTTCAGCGGGCGGCCCGTCGCCATGGCGAGGCGCTGCACCTCCGCCGCGCGCTCCAGATAGTAGAGGTCGTCCCAGGCCTCGGCGATGGTGGGGCCCACCACCATCACGCCGTGGTTCTTCATGAAGACGATATCCGCATCGCCCAGCGATTCCGCGATGCGGTCGCCCTCGCGCTCATCCAGCGCCAGGCCATTATAATCTTCGTCCACCAGCGTGCGGCCGTAGAACTTCAGCGCTGTCTGCCCGGCCCAGACCAGCGGCGGTCCCTCCAGCATCGAGAGGGCGGTGGCGTTGGGCATATGCGTGTGGAAGGCCGCCTTGGCGCGCGCATGCTTCATGTGCAGCCGCGCGTGGATGTAGAAGGCGGTCGCTTCCGGCACGCCGTTCCCCGCCACCACGCGGCCCTGGAAATCGCAGATCACGAGGTTCGATGCCGTCACCTCGGCGAAGGCGTAGCCGTAGGGATTCACCAGCATCAGGTCGTCGCGCCCGGGCACGACGAGGCTGAAGTGATTGCAGATGCCCTCCTGCAGGCCGAGCTTCGCGGCCATGCGGAAGCAGGCGGCGAGATCGACGCGCGCCTGCCGGATTTCCGGCAGGTCGAGATCGGAATTGCGGAGCAGGGCAGGGGCGGAGGATGCGAGCGCGTGGGCCATGCGGCGCAAATTGCCGCCGCGCGCGCCATGGGGCAAGGCATGGGTTTGACGGCATCGCGGACCGCCGCCATGGTTCGCCGCAACAACAACCATGTGTTGAGGATCGTCCCATGCTCGTCTCTCGCCGCCCGCTGGGCCGCGCCTTCCTGGCCGGCGCCGGCTTCGCCATCGTCGGCCGTGCGCAGGCGCAGGCGCGCACGGTGCTCCGGCTGGGCTGGACGACGGGCGACGGCGCGAACGACCCCTATGCGACCGGCGCGCGCTTCTTCAAGGAAGAGGCCGAGAAGCGCTCCAACGGCCGGCTGGACGTGCAGCTCTTCCCCAACCGCGCGCTGGGCGACGAGCGGCCGATGCTGGACGGCATGCGCCTCGGCACCGTGGATATGGGCGTCATCACGAATGCCGTGATCGCGCAGGTGGAGCCGGCGTTCCAGATCAACGACATGCCCTTCCTCTTCGCCGACGAGGCGGCCGCGCAGCGCGGCCTGGACGGGGCGATGGGCAACAGCCTCGCGCAGCGGCTGGAGACGCGCGGCGTCGTCAACCTCGGCTACATGGAGGGCGGCTTCCGGCAGATGATCAACAACGTCCGCCCCATCGTGCATCCGGCGGATCTGCGCGGCGTGAAGTTCCGCGTGCTGCAGAGCCCGATCTATGTGGGCATGTACACCGCGCTCGGCGGTACGGCCGTGCCGATGGCCTGGGGCGAGACCTTCACCGCCGTGCAGCAGGGCACCGTGGATGGGCTGGAGATCCCGCTCGCGGTCATCGATGCCAACCGGTACAACGAGGTGACGAAGTATCTCTCGCTCACCAACCACATCTATTCGATGATCGCGCTGCTCATCGCCAAGCGCAGCTTCGACCGCCTGCCCGCCGACCTGAAGCAGGTGGTGCGCGACGCCGGCATCGCGGCGACGGCGGCGCAGCGCGCAGCCTCCATCCGCAACGCCCGCGCCATCGCCGAAGGGCTTCGCGGCAAGGGGATGGCAGTGAACACCATCGCCAACCCCGCCGAGTTCCGCCAGGCCGTGCTGCCCATGTACGAGCAGTTCCGCGGCGCCATCGGCGCCGACGTCGTGCAGGAAGCCCTGGCGGCGTCGCGCTCGTGAAAGCCATCGCGGCGGGCCTCGGCGCGCTCGCCGCGCTGCTGCGCTGGAGCCTGATCGTTGCCACGGCGGCGATGCTCGTGCTCATCTTCCTGCAGGTGGTGATGCGCTACGTCTTCTCCCACGCGCTGGCGTGGTCGGAGGAGCTGGCGCTGCTCGCCTTCTCCTGGGCGACGATGGGCGGGCTCGCGCTCGGCGTGCGCGAGGGCTTCCACGTGCGGCTCACCTTGCTGACAGACCGCTTCCCGCCGCGGGCAGCGGTGGCGTGGGAGGCCGGCGTGAACCTGCTGACGGCCGCGCTCGGCGCCTATCTCGCCTGGTCGGGGCTGCGCTTCATGGAGTTCACGGCGGGCAGCACCTCGGCCGCCATGGAATATCCCATCGAGATCCTGAACGTGATGGCACCCATCGCCGGCGGCCTCGTCTGCCTCTTCGCGCTGGGACGCATCGCGCTGCCCGCGCCGCCGCCCGTCGCGACCGCCGAGGCATGAGCGTCACCTTCCTCCTGACCGGCGGCTTCGCCGCGCTGGTCATCTGCGCCGTGCCCTTCGCCATCGCCATCGCGCTGGTGACCATGGGCTCGCTGGCGGTGGCGGATATCGAGCCCGCCTTCCTCGCGCAGCAGTTCATCGCGGGCTCGCAATCCTTCAGCCTGCTCGCCATCCCGCTCTTCATGCTGGCGGGCGAGATCATGACGGCGGGCGGGCTTTCGCAACGGCTGGTGGACGTGGCGTCCACGCTGGTGCGGCACCGCACGGGCGGGCTCGCCATCGTGACCGTGCTGGCGGCGCTGGTCTTCTCCGCCATCTCGGGCTCGGCGCCCGCGACCACGGCGGCCATCGGCGGGATCATGATCCCGGCCATGGTGAGGGCGGGCTACGACAAGGCTTTCGCCGCCTCCATCGCGGTGTCCGCCGGCGTGCTGGGGCCGCTGATCCCGCCCTCCATCGCCTTCGTGATCTGGGGGATCGTCGCCGAGCAATCCATCGGGCGGCTTTTCCTGTCGGGCGTGATCCCGGGCCTGGCCATCGGCGCCGGCCTCATCGGCATCTGCTGGTTCCATGCGCGGCGCCATGGCGTGCCCAGGCAGGCGGCCGCGAGCTGGGGCGAGGTCTGGCGCGCGGTGAATGCGGGCAAGTGGGCGCTGCTCTCCCCGGTCTTCGTGCTGGGCGGCATCTATGGCGGCGTCTTCACGCCGACCGAGGCGGCCGCCATGTCCTGCGTCTATGCGCTGGTGGTGGGGCTGCTGGGCGGCACGCTGAGCCTGCGCGCGATGCCGGAGCTCTTCATCCGCTCCGCGCGGACGAGCGCGATGGTGACCTCGATCATCGCGGTCTCGGTCGGCTTCGGCGTGCTGGTGGCGCAGGAGCGGATCGCGGTCGATTTCGCGGCCTGGATGGCCGATAGCCTGGGCAACAAGTGGCTGGCGCTGGCCTCGCTGAACCTGGCCTTCTTCCTGCTGGCGGCCGTGATGGACGAGATCGCCATCATGGTGGTGCTGGGGCCGATGCTGATCGCCATCGCGCAGCGCTTCGGGGTGGACCCGGTGCATTTCGGCGCGATCATCGTGACGAACGTCGCGATCGGCATGGCGGCGCCGCCGATCGGCTACTGCCTGTTCGTGGGCATGGCGATCAGCGGGCTCTCGCTGGCGCGGATCGCGCGGGCGATCTGGCCGCAGATCATCGTGATGCTGATCGTGCTGATGCTGACGACCTACATCCCCGGCTTCGCGCTTCTCCTGCAGCCGAGATAGGCGGCTAATCCTCCTCGACCGTCATGCGGATGCGGTTCGAGAGCGCGGTCATGTCGAAGGGCTTCGTGACGACCTGCATCCCCGGGTCCAGGTGCCCGTGGCTGATGACCGCGTTCTCGGCGTAGCCCGTCACGAAGATGACCTTCAGCCCGGGCCGCAGCTCGCGCGCCGCATCGGCGACCTGGCGGCCATTCATGCCGTTCGGCAGCCCGACATCCGTCACCAGCAGATCGATCGGCACACCGGAGCGCAGCAGCTTCAGTGCGCGCGGGCCGTCCCCCGCTTCGAGCGGGGTGTAGCCGAGATCGGCCACGAGCCCCACGATCAGCATGCGGATCAGGGGCTCGTCATCCACGATGAGGATGGTCTTCTGCGAGGTCGCGGCCGGGGAGATCTCCGGCTCCAGCGCCATCTCGGCCGTGGCTTCGGCGTGGTGGCGGGGCAGGTAGATGCAGACCATCGTGCCCTTGCCGACCTCCGAGTAGATCCGCACCTGCCCGCCGGACTGGCGCGCGAAGCCGTAGATCATCGAGAGGCCGAGGCCCGTGCCCACGCCGATGGGCTTCGTCGTGAAGAAGGGGTCGAAGGCCTTGGCGATCACGTCGGGCGTCATGCCGGTGCCCGTGTCGGACACGCACATGGAGACGTACTGCCCCGCCGGCAGGTCGCGCTGCCGCGCGCTGCGGTCGTCCAGCCAGCGATTGCCCGTCTCGATGGTGATCTTGCCGCCGTCGGGCATGGCGTCGCGCGCATTGAGGCAGAGGTTGAGCAGCGCGTTCTCGAGCTGGTTGGGGTCCACCAGCGTCGGCCACAGGCCGCCCTTGGCCACCGTCTCGACCTCGATCTGCGGGCCCACGGTGCGCTGGATCAGCTCCTCCATGCTGGCGACGAGGCGGTTCACGTCCGTCGGCCGTGGATCGAGCGTCTGCCGGCGGGAGAAGGCGAGCAGCCGGTGCGTCAGCGCCGCCGCGCGCTTGGCCGCGCCCTGCGCGCCGATGATGTAGCGGTCCAGCTCGCCGATGCGGCCCTGCTGGATGCGCGTCTGCATCATGTCGAGCGAGCCGGAGATGCCCGCGAGCAGGTTGTTGAAATCATGCGCCAGCCCGCCGGTGAGCTGCCCCACCGCCTCCATCTTCTGGGACTGGCGCAGCGCTTCCTCGGCGGCCATCAGCTCGGCCGTCTTTTCCGCCACGCGCTGCTCGAGCGTCTCGTTGAGGCGGCGAAGCATCTCCATCGCGCGGTCGCGCTCGGCCTCCAGCTTGCGGCGGTCGTCGATGTCGAGCAGCACGCCGGGAAACTGGATCGCGCGGCCGTCGGCGCCCTTGTCCACATGGCCGTTGGCTTCCAGCCAGGAATAGCTGCCATCCGCGCGGCGGGTCCGGTACTGGTGGGCGTAGGGCCCGCCGCGTTCGACCGCCTGCCGGATGGCGGCGTCGAGGCCGGGGCGGTCGTCGGGATGCACCCTTTCGAGGACCTGGGCCATCGTGAAGCCGCGGCTCGCCAGCGCGGGGTCCAGCCCGAAGGCGCGCGCGAAGGCCTCGTCTGCCGTAAGGCGGTCGTTCGGAATGTCCCAGAGCCAGGTGCCGACGATGGCCCCGGCGGCGAGCGCGAGCTGCACGCGCTGCACCGCCTCCCGCGCCACGGCTTCGCTGGCATGGAGCGCGGCCTCGGCCCGCTTGCGATGGGTGATGTCGCGGAACAGGACGGAGACCTGGTGGAGGGAGGCGGGCTCCACCCGGGCGGCCGAGACTTCGATATGGCGGCCGGCGTCGCGGAACTCGCGCTCGAAGCGGAGGGGCTTTCCGGTCCGCAGCACCTCGCCGTAGAGATCGACCCAGGCGGCGCCGTCGCTGGGCGCCACGTCGTAGACCGTCTTGCCCACGATGTCCGCGATGCCGGTGTGGCGCGCGTAGCCGCTATTGGCCTCGATATGGCGGTAGTCGCTGAGGGGGCCGCGCGGGCCGTCGATGAACTCGATGATGCAGAAGCCGTCGTCGATGGCTTCGAACAGCGCGCGGTAGCGCGCCTCGCTGCGGGCCAGGGCATCGGCGGGAGATTCCGGCGCCGGGGGGGCGTGGGTCACGGGCTGGGGGCTCTGCGTCACGGGTGTTGTGATGATGCCTAACGTGGCAGGGCCGGAAAGGTCGCCCGGCCTGTTTTGCCCGAAGGCGGGCCGGGGTGGAACCGTTTCCCGGCGGGCCCATCTTCCCGCCAGGTCACAGGGAAGGACAGGAAATGCCCCGGAACACGATCTGCCTCTGGTACGATAAGGAGGCCGAGGCCGCCGCGCGCTTCTATGCCGGCGTCTTCCCCGGCAGCGCCGTGACGGCGGTGCATCGCGCCCCCAGCGACTATCCCGCCGGCAAGGCCGGCGACGTGCTGACGGTGGAGTTCACCGTGGCGGGCATCCCTTGCCTCGGCCTCAATGGCGGGCCCGCCTTCACGCATAGCGAGGCCTTTTCCTTCCAGATCTCGACCGAGGACCAGGAGGAGACGGACCGCTACTGGAACGCCATCACCGGCAATGGCGGGCAGGAGAGCGCCTGCGGCTGGTGCAAGGACCGCTGGGGGATTTCCTGGCAGATCACGCCGCGCGTGCTGACCGAGGCGCTGGCGGCCGGCGGCGAGGAGGCCCGGCGTGCCTTCGAGGCGATGATGGAGATGGGGAAGATCGACGTGGCGGCGATCGAGAGGGCGCGCCGGGGGTGAGCGGCGGGGCGCCGCGCGATGCGGGGCGCCCTTCTTCCTACTGGCGGCCGTGATGGAACGAGATCGCCATCATGGTGGTGCTGGGGCCGATGCTGATCGCCATCGCGCAGCGCTTTGGGGTGGACCCGGTGCATTTCGGCGCGGTCATCGTAACGAACGTCGCGATCGGCATGGCGGCGCCGCCGATCGGCTACTGCCTTCGTGGGGATGGCGATCAGCGGCCTCTCGCTGGCGCGGATCGCGCGGGCGATCTGGCCGCAGATCGTGGTGATGCTGATCGTGCTGATGCTGACCACGTATATTCCGGGGTTCGCGTTGTTGTTGCAGCCGAGGTAGGGGCGGTGAACTACCGGGTATGGAGTGATCTATTGGAGCCGAGGCCGATATGTCCACTTCTAAAGATATATTTAAGAATGGAAGATTCCATAGCATGAATAAAAGGAAGATTATAACTATTTCCTGAGAATGATATTGATGGATCATCGCAGAAATTTGTAATTTCTCGTTCGAAGGAGGCTTCCGCTCAAGGAGACTGTCCTCTTTAATGGTCCGCAGCGTGTTCGTGCATATCGAATAACAAGAGGGGGCAACCCTGCCTGCAAATATCATAACCGAGACGATTGCGCTTTTGGGGCACTGGGCCAATGATGTTGCGGCCGAACTCCGACCAAGCGGCGTCTATGTGTTCGGCAGTCTGATCTACCGTGACGGGGAGCAGTTTAGCCATAAGAGCGACGTCGATCTCGTCGTCGTGATGCCCGAACTCCCGGACGGTGTCGATCGCGCCAAGTGGATCGAACGATTGCTTGCAAAGAAGATCGAGCTCGAGGATAGGCTGGGTCGTCTATTGCGGCGGGACCGACAGGAGCTCATATGCAGCGTGGTCGCGGCAACCGCGCTTGAGGTTGCAGCTGACGCTCACAAGGACGGTACTTCAGAATTCTTTACAGTCAATGTATTTTACGATCTGCTCGAGGGCAAGTTAATTGACGGCTTACCGAGCGCTGGTAGCCGAAAGATTGCTGAGCGACTAGTGTTGGGATGTGTGAGGTTCGCGCAGAAGCAGCGCAACGTCTATCTCGCTGCCAACGCACTCGGCGATGAGGCGCTCAAACCTTTCGACGATCGCGAGGATCCAGCTCCAAAAGCGATCATGCGCCACGCCGCCATGGTACAATATCTCGAGGACGATGGCGACGGTGATCCAGGGGCAGAGTACGACGTAAATGTCGGCGCCGACTGCCTGACCATGATGCTTCATGACCGACGTGCCCAACTTGGTGACCTAAGCCGTCGGTACGCCACACGCCGCAGAGGGCGGGGCGAACCCGGTCCACTAAGTTCGAGTGACCAACTGCTGCTGTCGGAACTGGTTTTGGACGCTGCGATCAGGCTCGAGGCCCGGGCGGCTGCAATTGCGGCCGAGCCGAAGCGACCGTCGCTAGAGGGTGAGCACAGTACCATCCTGTTCGCTAAGCGTTTCGCCGACGCGTTTCCTGGGGTCCGGGGTATCGAGTGGTTCGATGATCCCGCCGACATACAGCAGCGACTAGAGATACTGTTGAAGCAGCCGCTCGAGTTCGAAGATGGAACCCCCATCTGGTGGACGCGAGGCAACTGCAACTTGCACATCAGTTCCGCCTCAATGTCGGGTGGCATCCTTGTGATGAACGACGATGAGATGCGAATTCGACGGATCGCCGCGGTTAACTCTGCATCATACAAATATAGCTTTGTTTTGCTTGATATCGCGCCGCTGCCGCCTACCGGTATTTATAAAAATACAGAAAATCACATCGCTGAGATTGGGTTGGGACAAGGCCCCTTTTCTTATTTTTGGGAGGAATATGGCATCGTTGACGGCAAGTATTTCATTACCCGCGGCGAGTTAGACGACGGCTCGGCGAAGATCGACGGAAAGCTGCAGTCGGTGACTGGACGGATCTCCTTCCGGAGTCGCTACGTCACCGACTACAATCGCGTCATCTGTGGTGGAGGGGCGCCAATCATGGATCTGAGCTACGATGATCACCTGGAGCGTCACTTGAACGCAATGCTGCGCGGTGATGACCGCCTGGAGGAAATCGTCAAAGAGACTGCTCGTCTGCCCACCGGCCGCTTCTAGGCGAGGGCAATGTTGCAGCCTTCAAGCAGCTAGCCAGCACCGTCCTCACGGCCGCTCGGCCGATTGGCATATTCGTCATGACTTGGTGGTTCCGTTGAACCTTTACGAGCGAGTGTCGGTTTCCGTTGTCAATTTCGAACAGCCAGAAGGATCATGATGGGCCGAAGCGGACCTCACTCCACTCCCACTCCTACCCATCCTCCCCTAAAACCCAGCCCATGAACCCCACCACCAACCAGCGCATCAACGGCACCCGCCTCTGGGACACCCTCATGGCGATGGCCGAGATCGGCGCCACGCCCAAGGGCGGCGTGAAGCGCCTCACCCTCACCGAGGTCGACAAGGCCGGCCGCCAGCGCTTCACCGAATGGTGCGAGGCCATCGGCCTCACCGTCCGCGTGGATGCCATCGGCAACATGTTTGGCCGGCGAGAGGGCCGCGACCCCACGCGCAAGCCCGTCCTCCTCGGCAGCCATCTCGACAGCCAGCCCACCGGGGGAAAATTCGACGGCGCGCTGGGCGTGATCGCCGGCCTCGAGGTCATGCGCACGCTCAACGACCTCAACATCCAGACCGAAGCCCCCATCGAGCTCGTGAACTGGACGGATGAGGAAGGCAGCCGCTTCGGCCACTCCCTCATGGGCAGCGGCGTCTGGGCCGGCGTCTACGACCAGGCCAAGACCTATGCCCTGAAGGATCTCGACGGCATCACCGTCGGCGAGGCGCTGGATGCCATCGGCTACAAGGGCCCGCACCCCGCCAGGCCCTTCCCGGCCGACGCCTATTTCGAACTGCACATCGAGCAGGGCCCCTTCCTGGAGCGCGAGGGTAAGCAGATCGGCATCGTCACCGGCGCCCAGGCGCAGGTCTGGTACGACGCCGTGATCACCGGCCAGGACGCGCATGCCGGCACCACGCCCCCCTCCACCCGCAAGGACGCGCTGGTGGCCGCCGCCCGCGTGATCGCCAAGGTGGACGAGATGATGCGCGCCCGCGGCGACGACGGCCGCGGCACGGTGGGCCGCCTGCAGGTCTTCCCCAACAGCTGCAACGTCGTCCCCGGCGAGGTCCGCTTCAGCATCGAGTTCCGCCACCCCGACGGCGCCGAGATCGAGGGCATCGCCAAGTCCTTCCCGGCAGCGGCGAAGGCGCTGGTGGAGGCCACCGGCTGTTCGCTGGAGCTGAAGGAGCTCTTCGTCATCCCCGCCCAGCCCTTCGACAAGGAATGCGTGGACCTCGTGCGCCAGGCGGCCGCGCGGCTGGGCTATCCGGCGCGCGAAATCATCTCGGGCGCGGGGCATGACGCGGTCTATGTGGCGCGGCTGATCCCCACGGCGATGATCTTCACCCCCTGCAAGGACGGCCTCAGCCACAACGAGGCCGAGAGCATCCTGCCGGAGGAGGCGGAGGCCGGCTGCCAGGTGCTGTTCGAAGCGGTGGTCGCCCGCGCGAACAGGTGAGCGCCATCCGCCGCCCGAGGGTCAATTGAAGCAAGTCACATGGATCTGGCGCATCGGCACGCCGCCGATGGTCGCCGGGGTCTGCTGCACGGTCGGTTCGCTGCCGCGGCGCGGCTGGCCGTTGGCGAGGGTGCAGTAGATCGTCGCGGTATTGCCGATGATGAGGCCGTAGGTCTCGCCCCGGATCAGCGTGACGGCGCTCTGCGCGAAGGCGGCCGAGCCCGCGAGGATGGCGCCGGCGGCGAGGCCCGCCCAGAAATGCGCGCGATGTCGTGGCATGCTTCTCTCCCTTCCCAGGCCGGCAGGGTAGGGGGAGCGCGCGGGCCTTCGCCAAGTGAAAGCGCCGAACCGCGCCATCGGCCGGGCCGATGGCAGGAGCGGCCTCAAAAGATCAGCGAGTCCGAAGGGAAGCCAAGGCGGCGGAGGCCGCCGCCCGGCGTCGAGGCGCTAAGGAATCAGAGCGCCGCCAGAACGCTTTCCGCGTTGCTGACTTCGAAGGCGCCCGGCGCCTCGACGGCGATGTGCGTGACCACGCCATCCTTCGCCACCAGGGCGAAGCGCTGCACGCGGACGCCGAGGCCCCGCGCCGTCAGGTCGAACTCCAGGCCGAGCGCCTTGGTGAAGGCCGCGCCGCCATCGGCCAGCATCACCACCTCGTCCTTCACGCCCTGGTCCTTGCGCCAGGCACCCATGACGAAGACGTCGTTCACCGCCATGCAGGCCACGGTGTCCACGCCCTTGGCCGTGAAGGCGGCGGCGTTGGTGATGAAGCCGGGAAGGTGCTTGGCCGAGCAGGTCGGCGTGAAGGCGCCGGGGACGCCGAAGAGCACGACGGTCTTGCCGGCGAAGAGCTCATCGGTCGTGACCTCCTTCGGGCCATCGGCCGTGGCTTCCATCAGCTTGGCCGAGGGGATCTTGTCGCCGACCTTGATCGTCATACGCGTTGCCTCCGAATGAGTGAGGCCGGGAGCATCCGCGATTTCCGGGGGCCTGTCACGCTTGCGCCCGCCCGCCCTCGCGGCCACATGATGCGCCATGGGACAGCAAGACAAGGACGCGGCGCCCCCCGCCGCCCCGACCAGCCTCGCAGGGCAGCTCCTGGTGGCCATGCCCAACATGCGGGACCCGAATTTCGCGGGCAGCCTCATCTGCCTCTGCGCCCATTCGGAAGGCGGGGCGATGGGCCTCATCCTCAACCAGCCGATCCCGACCCTGAGCTTCGAGGGCCTGTTGCGCCAGGTGGGGGTGGAGCCGCAGCCGCCGCAGCGCGTCATTCGCCTGGTCAACGGCGGCCCGGTCGAGGAAAGCCGCGGCTTCGTCCTGCACAGCGACGAGTGGAAGACCGAAGGCTCGCTGCCCGTCGAAGGCGGCTACGCGCTCACCGCCAGCATCGACATCCTCAAGGCGATCGCCTCCGGGGGCGGCCCCCGCCAGGGCGTGCTGGCGCTCGGCTATGCCGGCTGGGGCGCGGGCCAGCTGGAGAACGAGCTGCTGCGCAACGACTGGCTCTGCGTCGAGGCCGACGAGGACCTGCTCTTCGGCGGCGAGGACGAGACGCGCTGGGCCCGTGCCATGGCCAAGCTGAAGATCGACCCGGGCCTGCTGTCCGGCGAAGCCGGGCACGCGTAACCCGCGCCCGGCCTCCGGGGGCGGAAACTAGGTTCTTCTCACATTCCAGAAGGCGACGATGCCTTCCAGCACGCCGGTGATGCTTTTCCGGTAGGCCGTCTTGCTGAAGTACTGGCCCGTCGGCAGGTAGGTCGCCTGCTGCAGGATCTCGCGCTGGAAGTCGGACGCGATGCGCTTCTGGCTGTCCAGGTCCGGCGCGTCGATCCAGGCCATGCGCAGTTCCTCGGCCCTCGGCGCATTGGGCCAGCCGAACCACGCATTCTCGCCGTTCGAGCGCAGCACCTGGTAGCCGAGAGGGTTCACGCTATCGATGCCGAACCAGGTGGTGTGGAACATGCTCCACCCGCCCTTGTCGATCGGCTCCTTGCTCGCGCGCCGCTGCACGACGGAGCCCCAGTCCATCACCTGGAAGTCGACATTCATGCCGAGCTTCTTCAGCAGGTCGTGCCCGACCTCGGAGAGCGCGGTCAGCGCCGGCTGGTCGGAGGCGCCCATGAGCACCACGCGCTCCCCATTGTAGCCGGCCTCGCGCAGCTCCCGCTTCGAGCGCTCGATGTCGCGGGGGCGGGTGATGATCTCCATGCCCGCGTCGTTTGCGAGCGGCGTGCCGGGGGTGAAGATGCCGACATTGTCGCGGTAGATGCCGGGCTCCGTCCCCGCGGCCGCGATCATGAAGTCGGCCTGGGACATGGCGCCCACCACGGCGCGGCGGATCGCGGGGTTGTTGAAGGGCGGGTGCAGGCAGTTGAAGATGCCGCTGCCCACGGTGCCGAGCGGGCTCGCATTGTCCATCTGGATATCTCGCGAGCGGCGGAGGAGGGGAATCAGGTCGTTCGGGGGGTTCTCCCACCAGTCGATCTCGCCGTTGGCGAGCGCCGCAGCCTTGGTCGCGGCGTCGGGCATCACGGTCCATTCCACGCGGTCGAAATGCGCGATCTTCGGCCCGCCGGACCAGGCGATGGGCTGGTCGGCGCGCGGCTTGTAGTCGGCGAAGCGCTCATAGACCACGCGGGCGCCGACCACGCGCTCGTCCGGCTTCCAGCGGAAGGGGCCGGAGCCCACGACCTCGCGGATCTGGGTGAAGGGGTCGGTGCCGTTCGCGATGCGCTCGGGCATGATGAAGAGCGCGGAAGGGCCGATCTTCGCCAAGGTGTGCAGCATCGGCCCGTAGGGGCGGTTGAGGCGGATGACGAAGGTGCGGTCGTCCGGCGTCGTCATCTCCGCCAGGCGCGCCATCATCGCCTGGCCGAGCGAATCCCGCGCCGCCCAGCGCTTGATGGAGGCGATGCAGTCGGCGCCGCGCACCGGCGTGCCGTCATGGAACCTCAGCCCCTCCCGCAGGCGGAAGGTCCAGCGCCTGTTGTCGTCCTCGAGGGTGTGGCCCTCGATCATCTGGGGCGTGGGGTTCAGGTTGGCGTCGTAGCCGTAGAGCTGGTCGTAGACCAGCAGCGCGTGGTTGCGCGTCACATAGGCCGTGGTGATCACCGGATCGATGACCGTGAGGTCGGATTGCGGCACGAACCGCACCACGCGGGAATTCGCGGGCTGCGCGAAGGCGGGCGCGGCGAGGGTGGAAGCCCCGGCGGCGAGCAGGCTACGGCGATGCATGAAACTCTCCCAGCCATTCAGAGGATGACGGCCGGGACTGGCGTGGCGCGCTTCGGCGCTCGGCGGGCATGAGACAGGGCGGATGCGCGGCATGCAACAAGCTTCGCGGGCCAGGGGTATATTCACTTTTTGTTCTTGACGTGCCTGGGCATGGAAGGCAGGGTTCGTCGTGAACAGACAGAGAACACGGTCATGCCCGACGGTGCTCATTATCCCCTGGCCCAAAAGGGCCGCGGCGCGGTCTCCAACCCCCATGTGCGTTTCGAGACGCAGGTGGCGGAAGCCTTCGACGACGGCTGGGGCTCGCTGGTCGAGGACATCCCGCCGCTGCGCACGGAGCTGACGCGCGAGGCCGCGAAATCGGCGCTGACCTACAATGACAGCCCGGATATCGGCTTCGACCGCTCGCTCAACCCCTATCGGGGCTGCGAGCACGGCTGCGTCTATTGCTTCGCCCGGCCGAGCCACGCCTATGTCGGTCTGTCGCCCGGCCTCGATTTCGAGACCAAGATCCTCTTCAAGCCCGACATGCCCGAGATCCTGGCGCGGGAGCTCTCCAAGCCCGGCTACGTGCCGAAGCCGGTGACGCTGGGCGCCAACACGGACCCCTACCAGCCGGTGGAGCGCACCCAGGGCCTGACGCGCCGTATCCTGGAGGTGCTGGAGCGCTTCAACCACCCGCTGAGCATCGTGACCAAGGGGGCCGGCGTGCTGCGGGACCTCGATATCCTCGCGCGCATGGCCAAGAAGAACCTGGTGCGGGTCTGCGTCTCCATTACCACGCTGGATGCGCGGCTGGCCCGGGTGATGGAGCCCCGCGCCGCGAGCCCGGTGCGGCGGCTGGAAGCGGTGCGCCAGCTTTCCGCGGCCGGCGTGCCGGTGGCGGTGCTGGCCGCGCCCATGATCCCCGGCATCAACGACGCCGAGCTGGAGCGCATCGTGGAGGCGAGCGCCCGCGCGGGGGCGGACAGCGCGGGCTATGTGCTGCTGCGCCTGCCGCACGAGCTGAAGCAGATTTTCGAGGAATGGCTGCACCAGCACTTCCCCGACCGCGCGGCCAAGGTGCTGGCGCTGGTGCGGCAGACGCGCGGCGGCAAGCTCTACGACAGCACCTTCGGCCAGCGGCAGTCGGGCGAGGGCGTCTATGCCGGCGTGCTGGGGCAGCGCTTCCAGCTGGCGGTGAAGCGTGCCGGGATCGGCCAGCGGATGTGGGCGAAGCCGCTGGATTGCTCGCAGTTCAACGGGCGGGCGGACGACCGGCAGCTGGCGCTGCTGTAGCGCGGCCCGGCCTCAGCAGCATTTGCTCTGGGGCGCGCAGCAGGCGGGGGCCGCCTCCTGTTCGGCACGATGCCGCGGCTTGCAGATGGCCGGCCGCGCGGCGAGCCGCAGCAGAACCCGGTCCGCCTCGATCGAGACGGTGCCGGCATCGAAGACCTGCATCGGCTCCCCCGCCGGCCCGACCTCGAAGGTCAGCCGTGCGGAGGGGTCGAGCGCCACGCGCTGCGCCACCTTGTCGAGGATCGCCAGAAAGCGGCCGACGGTCATGTGCTCGGGCGTCTTTTCCGACGCAGGCAGATCCTCCACCTGCAGGATCGTCTCGCGCCAGGAATCGGGATTTCCGCCGCAGTCGAGCGTCACGAAGCTGCCCGCCTTCACCTCGGTGACGTGATAGCCCGGCTGGATCAGCCGGCCGCCATAGGAGATCACGAGCTTCCGCCCCTCATGGGCGGCCAGCAGGCCCAGGAACGCGCCGAGCGACGCATCGCCGTGGAGATCCAGCGTGAGGGGAAGGGCAGGGGCATTCATCACGGAGCCTCTTTCATTTCGATGTCTCTTGAGATATTGAGATGAACCATGAACGAAACGCAAGCCCTCGAATCGCTCTCCGCCCTGGCGCAGGAAACCCGCCTGCGCATCGTGCGCCTGTTGGTCCGTTCCGGGCCCGACGGCATGCCCGCCGGTGCGATCGGCGAGGAGCTGGAGGCCGCCTCCTCGCGCCTCTCCTTCCATCTCAGCCATCTGGAGCAGTCCGGGCTGGTCCGGTCCCGCCGCGAGGGCAGGTCGATCCGCTACTCGGCCAGCTTCGACGCGCTCTCGGGGCTGATCGCTTTCCTGATGCGGGATTGCTGCCAGGGGCGGCCCGAGGTCTGCGCGCCCGCCGTCGCGGCGCTCTCGGCCTGCGCCTGCCCGCCGGTGGAGGCCGGGGCATGAGCGCGACCATCTACCACAACCCGGATTGCGGCACCTCGCGCAACACGCTGGCGCTGATCCGCAACAGCGGGGTCGAGCCGCGGGTCATCGAGTATCTCAAGACCCCGCCTTCCCGTACCGAGCTGCTGGCGCTGATCGCGCGCATGGGCATCTCCGTGCGTGACCTGCTGCGGGAAAAGGGCACGCCCTATGCGGAGCTCGGCCTCGGCGACCCTGCCCTGACGGACGACCAGCTGCTCGACGCCATGATGGCGCACCCCATCCTCATCAACCGCCCCATCGTCGTGACGCCCAAGGGCGTGCGCCTGTGCCGGCCGTCCGAGGCGGTTCTCGACCTGCTGCCGCCGCAGCTCGGCGCCTTCGCCAAGGAGGACGGGGAAGTCGTGGTGGACGCATCCGGCCGGCGGCCCGCCCCGTGAGCGACGCCGCGCTGTCGCCGGCAAGGCCGGCCGCGCCCGCCATGGGCCTCTTCGAACGCTACCTGACGCTCTGGGTCGCGCTCTGCATCCTGGCCGGGATCCTGCTGGGGCAGGCGGTGCCGGGCCTCTTCCATGCGCTGGGCGACGCGACCGTGGCGGAGGTGAACCTGCCCGTCGCGGTGCTGGTCTGGCTGATGATCGTGCCGATGCTGCTCAAGATCGACTTGGCCGCCCTCGGCCAGGTCGGGGCGCACTGGAAGGGGATCGCCGCGACGGTCGGCGTGAACTGGCTGGTGAAGCCCTTCTCCATGGCGCTGCTGGGCTGGCTCTTCATCGGCACGCTCTTCCGGCCCTGGCTGCCGGCCGACCAGATCGACAGCTACATGGCCGGGCTGATCCTGCTGGCGGCGGCGCCCTGCACGGCCATGGTCTTCGTCTGGTCCAACCTGGTGGAGGGCGAGCCCCATTTCACGCTGGGGCAGGTCGCGCTCAACGACCTCATCATGGTGGTGGCCTTCGCGCCGGTGGTGGGGCTGCTGCTGGGGCTCTCGGCCATCACGGTGCCGTGGGACACGCTGCTGCTCTCGGTGGTGCTCTACATCGTGGTGCCGGTGATCGTGGCGCAGCTCTGGCGCCGGTCGCTGCTGGCGCGGGGCGGGCCGGCGCGGCTGGAGGCCACGCTGCGGCGCCTCGGCCCCTGGTCGCTGCTCGCGCTGCTGGCGACGCTGGTGCTGCTCTTCGGCCTGCAGGGCGAGCAGATCATCCGCCAGCCGGCCGTGATCGCGCTGCTGGCCGTGCCGATCCTGATCCAGGTCTATTTCAACGCGGGGCTGGCCTACTGGCTCAACCGGAAGCTCGGCGTCGAATGGTGCGTGGCCGGGCCCTCGGCGCTGATCGGGGCAAGCAACTTCTTCGAGCTCGCGGTCGCGACGGCCATCGCGCTCTTCGGCTTCCAGTCCGGCGCGGCGCTGGCGACGGTGGTGGGCGTGCTGATCGAGGTGCCGGTGATGCTTTCCGTCGTTCACATCGTGCGGCGAACGAGGGGGTGGTACGAGCGGGGGGCGGGTTTTCGTTGAAGATATAGGATAATTGTCTTATATCCCGACGATGGCCTCGCTCCGCATCCCCCACTCCCCACTCACCGATGCCCAATGGGCCGCCCTCCGCGCCCTTCTCCCCCACACTTCCGCCAGCGGCCGCCCCTGCGACCGCCGCGCCCAGCTCGACGCCATCTTCCGCGTTGCCGCCACCGACGGCCCCTGGCGCGAACTCCCGCCCGGATACGGCAACCCCGCCAGCGTCGCGCGCTGCTTCCGCCGCCTCACCCATGCGGGCCTGTGGGAACGTCTTCTTAGAACTCTCGCGGCGAGCCCGCCCGGCCATCCGCTCCACTCCCTCACGCGCATCATCTGCCGCGCGACCCGCCGCGCCATCCGCCTCCGGGGCCTTCCGCTCATCGTCCTGGCCCGGCGCCTCAAGCTGACCCGCGCTTTGCCGGCCCCGCCCTGGATGTGTCCCGATCCGGATTTGTCCGAAAAGCTCTTCGCCATGCCGATTCCGCGCGACATTCCGCGGACGCGCGGGCAGTTGAACGCCGTCCTCGGCTATCTGAAGTCGCTCGGGAAATGCATCGGCGTCGCGGGCGGGCGCCGCCGCATCCCGCGCATGATCAAGGCGATCTGGGTATGAGCGCCTTACCCCGTGCCGGGGATATACCCCGGCCAGTAAGGCCCGCTCCCCGCCGGCCGCGCCCCGAAGATGGACTGGCCCACGCGCACGATGGTGGCGCCCTCCTCGATGGCCGCCTCGTAGTCGCCGGACATGCCCATCGACAGGTGCTCCAGCCCCGTCTCGTCCCTGAGGCGGCGCAGGATGCGGAAGCATTCCCGCACCTTGGCCATGTCCTGGCTGAAGATGGCGAGCGTCATCAGCCCGCGCGGCCTCAGGCGGGGAAACTCGCCCAGCCGCTTCACGAAATCCGCGACTTCCGCCGGCTCCAGCCCGAACTTGCTCTCCTCGCTCGAGGTATTGGCCTGCACGAAGACGTCGAGGTCGCGCCCCTCCGCCTCGAGGCGCCGGTTCAGCTCGGCCGCGAGCTTCAGGCTGTCCAGCGCGTGGAACTCCACGGCGAAGCGGGCGAGATACTTGGCCTTGTTGGACTGCAGGTGCCCCACGATGCTCCAGCGGATCGGCAGGTCCGCCAGCGCCTCGGTCTTGCCCACGGCCTCCTGGATCTTGTTCTCGCCCATCTCCCCCATGCCGGCCGCGTAGGCGAGGCGCAGGATGTGCGGCGGCACGGTCTTGGTGATGGGCAGCAGCCGCACCCCGGCGGGGTCGCGCCCGGCGCGGGCGCAGGCGGCGGCGATGCGGGCGCGCACATCGGCCAGGTTGGCCGCGAAGCTCGCCTGCGGGTCCTCGCCGAAGCGGGCCCGGTCCTCAGCGCTCGGCATTCAGGGCGTCACCAGCCGGCGCACGGCGGCGACCATGTCCGCGCGGTCCCAGGCGGCGTCGCCTTCGAGCCGCGCCCGCTCCCGGCCCGCGCGGTCCACGATCACGGTGGTCGGCAGGCCGCGCGCGCCCAGGGCCCGGGCGCCGGCGCCGCGCGGGTCCAGCCAGATGCCGAGGCCCGTCAGCCCCACGCGCTGGTAGAAGGCCTCCACCACCGGCTTGCCGCCCCGGTCGGAGGAAAGGGGCAGCACGGCCACCCGATCTGCGGCGAGGGCGGCGGCCAGCTTCTCCAGGGCCGGCATCTCGGCCACGCAGGGCGGGCACCAGGTGGCCCAGAAGTTCAGGACCAGCCCCTGGCCGGCGAAATCGGCGGCGGTCTTCTCGTTTCCGTCGGCGTCCTGGAAGGTGAAGGGCGCCAGGGGCTTGGTGTCCTCGCGCAGGCGCTCCGGGCCGGCCGCAGCCAGCGCGGCTTGCGTCGCCATAATGGCGGGGGCTACGAGCATGCCAGCCCGGGTCAGCCTGCGGCGCGACATCAGCACGGAAGCGGTACTCCCTTGTCCATTCCCAACGACACGAACACCAACCAGCAATGGGGCGGCCGCTTCGCCGAAGGCCCCTGGGCCATCATGCAGGCCATCAATGCCTCGATCGGCTTCGATGCCAAGATGTGGCGCCAGGATATCAACGGCAGCCTGGCCCATGCGGCCATGCTGGCGCATGTGGGGATCATCTCCTCGGCTGACGAGGCCGCGATCAAGGAGGGCCTCGCCGCCATCGCCCAGGAGATCGAGGCCGGCGGCTTCGAATGGTCCGAGGCGCTGGAAGACGTCCACATGAACATCGAGGCCCGCCTGACCGAGCGCATCGGCGAGGCCGGCAAGCGCCTGCACACCGCGCGCAGCCGCAACGACCAGGTGGCCACCGACTTCCGCCTCTGGACGCGCGACGCGATGGACGGGCTGGCGGCGCAGATGCTCGATTGCGTGAAGGCCCTGGTCGCCCGCGCCGAGGAGCATGCGGGCACCATCATGCCCGGCTACACCCACCTGCAGCCCGCGCAGCCCACCACCTTCGGCCACCACATGCTGGCCTATGCCGAGATGCTCTGGCGCGACCGGGGCCGCATGCTCGATGCCCGCGCGCGGCTGAACGAGTGCCCGCTGGGCTCGGCCGCCATGTGCGGCACGGGCTTCCCGATCGACCGGCACGAGACGGCGAAGGCCCTGGGCTTCGACCGGCCCACGCGCAACAGCCTGGACGGCGTCGGCAGCCGCGACTTCGCGATGGAGTTCCTGGCCGCCTGCGCGATCTGCGCCACGCATCTCTCGCGCCTCGCCGAGGAGATCGTGATCTGGACCAACCCGTCCTTCGGCTTCGTGAAGCTGAGCGACGGGCTGACGACCGGCAGCTCCATCATGCCGCAGAAGCGCAACCCCGACGCGGCCGAGCTGGTGCGCGGCAAGACGGGGCGCATGACGGGCAACCTCGTGGGCCTGCTGACGGTGGTGAAGGGCCTGGCCCTGACCTATGCGAAGGACCTGCAGGAGGACAAGGAAGGCGTCTTCGACTCGGCCGAGAACCTGACCCTCTGCCTCGCCGCCACGGCCGCGATGGTGCGCGACATGCAGCCCAACATCGCGAAGATGGCGGCGGCGGCGGGCGAGGGCTTCTCCACCGCGACGGACCTCGCCGACTGGCTAGTGCGCGAGCTGAAGCTGCCGTTCCGCGACGCCCACCACGTCACGGGCCGGCTGGTCGCCAAGGCGGAAGGGATGGGCGTGGACCTCTCGGGCCTCACCATCGTGGAGATGCGCGAGGTGGAGCCCCGGATCGACGAGAGCGTCTTTGGCGTGCTGAGCCCGGCGGCCTCGGTGGCTTCCCGCCGTTCCTATGGCGGCACCGCCCCCGACAACGTGCGGGCCATGGTGAAGGAATGGAAGGAGCGACTGGCATGAGGTCCGCGCTGATCCTGCTGGCGGCTGTGTCCCTGGCGGGCTGCGGGCGCGTCGGCCCGCCCCGGCCCCCGGGCCCGCAGGAGGCCATCACCTACCCGCGCAGCTACCCGGCCCCGACGGCCGAGGATCGCGAGGTCGCGCGGACGCGCGCGCTGGGCATTCCGCCCGGCGTGGCGCCGCGATGATGTTGACTCTGCGGGCGCCTGCGACTATTTCGGCGCCTCCCCGGGGCAGGCGTCGTCTGCCCCGTATCCTTTCTTGTCTTTCGTGAGTCCGCGTCATGAAGATCCGCAACAGCCTGAAGTCCGCCAAGGCGCGCGACAAGAACTGCGTCGTGGTGCGCCGCCGTGGCCGCCTCTACGTGCTGAACAAGAAGAACCCCCGCTTCAAGGCGCGCCAGGGCTAAACCCCTGCCGCCCGGTGCTTTTGCCGGGCGGGTCGCATCCCCATATCGCGCGGCATGATCGCCACCGCATCCCTGCCGCGCCCGGGATTCCTCAAGCGGCGTTTCCTCGCCTTCCGGCGGGAAGCCCTTCTTCTCTGGTTCGCATTTCGCCATCCGGCGACGCCCTGGCATCTCAGGGCCGCGAGCCTGGCCGCCGGCCTCTATCTCCTCAGCCCGATCGACCTCGTGCCGGTCACCGTGCCCCTCCTGGGCGTGGTGGACGACCTGCTGATCGTGCCGCTGGCCGTCTCGCTCATCGCCGGCGCGCTGCCGGCGGCGGTGGAGGCCGATTCGGCGCGCCGGGCCGATGCCGCGATCGCGCGCTGGCTGCGCCGCCCGCTGGTGGCCGCGGCGGCGATCGGCACGGCGCTGCTGGCGATATGGCTGGGCGTGCTGGTGCTGCTCTGGCAATGGCTCGCCGGCTAGCGCGGGAGCCAGACCTCGCTGCCGACGGCGCCGCCGAGCCCTTGCGTCCAGCGGCCCACGAGCCGGCCATCCGGCTGCACTTCGTAGGACGCCACGCCGACCTCGTTGCTCAGCACGTAGCCCACCACAAGCGTGTTGCGCATGGTCAAGCCCACGCCGCGCGCCGTCTCGCCCCCCACCCGCCAGGTGACGCGCCAGGTCTGCGGCCCGGTCGGCTGAAGGTTGACCGCGCCGACATAGGTCGTGCCATCGGCGCCGCGCCCTTCCACCGCGTAGGCGCCTGCGCGCTGGGCGGCGGCGGGCAGGGCGCCGGCGAGGATGGTCGCGGCCAGGGCGAAGCGGAGCATGTCGGTTCCTTCCATGTCGGGCGGCCGCTTGCACCCCGCGCCCCCCGGCGACATCTTTTCGCAAAGACGTCCGGATTTCACCCATGATTCCCCTTCCGGCTCCCAAGCCCGAGATCCTGGCCCGGCGCGACGCCATCCTCGCGGACCTCGCGCGCCTGGTCCCGGCCGACGCCGTGATCGGCGAGCCCGTTCGGCTGCGCCCCTATGAGACGGATGGGCTCTCCGCCTACCGCCAGGTGCCGCTCGCTGTCGTGCTGCCGCGCACGACCGGGGAGGTGGCCGCCGTGCTGCGCTACTGCCACGCGAACGGCATCCGCGTGGTTCCGCGCGGTGCCGGCACCTCGCTGTCCGGCGGGGCGTTGCCGCTGGCCGATGCGGTGGTGGTGGGCCTCATGCGGATGAACGCGATCCGCGAGATCAACTACGAGGACCGCTACGCCATCGTGGGCGCGGGCGTGACCAATATCGGGATCACCAAGGCGGTGGAGGGCGACGGCTTCTTCTACGCGCCCGACCCGTCCAGCCAGCTCGCCTGCATGATCGGCGGCAACGTGATGATGAACTCGGGCGGCGCGCATTGCCTGAAATACGGCGTCACGGCGAACAACCTGCTGGGCCTCACCTTCGTCACCATCGAGGGCGAGGTGATCGAGATCGGCGGCAAGCACCTGGATGCGGCGGGGTACGACTGGCTCGGCTTCATCACGGGCAGCGAGGGCCAGCTCGGCATGGTGACGGAGGTGACGGTGCGCATCCTCCGCGGGCCGGAGGGCGCGCGCGCGATGCTCGCCGCCTTCTCGAGCGTGGAGATCGCGGGTGCGGCGGTGGATGCCATCATCGGCTCGGGCATCATCCCCGTGGCGCTGGAGTTCATGGACCGCCCCTGCATCCATGCCTGCGAGGCCTTCGCCCATGCCGGCTATCCGCTGGACGCCGAGGCCATGCTCATCATCGAGGTCGAGGGCAGCATCGCCGAGCAGGACATGCTGCTGGACCGCATCCGCGGCATCTGCGCGAAGTTCGACCCGATCAGCATGAAGGTCGCGGAGAGCGCGGAGCAATCGGCCGCGATCTGGAAGGGGCGCAAGGGCGCCTTCGGCGCCGTGGGGCGCATCAGCCCCGACTATCTCTGCATGGACGGCACCATCCCGACCGGCGAACTGCCGCATGTGCTGAAGCGCATCGGCGAGATGTCTGTGCAGTACGGGCTCGGCGTCGCGAACGTGTTCCACGCGGGCGACGGCAACCTGCATCCGCTCATCATGTTCGACGCCAACGATGCGGACAGCTTTCGCCGCGCCGAGGCCTTCGGCGCCGATATCCTGAAGCTCTGCGTCGAGGTGGGCGGCTGCCTGACCGGCGAGCACGGCGTGGGCGTGGAGAAGCGCGACCTCATGACCTCGCAGTTCACGCGCGACGAGCTGCGGCTGCAGCGCGCGCTGAAATCGGCCTTCGATCCGGAATGGCTGCTGAACACGGCGAAGGTCTTTCCCCTCGACGACAATCCGAAGATCGCGGCGTGATGACATCCGATGGTCGGAGCGCCGAAGGGCGCGGAGAGCTGAACCGGATGTCCAGCGAAGTCATCGCCCCGGAAACGGACGAGGCGCTGGCTGCCGAGGTCGCGCGCGCGACGGCGGCGCGCGAGCCGCTGGCCATCGAAGGGCAGGGCACCAAGCGGGCCATGCTGCGGCCTGTGCAGGCCGCGCGCACGCTCTCCACGCGCAACCTCACCGGCATCACGCTCTATCGCCCGACGGAGCTGATGATCCGCGCGCGCGCCGGCACGCCCATCCCCGAGATCGAGGCCGCGCTGGCCGAGCATGGCCAGCAGATCGTCGCCGAGCCGCCGGACCTCCGCGCGCTCTACGGGACGGAGGTTCCGGCGACGCTGGGCGGCGTCGTCTCCACCAACCTGTCCGGCCCGCGCCGCATCATGTGGGGCGCGATGCGCGACCACGTGCTGGGCATCGTGGCCGTGACGGGCGGGGGCGAGATCTTCCGCTCGGGCGGGCGCGTGCTGAAGAACGTGACGGGGCTCGACCTCTGCAAGCTGCTCAGCGGAGCGCATGGCACGCTCGGCGTGCTGACGGAGATCTCGCTGAAGGTGCTTCCCGCCGCCGAGGCAACGGGCACGCTCGCGATCGCCGTTCCCGACGCGGCCGCCGGCGTGGCGGCGCTGAGCGCCGCGCTCGGCTCGCCCTATGGCGTGAGCGGCGCGGCGCTGCGGATCGATGGCGAGGCCGTGACGGCCTTCGTGCGCATCGAGGATTTCGCGGAGAGCGTCACCTACCGGCTCGGTCGCTTGCGCGAGGATCTGGCGCGGCATGGCGACATCTCCACCGTCGAGGATCCGCGCGCGCTGTGGCGATCCATCCGCGATGCCGAGCCGTTGGACGCGGCGCCCGATGAGGCGGTGTGGCGCCTGTCGCTCGCACCGTCCGAGGCTCCTGGGGCTGTGGCCGCGCTGCGAGCGGCTTTCGCGGCGAAGCTGCTGCTCGACTGCGGCGGCGGGCTGGTCTGGGTTGCCGGTCCGGCGACGGCGCATTCGCATGGCGCCGTGATGCAGGCGGCGGCGAATGCGGGCGGCACCTTCACCCTCTTCCGCGCGCCAGCCTCGCTGGCCGCCAGCGTTCCCGTGCTTCCCGACGAACCCTTGCCGCTTGCGGCTCTCTCGCGCCGCGTGAAGGCGGTGCTGGACCCGGCAGGGGTGCTCAACCCCGGCCGCATGCGGGCGTAGGAAGAACCCATGCAGACCAGCTTCACCGCCGAGCAGCTTCGCGATCCGGATACGGCCGAGAGCAACCGGATCCTGCGCACCTGCGTGCATTGCGGCATGTGCACCGCCACCTGCCCGACCTTCCTGCTGCTGGGCGACGAGCTCGATTCCCCGCGCGGACGCATCTACCTCATCAAGGACATGCTGGAGGAAAACCGCCCCGCCTCCGAGCTGGAGGTGCGGCACGTGGACCGCTGCCTCTCCTGCCTCTCCTGCATGACGACCTGCCCCTCGGGCGTGAACTACATGCACCTGGTGGACCACGCGCGCCGCTACATCGAGGAGACCTACACGCGCCCCTGGCCGGAGCGGATGCTGCGCGGCGTGCTGGCGCGCGTGCTGCCGAACCCGAAGCTGTTCCGCCTCTCGCTGCGCGCCGCCGCGCTGGCGCGGCCGCTCCGCGCGCTGATCCCGGGGCAGTCGATGCTGGCGCAGCGGCTGCGCGGCATGCTCGCGCTCGCGCCCGCCAGCCTGCCCGCGCCGCTGCCGGCGCAGGAGGCCCAGGTGCATCGCGCGGAGGGCACGCGGCGCGGGCGCGTGGGCCTGCTGACGGGCTGCGCGCAGAAGGTGCTCGACCCCGAGATCAACGCCGCCACCATCCGCCTGCTGACGCGCATGGGGATCGAGGTGGTGATCACGCCCGGCCAGGGCTGCTGCGGCGCGCTGACGCACCACATGGGCCATCACGACCGCGCCATGGCGGCCGCGCGCGCGAACATCCACGCCTGGAGCGCGGAGATCGCGGGCGAGGGGCTGGACGCGATCGTGGTGAACGCCTCGGGCTGCGGCACCACGCTGAAGGACTACGGCTTCATGTTCCGCGAGGAGCCCGATGCCGAGGATGCCGCGCGCGTGGCGTCGCTCGCGATGGACGTCACGGAAGTGCTCGCGAAGTTCGCCTATGCGCCGACGCGCGAGGCGCCGGCGCTCACCGTCGCCTACCACTCCGCCTGCTCGCTGCAGCACGGGCAGAAGATCACCTCGCTGCCGAAGGAGCTGCTGACGCGCGCCGGCTTCCAGGTGAAGGAGCCCGCCGAGGGCCATATCTGCTGCGGCAGCGCGGGCACCTACAACATCCTCCAGCCCGAGATCGCGGGGCAGCTGCGCGAGCGCAAGCTCGGCAACATCGCGAAGACGAAGGCGGACCTGGTCGCGGCGGGAAATATCGGCTGCATCACCCAGCTTTCGGGTGACGCGCTGCCGGTGGTGCACACGGTGCAGCTGCTGGACTGGATGGCGGGCGGGCCGAAGCCAGCTTTATTGAGAGGCTGAATCGTTCTAGCTTCCGAACAACTTCGGGAGTGAACGAACATGAATCGCCGAACCCTGCTCGCCGCGCCCGCCTTGCTCGCATGGCCGGCGCAAGCGCAGCCCAACTATCCCGATCGCCCGATCAACGTCGTGGTCGGCTTCCTCGCCGGCGGCTCCACCGACATCGCGGCGCGGCTGCTGGTTGACCGCATGGCGCCGCACCTCTCGCCCAACGCGCGCATGATCATCGACAACCGTCCCGGCGCGGGCGGTTCCATCGGCGCGGAATATGTCGCGCGGCAGAATCCGGACGGCTACCTGCTCGCGGTGCAATCGGCGTCGAGCCAGGGCACCAACCCCGCCGCGCTGCCCGACACGGTGCGCTACGACGCCGTGGAGGATTTCTCGCACATCGCGATCCTGGGCGGCGGGCCCATGCTCATCATCGTACCGGGGTCGAGCCCCTATCGCACGGTGGCGGAGCTGGTGGCGGCGGCGAAGGCGGCGCGCTCGCCGCTGCTGTGGGCCAGCTCCGGTATCGGGGGCATCGGGCATCTCACCGGCTCGCTCTTCGCGCATCGCTCCGGCTTCCGGGGCGAGTACGTGCCCTATCGCGGCGGCTCGGCGGTGCTGGAGGCGATGCGGAAGGCGGAGATCGACTTCTCGGCCGAGGTGCTGGCTTCCGCCTACCCGCATGTGCGCGACGGCTCCTCGCGGCCGCTCGCCGTCACCTCGCTGACGCGCCATCCGCTACTGCCGGACGTGCCCACGCTGCAGGAGTGCGGGCTGAACGGCTTCGAGGTCGTGACCTGGAACCTGGTTCAGGGGCCCAAGGGCATGCCGGAGCCCCTCCTGACGCGCCTCAACCGGGCGGCCATGGAAGCGCTGGCCGAGCCGACGTTGCGCCGCCGCCTGGCGGATGCGGGCGTGGACCCGGCCGAGTCCTCGACGCCGGCCAGCACGCGGGCCTTCGCGGCGTCGGAGCTGGATAAGTTCCGCTCCATCGTCCGAGAGACCGGCCTGACCCTGGGCCGAACCTGAAACTTGCTTCGCGCGGCGCGGGGGCGGACAATCCGCCGATGCGCCGCGTGCTGCTTGCCCTCCTTCTGCTCGCCAGCCCCGCCTGGGCTCAAACCGCCCCTGCGCCCCCCAGCCAGGCGCAGCGGGACCTCGAGCGGGCCTTCGAGGCGCTGCGCGAGGCGCCGGACGAGCGCGGCGCCCTCGCGGCCGAGGCCATCATCCGCCAGGTCTGGGCGCGGCAGGCCACGGCCTCCGTTGCGCTGCTCATCAACCGGGGCGTCCGCAACCTGCGCGCCGGCCAGCCGGGCGATGCGTTGGAGGATTTCGACGCCGCCATCACCCTTTCGCCCAGCCTCGCCGATGCCTGGCACTGGCGGGCCCAGGCCAATGCCCAGGTGGGCGACCGCGTGGCGGCGGCGGGCGATCTGCGCGAGTGCCTGCGCCTCGATCCGCGCCACTTCCCCGCGCTGCTGAGCCTCTCGCGCCTGCAGGAGGAGGCGGGCGACTTCGCCGGCGCGCTCCGCAGCCAAGAGGCCGCCATGGCCATCCACCCCTACCTCCCCGGCGGCAACGAGCGCCTGCGCGATCTGCGCCGCCGCGCCGAGGGCGAGGAAATGTGAACGCGCCCCCTCCCCAGAGGGCCGGATGCCGGGGCAAGCTGCCCGGCAACAAGAAAGAACTGGGAGGGAGATTGCGTGAAGAAGCTGATCAACGACCCCCGCCATGTGGTGCGCGAGATGCTGGAAGGCATCTGCGATCTGCACCCCGGCCTCGCCCTGCTGGAGGACGAGGACGTGGTGGTGCGCGCCGACCTGCCGCCGCCCGCCGGGAGGCCCGTCGCCATCCTCTCCGGCGGCGGCTCGGGGCATGAGCCGGCGCATGCGGGCTATGTCGGCCCCGGCCTGCTGACGGCCGCGATCGCGGGCGACGTCTTCACCTCGCCGAGCGTGGACGCGGTGCTGGCCGCGATCCGCGCCGCCGCCGGCCCCGCGGGCGCCGTGCTGGTGGTGAAGAACTACACGGGCGACCGGCTGAACTTCGGACTGGCGGCGGAACTGGCGCGCGGCGAGGGCATTCCGGTCGAGGTCGTGGTCGTGGCGGACGACGTGGCCCTGCACGCGACGGTGCCCCAGGACCGGCGGCGCGGCATCGCGGGGACGGTGCTGATCCACAAGATCGCGGGCGCGGCCGCCGCCTCGGGCCGCAGCCTGGAGGAGGTCGCGTCGCTGGCGCGCGCGGCGGCGGATCATCTCGGCAGCATGGGCGTGGCGCTCGGCGCCTGCACGGTCCCGGCTGCCGGGCGCCCGGGCTTCGAGATCGGCGAGGAGGAGATCGAGCTCGGCCTCGGCATTCATGGCGAGCAGGGGGTGGAGCGCACGGGACTGCTGCCTGCCGACCGCCTGGTGGAGCGCATCCTCTCGACCATCGTGCAGGACCTTGCGCTGAAGCCTGGCGAGCGGGTGGCGCTGCTGGTGAACGGGCTCGGCGGCACGCCGCCGATGGAATTGGCCATCGTCGCGCGCCGGGCCATCGCCTGCCTCCGCGAGCAGGGGCTGAAGGTGGAGCGCGCCTGGGCGGGCGATTTCCTGACCGCGCTGGAAATGCCCGGCGCCTCGCTCTCGGTCCTGCGGCTGGACCCGGTGCGGCTGGACCTGCTGGACATGGCGGGCACGGCCCCGGCATGGCCGGGATCGGGCCGGATCGGCGAGCGGAACATGGTCGCCGCCGCGGCGCCCGAGGCCGTCCCCTCGGTGCCCCCGGGGCCGCTGGCGCCCGCGCTGCGTCGCCTGGCCCTGGCGGTCGCGGAGGCGCTGGAGAAGGCCGAGGCGCATCTGACCGACCTCGACAGCCGGGCGGGCGATGGCGACCTCGGCATCAGCATGCAGCGCGGCGCCGAGGCCTTGCGAGCGCTGCCGGAGGGCGCCTGGGCCGATCCGCCCCGCGCCTTCGAGGCCATGGCCGGCACGCTGCGCCGGGCGCTGGCAGGCAGCTCCGGCCCCTTCTACGCCACGGCCCTGCTACGCGCCGCCCGCGCCCTGCCGGAGGAGCCCTCGCCCGAGGATTGGGCGCGGGCCTTCCGGGCGGCCGTCGCCTCGGTGAGCGAGCTCGGCGGCGCCAAGCCGGGTGACCGCACCATGGTGGACGCGCTCGATCCCGCCGTGGCCGCCTTCGAGGCGACGCTGCACAAGGGCATCGCCGCCGCTGCCTCGGCCGCGGCGGAAGCGGCGGAGAAGGGCGCCGAGGCCACGGCGTCCATGACCCCGCGCCTGGGCCGCGCCAGCTATCTCGGCGCGCGGGCGGTGGGGGCGCCGGATGGCGGGGCGGTGGCGGTCGCGATCTGGCTGCGGGCGCTCGCGGGCCGATGAAGCGCCTCCTCCTCGCGCTGCTGGTCCTTGCCGGCTGCGCCGGGCAGCTGGCGGCCGACGAGGCGCCGATGAACATGCCCGTCCCCGCCCAGGCGGTGACGGTGCCGGGCGCGGAGGGCACGCCGCTGCGCGCGCTGCTCTTCGTGCCCGCCAGCCCGACGCGCCCGCCGGTGGTGGCGCTGCATTCCTGCTCGGGCATCGGCTCGGCCCAGCAGCCCATCACGTTGGCGCCGCACCAGCGGGACTGGGCGGCGCGGCTGGTCGCGGCGGGCCACCCGGTGGTCTTCCCCGACAGCTTCGGCAGCCGGGGCCTCGGCCCGGCCTGCGGCGTGCCGAACTTCCCGGCCGGGCCGGTCGGCGTGCGCCGCTTCGATGCGCTGGAGGCCGCGCGCTGGGCGCGCGCGCAGCCCTGGGCGCGGGGCGAGGGCGTGGTGCTGATCGGCTGGTCGCATGGCGGGACGACGACGCTCGCGGCCTGGAACTCGGCGCCGCCCGGCCTCGTCCGCGCCGCCGTGGCGCTCTACCCCGGCTGCGGGCGCGGCTCGGGCCCGCCGGTCCCGGCCGTGCAGGGCACGGCGCCCCTGCTCATGCTGCTGGGCCAGCTGGACGACTGGACGCCGGCCGCGCCCTGCGAGCAGGTGGCGACGCTGGCGCCCCGTCTCATCACCCGCGTCACCTTCCCCGGCGCGCATCACAGCTTCGATGGGCTCTCCGGCGGCATCCGGCAGCGGCACCTGCCCAACGGCAACACCGTCTCGCTGGGGCCGGACCCGGCGGCGAGGACGGAATCGCGGCGGCTGGTGGCGGAATTCCTGCAGGAACACGCCGGTCCGCCATGACGAGAGCGCGGTTTCGGCCGCGCGCTCGCGCGTGGTAGATGGCGGGCCATGATCATCGCCATCGGTTCCGACCATGCGGGCCTGCCGCTGAAGCGGGTTCTGCTCTCCGCCCTCGAGGGCGCCGGCCATACCGTGCTGGACGCCGGCACGAATGGCGAGGAAAGCGTGGATTATCCCGATTTCGCCCATGCCGTGACGGCCAAGGTTGCGGCCGGCGAGGCGCGCTTCGGCGTGCTGGTCTGCGGCTCTGGTATCGGCATGTCCATCGCGGCCAACCGCAACCCGAAGATCCGCGCCGTGGTGCTGCACAACACCACCGAGGCCCGGCTGACCCGCCTGCACAACGACGCGAACGTCGCCTGCTTCGGCGCGCGCACGCTGGGTGCCGAGGTCGCGCTGGACTCGCTCGCGTCCTTCCTGGCGACCGAGTTCGAAGGCGGCCGCCACCAGCGCCGCCTGGACAAGCTGAGCCCCGCCTCGGCCCTCGCCTGACTTTTCGTCCGGCCGGTGTCCCCACGGGCCGCAGCATGATATTCCCGCCGCCCCAGGCCCAAGGATCGCCCGCATGAACGAGAGCACCGCCCGCTTCCTTCCCGCCCGCTTCTTCCAGGCCGGCGTCGCCGAGGCCGATCCCGAGCTGTCCGCCGCCATCGGCAAGGAGCTGGTGCGCCAGCAGGACGGCATCGAGCTCATCGCCTCGGAGAACATCGTCAGCCGCGCGGTGCTGGAGGCCCAGGGCTCGGTCCTCACCAACAAGTATGCCGAGGGCTATCCCGGCCGCCGCTACTACGGCGGCTGCGAATACGTGGACGTGGCCGAGAACCTGGCCATCGAGCGTGTGAGGCAGCTCTTCGGCGCCGGCTTCGCGAACGTGCAGCCGCATAGCGGCGCGCAGGCCAACCAGGCGGTGTTCTTCGCGCTGATGCAGCCGGGCGACACCTTCATGGGCCTCGACCTCGCGGCCGGCGGCCACCTCACGCACGGCTCGCCCGCCAACCAGTCCGGCAAGTGGTTCAAGGTGGCGCCCTACACGGTGCGCCGCGAGGACCAGATGATCGACATGGAGGAGGTCGCGCGCATCGCCCGCGAGTCCAGGCCCAAGGTCATCGTCGCCGGCGGCTCCGCCTATGCTCGCCACTGGGACTTCGCCCGCTTCCGCGAGATCGCGGACGAGGTGGGCGCCTACTTCATGGTGGACATGGCGCATTTCGCGGGCCTCGTGGCCGGCGGCGCGCATCCCTCGCCGGTGCCGCACGCGCATGTCACGACCAGCACCACGCACAAGACGCTGCGCGGCCCGCGCGGCGGCCTGATCCTCACCAATGACGAGGCGCTGGCGAAGAAGATCAACTCGGCGGTGTTCCCCGGCCTGCAGGGCGGCCCGCTGATGCATGTCATCGCCGCGAAGGCCGTGGCCTTCGGCGAGGCGCTGCGCCCTGAGTTCCGCGCCTATGCCAGGCAGACGGTCGCCAACGCCAAGGCGCTGGCCGAGGCGCTGAAGGCCCAGGGCTTCGGCATCGTGACCGGCGGCACGGACAACCACCTGATGCTGGTGGACCTGCGGCCGAAGAACCTCACGGGCAAGGATGCCGAGGCCGCGCTGAACCGCGCGCACCTCACCTGCAACAAGAACGCGATCCCCTTCGACCCGGCGAAGCCGATGGTGACCTCGGGCGTGCGCCTGGGCTCGCCGGCCGCGACCTCGCGCGGGTTCGGCGAGGCGGAGTTCCAGCAGGTGGCCGCGCTGATCGGCCGCGTGCTGGAAGGGCTGAGCAAGGCCAACTCCGCCGAGGGCAATGCGGCGGTCGAGGCCGCGGTGGGCGAAGAGGTGAAGGCTCTCTGTGCGCGCTTCCCCATCTACTGACGGGAAGCGCCGCGCTGCTAGGATCAGCGCGACTCGCGAGAATCCGGCCGCAAATGCGACCGGCGCGCCGCGACCGACCTGAGAGCGAGCGAGACATGACAGGGCGCGAAGCCAAGGCGGCGAAGGCCGCCGCCCGGCGTCTGAGGGCACGATAGGATGCGCTGCCCTTACTGCAGCAATGACGAGACCCAGGTGAAGGACAGCCGCCCCTCCGAGGACGGTTCCTCCATCCGGCGCCGGCGCTTCTGCCCGGCCTGCGGCAACCGCTTCACCACCTTCGAGCGCGTACAGCTGCGCGAGCTCACGGTCACGAAATCCGACGGCCGCCGCGTGCCCTTCGACCGCGACAAGCTCGGCAAGTCCATCCGCATCGCCTGCCGCAAGCGCCCGATCGACGAGGACCGGATCGAGCGGCTGCTCAACGGCATCCAGCGCCGGCTGGAGATGGAATCCGAGACCGAGATCTCCTCCCGCCGGATCGGCGAGATGGTGATGGAGACGCTGAAGGGCGTGGACCAGGTCGCCTACGTCCGCTTCGCATCGGTCTACCAGAACTTCTCCGAGGCGAAGGACTTCCAAGCCTTCCTCGGCGGGCTGGACACGCCCTGATGTGCGACGGGGCCCATATGCGGGCCGCGCTCAGGGTCGCGGCACGGGGCCTCGGCAATACCTGGCCGAACCCGGCCGTGGGCTGCGTGCTGGTGAAGGACGGCGTGGTGATCGCGCGCGGCTGGACGCAGCCCGGCGGCCGACCGCATGCGGAGGCCGTGGCGCTGGAGCGCGCCGGGGAGAAGGCCCGCGGCGCCACGGCCTATGTCACGCTGGAGCCCTGCTCCCATCACGGCCGCACCCCGCCCTGCTGCGATGCGCTGATCCGCGCGGGGGTTGCCCGCGTGGTGGTCGCGCTGCGCGACCCGGACAGCCGCGTGGACGGGCGCGGCTTCGCCCGGCTGCGGGCGGCGGGGATCGAGGTCGAGGAAGGGCTGATGCGCGAGGAGGCGGCGGCGCTCAATGCCGGCTTCATCCGCCGCGTCACCGAGGGCCTGCCCTTCGTCACCCTCAAGCTCGCCTCCACGCTCGATGGCCGCATCGCCACCGCGACGGGCGAGAGCCGCTGGATCACCGGCGATGCCGCGCGGCGCGAGGTGCATGCGCTCCGCGCCCGGCATGACGCCGTGATGGTGGGCAGCGGCACCGCGCTGACCGACGATCCGGAGCTCACCTGCCGTATCCCAGGCCTCGACCCGGTGCCCATGCTGCGGGTGGTGGCCGACGCCCGGCTGCGCCTGCCTCACGGCTCCAAGCTGGTGCGCGGCGCCCGCGAGCAGCCGACCTGGCTGCTCACCGGCTCGGGCCATCGCCCGGCGGCCCTGGCGCCCTATATCGAGGCGGGGGTGGAGGTCGTTCCCATCCGCCGGACGCCCGGCGGCGGGTTGCAGCCGCGCGCCATGCTCCAGGCCCTGGGCGCGCGTGGCGTGACGCGGGTGATGGTGGAGGGCGGCGCGGGCCTCGCGGCCTCGCTGCTCAAGGCGGGGCTGGTGGACCGGCTGGTCTGGTTCCACGCGCCCGGCGCCATGGGGGCCGAGGGCTTTCCCAGCCTGGCGGCCATGGGCGTCTCGCCGCTTTCGGCCATGCCGCGCTTCCGCCTGCTGGACTCGCGGCCCGTAGGCGACGACATCATGACCGAGATGACGAAAGGCTAGCGCATGTTCACAGGGATCATTACCGCCCTCGGCACTTTGCGCGAGGTCCTGCCGCAGGGGGAGGGCCACGACACGCGCCTGGTCATCGGCGTCTCGCCTGACTTCCTGAAGGGGGCGGAGCTGGGCTGTTCCATCGCCTGCTCGGGCATCTGCCTGACGGCGGTGGAGCTGAACGGCGACAGCTTCGCCGTGGACGCGAGCGCGGAGACCCTCTCCCGCACCACGCTGGGTGACTGGAAGGCCCCGGCGGGCGGCAATGCCGCGCCGAAGCTCGGCTGGAAGGCGGGCGACCGGATCAACCTGGAGCGTTCGCTCAAGCTCGGCGACGAGTTGGGCGGGCATCTCGTCTCAGGCCATGTGGACGCGGTGGGGACCGTCATCTCGGCTGTGCCGGAGAACGCCTCCGTGCGCTGGCGCTTCCGGGTGCCGGCGGAGATCGCGAAGCTGATCGCGGTGAAGGGCAGCATTGCGGTGGACGGGGTCTCGCTGACGGTCAACGAGGTTGACGGGGAGAGCTTCGGGGTCAACATCATTCCGCACACCACCGCCGTGACCAGCTTTGGGACGCTGCAGCCGGGCGACGGGGTGAATATCGAGATCGACACGCTGGCGCGCTACGTCGCCCGCCTCCTGGAGTTCCGCGCGTGAGCGTAGCCACCAAGACGACCACCTTCCACGAGTTCATCACGCCGACCGAGGAGCTTCTCGAGGAGGCGCGCCGCGGCAAGATGTTCATCCTCGTCGACGACGAGGACCGCGAGAACGAGGGCGACCTCGTCATCCCCGCGCAGTTCGCGACGCCGGATGCGATCAACTTCATGGCCCGCCACGCGCGCGGCCTGATTTGCCTGGCCATGACGCGCCATCGCGTCGAGCAGCTGGGCCTGCCGCTGATGGCGCAGAGCAACGGCACGCGCCACCAGACGGCCTTCACCGTCTCCATCGAGGCGCGCGATGGCGTGACGACCGGCATCAGCGCGGCCGACCGCGCGCGCACCGTGGCCGTGGCGATCAATCCCGAGATCTCTCGCGAGCATATCGTGACCCCCGGCCACGTCTTCCCGCTGGTGGCGCGCGAGGGCGGCACGCTGGTCCGCGCCGGCCATACCGAGGCCGCCGTGGACTTCGCGCGCCTGGCGGGCCTCAACCCGGCCGGCGTGATCTGCGAGATCATGAACGAGGACGGCACCATGGCCCGCCTGCCGGACCTGGTGCAGTTCGCGCAGCTGCACGGCCTCAAGCTCGGCACCATCGCGGACCTCATCGCCCATCGGCGCCGCACCGAGCGGCTGGTGAAGCGGGTCGAGGAGGGCGAGATCTCCCACGCGGTCGGCGGCGACTGGCGCCTGGTGGTCTATTCCAGCGCGCTGGACGAGGGCGGCGAGCACCTCGCCCTCATCAAGGGCGACATCACCACGCCCGAGCCGGTCGTGACCCGCATGCATGCGGCGAGCTTCATCAACGATATGGTGGGCGGCCGCGGCACGCGCGATCTGCACGGCGCGATGGAGGCCATCGCGGCCGAGGGTCGCGGCGTCGTGATCCTGCTGCGCGACTGGCGGCCGGACGGGCTGAGCCAGCAGGTGCGCCACCTGCGCGACAGCAAGACCATGCCGCGCCTGCGCGACTACGGCATTGGCGCGCAGATCCTGGCGGATCTCGGCCTGAAGGACATCATCCGCCTCTCCAACAACCCGCGCCCGCTGGTCGGGCTGGATGGCTGGGGCCTGCGCGTCATCGAAACGCGTCCCCTGGTCGGTGAGAAGCGCTGATGAGCACGATCGACGGACCGAAGCGCGACACCATCCGCCTCGACGGCGAGCCGCCGCGCATCCTGCTGATCCAGGCGCCCTACTACGAGGGCATCGTGGGCGGCATGCGCCGCGGGGTGGAGCGCGTGGTGGCCGAGGCCGGTGGCACGCTGGAAGTCGTGGACGTCGCGGGCGCCTTCGAGCTCCCGGCCGCGCTGCGCCTGGCGCTCGATGCCATGGAGCATCCGGATGAGCCGCCTTACTGGGACGGCTTCGTCCTGCTGGGCTGCGTCGTGAAGGGCGATACCGACCATTACGACCATATCTGCCGCGAGGCGTGCTCGGGCGTGATGCAGATCTCCGTGCAGACGGGGGCGGCCATCGGTTTCGGGCTGCTGACCGTCCACACCATCCAGCAGGCCGAGGAGCGTTCGGCCGATGACGGGCACAACAAGGGCGCCGAGGCCGCGCAGGCCGCGCTGCTCCAGGTCGCGCTGAAGCGTCGCTGGAGGATGGCGTGAGCAAGTCCGGCCGTCCGCGCACAGGCGCGCGCGTCGCCGCCGTGCAGGCGCTGTTCCAGGCGGAGCAGTCCGGCGACGCCATCGAGACGGTCCTGGACCAGTTCATCCGCCATCGCCTCGGCTCCATGGCCGGGCAGCAGGGCTTCGAGGATGGGCGCGTGGAGGAGGCGGACGTGCCGCTCTTCACCCGGATCCTGCGCGGCGCCGCGACCGGGACCGAGGATCTGGACCAGGTCATCTCGGCCCATCTGGCTTCCGGCTGGGCCATGAACCGGCTGGACCCCGTGCTGCGCGCCATCCTGCGCGCCGCCGGCGGCGAGATGCGCGACATGGGCGGCCCGCCCGCGCGCGTCGTCATCAAGGAGTACATGGACATCGCCCATGGCTTCTTCGGCGGCGAGGAGCCGCGCTTCTGCAACGGCGTGCTCGATGCCATGGCACGCGTGCTGCGGGCCGAGGAGTTCAACGGGGGGTGAGCCTGCCCCCGGAATTCTCGCTCATCGCGCGGCACTTCAGGCCGTTGGCCGGGGAGGGCGCGCTGGCGCTCTCGGACGACGCGGCGCTGCTGGCGCCGCCCGCGGGGCAGCAGCTCGTGCTCGCCGCCGATGCGATGGTGGCGGGCGTCCACTTCCTGCCCGATGATCCGCCCGCGAGCATCGGGCGCAAGCTGCTGCGCGTGAACCTCAGCGACCTCGCAGCCATGGGCGCGGCGCCGCTCGGCTATCTCATGACGGTCGCGCTGCCCAAGGGCACGACGCCGGAATGGCTGGACGGCTTCGGCGCCGGGCTGGCGATGGACCAGGCGGAGTTCGGGCTCTCGGTGCTGGGGGGCGATACGGTTTCCACGCCCGGGCCGCTCAGCCTGTCGCTCACGATCCTGGGGAGCGTGCCGCCGGGCGAGGCGCTGCTGCGCCGGGGCGCGCGGCCGGGCGACGAGCTTTGGGTCTCGGGCACGATCGGCGACGGCGCGCTGGGGCTGCGCGCGGCGCGCGGCGAGCTTGCGGATGACGGGTTCCTGGCCGGCCGCTACCGGCTGCCCCAGCCGCGTCTCGCGCTCGGCCAGGCGCTGCGCGGCGTGGCGCGGGCGGCGATGGATGTGTCGGACGGGCTTGCCCAGGATGCCGGGCATCTGTGCCGGCTCGCCGAATGCGGCGCGGAGATCGAGGCCGCTGCCGTGCCGCTCTCGCCCGCCGCCCGGGCGGCGCTGGGGGCCGATGCCGCGCTGCTGCCGCTGATCCTCTCGGGCGGCGACGATTACGAGCTGCTCTTCGCCGCCCCGCCCGGCGATGCGGCGAGGGTCCAGGCCGCGGGGCGCGCGGCGCGCACCCCCGTCACGCGCATCGGGCGCTTCACGGAAGGCGCGCCGGATGTGACGGTGCGGGATGCGACGGGCGGCCTCCTGAACCTGCCCCGCGGGGGATGGAGCCACTTCTGATGTCCGATGCGGACCGCACGATGCGGGCCACCGTCTGGCGCCTCTTTCTGGGCCAGGCTCTGATGAACGCCACGATGGTCGGGCAGGCGACGATGGGCGCGCTGATCGGGCGCAGCCTCTCGTCCGACGCCGCGCTGGCGACGCTGCCCATGGCGGTGCAGATGGCCAGCACGATGGCGGCTTCCATTCCCGCCTCCTTCCTCTTCACGCGTTTCGGGCGGCGGCCGGTCTTCCTGCTGGGCGCGGTGGTTTCGCTGCTCGGCTCGCTGACCTTCGCGCTCGGCGTCTACCAGCAGGACTTCCTGATCTATTGCCTCGGCGCGGTCTTCGCGGGCCTCTCCTGGGGCGTGGCGCAGCACTACCGCTTCGCGGCGGCCGAGGCCGCGACCCCGGCCTACCGCCCGCGCGCCATCGCGCTGGTGATGGCAGGGCCGGTGCTCTCGGCCATCTTCGGGCCGGAGCTGGTGAAGCACACGCATGACGCCTTCATGCCCTACCTCTTCCTCGGCACCTACCTGGCGCTGACCCTGCTGCCGCTGGGCAGCCTGCTGCTGCTCAGCGGCCTGAAGCTGCCGCCCTTGCCCAAGCGAGGCGCGGCGGCACCGACGCCGCTCGGGGAGATCCTGCGGCGGCCGATCTTCATCACCTCGGTCGTCGCGGGAATGACGGCCTACGGCACGATGAACCTCGCCATGACCGGCACGCCGCTGGAGATGCTGCTCTGCGGCTTCACGGTCGGCGATGCGGCGACCGTCATCCAGGCGCATGCCTTCGCGATGTTCGCGCCGGGCTTCATCACGGGCCGGCTGATCCAGCGCTTCGGCGTGCGCCCGGTCATCGTGGCGGGCGCCTGCCTGAACTTCGTCTGCGTGGCGATCACGCTCTCGGGCGAGAGCTTCGGGCATTTCGCGATCGGCCTCGCGCTGCTCGGCCTCGGCTGGAACTTCATGTTCGTGGGCGCGACCAACCTGCTGGCGACGAGCTACGCGCCGGAGGAGCGGGTGAAGGCCCAGGCGGCGAACGACTTCATCGTGTTCGGCACCGTGGCGTGCACGGCCTTCTTCGCCGGCTTCGTGCATGCGCGCTTCGGCTGGAGCGTGCTGAACATGACGCTGATCCCGCCGCTGGTGGCCGCACTGGCGCTGCTGGCCTGGCAGAAGGCGAGGGGCGCGAGCCGCGTGCCCGCCGTCGCCCGGTAGGGAAGAGTCCCAGGCACCTATTGGCCCCATCGCGAGGACCGATTGGCGCTGGCCGACCTGGCCATGTGAGAACCATGCCGCTCCAGAGGAGGCGCCCCCGAAAGAGGCGACAACGGCATGGCGGAGTTCATAGCCAACTATTTCTTCGTCCTTGAGCCAGCGGATTGCGGTTGCGGCGGTGGCGGCCCCGGCGAGTACATCCCCTACTTCGTCGGGGACGGCTCGTTCGTCGCCAGCAACGGCGATCCCGCCTCGACGACCTTCGACCCCGGCCAGACCATTCTGGTGGATCTCGGCAGCCCGGACCCCGATGCCTTCACCTATATCGGCCAGTACGGGCATGGGTGGGTCGGAGAGTTCTCGATTACGGATCCCGACACGGGCGAGACCGCGAGCCTCAAGGTCCTCCTGACCAACGACTGCCTCTGCGAAACCGATTTCGTGACGATCGATCCGGCGGCCTTTGCGGTCTGTTTCCTCGCCGGCACGCGGATCGCGACGCCTGAGGGCTGGTGCGACGTCGAGGCGCTGGCCATCGGCGACCTCGTCCTCACCGCGGGGGGCGAGGCACGGGCGGTGAAGTGGATCGGCCGGCAGGAGGTGGTCGCGGTCTTCGCCGAGCCGCTGCGGAGCTTCCCCATCCGAATCGCTGCCGGCGCGCTCGCCGAGGGCGTGCCGGCGCGTGACCTTTTCCTCTCGCCCGCGCATGGCGTGATGTGGGAAGGGCTGCTGGTGGAGGCCGCGGCGCTGGTGAACGGCAGCACCGTCACGCGCGTCATGCGGCCGGAGCCGCGTTTTACCTGGTACCACGTCGAGATGGAGGATCACGCCGTGATCCTGGCCGAGGGCACGCCCGTCGAGACCTTCGTGGACAACCGCACGCGCGCCCGCTTCGACAATCACGCCGAGTTCGTCGCTCTCTATGGCGAGGCGGGCAGTGCCGAGATGGAGGCACCGCGCGTGAAATCGGCGCGGCAGCTGCCGGTAGCGATGCGCGCGCGCTTGGCGGCAAGGGCGGTGAGCGGCCCGTCGCGGCAGGCGGCGGCCTGAGCAGGCAAAGCGAGGCACATAAAAAAAGCGCCGGAGGCCGAAGCCCCCGGCGCCGTTTCGGCGATCTCCGAACTACTCCGCCGGTCGGTAGGTCGGCCGTGCGGCCGGCGCATCGCTGTCGGCGAAGAGGTCGCGATCCTTGGTCTCCGGCACGAAGATCAGGCCGATGACGACGGTCGCGACCGCGAAGATGATCGGGTACCAGAGGCCGAAGTAGATATCGCCCGTGGCCGCGATCAGCGCGAAGGTCGTGGCCGGCAGAAGCCCGCCGAACCAGCCGTTGCCGATGTGATAGGGCAGCGACATGCCGGTGTAGCGGATCCGTGTCGGGAAGAGCTCCACCAGAGCCGCGGCGATCGGCCCGTACACCATGGTCACGTAGATCACCAGGATGAACAGGATGCCGATGATCACGGCCGGCTGCTCGCGGAAGATGTCGAAGGGATGCGACATCTTCACGACCGACGGGTTGGCCGCGGGCGGGAAGCCCGCCGCCGTCAGCGCGGCGTTGAGCTCACGCGTGAAGGTGGCGCGTGCTGCCGCCGCGCCAGCGCCCGCCTGGGTCGCATTGAAGGAAGTCACGGCGCTGTTGCCCACATGCACCACGGCGAGCGATCCGGCGGGGCCGGTCTCGGTGGTGTAGGGGATGGACAGGCCTGCCAGAACCGCCTTGGCAATGTCGCAGGAGGTGGTGAAGGTCACCGTGCCGGTCGGGTTGAACTGGAAGTTGCAGTCGCCGGGTGCCGCGACCACGCGCACGGGGATGCTCTGCTGCGCGGCGTAGAGGGCCGGGTTGGCCTCCCTCGTCATCATCTTGAAGAGCGGGAAGTAGGTCAGCGCGGCAAGCGCGCAGCCCAGCAGGATAATCGGCTTGCGGCCGACCTTGTCCGACAGCCAGCCGAAGAAGATGAAGCCGCCGGTGCCGAGGATGAGCGACCAGGCGATCAGCAGGTTCGCCGTGTAGCCGTCCACCTTCAGGATGCTCTGCAGGAAGAACAGCGCGTAGAACTGGCCCGTGTACCAGACCACGCCCTGGCCCATCGTCAGGCCGAAGAGGGCGATGAGCGCGATCTTGGCGTTCTTCCACTGGCCGAAGGCCTCAGACAGCGGCGCCTTCGAGCCGGTGCCCTCTTCCTTCATCTTCTGGAAGGCCGGGCTTTCCTGCAGCTGCAGCCGGATCCAGACGGAGATGCCGAGCAGCACGATCGAGATCAGGAAGGGAATGCGCCAGCCCCAGTCGGCGAAGGCCGCCTCGCCCAGGATGGTGCGGGTGAAGAGGATGACCAGCAGCGACAGGAAGAGGCCCATCGTCGCGGTGGTCTGGATCCAGCTCGTATAGAAGCCGCGCCGGCCCTGCGGCGCGTGCTCGGCCACGTAGGTCGCCGCGCCGCCATACTCGCCGCCGAGCGCCAGGCCCTGGAGCAGGCGCAGGATGATGAGTATGACCGCGGCGGTGATGCCGATCTGATCCGAGGTGGGAAGGATGCCGACGATGAAGGTCGAGGCGCCCATGATCACGATGGTGACCAGGAAGGTGTATTTGCGGCCCACGAGGTCGCCGAGGCGGCCGAAGACCAGGGCGCCGAAGGGGCGGACCAGGAAGCCGGCGGCGAAGGCCAGCAGCGCGAAGATGTTGCGCGTATTCGGGTCGAACTGGCTGAAGAACTTGGCGCCGATGATCACGGCGAGGCTGCCGTAGAGATAGAAGTCGTACCACTCGAAGACGGTACCGAGCGACGAGGCGAAGATCACCTTCTTCTCGCCTGGCGTCATAGGCCTGGGGCTGTGCGCCCCCATTGTATTTGCGGACATTCCCAACCCTTTCTTTTTCATCCGGACATCGGCGCGGCCCCGCCTTTGCCGATTCCCGGACTCATGATTCCCTTCTGGCGAGAGGACTCCCCAGGATCAACTTAACGATAAATGTCATTCCTGTAAGTGACATAATTCGTCCACTACCCCTCGATCCAGTGGAATTTCAGGAAAAGGGTGCACAAGCGCGATACTGACGCGATTCCTTACCAAAATGGGCAACAGAAAATGGATAAAGAATTACCAGATATTTAGTCGATGTCGTTTGATTTTCATGTTTCGCAACCTTTGCGCGAGCGTCCCTGCGCCGGTCCGGCGGGATGCGATGCCAGGGAATGGGCTGGTCAGCACGGCCGTCGAAGGTTCAACTGCCAGGATGGACCAGCTTCTTCGCCTCACGATCCGCCTCTCGCAGTGGCTGCGGCGCCGTCCCTCTCGCCAGCAGCTCATCATCATGCTCGTGGTGCTGGGCGTGGGACTGCTGCTCGTGGCGATCGAGCGCGGCATCGGCTGGCCCTCCGCGCTCACGACCAACAACGCCCCGCGCCCGCGCGTGCCGCACCTGCCGCGCTGAGCCGCTAGCCGAGGCCGAGCACGTCCTTCATGCCGTAGAGACCCGGCGACCGGCCCTGCAGCCACTGCGCCGCGCGCACGGCGCCGGTCGCGTAGGCGCGGCGGTCGAAGCTGCGATGGGTGAGGGCGATGTGCTCGGACCCGGCGGCGAAGAGCAGCGTATGCTCGCCCACCACCTGGCCGCCCCGCAGCGCCGCGAAGCCAATGGTGCCGGTCTTCCGTGCGCCGGTATGGCCGTCGCGCCCGCTCTCGCGGCCCGTCTCCTCCAGCGTCGTGCCACGCCCCGCCGCGACGGCGCGGCCGAGAGCGATGGCGGTGCCGGAGGGCGCATCCACCTTCTGGCGGTGGTGCATCTCGACGATCTCGGCGTCGTACTGCTCCGGCGGGAGGGCGGCGCCCAGCTTCTCGGCCAGGGCGAGCACGATGTTCACGCCGGTCGCGAAATTCGCCGCATAGACGATAGGCGCTTTCTTCGCCGCTTCGGCCACGGCCGCCTCCTCCTCGGCCGAGAGGCCGGAGGAGCCGAGCACCAGGCCCTTGCCGAGCTCGGCCGCCAGCCGCGCATGCGTGGGCGCGGCATGGGCGTGGGTGAAGTCGATCACGACGTCGCTGGCCTCGAAGAGGCCGCGCGGATCGTCGCCGCGCCGCGTGCCGCCCGACAGCGTGGCGCCGGCGGCGTTCACCTCCTCCGACAGCAGCTTGCCCATGCGGCCGGCGATGCCGGTGATGCCGATACGAAGGCCCATCTCCGCCCACTCCCGAAACGTTGTTTGCAGCCGAATCGTCATGCCCGCGGCGGGGTGCGGAAGGCAACCCCACCCCCGCGCGGGACGTTCAACGAGGGAGCACGACACAGGAAAGGGACCACGTCATGGAAACCATTCGCCAGCCCACCACGGCCGATCTTACCCGGGACACCTACGGCGTGCTCATCGCCGCCGGCCGCGTCAACGGGGTGGCCGTCTATGGCGCGGATCGCAACCATATCGGCCATGTCGAGGACCTGATGATCGACAAGCGCGCCGGGACGGTCGAATACGCCGTGCTGAACTTCGGCGGCTTCCTCGGCCTCGGCTCGAAGCACTACGCGCTGCCCTGGCGCATGCTGCGCTACGACGTCGACCTCGAGGGCTTCGTGGTGGACAACATCACGAAGGACCGCCTGGACAACGCCCCGGTCTACGAGCCTGTCGGCACGCGCGACTGGACGATGGTGGACAACTACTGGGGTGTCTGACGGACTGGGAATGGCTGGGGCCTAGCGCCCCAGCCCGTCCCAGAATTCCTTCACTTTGGCGAAGAAGCCCTCATTCTCCGGCGAGTGCTTCGCGCCGGCCTCCGCCTCGGCCTCGAAGGCCTCCAGCAGCTCGCGCTGCTTGGCCGAGAGGTTGAGCGGAGTTTCCACGACCACCTGCACGTACATGTCTCCGCGCGCGGCGCTGCGCAGGACGGAGAAGCCCTTTCCGCGCAGGCGGAAATTGTCGCCCGTCTGGGTGCCTGCCGGGATCTTCACGGCTGACCGCCCGCCGTCGATCGATGGTACTTCCACGCTCGCTCCCAGCGCCGCCTGCGTCATGCGCAGGGGCACGCGGACCATGATGTTGGGTCCCTCGCGCTGGAAGATCGGGTGCGGCTTCACGCCGATATCCACGTAGAGATCGCCCGCCGGCGCGCCGCGGAGCCCCGCCTCGCCCTCGCCGGTGAGGCGAATGCGCGTGCCGTCCTCGACACCCGCGGGGATCGAGACGTTCAGCGTGCGGTCGCGCTGCACGCGGCCCGCGCCATGGCAGATCTTGCAAGGGTTCTTGATGATCTTGCCCGAGCCCGAGCAGGTCGGGCAGGTGCGCTCGATCAGGAAGAAGCCCTGCTGCGCGCGGACCTTGCCTGAGCCGCGGCAGGTGCCGCAGGTCTGGACATTGGCGTTGCCGCCCTCCGCACCGCTGCCGCTGCATGCCTCGCACTGCACCGAGGAGGGGACGCGGATCGTCTTCTTCACGCCCGCGAAGGCTTCCTCGAGCGTGACCTGCACCTCCTGCCGGAGGTCGGAGCCGCGGCCCGTGTTCTGCCGCCCGCCGGCGCGCCCGCCGAAGCGGCCGAACATCTCCTCGAAGATGTCCTCGAAGCCGCCGCCGCCGAAGCCGCCCCCGAAGGGCCCGCCGCCACCGCCGCCGGCATTCTCGAAGGCGGCATGGCCATAACGGTCATAGGCCGCGCGCTTCTCGCTGTCCTTGAGGACCTCGTAGGCCTCGTTGACTTCCTTGAACTTGACCTCGGCCGAGGCGTCGCCCTGGTTGCGGTCCGGGTGATACTGCATCGCGAGCTTGCGGTAGGCCCGCTTCAGCTCGTCGTCCGACGCTTCCCGGCTGACGCTCAGCACCTCGTAATAGTCGCGCTTGCTCATGCCAGTCCTATCCGAAATGCAGCGACGCCCGGGCCATTACTGGCCCGGGCGCGAAGGATTGAGGAATGCCGTGCAACCTCAGCTCTTCTTCTTCTTCGGATCCACCTCTTCGAACTCGGCGTCGACCACCTTGTCGTCCGGCTTGGCGGCCTGCTCGGGGCCGGGCTGCGCCGACTGGGCGCTCGCCTGTTCGGCCTTGTACATGGCCTCGCCGAGCTTCATCGAAGCCTGGCCGAGCTTCTCGGCGGCCGCGTTGATGGCATCGACGTCGCCGCTGTCCATCACGCCGCGCGCCTCGGTGATCGCGGCCTCGGCGGCGGCGCGCTCATCGGCCGGAACCTTGTCGCCATTGTCGGCGATGGTCTTCTCGGTCGCGTGGATGAGCGCGTCGAGCTGGTTGCGGGCCTCCACCGCCTCGCGCCGCTTCTTGTCGGCCTCGGCATTGGCTTCGGCGTCGCGCACCATCTTCTCGATGTCGGCGTCCGACAGGCCGGACTTGGCCTGGATCTTAATCTGCTGCTCCTTGCCCGTCGCCTTGTCCTTCGCCGAGACGCTCACGATGCCGTTCGCGTCGATGTCGAAGGTCACCTCGATCTGCGGCACGCCGCGCGGCGCGCCGGGGATCCCGGTCAGGTCGAAATTGCCGAGCAGCTTGTTGTCCGCCGCCATCTCGCGCTCACCCTGGAACACCTTGATGGTGACCGCGGTCTGGTTGTCGTCGGCCGTCGAGAAGGTCTGCGACTTCTTGGTCGGGATCGTGGTGTTGCGGTCGATCAGGCGCGTGAACACGCCGCCCAGCGTCTCGATGCCGAGGCTCAGCGGGGTGACGTCCAGCAGCAGCACGTCCTTGACGTCGCCCTTCAGCACGCCGCCCTGGATGGCCGCGCCGATCGCCACGACCTCGTCGGGGTTCACGTTGCGGGCGGGCTCGCGGCCGAAGAAGTCCTTCACCGTCTCGATGATCTTGGGCATGCGGGTCATGCCGCCGACCAGGATCACCTCGTTCACCTCGCCGGCCGACATGCCGGCATCGGCGAGCGCCTTCTTCACGGGCTCCAGCGTGCGGGCGACCAGGTCCTCGACCAGGGCCTCCAGCTTCGCGCGCGTGAGCTGCATCACCAGGTGCTTCGGACCCGAGGCATCGGCGGTGATGAAGGGCAGGTTGATCTCGGTCTGCTTCGAGGAGGAGAGCTCGATCTTCGCCTTCTCGCCGGCTTCCTTCAGGCGCTGCAGGGCGAGCTTGTCGCCGCGCAGGTCGATGCCGTTCTCCTTCTTGAACTCGTCCGCGAGGTAGTCGATCACCCGCTGGTCGAAGTCCTCGCCGCCGAGGAAGGTGTCGCCGTTCGTGGACTTCACCTCGAAGACGCCGTCGCCGATCTCCAGGATCGACACGTCGAAGGTGCCGCCGCCGAGGTCGTAGACCGCGATGGTGCCGGCGGTCTTCTTGTCGAGGCCATAGGCGAGTGCGGCCGCCGTCGGCTCGTTGATGATGCGCAGCACCTCGAGGCCCGCGATCGCCCCGGCTTCCTTGGTCGCCTGGCGCTGGGCGTCGTTGAAGTAGGCGGGGACGGTGATGACGGCCTGCGTCACCTTCTCGCCGAGATAGGCCTCGGCGGTGTCCTTCATCTTGGTGAGCACGTTCGCGCTGATCTGCTGCGGCGCGTACTTCTTGCCGTCCACCTCGACCCAGGCGTCGCCGTTGTCGGCCTTCACGATGTGGAAGGGGGCGAGGCCCTTCTCCTTCTGCACCATCGGGTCGTCGAACTTGCGGCCGATGAGGCGCTTCACGGCGTAGAGGGTGTTGGTGGGGTTCGTCACGGCCTGGCGCTTGGCGCTCTGGCCGACCAGCAGCTCGCCGTTCTTGGCGAAAGCGACCATCGACGGCGTGGTGCGCGCGCCTTCCGCGTTCTCGAGGACCTTGGCCTCGCCGCCTTCCATGATGGCGACGCAGCTGTTCGTCGTGCCGAGGTCGATACCGATGACTTTACTCATGCCCTGCTCCTTTGCGGCGGCTTTTCCCGGCCCGGGGAGGCACCGGACAAAGCCCCTTGGCAGCCCGCGCCCGTCGCGCGGCCTTTCTTTCCCTGCCCATGTATTGAGCGGCGAGGCCCGGCACAAGATGGTTGCGCCCAGGTTTCGCCCCCAGCCGATACGACTTTGGCGCAGCCCGGATTTTTCCTTCACGCCGGAGCGAAATCCGTATACACTTCGGCCATGGATGGGATTGACCGGAAGATCGCCATCGCCGTCCAGCAGGACGGCGCCGCGGGGCTTTCCGACCTCGCCAAGGTCTCGGGCCTCTCCGTTTCCGCCACCGCCGAGCGCGTGAAGCGCCTGGAGGAGCGGGGCGTGATCCGAGGGTGGCACGCAGAGCTCGACCCGGCTGAAGTGGGATGCCCGCTGCTGGCCTTCCTGCGCGTGGCTGTGCGACCGGGGAAGGAGGATGCGGGCTTTCGCCGCGCCGTCCGCAAGCTGGAGTCCGTGCTGGAGTGCCACCAGCTCACCGGCGAGTGGTCCTATCTGCTGAAGCTGCGCCTGCCCGACATCGCGGCACTCGATACGCTCATCGCCGAGGAGATCCGCGGCCTGGCGGGGATCGACCGGCTGGGGGTGGAGATCGCGATGGCCACCGTGAAGGAGACGGTGCTCCTGCCCGTCATCCAGCCTCCCGAGGAGGAGGAGACTTGAGGCGCGCTTCCGAATAGCCTCCCGGCAAAAGGGGAGGACCGGTGGGATGGCGGGCTCGGTTTCGCGCAGATTGACCTTGTGGGGCGGCCTCTCGGCGGGTGTCGCGCAGGCCCAGGCGCCGCTGCCCCTCTCGCTCGCCACGGCGACCCCGGGCGGCGGCTTCCCGGCCTATGGCGAGGCCTTCGCGGGCGCCGTGATGGCGACGGACCCCGGCCTCTCGATCCAGCCCCGCAACACCGCCGGCAGCCTGGAGAACGTCCGCCTGCTGGCGGAAGGCAGCGTGGATCTCGGCCTCGTCGCGGGCGAGACGGCGGCGGCGGCGCTGGCGGCGGGGCAGGGGGTGACGCTGCTGGCCGCCATGTACGCGCAGCCCGGCCTCTTCGGCCTGCGGGGCGACAGTCCCATCCGCCGTATCGAGGAGCTGAAGGGCAAGCCCATCGCCTGGGGCGCCCGGGGCTCGGGCTTCGTGGTGCTGGCGCGGCAGGTGATGGCGGGCCTCGGACTCGACATCGAGCGCGACTTCCAGCCCGTCCTGCTGGACCGCGCCGGCGATGGCCCCGCCATGGTGATGGATGGGCGCGTGGCCGCGCTCTGGGGCGGCGGCGCGGGCTGGCCGGGCTTCGTGACGCTGGCGCGCCAGGGCGGCCGGTTCCTCGCCCCCGACGAGGCGGAGCGTGCGCGCATCGTCGCCGCCGACCCGCGCCTGCGCCCCATGTCGCTGCCCGCCGGCAGCTATCCCGGCCAGGACGCCTCCATCGCCTCGGTCGGCACCTGGAGCCTGGTCCTGGCCCGGCCGGGCCTGCCGGAGGAGGTGGGATACCGCCTCGCCGCCGCCATCCACGCGGCACATGCGGAGCTGGGGCGGCGCCTGCCGCAGGCGTCGGAGACGACCTCCGCGAACACGGCCGCCGCCATCGCGGACCCCGCATTGATCCATCCGGGCGTGCGGCGCTTCCTGCGCGGCCTGGGGCTGGTGGCGTGAGCACCATGGAGATCCGCGACTGCCCCGCGCCCGACCCGAACCCGCGCAAGCCCGCCCTGGCGATGCCGGAGGGCGCCTGCGACACGCATTTCCACGTCTTCGAGGGCGCGCGCTTTCCCTACCAGGCCACGCGCGGCTACACGCCGCCGGACTCCCCAATCGGCACGGCGCTCCGGCTGCACGACACGCTCGGGCTTTCCCGTGGCGTGGTGATCCAGGCGAGCGTGCACGGCACCGACAACCGTGCGGTGCTGGACGCGGCCGCCGCCCATCCGGACCGGCTGCGCGCCGTGGTGGCGGTCAGCGAGGGCGTGACCGAGGCCGAGATCGCCGCCATGCATGCGAAGGGTGCCCGCGCCATTCGCGTGAACCTGGTGGACCGCGGCGGCATGCCCTTCCGCTCGCTCGACGCGCTGGCCGAGGTCGCATCCGTGCTGCGGCCCTTCGGCTGGCATGTGGAGTTGCTGGTGCATGTGGAGGAAATGCCGGGCGAGCTGCGCCGCCTAGCGGAAGCGATGCGCCTGCCCGTCTCGGTCGGCCATATCGGCTACACCAAGGTGGCGAAGGGCGGGCTGGACCATCCCGGCTATCGCGAGTTCCTGGCGATGCTGCGGGACGGGTTGCTGTGGGTGAAGCTCACCGGCCTCTCGCGGATCTCCACCGAGGACCGCTTTCCCTATTCGGACACGCATGCCATGGCTCGCGCGGTCATAGAGGCCGCGCCCGGCCGCATCCTCTGGGGTAGCGACTGGCCGCATGTGGCGCATTTCACGGGCGTGATGCCCAATGACGGCGACGTGCTGGGGCTGCTCGCGTCATGGGCGCCGGAGGAGGCGCTGCGCCGGAAGATCCTGGTGGAGAACCCGGCGCGCCTCTACGGGTTCGGAGCCGCTCAGTAGCAGCGCAGCTGGACGTTGTTGCGGATCTGCTGGTCGGTGATGGAGGAGCCGCCGGTGACCGTCGCTACCCATTCCGTCTGGCGCATGTAGGCGCTCCAGTTCCGCTCCTGGTTCGTCACCTTGTTCCGAGCGCCGCCGGTATAGGTGATGGAGAAGCGCTGCGACGTGTTCTGCGGGTTGTAGATCAGCACGCTGATCGCGAGCCCGCCGCCTTCGCCGCCCGTCATCTGGTTGCGGCCGATATGCGTGATCTGGAGCTTGCCCGTGGCGATGCAGTCCACGCTCTGGGGGGCGAACTGGGCCTGGCCAGTTCCGGGCAGCGAGACCGCGATGGCGCCGGTCAGCAGCGAGGCGGCAAGGATGGGCCTGAGCATCATGTTTCTCTCCGTCTATGGGAGGGACGCTAACGGCCCACGCGGCGGCCTGCCAATCCGCTTTGCCAATCAGGCGGATGGGTGACGCCGATGCTTCGGGGCATCAGTAGCAGTTCAAACGTATCTGGCTGCGCACCTGCCGGTCGGAGATGCGGGTACCCGGCGGCAACGTCGCCACCCATTGGTCCGCGCGCTCGCGCGGGTTACGGCTGGCGCGCAGGCCCATCGCCGAATGCCGTGCCGGGCCGACGAAACTGATGGTGAAGGCCTGGACCTCGTGCTGCGGGTTCAGGATCGCCACGCTGATCACCAACCCGCCGACTTCGTCCCTCGCCTCGTAACTGCTGACCCGCAGGATCTGCAGCCGGCCCGAGGCGATGCAATCTATTCCGTCGCCGCCCTGGGCATGAGCCGAACCTGCCGCGAGCGCCGCGAGCAGGCCGGCGGCGAGGATGGTTCGGAACATCTTGCTCTCCCTCTTTCGGAGAGAGGCTAGCCGCTCCGCCCGGCCGCCTGCCACCTCGAGCTTGGTCCGGGCGGCAGGAGCCGTGGGATCGGGCGCTATCCGCGCAGCGTGGCGCCCACCGACTTGGCCGCGGCCGCGACGATCTTGGCCGCCACGGCCTCGATCTCCGCATCGGTCAGCGTGCGATCGCGCGGCTGCAGCGTCACCTGGACCGCGAGGCTGACCTTGCCCTCCGGCAGGCGCTCGCCCGCATAGCGGTCGAAGAGCACGACATCGGAGATGAGCGTGCGCTCGGCCGCGGCGATGGCGCGCAGCAGCTTCTCGGCGGGCGCGTCCGCATCCACCAGGAAGGCGAAGTCGCGGCGGACCGGCTGCAGCGCCGAGAGCTCGGGCGCCGGCTTCTTGCGGCGCTTCGGCTCGGGGATGGCGTCGAGGAAAATCTCGAAGCCCACGGCGCCCGCCGGCACGTCCAGCGCCGCGCAGAGGCGCGGATGCAGCTGGCCGAACTGCGCGATCACGGTCTTGGGCCCCTGGCGGACCACGCCCGAGCGGCCGGGATGGTAGTGACCCGGCGCATCGGCGGTGACCTGCAGCGCGGCCAGGGGGACGCCCAGCGCCTCCAGCACCGCCATCACGTCGCCCTTGGCGTCCAGCGCATCCACGGGGCGCGCGGGCGAGGCCCAGTTGAGCGGCGAGGCGCCGGAGCGCACGCCGCAGGCCATGGCGAGCTGCCCGGCAGGCGAGGTGTCGCGGTACCCGCCGCCCACTTCGGCCAGCGCCACGTCGGCGAAGCCGCGCGCCGCGTTCTGCGCCGCCGCCATCGCCAGCGAGGCCAGCGGGGTGGGGCGCATCTGGTCGAGGTCGGACGCGATCGGGTTCTCGAGATGCAGCGCCTCGGGGGTCTCGCCGAACATCGCGGCGATGCGGGTCTCGAGGAAGCCGTAGGTCACGCAATCCTGCAGCCCGCGCGCGGCGAGCACGCGGCGCGCGAGGATGCTGCGCACCTGCTTCGCGTCGAGCGACGGCGGCGGCACCGGCGAGGCGACGGGGAGCGAGACCGACGGCACGGCATCCAGCCCGCCGAGGCGCAGCACCTCCTCCACCAGGTCGCACTCGGCCTCGACGGCCGCGCAGCCCTCGGCGGCGATGCGCGCGCGCTCGGGGTCGAGCTTGGGATCCTGGTCGAGCACGATGTGCGCGGCCACGTCGTTGCGCCAGGGCGGCACGGCGACGGTGATGCGGTCGCTGCCGCGCGCCGTGACGGTGAAGCCGAGGCGCTCCAGCCGGCCCTCCGCCTCATGCGGCGGGACCATGAGGCCGCCGAGCCCGGTCAGGCGCTCGAAGCGCAGCGTCGCCTCGCGGCGCCAGAGCGGCTCGCTGCCGGCCTCGGAGACCGTGGAGGGCTCGCCGCCGCAGAGCTCGATGATCATGGCCGTCGCGGCGTCCAGCGCGGCCGGAAGCAGCGCCTGGTCCACGCCGCGCTCGAAGCGCGCGCGCGCATCGGTGAAGACGCCGTGGCGGCGGCCGCTGAGGGCGATCCGCACGGGATCGAACAGCGCGCATTCGATGAAGACCTCGGTGGTCGTCTCGTCGCAGCCCGAGGGCTCGCCGCCGATGATGCCGCCCAGCGCCTCGGGTCCCGCGGCGTCGGCGATGATGCCGTCCTCCGGGCTGAGCGCGTAGGTCTTGCCGTTCAGCGCTTGCAGCTCCTCGCCCTCGCGCGCCATGCGCATGGAGAGCGTGGCGCCCTTCACCTTGGCGACGTCGAAGACGTGCAGCGGCCGGCCGAGGGCGAAGGTGAACCAGTTGGTCACGTCCACCAGCGCCGAGATGGGACGCAGGCCGATGCCGGTCAGCCGGTCCTGCAGCCATTGCGGCGAGGGGCCGTTCTTCACCTTGCGGATGGCGCGGCCGAGCACCCAGGTGCAGGCGCGCGGATCCTCGATGCGCCATTGCAGCGGCGTCTCATAGACACCCGCGACCGTCGGCGGCGACCACGGCTTCAGCGTGCCGAGGCCGGCGGCCGCGAGGTCCCGCGCCACGCCGCGGATGGCCAGCGCGTCGCCGCGGTTCGGCGTCACCTTGATCTCGATGACCGGATCGTCGAGGCCCGCATAATCGACGTAGCGCGTGCCGATGGGTGCATCCTCGGGCAGCTCCACGATGCCGGAATGGTCGTCGCCGAGGCCCATCTCCCGTTTGGAGAGCATCATGGCCTCGGACTTCACGCCGCGGATCTCGCCGACCTTCAGCGTGACGTCGGTGCCGGGGATATAGGCGCCGGGCATGGCGACCACGCCGACCAGGCCGGTGCGGGCATTGGGCGCGCCGCAGACGACGGAATACTCGCGTCCGTCGCCGGCATCGACGCGGAGCGCGCGGAGGCGGTCGGCGTTCGGGTGCTGTACGGCCTCGATCACGCGGGCGATGCGGAAGCTGGAGAGGATCGCGGCGGGATTCTCGATGCCCTCGACCTCGATGCCGATGGCATTCAGGGTCGTGGCGATCTCATCGACGCTGGCATCGGTGTCGAGGTACTCGCGGAGCCAGGAGAGCTGGAACTTCATTTTCTTATGCCCTCAGGCGCCGGGCGGCCGCATCCGCGGCCTTGGCTTCGCCGCGCCACGGAAGCGCGAGCTGGCGGGTCGGTGGGGCGGCGCCGGCCGGCTCGCGGCCGGATGCCGTCGGCGAGGCGATAATCCTGTGCGGCATGCTCAAACCCCTTCGTGCAGCGTGGCGGGGGACAGGGGGCTCGTGCCGTAATGGCTCAGCCAGCGCGTGTCGGCCTCGAAGAAGGGGCGCAGGTCGGCCATGCCGTGCTTCAGCATGGTGATGCGCTCGATGCCCATGCCGAAGGCGAAGCCCTGCCACTCGCGCGCATCCAGCCCGCAATTGGCCAGCACGCGCGGATGCACCATGCCGCTGCCCAGGATCTCCAGCCAGTCGGTGCCGGCGCCGAGCTCGCCCGTCTTCCGGTTCCAGCCGATATCGACCTCCATCGAGGGCTCGGTGAAGGGGAAGTAGCTCGAGCGGAAGCGCACCGGCAGCGTCGCGATGCCGAAGAAGGCGCGCAGGAAGTCCGTCAGGCAGCCCTTGAGGTGGCCGAGCGTGATGCCGCGGTCGATCACCAGCCCCTCCACCTGGTGGAACATGGGCGAATGCGTCGCGTCGTGGTCCGAGCGGTAGGTGCGGCCGGGCGCGATGATGCGGATCGGCGGCTCCTGGCCGATCATGGTGCGGATCTGCAGCGGCGAGGTCTGGGTGCGCAGCACGGTGCGGCGGCCATCCACCATGCCGGGCAGGTAGAAGGTATCCTGGTCCTGGCGGGCGGGGTGATGGTCGGGGATGTTGAGCGCGGCGAAGTTGTACCAGTCGCCCTCGATGTCCGGCCCCTCGACCACCTTGAAGCCCATGGCGCCGAAGATCGCCGTCAGCTCCTCGATGGTGCGGTTGATGGGGTGGATGCCGCCCATGCCGCCTGGCGCGGCGGGGCGCGGCGGCAGGGTCATGTCCTGCTTCTCGGCGGCGAGGCGGGCGTCCAGCGCGGCGGCGTCGAGCACGGCGCGGCGGGCCTCGATGGCGGCCTCCAGCTGCGTCTTCAGCGCGTTCACGGCGGCGCCGCGCTCCTTGCGCTGATCGGCCGGGATGGCGCCGAGGCCCTTGAGCAGCGCCGTCAGGGCGCCGGACTTCCCGAGCACGCCCACCCGCACCGCGTCCAGGGCGCGCAGGTCGGCGGCGGCGGCGAGCTCGGCCTCGGTGCTGGCCGCGAGGGCCGCGAGGTCATCGGTCATGGGTCAGGTTCCCCAAAATGAAAAAGGGCCGCCCACGCTTACGCGCAGCGGCCCTTCGAAACACCACTTAAACCCTCGGCGAAATCAGGCCGGGGTGCGCGCTTCCTTGGCCTTCTCGACGATGGCCGCAAAAGCCGCGGGCTCGTCGAAGGCGAGGGCGGCGAGGACCTTGCGGTCCATGTCGATCCCCGCGGCCTTGATGCCCGCGATGAACTGGGAATAGGTCATGCCGTGCTCACGGACCGCGGCGTTGATACGCTGGATCCAGAGGCCACGGAAATCGCGCTTCTTGTTGCGGCGGTCGCGATAGGCGTACTGCAGCGCCTTCTCGACGCGCTGCAGGGCCGCGCGGTAGGTCGTGGACGACCGGCCGACGTAACCCTTGGCGAGGTCCAGGACCTTCTTGTGGCGGGCATGGGCGGTAACGCCGCGCTTGACACGTGCCATCTGTCTTCTCCTTCGCCGGGCTTAGCGGGACAGGCCGTAGGGCAGCCAGTGCTTGACGGTCTTGCCGTCCTGCACTTCCAGAACCTGCGAGCCGCGGTTCTGGCGCTTGGCCTTCTGGCTACGGGCGGAGAGGCAGTGACGCTTCTTGCCGGGGCCGGCGAGGACCTTGCCCGTCGCCGTGATCTTGAAGCGCTTCTTGGCGCTCGAGGTCGTCTTCATCTTGGACATTCGGGCCCTCCTGTCGGTGGGTTGGGGCTGCCCCAGGCTGTCGCACCATGCGACGGAGGCGAGCTTCCCCGGCCGGGCTGTCCAGGGCCTCGGTGCGGGAGGCGGGTCTTTAGCGGCGGCACGCGCCCAAGTCCAGGGGGGCGCGCCGGCGCATGGCAGACATTCTGGGCCGCGCCGCCGCTAGGGCGATGCCGGCCCGGCGATGGGGGCAAGGCCGGGCGCCGGGGCGGGCACGGCCGCCGCCGGAGCCGGCGCCGGCGTGGCCGGAGCCTCGGCGGCCGCCGCCGGAGTCTGCACCTCGGTGCCCGCCGCGGCCGGAACCTGGTTGGCGGCCGCCCCCTCGGGCGCCGCGATCGGGGCCAGGCCGGGCGAGGCCGAGGCGCCCTCCGGCGGGGCCAGGCTCTCCGAACTGGGGGCGGGCGGCAGCGGGGCCGTGCCCTCGGCGGGCGCCGCCGGCGGGGCATCGGGCGAGGGCCGCGGGGCGGCCGGGCGCCGGGCCTGCGGCGGCTGGGGCGGGGCGGCGTCGGTCTGGCTGTCCGTATAGTCCGGCACCACGCGGGCCTGGGCGCCCGAGATCACCAGCACGCGCGTCCCGAGCGGAATGGGCTCGATGTCGCGCTGGGTGACGGAGACCAGCTCCCCATTCGTCTTGCGCACGATGTATTCGATGCCGTCGGTATTGGCGCTGGCCCGCTCGGCCGAGGTGCCGACCAGCCCGCCGAGCAGCGCGCCGCCCACCGCGCCGAGCGCCGTGCTGACGCTGTTGCCGCCCGCCGCCGCCCCGCCGATCGCACCGCCCGCCGCCGCACCCGCCGCAGCGCCCGTCGTTCCGTCGGAGGTGATGGCGACGCGGCGCGAGCCCGCCACCACGCCCTGCTGGACCGGGTTCGCCTGCTGGACGGCGCGGGTCGCGTACTCGTCCGCAGAATATTTCGGGGCGCAGGCGGCCAGGAGGCCTGCACAAAAAAGGAGAGGTGCTGTGCGTCGCATGCGCGGGAGGTAGGGCCCCCGACCCGTCGCGCCAAGCGCTTTCCTCGCCTATATGGGTTGCATGCGTGTCCCTTTTCGCAAGATGCATGGCCTGGGCAATGATTTCGTGGTCCTCGACGCACGGAAGTCGGCGCTCGCCCTGCCGGTGGATTCCATTCGCCAGGTCGGCGACCGCCACCGCGGCGTGGGCTTCGACCAGCTCGTGACGCTGGAGCGCGCCGAGGACGCCGATGTCTTCATCCGCTTCCACAATTCCGACGGCTCGGAGGCCGGGGCCTGCGGCAATGGCACGCGCTGCGCCGCCTCTCTGGTGCTGGACGAGCTGGGGCGCGACTTCATCACCATCCGCACCCCCGGCGGCCAGCTGAGCGCCGAGCGCCTGCCGGGCGGGATCTTCCGCGTCGACATGGGCCCGCCCCGTCTCGGCTGGGCCGACGTGCCGCTGGCGCGCGAGATGGACACGCTGCACGTACCCGTCTCGGCCGAGGGCGTCTCGGACGCGGCCTGCCTCTCGATGGGCAATCCGCATGCGACCTTCTTCGTGCCGGACCTGGACGCGCTGGACATCCCGCGCATCGGCCCGGCGCTGGAGCACGACCCGCTCTTCCCCCGGCGCGCCAATATCGGCTTCGTGCAGGTGATGGCGCCGGACCATCTGAAGCTGGTGGTTTGGGAGCGTGGCGCGGGGCTGACGCTGGCCTGCGGCTCCGGCGCCTGCGCGGCGCTGGTGAATGCCCGCCGGCGCGGGCTGGTCGGCGCGCGCGCCACCGTGACAGTGCCGGGCGGCGACCTCGTGATCGAGCAGCGCGAGGACGGCCATGTGCTGATGAGCGGCCCCGTCGCCACCGCCTTCACCGGCGAAATCGAGCTTGGCTGAAGCAATCACCTTCGGCTGCCGGCTGAACATCGCCGAAAGCGAGACCATGCGCGCCCTGGCCGCGCGCGCGGGCTTCGCGGATGCCCTCATCGTGAACACCTGCGCCGTGACGGGCGAGGCCGAGGCCCAGGCGCGCCAGGCCATCCGCCGCGCGGCGCGAGAGAATCCCGGCCGCCCCATCCTCGTCACCGGCTGCGCCGCGCAGATCGCGCCCGAGGCCTGGGCCGCGCTGCCCGGCGTGGCGCGCGTCATCGGCAATGGCCGGAAGCTCGACCCGGCCGCCTGGGCCGCGCCCGTGGCGCCGATTTCGCGCGATATGCCCATGGGTGTCGCGGCGGGCGGCGGCACGCGTGCCTTCCTGGCCGTGCAGCAGGGCTGCGACCATTCCTGCACCTTCTGCATCATCCCGCAGGGCCGCGGCCCGGCCCGTGCCATGCCGGTCGCCGAGGCCGTTTCCGCCGCGCGCGACCTCGCCGCCCGCCATGCCGAGATCGTGCTGACGGGCGTGGACCTGGCCAGCCATCCGGAGCTCACCGCCCTCATCCGTGCCATCCTGCGCGAGGTGCCGGAACTGCCGCGCCTTCGCCTCTCCTCGCTGGACCCCGCCATGCTCGGCGAGGATTTCTGGCGCCTCTTCGCTGAGGAGGAGCGGCTGATGCCGCATCTCCATCTCTCGGCCCAGCATGGCCACGACCTCATCCTGAAGCGCATGAAGCGGCGGCATTCGCGGGCCGACCTGCTGCAACTCTCCACCCGGGCGCGGGCGTTACGCCCTGATGTGGCGCTCGGGGCCGATCTCATCGCCGGCTTCCCGACCGAGACGGAGGAGCAGCTATGCGCGATGGTCGATCTGGTGGCGGAGGCACGGCTGGCCTTCCTGCACGTCTTTCCCTATTCCGCCCGCGCCGGCACGCCCGCCGCGCGTATGCCGCAGCTTCCCATGCCGCTGCGGCGGGAGCGCGCGGCCAGGCTGCGCCAGGCGGGCGAGGCCGAGCGCGGCCGTTTCCTGGCCTCGCGCCTGGGCATGTTGGAGGAGGTCCTGATGGAAGGCGACGGGCAGGGGCACACCCGGCATTTCGCGCCGGTGAAGCTGCCGGGCGCCGCGCGCGGGCAGCTTCTGCGCGCCCGCATCCTTTCCGTCATGGACGGCAAGCTGATCGGGGAGGCCGCCTGATGGCCCTGCGTGACTTCTGGGGGCGCCTGACGGGCAAGTCCGGCCCCAGCGACATCCCGCCGCCCTCGGTCCCCGAGACCCCGCCGCCGGCCCCCGAGCCCCCCGCGGAGACGCCCCCTCCCGCCGAGACGCCGCCCCCGGCGCCCGAGCCGGTGCAGGAGCCTCCCACCCCCGAGATCCCGCCCGAGCCGATCCGCGAGCCGGAGGTGCCGCCCCCGGCGCGCGCCGAACTGGCCGAGCCGGTGCCCGCGCCCCGCGCGGAGGAGCCGGTCGTGCTCTTCCCGGTGGCCGAGGCGCCGATCGAGGAACCGGAGGCCCCGCGCGGCTTCTTCGCGCGGCTCAAGGCCGGTCTCTCGCGTTCCACCGCCAAGCTCACCGATGCCATCGGCAGCGTCTTCACCAAGCGCAAGCTGGACGATGCCGCGCTGGAGGAACTGGAGGAGATGCTCATCACGGCGGACCTCGGCGTCGCCGCCTCCGGCCGCATCGTGGAGAGCTTCCGCCGCACCAAGTTCGGCCGCGAGGTGACGGACGAGGAGGTGAAGACCGCGCTGGCCGACGAGATTTCCGCCATCCTCGCCCCCGTGGCGAAGCCGCTGGTGATCGAGCCGCGCCGCGCGCCGCATGTCGTGCTGGTGGTGGGCGTGAACGGCACGGGCAAGACCACCACCATCGCCAAGCTCTCCGAGCAGTATCGCGCGCGCGGGCTCAAGGTCTGGATGGTGGCGGGCGACACCTTCCGCGCGGCGGCCGTCGAGCAGCTCCAGGTCTGGGGCGAGCGCACGGGCGCGCATGTGGTGGCGCCGGCCAAGATGGGCGCCGATGCGGCGGGCCTCGCCTTCGATGGGCTGAAGGGCGCCAAGGCCGCGGGCGTGGACGTGCTGCTGGTCGATACCGCTGGGCGCCTGCACAACAAGTCCGCGCTGATGGAGGAGCTGCGCAAGGTCGTGCGCGTGCTGGGGCGCGAGGATGCCTCCGTGCCGCATTCCACTTTGCTCGTGCTCGATGCCACCACGGGCCAAAACGCCGTCAGCCAGGTGCGCGTCTTCAAGGAAATGGTGGACGTGACGGGCCTCGTCGTGACCAAGCTGGACGGCTCGGCCAAGGGCGGCGTGGTCGTGGCGCTGGCGCAGGAATTCGGCCTGCCCGTCCATGCCGTCGGCGTGGGCGAGAAGGCGGCGGACCTTCGGCCCTTCGAGGCGCGGGACTTCGCGCGCAGCCTCGTGGGCCTGGAGGACTAGCACCTCTCCCCAAGGGGGGACGATGGACAGCCGCCTGCTGCTCCTGGTCGGGCTGGTGGTGGTGCCGGCGCTGGTGATCTGGGCGGTGCCCACGCGCTGGCTGGGCCGCACCACGGTGCTGTGGCTGATCTCTCCACTCTTCGCCTATTACGGCTGGATCTTCTGGGAGGCGGCGACGCAGCCGATGCCCGCCGGCTGGCTGGGCGCCTCGCTCTACCCGCTGGCCTATATGGGCGCCTTCCTCCTGCTGCCCTGGCTCGGGATATGGCTCGCGGGGATCGTCCTGGGCTTCACGCTGCGCCACTTCCTCCGGCGCGCGCCGCCGCCTCCGCCCCCGCCGGTTCCGGCCGCGGCCGTCCCCGCTGCGCCGTTGCAATCGGCGCGCGAGACGGGGGGCTGGCGCTTCCTGCATATCGGCTTCGAGCGCGACGGCCTGCGGATCGGCGGCGTGGATGTCTGGTCGGTGCCCTGGCACGAGGCGGGCCCGCCGGTCGAGCTGCCCCACCCCACCCATCCCGGCCAGATGCATTCCCATCAGGTGCTGGAGGCGGGCGAGGGCACGGGCCGCGTCCGCTTCGCGGTCGGCGAGCTCTCGAATGGCGTCTGGGGCTTCTGGCTGCCCACCGACCTGCCCGTCATCTCGCAGGGCGTTTCCGCCGACGGCTCGCTGCGGTTCGCGCATCGCCTCGGCGAATACATGAACGGGCGCGACCATTCCTTCTCCTCCTGGGCGGTGGTGACGGAGGCCGCCACCGGCTGCGTCCGGGCCGATGCCGCCCGCTGGGGCACGAGCTGGGCCGAGAACCGGCCGGATGGCAGCCTCTTCCTGCGTGCCGAGCTGAACGGCTTCGACGCGCTCTTTCGCATCGACCCCGCGCGGCGCGTCTTCCGCGACCAGGGCGCCGGCGGGCCGGAGCGGCCGTTGGAGGAGCTGGACATGGCGCTGGAGGAAGCGCGCCAGGGCGCCGCCGGCTCCGGCTTCCGCCGCCTCATCTCGCCGGATGGCGAGCTTCGCGTGGATCTGCAGGAGGTCGAGTGGGGCAATTCCCATTGGGTCCGCGCGCCGCGCGTGGTCGAGACCGCGACGGGCCAGGTCTTGGTCGACTTCTGGAACACGGATTGGGACGCCTCGCCGATCTTCCCCGGGCCCGGGAAGCTGCGCCTCGGGCTACGGCGCTATCACGAGGGCGGGGCCATCGCAGCGGAGATCGACCTGAAGCGCCGCCTCTTCCGCATCGAGGGCGAGGGCCGGCTGCGGCCGCTGAACGAGCTGGCCGATGCGATGACCGTCGCCGCCCGCCGCTCCAGGGCCGCGGCGCCGCCACCGCCGCCCGTCCGGCGCCATCCCTTCGCGGCCTGGCGCGCGGCGCTGTTGATCCTGGTGGGCGCGCTGGTCGCGATCGCGGGCGGGACCTACGCCACCATGCGCTTCGGGCCGAAGCCGCCCGCGCAGCCCCTGCCAACGGTGCCCAGCTTCAAGCCGCCGTCGATCAACCGCTAGCGGCAAGCGCCCGCTTCGCGACGCCCGCGAGCCAGCCGGATGCGACCGGCAGGATGGCGTCGTTGAAGTCGTAGCCGGGATTGTGCAGCTCGCGCCCCGGCTCGGACGGGCCGTTGCCGATCCAGGCCATGGCGCCGGGGACGATCTGGAGCATGGCCGCGAAATCCTCGCCGCCCGTGCTGGCCGGGATGTCGCGCTTCACGGGGAAGCCCGCGGCCTCGGCGGCCTCGCAGCCCAGCTCGGCCTCGGCCGCGCTGTTGATGGTGGGCAGGCCGGCGCGGCTCGCCTCCAGCGTGACCTCCACGCCGAAGGCGGCGCCGATGCCGCCGCAGATGCGCTGGATGTCGGCGACGATCTCCTCGCGCTGGCCGATGCGGAAGGAGCGCACGGTGCCCTCCAGCACCACGGATTCCGGGATCTGGTTGCTCACCGTGCCGCCATGGATGGTGCCGATGGTCAGCACCGCGGGCTCCATGGGATCGACGTTGCGCGAGACCACGCTCTGCAGCGCGCCGACGAGGGCGGCGGCGGCCACGATGGGGTCCCGCGTCAGGTGCGGCTTGGCGGCGTGGCCCGCATGGCCCTTCACGGTGATCGCGATGCGCCCGCCCTGCGCCAGGATCGGCCCGGGGCGCAGGCCCACTGTTCCCGCCTCCAGCCCCGGCAGATTGTGGAAGGCGAAGACCTGGTCCATCGGGAAGCGCTCGAAGAGGCCGTCCGCGATCATGGCGCGCGCGCCCGCGCCATTCTCCTCGGCGGGCTGGAAGATGAGCTGGACGGTGCCGCTCCAGGAAGGGTCGTCCCGCAGCAGCGCCGCCGCGCCGAGCAGCGAGACGGTGTGCCCGTCATGCCCGCAGGCGTGCATCACGCCCGGCTTCGTGGAGGCATGGGGGAGGCCGGTCGTCTCCTCGATCGGCAGCGCGTCCATGTCGGCGCGCAGCCCGACGCTGCGGTTGGAGCCGCCGCGCTTCAGCGTCGCGACGATGCCGTGCTGCCCTACGCCCGCGACGAAGGGGATGCCGAGCTCAGCCAGCCGCTCTTGCACGTAGCGCGAGGTCTCGCTCTCCTGCTGCGAGAGCTCGGGATGCGCGTGCAGGTGGCGGCGCCAGGCGGTGAGGGTCGCGGCGAGGGACGGGTCCATTCATCTTGTCTCCAGGTCCGGCGGCATCAGAGCGTTTCCGCAACGCAGGGGAAAGGGCGGCGTGGCCCGACCGGCCGTCCGGACGGCCCCCCTCTCGCCAGCGCGGCGGAGGCACGGCAATCTGCCGCCGGACACTGGGAAGGAATCGCCATGCTGGATATCGAATCGCCTGCCGCCATGCAGGAATGGGTGGGCAAGAAGCTCGGCACGAGCGACTGGTTCACGGTGGACCAGAAGACCATCGACCTCTTCGCGGAAGCCACGGGCGACCACCAGTGGATCCATATCGACGTGGAGCGCGCGAAGAAGGAGATGCCGGGCGGCAAGACCATCGCCCATGGCTTCCTCACGCTCTCGCTGCTGCCGCGCCTGGCGCCGACCATCTATCGCGTGGTGAAGCGCTCGCGTGCGATCAACTACGGGACCAACAAGGTGCGCTTCACGGCGATGGTGCCCGCGGGTTCCCGCGTGCGGCTGCATGCCACGCTCAAGGCCTGCGAGCCGATCCAGGGCGGCGTGCGCATCACCATCGAGAACGAGATGGAGCTGGAGGGCAGCCCGCGCCCCTGCCTCGTCGCGGAGACGCTCGCGCAGGTTTACGATTGACGCCCTCAGGCGGCGGGCGCGCGGCCGGATTCTACGCCGTCGCGCTGAAACCGCTCAGCGCGGCCCGGTGAAGAAGCCGGGCGGCGGCACGTTGAGGTTCTGGACGGGCGCACGCGGCGCCGGCCGCTCCGAGACCGGCGGCGCCGCGATCGGCGTCAGCGCGGAATTCGCGCCCGGCAGCGCATTCGGGCTCGGCACCACATAGGTCTGGGGTGCCGGAGCGGCCCGGCTGGAGGTGCTGGACGCGGCCGGCGCGGCGCTCGGCGCCACGACAGGCGTGACCTGGATCGGCGGCAGTCCATCGGAGAGCGGCTGGGCCGGGGCCGCCGCGGCCGGCGTGATGGCGGTGCCGGCGGGGGCCGGCCCTGCCTGGCCCGCCACCGGGGCATAGGGCCGGTTGTCGGCCGGCAGGCGCATCGGTGCGGGCGTCGGCGCGAAATGCGTGCCGGGCGGCGGGTTGAACAGCGGCGTGGTGGCCACCGGCGGCAGCTCCGCCGGCAGATTGGGCTGTGCCCGCGTCGAGGTCTGCATCGCCTGGGGCTGCTGGACCATGGCTGGCTGCGCAGAGGCCACCATGGGCTGAGCCGTTACCGGCTGGGCGGGCAGATAGCCGCCCTGCGCGTAGCCGGAACCGTAATTGATCGCAGCGGGCGCGGCAGGGGCGGCCATGGTGGTGGTCGCGGTTCCGCCGCCCGCATAGGCGGCGTTCAGATCGTCGGCGCGGCGGCCCCGGCCGCGGCGGGGCGCCGGCGTCTCGGCGGCGGTATCCGTGCTCGCGGCACGGCTGCCCCGGCGGCGGCGGGGCTCGGACGCCTCGGCGACCGGCGCGGAATAGGTGGGGCGCGCGACCGGGCCCAGGCTGCCCGGGGTCACGCAGCGGAACTCCAGCTGGTAGCTGCCCGAGCCCACGCGGCTGTTCTGCATCACGAATTGCCGGCCCTGGGCCGAACAGAATTCCTGCGCTTCATTGAGGCCCGCGGTCACGGCGCGGGAGCCGCTGAGACTGCTGTTCTGCAGGAAGAACACGTCGCCGCCCGTGGACTGTATGCCGTCGCGAATGGTGGCGCCGCAGGCGCTCAGCATCGCCGCCGCTCCCGCCAGAACTGCCAGCTGGGTTGCCCGCATCTTCCATCTCATTCCGCTGCCACTCGCGCGAACCCTAAACCGTGTCTGAATAATGCGCCATGGATCATCGGTGGCGCCGGGTCGCGCTTTCGCAACCATTTGTTTGTCTGTGGCGTGGTTGCAGCATCCGGATGGCAGGCCGGGCGGGCTGGTGTATCCTTCCGCGCAACAAAACACCCCGAGGATCCGATCCGATGAAGCGTCGCGCCCTGCTGGCCGCCTCCGGCCTGCTCGCCCCCGCCATCATGACCCGCAGCGCCCTGGCCCAGGATTCCTGGCCGAGCCGCCCGGTGACGATGATCGTCCCCTGGGCGCCGGGCGGCTCCAACGACGTGGTGGCGCGGCTGCTCTCCCCGGCCTTCGAGGGGCGCACCGGCCAGCCCTTCCTCGTCGAGAACCGGCCCGGCGGCGGCGGCGCGGTGGGGATGGGCCAGGCCATGCGCGCGCGGCCGGACGGGCAGACGCTGTTCGTCTCCTCCGCCTCCAACCACGTCTTCCACCCGCTCATCTCGGGCGAGATCGGCTACGATGTGCGCGATGTCTTCGAGAGCATGGCCATGTGGGTGGACGTGCCCAACGTGGTCGCGGTGAACCCCAGCCTGCCGGTCCATAACGTGCAGGAGCTGATCGCGCATATCCGCGGCAAGCGGGGCGGCATGAGTTTCGGCTCCTCCGGCGTCGGCTCCTCCAACCATCTCGCGGGCGAGCTCTTTCGCATGCGGACGGGCCTCGACATGACGCATGTGCCCTATCGCGGCGGCGGCCCCGTGCTGACGGACCTCGTGGCGGGCACGATCGAGCTCGCCTTCATGAACCTGCCCACCGTCATCCCGCCGGCCGAGGCCGGGCGCGTGCGCATCATCGCGGTCTGCACCGGCCAGCGCGTGAGCCTGCGGCCCGATCTTCCCACCGTCGCCGAGGGCGGCGTGCCGGACTACGCCGTCCGCTCCTGGACGGGCCTCTTCGCGCCGAAGGGCACGCCCGCGCCGATCATCCAGCGCATGGCCAACCTCTCGAAGGAGGCGCTGGAGACGGCCAATGCCCGCGCCCGCCTGCGCGACCTGGGCAGCGAGGCGATCTGGATGGACGCCGCCGCGACCGACCGTTTCGTGCGCGAGGAATACGACCGCTGGACGCCCATCGTCCGCGCCGCCGGCGTGAAGATCGAGTAGCTTGCCGCACCGGGATATGCGGGCGAGCATCCGCACCCATGAAGCTACCCACCCATTCCCGCTACGCGCACAGCGCGATCCCGACACGCCCGGCCTATGAATGGCCGGGCGGCAAGCGCCTCGCGCTGCATGTCGTCAACAACATCGAGCACTTCGCCTATCGCGCGGGGATGGGCTCGGACAGCACGGGCCTCACGCCCGTGCAGAACCAGCGCAGCTACGCGTGGCGCGACTACGGCAACCGCGTGGGCCTGTGGAACCTGCTCGACACGCTGGACGAACTCGGCATCCCGTCCGCGCACAACATCAACAGCGCGGCGCTGGAAGCCTGCCCCGAGATCGGCCCCGCGCTGCGTGCGCGCGGCGACGAGTTCATCGGCCATGGCCGCAGCAATTCCGAGCGCCAGGACGGCATGTGGGAAGAGGACGAGCGCCGCCTCATCGAGGAAAGCCGCGACGTGCTGGCGCGCCATGCGGGTACGCCGCCGCGCGGCTGGCTCGGCCCCTACATCGCGCAGAGCGGCGCGACGCTCGACCTGCTGCGCGAGGCGGGCTTCACCTATGTCATGGACTGGCCGGCGGACGACCAGCCCTTCTGGATGACGACGCGCGCGGGCCCTATCCTCTCCGTGCCCTATTCGGTCGAGATCAACGACAGCCCGGCGCTTGTCGCGCGCCAGCACAGCGGTCGCGAATTCGCCGAGATGATCGTGGACCAGTTCGACGAGCTGCTGCGGCAATCGGCGAAGCGGCCGCTGGTGTGCAGCGTCGTGCTGCATCCCTTCATCATCGGCCAGCCGCACCGGCTGAAGCCCTTCCGCCAGGCGCTGCGCCACATCATGGCCCATCGCGACGAGCTCTGGATCACGCGCCCGGGCGAGTTGGCGGAGTATGTCGCGACGCTGCCGAAGGGCACCGTGCCCGGATCGGAAGATCTGCCATGACCGACAGCCATCCGCGCGACTTCGAGGGCTACGGCCGCAACCCGCCCGACCCGCGCTGGCCGGGCGGCGCCAAGGTGGCGCTCAACTTCGTCATCAACCACGAGGAGGGCGGCGAGGAGAGCATCCCCGACGGCGATCCGCGCAGCGAGAACGCGCTGACGGAAGGCAGCACCGCCGCCGTGAAGGGGCGCGACCTCGGCGCCGAGAGCATGTTCCAGTACGGCAGCCGCGTGGGCTTCTGGCGCCTGCACCGCCTCTTCACCGAGCGGAACCTGCCTTGCACCGTCTTCGCCGTCGCGCGCTCGCTGGAGCGCACGCCCGAGGCCGCCGCCGCGATCCGCGAGGCGGGCTGGGACGTCTGCGGCCATGGCTGGAAATGGGAGATGCATATCGGCATGGACGAGGCGACGGAGCGCCGCCGCATCGCCGAGGCCACCGAGATCATCGCGCGCATGACGGGCAGCGCGCCGCTGGGCTGGTACACGCGCTACGCGCCGTCGCTGCACACGCGCCACCTGCTCGCGGAAGCGGGCTACCTCTATGATTGCGACGCCTATGACGACGAGCTGCCCTATTGGCGCGATGTCGGCGGCCGCAAGCGCCTCGTCGTGCCCTACACGCTGACCCACAACGACATCCGCTTCCAGCGCGCGGCGCTGACCACGGGCGAGGAATTCTTCCGCTACATCCAGGGCGCGATCGAGCTGATGCTGGCCGAGCCCGGCGGGCGCATGCTGAGCGTGGGGCTGCACAACCGCATCATCGGCCATGCCGGACGCGCGGCGGGGCTCGCGAAGCTGCTCGACTGGGTGAAGACGCAACCGCAGGTCTGGGTCTGCCGGCGCGAGGAGATCGCGCGCCACTGGATCGCGCATCATCATCCCTGAAAGCCCGACATGACCCTTCGCATCGCCCGTATCGAGACCTTCCTCTACCGCGCCGAGGTGAAGGAGGCGGTGAAGATGTCCTTCGGCAGCATCGCGCGCCGCAGCGCCCTGCTGCTGCGCGTCGAGGACGCCGAGGGCGCCCATGGCTGGGGCGAGGTCTGGTGCAACTTCCCGCCCTATGGCGCCGACAACAAGCAGCGTCTGCTGGAGACGGTGATCGCGCCCGCCGCGCTCGCGGCCAGCTATGCCGATCCGTCCGATGCCTGGAACAGCCTGACCGCGCGCACGGTCCGCTGGGTCAACCAGGTGGGCGAACCCGGGCCCTTCGCGGCCTGCATCGCGGGGCTGGATCTCGCGCTGTGGGACCTGACGGCGCGCCGGGCGGGCAAGCCGCTGCGCGCGCTGCTGGGCGGCGACGGCGTGCGGCGAGAGATCCCGGCCTATGCCAGCGGCCTGAACCCCGACAGCTCGGCCGAGACGGTGGCGCGCTGCCGCGAGGCCGGTTTCCGCGCCTTCAAGGTGAAGGTCGGCTTCGGCGCGGAGGCGGACGAGGCGACCGTCTCCCGCCTCGCACGCGACCTCAGGCCCGGCGAGCGGCTGATGATCGACGCCAACCAGGGCTGGGACCTGCCCGAGGCGCGCCGCGCCGTGCGGCGCCTGGGTGCCTATGGGCTGGGCTGGATCGAGGAGCCCATCCCGGCGGACCGTCCCGCCGCCGAATGGGCGGAGCTCGCCATGCTCTCGCCCGTGCCGCTGGCCGGCGGCGAGAACGTCATGGGCTTCGAGAACTTCGCCGCCCTCATCGCCCATGGAAATCACGGCGTGGTGCAGCCGGACACGCTGAAATGGGGCGGGGTGGCGGGGGCCTTCGCGGTGGGCCGGCGCGCGATCGCGGCCGGGCGCTCCTATTGCCCCCACTGGCTGGGGGGCGGCATCGGGCTGCTGGCGGCGGCCCAGGTGCTGGCGGCGGCGGGCGGCCCCGGCATGCTGGAGCACGACGTGATGGAGAACCCCTTCCGCGAGGCGCTGGCCCAGCCCTTCCCGCGCATGCGCGACGGCATCTTCACGCTGCCTCCCGGCCCGGGCCTGGGCGTCGAGCCGGACCTGGGCGCGGCGTCCGGGTGGCTGGTCCGCCACATGGAGCATCGCGCGGCATGAGGCAAAATCCGGCTTCGCCGTCTGGCGCTGATGGGTCCAGACGTTACAGTCCCGCGGCATGAGCACCCGTATCGCCCAGCGCGCCCTTTGCCTCGACGATTTCGAGGAGATGTCCCGGCGCCATCTGCCCCGGCCGATCTTCGGCTACATCGCCGGCGCGACCGAGCGGAACGCCTCCCTGGCGGATGCCGCCCGCGCCTATTCCGAGCTGCACTTCCTGCCGCGCGTGCTGCGCGACGTCTCGCCCCGCACCTTCCGGCGCACGATCTTCGGGCGGGACTGGGCGGCGCCCTTCGGCATCGCGCCCATGGGCATGGCCGCTCTCGTGGCCTATCGCGGCGACCTCGCGCTGGCGCAGGCGGCGCGGGAGGCGGAGGTGCCCTTCATCCTCTCCGGCTCGTCGCTGATCCGCATGGAGGAGGTGATCGCAGCCAATCCGGACGCCTGGTTCCAGGCCTACCTGCCCGGCGATTCCACCCGCGTCGAGGCGCTGGTGGACCGCGTGGCGGCGGCGGGCTTCGGCACGCTGCTGCTGACGGTGGACACGGCCGTGCTGCCGAGCCGCGAGAACAACGTCCGCAACGGCTTCTCCACCCCGCTGCGCCCGTCGCTGCGCCTGTTCATGGACGGCGCGATGCACCCCAAATGGTCCATCGGCTCCTTCCTGCGGACCTGGGCGCAGCACGGGATGCCGCATTTCGAGAACAGCTTCGCCGAGCGCGGGGCGCCCATCCTGGCGCGCAACGTCCTGCGCGACTTCACGGCGCGCGACCATCTGAACTGGGAGCACCTGGCGCTGATCCGCCGCCGCTGGCCCGGCTGGCTGATCGTGAAGGGGGTGATGCACCCCGACGACGCCCGCCGCGCCGAGCAGGAGGGCGCGGACGGCATCATCGTGAGCAACCATGGCGGCCGTCAGCTCGACAGCACTTCCGGCCCCCTTCGCATCCTGCCCGACATCGCGGCGGCGGCCGGGCAGATGGCGGTGATGATCGACGGCGGCATCCGGCGCGGGACCGATGTGCTGAAGGCGCTGTCGCTCGGCGCGCATTTCTGCTTCGTCGGCCGGCCCATGCTGCATGCGGCGGCCGTGGCAGGGCAGGAGGGCATCGCCCACGCCATCCGGCTCATGAAGGGCGAGATGGACCGCGACATGGCGCTGCTGGGCGTGAACGCGCTCGAGGAGCTCGGGCCGCAATACCTGATCCGGACCGGCGGCACGGGGGCCTGATCAGGGGGGGCTGAGCCCCCACCTACCGCTCAGTCGCGCCAGGGATGCTGGTCCCAGAGCGACTGGTAGTTCCGCTGCAGGCCGCGCAGCTCGGCCAGGTATTCCTCCGGGCCGAGGAAGCGCAGCGGCAGGCTCTGCTGCTCGGCGCTGGCCTTGAACTCCGGATTCTCCACGGTCCGCCGGACGGCGAGCGAGAGGCGGGCCAGGATCTCGGGCGGCAGGCCGGCGGGCGCCGCCATGCCGCGCATCGAGCCCTCCACCACGTCGAAGCCCAGCTCCTTCAGCGTCGGCACGTCGCCGAGCGGCGCCCAGCGCGTGGCGCCCATCTGCGCCAGGGGGCGCAGCACGCCCTGGCGCGTCTCGTTCACGCCCTCGGCCACGTTCATGACGGCGAGCGGGATCGCGCGGGAGAGCAGGTTCTGCTTCACCTGCGCGCTGCCGCCGAAGGGCACGTGCAGGAAGCTGGTGCCGGAGGCGCGCTCCAGCGCCAGCATGGCCAGATGATCGTCCGAGCCGACGCCGGTGGTGCCGTAGCCGATCGTGCCCGGGCGGGCACGGGCGGCGGCGAGAAGGCTCGCGAAATCCCGGATGTCGGAATCCGCGCGCACCCACAGGCCGCCCGGATCGTCCACGATATTGCCGATCAGCGAGAAATCCTCGAGCCGGAAGCGCGTCCGGCGCTCGATCGGCAGGGTGACGATGTGCGGCGTGTTGATGAAGCCGATCGTCAGCCCGTCCGGCCGGGCGCGCGCCAGTTCGGTGAAGCCGATCTCGCCGCCGGCGCCGGGCCGGTTCAGCACCACGACGGGCTGGCCGAGATCCTTCTCCATGAAGCGCGCGATGGTGCGGGCCGCGGCGTCCGTGCCGCCGCCGGCCGCGAAGGCGACGATCATGGTGAGCGACTTGTCCGGGCGCCATTCGGCGGCCTGGGCACGGGCGAGGGCAGGCGCGGCCAGGAGACTCGGCACGGCGAGAAGGGTGCGGCGGGCGATCATCGGTATTCCTCCGCCTCGAGATATATGACGCTTTCGCGGCGCGGGAAATTCCGGGTGCGTTGCGATCTGCCCGGGGCGATCCGGGCCAGGGACACAAAAAAGCCGGCCGCGGCGAGGCCGGGCCGGCTTTTTCGAGGAGCGGAAGCTCTCAGTCCGCCGCGAGGGCCATGCGGCCGCGGTTCATCATGGAGAGGACGTGGTCCTCGGTCATCTCCGTGATGGTCTCGACCTGCTCGGGCGAGAAGACGTGGCCGGCCTTCGGGATCGAGCGGAAGTCGATGGCGACGCCCTTCTGGGTGTTCAGCTTGTCGACCAGCTTCTGCACGCTGTTCAGCGGCACCAGCTCGTCATCCTCGCCATGGATCATCATGCCCGAGCAGGGGCAGGGCGCCAGGAAGCCGAAGTCGTAGTGGCTGGCCGGCGAGCTAATCGAGACGAAGCCGCCCATCTCCGGGCGCCGCATCAGGAGCTGCATGCCGACATAGGAGCCGAAGGAATAGCCCGCCGCCCAGAGCATGGACGCGTTCGGGTTCACCGCCTGAAGGAAGTCGAGCGCCGCCGCGGCGTCGCTGATCTCGCCGATGCCGCCGTCGTAACGGCCCTGGCTCTTGCCCACGCCGCGGAAGTTGAAGCGGAGCACGGAGAAGCCCATCGACTGGAACTTGCCGTAGAGCCCGTGCACCACGCGATTGTTCATCGTCCCGCCATGGAGGGGGTGCGGGTGAAGAAGCAGCGCCACGGGGGCATTGGGCCGCTTCGCGTGATGATAGCGGCCTTCGAGGCGGCCGTCGGGCCCGGCGAACATGACTTCAGGCATCGTGTCCTTTGTCCGTTTCTTTGGGCGCCGCGAAACCCCTGCCGAGGGCCTCCCGACGCCGAGATGGCGCGTACCCACCTGGGGATCCAGCTGGCACCCGCGGCGTCAATCGGTCCCGGGGGAGACCGGCGTCGCGGGCGTGCTGCCCATGTGGTTCTCGAAAGTCCATGCCGGGAGATGCGTGCATTGACGCGCATCCTTCCCACCGCCAGACTGCATACCCTTTCATGGGTCTGGGCGACCCAAGGGAAACCGGGCGGTATCTGCCGAAATCGTCTCATTCGGCAAGAAAAACAATCGCTTCGAGAGATTTGTCGCATCTGTCGTGCGCGACGGGCGCATCATAGTCAGCTGCGATGCTGAATTCATAATGGATTCATCCGAGAGGCTGCATGGCTGGGTCGGCTTAATTGCATGGCAGCCCAGGCAAAGTCCTCATCAGGAATTCATCCCCGAGTCGCGCCGCCGCCGCGGCACCGCGCCGCCCGCTGACACGGCCGGGAATTGACCGCCCGGCCCGCCCGGCCGAGAGGAGCCAGATGGATCCGCTCGATCTCGATGCCAATGCGACGGAAGCCCTGCGCCCGGCCGCCAAGGCCGCGCTGGTGGCGGCGCTGCGCCAGGGCGGCAATCCCTCGTCCATCCATGCCGGGGGACGGGCCGCCCGTGGCGTCGTGGAGCGCGCGCGGCGCCAGGTCGCGGACCGCTTCGGCGCCGCGCCCGGCGATGTGGTGCTGACCTCGGGCGGGACGGAGGCCAATGCGCTGGCCCTGCATGGGCTCTCGCCCGGGCGCCGCGTGCTGGTGGGCGCCACCGAGCACCCCGCCGTCCGGGCCGCCGCCTCCGCCGCCGAGACCATCCGCGTGCTCCCGGACGGGCGGGCCGACCTGGGACACCTTCTCGCCCTGCTGGCCGAGGGCGCGCCCGCCCTGGTCTGCCTGATGGCTGCGAACAACGAGACCGGCGTGCTCAACCCGCTGGATGAGATCGCGGCGCTCTGTGCGTCTCACGGCGCCCTGCTGCATGTGGACGCCGTGCAGTCGGCCGGGCGCGTCGGGCTGGACGCGCGCCGGCTGGGTGCCGCGAGCATCGCCATTTCGGCCCACAAGATGGGGGGTGTGCCGGGGGCCGGCGCGCTGATCCTCGCGCCCGGCCTGCATCTGCCCGCCCTCATCGCCGGCGGCGGGCAGGAGCGCGGGCGGCGCGGGGGCACCGAGCCCCTGCCGGCCATCGCCGCCTTCGGCGCGGCCGCCGCCGAGCCCTACGACGCCCGCCGAATCGCCGGCCTGCGCGATGCCATCGAGGCCGGGCTGCGCGAGCTCGACCCCGCCATCGTCATCGCGGGGGGTGGGGCGCCCCGCCTGCCCAATACCAGCCTGGCCGTCTGGCCGGGCGTGCCGGCGGAGACGCAGGTGATCGCGCTCGACCTCGCCGGCATCCGGGTTTCGGCGGGGGCGGCCTGCTCCTCGGGCAAGGTCGGGGCCTCGCATGTGCTGGAGGCGATGGGTTTCGGGGCGGACGCGGCCTGCGGCATCCGCATCTCCCTGCCGTGGAACGCGCCGGATGATGCGCCGCAGCGTTTCCTTGCCGCCTACGCGGCCATGCACAAGCGCCTCTCGTCACGCAGGGCAAGTGCCTCCACATAGTCGGAATGCGACCGAACCGCCCCATCTACCTCGACCACCACGCGACCACGCCCATGGATCCGCGCGTGCTGGCTTGTATGAGGCCGTGGTGGGAGGAGAATTTCGCCAACCCGCATTCCGTGGAGCACGCGCTCGGCCGCGCGGCGGAGGAGGCGGTGGAGGCCGCGCGCGCCCAGGTCGCCGCGCTGATCGGGGCCGAGGCGCGCGAGGTGATCTTCACCTCCGGCGCCACGGAATCGAACAACATCGCCATCAAGGGCGCCGCGCGCTTCGCGGGCACCTCCGCCGGCGGCGAAGCGCGAGGCGGCAAAGGCTCCCCGCGCCGCGTCATCACGCTCGCCACCGAGCATAAATGCGTCCTGGAATCCGTCCGCGACCTGGGGGCCGAGGGCTTCGAGCCCGTCATCCTGCCGGTGCGGCCCGACGGCCTGCTGGACCTGGATGTCCTGCGCGAGGCGCTGGAGACGCCGACGCTGCTGGTCTCCGTCATGGCCGTGAACAACGAGACGGGCGTCATCCAGGACCTCGCCGCCATCGGCGCGCTGGTGAAGGAGGCCGGCGCCCTCTTCCACACCGACGCCGCCCAGGGCGCGGGGCGCATCCCCCTGGATGTGAACGAGATCCGCGCGGACCTCATGTCCGTCACCGCCCATAAGATCTACGGCCCCAAGGGCGTGGGCGGCCTCTATATCCGCCGCCGTCCGCGCGTGCGCCTGGCGCCGCTTTTCTCCGGCGGCGGGCAGGAGCGGGGGCTGCGCAGCGGCACGCTGCCGGCGCCGCTCATCATCGGCTTCGGCGAGGCCGCGCGCATCGCGGCCGCCGAGGGCACGCTGGATGCCGGCCGCATCGCGGGCCAGCGGCAGATCCTGCTGGACGGGCTGAAGGCCGCCATCCCGGGCCTGCGCGTGAATGGCAGCATGGAGGCCCGGGTCTCGGGCAACCTCAACCTTACCTTCCCGGGCGGGGTGGATGCCCAGGCCCTGATGGCGGCGGTGCCGGACCTCTGCCTTTCCACCGGCTCGGCCTGCTCCTCGGCCGAGATCGCGCCTTCCTACGTGCTGGGCGCCATGGGGATTCGCGAGCCGGAGGCCCGCGCCACCTTGCGGATTGGGCTGGGGCGCTTTACCTCGCCCGCCGAGGCGGAGAAGGCCGCGGCCCTGATGGGCGCGGCCTGGAAGGGCCTCGTCGCCCAGAGCCACGCCGCGGAGTAGTTTGCAGAATGCCCAAGATGACCTTCATCGAGCGCGATGGTAGCCCGCGCGAAGTGGAAGCGCCCCTCGGCCTGTCCGTGCTGGAGATCGCGCATCGTCACGGCGTGGACATCGAGGGCGCCTGCGAGGGCAGCCTGGCCTGCGCCACCTGCCATGTCATCGTGGGCAGCGACTGGTTCACGAAGCTCGCCGAGCCGACGGAGGATGAGGAGGACATGCTCGACCTCGCCTTCGACCTGCAGGAGACGAGCCGCCTGGGCTGCCAGATCATCATGACCGAGGAGCTGGACGGGCTCGTCGTGAAGCTGCCCAAGGCCGGCTGATACCCCACAAGAACGCTTCGCATTTTTGCGGGGCCCCGGGATGGGGCCTGGGCTTGTTGGGTTCGGAGTGGCCCGGCGAAGCGAAGCTCCGCCGGGATTGCGGGGGGCGGAAGGCACGACGGCCCGCCCCGGAGGAGAAGTGATGCGGGGCATTGAGGATTTTGGCGCCGAAGGGGGGCTGTTCCGCCGGCTGCGGGCGGCGTCCGGCACGGATTGGTCGGCCTACACCTGGCACCCGTTCGTGCAGCGGCTCTCGGACGGCACGCTGCCGCTGAAGGCGTTCCAGACCTACCTGATCCAGGACTACCTCTTCCTCATCCACTTCGCGCGCGCCAAGGCGCTGGCGGTGGTGAAGGGCGAGAGCCTGGCCGCCATGCGGGGCAAGGCCGCCGCCGTGCTCGCCATCCTCGACGAGACGCTGCTGCACCTGAAATACTGCGCGGAGTGGGGCCTTTCCGAGGAACAGGTCACGATGATCCCCGAGAGCATGGAGACCGTGAGCTACACCCGCTGGGTCATGGACCGCGGCATGCACGGCGACATCATGGACCTCGAGATCGCGCTGGTGCCCTGCACCGTGGGCTATGGCGAGGTGGCGCGGCGCATCCTGGCCGACCCGAAGCGGATGGTGGCGGGCAACCCCTACCAGTCCTGGATCGACACCTATTCGGCCGATGGCTACCAGGCGCTGGCGGAAGCCGCCGCGCACCGGATCGACGCGCTGGGCGAGAGCCACGGCGGCGAGGCGCGCTTCGCCGGCCTGCTGCGGGACTTCTCGATGGCCGCGCGGCTGGAGCAGCGCTTCTGGCAGCAGGGGCTGGACGCGGTCCGATGAAGATCCTGGTGGCCATGTCGGGCGGCGTGGACTCGTCGGTCGTGGCCGCGCTGCTGCACGAGCAGGGGCACGAGGTCGTCGGCGCCACGCTGCAGCTCTACGACCACGGCGCCGCCATCCAGAAGAAGGGCGCCTGCTGCGCGGGGCAGGACATCCATGACGCGCGCAACGTGGCCGAGCACCTGGGCATCCCGCACTACGTGCTGGACCGCGAGCAGCGCTTCCGCGAGGCCGTGATCCAGGACTTCGCCGACAGCTACGCGCGCGGCGAGACGCCCATCCCCTGCATCCGCTGCAACCAGACGGTGAAGTTCCACGACCTGACGGAGCTGGCCGCGGACCTCGGCTGCGAGGCGCTGGCCACGGGCCATTACGCGCGCCGCATCGACGGGCCGGAGGGGCCGGAACTGCACCAGGCCGTGGACCCCGTGCGCGACCAGTCCTACTTCCTGGCGCAGACCACGCGGGAGCAGCTCGCGAAGACGCTGTTCCCGCTGGGCGGCTACGCCACCAAGGCGGAGGTGCGGGCCGAGGCCGTCCGGCTCGGCGTCGCGGTGGCGGAGAAGCCGGACAGCCAGGACATCTGCTTCGTGCCGACCGGGACCTATGCCGATGTGGTCGGCAAGTTCCGGCCGGAGGCGCTGGAGCCGGGCGAGATCGTGGACGAGGAAGGCCGGGTGCTGGGGCAGCATCGTGGGCTGGCGCGCTACACGGTGGGGCAGGGGCGCGGGTTGGGGATTTCGCGGCGCGAGGACGAGGCGCCGCTCTTCGTGGCGCAGCTGGACGCGACGAAGCGGCGCGTGGTGGTGGCGCATCGGGAGAAGCTGGCCCAGGCACGGATCCGCGTGGGCGAGGTGAATTGGCTGATCGAGCCGCCTGCCGGTGCCTTCCGCTGCGAGGCGAAGCTGCGCGGGCGCGAGCGGCCGGCGGGGATGATGGCGGAGTGGGATGGGGCGGAGTTGGTTCTGACGCCGGATGTGCCGGGGATCGCGGCGCCGGGGCAGGCGGCGGTGGTTTATTGGGAGGGGCGGGTGATTGCGGGTGGGGCCATTCGCTAATTATCAGTGCTTCGTATTGCCTAGCTCCATCTGCAAATACTTTGCTGGTAGGCAAGAGGTATCTTTTGGCCGTTTGGAGTATAGCCCAAATCTGGAAAGAGGGCCGCTTTGAGCTCCTATTCGTTCTAATCGACCGTCACAGGAAAGAAATTCTTCGCATTTTCGGTCAAGGGCAGATGCAATATGGATGCTGTCGGCGCCCTTGATGCCTAGGATACCATGTACCCAATGCAGATCTCTTGCGTCCTGTGCAATAAATGGAGTCATCATAACAAGTCGAACGTACTGGCCTGAGCACAATAAGCGATTAAATTGAGATTTTACCTCGTCACTAATATTATTGTCGCCCGCATGTCTGCATTCGGCAACAGAGAGGACTGAAGTGAAAACGAGCACCTCTCCATCCCTGTGTGCTTCGAGGAGCCGCTTGAGATACCAAACGTCATGCTCCCGCTCGGAAGTGACGGACTTGCCAATGTCCGTTCTCACTAAATCTATGAAACAGCACGAATCGACATAAACTTTGCGCAAATCGGCCATTCAAGTGACCTCGTGATCGTGCTCGAACTCCGTCATGTCTGCCACGAAATTAGGTTCACTACCAACAAGCCGTTCAAATTCGGCAGCCGATAACATCCGTTGACGCTCGATGCGCTCTGCAACCATGTCTAAAGGTTGGCGCGTCGCTCGATTAAAGTTTATCAAGCCGCTCACTATCAATACCGTAGTTCGTTCCTGAACGGCCTGAGCGACTTGAGAATACAAAGACGATGGGTAACTTATCTTAATAAGATTATCGTTGGATAAATCTCTTATTTGGAAGTTAGGCTCTCTTGCTTCTTTAAACCAAGCATGAAGAATTCCCTGAAGAGCGCCATGAGCAGGTAATGGCGTCTCAATCTCCCTTCGGAGATTAGCGGTTTGGCTATAAGTGATATTTCTCCACTTTAAAGACCCGCCATGTACTGGGAATATGCCCAAACCGATAACTTCATCGGGGTCAATTAAGGAACCAATTCTGGCAAATTCCAATGCAGTTGCATTGCTGATCGAGCCATTTAGTCCGTCGCTCGCAGAATCGTAGTCCGCTAAAAACTCAAGGTTGCGAGCAAAAACCTGCGCATCACCCGCGTTAACATCTCTCTGAAATTCGGCGTCATATTCAACCGAACCGTTTCTAAAATTAACTCCAAGCCATTCCCCTGGATTAGTAGAGACATGACAATCACTCGCGAGAGAACGAAGAAATTTTTCGGTTTGTTCGGCAATTCGGCCAAGCTTCGAGAGGGGAGCGCCATGGCGCCCTCGATTTAATACAAACCGTACCTTAAGTCGCGCCATACCGCCTCGTGGACATAGCTACCCGCAAAGGATTCTATCGGCCGACTCGATGTGGGTAAAGGCAATTAGATTGAACCGTCCAAGCGTCGAGCTACTATCATCCATAATCTAACCACCCCCGTGCACCACCTTCCCCCCCACCATCGTCAGCTCTGACGCCACATCTTTCAGTGCCGGCAGCTCCACCGTCAGCGGGTCCGCCGTCAGCACCGCGAGATCCGCCAGCTTCCCCACCTCGATCGCCCCCTTGTCCTTCTCCGACATCGTCAGATAAGCCCCCGCATTCGTCGCGGCCCGGATCGCGCTCTCGCGGCTGATCGCCTGGCGTTCGCCCACCATCTTCTGCGTGTAGAGGCTCATCCGCGAGACCGACTGCCACATCGGGTAGAACAGCGAGACCGGCACGTTGTCCGTCGCCAGCGAGTAGGTCACGCCCGCCTCCTCCAGCCAGCGCAGCGGCGAGATGCTGTCCTCGTCGGGCAGCTTGTTTCGCTCCTGCAGCAGGTGGCCTTCCTTGTAGATGTAGCGGTTGGTGTGCGTCGTGATCACGAGGCCGAGGTCGCGGATCTTGCTCACCTGCTCGCGGCTCAGCACGGCGATGTGGCCCAGCACCCAGCGCAGGTCGCGGATCGGCACCACCGCGTTCACCTCCTCATAGAGGTCGAGCATGTTGGGCCAGATGCCGATGGCGCGGATGCCGTGCCGCGCGCAGGCGATCAGCATCTCCTTCGCGCGCTCGCGCTCCAGCCCCATGTCGTAGTTGAAGCCGGCCCAGCCGGTATAGGGCGCGGCCTGCGCGCGCACGGCATTGTCGGGCGTCTTGCCGATCTCGGTGATGATGCCGGAAAGGCGCAGCATGTCGTCGCCCATGCCGTCGCCGGCGAGCTGATGCGCCCAGCCGCCGATCAGCCGCTCCATCGAGACATCCTCCATCCCGCGCCAGTCCGGGCTGAAGGCGAGGTGCGAGCGCATGGTCAGCTTGCCCGCCGCATGCACCTGCCTGTAGGCGGCCAGCAGCTCGGCCGCCACGCCATGCTCCTCGTAGACCGAGGTGGTGCCGAAGGCGTGGTAATAAGCCGTGGAGCGCGGCAGCGCCGCGACGCGCTGCGCGATGGTGAAGCCCGGCGCCATGTGGAAGAAGGCGAGCTCCACCAGCGGCACGAAACCCTGCTCGACGAAGACGCCGCTGGGCTGGCCCGAAGCATCCTTCTCGATGGTGACGGAGGCATGCGGCGGCGCCGTCTCGCCCGTGATGCCCGCGAGCTTCAGCGCCCGCGTATTGGCGATGGAGACCAGCGGCAGGCTGTGCCGCCAATAGCCCCAGATGGAGCGGATATAGACGGGGTTGTTCGGCGCCGCGTCGTCCAGCTCCTGCCGCGTGGGCCAGCGGCCCTCGGCGAGCGATTGCGGCAGGTCGAAATAGAAGGGCGGCTCGCCGATCGGCATGGTGACGATCCACTCGCCCGGCGCCTTGTCCTTCGCGAGCTCGGCGATGCGCTTCTGGATCTCGGCGATGGAGCGGCAGCCGGCGAGCGAGGGGAAGACGGATTTCAGCCCTTCGCGGTCCATATGCGCGTGGCCGTCGATGAGGCCCGGCATCACCGGGCGGCCGCCGAGCGCAATCTCCTGCGTATGGGAGGCGCGGTGGCGCTGGACCATGGCGTCCTCGCCCACGGCGATGAAGCGCCCGGCGCGGATGGCGACGGATTCGGCGATGCTGAACTTCGCGTCGGCGGTGATGATCTTGCCGCCGCTCAGGATCAGGTCGGCCGGTTCGTGCACACTCACGCTCACTCTCCCTTCTGCAGGCGCCCTTGCTGCACCATGGCGGCCCAGCGGTCCACATCCTCCCGGAAGTATCCGGCGAAGCCCGCGCGGTCGGCCGGGATGGGCTGCGCGGCGGAAAGGCGCAGGCGCTCCTGCACCGCGGGGGCCTGCATGGCGCGCAGCGCCGCGGCTTCCAGTCGGCGCAGCGACTCCTCCGGCGCGCCGCTGCGCACGAAGAGGCCGACCCAGGTCTCGAAGGCGTAGCCGGGCACCGTCTCGGCGATGGTGGGCACGTCGGGCAGCACGGCGGAACGCTCGCGCGAGGTGATGCCGATGGCCCGCACCGCGCCCTGCTGCACCTGGCCGATGCTGGAGGCCATGATGTCGAGCAGCGTGTCGATGCGCTGCGCGATCAGGTCAGGATAGACGGCGCCCGAGCCCCGATAGGGCACGTGCAGCAGCTCCGTCCCCGTGGCGGCGGCCAGCAGCACGCCGGCGAGGTGGCTTCCGGTATTCGGGCCCGAGGAGCCGTAGCTGACCGTCCCCGGCCGTGCGCTCGCCGCCGCCAGGAATTGCGCGGCCGTGCGGTAGGGCGAGTTGGGGGAGACCACCATCAGCGAAGGGATGGCGCCCATCCCCAGCACGGGCGTGAGGTCGCGCACCGGATCGAAGCTGAGGCTGGAGAGCGAGACGCTGCTGGAAAGCGCGGCGCCGGTGAAGAGGACGGTCTGCGCATCCGGCCGCGACTGCTGCGCCACATAGGCCGCGCCCACATTGCCGCCCGCGCCCGGCCGCGTGTCGATGACGACCGTCTGCCCCAGCTCGGCCGAGAGGGCGGGGCCCAGCACGCGGGCCAGCACGTCGATCGTGCCGCCGGGGGCATAGGGCACGACGAGGGTGACGGGCGTGTTCTGCGCGCCCGCACTGCCGGCAATTGCCGTGATAGCGAGCAGGGTGGCGAGGGCGATTCGACGCATGCATCGTCTCCGGGCAGGTGCGAATATATTTGCACCATACATTTTACCCGAAGGCCATCAGCCCCTTCTGGTAAACTTCAGCCGCATGCCGTTCTGCGGCCGCAGCGTCAGGCGCGCGCCGGGGACGGGCACGAAGCCCGGATCCACCGAGACATCCAGGCGCTGCAGCAGCGTCGCGAGGAAGACCGTCATCTCCGCCATGGCGAAGGCGGCGCCGGCGCAGACGCGCGGGCCCAGGCTGAAGGGCAGGTAGCCGAAGCGCGGCGGCTTGCGCGGCGCGTCGGGCAGGAAGCGTTCGGGCCGGAAGGCATGCGGCGCGTCCCACAACTCGCCCTTGCGGTGCAGGAGCCAGGTGATGGCCATCACCGTGTCGCCCCGGCCCACGGCGGCATGGGCGACCTGCCCGGGCTCCGCCGCCTGGCGCGAGAGGTAGGGCACGGGCGGGAAGAGGCGCATCGCCTCCTGGATCACGGCGCGGGTGAAGGGGAGAGCGGGCAGGTCCTCTGCCTCGGGCGTGCGGCCGCCGAGCACCTGTGCGTGCTCCTGGCGCAGCCGCGCCAGGGTCGGGGGGTGCCGGGCCACGAGGTAGAAGGCCCAGGTGAGCGCGTTGGCCGAGGTCTCGCTGCCCGCGAGCAGCAGGGTCGCGACCTCGTTCACCAGCTGCGTCGCGTCCAGCAGGGGGGCGCCGTCGGCGGCGCAGGCCGCGCGGAGCTCGGCGAAGAGGCCGCCGGGCGTGTCGCCGGCCGCCGCGATCCGCTCGGCGCAGATGGCCCGCACCTCGCTCGCCGCCCGGTGCGCGGCGCGGCGCTGCCAGCCGGAGATGGCGCGCGGCAGGCCGATCACATGGGCGAAATCCACTGCCAGGACCGAGCTTTCATAGGTGGCGAAGGCCCGGGCGAGGCGCGCGGCGGCCTCGGGCGGCTCGTCCGGGCCGAAGAGGGCGCGCATGACGGCGAGCGCGGTGGCCGCCGCGAAGCCCGGGGCCACGTCCACCTCGCCCGACCAGCTTTCGGCCAGCTCCTCCGCCCCCCGGGTGAAGAGGGGGTGGAACTGCCCAGTGCGCGAGGGGTGGAGCATGCGCGCCATCACCTCCCGCCGGGTGGCCCAGACGGCGCCGGAATTGAGGAACATGCTGTCGCCGATGACCGGTACCAGGGCCTGCTGGAAATGCTGGCTCTTGGCGCCGTACTGGGCGTGGCCGCCGATGAAGACCTGCCGGATCAGCTCCGGCTCGTTCACCACCAGGACGCGGCGGGCCAGGGTGCGGAAGGGGATGAGCCGGCGATCGAACCCCGATTCGGGAAAGAGGCTGAGGATATCCCGCACCGAGGCGTGCAGGGCCCGGCCCAGGCTGGGATAGCCGCTGGCCAGCGCCGGGCGGGGCGGGATGAAGTCGGCGGCCGTCACGCGGCCTCGGCGCGCGCGCAGGGCATGCCACATCTTCGCGTCGGGGGCGCATGAAGTGAAGGGCCGGGTCCGTCCTTGCATTGACAGGCGGGGGCGCGCCGATTACCTCCCCGCCTCACTGGATGGCGGCGTAGCTCAGCTGGTTAGAGCACGGCACTCATAATGCCGGGGTCAGCGGTTCAAGTCCGCTCGCCGCTACCAGGATTTGCCGGCTCGGCCGGTTCCCCGGAAAATTCAGCTGACCCGGCGCCGCTCCCGCGGGCCGGATCTCGCCTGGCGCCGCCGGCCTACCTGGCGGGGCGGATGGATGACGGGTCGTTCCGCTCGTCCGACCGCGCCTCGTAGGTGAGGTTCGAGCGCATCGCCCAGACGGCGTTCTGCAGATAGAGCGGGACGACGGGATGATCCTCCAGCACCAGCCGGGTGGCCTGCTGCAGCAGGACCTCGCGGCGTGCTTCGTCCAGTTCGATCTCGGCCTGGCCGATCAGGCTATCCAGGGCGGGGGCCGAGTATTGGATCCGGTTCGAGGAGCCGTGGCCGCGCTCGCGGTTCACCGTCCGCAGCACCGAGTTCAGCAGCACCGAGACCTCGCCGGTCGAGTTGCCCCAGCTCAGCAGGTTGACCGGCGCCTCGCGCCGCGTCGCGCGGCCGATGAAGCTCGCATAGGGCTGCGCCTCGATGGTCGTGCGCACGCCGATGCGCGTCCACATCTGGCCCACCGCCTGCACGACGCGCGCGTCGTTGATGTAGCGGTCGTTGGAGCCGGCCAGCGTGATCTGGAAGCCCTGCGGCCAGCCGGCCTCGGCCAGGAGCCGGCGCGCGCCCTCCGGATCGGCGGCGGGCACCGGCAGGTCGGGCAGGCTGCTGTAGCTGCCCGGCGGCATCAATTGCGCGCTGGCGAGCGCGGCGTTCTCCATCACCCGCTCCTGGATCAGCCGCCGGTCGAGCGCCATCGAAAGCGCCCGCCGCACCCGCGCATCCGCAAGCGGGTTGCGGTCCAGCGCGCCGCCCCCGGTGGCGGCCATGCCCGGCCCGGGCGTCTCACGCGTGCCGTCCAGCGTCAGGTACATCACGCGCAGGCTGGTGGTCTCCGCGACGCGGAGGCGGCTGTCGCGGCGCATGCGAGCGAGGTCGCTGGTGGGCACCTGGTCGATGAAGTCCACGTCGCCGGCCAGCAGCGCCGCCGTGCGCGCGGTGTCGTTGGTGATGATGCGGTAGTTCACCTCCGCCCAATGCGCCTTGTCGCCCCAGTACTGGTCGTTGCGGGCCAGCACGATGCGGTCGTTGTTGGTGTAGGAGACGAGGCGGAACGGGCCGGTGCCGATCGCGACGCGGCCATTGTTGAAATCCGCCGTCGCGGCGCCCGCGTGGATCTTCCGGCTCAGCATGACGACCTGGCTCAGATAGGTCGGCAGCAGCGGCGAGGGCCCGCTGGTGTAGAGGCGGATCGTGCGGTCATCCACCACCTCGACGCGGTTCACCGGGCGGATCAGGCCCGAATAGGAGGCGCCGGGCCCCGTGACGGTCGGGATGCGCTCGAGCGTGAAGGCCACGTCGTCCGCGGTGAAGGGCGTGCCGTCGTGGAAGCGGATGCCCTCCCGCAGGCGGAACTCCCATCCTTCGGTGCCCAGCGCGCGCCAGCTCTCGGCCATGGCGGGATGGATGCGGGCCTGGGCGTCGGTCGAGACCAGCGTGTCGAAGATGCTCTGCGCGATCTCGCCGTTCGAGCGAAGCTGATGATAGTGCGGATCCAGCGACGAAACGGGCGAGCCGACGCCCATGGTGAGCGTCTGGGCCGAGGCGCCCGCCGCGCAACCGAGGCCCACGACCATGCCGAGCCAAGCCCGGCGGCCAACGAATTGCCGCATGCGATATCCTCCCGCGCCGCCATTCTGGCGACCATTTCCGAACCTTGTACCGACCGACCGATCGGTAGATAACCAAGGCTAGGCTCGGCCGGTTTCTGCGGCAAGTGCGGAAGCTGGGATTGCAGCGGTGGCGACAGGGCCATAAGCTCCGCCCCGGAGCCCGACCGACCGTTCGGTTAGCAAAGGGCTCCGCCATCGCCCGCAGAGGCGGCGGAAAACGAGGGAAACGGCTCATGAAGCTACGGTCCGGCGCTGATCGCCCGCGCCCAGAGGCATCCTTGGAGGGTGACGGCCTGCCGCGCCGCGCCGCGATAGGGGGTGCGCTCGCCCTGCCATTCCTGGCCGCCCGCGCCCGCGCCCAGGCGGATTATCCGAGCCGGCCGATCCGCATGATCGTGCCCTTCGTGCCGGGCGGCGGCGCGGACGTCACCGCGCGGTTCGTCGCCGAGCCCCTGGGCGCCGAGCTCGGCCAGCCCATCATCATCGAGAACCGGGGCGGCGCGGGCGGCACCATCGGGACGGCCGCGGTCGCGAGCGCGCCGGCGGATGGCTACACGCTGCTCTACGGCACGCCGGGGCCGCTGATCACCAACCGGTTCCTGATGGCGAACCTGCCCTATGATTCCGACCGCGACTTCGCGCCGGTCAGCCTCCTGACGCGCGGCTCCTACCTTCTCGCCGTGCACAAGGACGTGCCGGCGAGGACCATGCCGGAGCTCATCGCGCTCGCCCGCGCGCGGCCCGGCGAGCTGACCTATGCCAGCGCGGGCAACGGCGCCGGCAGCCATCTTTCCGGCGAGCTGCTCTCGATGAAGACCGGCATCCGCATGACGCATGTGCCCTATCGCGGGACGGCGCAGGCGGTGCAGGACGTCGCCTCCGGCCGCGTCACGATGTCGATCGACACCTATGGCGTCATGATCCCGCAGATCCAGGCGGGCAACCTGCGCCCCGTCGCGGTGACGAGCCTGGAGCGCTACCCGGAACTGCCCGACGTGCCGACGATCGCCGAGACGATCCCGGGCTTCGAGGTCGGGGTCGTGAACTACATCTGCGTCCGCTCCGGCACGCCGCGCCCGATGATCGAGAGGCTGAACGCGGCGCTCGTGAAGGTCCTCGCCGATCCGGGCCTGGCGCGGCGAATGAGGGAGGCGGGAAGCAGCCCTCCGCTGTCCAGCTCTCCGGAAGGGCTCGCGGACATCCTCCGCGCCGAGGTGGAGAAATGGGGACCGGTCATCCGCCAGGCCGGCCTTTCCGCGGGCTGACGCATGGAGAGAGTGCCGGATGCCGCAGAGGGGCTGGAGGATCTCGCCGAGATCCTCGAGCTCGACAGCGCGGGGAACCCCCTGCAGGGGAGGATCGTGCAGATCTTCCAGGTGGCTTGCAGGCTCTTCGCGCAGCACGGCTTCGACGGCGCTTCGATGCGCGACATCGCGGCCGAGTGCGGCGTCTCCAAGGCCACGCTCTACCACTACTTCCCGGACAAGGATTCGATCCTGCGCCCGCTGGCGCTGGGGACGACGAAATCGATCTACCTGCATGTCGCACGGCATGACGATCCGTCGCGGCCGGCGCTGCAGCGGTTGCGCATCTTCCTGACGCAGACCGCGAAGTTCTTCGAGAAATTCCGCTGGGCCTGGATCGCCAGCTCCACCGTCTTCTGGAGCGATCCCAAGGCCCGCGCGCGCAAGGAGCGCATCGCCTGGCGCGACCGCTACGAGCAGCTGCTGCGCGAGATCCTGCAGGCCGGTGTGGATGCCGGGGAGATCCAGGCAGCCGACGTCGCCGTCACGGGAAGATTCATCCTGGGCAGCATCAACTGGATGCCGCGCTGGTACGCGCCGGAAGGGCCGCTCACGGCCGCGCAGGTGGCGGAGCGCTTCTGCGACATGATCGTCGACGGCATCGGCGCGCGAACAACGAAACGTTGATCGCGAGGCGGCTTGTGCGGCGGACGGGATGCAACTAGCGTAGCCTACCGAACGGTCGGTAGATAGCCGGCCAGAGTGCCATGAATTGGCGGAGGAAGCGAAAATCATGTCATCCGACATCGTGAAGTTCGAGGTATCCGACTACATCGGCGTGGTGACGCTGAACCGCCCGCCGGTGAACGCGGTGAACGCGGAGATGAAGGACCGCCTTATCGAGATCTTCGACGCGGCGACGGACCGCGACGACGTGCGCGTCCTCGTCCTCACCGCGCACGGCAAGATCTTCTGCGCGGGCGCCGACCTCAAGCAGCGGCCGGACCCGAAGGTGCCGGGCCAGTACTGGCATCACAACCGCACGACGCGCGAGCTGGGCAATTCCATCAAGGAATGCACAAAGCCCGTCATCGCCGCGATCAACGGCACGGCGCTGGGCGCGGGCTTCGGCCTCATGGCCGCCTGCGACATCATGATGGCCGCCGAGGATGCGAGCTTCGGCATGCCCGAGATCGATGTGGGCCTGGCCGGCGGCGCGGCGATGATCCGCGAGATGTTCGGCAAGTCCTGGACGCGGCGGCTGATGTTCACCGGCGACCGCATCCCCTCCTCCGAGCTGTATCGCCAGGGCATCATCGACAGCATCTGGCCGCAGGAGCAGCTGCTGCCCGAGGCGCTGAAGATGGCCGCGCGCATCGCGGAGAAGAGCCCGCTCGGCATCAAGTACGCGAAGAACAGCTGCAACTTCGTCGAGCTGATGTCCCCCAAGGACGCCTATCGCTTCGAGCAGAACTTCACCTACGAACTCTCCAAGACCGAGGACGCGAAGGAAGCCCGCACGGCCCAGCTCGAGAAGCGCAAGCCGAACTTCAAGGGCCGCTGAGCATGTCCGCCACCATCGACTACGAAGCCTTCCGCGAGGAGTTGCGGGAGTTCGCGCTGAAGAACTGCCCGCCGGAGATTCGCGCGGTGGTGGCGAGCTACCGCAAGCTGTCGCGAAAGATCTGGTACCCCTGGCAGAAGATCCTCTTCGAGCACGGCTGGGGCGCGCCCAACTGGCCGAAGGAATTCGGCGGCACCGGCTGGGACACGCGACAGCGCGTCATCTTCGACGAGGTGATGGCCGAGTGCGACTGCCCGCCGCAATACCATCATGGGCTGCGGCACCTCGGCCCCGTCATCATCGAGTTCGGCACGAAGGAGCAGCAGGAGCGCTTCCTGCCAGGCATCCTCAACGGCCAGGACTGGTGGTGCCAGGGCTATTCCGAGCCGGGCGCGGGCTCCGACCTCGCCTCGCTGCGCACGACGGCGCGGCGCGAGGGCGACGAGTACATCGTGGAGGGCCAGAAGACCTGGACCTCGCACGCCCAGGAAGCGGACTGGATGTACACGCTGGTCCGCACCTCGAAGGAGGCGAAGAAACAGCAGGGCATTAGCCTGCTGCTGATCCCGCTGAACTCGCCCGGCATCACCATCCGCCCCATCCGCACGATCGACGGCTGGCACCATGTGAACGAGGTTTTCCTCGACAACGTCCGCGTTCCCGTCGCGAACCGGATCGGCGAGGAGGGCCAGGGCTGGACCTACGGAAAATTCCTGCTGGAGCGCGAGCGCCTGGGCGGCGCCAACATCGCGCCGCATCGCATGGCGCTGGAGCGCGTGCGCGAGATGGTCGGCAAGGAACTCGCCGGCGAGACCCGCCGCGCCGAGCGCGACCTTCTGAACCATCGCCTGCTGCTGGCGGAAGCCGAGTTGCTGGGTGCGTCGGAGCTGGGGCGGGAATCCATCGAGGCGGCCATCGAGGGCAAGTCGCTCGGCATGCTGCCGGCCGTCATCAAGCTCAGCACCAGCGTGACCATGCAGACCATCAGCCAGATCGCGCTGGACGCGGTGGGCCAGCGGCTCGCGCCGCGCTTCAAGCGCATCGACGGCGAGGGCCCGAACGCCGAGGCACCCGGCATCGAGTGGGTGCAGAACTACATGTACGCGCGCGTCCGCACGATCTACGGCGGCAGCAGCGAGGTGCAGAAGAACGTCATCGCCAAGCAGCTGTTCGGGATCTGACCATGGGCTTCGAGACCAAGCCGGTGATCGGCGGAGAGATGTACGAGATGGCGTCGCGCTTCGCGGTGGATGCCGGCGCGGAGCTGGCGGCGATCGCGGAGGCGCCGGCGCAGGCGGCCTGCATCGGCCGGCACTGGAACGGCATCGCGGAGCTGGGCTGGATGGCGACCGCCATCGCCGAGGAATCCGGCGGCGCGGGCGGCGACCTTGCCGATCTCGCGGCGCTGGCGGCCGGCGCCGGACGGGCCGCGCTGGCGCTTCCGGTGGCGGGAAGCTGCGGCGTCGTGCCCACGCTGCTCGCGGGTCATCCCATCCTGGCGGACGTCGCGAGCGGGGCGGCGCGCGTCGCCGTGATCCTCCCCGGCGCGGCGCGTGACGCGGACGGCAAGGCGCTGTCCGCCGGGGCTTCGCTGGATGGCGATGCGGTCGGCATCGAGACGCCGCCCGACCCGACGCATCTCGCGGTGGCCGTGGATGGCGAGGAGCCCGCGCTGCTGCTCATCCCCGCCGATGCCCGGGGTATCCAGGCCGCGACCTATCTGCGCATCGACTGGCGCCTCGCGGCCGACTTCCACTTCGGCCGTGTCGCGGTTCAGCCCGAATGGATCGTGGCACGAGGGCCCGAGGTGCTGCGGCGCGCGAATGCCGCGCGCGATATCGGCGCGCTGCTCACCTGCATCGAATGCGTCTCCGCCATGGGCGCGCTGGTGGAGCAGACCATCCAGTACCTGCTGAACCGTGTTCAGTTCGGCCAGCCGCTCGCCACCTACCAGGCGCTGCGCCACCGCGTGGCCGACATGTATGTCGAGTACGAGACCGTCCGCGGCATCGTCGCCCGCGCGCTGCGGGCCGCGCAGTCGGGTGATGGCGCCTGGCAGGCCATCGCCTTCGCCAAGCTGCGGCTCGGCGAGGCCGGGCGGGCCGTCGCGGAATCCGCCATCCAGTGCCATGGCGGCATGGGCATGACGGAGGAGCTGCCGGCCAACCGGCTTTGCAAGCGCCTCATGATGGCCGAGTTCGAATACGGCAACCGCGTCTATCACGCCTCGCGCCTTCTGGCCGACCAGGAGGCCTGAGCATGCACCAGTTGGAAAAGATGTTCCGGCCGCGCTCGGTCGCCGTCATCGGCGCCTCGGCCGACCCTGAGAAGCTGGGCGGCCGCGCGCTCTGGCACATCAAGGAGCTCGGCTACAAGGGCAAGATCTACCCGATCAACGTGACGGCGAAGGAGGTGCAGGGCCTGCCCGCCTATGCGAGCGTGCTGGACCTGCCCGAGACGCCGGATGCCGCCTTCATGGTGCTTCCCGCGAAGCTCTGCGCCAAGGCGCTGGAGGAATGCGCGCAGAAGGGCATCAAGCTCGTGCAGGTGCTCTCCTCCGGCTTCGCGGAGGAGGGCGGCGAGGGCATCGCCATGCAGGCTGAGCTCGTGGACATCGCGAAGCGCAACGGCATGCGCATCACCGGGCCGAACGCGCTCGGCAGCATCAGCCCGCCGGATGACTTCTTCGGCACCTTCTCGAGCCTTCTTGCCACCGCGCGGCCGGGGCCGGGCACGGTGGGCGTGGCGACGCAAAGCGGCGCCTATGGCTCTCACATCTACGCCGTCGCGGGCTTCCGCGGCGTGGGCATCAGCCGCGCGATCGCGACGGGCAACGAGGCCGATATCGACGTCGCCGCCTGCATCGACTACCTGGCCGACGACCCCGGCACCAGCGTCATCTGCGCGTCGCTGGAAGGCTGCAAGGACGGCGCCGGCCTGCGCCGCGCCCTGCTGAAGGCGGCTGCCGCGCGCAAGCCCGTCATCATCATGAAGGTCGGCAGCACGGAGGAGGGCGCGGCCGCCGCCGCGACGCATACCGGCTCGCTGGCGGGCGAGGACCGCATCATCGACACGGTGTTCCGCGAATGCGGCGCCGTGCGCGCGCAGTCGATCGAGGAGATGATCGACATCGCCTATGTCTGCTCCATCGCGCCGCTGCCGCCCTCGCGCGGGGTGGGCATCCTGAGCGTGTCCGGCGGCCTCGGCGTGCTGATGGCCGATGGCGGCGTGAATGCCGGGCTGAAGGTGCCCGCCATGTCCGATGAGGTGCTGGCGCGGATCAGGGAGATCCAGCCCGCCGCCGGTGGCCGCAACCCCATCGACACCACGGCCCAGCTGAATGGCCGCATGCATGTCTTCGAGACGATCAGCCAGGCGATGATGGGCGGCGCGGAGCTCGGCTCCTTCGTCTTCTACCTGGCCCATCTCGGCCGCAACCTGGAGCGTTTCCCGCCGCTCGAGAAGGCGCTGCTGGAGCTGCGCAGATCGGCGCCGGACCGCCTCGTCGTCGCGGTGATGACGCATATCGACGAGATCCGCCTGAAGCTGGAGGCGGCGGGAATCCCCGTCTTCGAGGACCCCTCGCGCGCCATCCGCGCCATCGCCGGCGCGACCTTCGTGCGCGAGCTGCAGGCCGCGGCTGTCGCGGCGCCGGAAATGGCGAAGGCCGCACCGGTCGCGCTTGCCTCGAGGAACGAGGCGGCGGCCAAGGCGCTGCTCGCGAAATCCGGGGTGCCGGTGCTGCCGGAACAGGCCTGCGCGACGGCCGCCGAGGCTGCCGCGGCGGCCACCGCCATGGGCTTCCCGGTGGTGATGAAGATCCTGTCCGACGACATTCCCCACAAGACGGAGGTCGGCGGCGTGCTGCTGAACGTCGCCGACGCCGCTGCCGTCGCTGCCGGCTTCGACGAGCTGTTTCGCCGCGCGAAGGAGAAGAAGCCGGGGGCGAAGCTGGACGGCGTGCTGGTCGCGCCCATGGTTTCCGGCGGTGTCGAGACCATCATCGGCGTGCAGCGCGACCCGGTCTTCGGCCCCATGGTGATGTTCGGCCTGGGCGGCGTCTCGGTGGAGCTCTTCGGCGACGTGGCCTTCGCCACGGCGCCGCTGACCCCCGAGCGCGCCGGGAAGCTCATCGCCTCCGTGAAGGGCGCGAAGCTGCTCGACAGCTTCCGCGGCCGCCCGCCGATGGACAAACCGGCTCTCGTGAAGGCGCTGATCGCGGTTTCCGAGCTGGCCGTGGCGCAGCAGGACACCATCGAGAGCGTCGAGATCAATCCCTTCCTGGTGAGGCAGGACGGCGCCTACGCGCTCGACGCGCTGGTGGCGCTGCGGGAGGCCCCGGCGGCCGGATGAGGCACGCGGAGCGCGGCCTGCGCCGGCGATCGCGCGTCGGGCGGGATCGTCCCGCCCGGTAGCTCAGATTCGCCGCGTCCAGTCGGCCAGCACGCTGGCGAGCGTCTGCTCCCACGGCACGACCGGCCGCCAGCCCAGCGCCTGGGCGGCCGCCGAGGGATCCCCCAGTGTCTGCCGGACATCGGTGGGCCGCAGCCGCGCCTCGTCGGCCTCGATCCGCGGCGACACGCCCGCGAGGCGCAGCAGGTCCGCCAGGATATCCCCGACACGCTTCGGCTGGCCCGAGGCAAGGTTGAACACGGCGCCCGGCTCCAGCCGCTCCGCGGCCTGAAGGGCGGCAACATAGCCCGCGCAGACATCCGCCACGTCCAGGAAGTCCCGCCAGCGGTCGAGCGCGCCCACGCGCATCACCGGCTCCTGCCGGCCGGCGGCGATCAGGGCTGCCTGGCGCGCGAAGGCGGGCACCACGAAGGCATCCGCCTGCCCGGGGCCCGTGTGGTTGAACGGCCGCATGCGGATGGCGCGCAGGCCCCGCAGCGCCATCTCCCCCACCGCGAGATCGGCCGCCGCCTTGGAGGCCGCATAGGGGTTGGCGGGCCGCATGGCCGCGTCCTCGGCCAGGGCCCGGTCCGACTGGAAGGAGAGGCCATAGACCTCGGCCGAGGAGGCCAGGAGGAAGACGGCGCCGCCGGCCCGTATCCGCACGGCCTCGGCCAGCGAGATCGTGCCGAGCAGGTTGGCCTGCCAGGTGGGGACCGGGTTGCTGAAGCTCTGGGCCACCGCCGCCAGCGCGGCCAGATGCACCACCGCGTCCGGCGCCGCGATGTCGATGGCGGCGGCGCAGGAACCTGGATCCAGCAGGTCGAGCGGGACGATCTCGTCCCAGCCCGTCACTTCTTCCCCGCGCGTGGCCGCGATCAGCCGCGCCTCGGGGAAGGCGGCCCGCAGCGCGCCGCGCAGATGGCCGCCGACGAAGCCCGACGCGCCGGTGACCAGGATGCGGCGCACGCGGGTCAGCGCATGCGCGCGCGATGGCGGGCGAGGTCCGCGTCCACCATCTCGACGATCATTTCCTCGAGGCTCACGCTCGCCTCCCAGCCCAGCTTCTCGCGCGCCTTGGTGGGGTCGCCCAGCAGCACGTCCACCTCGGCCGGGCGCAGGAACTGCGGGTCGACCTTCACGAAGTCCTCGTAGTTCAGGCCCACATGGGCGAAGGCGATGCGGCACATGTCGCGCACGCTCACCGTGCGCCCGGTCGCGACCACGTAGTCGTCCGGCGTGTCCTGCTGCAGCATCATCCACATCGCGCGCACGTAGTCGCGCGCGTGGCCCCAGTCGCGCGTGGCGTCGAGATTGCCCATCGGCAGCTCGCTCGCGAGGCCGAGCTTGATGCGGGCCGCGCCGTCCGTGACCTTGCGCGTGACGAACTCGATGCCGCGCAGCGGGCTCTCATGGTTGAAGAGGATGCCGCTCGACGCGTGGAGGCCGAAGCTCTCGCGGTAGTTCACCGTCATCCAATGCGCGTAGAGCTTGGCGACGGCATAGGGGCTGCGCGGATAGAAGGGCGTGGTCTCGCTCTGCCGAGCTTCCTGGATGCGGCCGTACATCTCCGAGGAGGACGCCTGGTAGAAGCGGGCGCCCGGTGCCGCGATGCGCACGGCCTCCAGCATGTTGTGCGCGCCGCCGCCGGTGACGTTGCCGGTCAGCAGCGGCTGGCTCCAGGAGGTCTTCACGAAGGACTGGGCGGCGAGGTTATAGACCTCGTCCGGCTGAACCTCCTGCATGGTGCGGATCAGGTTTGACAAGTCCGTGAGGTTGCCGTCGACCATCCGGATGCGCCCGGCGATGCCCAGCCAGCGCAGGCGCTCGTCGATGACCTCGGCCGAGGCGGAGCGACGCAGCAGGCCATAGACCTCGTAGCCTTTGTCGAGCAGGAGCTGGGAAAGATACGCACCGTCCTGTCCCGTGACGCCGGTGATGAGGGCCTTACGCATTTGGGATTCCTATGATGACGCTCTCGACTATTAGAGGAGGAGGGCGAGCCTTGCGAGCCACCGCCACCCCGGGACCTCGCCGCGCGGACGGGCCGCGCGGGGTTCCATAATGGGATCGTTCGGCCGCTAGCGGTGATCCGGCCTCCGCAGCCACTTCTTTTCATGGGACTTGATGGCCACGATGGCGCCGATGTCGCGCGGCGCGTGGAATTCCAGGACGATGGCGTCATGCACCCAGTGGTGGGTGATGTGCGTCATCTGCGTGCCTGAGGCGACGGCCGGGCTGAGGGCATAGCTGCCCGAATTCAGGTGCGGCATCGTGAAGCGGAAGACGAGCTCCGCCGTCTCGCCCGCGCGCAGGTCCATGCTCTGGTTCAGATCGACGGTATTGTCGCCAAGGACCGGCTGCCCGAGCCGGTCCTTGATGGTGAAGCCGGCGACCAGCTGGTGAAGATCGGCCCGCGCCGTCACCTCCAGCCGCAGTTCCACCTCCTCGCCGCCCTCAAGCCAGTTGCGCGGGCTGGGATCGTCCCAGCCGAGGCTCACGCGGGTGATCTCGGCGAGGCCGCTGCCGTAGGATTCGCGCTCGCCCTCCATGGAGAGGCGCGCCTGGGCTTGCGCCTCCGCCGGCATCGATACGGGCGCGGCCGGGGCTGCGCCGGCCTCGGCCGCCGGCGCAGCGGCCGGCGCGGACAGCCGGCCGGTCTGCGTGAAGGCGGTATAGGCCTCGACCACCTCGCGCGCCGGGCCGATGAGGAGGGTATCGCCCTTGTTCAGCCAGATCGCGCGGGTGCAGAGGCCCAGGATCGCCCCGGTATCGTGCCCGCAGTAAAGCAGCGTGCCCCGCGCCTGGAAGTCGCGCAGCCAGCGGAAGCATTTCTGCTGGAACATGGCGTCGCCGACCGCCAGCGCCTCGTCGATGATCAGGACGTCGGCATCCACATGCGCGATCACGGCGAAGGCCAGGCGCATCGCCATGCCCGAGGAATAGGTCTTGGTCGGCTGGTCGATGAAGTCGCCGATCTCGGCGAAGTCCAGGATGGAATCCATCCGCGCCAGCGTCTCCTCGCGGCTCAGGCCGAGGACATTGGCGTTGAGGATGATGTTCTCGCGCCCCGTATATTCGGGGTTGAAGCCCGAGCCGAGCTCCAGCAGCGCGGCCACGCGGCCATTCACCTGCACCTCGCCCGCGCTGGGCGAGAGGGTGCCGCAGACCAGCTGCAGCAGGGTGGACTTGCCCGATCCGTTGCGGCCGACGATGCCCACCGTCTCGCCGCGCGCGATCTCGAAGGAGATGTCCTTCAACGCCCAGAAGTCGGTGAAGTAGTCGCGGTCGCGCAGCCGGCGGCCGAGCGGCGGCAGCAGGCGGCGCAACAGGCGCTTGATGCGGGGGTAGACCGACTGCCGCAGCCGGTCGGCCGGCGCGGGATAGATGCGGTAGGCCTTTCGCAGCCCGGCCGCGCGGATCGCGATATCAGAGGACATCGGCATATCCCGGACGCAGGCGCTGGAAGACCCAGACGGCGATCGCGAGGCTCGCTACCGCGCAGAGGAAGTAGAGGCCGAGGCTGACGAAGTCCGGCATGCCGCCATGGATGACGACGGTGCGCGTCTGCTCGATGATGGAGGTGAGCGGGTTGAGCCGCATGACGAGGCGGAAGCGCTCGGGCACAGCCTCCAGCGGATAGAAGATCGGGGTCAGGAAGAAGGTGACGGTCACGACGAGGCCGACGATCTGCGAGAGGTCACGCATGAAGACGCCGATCGCGGCGCAGAGCATGACCGTGGCCGTGACGAAGACCAGGTAGGGCAGCGCGATCAGCGGCACGAAGATCACGGTCCAGTGCAGCACGCCCTTCAGGAGGAGCTGCCCGAGAATGACGATGCCCAGCATGATCGCGGCATTGGTCAGCGCCGAGAGGACGGCGACGACGGGCAGCACCTCGATGGGAAAGATGACCTTGGTGACGTAGCTGGGATTGCCGACGACCAGCATGGGCCCGCGGTTGACGGCCTCGGCGAAGACGCTGTGGACCCCCATGCCGATGAGCAGCATGAGCGCGAAATGCGCATGATCCTGCGAGCCGCCCCAGCGGGACTGGAAGATGGCGCTGAAGACGAAGGTGTAGACCGCCGCGGTCATGAGCGGCAGCAGCAGCGCCCAGCCCAGGCCCAGTATGCTGCCCCGGAAGCGCTGCGAGATCTCCCGACCCGCCAGCCGCACGATCAGCTCACGGTGTGAAAGGCAGGATTCCAGGAACCAGGGCAGATGGGCAGGCAAACGACGCATCCGACACGGGATGCAGGCCAGTCCAGGCGCTTGTCAAGCAAGCGGCGCCGGGCGCGGCGGCCCGGCGCCCGCCGGTTCAGCGCGAGGACCGGCCCTGTTCGTAGCCGCTCTCGAAGGCGCGCTGCTCGTTCTGGCGGCTCCGGTCGAAGAGGTAGCCGCCCGCCGCGCCGGCCCCGGCGCCGATCAGCGCGCCCCAGCCGGCATTGCCGGAGAAGGAGCCGATGATGCCGCCGGCCGCGGCACCCACGCCGGTGCCGGTCAGGGTGCGGCGGGTGGTGTCGTCCATGCTTTCGCAGCCGCCCAGGGTCAGGGCGGCCACGGCGGCCAGGGCCGGGATCGAGATCTTCCGCGAGATTTGCATCTCAGCCTCCTATCGCCGGCGCCGGGGGGGCGTAGCCGGGCAGGGATAGGTCGCCTGCGCCCAGCGCGTGAGCCCGTCCACCGCGGCCTCGCCGGCATATTGCGGGGACCCGCGCAGCCACGTGACGTAGGAGCTGGCCACCTGCTCCACCGAGGGCCGCTGCTCGGGCGGGCAGAAGAGGGGGGGCGTGCGGGTGCCGGCGCGGCGGGTCGCGTTGTGGTATTGCGCGGCGCCCTGCAGGAAGCCGTGGCAGAAATGCACGGCCGCGACATAGCGCGGGTCGTCCTGCGTCGCGCCGCAGAGGGCCGCGAGATCGCCGGCCGTCCGGCCCTGGAAGGCGCTCGGATCCACGGACGGGTTCGCCGATTGGGCGAGGGCCGGGCCGGCGAGCGCCACCAGCGCCCCGGCGACAGCAAGGAATCTCATGACCGCTATTTCCTCTCTCAACTGTGGCGAGCGTTGCATGAACATTCCCATCGTTCCAATCCTTTTCAACGGATTCAGGGGGCTGCCCTTGCCCTCGGGGCGTGGCCCATGCAGAAAGGGCCGGATCGGCCGCGGCACGCGCGGGCGTCTCCCATTTTTCTGCATCCCGAGGGGCGGCCGCCGCGCCGGACCATGAGCTACGCCGTCAAGGAAATCTTCTACACGCTTCAGGGCGAGGGCCGTCAGGCCGGCCGCCCGGCCGTGTTCTGCCGCTTCGCCGGCTGCAACCTCTGGACCGGGCGCGAGGAGGATCGCGCGACCGCGACCTGCACCTTCTGCGACACGGATTTCGTGGGAATGGACGGGCCGGGCGGTGGGCGCTTCGCCGATGCGGCGGCGCTCGCCCAGGCCATCGCCGCCTGCTGGGGCCCGGGCCGCGGGGCGCGCTTCGTGGTGCTGACCGGCGGCGAGCCACTGCTCCAGGTCGACCCTGCCCTGGTTGCCGCCCTGCACGAAGAGGGCTTCGAGATCGCCATCGAGACCAACGGCACCATCGCCCCGCCCGAGGGGATCGACTGGGTCTGCGTCAGCCCCAAATCCGGCGCGCCGCTGGTCCTGACCCAGGGCGACGAGTTGAAATTCGTCTTTCCCCAGAAAGGGCTGGATCCGGCGGATTTCGCGGGCCTCGCCTTCGGTACCCATCTGCTGCAGCCCATGGACGGCCCGGACCGCGCGGCCCATACCAAGGCCGCCATCGCCTATTGCCTGGCGCATCCGAAATGGCGCCTCAGCCTCCAGACGCACAAGCTGCTGGGAATTCCCTGATGTTCGAGCTCAGCAAGCAGTTCCGCTTCGAGGCGGCGCATACCCTCCACCGCGCCATCGACGCCGAGCCGAGCCGCCGCATCCATGGCCATTCCTACCGCGCCGAGGTCACCTTGCGCGGCGAGGCGGACCCCGAGACGGGCATGCTCATGGATCTCGGCCTCTTCCGCCGGGCGCTGGAGGGGGTGCGCGACGGGCTCGACCACCGCTTCCTGGACGAGGTGCCGGACCTCGGCCCGCCCACGCTGGAAAGCCTGGCGGCCTGGATCTGGCGGCGCCTCTCGCCCCAATGCGCGGCGCTGTCCAAGGTCACGGTCTTCCGCGATTCCGAGGGCGACGCCTGCGCCTATTTCGGCCCCGGCTGAAGGCCATCGCTGGCCGCAGGACAGTCATGCCTCGACCCGGCGGTGCGGACGTGCCATCTCCCCCGCCGACATGGACAGCCTCACCACCCAACGGACCGAAGCGGGCCAGCAGGCCGCGCGCCGCCGCAGCTTCGCGATCATCGCGCACCCGGACGCCGGCAAGACCACGCTGACGGAGAAGCTGCTGCTCAAGGGCGGCGCCATCCAGCTCGCCGGCCAGGTGCGCGCCAAGGGCAACCGCCGGGCCACGCGCTCAGACTGGATGAGCATCGAGCAGGACCGCGGCATCTCGGTCGCGACCTCGGTCATGACCTTCGAGCGCGACGGGCTGATCTTCAACCTGCTCGACACGCCGGGCCACGAGGACTTCTCGGAGGATACCTACCGCACGCTGACCGCCGTGGACGCGGCGGTCATGGTGCTGGACGCGGCCAAGGGCATCGAGGCGCAGACGCTCAAGCTCTTCGAGGTCTGCCGCCTGCGCGACATCCCCATCATCACCTTCATCAACAAGATGGACCGCGAGGGGCGCGACCCGCTGGAGCTGCTGGACGAGATCGAGAAGACGCTCGCGCTCGACGTCTCGCCCGCCGCCTGGCCGATCGGCGCGGGGCGCGACCTGCTGGGCGTCTACGACCTGCTGAACCCCGCCGTGCGCATGCTGGACACCGAGGAGGGGAGCCACATCCCCGTCAGCGGCCTGGACGACCCGGCGCTGGACAAGCTGGTCCCGCGCGAGCGGCTGGCCGAGCTGCGCGAGCAGGCGGATCTCGTGCAGGGCGGCTATCCCGAGTTCGACGAGGAAGCCTTCCTCCAGGGCACCATGACGCCGGTCTTCTTCGGCAGCGCGCTGCGCGATTTCGGCGTGGGGCACCTGCTGGACGGGCTCGGGCGCCTCGCGCCGCCGCCGCGCCCGCGCCAGTCCGATGCGCGCGTGGTGGAGCCGGGCGAAGGCAAGCTCACGGGCTTCGTCTTCAAGGTCCAGGCCAATATGGACCCCAACCACCGCGACCGCGTGGCCTTCCTGCGCGTCTGCTCGGGCCGGCTGGAGAAGGGCGCGCGCCTGCTGCAGGTCCGCACCGGCAAGCAGGTGCCGGTGAACGCGCCGCTCTTCTTCTTCGCCAAGGATCGCCAGGTGGCCGAGGAGGCCTGGCCGGGCGACGTGGTGGGCATCGCCAACCACGGCATCCTGCGCATCGGCGACACGCTGACCGAGGGCGAGCCCATCAACTTCCGCGGCGTCCCGTCCTTCGCGCCGGAGCACCTCCGCCGCGTGCGGCTGGACGACCCGATGCTGGCGAAGAAGCTCAACAAGGCGCTGGAGCAGCTGGCGGACGAGGGCGTGGTGCAGATCTTCCGCCCGCTCGACGGCTCGCCCCCCGTGGTCGGCGTGGTCGGCCTGCTGCAGGTGGACGTGCTGCAGAGCCGGCTCAAGGTGGAATACGGCGTGCCCGCCGGCTTCGAGCACACGCAGTGGGAATACCTCCGCTGGGTGAGCACGGAGGACCAGGCCGCGCTGGAGCGCTTCAAGCAGTTCAACCGCGGTGACCTCGCCGAGGATCACGATGGAGAGCTGGTGGCGCTCTTCGCCTCCGACTGGCGGCGCAAGCGGGCGGAGGACGAGTGGAAGACGCTCAGCTTCCACGCGCTGCGCGAGCAGCACAGCCTCTCGGAGAGCTGAGAGCTACGGCGCGGGGCATCGCCTTGCGCGTGAGCGCGAAGCGCGACCGCTCCCCGGCTGAGGGCGCCCGGAGGGCACCAGACTACGCAAAGCTCTCGACGGTTCCGTCGAGGGCCATCAGCACGCCCTCCGCCCGCAGCGCCGGGTGGCGCTGCGCCAGCTCGGCGCGGAAGGCCGCGAAGACGCGGCGGTGGAGCGCGCTCTCGGCCTCGGGCGTCGCGACGGCTTCGGCGCCATAGGCGATCTTCGCCGCCCCGCAATCGCGATGCCCCACCGCGATCACGCGCGGAACCTTGTGCAGCTGCACCGAGGTGGCGAGGTTGTCCCAGAAGGCCGGCTGCCACGTCGCGAAGGCGGGCGACACGACGCCCAGCGCCGCGCCGGCGATGGCGAAGCGGCTGAACCTTCCGCTCAGCCCGCGCTGCCCCATCCAGGCATAGACCGGCGAGACCAGGCGCGGATCGATGCAGGTCAGCAGCATCGCGTCATAGGCTGTGCCGTCCCCCGCGCGGGCCACGGATGCCATCGGCACGCCGGCGGCAAGGCCGAGAAAGGCACGGCGCCCGGCATGCGCGCCACAGAGACAGGAAGCCTTTCGGGACATGCCGTGTAGACTAAGCTTGTATCGAATATTGCGGCAAGTTCATCTTTTGGAAACGCGACCGGAAAAGGGGGAAACATGCCCAAGGACATCATCTGCGCCTTCAGCGTGCATTGCGACGCGGTGGCCGGCTGGCTCGGCAGCTATGGCGGCGAGGACAGCCCGGGCGACATCAGCCGCGGCGTCTTCGCGGCCGAGGTCGGCATGCCGCGCATCCTCAAGCTCTTCGAGCGCTTCGGGATCCGGCAGTCCTGGTTCATCCCCGGCCACACCATCGAGAGCTTTCCCGCCCAGACGGACATGGTGGCCCAGGCGGGCCATGAGATCGGCCTGCACGGCTACAGCCACGAGAACCCGCTGGCCCTGAGCCGCATGCAGGAGGAGGCGATCTTCCACAAATGCATCGGCCTCATCGAGAAACACTGGGGCCGCCAGCCGGTCGGCTACGTCGCGCCCTGGTGGGAGGTGAGCGCGACGAGCATCGAGATCCTGGTGGAGCGCGGCATCCAGTACGACCACTCGCTGATGCATCACGACGCCATCCCCTATTACGTGCGGACGGGCGATGCCTGGACGCCCATCGACTACAGCCAGCCGGCCGAGAGCTGGATGAAGCCCTTCACCAAGGGGAAGCTGACCGATCTCGTGGAGGTCCCCGCCTCCTGGTACCTCGACGACCTGCCGCCCATGATGTTCGTGAAGAAGTTCCCGAACAGCCACGGCTATGTCAGCCCGCACGCGCTGGAGCAGATCTGGCGCGACCATTTCGACTTCATCTACCGCGAGTACGACTACGCAGTGGTGCCCATGACCATCCACCCGGATGTCTCCGGCCGGCCGCAGGTGCTGCTGATGCTGGAGCGGCTGATCGGACACATGATGCGCCAGCCGGGCGTGCGTTTCCTGACGCTGGAGGAGATGGTGAAGGACTTCCGCGGCCGTTTCCCGAAGCCGGCCGGTTGATAAACCGGCTTCACGGCGGCCCGCCGTATCGGCATGCTCCGGCCGGGGAGAACGCCATGAAGAAGCTGACCGCCGTGATCCTGTTCGCCATCGGCGCCGCGAGTTGCGGCGGCTCCTCCGGCTATAATTCCAGCTACGGATCGAGCTCCGACGACCGCCGCTGGATCAACCAGTGCATCAGCGACAATTCCCGTGAGGGGCAGACGCGCCGGGTCGTGACCGCCTACTGCACCTGCATGAACAACCGCATGAGCAACAACGAGACGCGCTCGATCAGCCAGTGGGAGCGCTCCCATCCGCGCGAGCGGCGGGAGTGCTCCGAGCGCGCCGGCTGGTACTGAGGCCCCGGCGCCCGCTGCCGCGGAGATGATCCGCGCGGGCTAGGCGGCCTTCCTCATGAAATCCGCGCAGCGCTCGCCGATCATGATGCAGCCGGCATTCGTGTTCCCGCTCACCACCGTGGGCATGATGCTGCCGTCGGCCACGCGCAGGTTGCCGACGCCGTTCACGCGCAGCTGCGTATCGACCACCGCCGCGTCGTCCTCGCCCATGCGGCAGGTGCCGGTGGGGTGGTAGATGGTGCCGCTGGTCTGGCGCACGAAGTCCAGCCAGGCCGCGTCATCCTCGGGCGCGCCCTCGGGCGGGGCGTAGCGATCGGTGATGAAGCGGCCCAGCGCCTTCGTATCGGCCAGGCGCTTCGCCAGCTTCACGCCCTCCACCATGCATTGCTTGTCCGTCTCGCTCGTCAGGTAGCGGGCGTGGATATGGGGCTTGGCCAGCGGGTCGGTGCTGGCCAGCCGGATCTCCCCGCGGCTTTCGGGGCGGAGCTGGCAGACGCTGACCGTGAAGCCGGGGAATTTGTGCAGCCCCTCCTTCACGCTGTCCGCGCTCCAGGGAATGAAGTGGAACTGCACGTCGGGCGTGGCGCTTTGCGGCAGCACGCGTGCGAAGAGGCCGGAGGTGGCGGCGGCGAAGCTCAATGGACCGCGCCGCGTCAGCGCGAATTTCGCGCCCATCATGCCCATGCCGAAGAGGCCCATGCGCTCGTTCACCGTGACGCGCTGGCTCGCGCGGTACATCAGCCGGGCCTGCAGATGGTCCTGCAGGTTCTGGCCGACGCCCGGGATGTCGCGCTTCACCTCGATCCCCATCTCGGCCAGATGCGCCGCCGGGCCGAGGCCGGAGAGCATCATCAGCTGCGGGCTGCCGATGGCGCCCGAGCTCAGCACCACCTCCCGCGCCGCCTTCAGCGTGCGGGTCTGGTTGCCGACGCGGTAGACCACGCCCGTCGCGCGGCCATCCTCGATGAGGATGCGCTCCACATGCGCGTCGGTGACGACGCGCAGATTGGGCCGCTTCATCGCGGGCTTGAGATAGGCCGTCGCGGCCGAGCAGCGGAAGCCGTCGCGGACCGTCACCTGGTACCAGCCAGCGCCCTCCTGCGTCGGGCCGTTGAAGTCGGGATTCTCGGGGAAGCCGAGCTCCTTCGCCGCGTCGATGAAGGCGCGCTCCAGCACGCCCTTCTCGCGCAGGTCGGTGACGGAGAGGGGGCCGTCGGCGCCGTGCAGCGCATCCGCGCCGCGCTCCTGCCGCTCGGCCTTCTTGAAGTAGGGCAGGCAGTCGTCGAAGCCCCAGCCGGTGCAGCCGAGCTGCCGCCAGTGGTCGTAATCCTCCGCCTGGCCGCGGATGTAGATGAGGCCGTTGATGGCCGAGGAACCGCCCAGCACGCGGCCGCGCGGCCAGGGCACCGAGCGCCCGCCCAACTCCGCCTCCGCCTGGGTGGCGAAGTTCCAGCTGATGGTGGGGTGGTACATCGTCTTGGCGTAGCCGATGGGCACGTGCAGCCAGGGATTGCGGTCGCGGCTGCCGGCCTCCAGCACCGTCACGCGGATCCGGGGATCCTCGCTGAGCCGCCCCGCCAGCGCGCTGCCGGCCGAGCCGCTGCCAACAACGACCACATCGGTCTCTTCCATCGGACTCCCCCATTGCTTTGGCGTGATGGTCCCTCCCGATCCTTTCGGGGTCAACAGCTTGACGCCGAGGGGCCGCCGGGTTTGCCTCGGCGCATGCCTCAGCTCGATACCCTGGCCGACCTGCTTGGCCCCGCCGGCTGCCTCCGCGACGAGGCCGAGATCGCTCCCTATTCGGTGGATTGGCGCGGCGTCTATCGCGGCCAGCCCCAGGCCGTGCTGCGCCCCGCCGACACGGCGCAGGTCTCCGCCGCCATGCGCGCCTGCGCCGGGCTCGGACTGGCCATCGTGCCGGCGGGGGGGCGCACCTCGCTCTGCGGCGGCGTGGTGCCGCAGGCCCAGGGGCCGGCCAGCGTGGTGCTGAGCCTGGAGCGCATGAACCGCATCCGCGACGTCGATCCCCTCGACAACTCGCTCGTCGCCGAGGCCGGTTGCATCATCGAATCCGTGCAGAACGCGGCGACGAATGTCGGCCGCCTCTTCCCGCTGCATTTCGGCGCGCAGGGCAGCGCCATGGTGGGCGGTGCGCTTTCCACCAATGCCGGCGGCATCCGCACCATCCGCTACGGCAATGCGCGCGAGCTGGTGCTGGGGCTGGAGGTCGTGCTGCCCGACGGCCGCGTGCTGGATGACCTGCGCCGCGTGCGGAAGGACAATTCCGGTTACGCGCTGCGTCACCTCTTCATCGGGGGCGAGGGCACGCTCGGCGTCATCACCGCGGCCTCCCTGCGCCTCTTCCCGCCACTCGCGAAGCGGGAGACGGCGCTGGTCGCGGTGCGCTCGCCGCGCGAGGCGCTGAAGCTCTATGCGCGCTGCCAGGAGAGCGGCGCCGAGCTCGTGGCCTATGAGCTGATCCAGCGCAACTGCATCGAGATCACGCTGCGCCACGGCACCAACGTGCGCGAGCCCATGGCGCTCACCACGCCCTGGTACGTGCTGGTCGAGGCCGGCAGCACCCACCCTTCCATCCCGGTGCGCGAGGCGCTGGAGGCCGCGCTGATGGCGGGCCTCGAAGCGGGCGAGGCGGAGGATGTCGTGATCTGCGAGAGCGAGGCGCAGCGCCAGAACCTCTGGAACATCCGCGAGACCTTCCCCGAGGCCTCGCGCATCGACGCGCCGGGCCTGCCGACCGATACCTGCGTCCCCGTCTCCGCCGTGCCGGAATTCCTGGAACGCAGCGAGGCTCTGATCGCGGCGCATTGGCCAGAGGGGCAGATGGCGGCGCTCGGCCATATGGGCGACGGGAACATCCATCTCTCGATGAAGGCGCCACAGGGCATGACCCATGCCGAATGGCTCGTCCGCGCGCCGGATTTCGAGGAGCGGATCAGCGAACTGGCGGTGGAGCTGGGCGGCAGCTTCTCGGCCGAGCATGGCATCGGCCAGTCCAAGCGCGCCTCCATGGCGGCGCTGAAATCGCCGGTGGCGCTGGAGCTGATGCGCGCGATCAAGGCGACGCTGGACCCGGCGGGGCGGATGAATCCCGGCAAGGTCCTGCCGGGCTAGCCGATGGCCTGAGGCAGCACCTCAGGCCGAGCGCGCGAAGTCAGTAGCAGTTCACCAGGCGGATGCTGGGCGAGCCATTGCCCATCTCCGCGTCGTAGAGCATCTGCACCTGGCCGGGCCCCACATTGGCGAAGGTGCCGGTGCCGAACTTGTGGCCGTAGCCGGCGTTGCGATAGATGCTGAAGATCTGATGCTGCGCCGCATGCACCGTGTTCGGGAAGCCCGCGACGACGACGGTCACGGTCAGGTTCTTGCCCGAGCGCTCCCGCAGGTTCACGTAGTATTCGTAGCTGTTGGCGCCGTTGCTGGCCTTGTAGACGTTGGTGATCTCGACACGGCCGCGGCACTGCGACTGCCCGTAATACTGCAGGTGCGGGTTGTTGGGATCGACCGCCTGGCCGTCGCTGGCACCCAGCGAAAGAACGGCCAGGGAGAGCGCGGCCACGCCGGCGGCGCGTTTCAACGAATGCATATGGAGTTCCCGATTGTTGTCCACGGGCCGGCGGCTGCCGTGCCCCCTTCCCATCTACAGGGCGTGCAGTGAAGAACAAGCTAACCCCAGCCGCTTGATGCACTCGAAACCTGCACGTAAACAGCGCTGGACGACGGGGCGTAGCACAGCCTGGTAGTGCGCCTGCTTTGGGAGCAGGAGGTCGGAGGTTCGAATCCTCTCGCCCCGATTCGCGCCGGAGAGGACGCGTCACCCAAGCCATGCTCCGACTCGATCATCTCACCGTCATCGCGCCGGACCTGGCCGAGGGCGTGGCACATGTCCGCGCCTGCCTCGACCTGGATGTCCCCTTCGGGCAGCGCCACGCCTACATGGGCACGCACAACCACCTTCTTCAGCTCGGCGACGGCATCTATCTGGAGATCGTCGCGCTCGACCCCGATGGCGTCTGGCCGGGACGTCCGCGCTGGTTCGGGGTCGACGACGGCCGGCGGGTCCGGGCCGACTGGGATGCGGGCCGCCGCCTGCGGGGCTGGGTCGCGCGGGCCGATCCGATCGATGCGGTCCTGCGCGGCCGGGAGGGGATCTTCGGCCGGAAGGTCTCGCTGCCCTGGGAAGATCCGTCCTTCGACTTCGCCATTCCCGATGACGGCTCCCTGCCCTGGGGAGGTGCCGCGCCCTCCCTCATCGACCGGCGCGGCAAGCCGCGGTCGATGGCCACGATCGCGGATCTCGGGGCGCGCCTCCTGTCCTTCACGCTCGAGCATCCGGACGCGGCCGAGGTGCAGGCGCTCTACCAGGCGCTCGGGATCGACCGGCCCCCCTCCGTGCGGGCCGGAGGGGCGCTGCGCTATCGCGCGCTGATCGAGACGCCGGCCGGGCCCAGAAAACTGGCCTGAGCGGGCGCCGTCAGCCCAGCCGGTTCCGGAAGAGCTGGCCGTTCTTCATGATCAGCGCCAGGCTCCGCTCCGGCTCCGCCAGCAGGGAGATGTTCTCCAGCGGATTCCCGTCCACCACCAGCAGGTCCGCATAGGCCTCCGGCTCGATGACGCCGAGCTTGCGCGGATAGGGATTGCGCGGGCCCGAGAGCGTCAGCAGCTCGGCATTGGTCGAGGTCGCCTGGCGCAGCGCCTCGGCCGGGCTGTACCAGCGGGCCATGCGGGCGAGCAGCAGGCCCTGCCGCGGCGTCAGCTGGGTGGAGAACAGGATGTCCGTGCCGAAGCCCGTCTTGATGCCGTGGCGCTTCGCCAGCTCGTAGGTGCGGTCGGTGCCGGCCACCACCTGCTGGCGGTCGCGCTCGCTCGGGCCCGATTGCCGGGGGGCATCGTCGGCGGCGAAGGGCTGGGTGCTGAGCCAAGCGCCCTTCTCGGCGATGCGGGCGGCCGTCGCCTCGTCCATCAGGTGGCCATGCTCGATGCAGCGCACGCCCGCATCGAGGGCGCGAAGGATCGAGGCGGGCGTATAGGCATGGACCAGCACGTAGGTGCCCCAGTCCTCCGCCGATTCCACCGCCGCGCGGATCTCGGCGGGGCTCAGCGTCAGCGCGTCGAGCGGGCTGCGCGGGGTGGAGACCCCGCCGCTGCCCGTGAGCTTGATCTGCGAGGCGCCCTGCAGCAGCTGCTCGCGCACGCGGCGGCGCATGTCGCTGGGCCCGTCGATGATGGCGCTGCCGCCCGTCCGCTCGGAGGCGCTGGCGCCGCTGCCGGGGCTCGGCAGTTCATGGAGCTGGCGGAAATCCCCATGCCCGCCCGTGCCGGTGACCATGGCGCCCGATGGGTAGATGCGCGGGCCGGTGGCCAGCCCCTCGTCGATCGCCTGCTTCAGCGCGAAGACGGGGCCGCCCGCGTCGCGAAGCGTGGTGAAGCCGCGCATCAGCGTGCGCTCGGCCTCGGCGGCGGCGGCGAGATGGACGTAGCCCATGTCGGCGGTCAGCAGCACGGCCAGGGGCACGGCCGCGAAGAGCGTGTGCCAATGCGCGTCGATCAGCCCGGGCATCAGCGTGCGGCCGCCGCAGTCGATGACCTGCGCGCCTTCCGGCGGGGCGGGGTTGCCCGTGGCCAGCGCGCGGATCGCCTCGCCCTCCACCAGCAGGGTCAGCCCATCGCGCAACGCGCCGCCGGAGCCGTCGAAGAGGCGGAAGTTGGTGAAGGCGATGGGGCGCGCCGCCGCGGATTGCGCCAGCGCCGGTGCCGCGCCGGCACTGGCCAGCGCCGCGGCCATGAAGCCGCGGCGCGACAGGCCGCGCGCGAGCCGTTCCGACACCGCCCGGATCTCGGGGCGGTGGCAAAGGCACCCGGCATGCGGGGCGAGGGGTTCGTTCTCGGCCGTACAACGCAGCATCGTGGAGATCTCCGGGTCATGTCGGCGCCGAATCGGCTGACAAGGCGCTTGGCCGAAGCTTACCATGAATACGAATGCAAGGGCGCCGCCGCGCCCCGGAGGATGCCATGCCGGTCCCGATGCCTCTTCTCGGCGCGCTCGCGCAAAATTGGTGGCTGATCCTGCTGAAGGGCATCTGCGCCGTCATTTTCGGCGTGCTGACCTTCGCCTGGCCCGGCGTCACGATCATCACGCTGGTGATGCTCTACGGCATTTACGCCCTGGTGGACGGGGTGTTCTCCCTCTGGGCGGCCGTGGGGGGCGGCGGGCAGACCTCGCGCTGGTGGCTGGCGCTGGTGGGCGTGATGGGACTGCTGGCCGGCCTGATCGCGATCTTCCTGCCGGGCATGACCGCGATCCTGCTGCTGTGGTGCATCGCGGCCTGGGCGATCGTGACCGGCATCTTCCAGATCATGGGCGCCATCTCGCTGCGCAAGCAGATCGACAACGAATGGGCGCTGATCGCGGCCGGCGCGCTTTCGGTGGCCTTGGGCATCTTCATGATGATCCAGCCGGCGGCGGGCGCGCTGGCGCTGGTCTTCGTGATCGGGGCCTACGCCATCCTGTACGGGCTGCTGCTGATCGCCTTCTCCTTCCGGCTGAAGAAGCATGCGCCCGCGTAAAGCCGCCGTTGAGTTTTCGCGGATTTTTCGGCTATGATCGCCGCCGTCAACGCCCGGGGTCCATGCCCCGGGCGTTTTTCGTGGGTGAGCGGTAAGATAGTAAGATGGTAAGATAGTAAGGCGGGCCGACCCCATGGCCGGGCCCGGTGAATCAGGCCGGGAAGTAGGGCCGCAGGTTCCGGCGCACGCGCTGCAGCACCGGCTCCGCATCGGCGGGGGGAAGCTGGAAGCTCTGGCCGGTGATGGTCTCGAAGGCCTCGATGTAGACGGCCGCCGTGCCGAGGATCAGTTCCTCCGGGATGGACGGGATCTCGTCGCGATAGGGGTCGCAGCGCGCCGCCACCCAGCTGCGGACGAAGTCCTTGTCGAAGCTCTCCGGCCGCTCGCCCGCCTCGAAGCGCGACATGTAGGTGCCGGCGCGCCAGTAGCGGCTGCTGTCGGGCGTGTGGATCTCGTCGGCCAGCACGATGCGACCCTCGGGATCGGTGCCGAATTCGTACTTGGTGTCGGCCATGATGAGGCCGCGCGCCTCAGCCATCTCCTGCCCGCGGGCGAAGAGGGAGAGCGCCAGCGCGCTCAGCTCCTCCCACTGGCCGGGGGTGAGCAGCTTCTTCTCCAGGATCTCGGCGGGCGTCAGCGGCGCGTCGTGGCCGCCGTCGAATTCCTTGCTGGTGGGCGTGATGATGGGCTCGGGCAGGCGCTGGTTGTCGCGCATGCCGTCGGGCAGCGTGTGGCCGTACATCGTCCGCTGGCCGGCCTTGTACATCGTCAGCACCGAGGTGCCGGTCGTGCCCGCCAGGTAGCCGCGCACCACGATCTCCACCGGCAGGATGTCGAGCCTGCGGCCCACCACGACGTTGGGATCGGGGTAGGAGATGACGTGGTTTGGGCAGATGTCCTTCGTGCGCTCGAACCAGAAGCGCGCGGTCTGCGTCAGCACCTCGCCCTTGAAGGGGATGGAGCAGAGGATGCGGTCGAAGGCGCTCAGCCGGTCCGTGGTGATGAGGATGCGGCTGCCGTCGGCGAGGTCGTAGTTCTCGCGCACCTTGCCGGCGTAGCGGTTGGGCAGTTCGGGCACATGCGCGTCGCGCAGCACGTATCCGGCATAGGGGCGGAGGTCGGCGGCGGTGATCATGCGGCGGCTTCCGTGCGCTGCACCTCGTAGGATTTCGCGTTCACCAGCGCGGCATCGAGCAGCGTGACGTCGAGCCCGGCCTTGCGGCCCGCTTCGGCGAGGTAGCCGATGATGTGGTCGGCCTCGATCGCGCCGCCCGCCTGCAGGTCGCGGAACATGGACGCGGTGGAGGTGGATTTCGGGTTGGTGAAGTTGCGCTCCATCCCCGCCAGGGCCTCGTCGGAGACGGGGTGGCCGTTCGCCGCGGCGATGGCGGCCGAGAGGCGGAACATGCGCAGCACGATCTCCTGCCCGCCGGCGCGGATCATCTGGCCGATATTGGCGCGCATCATGACCGTCAGCGCGGCCAGGGAGCCGAGCATCACGATCTTGGCCCACATCTCGCCGATGATGTTGTCGCTCGCGGTCGTCTTGATGTGCGGCGCGGGCTGCCAGGCGGCGGCCAGGGCCTCCACGCGCGGCGACATGCCGCCCGCGATCTCGCCGAAGATAAGGTCGGCCGGGGGCGCCATGTGGCGGATATGGCCCTCGGGCGTCATCGTCGCTGCGATCTTGGCGAGGCCGCCGAGCACCGCCTTCTCGCCGAAGGCCTCGCGCAGCGTGTCGAGGTGGGAGAAGCCGTTCAGGACCGGCAGGATGGCGGTCCCGGGACCCATGGCGGGGCGGATGGCGTCGATCGCCGAGGCGAGGTCATAGGCCTTGCAGCTCAGGAAGATCGCGTCCCAGTCCTTCCCGGGCGCCTCGGCGCTCACGGTCTTCACCGGGAGGGCGAAGTCGCCCAGCACGCTCTTCACGACCAGCCCGTCCTTCTCGAGCTGCGCCTGGCGGCGGGGGCGGACCAGGAAGGCCACTTCGGCCGCGCCGCCCTGGATGAGGCGGGCGCCGTAATAGCCGCCGAGCGCGCCGGCGCCGAGGAAGAGAATCCGCATGGAGGGCCACCTTTCAGGCGCCGGTGAGGCCCGGCGCGGTTGCCCGGAGAACAATCCCGGGCCCGCCGCTTGTCAATCTGCGCCGCCGCTCACTCCAGCGCGGCCCTGGCTTCGGCCAGCTCCGCGCGCTCGGCTTCCGTCACCTGCGGATAGGCGAGGTCCAGCCCCTTCAGCGCCCGGTTGATGGCGGCGACCACGACCAGGCGCGTGAACCACTTCTGGTCCGCCGGCACCACGTACCAGGGCGAACTCTTCGTCGCGGTCGCCGAGATCGCCTGCTCGTAGGCGTGCATGTAGTCGTCCCAGTGGCGGCGCTCAGCCACGTCGGCGGCGCTGAATTTCCAGTTCTTCTCCGGCTCGTCGAGCCGAGCGAGGAAGCGCTTCTTCTGCTCCTCCTTCGAGACGTTGAGGAAGAACTTCAGCACCAGCGTGCCCTGGCGGCTGAGATAGCGTTCGAAGGCGGCGATGTCCTCCAGCCGCTCCTTCCAGATGTTCTTGGTGACGACCTGGCGCGGCAGCTTCTCCTTCACCAGCACGTTGGGGTGCACGCGCACCACCAGCACCTCCTCGTACCAGCTGCGATTGTGGATGCCGATCTGGCCGCGCGCCGGGAGGTCGGCGATGTGGCGCCAGAGGAAATCGTGATCCAGCTCCCGCGACGAAGGCTGCTTGAACGCCATCACGCTGCAGCCCTGCGGGTTCAGCCCGGAGAAGACGTGCTTGATCGTCCCGTCCTTGCCCGCCGCGTCCATCGCCTGGAAGAGGCAGAGCACCGACCAGCGGTCCTGCGCGTAGAGCTTGTCCTGCTGCTCGGCGAGGCGCGAGACGCCGTATTGCAGCAGCTCGGCCGCCTCGCCCTTCGGGAGGGCGAGGCCTGCCGTGTCGGCCGGATCGTAGCGCTTGAGGCGGAAGCCCTTCCCAGTCTCGACCCGGAACTTCGCCAGGATCTTGTCGATGTCGATCTTCTTGAGGTCGATCTTCTTCATGGGAGGGATCGTGGCAGCAGCCTATGCCCGCGCCAAGACCAAAGTAGCGCGCCCGCCTGCAGCACGAAGGTGAGCCCGACGGCCCAGACATAGCCCTCCGCGCTCCATCCGCCCGTGGCATTGCGCGGCCAGAGGTCGATGATCGCGCCCAGCACGTATTGCAGCGCGAAGACGATGGCGAGCATCGTCGAGTTGATCGCGGTGCCGACGCGGCCCGCGAGCTCGGGGCCGAAGCGCTGGCCCACGGCGGCATATCCGGTCGGCCCCGCCGTCGCCATCATGGCGAAGGTGAACCAGATCGCGCCCAGGGCGGTGAGGCCCATGGGCGGGGCCAGGATCAGTACGGCCTGGATCGCGATCAGCACGCCGATGCAGGCGAAGGGCACCAGCATGGGCGAATGGCCGCGCGCCTGGAAATGGCTTGCCGCCTGGCCGCTCACCAGGCTGCCGGTGGCGGCGCCGCAGGCATAGACGAAGAGGACGAGGCTGCGGTCGGTATCGTTCAGCCCGGCGACGTCGCGCAGCCAGGGGCCGGCCCAGAGGCCCTGGTAGACAAAGTTCATCGCCGTCAGCATGGCCATGGAGGGCACGAAGCGCAGGAAGTAGGGATGGCGGAAGATGGGCCCGTAGGCGGCGATCTCCGCCGCGAGCCCGCGCTTGGGCGCCTTCTTCGCGCCCGGCGGCGCGTCGTCCACCGAGAACCAGATCCAGGTGGCGATGACGCAGCTCAGCACCGCGAAGATGAGGAAGCCGCCGCGCCAGCCCATGACGGGCAGCAGCGCCTGCACCGGCAGCGTCGCGACCATGCCGCCCAGCGCGCCGACGAAGACGCCGGAGCCCGTCATGGCCGCGATCCGCTCGCGCGGGAACCACTGCGTATTGGCCTTGAGCATCGCCATCAGCCCGGCCGAGATGCCCACGCCCGTGACGAAGCGCCCGAGGCCGAGCAGCCAGACATTCCCCGCCATCGCGCAGATCAGGAAGCCGAGCCCCGCCGTCAGCGCCAGCACCGTTTGCACCCGCCGCGCGCCGAACATGTCCAGCGCCACGCCGACGGGCAGTTGCGACAGCCCGTACGCCGCGAAGAGCACTGCCGCGAGCAGGCCGAGATCGGAGGCCGAGAGCGCGAACTCCACCGCCAGCAGCGGGCCGATCACGGCCATCACCGCGCGGCTCGCCTGGTTCAGGAAGTTCACGGCCGCGAGCGGCAGCGTGATGCGCAGGAAGGTCAGCACCTCAACCGGCCCGGAGCCGGATGCTGAGCGGGCAGTGGTCGGAGATGCGCTCGCGCAGCGACCAGTCGCGTTCGGCATAGACCATGACGCGCAGGCTGCCCGGCACCATCCATTCGCGCGCGCGCCCGCCCAGCAGCATGTGCGTGATGAAGGGCCGCCCGCCCCGCGCATCCGACCAGCAGGGATCCGACACGCCCTCATTGGCGCGCGTCAGCGGAGCGGCGGCGCGAAGCTCCTCCAGGAAGGCGTCGCGGCTGCCCTGCATGCGGCGGTTGAAATCGCCCAGCACGATGAAGGCGGCGCGCTCCTCGCGGCGCTCGGCGATCCAGCGCGCCAGCACGGCGGATTGCTGGCCGAGGCTCTCGCAGTCGCGGCTTCCGTCCAGCGGGCCCTCGCGGCAGCCGGCCTTGAGATGCACGGAGAGCAGCCGCAGGCGCTGCTCGCCGAGATGCAGCGTCACATCCGCGCCCCGCCGCAGCGAGAACCGCGCGCGGGGGATGAGGTCGAGCTCCTCCAGGTCCGGATTGCGGGTGAAGGGGATGCCGCGGCGGATGGCGAAGCCGGGGCGCTGGACGTCGTGCTCCTCGGTGAAGTGGAACGCGTATTGCGCGGGGTCGAAGACGCGGGCCGCGGCGTCCGTGCCGTCCACCTCCTGCAGCGCCACCACGTCGGCGTCGAGGCGCCGGGCATAGGCGGCCAGGCGCTCGAAATCGGCGGGGCGGCGGGTCGCGAGGTCGCGCGGAAGGGCGGGGTCGCCGGCGTGGCGCAGCGTCAGCCAGGCGATGTTCCAGCTGGCCAGCTTGATCTCGGCCGCCTGGAGAGGCGCGGCGAGAAGAAGGGCAAGGGCGATGAGGGACAGGCGCATCGGGCCATCCTGCCGCCGATCGGCCCGCGCCGGGAGGGTGGGGCTCGCTTCGGTACCCCCCGAAGCAATTTCCGGCGCCCGGGTGTAGAAGGCTGTCATGTCCAGTCTCGCCACCATCGCCAGCGTCATCGGCGACCCCTCGCGCTCCGCCATGCTCCAGGCCCTGCTGCCGGGCGAGGCGCTGACGGCCGGGGAACTGGCGCGCGTCGCGGGCATCGGCGCGGCGGCGGCGAGCGGGCAGATGAAGACGCTGGTGGAATCGGGCCTCGTCTCGGTCCACGCCCAGGGGCGCCACCGCTACCACCGCCTGGCGGGCGAGGAGGTCGCGGCGGCGCTCGAGACGCTGATCGCGCTGCCGCAGACAAGCCCGCGCAAATCCTGGCCGCATGGCGACGCCTTCCGCCAGGCGCGGCTCTGCTGGCATCACGTGGCCGGGCGCCTCGGCGTGGCGCTGCATGAGCGGCTGAGCGGCGACGGATGGATCGCGGCGGCGCCCGGCGGATGGGATCTGACCGCGCGCGGCGAGGAGCGTCTCGGCAGGCTCGGCGTCGATCTCGCCGCCGCGCGCAAGGCGCCGCGCTTTGCCTGCGACTGCATGGACTGGTCGGAACGGCGGCCGCATCTCTCCGGCGGGCTGGGGCGGGAGATCACCTCCATGCTGATCGCCCGGCGCTGGCTCAACCGGATCGAGCCCGCGGCGACGGATCTGGTCCAGCGGCGGCGGCTGGCCTGCACCCCCGAAGGGAAGCGAGCCCTCTCCTCGGAGTTCGGCATCACCGCATGAGACTTTCTGCGCCCTCAGGCGCCAGGCGCGGCCTCCGGCCGAATCGCGGCCGGATCTGCGACGGATGGTGCTGATGCATTCGCTGTTGGCACCATGACGCCCGTGACGCGCGTCGGCGTGGCGCTGGCCTCCATGACGGCGGCTTCGCAATTCCATCGCGGCGCCGTCGGCGTCGTGGCGCCGGAGCTTGCGCTGGATCTCGGGCTCGGTCCCGCGGCGCTGGGCGCGGCCAATACCGCCTTCTTCTTCGCGCTGCTGGTGGCGCAGATCCCGGTGGGCGTGGGGCTCGACCGCATCGGGCCGCGCCGGCTCGTCACAGCGCTGACGGCGCTGGCCGTGATCGGCGCCGCCGCGCAGGCCCTGGCGCAGGACGGCACGCAGTTCCTCGCCGCGCGCTTCGTGCTGGGGCTCGGCTGCTCGGCCAGCTTCATGTCGGCCGTGGTGCTGGCCGGGCGCTGGCATGCGGGCCCCGCGATGACGAAGGCCATGAGCGCGATCTTCGCCTGGAGCCAGGCCGGAATCCTGATCGCGGGCGCGCCGCTGGCGGTGATGTCCGGGCTGGTGGGCTGGCGCGGCGCCTACGGGTTGAGCGCGGTCGCGACCATCGTGCTCGGCGTGCTGTGGTGGCGTTGGGCGGAGGACGCGCCGCCGGGCTTCGCAACGCGCGTCCGCGCGCGCGAAACCCTGGGCGAGGTCCTGGCCGGGCAGTTCACCGTCTGGGCCACGCCGGGGCTGGCGCGCATTCTCTCGATGCACTGCTTCGCCTATGCCGTGATGGCGACGCTGCTGGCGCTCTGGGCGGGTCCCTACCTTCACGACGTGCATGGGCTCGACGCGGGCGGCCGCGGAGCGGTGCTGCTGGCGATGGGCCTCGCCGTGCCGGCGGGGCAGCTCGCCTTGCCCTTCATGGAGCGGCGTCTGGGGAGGGAGCCGGCGGTGGTGACCTCCGCCGTCATCGTCATCCTGGCGATGGCGGGGCTGGCGTTCTGGCCCGGCATTCCGCTGGCGGCGGCGGTGTTGCTGCTGATGCTGTCCTGCTTCTTCTCGGCCTATTCCATCCTGCTGGTGGCGCAGGGGCGGGGGCTCTTCCCGGAGCATCTGGTCGGGCGCGGCGTGACCACGGTGAACCTGGCGCAGGTGCTGGGCTCGGCGGCGCTGCCCATCGCGGTCGGCTGGGTCGTGGCGCTGGTCGGCGTGGGCGAGGCGGGCTACCGCGCAGGGTTCCTGTTGCTTGGCCTCTCGCTGGTGTTGGGCATCGCGGGTTATCGCTGGTTCCCGCGAGGATAGCGAAGGTTCATCGATGACCATTGCGGCGTTGCGGCCCCGGGGCGAGGGCCATCGTTTCGTGCTTTACGCGGACGCGTGCTCCGGCGTTCCCGGCGCGCCTCACGAGGCGAATCTGGCCCGGGTGAACGCGGTGCTGGCGCGGCTCTCGCCGCCGCCGGAATTCATCCTTTTCCCGGGCGATGAGGTGATCGGCCTGACACCGTCCGCCGACGTGCTGGCCGCCCAGTGGCGCCACTTCCTCGGCGTCGAGATGGAATGGTCGCGCGGCATCCCGGTCTACCACACCACCGGCAATCACACTGCCTACGACAGGATGAGCGAGGACGTCTTCCGTGCCGCCCTGCCGCATCTGCCGCGCAACGGACCGCCGGGCCAGGAGGGGCTGAGCTATTCCGTCCGGCGCGGCGACCTCGCGATGATCTTCGTGCACACGCTCTGGACCGGGCTGGGCGGCGAGGGCCAGGTCGAGACGGAATGGCTGCGCGAGGAGCTTCATCGCCATCGCGATGCCCGCCACCGGCTCGTCCTCGGCCATCATCCGGCCTTTACCGTGAACGGCTTCCAGGGCGACTGGCAGCGCGAGATCGGTCCCGGCTGCCGCGAGGCGTTCTGGGATGCGCTCGTGGAAGGCGATGTGCTCGCCTACCTGTGCAGCCATATCCTGGCCTTCGACGTGCAGGTGCACCGGGGCGTGCTCCAGGTCACGACCGGCGGCGCGGGCACGGCGCATCGCATGCCGGAGGGCGTGGAGTATCTGCACGCGCTGCACGCCGCCCTCGACGCCGAAGGGCTGCGCTACGAGGTGCTCGACGACAGCGGGAGCGCGCGGGAGGGGCTGAGCTGGCCGTTGCGCCTGCCTCCGGCCGAAACATGGAAGATTCTCCCGCATGGCGTGAGCGACGCCGCCTTCACGGGGATCCGCGCCGCGCATCCGGCGCCGCGAATCTGCGCGCTGGGCCTGCGGGGGCGCACCTCATCCGTGAATACGGCCGCGCAGACGCTCTTTGCCGCGCAGGCCGAGGACCGGATGCCGGCTGTCTGGATGGGGCTGCGCGGACCGGAGCAGCGGCTCTGCGTGATCCTCGCCGCCGCGCCGGGACGCAGCCCGAGCTACTGGTTCGGTCCGGCCCTCGGCGCCGGGCGGGAATTCTCGCTGGAACTCCTCCTGCATGGCGGCATGGGGCCTGGCGGCGTGATGTGGCGCGAAGGGCCGGGCGCGCCGTGGAACAGCCTGCGTTCCGCCGCGTCCTGGGGCGCGGAGCGCATCGACTGGCCGTCGCGATGGGAGGTCGGTGCCGGTTTCGCCGGTGAAGGGCTGGAGTTGAGGTTCTGGTCGGGTCTACCCTGACGCACCGACTTCAGGAGCTTCACCATGACCGTCTCCATCCTCGAGCAGCGCCGTATCGAGGCCGCCTTCGCCAAGGGCTTGTACGAGGAGATGAGCGCGGAGATCGGTGAGGAGAAGGCGACGGAGATCCTGACGCGCGCCGTCGTGAAGCTCGCCCGGCAGGCGGGGGCGACGATCGCGAAGGAGGCGCCGGAGCCGAGCATCGCGCATTTCGCCGCGTCGATGGAGCGCTGGAAGCTGGACGATGCGCTGCGGATCGACGTGCTGCGCGAGGACGAGACGCATTTCGACTTCAACGTGACGCGCTGCCGCTATGCCGAGAGCTATCGCGAGATGGGGCTGGGCAAGCTGGGCGCCGTGCTCTCCTGCAACCGAGACGGCGCGTTCTGCGAGGGCTATGATCCGCGCATGAAGCTCGAACGCACGCAGACCATCATGTCCGGCGCGACGCATTGCAACTTCCGCTACACGCGCGAAGCCTGACGGGAATGAGCGCCTACATCGCCACCGATGCGGTGGCCTATGAGCACAGCATGGGCCGCTGGAGCCGTGCGCTCGCCGAGCCCTTCCTGGATGTGCTGGACCTGCGGCCGGGGGCGAAGGTTCTCGATGCCGGCTGCGGCACCGGGGCGCTGACCGCCGCGATCCTGGCGCGGGACCCGACCGCGCAGGCCACGGGCGTGGATGTCGGCGAGGCCTATGTGGAGGCCGCCCGCGCCGCCATTCCCGAGGCGCGGTTCGAGGTGGGCGATATCGCGTCCATGCGCATCCCCTCCGGCTCGCAGGACGCGGCGCTGGGGCTGCTGGTGATGGCCTTCCTGCCGGACCCTCCTGCCGCCGTGAAGGAGATGGCGCGCGTGACGGTGCCGGGCGGGGTGGTCGCCACGGCGATGTGGGATTTCTGGGGCGGCTTTCCCTTCCTGCGCCTGCTGGCCGATACGGCGGCCGTGGTGTTGCGCGAGGGCGCGGAGTGGCGGGACCGCTACTGGACCCACCCGATCGGCACGCCCGGGCGCCTGCGCAGCCTCTTCGAGGCCTCGGGCCTGCATGACGTGCGGGAGCGGGACATCGCCATCCGGCAGGACTTCCAGGGCTTCGACGATTGGTGGTCGCCCTGGCTCACGGGGCAGGGGATCGTGGGCGCCTTCGTCGCGGGGCTGGAGGCGCCGGCGCGCGGGAGGCTGGAAGGCGCGCTGCGCCGCGCCTGGGGCGCCGATGGCCCGCGCAGCTTCGTCGCGACGGCGCGGATGGCGACGGGGCGCGTCGCCTAATACATGTTGGCGCGGAGCCGCTCCTCGGCCACCGCGTCATAGGCCGCGGGATCCATCCCGTTCTTCTTGTGGGCCAGCAGCAGCGCGCCCATGCTCGGCACGCCCGCCGCCTTCTTACGCCCGTCCCAGAGGTCGGAGCGCATGATGGCCTTGGCGCATTGCATGAAGATCTCCTGGACCTCCACGATCAGCACGGAGGTCGGCACCTTCTCCTGCGCGATGCAGCGCTCGCGCAGCGCCGGGTCGGTCGAGATGGTCGCGCGGCCGTGGACGCGCATCGTCTCCCCCATGCCGGGGACGAGGAAGAGCAGCGAGACGCGGTTGTCCTCGATGATGTCGCGATAGCCGTCCAGCCGGTTGTTGCCCTTCCGGTCCGGCAGCATCAGGTGCTTCTCGTCCAGCGCCAGGACGAAGCCCGGGGCGTCGCCGCGCGGGGTGATGTGGTTGCCGCGCGAGCCCTGGGTTCCCAGCAGGCAGAAAGGGCTCGCCGCGATGAAGGCCAGGGTCACGGGGTCCAGCCGGTCCGTGGACTTGTTGGCCGCGAGCTCCGAAGGGCGCCCGTAGAGGGCCTCCAGCGCCTCGGCCGTGGTAATCGCGTGGGGATCGGCGACGGGCAGGTGCGTGTCCATGCCCCCATGGTGGCGAAACTCGCGACCGGACGCTATATGCAACCGCGACTTCAACCGATTTCTGAAGACATCATGGCCGGCCATTCCCAGTTCAAGAACATCATGCACCGCAAGGGCGGGCAGGACGCCAAGCGCGCTCGGGCCTTTGCCAAGATCGGGCGCGAGATCACCGTCGCCGCCAAGTCCGGCATGCCGGACCCGGCCCACAATCCGCGGCTTCGTGCCGCCCTGGTGGCCGCTCGCCTCGCGAACATGAGCAAGGACGCGGTGGAACGGGCCATCAAGAAGGCCTCCGGCGCCGGGGCTGGCGAAGACTATGCCGAGGTCCGCTACGAGGGCCGCGGCCCGGCTGGCGTGGCCCTGATCGTCGAGGCCCTGACCGACAACCGCAACCGCACGGCCAGCGACCTGCGCTCCATGTTCAGCAAGCATGGCGGCGCGATGGGCGAGACGGTGGCCTTCCAGTTCGACCGCGTGGGCGCCATCCGCTTCCCCGTCTCGATCGGCGATGCCGATACCGTGCTGGAGGCGGCCATCGAGGCTGGCGCGCAGGATGTCACCAGCTCCGAGGAGGGGCACGAGATCCTGACCGCGCCCGAGGATCTGGGCGCGGTGCGCGAAGCCCTGGAGGCCCGCTTCGGAGACCCCGAGGCGGCGCGGCTGGAATGGAAGCCCAACCTCACCGTTCCGCTGGACGAGGATTCGGCCGGCTCGGTGCTGAAGTTCATCGACGCGCTGGACGACCATGACGACGTGCAGCAGGTCTATGCCAATTTCGAGGTGAGCGACGCCGTCCTGGCGAAGCTTTCCGGCTGAGTTGCGATGCCGTCCGATCGTGGAGCCCCGCTGGCGCGCAGCGCCGAGGAGCGGCGCGTGAGTCGGCCGGCCGGCAATTCCCCGACCCGCATCCTCGGGCTCGATCCTGGCCTGACGCATACCGGCTGGGGGCTGATCGAGAGCGCGGGCTCGCATCTGCGCTTCGTCGCGGCGGGCGCCATCAGCACCTCCTCCGGCGAGGAGCTCTCGCGCCGGCTGGTCGAGATCCACAACGGGCTCTCGCACCTCATCGGCGAATGGACGCCGGACGAGGCGGCCGTCGAGCACACCTATGTGAACAAGAACCCGGCCGCCGCGCTCAAGCTCGGCCAGGCGCGCGGCGTGGCGCTGCTGGTGCCGGCGCTGGCGGGCCTGCCCGTCGCGGAATACCAGGCGATGGAGGTCAAGCGCGCCGTCGTCGGCACCGGCCATGCGGACAAGGTCCAGGTGCAGGACATGGTGAAGCGGCTGCTGCCGGGTGCCGTGCTGAAGCGCGCGGACGCGGCGGATGCGCTGGCCATCGCCATCTGCCACGCGCATCACCGCGGCACGAAGAACCTCCTGGCCCGGCTGGTGCAGGTTTGATGGCGGCCGATCCAGCCCTCCGGCGCCCGCGCGCCCCAGGCCATCGGGGGCCGGCATGATCGGCAGCCTGCGCGGTATCGTGGAATCCACCCAGGATGGCGCCTGCGTGCTGGACGTCAACGGCGTCGGCTATCTCGTCTCCTGCAGCCGCAAGACGCTGGACCGGCTGACGGCGCGCGACGGCCAGCAGAAGCTGCTCGTCGAGACGCGCGTCAGCCAGGACGCGATCACCCTCTACGGCTTCCTCGACGCCTCCGAGCGCGAGGCCTTCCGCGCGCTGATCGAGGTGAAGACGGTCGGCCCGCAGAAGGCGCTGCTGGTGCTCTCGGGCCTCGCCCCGGACCAGCTCGCGAGCGCCATCGCGGGCAAGGAGCGCAAGCGTCTTGCGGAGGTGAAGGGGCTGGGCGCCGCCACCGCCAACCGCATCATCGACGAGCCCGCGATGCAGAAATGGGCGGTCGGCCGCGCGACGCCCGAGGCCGACGGCGGCGCCGCCGCCATCCCCACGCCGCTGCCCGAGACGCCGGAGGCCGATGCCGTCAGCGCCTTGCTCAACCTCGGCCTCAAGCGGCCCGAGGCGGAGCGCGCGGTGGCGCGGGCCGCGGCGCAGCTGGGCGAGGGCAGGGAGCTCAACGCCCTCATCACCGCGGCCCTGCGTGAGTCGGCCCGATGAGCGAGCGCCTGAGCAGCGGCGACCGCCAGGAGGAGGATGCGGGCGAGGCCAGCCTGCGCCCGCAGCTCCTCTCCGAGTTCACCGGCCAGAAGCTGCTGCGCGAGAACCTCTCGATCTTCATCCAGGCCGCCGGCGCGCGCGGCGAGGCGCTGGATCACGTTCTGCTGCACGGCCCGCCGGGCCTCGGCAAGACGACGCTGGCCCAGATCGTGGCGCGCGAGCTCGGCGTCGGCTTCCGCGCCACCTCCGGCCCCGTGTTGCAGCGCGCGGGCGACCTCGCGGCCATCCTGACCAACCTGCAGCCGCGTGACGTGCTCTTCGTGGACGAGATCCACCGCCTGCAGCCGACCATCGAGGAGACCCTCTATCCCGCGATGGAGGATTTCCAGCTCGACCTCATCATCGGCGAGGGGCCGGCCGCGCGCACCGTCCGCATCGACCTGCCGCCCTTCACCCTGGTCGGCGCCACCACGCGGGCGGGGCTGCTCTCCACGCCGTTGCGGGACCGCTTCGGCATTCCGCTGCGCCTCAACCTCTACACGCCCGAGGAATTGCTGCGGATCGTGCGGCGCGGCGCGGAGAAGCTCGGCTTCGCCCTGGCCGAGGACGGCGCGCGCGAGATCGCGAACCGCAGCCGCGGCACGCCACGCATCGCCGGGCGCCTGCTGCGCCGGGTCCGCGACTTCGCCCTGGTCGAGGGCCGGGTGGCCGACCGCGCCATGGCGGATGCCGCGCTCGCCCGGCTCGAGGTGGACGCCAAGGGCCTGGACGCCATGGACCGCCGCTACCTCCGCCGCATCGCCGAGCACCATCATGGCGGGCCCGTGGGCATCGAGACCCTGGCCGCCGCGCTCTCCGAGAGCCGCGACACGCTGGAGGACGTGATCGAGCCCTTCCTCATCCAGGAGGGGCTGGTCCTCCGCACCCCGCGCGGCCGCGTGCTGGGCGATGCGGGTTGGCGGCACCTCGGCATGACCCCGCCGGCCGGAAGCGCCATCCAACCCGACCTGCTGGGCCCGAAATGAGCGCGGATCATGCCCACCGCCTGAAAATCCGGGTGTATTTCGAGGACACGGACGCGGGCGGCGTCGTCTACCACGCCAATTATCTCCGCTGGGCCGAGCGCGCGCGGACCGAGGCGCTGCGCGACATGGGCGTCCCGCATTCCGACATGCAGCGGTTACATGGCTGCTTCATGGTGGTGCGGCGCGTCACGGTGGAGTATGCACGCCCGGCGCGACTCGACGATGAGGTGACCGTGGTAACCCGCATCCGGCGCGCATCCGCGAGCCTTCTGCTCAGCCAGGAGGTGATGCGGGGGGAGGAAGGGTTGGCCCTGCTGGAGGTCACGCTCGCCTGCGTGGACGTGGCGAGCCTGGCCCCGCGCCGCCTGCCCGAACCATGGCTGGGTGAACTTCGCGCCCGGATCGTCCCGCCCGAAACGAGTTCTCTTGGAGGCACAGCCCCTTGAATCCCGTGACTTCCACGCCGCTCGCGGCGGCTCACGACCTCTCCATCCTCGCCCTGTTCATGCAGGCCGACTGGGTGGTGAAGCTGGTCATGATCGGCCTGTTGACCGCCAGCGTCGTCGTCTGGGCGATCGCCTTCGAGAAGTTCTCCATGCTGCGCCGCGTGCGGCAGGAATCGGACGAGTTCGAGGACCGGTTCTGGCGCGGCGGCAGCCTGGACGACCTGGAGCGCGCCCAGGGCGAGCACCCCTCTCACCCCATGGCCGCCGTCTTCGTGGTCGGCATGCGCGAATGGCGCGCCAGCACGGCCGCGGGAGCTGGGGCCATGATGGTCGCCGGCACACGAGAGCGCGTGGAGCGCGCCATGGCCGTCACCATCCAGCGCGAGATGGAGCGGATGGAGAAGCGCATGACCTTCCTGGCCTCCACCGGCTCGGCCGCGCCGTTCGTGGGCCTCTTCGGCACGGTCTGGGGCATCATGAACAGCTTCACCGCCATCGCGGGCATGCAGAACACGAACCTCGCGGTCGTGGCCCCGGGCATCGCGGAGGCGCTCTTCGCCACGGCCATCGGCCTCGTGGCGGCCATCCCGGCGGTGCTCATCTACAACATGCTGGCCTCCAAGTTCGGCAAGTTCGCCGCGCGGCTCGAGGGCTTCGCCTCCGAGTTCGGCGCCATCCTCGCGCGCCAGACCGAGGCGGCGGCCAACGCCTCCAGCCGCGCCGCCGCGGAGTAAGGCGCCATGGCCGGCCCCCTCATGAAGCGCGGCGCGGGCGGACGATACCGCCCGATGGCCGAGATCAACGTGACGCCCTTCGTGGACGTCATGCTCGTGCTGCTCATCATCTTCATGGTGGCCGCGCCCATGATGACCTCGGGCGTGCCGGTGGACCTGCCCAAGACCACCGCCCAGCCGCTGAACCAGGAGCAGGAGCCCCTGACCATCAGCGTGAACACCGAGGGCAGGATCTTCCTGCAGGAGACCGAGGTTCCGCTGGAGGGCCTGGTGGAGCAGCTGCAGGCCATCGCCCGCAACCAGCCCGCCGGCCAGCCGGAGCGCCGCATCTTCGTGCGCGGTGACCGCGGCATCTCCTACGGCCGCGTCATGGAGGTCATGGGCACGATCAGCGCCGGCGGCTTCACCCGCGTCGCGCTGCTGGCCGAGCAGGCCGGCCCTGCCGCCCGCCCGGCAACGCCCGCCACGCCCGCCGCTCCCCCCGCCGCGGCACGGCCTTCCGCAACACCCGCGAACCCCCCGGCGCGAGGTTCGGCGCCGCGCTGACCATGGAGGAGCGGCGTTTCCGCCTCTGGCTTGGGATTTCGGTCGGTCTGCACATCGTGCTGCTGGTCGCGATCCTGCTCGACTTCGACCGCCGTCGGATCGAGGAGCCGCGCGAGCAGGCCATCGAGGTGGAACTGATCGCCCCGGCCGAGATGGCGCAGGGCGAGACGCCCGCGCCGCACCCGGCGCCGCCGACCCCCGTGCCCGCCCCGCCGACGCCCGAGCCGCCGGACGTCGAGACGCCGCGCGACGCCCCGCCCGCGCCCCCGCCGCCCCCGCCGCCTCCGCCGCCCGCCCCGGCGCCCACGCCCAGCCCGCCGGCCCAGGCGGCGCGGCCCACGCCCGCGCCCCCGCCGCCGGAGCCCGCGCCTTCGCCCGTGCCCATGCCGCCGCGCCCGCAGCAGCAGGCCCAGGCGCCGACGCCGCCCACGCCCGCCGCGCCGACGCCCGCCCCGCCGCGCCCGACGCCGCCCCTGCCGCTGCCGCCGCCCCCGGTGCCGCCGCCGCCCGAGCCGGCGACCACGCCCGGCACCGGCCAGACGCCGCCCGTCCAGCGCCCGCAGGAGCGCAGCCAGTCCGTGCTGAACACGCTGGAGCGGCTGCGCCAGGCGCAGCGCCAGCAGGAAGCGCCGACCGCCCGCGCCAATCCACGCCCGAGCGCGCCGCAGCAGGGCGGTGGCGTGCCGACCGGCACCGCCAACCTGACGGCCGCCGAGCGCGCCGGCCTCGCCGACAAGATCGGCGAGTGCTGGGCCGTGGACGCCGGCGCGCCCAACATCCAGAACATCATCGTGGAGATGCGGGTGCAGGTGGATGCCGGCGGCGTGGTCCGCCAAGTGCTGCCCAACGGCTCGCCGCCGACCGAGCCGCGTGCTCGCATGGTCTACGAAGCCGCACGCCGCGCACTTCTTGACCCGCGCTGCAACCCGCTGCCCCTCTCGCGCGATAGGTTGGAGGCGCTTCGCAACACCGTCTTCCGCTTCAACCCGCGGGACCTGGGCTTGCGATGAGGCCTTGACCCGAGGGGAGGGGCGGCCAAGTTTCGCCCCAAAACGAATGTATCGGAGGACGGCGATTCACCTGCGTGCCCCCATGGGCCAGAATCGCGAGATCGTCCCAGTCACCGGAGATTTGCCATCGTGACGATGCCCAGCTTGAACCGCCGCATGCTCCTCACCGGGGGCGCGGCCGCCATGGTCGCCCCAGGGATCTGGACGACCCCGCTGCCGGCGGCTGCCCAGAGCGGCAACCAGCCGACCATCGTCGACATCACCCGCGCGCGGACCGAGCCGATCCCGATCGCCATTCCCGACATGGCGGGGACGAGCGGCGATGGCGCCCGGATCGGCCAGCAGATCTCGCGCGTCATCACCAATAACCTGCGCAGCTCCGGCCTGTTCCGGCCCGTGGACCGCGCGGCCTTCATCCAGACGCCGGAAGCGGCGGCCCAGACGCCCCGCTTCCAGGACTGGCGCGTGATCGGCGCGGTGGCGCTGGTGACCGGGCGGGTGGATGGCAGCGGCGATCGCCTGCGCGTGGAGTTCCGCCTCTGGGACATCCTGCCCGAGCAGCAGGCGCTGGGCACGGCCTACAACGCCACGGCATCCAACTGGCGGCAGATCGCGCACATCATCTCGGACGACATCTACAAGCGCATGCTGGGCGAGGAAGGCTACTTCAACACCCGCATCGCCTATATCGCCGAGAGCGGCCCGCGCGACCGGCGCGTCCGGCGCCTGGCCATCATGGACCAGGACGGCGAGAACAACCGCTTCCTGACCGACGGCCAGTTCCAGGCGCTGACGCCGCGCTGGCACCCGGATGCCACCCGCATCGCCTTCATGTCCTACCAGCGCAACGAGCCGCGCGTGTATCTCTTCAACCTGGAGAGCGGGCGGCAGGAAGTCCTGGGCAATTTCAACGGTATGACGCTCTCGCCGCGCTTCTCGCCCGATGGGCGCTCGGTGGTGCTCTCGGCCATCCGGGGCGGCGACGCCAATATCTTCGTGGTGGACCTGGCCTCGCGGCGGGAGCGGCAGCTCACCAGCGGCGGCGGGCTGGACGTCTCGCCCAGCTTCTCTCCGGACGGCACGCAGATCGTCTTCAACTCGGACCGGGGCGGCGACCAGCAGCTCTATGTCATGAGCGCCGGCGGCGGCGGGGCGCGGCGCATCAGCTTCGGCAATGGCCGCTATGCGACGCCGGTCTGGTCGCCGCGCGGGGACCTGATCGCCTTCACGCGCATCGGTCGCGGCCAGTTCGCCATCGGCGTGATGCGCCCCGACGGCTCGGGCGAGCGTATCCTGTCCGAGGGCTGGGGGATGGAAGGGCCGACCTTCGCGCCCAATGGCCGCGTGCTGATGTTCTACCGGGAGTCGCCCGCGCGCGATAACCGCGGCGGGGGCTACTCGGCGCGGTTGTCCTCGATCGACATCGCGGGCTTCAACGAGCGGCAGGTCGTGACGCCGACCGATGCAACCGACCCGAGCTGGTCGCCGTTGATCAGCTGACATTGACGGAAGGATGTCGAAACGTTCCGGTTGGCGAGTGTATGCCCTGGCATAATAGTCAGGAGAAAGACCGCGCAGAATAGGCGGATTGCGCCGCGCGCGGGGCCTTCTGCCTTGATTGCGCCATGGGGCGGGTCTAGGCATCCTTTCCGTGCTGCAACGCAACCGGGCACCACTGTGCCGGTCCGTGCCGCAAGTAAGTAAGATAGTAAGATAGTAAGGCAGCAAGGAGATCACCATGGCCGCCATGTCGAAGCTTATGACCGCTATCGCGGCCGCGGGTCTGCTCGCCGCCTGCTCCAACGACCCTGACCCGAATGCCAATACGGGCGGCGCGGGCGCTGGTTCCGGCACGGCCCGCCCGGGCAGCCAGGAAGACCTAGTCGCCAATGTCGGCGACCGCGTCTTCTTCGATTTCGACGCCAGCTCCGTCCGCGCCGATCAGCGCCCGGTGCTCGAGCGCCAGGCCCGCTGGCTCGCCCAGTACGCGCAGAACCAGGTGATGGTCGAAGGCCACACCGACGAGCGCGGCACGCGCGAGTACAACCTCGCCCTCGGCCAGCGCCGCGCGAACTCCGCGCGTGACGTGCTGGTGGCGAACGGCGTGGCGGGCACCCGCATTCAGACGATCAGCTACGGCAAGGACCGTCCGGACGCGCTGGGCTCGAACGAGGACGCCTGGGCGCGCAACCGCCGGGCCGTCACGGTCGTCCGCTAAGCGGCCATGCGGCGGGCAGCTCTTCTGCTGGGTCTGACGCTGCTGGCCACGCCGGCCGCGGCGCAGATGGACAGCCGCGAGGGGATCGCGCTGCAGAACCAGATCCTGCAATTGCGGCAGGAGATGGAGCAGCTGCGAATGGGCGGCGGCGGACGCAGTTCGCCCCCGCCCTCTTCCTCGCGCGGTTCCGCCGGCAGCGGGGAGCTCGTCGGTTCGCTGCTCGACCGGGTGAGCAATCTGGAGGAGGAGGTCCGCCGGCTGCGTGGCCGCGTGGACGTGCTGGAGAACCAAAACCAGCGCCTCCGCCAGGATTTCGAGAAATACCAGGGGGACATGGAGTTCCGCCTCGGCCAGGGCGGAGCTGGTGGGGGCGGTGGCGCCGCGGCGCCCGCACCCAGCCGCCCGGCGCCGCAGGCCCCGCCGCTCGCGCCCCCCACCACCAGCACGGGCGCGCCCGCGCCGCGCACGCCGGACCGCGCGCTGGCCGAGGGCCAGGCCGCGCTGGGCCGCCGCGACTATGCCGCCGCCGAAGCCGCGGCACGCGAAGCGCTGGCGGGCCGCGGCGCCAACGCCGTGGCGGGCCAGATGCTGCTGGCCGATGCGCTGACCGGTAAGCGCGACTTCGGCAACGCCGCGATCGCCTACAACGAGGCTTTCACGCGCGCCCGCACCGGGCCGCGTGCGCCCGAGGCGCTGATCGGCCTCGCCAATTCCTTCCAGAGCCTCGGCAACAAGCGTGAGGCCTGCGACACGCTGAACGACCTTCGCAGCCAGTTCCCGAACCTGCCGGCGCCCATGGCGGCGCGGGCCACCGCGGCCCGCCAGCGCTCCCAGTGCCGGTGATGTGAGCGGCGCCGGGCGTCTTTCCGGCGCCGAGTTCGCGGCGCTCATGGCTCCCTTGGGGCCTTTTGCCGATCTGATCGCCGTGGGATGCTCGGGCGGGCCGGATTCCCTGGCCTTGACGCGTCTGGCGCATGAATGGGGTGGCGCGCGGGTCATCGCGCTCATTGTCGATCACGGGCTCCGCGCAGAGAGTGCCGGCGAAGCGGCTGGCGTCGCGGCCGGGCTCGCCGAGCAGGGCATTCAGGCGCGCGTCCTGACGCTGGGCATGCCGGGCGGCCCCGGATTGCAGGAGCGGGCGCGCGCGGCGCGCCGCAGCGCATTGCTCGATGCCTGCCGGCAGGTCGGCGCCCCGCACCTTCTGCTGGCGCATCACCTCGAGGACCAGGCGGAAACCGTGCTCTTCCGCGCCCTGCGCGGCAGCGCGGGCGACGGCCTCGCGGGCATGGCTCCCGTTTCCGTGGCGGAGGAGGCGCTGATCCTTCGGCCGCTGCTCGGCGTGCCCCGCGCCCGCCTCGCTGCCACCCTGGAGGGCTGGACCATGCGTCCCGTGCTCGACCCCTCCAACGCCGACCCGCGCTTCGCCCGCGCCCGGCTCCGTGCGGCCGGGGAGGTTTCGGCGGCGGCGCGCGCGGCCAAGGCCTATACGCGGCGCCGGGCGCGGGCGGCCTGGCAGGTCGCGGGCCGGCTTGCCGAGGCCGTTCGCCTCCTGCCCGAAGGCTGCGCGGAGATCGACCGTGAGCGCCTGGGCCGCGACGAGGCCGCGCGCCGGCTGATGGCGGCGCTGATCCGTGCGGTGGGCGGCGGCGAGCATGCGCCGAGCCATGCCGCAGTCGCGAGGCTGCTGGCCAGGGGTGAGGGATCCCTCGGCGGGGCCTGCTGGCTGAGGGGCGGGCGGTGGCTGGTCCGCGAGGCGGGGCCGACGCATGCCGGCGCCGTCTGGGACGGGCGCTTCCGCCCCATGGGCGCTCTCGCCGAAGGCATGGAGATCGGCCCGTTGGGCTCGGCCGCCGCTAGTTTTCGCAGCCGGGCCCGGCATCTACCGGCCGCCGCCCTGGCGAGGCTGCCGGCTGTACGTAGGGCAACAGATGGAAAGCTGGTCCTGGTCCCGCACTTGGCCTATCTTCAACCTGAATGGGCCGTAAGCTGCCCCATGATGTTCTCGCCCCGTGCCGGGGCGGTGACGGATTTCGCCGCTCTCGGCGAATTCTCCCGGCGCTAGGCATTTCGTCAGGGCGGCGAGGCACCATATTCACCAGATGCCGGCCCCATTGGCACGGCGAGGGGAAAAGCGCGTGAGCAATTTCGGCCGGAACCTGGCCTTGTGGGTGATCGTGGCGCTGCTGCTGGTGGCGCTGTTCAACCTCTTCCAGCCTTCGAGCTCCAGCAGCCGGGCGCAGATGCAGGTCGCCTACAGTGACTTCCTGAGCGAGGTGAACTCCGGCCATGTGCGGGACGTCGTCATCCAGGGCCGCACCGTCACGGGGCAGCTGGCCGATGGCCGTAGCTTCAGCACCTACACGCCGGAAGATCCGGCCCTCGTCTCGCGCCTGACGGAGAAGGGCGTCCGCGTCGTCGCGCGCCCGGAGGAGAGCGAGGTGAACCCGCTCTTCCAGATCCTCATCTCCTGGTTCCCGATGCTGCTGCTCATCGGCGTCTGGATCTTCTTCATGCGCCAGATGCAGGGCGGCGGCGGGCGCGCCATGGGCTTCGGCAAGTCCAAGGCCAAGCTGCTGACCGAGAAGCACGGCCGCGTGACCTTCGAAGACGTGGCCGGCATCGACGAAGCCAAGGCCGAGCTCGAGGAGATCGTGGACTTCCTGCGCGATCCCGCGAAGTTCCAGAAGCTGGGCGGCAAGATCCCCAAGGGCGTGCTGCTGGTCGGCCCCCCGGGCACGGGTAAGACGCTGCTCGCGCGCTCCATCGCGGGCGAGGCGAACGTGCCCTTCTTCACCATCTCGGGCTCCGACTTCGTCGAGATGTTCGTGGGCGTCGGCGCGAGCCGCGTGCGCGACATGTTCGAGCAGGGCAAGAAGAACGCGCCCTGCCTGATCTTCATCGATGAGATCGACGCGGTCGGCCGCCATCGCGGCGCCGGCCTCGGCGGCGGCAATGACGAGCGCGAGCAGACGCTGAACCAGATGCTCGTGGAGATGGACGGCTTCGAGTCCAACGAGGGCGTCATCATCATTGCCGCGACGAACCGTCCGGACGTGCTGGACCCCGCGCTGCTGCGTCCCGGCCGCTTCGACCGCCAGGTCGTGGTGCCGAACCCCGACGTGAACGGCCGCGAGAAGATCCTGCGCGTGCATATGCGCAAGGTTCCGCTGGCCTCCGACGTCGATCCGAAGACGATCGCGCGCGGCACGCCGGGCTTCTCCGGCGCCGACCTCGCCAACCTCGTGAACGAGGCCGCTCTGCTGGCCGCGCGAACCAGCCGCCGCACCGTCGGCATGGCGGAGTTCGAGGCGGCGAAGGACAAGGTGATGATGGGTGCGGAGCGCCGCAGCCTCGTCATGTCCGACGACGAGAAGAAGATGACCGCCTATCACGAGGCGGGCCACGCGCTGGTCGCGATGCACGAGCCGGAATGCGATCCCGTCCACAAGGCGACGATCATTCCCCGTGGCCGTGCCCTCGGCCTGGTGATGAGCCTGCCGGCCGGCGATCGCTACTCCAAGCACAAGTCCAAGATGGAGGCCGAACTCGCCATGGCGATGGGCGGCCGCGTCGCGGAAGAGATCATCTTCGGGCGCGACAAGGTCAGCAACGGCGCCTCGGGCGACATCAAGATGGCGACCAACCAGGCGCGCATGATGGTCACCGAATGGGGCATGAGCGACCGCCTCGGCATGGTGGCCTATGGCGAGAACAGCCAGGAGGTCTTCCTGGGCCATAGCGTGACGCAGTCGAAGAACCTTTCCGAGGAGACGGCGCGGATCATCGACAGCGAGATCCGCAAGATCATCGATACGGCCTATGCCCGGGCCACGCACATCCTCACGGAGAACCGCGAGGAACTGGAGCGGCTGGCCAAGGGTCTGCTGGAGTACGAGACGCTGTCCGGCGACGAAATCCGCACCGTGCTGCGCGGCGAACCGGTGGTGCGCAACCGCCCCGACGAGCCCGTCTCCGCCGGGCGTGGCAGCGTTCCGACCTCCGGCCGTACGCCGCGGCCGGACACCGGCGGCGGGCTCAACCCGCAGCCGGCGGGCTGACGCCCCGGGGCGCCGTGCTTCCCGAATGGCTCGAGCCGCTGGGTCTGCTGACAGGCCCGGCGGCGTTTTCCGCGATACGTGATGGGCTCGCCCTGCCGCTGCAGGGCGGGCCCATCGCCTTTTCGCTGGTGCGTGGGCCCGAGGGCTCCATCATGCCGCCGCCGCAGGATCACCCGGCGCTGGACAGGCTGACGCGCGCGCCGGTGGAGTTCGCGGGCATCGCGCGGCATCGCGGCCGGCCGCTGGTCATGGGCATCGTGAATTGCACGCCCGACAGCTTCTCGGGCGACGGGCTTGCGGGCGCGCAACAGGCCGCGATCGCGCAAGGCCACGCGATGCTCGAGGCGGGTGCCGACATCCTCGATATCGGGGGGGAGAGCACGCGGCCGGACGCGGCGCCGATCACGCCGGATGAGGAGATCGAGCGCGTGCTGCCGGTGATCCGTGCACTCGCGACCTCGGCCCCCGTGAGCGTGGACACGCGCCACGCGCGCACCATGGCCGCGGCGCTGGAGGCGGGCGCCGAGATCATCAACGACGTGAGCGCGTTGCGGCACGATGTGGGCGCGCTGCAGGTGATCTCCGAGGCGCGCTGCCCGGTCGTGATCATGCATGCGCTGACGCTCGATCCGCGCACCATGCAGCGCGACGTGCAGTACGACGACGCGCCCCTGCAGATCGCGCGCTTCCTGGAGGCGCGGGTGCAGACGCTGGAGAAGCTGGGCATCCCGCGCTCGCGCATCGCGGTCGATCCGGGACTGGGCTTCGGGAAGCGCGTGGAGGACAACCTGGCCCTCGTGGCGCGCCTGTCGCTTCTGGCGAATACGGGATGCACGATCCTGCTCGGAGCGTCGCGCAAGGGCTTCATCGGCCGCGTGACGGAGGTGCGGGAGCCGAAGGCGCGGCTGGCGGGCAATCTGGCTGTCGCGCTGGCGGGTGCCGCGAACGGCGCGCATATCCTGCGCGTGCATGATGTCGCGGAAACCGTGCAGGCGCTGAAGCTCGCCGAGGCGCTGGCCGTGGGCTACCGCGAAACCTGATGCGCGCAGCCGGGTTCAGTCCGGCATGAACGAGTGGCTCATCCTGGTCGGCTTCATCGTCACCTGCTTCGCCGCGGCCCTGGCGGGCGCCTTCTTCCCGCCCGGCCCCTGGTACGAGCGCGTGCGAAAGCCGCGGTGGAACCCGCCCAAATGGGTCTTCGCTCCCGCGTGGACGCTGCTCTACATCCTGATGGGCGTGGCGGGCTGGCTGGCCTGGCGCCAGATGGGCTTCGGCCTGCCTCTGGCCGTCTTTGGAATCCAGCTTGTGCTGAACTTCCTCTGGACGGCGATCTTCTTCGGCGCGAAGCGGCCGGACCTCGCCTTCTACGAGATCGTGGTCCTGTGGCTGGCGATCCTGGCCTGCGTGCTGCTGTTCGCGCCGTCGAGCCCATGGGGCGCGGGGCTGATGCTGCCCTATCTCGCCTGGGTGACCTTCGCGGCGGCGCTGAACTTCGAGATCATGCGGCTCAACCCGGGGCCAGGGCCCCGGGAGCCGTCCACTCAGGCCGGGTCGTAGGTGTGGCTTTCATACAGGATGCAGCCGCCCTCGCTGCGGAAGGGGCCATGCCACGCGCCGGGGGGACGTGAGGCGTAGGTGAGCGGCTCGAAGCGCTCCCCACCCTTGCCTTCGGCGTCGTTACCGACCCAGAGATCGCCGCGAACCAGGAAGACCTCTTCCCAATAGTCGTGGACGAAGGGCGCCGTGGTGAAAGCGCCGGGCGCGAAGCGCAGGAGACGCGTTCGGCAGCCCGTCTTGTTCACTTCGTCCAGAGAGCCCGCGAGGATCTTCTGCTGGATACCGGCGGGATAGCCGGGCGGCGTCTCCCACCCTTCCTCGAGATTTGGCGCATGGAATTCAAGATGCGCTTTGTTGATGGCCACCGGTGCCTCCTGAGATGTGGGCGGTTGCCTGTTCCGTTGCTGTCCGTCCCGCGTTGGAGGAAGGGGAAACGGTCCAGACGATAGCCGCTCGAAAAAACCTCATTGCAATATCTAAGTTTGTTAAACTAGCGCCCCGCCATGTCCAAGCGGCACGCCGTCGAAAGGCGGCAGGGGCCTAGCGATTCATCACCACGAGATGAAAGAGCTGGAAGGGCAAGGCTTGGTCGCGGTCGGCTCGCGGCCGCCCTGGCGAGCGCCTGATTCAACGCGGGGCGGGCAGGGTGCCGAACACTGTTGCCGCCTCGATCTGCAACACGTCGGCCGGGCGCGGGAAGGGATCGGGCTTCGGGTCGCCCAGCTGCTTCTCGCGTCCGATGCGCTCGAAAAAGGTCTCCAAACCGCCCGGCATCATCAGCCACATGAACACCAGGGGCCCATCGGCCGAAGCCTCGAAGCGATGGGGGCGGCCCTTGCCCAGGAAGAAGCAGCTTCCCTTCTCCATGGGGTGGCGGTTCTTACCATCGAGCAGCGCTTCGCCGCGGCCTTCCAGTACGAAGATCACCTCCTCGTTATCCGGGTGCATGTGCTCGCGCACGAAGCAGCCGGCATCGACGGTCTGCGTGCCCATCGCGAAGGCGCTTTCCGAGCCGATCTCCTGCGAGGACAGCAGGCAGCGCACGAAGCCGTTGGCCGGCACCGGCTGCCAGAAGGAGCGCCCGCCCTCAGGCGGGACGATGACGAGCGGAGCCTGATCCATGCGCTGGGTCCTTCGCGGGGGAGAGGCTCAGCGTGGCCAGCGGGAGCCCGTTGCGCAAGCGCTACCCGCTGCCGGCCAAGGCCAGTGTGCGGCGCGCGCGGATCAGCACGGGCTCGTCCACCATCATGCCGTCCACCGTGAAGGAGCCGCGACCCTCGCGCGCGGCTTTCTCGGCCTCGGCGATCTGGCGGCGCGCGAGATCGATCTCCGCCTCGCTGGGGGAGAAGCCTTCATTCAGCACGGGCACGAGGGCCGGATGGATGCAGCTCGCACCCACCAGGCCCGAACGCCGGGATCGCGCAACCAGCGCGCGCACGCGCTCCGCATCGCGATAGTCCGCGACGGTGCCGAGCGTGCCCAGCGGCGCCACCCCGGCAGCGACGGCGGCCAGCACCATCTGCCGCTTGGCCAGCACGATCAGCTCGTCATCCGGCGTCGCGCCGCATTCGGCGGCCAGGTCTTCGGCGCCGATGACGAGCCCTGCCACCAGCGGCGAGGCGCGGGCGATCTCGTCCATGCGCTGCAGCGCGGCGGCTGTCTCGATCATGGGAACGATGCGCATGGGCCGCTTCGCCCCGGCCAGCATCTCGGCGGCGAGCTGCACATGGTCGGGGCCGACCACCTTGGTGAGCAGGATGCCGTCCGCGCCGGCCTCGATGGCCGCTTCGATATCCGGCACGGCGAGCTTCAGCGGCCGGTTCACCCGCACCAGCACGTCGGCGCCGCCCGCTCGCGCCGTCGGCACGGCTTCGGTCAGCGCCGCACGGGCCTCCAGCTTGCGATCGTGAGGTACGCTGTCTTCGAGGTCGAGCAACACGGCATCGGCGCCCGCGGTCGGCGCCTTCGCGACGAAGCGCGGCACGTTGGCCGGGACGTAGAGCATGGAACGCCAGATGCGGCTCATCGCGATTCTCCGTGCAGCACGACGCCCGCCTGGCGCAGCCGTGCGAGTTCCGCCTCGCCCAGCAGCGGCCGGAGGATCGCATCATTGTCCTGGCCCAGCCTGGGCGCGGCGTTGCGCAGGATTCCCGGCGTGGCGGACATGCGCGGGATCTCCCCATGCATGGGCAGCCAGCCGCCGGGCATCTCCTCGTCCGGCACCTCGATCAGGGCCTCGCGCTCGGCGATGTAATGGTCCTGGTCAAGGCCCGCGACATCCAGGATGGGGCCGATGGTCACGCCGTCCCGGTCGAACTGAGCCAGCGCTTCCGTCATGGTCATCTTCGCCACGTAGTCGCGCACCACGCCGTCGATTTCCTCGATGTGCCTGATCCGGTCGGAATTGGTGCGGAAGCGCGGATCATCGAGCAGCTCCGGCCGGCCGAGGCTCTTCATCAGCTTGACGAAGACACCCTGGGTGGAGCTGGACAGCCCGACCCAGCCCCCATCCTTGGTCTGATAGGCGTTGCGCGGCGCGGTGCTGGTGCTGCGGCTGCCGGTGCGCGGCTTCTTCTTCCCGGAAATGCGGTAGTTCGCCATCTGCGGCTCGAGCATCGCGAAGATCGGCTCGAAGAGCGAGACGTCGAGCACCTGGCCCTGGCCGGTTGCCTCCGCGTGGCGCAGCGCGATCATGGCGGCCGAGGCGCCGTAGAGCCCGGCATAGGCATCGGCCATGAACATGGGAGGCAGCACGGGCTCGCGATCGGCGAAGCCGTTGATGGCCGCGAAGCCCGAATAGCCTTCCACCAGCGTGCCGAAGCCCGGCTTGTGCGAGAAGGGGCCGGTCTGCCCCCAGCCAGAGACGCGCACGATCACCAGCGCCGGGTTCAGCGCCAGCAGGGATTCGGGCGAAAGCCCCATTTCCTCCAGCACGCCCGGCCGGAAACTCTCGACGAAGATGGAGGAGGTGGCGGCGAGACGGCGCACCACCTGGATGGCCCCAGGATTGCGGAGGTCCAGGCAAAGGCTGCGCTTGTTGCGGCAGAGCGTCTTCCAGGAGGTCTCGATGCCACTGGTCTTCCAGGCGCGGAGGGAATCACCGGCCGGCGGCTCCACCTTCAGGACCTCGGCGCCATGGTCGCCGAGCACCTTGGTCAGCACATTGCCCGCGACGAGGCGCGAGAGGTCCAGCACCCGCAACCCGTCGAGTGCGCCCTTGGCTTCGGCGTCGAATTCCCGCCGCCGCAACTTCCTCTCCGCCATGCGCGGTTCCGCCCCTGATGCCCTGGCCGCGAGGCTAGACCAGCTAGCCCCGCTGTTGAACCGGAGGGGGTCAGCCACGCACCATCGGGCAGCCGCCCTCGGCCACCGGCCGCATCGCCTCCTCCGGCGCGATGGTGCCCACGAGTCGGTAGAGGTCCCATTCGTGCCGGACCTGCGCCACCGGCTTCACCTCGAAGAGATGCGCCGCGTGGATCTTGCGCCCATCCTCCCGCACGCGGCCGGGGCCGAAGCAGTCGTCTTCGGTCGGCATCGCCTTCATCTGCGCCACAACAGCCCGGCCGGAGGCCTTGGCGGCCGACGCGCCGAGCGCGGCCACGGCCTTCTGGTAATGCAGTACCGCCGAATAGGCGCCAGCGTGGTTGGTGGAGGGATAGATGCCCGTGGGCATGCCCGGCAGCACGCGACGGGTGAACGCGCGGGTCCGGTCGTCGAAATCCCAGTAGAAGGGCTCAGTGAGCAACAGGCCCTGCGCCTGGTCCGCGCCGATGGCCCGCACGTCGCCCAGCAGGCCAAGCAGACCGACCATCTTCATCCCGCGCTGGGACAGGCCGAACTCATGGGCCTGCTTCACGCTGTTCACGAAATCCGTGCCCGCATTGGCGAGGCCGAGCACCTTGGCTCGGCTCGCCTGCGCCTGGACCAGGAAGGAGGAGAAATCCGTCGTGCTCGGGAAAGGGTAGCGCGCATTGCCGAGGACCCGGCCGCCCGCGCCTTCCACGGCGCGCTGGGTGTCGCGCTGCAGGGCGTGGCCGAAGGCATAATCGGCCGTCAGGAAGAACCAGGTGTCCCCGCCGGCGCGGACCATGGCGCGGCCGGCGCCATTGGCGAGCATCCACGTGTCGTAGGTCCAGTGGACATGGTTGGGGCCGCAGCGCGGTCCGTAGAGCTCGGCCGTCGCGGGGCCGGTGGCGAGGAACACCTTGTCCTTCTCCCGCGCCAAGTCCGCGATGGCGAGAGCGATGGCGGAGTTGTTGACCTCCAGGATCGCGTCCACATCCTGCCGGTCGTACCACTGCCGGGCGATGGCCATCCCGACATCCGGCTTGTGCTGGTGGTCGGCGTGCAGGAACTCGACCCGGATCGGATTGCCCTGGGCGGCCGCGAAGTCCTGGATGGCCTGGCGCACGCAGGTCGCGGTACCGAGGCCCGAGAGGTCGCGATAAGGCCCGCTCAGGTCACCGAGGATGCCGAGGCGTATGACCGGCTGGGCCTGGCCGCGAGCGCTGCCCGCGATGGAAAGGGTGGTGCCGCCTGCCAGGATGAGTGCATGCCGACGCGTGGATTTCATGGTTAGTTTCCTCCGAAGGAGGCGAATCTGCCCGATCCATCAGGCGGCTGGAAGTAAGCCCATTGCATTGGCATGTAACTCGATGGTGAGCGCGACAGACGAGACAGACCCTGCTCGCTCTTCCGTGCCATGCATCAGCTCAAACTCGATGCGCGAGAATCCGTGAACGACGACGCCAAGCTGCTGGCAGGCCTCCTGGCAAGTATGCCATCCGCAATGTTGCTGATGGATCGCGACGGCAAGGTCCGGCGCACCAATGATCGACTCGGCGCCATCTTCGGCCTGACGCCGCCTCTTCCAGGCACACCGCTCGCGGCCTGGCTGCGTGGCGTCGCGATGGCGGGTCGGCTCAGCGAGGCAGATCTGGAGCGGCCTTTCATCGGTTCAGGCGGAAGGAGCACCTGGCGCCTGGCCGATGGCCGGTCGCTCGCGCTCGCGGTCCACGCCCTGCCCGATGGCGACCGCCTCTGCCTCTGGACCGAGACCCTGATCGAGACCGAGCTGGCTGAGGAGCGGACCAGCCTGCGCCAGATGCTCGCCAGCATCACGGATAGCGTGGTGCTGATGGATGCCGACGGCGTGATCCTGCAGAATTCCAAATCCAGCGGCGCGCTGCTCGACCTGCCCGACGAGTTTGCCCGGCCGGGTGCACGGCATGACGACATCCTGCGCTACTTCTACCGGCGCGGCGATTTCGGCTTCGAGCAAGACGAGGACAGCTTCGTCGCCGAACGCCGGGCCCGCATTATCGCGGCCGGCAACCTCACCTACGCGCAGCGGATGCCCAATGGGCGCTGGGCGGAATACAACTTCCGCACGCTGCCGAAGGGCCAGCTTCTGGTGCTGGTGCGCGACGTGACGGAACTGCGGGAGGCACTGTCCAGGCTGGAGGCCGAGCGCGCGGAGCGCGAGGAGGACCGCCGGCGCGCGAATGCCCTCCTCGAGAGCACCCAGGACATCGTGGTTCTGGCCGATACCGCCGGTACCATCCTGGAAAGCTCCAGCCGCGGTGATCTCGTCTTCGGACTGCCCGGGGAGCTTTTCGAGCGCGGGCGGAACCATCGCGATATCCTGCGCCTCCTCTACCGGCACGGCGGCTTCGAGACCGAACTGACGGAGGAGGAGTTCCTGGACGGCACGGTGGCGCGCCTCGCCGTACCGGGCCGGCTGCAGCGCACCCGCCGCATGCCGGATGGACATTGGGCCGAGATCACCTGCACCACGCGTGACGACGGGCTTCTCGTCATCAGCCTGCGCGACGTGACGGAGCTCAAGCAGGCCCAAGCCGCGCTCGAGGAGGAGGAGGAGAAGCTTCGCCTCGTGGTCGAGAACATGTCCGACGGCGTGATGCTCTTCGATTCGGAGATGCGCTGGCGGATGCTGAGCCGGCCGCTCATGAAGTTCCTCGACCTGCCGGAGCAATTCTACAAGCTCGGCACCAGCGCGCGGGACGTGATCGGCTGGCAGATGCGGCGCGGCGATTTCGGGCCGCCGCCTCCCGACGGGCCGGAATTCGAGCGCGCGCTGGATGGCCGCATCGCCAACCTTCGCCGCCAGGGGGGCACGCACTACTTCCGCAAGACGCATGCGGGCTTCTGGCTCGATGTCCAGATGCAGCCGCTGCCCGGCGGTGGGCACCTCGCCTTCTATCGCGACGTGACGCCCATCAAGGAGCGCGAGGAGCGTCTGGCCGCCGAGCGGACGCTGCTGCGCGAGGTGCTGGAGAGCATGGACTCCATGGTTGTGCTGCTCGACCCGGAGGCGAGGATCATCCTCTCCAATGGCGGCGGCCGAAACCTGCTGGAGCTGCCGGACGAGATGGTGCGGCCCGGCGCGTATATGGCCGACGCGATGCGCCACATGTACCGGCGCGGCGATTTCGGCTTCGACGTCACGGAAGAGGAGGTCGTCGATGGCCGCGTGAACGCCGTGCTGTCGGGCCCCGTCCATCTCACGCGGCGCACCGCCACCGGCAAGTGGCTGGAGTTCAATTACACGCCGATCTCGGGCGGTCGCGTTGTCACGGTCGGCCGCGACGTGACGGCCCTGAAGGCAGAGGAACAGGCGGCGCTCGCCGCGCGCGACGCGGCGGAGGCAGCCTCGCGCGCCAAGGCGAATTTCCTCGCGGCCATGAGTCACGAGATCCGCACGCCCATGAACGGCGTGCTCGGCATGCTGGAGATCCTGTCCCATGGCGAGCTGAACGCGGATCAGGCGCGCCATGTGCAGGTGATGCGCGAGAGCGCGGAAGGCCTGCTCCGCATTGTCGACGACTTGCTCGACTTCTCCAAGATCGAGGCCGGACGCCTCGAGATCGAGGAGCTGCCGTTCAGCCTGCGCGGGCTGGTCGAGGGCACGCTGGAGACCCTCTCGCCAGCCGCCACCACGCGCGGCCTTGCCCTCTTCGCCGATCCGCCGGAACCAGGGCCGGACTGGCTGGCCGGCGACCCCACGCGCGTGCGGCAGATCCTCTTCAACCTGATCGGCAATGCGCTGAAATTCACCGAGCGCGGCTATGTCCGCGTCTCGGCGCGCACGCGGCAGGAGGGCGATGCCGCCCTGCTCACCATCGTGGTGGAGGACAGCGGCATCGGCATGGACGCAGAGACGCTCACGCGGCTCTTCCAGCCCTTCAGCCAGGCCGACACGTCTACGACCAGGCGCTTCGGCGGAACAGGCCTCGGCCTCTCCATCGTGCGGAGGCTGGCCGAGCTCATGGGAGGCGAGGCGCGGGCGGAGAGCAGGCTCGGCCGGGGCAGCCGGTTTACGGTGACTCTCCGGCTGGGACTTGCGTCGAACGCGGCGCAGGGGCCGCGGACTTCGCTGCCTTCCGCCGCGATGTTTCCGGGCGCGACGGCCCAGGAGGGCGCCGGCGACGTGCTGGTGGTGGACGACCATCCGGTGAACCGGGAGGTCATCGGCCGGCAGCTCGAACTCCTCGGCCTCCGCGCGGAGATGGCGGAGGGCGGCGCCGAGGCCTTGCGGGTGTGGCGAGCGGGTTCGCGCTCCATCATGTTTCTCGACATCCACATGCCCGGCATGGATGGCTTCGAACTGGCCCGCGCCATCCGGCAGGAGGAACAGGCGAGGGCCCTGCCACGCACCACGCTCATCGCCGTGACGGCCAATGCCCTGAAGGGCGAGGCGGAGCGCTGCTATGCAGCTGGCATGGACGCTTTCGTGACGAAGCCGGTGACGCTGGAAAGCCTTTCACGGGCGCTCGGGCGGTGGCTGCCCGGACTTTCGGGTGCCGGGCATGGAGGTACCCTGTTCGATCCGGAGGCGCTGCGCAGCCTCTTCGGCCAGGATCCCGACCGCCTCTCCGCGATCCTGGAGAACTTCGCCCGGAATGCGGAGCAGGAGCTGACCAAGCTGCAGGCGGCCCAGCAGGCGGACGTCGTGGTCGAGCTCGCGCATCGGCTGAAGGGCTCCGCGCGCATGGTGGGTGCGCGACTCCTGGCCGAGCAGGCCCAGGGCGTCGAGCTGGCGGCACGGGCGGGCGGCCTCGGAGCGGCGCAGGCCGCGGCGTCGCAGCTTCCGTCGCTCCTGGCCGAGACGCTGCGGGTCGCGCGGCCGGCGCTCGGCGCCAGCTCCTGATTCAGTCCTTCGAGGGAACGAAGATGTAGCCCACGCCCCGCACGGAGCGGATGGCTTCCGGCTTGGCCGGATCGGCCTCCACCTTCCGGCGCAGGCGCATGATGCGATTGTCGATGGCGCGGTCGAAAACCTCGGCCTCCCGGTGCGCCGCCGTTTCCAGCAGCCATTCCCGGGTCAGCGGCCGGTTCGGATGCTTCACCATGATGTGCAGCAGGTCGAACTCGCTGGCCGAAAGTTGGTCCTCGGATCCGTCGGCCAGGATCAGCACGCGCCGCTCGAGGTTGAGGCGCGCCACGCCGATCCGGATCTCGGTGAGCAGCGGCGGTGGGGGCGGCGCCTCGGAGGAGCGGCGGAGCAGGGCCTTGATGCGGGCCAGGAGCTCACGCGGCTCGAAGGGCTTGGTGATGTAATCGTCCGCGCCGGATTCCAGGCCGACCACACGATCCACGGTATCCCCGGCCGCCGTCAGCATGATGATGCCGAGCCGGCTCGAGCGCGAGCGGGCCCAGCGGGCCAGGGCGAAGCCGTCCTCGACCTCGTTCAGATGCACGTCGAAAAGCGCGAGGTCGGGCAGGCTCTGACTGTGCGCGCGCTTGAACTCGGCGCCTGAGCCATAGGCCTGGGGCCGCAAGCCGTGCTGCGCCAGGTACTCGGACACGATACGGCGCTGGAGGGGATCGTCCTCGACCAGGGCCAGCCTGATGGGCCCGCTCATGCCGCGCGCGCGCGCATGGCTGGGGCTCGGCCCTGGCGCTTCCCTGCGAATCCGTTCCTCGACATGGGCCGAAGGATGCCCGGCGGCGGCCGGATTGCAAGCTTTCCTTTGCTGTTCAGCCCGAAGGCGGGCCTCAGTCCCGCCCGATCAGGGCCAGCCCCTCCGCCACGGAGACGAACTCCCCGCCCGCGACGACCTTCGCCGCACCGAAACGCTGCTCGAAAAGACGCCGGACCGCTGGCACCAGGGAGGTGCCGCCGGTCAGGAACACCCGGTCCACTTCGTCCGGCCGCAGGGCCGCATCTGAAAGGGCGGCATCGACCGCCGCGGTGATGCCGCGAAGCTCGGGCGCGATCCAGGACTCGAACTCCGCGCGCGTGATTTCCGCCTCGATCTCGAAATCGCCGTGCCGGAAGGAAAGCGACGTGCTGCTTCTCGAGGAGAGGGCCGCCTTGGCCCCCGACACGGCGCGGGAAAGCGCGTAGCCCGCCTCGTCCTCGATCAGATGCAGCAGATGCCCGAGGCGCTCCGGCGCGGCCGCGTAGCGCATGACATCGGCGATGTCGCGCAGCGTCTTCGGCGCCCGCATGAGCGACAGGAGGTGCCAGCGGGCGAATTGAGCGTACCAGGCGGGCGGGATCGGCAGGTCGGTGTCGAACGGCCGGTAGGTGCCGCCCTTGCCGAGCAGGGGCGAGACGACGTGGTCCATGATCCGGAAATCGAAGGCGTCCCCCGCGATGCCGAGGCCGGAATGTCCCAGTGCCGTGACGCGGCGGGGCGGCCCCGGCTCGAAGCGCAGCAGCGAGAAGTCGCTCGTGCCGCCGCCGAAATCCGCGACCAGCACGGTGGCGGGCGCATCCAGGGTCTGGGCGAAGCGATGCCCGGCGGCCGCAGGCTCGAGTGCCAGGTGCACATCGCTGAGGCCAGCGGCCGCGAAGCCCGCGCGGAGCCGTTCGGCCCCCAGCACGTCATCCGCGGTCTCGCCGACGAAGTGGACGGGGCGCCCCACGACCACGCGGGCGCCGTCCAGCTCTCCCGCGAATGGCGCAAGGAGGTGCCGCAGGAAGGCCGCGACCAGCTGCTCCAGCGTCCAGGCCCGGCCGAGGATGCGGGTTTCGGTAAAGCTGCGCTGCGCCAGATGGCTCTTCATCGACATGATGAGCCGGCTGTCGAAGGGATCGTCGAGATAGGCGTCGATGGCGCGCGGTCCGGCCGCCTGGCGCTGGCGGCCGTCAGGGTCCAGCCAGAAGCACAGCACGGTGCGGAAGATCTCGCCCGTGTCGTGCGTCAGCACGCGCGCGGTGCCATCTGGCCGCAGGGCGGTGACCACGCTGTTCGTGGTGCCGAAGTCGATGCCGATGACGGGAGACATGGGGGAGGCCTTCAAGCCTCCCCACGCGCGCTTGGCAAGACGTCAGCCGCGGAACCAGCCGCGCAGCATACGCAGGAGAAGCGACCAGAGCGAGGGGGTGGGCGCCGGGGCCTCGCCGCGTGCCGCGCTTTCCAGGTTGCGGGCGAATTCCCCGGCCATGCCAGCCACGAGGCCGCGCACCAGCCCTGGTCGCGAGAATTGCGCGAGCGGGCCGGTGAGGCGCCAGCCCAGTTCCAACTCCAGCACGCATCCGGACGGCGTGGGCGTGAGCAGCCAGCCGACCTGGCCTTCCGCGCCATTGCCGCCATCCCGGCCCTTTCCGCGAAGCAGGCCGCGATGGTGGGCATGGTCGAAGGTCAACGTGCCGCTGCCGGCGAACCGCGCCGTGAAGGGGCCCAGCGCCAGGCTGACCTCGCCGTCCACGGCCTCCCCTTGCTGATGCAGCAGCCGCGCGCCGGGGAGGCAGGCGGCCACCCGCGCGGGGTTGGAGAGGATGGCCCAGGCCGTTTCCAACGGAATCGCGAGTTCCACCCGATGCGTCAGCTGGTTCGCGAATTCGGGCGCAGCCATTGCGGCCGAGCCGGCCACGGGGGCAGGGGCGGGCGCGGGCAGGATCGGCGCGGCCGTCACCGCGGCGCGCGTCAGGACCGGACGGCTGGCCGCGACCTCCGCGATGGCGCGCACGATGCCGCGATAGCCCGTGCAGCGGCAGAGATTGCCCGCGAGCTCGTCCCGGATCCGGGCCTCGTCCACGGCCCCCAGGCGCGTCACGATGTCGCGCGCGGTCACCATCATGCCCGGCGTGCAATAGCCGCACTGGAGGGCGTGGTGCTTGCTGAAGGCGGCGCGAAGCGCCTCGGCCACCGGGTCCTCGTCGAGTCCTTCGATGGTGATGACCTCCATGCCCGCCGCCTCGTGAGCGTAGAGCAGGCAGGACCGGGTGGGCGCGCCATTCACGATGACGGTGCAGGCGCCGCAGACGCCCTGCTCGCAGCCAATATGCGTGCCGGTCAGGCCGCATTCTTCGCGCAGCACATCGGCGAGATGTGTGCGTGCCGAGGCGACGATGCGTCGTTGTTCGCCATTGACGCTGATCTGCATCACGCCTGTTCCATCATCGCGACCGCGCGCTGCACGGCCACCGCGGCCAGCCGCTGCGCGGCGGCATCGAGCCAGGTGAGGCGTGCTGGGATATCGCCGGGCGCGTCCAGCCGTGTCGGCGGCCCGTCCACCGCCCCGGCGAACAGGCTTCGTGGTGCCTCGATCGCGATGCCGATGGCCTTCGCGAACTCGCCGATCTTGCGGTTGATCTTGCAGTAGCCCCAGCGCCCGGTGATGCGGGGGATCTCGACGGCGAGGATGATCTCGCCCGGCTGCAGGGCGGTGGTGAAGGGGGCGAGCATGAAGCCTTCCGCCGGGATGCGCCGCTCGCCTTGCGCGCCCATCGCGATGATGGTGGCGCCCAGCGCGGGCATGAGATTGGGCCAGTCGCCGGCCGGATCGGCATGGGCGAGGCTGCCGCCGATGGTCCCGCGATGGCGCACGGCGCGATAGGCGATGCCATGGGCCACATGCGGCATGAGGCCGTTGGTGACGTCGGGCACCGCGCCGTCCTCGATCTCCGCATGCGTCGTAGCGGCACCGAGGCGGAGGTGGTCCGCATGCTCGGTGAAACCCCGCAGGCCGGGGATGCGCTTCACATCCACCAGCAAAGCGGGACGCACCAGGCGCAAGTTCATCGTCGGCGCCAGCGACTGCCCACCGGAAAGAGGCTTGGCGCCGGGCCGTGCCAGGAGCTCGAAGGCCTCGGAGGCCAGGTTCACCTTGGCGTGCTCGAAAGGCGCGGGCTTCATGCGAGGGCCGCCAGGATGCGGTCCGGGCTGGCGGGAAGATCCGTGACCTCACGACCCAGATGCGCGATGGCATTGTTGATCGCGTTCACGATGGCGGCCGGCGGGCCGATGGCGCCGCTCTCGCCGATGCCCTTCTGGCCGAAGCGGCTGATGGGGCTCGGCGTCTCCATGTGATGGATCTCGATGTCCGGCACCTCCGCCGCGCCGGGCAGCATGTAGTCCACGAAGGTCGAGGCGAGCGGCTGGCCGGAAGCGTCGTAGGGCATTTCCTCCAGCAGGGCGGTGCCGATGCCCTGGGCGGTTCCGCCCAGCACCTGCCCGTCCGCGACCAGCGGGTTGAGCAGAACCCCGCCGTCCTCGACGATGATGTAGCGCGTCAGCGCCACATGGCCCGTGGCCGCGTCGAGCTCGATCTCCACGGCATGCGCCGCATAGCTGAAGGTGCCGGTGTCTCGTGCTGTCTTGTGCCCGACCGTGCATTCCAGCCCCTGCGCCTGCATGGCTTCGGTGAGGTTCTGGGGCGCGCGGTAGAGGGTGCGAGCGATCTCGGCGACGCTGACGCTGCCGCCGCCCGCATGCACGGCACCATTCTCGAAGACGGCTTCAGCGGGATCGGCCTGGAGCAGATGCGCGCCCATCGGAATGAGGCGCCGCCGCAGCTCGGCGCAGGCATCGCCCACCGCGCCGCCGGCCATCACTGCGCTGCGGCTGCCCCAGGTGCCGGTGGAATAGGGCGTGAGCGCGGTGTCGCCGTGGACGAGCTGCACGCGTTCGACCGGAAGACCCAGCACCTCATGCGCCACCTGGGCGAGGGTGGTTTCCATGCCCTGTCCATGGCTGTGAACGCCGACGCGAAGCTCCAGCGCGCCATCAGGCGTCAGCCGCGCCTGGCAGGCCTCGGCGCCCGGGACGAAGGGGATGCCCCAGCCGTGGTAGACGCTGGTGCCGTGCGCGCCCTGCTCGTTGAAGACGGCGAATCCCTGGCCGATCAGGCGGCCCTTCGCGCGGGCGCTGTCCTGCCGGGCCTTGAAGCCGTCGGCGTCTATGGCTTCGGCCGCCCGGCGCAGGGCCTCGGGGTAGTCGCCGCTGTCGAAGATCTTCTTCGTGACGTTCACATAGGGCATCGCCTCGGCCGACGGCAGGTTCCGCAGGCGGAGCGCGACGGGGTCGATCCCGGCCTTCCGCGCGACGGCGTCGAGCGTGGTCTCCAGCGCGTAGCATACGCCGGTTCGCGCGACCCCGCGGTAGGGCAGTATCGGCGGCTTGTTGGTCGCCACGCTCCAGGTGCGGCAGCGGAAACGCGGCACGACATAGGGGCCAGGCAGGATAGAAGCGATCTGCGCCGCCTCCAGACAGGCGCTGAACGGATAGGCGGAATAGGCGCCGCTATCGACATGCGCCTCGCAATCGATGGCGAGGATGCGTCCCTCGGAATCGGCATGCACGTCGATGTCGTAGTGGTGCTCGCGGCAATTGGCCTGGCCGGAAAGGCCCTCGCGCCGGTCCTCGAGCCAGCGCAGCGGCGTGCCGCCGAGGCGCCGCGCGAGCCAGCCGATCGCGACCTCTTCCTGCAGGAGGATGCCCTTGTAGCCGAAGCCCCCGCCGACGTCGGGGCTGATGATCCGAACGGCGGATTCTGCCAGGCCCAGGCATTCGGCGAGCCCCGTCTTGGTCACATGCACCATCTGCGAGGATGTGTGCATTTCGAGCTGGCCAATCCGCGGCTCCCATCGCGCGACCACGCCACGCCCCTCCAACGGCGCCATGTGCTGGCGCGCGGTGCGTAGGCGCCGGCGGACGGTGATCGCTGGCGCGATACCGGAAAGATCATCCTCCACCAGCGTATGGAGCACGACATTGTCGGCCCAGCCTTCATGGATCGGCGGTCCGGCGCGGTGGGCGAGCATGTCTGTCGCCGCCGGAAGCTCCTCGATGTCGAGCTCGATGGCTTCGCAGATATCCTCCGCTTCGGCTCGCGACGCGGCCATGACCATGGCGACAGGCTCGCCGACCTGGCGCACGCGGCCATGGGCCAGCGGCCACTGATCCGTCTTGCGGAAGCCGGGCAGGGAGGAGGGCGCACGGATCGGCAGCACGCCTTCCAGATCCGCCATCGTAAAGACCTGACGCTCGAAGCCGGCCGGCTTCCCGATATGCCGGACCAGCCCATGCGCGACGGGGCTGCGGAGAAAGGCAACCTCCCGCATTCCCGCCATGGCGATGTCGCCGACGAAGCGGCCGCGGCCACGGAGGAAGCGGTCATCCTCCTTGCGGGGGATGGCCGCCCCAACACCTTGCGGTTTCATCTCAGGCCGCGATGGCCGCCGGAAGGATGGGTGCGGTAGCGTCGTAGCGCACGCCCTCGCGCAGGCAGAACTCCGGCTGGAGAAGGCGGTCGGCAATCACCTGCGTGCCCTCGTTGTCCTCCATGCGGAACTTGCCGCGCAGGTCGCTGAGCACGGACACATCCGCCACCGCGCCGATGCGCAGCGTGCCGATGCCGTCATCCATGCGCAGCATGGCGGCGGGGCCGGTGGTGACCATGCGGACCACCTTCTCGAACGGCACGCCGAGCGCGAGCATCTCGCTCATCGCCAGCGTCAGCGAGAAGCGGGCCTTGCCGGCGAACGGATGGCTTTCCTCCGGATCCGGGTGGCTCGAGGGCGTGCCGGCGGGCGGCGGGACGCGCGTGTTGTAGCCGTGCATGTCGGCGCCCAGGGTGTCCGGCATGATGCCGGCATCGAGGCTGATGCGCGCCATGTTGAAGGAGAAGTGCGAGCCATGGCCCACATCGACCTTCAGCCCGGCCTTGAGCGCGGCATCGACGATGGCGTGGACCTTGCCCGTGCGCCGGTCCACGAAGCCGCCCGGATGGCGCGTGAAGGGATGGGCCAGGATGTCGCCCGGCCGCAGCAGGGGCACGACCAGCGGCAGGATCTCGTCGGGGTCCACGCCATTGGGCCCGGTCTCCGGCGTGGGCCAGAGCTGTCCGAAATGACAATAGACCGGCAGGTCCGCCTCGCGGCCGATCTCCGCCGCCTGCTTCAGCACTTCCAGACCGAAGCGCGCCATCCCGCCGAGTTCCGCATGCGCCTTCACGCCGCGCACCAGGCCGGGATTGGCATGGGCCATCTTCACCGTGGCGCCGACATCGACGTTCTCGGGCCCATAGAGGTTCGGGTAGTAGTGGCCCTCCAGCCCGCCTACGACATAGGCGCTGATGAAGCTGAACACGCGGGACCTGGCGGGCTTGGCGATGAACTCGCGGAAGCCCGGCATGGTCATGCAGGAGGCGCCGCCCTGATCCACCAGTGCGGTCACGCCACTGTCCACGCCCGCCATGTCGGCCGGCAGGCCGAAGCGGCCGGAAACGTAGGTGTAGATGTGCGCGTGCGTGTCGATCATCCCCGGCAGGACGATCTTGTCCTTCACCGTGATGACTTCCCTGGCCGAGTTCGGCAGGATCTCGGCCTCGATGGCCGCGATCCTGCCATCCTTCACCGCGACATCCATGACGCCGTCGATGCCGGTGGCCGGGCAGACCACTCGTCCGCCCTTCAGCAGCTTGTCGTACTGCATGGTGATTTCCTCCTTTCGGCCTAGTGGCCGTATTTGCGCAGGACGATCCGTTCGAGTCCGGCGACGATTCCGTAGAGCACCAGGCCAACGACGCAGAGCATGGCGATCGAGGCCAGGACCAGCGCCGTCTCGGCCTGGCTGGAGGCGAAGAGCACGAGGTAGCCGAGCCCGGCCTGCGCCGTGATGAACTCGCCCACGATGACGCCGATGATCGCGAAGGTGACGGCAATCTTCAGCCCCGAGAAGATGTGCGGGAGCGCGTAGGGGAACCGCACCGAAAGGAAGACCTGCCAGGACCGCGCCGTCAGTGCCTTGCACAGGCGGATCATGTCGGGCGGCGTGGAGTTGAGGCCGGTCTGGGTCGCGATCACCACGGGGAAGAAGGCAATGAACACCGAGAAGGCGAGACGCGACGACGTCCCGATGCCGAGCCACACGATGAAGAGAGGCGCGAGGGCGATCTTCGGGATCAGCTGCAGGAGGACGACGTTCGGATAGAGGGTGACATAAGCCCATTTCGAGTAGGTCAGCACCAGCGCGATCCCCATGCCGAGGATCGTCGCGATGATAAACCCGAAGAGGGAATCCAGCCCGGTGGGCACGGCGTGCTGCAGCAGGAAGGGCCAGGTCTGCAGGATGCGCTGGTAGACACGGCTCGGCGTCGGCAGGATCACCTCCGGCACGGCATACCAGATCACCAGGCCTTCCCAGAGCCCGATCATCACCACCGCGAAGAGGGCCGGCAGCAGAATGCGCGCCGCTGGATGATCGGTGAGGCTACTGCGCTCTACCACGACCGGAGCGGAAGCCATGGGCTCCGCTGCCGGCGCGATGATGCTGTCGGTGGCGCTCATGCGGCCTCCCGGATGCTGTGCTCGATCATGCCGCGCAGGCGCGCCACGATGGCGATGAATTCGGCACTGTCCTGCACGGTCTCGTCGCGCGGTCGCTCGAAGGGGATGCGGATATCGGCCACGACCACTGCCGGCCGGCGCGTCATGACGAGCACCCGGTCGGAGAGCAGGACGGCTTCGCGGATGCTGTGGGTGATGAAGATCCCGGTCTTGCGATGGCGCGACCAGAGATCCAGCAGCACCAGCGCCATCTCGTCGCGCGTGATGGCGTCGAGCGCGGAGAAAGGCTCGTCCATCAGCATGATGGAAGGTTGGTGGATCAGGGAGCGGCAGAGTGCCACGCGCTGGCGCATGCCGCCCGAAAGCTCGCGCGGGCGCTTGTCCATGAAGTCCGCGAGCCCGACGGAGCGCAGCAGCTCCTCGGCGCGCGCCACGTACTCGTCGCGCGGCAGGCGCATCATCTTGATGGGGAACAGAACGTTGTCGCGGGCCGAGAGCCAGGGCAACAGTGTCGCATCCTGGAAGACCAGCCCGGCATCGCGCCGCGGACCTTCCAGGGGCTTGCCGCCGATCTCGATGGAGCCTGCGGAGACGCTCTCCAGCCCGGCCATCATCATGAGCAGCGTGGACTTGCCGCAGCCCGAGGGGCCGAGGATCGAGACGAACTCGCCCTCGGCGATGTCGCACGACACGCCGGCCACCGCCTCGACCGGACCGGCCGGCGAGGCGTAGGTCTTACGGACTCCGCGAAGCCTGATCACCCGATCATCGCCCCGAACGGCGCGAGGCGGGCGCGGAGCGCATCCCATTCGGCCGGCGTCAGCTTGGTCTTGCCGGCGAAGCGGTTGCTGATGATGGCATCCGTCGCGGGACGCTTCGCGTCGGCCGGCGCGCCGAATTCCATCACCAGGTCGGTCATTGCGTTCCAGGCGGCCATGTCGGTGTAGCCGAGGCCGTTCTGAATGGCCTCCGGCTTCACCATGGTCACCTGCATGATGCCTTGGGACAGGCGGGCATTCTCGCGTCCGCCCGAGGTGATGCCGATCTCGGGGACCTGCTTCACGAACATGTCGAGGGCGCGCTCGGGCTCGCGCAGCTGGAAGGCGGCGGCCTCCAGCAGCGCATCCGTTATCGCCTCGGCCTGAGCTGCTCGGTCGCGCAAGACGTCAGGCCGCGTGCAGATGACGTTGGCGTAGAAGTTCAGGTTCGCCGAGGAATAGGGGATAAAGCGGCTCTGCGCATTCTGGGCCTGCATCACCGGGATGGAGGACGAGGCGATGGCCGTGATCGCGTCCACCTGGCGGTCGATCAGCGTGCGCTCCAGGACACGGTTGTCGAGCTGCTGGATGGTGACCTTCGACAGGTCGATGCCCGCGCGCCGTGCGAAGGCCGGCCAGAAGGGGTATTCCGCGCTCGTCGGTACGGCGCCGAGGCGCTTGCCCTCCAGGTCCTTCGCGGTGCGGATCGGGCTGTCCGCTCGGACCATGATCCCCATGGTCATGTCGTAGTTGACGGTGGCGAGGCCGGTGATCGGGAGTTCGCGGGCCGCGGCCAGGATCATCGGGCCCGCGCCTACAACGGCATAGTCGAACTGCCCCTGCGCCAGCGCCTGGGCGGCGGCCACCGAGCCGAAGCCGCGAGAGGTCTCCACATTCAGGCCACGGCGGGAGAAGGCGCCCATCTCCTTCGCGATGTAGCAATAGGCGGTCGAGCCCTGGGCGAGCCAAGGGAGCGTCAGCTTGATCGGAGCCTGGGCCAGCGCGACATGCGGGGCGGCCAGCAATGCGGTGCCGGCGGCGAGGACCTGACGGCGCGAGAGCAGGGGCATGGCGACGATCTCCGGCAGATGTTACGTGTACTGAAGATATGCGCGCGGCATGACGCGGCCCGCAATCGGTGTTGGAGATTGGCTTTGGAGCGTGACGGAGAGCCTGCCCGGAATCTCGGCATTGCCGCGTCGTCGGCGCCCGATTCCGAAGCATCGGAGGTCTGGCCGTTGGCGGACCGTCCGGGCTTCCTCATCCGGCGGATGCATCAGCTTCACGTCGCGCTCTTCGCCGAGTTGGCCGCCGAATTCGGCGTGACGCCCGTGCAGTACAGCCTCATGAGCGCCATCGCCTCGCGCGGTGCCGCGGACCAGAGCACCCTCGCGGCCGATGTGGGCCTCGACAAAAGCACGGCCGCCGGAACCCTGGCGCGGCTGGAGGCGCGGGGCCTGATCCGCCGCCGGCGCGATGCGGGGGATGGCCGGGTGATGCTCTGCACGCTCTCCCGGGCCGGGCGCGCCCTGCTGCCGCGCATCGAGCCGGCGGCGCGAGAGGCGCACCGGCGGACTCTCGCGCGCCTCTCGTCGCGTGACGCGGATCAGCTGATGGCCCTTCTCCGGGCGGCGCTTGCGGAGCCCTGAAGGCCCTGCCATTGTTTTCGCGGGAAGAAACGCTGGCGCCTCATCCGATCGGAGGGTTTGCCCGTGTTGTCCCGACGTTCCCTGGCCGCGATGGCGGCTGGCCTTGCGGCCTCTCCGGCCGCAGCACAGAACGCCTTGCCGTCAGGAACCGTACGGCTGGTCGTGCCTTACAACCCAGGCGGCATTACGGACGTCCTTGCGCGCGGGCTGATGCAACCGATGACGGCGAACCTCGGCCACACGGTCGTTGTGGAGAACCGGCCCGGCGCGAATGGCAGCATCGGTGCGACGCTGGTCGCGCGTTCGCCGGCCGATGGGCTGACGCTTCTCGTCGGCGTGACGGATACGCATGCCGTCAACCCGGCCGCGATGCGGAACCTTCCCTATGTCCCGGAGCGTGACTTCGTCCCGGTGAACCTGATCACGCGCGTACCGCTCGCGCTCGCCGTCGGCCCGACGCAGCGGCAGATCGTGGACTTGAAGGCCTTTGTCGCGGCTGCCAAAGCGCGTCCGTCGGCGTTGACGCATTCCAGCTGGGGCGTGGGTAGCGTCTCCCAGATCGCGATGCTGCGGATCGGCGAGGCGGCCGGTATCGAATTGCTCCATGTTCCCTTCACGGGCGCGGCGCCCGCCGCGCAGGCGCTGGCGGCCGGTCAGGTGGACGCGATGGTGATGCCGGCCGGCGCGGCCGAGGCGCTGGCGCGAGACGGCACGGTGCGTGTGCTGGCGGTCCTCTCGTCCGAGCGTCTGCCGCTGCTCCCGCAAGTGCCGACCTTGAAGGAGGAGGGGCTGGATCTCTCTATCAGTATCTTTCAGGGAATCTTCGCGCCGGCACGCACGCCCGAGGCTGTGGTGGCGCGGCTCAACCAATCCGTCGCGCGTGGGCTGCAGGATCCGGCGATGCTCGAGATTCTGCGGGGCCAGGCGTCGAAAGCCGAGCCCATGACGACACCTCAGCTTGCGGAGCTCGTGACGGAGGAGCAGCAGGCCTGGGGTCGCATCGTGCGCAGCGCAGGCATCCGGCTCGACTAGGCAGAGCGCGAAGCGACGCTAAGCTACGTCATATGGTTACGACACGAAGCGTTCCCGACGTGCGGCATCTCGAAGCGGATGTGCTCATCATCGGCGCTGGCGGTGCCGGGATGTACGCCGCGATCGAGGCCGCGAGGCAAGGGGCGAAGCGCGTCCTGCTCGTCGATCGCAGCCTGATCGGCCGCGGCGGGGCCACCGTGATGGCGCAGATGACTGTCGCGGCGGCGGTCGCGCCCGAGGGTGAGGACCATTGGGAACACCATCTGGCGGATACGCTGGTAGCGGGGCGGGGGCTTTGCGATCCGTCCCTTTCGGCTCTGCTCTGCGAAGTCGGCGCCGAATGCATCCGGGAAATGGATGCGTGGAAGGTCGGCTGGGCGCGCAACGGCAACAGGCTCGCCCAGGTGCAGGCACCCGGCCATGACCGGCCGCGGTGCGTCTATGTGGATTTTCTCTCCACGGGCCCTGCCGTCTCCCGAACCTTGCGCGCTCAGGTGCAGCGCGTGGGCGATGCGATCCAGCGCATTGGCGAGGTCGCGATCACCGACCTCGTTGTGCAGGACGGCGCGGTGACAGGCGCAGTGGGACTGCACATCGCGACCGGCGAGGCGCTCACCATCGCTGCCGCCGCGACGATCATCGCCACCGGCGGGCTGACGCGGCTCTACAAGCGGAACAGTGCCAGCCTCAACATGTCGGGCGACGGCTATGCGCTAGCCCTTCGGGCGGGCGCGGTGCTGCAGGACATGGAGTTCGTGCAGTTCTTCCCCATCGGCCATCTGGCCCCGCGCATGATCGGCATGGACCCGATCATGTGGGACCCGTTTCGCTACAAGCTGGGCGGAAGGCTGCTGAACGGCGCGATGGAGGAGTTCCTGCCGCGCTGGGGCGGTGCGGCAGAGAACGGGAAGTACAGCACGACGCGTGACCTCGCGACCTACGCTATCGTGAAGGAGGCCGAGGCAGGACGCGGCTCGCCGGCCGGCGGGGCATGGCTGAGCTTCTCGCACGTCCCGGCCGCGGAGCTTCGCGCGGCGTTCGGGCCCGTCATCGATCGGCTGGCGGGAAATGGCATCGACCTGACGCGCGATGCCATCGAGGTCTCGCCCATCGCGCATTATCACATGGGGGGCATCCGGGTGGACACGCGGATGCGCACCAACCTGCCTGGTCTCCTCGCGGCCGGGGAGGCCGTGGGCGGGGCGAATGGCGCGAACCGGCTTTCCGGGAACGCCATCACGGAGGCGCTGGCCTTCGGCCGTATTGCGGGTACGGAGGCCAAGCGGATCGCATCGTCGGGCAGCGGCCGTGCCTTCCGGCGATCCGCGGCACTGCCTGCGCTGGATCTGCTGGGTGCGGACGGTCCCTCGGTGAACACAGCGGCACTGGTGGACCAGCTGCAAAGCCTGATGTCGGCCGATGCGGGCCCCTTCCGCACGGCGACAGGCCTGCAGCGCGCGCGCGATGGCATCGCCGCCCTTCGCGCCGGGCTGGGCGAGGCACCGCCAGGATCGCCCGGCATGCCGCATGATCTGGCACGGCTGGATTGGTTCGACCTGCGGCAGATGCTTCTTGTCGCGGAGACGGTGATCGAGGCGGCCATGGCGCGGACCGAGAGCCGCGGCGCCCATCAACGCGAGGACTTCCTGGAACAGGACGAGGCCTGGCTCGTGAACCAGCTTGTGACGCTCGATGGTGGGCGAGCGGTTCTCTCGCGCGTGCCGGTGGCCGCGTGATGCCAGTCGCGAAGCTCTCCATCCGGCGTGGTGGCGTGGCCGAGGAGCCGCATCGCGATGTCTTCGAGATCGGCTTCGAGCCAGGCGAATCCGTTCTGGACGCGCTCCGGCGCCTGCGCGCCACGCAGGATGCGACGCTGGCCTTCCGCTACGCCTGCATCAACGCGAACGCGTGCAAAGAATGCATGATGCTGCTGGACGGCAAGGTCATCTACGCCTGCACAGCGCGGCTGGAACCTAGGGAGATGCGGTTGGATCCACTGGCCAACAAGCCGCTTCTCCGCGACCTCGCGACCCAGATCGCGCCACCGGATGAAAGACTGGAATGAGCATCAAGCCTGGCACCATTCCGCCCGGAATCTACGGGCACAACCGCACCATGGTGACGCCGCATTATGCGGTGATGCCGCCTGAGGGGATCCTCGAAAGCCGCCTGCCGGGCTTTCGGGGAACCAAGGTGCATTTCCACACCAGCCCGCAAATGGGCGCCCGCTTCGCGCAGGCGCTTCTGGTCATCGAAGCCGGAGGCGGGACGAACCATCCGCGCGAGGACGGGCTGGAGCACTTCTTCTTCGTCGTTGACGGCGAGGTATCCATCTCCGCTGGTGAGCAGGAGAAGCTGCTCTCAGCCGGCGGCTATGCCTTCGTCCCCGCGGGAGCGCCGCTCGGCATCGCCGCGAAGGACGCGACGCGCCTCATCTGGATCAAGCGCCGCTACGAGACCGCGGAGGGCATGGCCCTGCCCCAGGCCCTGTTCGGCCATCGGCAGGATACGCCGCGCGTCACCAAGCACACCGACGGCCGTGCGTGGCAATACCTGCTGGGCGAGGCGCGGATGGAGATGGATATGGAGGTCAACATCCTGTCCTTCGCGCCAGGCACGCATTTCCCCTTTGTCGAGACGCATATCATGGAGCACGGGCTCTATATGCTCGAAGGGCAGGGTCTCTATCTGCTGGGTCGAGAGTGGCACGAATGCTGGACGGGCGACTTCATCTGGATGGGTCCGTATGTGCCGCAGCAATTCTATGCGACGGGTTGGGGCGAGACGGCCTATCTGCTCTACAAGGACGTCAATCGCGACGTTTCCCTGTAGCCTGGGCGCAGCCCGGCGGTGCTCTTTCCCGCTGCGGCACCTTGGTCTAACACCCGGACGAATTCGTTCCGAGGTTAAGTCTATGCTCCGTCGCCAATTGCTGCCTGCCGCCGCGGGCGTCCTGGCCCTGCCCGGCATCGCCCGGGCGCAGTATCCCGACCGTGCCATCACCATCATCATCGGCTACGCACCCGGCGGTCTGACGGACGTGATGGTGCGCCTTATCGCGCAGCACCTGTCGCGGGAACTCGGACAGCCGGTGGTGGTGGAGAATCGCTCTGGCGCAGCGACGGCTATCGCCAATACCGCTGTCGCGCAGGCGCGACCGGACGGGCACACGCTGCTGATCGGCACCAACAGCTTGGCCATCAACGTGGCTTTGACGCCCGGCGCGACGCCGGCCGACCCGTTGAGGGCGCTGGAGCCTGTGGGCGAGGTCTACTACAGCCCCTTCGCCATGGCCGTGCGTCCCGGCCTCGGCGTGAACAAGTTTCCCGAACTCATCGAGAAGGCGAAGCGCGCGCCCGACACCATCAATTACGGCAGCTCGGGCAGCGGTTCCGTGAATCATCTGCTGACGGAGCTTCTCCTGCAGAAGTCCGGCGCCAAGATGGTGCACATCCCGTTCCGCGGCGGCGGTCCCGCCCTGCTGGAGCTCCAGGCCGGGCGCATCGATGGTTTCTACGCCACCCCCCTCGATATCCGGAATCTGGTGGCCGAGGGCAAGGCGAAGCTGCTCGCGATCTCCTCGCCGGTGCGAATCCCGAGCCTGCCCGACCTGCCTTCGGTCGAAGAGTTCTATCCGGGCTGCGCGGGGGTGCTCTGGCAGGGCCTCTTCACGCCGCCGGGCACGCCGCAGCCCATCAAGGACCGCCTTTTCAGCGCGCTCCGCAAGGCTCTGGCCGATGCCGATTTGCGGCAGCGGGTCGAAAGCCAGGGGGTGGTGCTGATGGACGGCGATGCGGCCGCCCTGCGCCAGCGGCTTGCGGACGAACTGCGGGTCTGGCCGCAGGTGATCCGCGATGCCGGCATTACACCCGGCTAAGCGCTAGCCCGACATCCGCCGGGTGAGTCCTACCGCCCGGTCCATCACCAGCAGCAGCACGAAGGCCGCGGCGACCAGCACGCCTGAAGCCGCGGCCACGCGCACGTCCAGCGCCGTCTCCATCATGCCCCAGAGGCGGATGGGGAGCATGTCCGTCTGCGCCGAGGAGAGAAACAGCGAGACGGGGACGTTGTCGAGCGACGAGACGAAGGACAGAAACGCCCCAGCCGCGACACCGGGCAGGATCAGCGGAAGGACGACCTTGCGGAAGGTTCGCCACGGGGACGCACCCAGTACCGCGCTGCTCTCCAGCAGGGCTGGATTGAGCCCCGCTGCGCTCGCGCCGACGGTCCGCAATGCGAAGGGAGCCGCGATCATGGTGTGGCCGGCGACCAGGAGGAACAGCGAGGGCGGCTGCCGCAGCCAGGAAAAGAACATCAGTGACGCCAGGCCGAATGCGATCCCCGGCAGGACCAGTGGCGAGAGGAAGGCCCCTTCCGCGAAGCGGGCCCATGCGGCACGGGTGCGTGCCACGGCCAGGGCGGCGCCGGTGGCCAGTGCCGTCGCCGCCAACGCCGTGAGGGCCGCGACCGTGAGGCTGTTCAGCGCGGCGACATGGATCTGCGCGGAGCGGACGGGATCGAAGAGCTCCTGATACCATTGCAGCGTGAGGCCCGGCGGAGGGAAGCGGAGGGCACGCGAACTGGTGAAGGAGGTGATGACCACGATCAGCACGGGCCCCACCAGGATCAGGAATCCCAGCGCCGCCAGCGCCAGAATGACAAGCGCGACGATCCGGTCCGAACCCGTGAGCTTATGCATGCTGCGCCCCCCGCCCGAGCAGCGACAGCGCGCCTGCCACCGTCAGTACCGAGGCCATTAGGGTCAGCGCCATTGCTGCCGCCATCGGCCAGTCGAAGACCACCATGGCCTGTTGCCAGACCTGCGCCGGAAGGTAGTTGAGCCGTCCGCCACCGATCACCGATTGCGAGATGAAGGCCGTGGCTGCGCTGGCGAAGACCAGCGTTGCGCCGGCGATCAGCCCCGGCAGCGCCAACGGCAGGATCACGCGGCGAAGCGTCCGGAACAGCGAGCCTCCCAGCGAAACCGATGCGTCCAGCAGCGCCGGATCGATGCGCGCCGTCGCGGCGATGAGCGGCAGCAGCATCAGCGGCATCTCGATCTGCGTCAGGGCGATGATGAGACCTGGTTCCGTCTGCAGCAGGGCGACGGGTGACGAGATGAGGCCCATGGAAAGCAGCACCGAATTGATCACGCCTTCGCGGCCGAGGATCACGATCCAGGCGAAGGTCCGCACCACGACCGAGGTCAGAAGCGGCAGCACCGCCGCGATCAGGATGGCCCGCTTCAGCCGGGGCCCGGCCGCCATATGGACCAGGGCCAGGGGCACCGCGAGAAGGGAAGTCGCGATCACGGCGAGCGCGCCGAGGCGCAGTGTATTGACCAGGGATTGAATGTTGAAGCTATCGCCCAGCACCTCGCGCCAGGCGCGCAAGGTGAACTGGGTGAGATTCTCGTCGGTCGCCACCGACGTGCCCACGAGCAACAGCAGGGGGGCAACGAAGAACAGCGCCTGCGCGATGGCGAGCGGGAGCGCGAGCCGCCAGACGCCGTTCCCCATCATCTTCGTCTCAGCCCGCCATCTCGCGGTTGAAACGCTGGATCCAGGCGTTGCGGAGTGGATTGATCACCGCCCAGTCATGCGTGACGAAGTTCGTGAGGTCGGCGATGGAACGCATCGGCACGTCCGCGCCGGGCGTCACCTCCTTGTTGACCGGGACGAAGAAGTAGGGCTCGGCCGAAAGGGCGGTTTGCACCGGCGTGCTGATCATCGTGTCGATGTAGGTGTAGGCCTGCTGGATGTTCCGGCTGCCCTTCGCAATGTGCATCGTCGTCACAAAGGCGGCGGCGCCGGTTTCGGGGACGGCGAACTCGATGGGCACGCCGCGGGACCGCAGGAGCGTCACGGTGTAGGTGTTGGTGTACATCACGTCGATCTGGCCCTGCTGGAACAGGCCGGGCATGGCTGCCGGCTGCGCCACTGCCGCGACGTTCGGCCGGATCCGGCGAAGCTCGGTGAAGAGCGGATCCATGTTCTGCTCGGAGCCACCGAGCGCCTTGGCCATCTCGATCAGCGAGATGGTGCCGAAAGTGGTCCCGAAGCCGGTCAGGCCGAGGCGGGAGGCGTAGGGCGCCTGGAACAGGTCCCTCCAACCCTTGGGCTTGGGCACCTTCTGCGGGTTATAGGCGATGCCGACCACCTGCGCCGCGACGGCCGCGCCGTGCGCATCGGCGTAGCCCTGCGGCAGCACTCCGAGGCTCGTCAGCTTCGAAGGGTCGAAAGGCTCGAAAAGATTGAGGTCGAGGCCGCTCACGCGCGGGCCCGGGTCGAGGACGAAGACATCGAAGGGCGGCGTGCCGCGAGCTGCGCGCGCCTTGGCGATCTGGTCCACCGCGAAGAGCGGATCGAAGGAAACCGCGATGTTGTGCTGCTCGCGCAGGCGGGTCGCGAGAACGGCGCGTAGCGCCTCATCCCAGCCGCCCGGATAGACGGCAGCGGTCATGGCGGCCTGCGCGCGGGCGTCGACCAACGGCAGCGCGGCGCCACCGACGCCTGCGGCAAGCAGGCTGCGGCGATGGATCGGGCTCATGCGGTATCTCCTTCGGGGAAGAGGCTCGGGCGCGAGCCGGGCATCAGGGCGATGCGGACAGGGCCGGGCGGCGGTGGCGCGCCGTGGCGGGATTCGTGGAGCTTGAGCTCCGTGCTGCCGGCCTCCACGTCGTGGATCGTGGCAGGCCCCAGCGGCAGCGATAGCCGGAGGCGGCCGGGCCAGGCCGCCGGATCGGTATCGCCGGCCGGACGAAGCAGGAGCTGTTCCGGCCGTGCGCACAGAACAACCCTGTCGCCCACCGCGAAGCCGCGCGGACTCTCGACCGTGACCGTGGCGCCTGCATCCAGCCGCACGATGAAGTCGCTGCCGCTGCGTGCTTCGACACGGCCGTGCAGGCGGTTGGTCGTGCCCACGAAGCCCGCTACGAAGGCGCTCGCGGGCGTGTCGTAAACCTCCGCTGGCGCGGCGACCTGTTCCACACGCCCCGCATTCATCACGGCCATCCGGTCGGCCATGCTCATCGCCTCGTCCTGGTCATGGGTGACGAGGACGCAGGTGACGCCGAAGCGGCGCTGGATGCGCTTGATCTCGAGTTGCAGGTCCAGCCTGAGCGAACGATCCAGAGCGGCAAAGGGCTCGTCGAGAAGGAGGATCGACGGCTCGATGGCGAGAGCCCTTGCGAGCGCGATGCGTTGCTGCTGGCCGCCCGACAGCGCGCCGGGCTTGCGCTCACCGAAGCTCTCCATTCGCACGGCGGCCAGCGAGGCCTCCACGCGGCGCACGATCTCCGCCTTCGGGCGCCCGCGTGCCTCCAGCCCGTAGGCGACGTTCTGCGCCGCTGTCATATGCGGGAACAGCGCGTAGGACTGGAACACGATGCCGACGCCGCGCTTGCCCGGCGGGAGATGATCGATGGGCGAGCCATCCACCAGAACACGCCCGGCCTCCGGCCTGATAAAGCCGGCGACGGTCCGCAGCAGCGTGGTCTTCCCGCAGCCGGAGGGGCCGAGCAGCGCGAGGATTTCGCCAGGCGCGACGCTCAGGGCGACATCGCGCACCGCCAGCGTCTGGCCATAGCGAATCCGCAGCCCGTCCATGTCGAGCCGGTGGCCCAGCCGCGGTTCGGACGCCGTGCTGTCAGCCATGAGCGAGTCCGCGATGCATCGAATTCCTTCCGTCTTGTATGCAAGCTCGATGCAATGCGCGTGCCATTGGGCCTCAAGCCTCGGCGCGGGCGATATCCAGCGCGTCGCGCAGGCGTTGAAGGCCGTTCGCGGGGATCGGCGGTTGCAGCTTCGCCTCCCAGCTGCCCAGGTGAGCGGCCATCCGTGCCTCCGCTTCAGGCATGTCGCCGAGTTCCAGCGCCTGGAAGATTCCGAGATGCTCTGCGAATGATTGAGCGGCCTCCGCACGGCTCTGGTGCTGGAGGGCCGATAGCGTGCTGCGGACGGTGAGGTCGCGCAGGGTCGCGGTCAGGAAGGGGTTGCCAAAGCACTCGGCGAGGCAGATGTGGAAGTCCCCCAAGAGCAGGCTCCGCCGGCCGGCATCGCTGCCATCGAGCGCTGCCCGCTGACGGTCGAGATGCGAGCGGAGGCGCGCGATCTCGCGTGACTGCAGCGATGCCGCCAGCCGGATCAATCCTGTCTCGATCACCAATCGGGCCTGGAAGGCCTTCCGGAGCTCGTCGGGCCCCGGGTCGGCGAGGAACCAGCCGCGGCGTGGACGCACATGCACGATTCCGCGCGCGGCGAGCCGGTTCAGAGCCTCACGGACGATGGTACGGCTGCAACCGCAGAGGGAGGCTAGGTCGCTCTCGCCCAGACGCTCTCCGGGAAACAGGCGGCGAGACAATACGGCTCGCACGATCCGGTCCCCGATCTCCTCTGCCGTCGCCATGCGCCGGATCCTCTCTCGTCCGGCTGGTATACAAGCAAGAGCCGGGCCGCTTCAGGCCAGCAGCTCCTCCAGTGTCGTGGTCAGCACCGCCAAACCGGCGGCGAAATCCTCGATCTCCATCGCCTCATCGGGGTTATGGCTGCCGTTGCGGTTACGGAGAAAGAGCATCGCGGAAGGAATGCCGAGGCCGGCGAAGGTCGCGCAGTCATGTCCCGCACCCGAAGCCATCTCCATGGCCGGAATGCCCAGGTGCCTTGCCGCGGCATGGAGCCGGAGGCGGAGGTCTGCGTCCATCAGGGCCGGCGCGGCATGAGTGGGAGGGCCGAAGTCGAAGCTTACTCCCCGATTCGCGCCGATCCGCGCCGCTTCCGCATGGAGCCAGCGATCGAGTTCAGCCAGCAGCGCCGCATCCTCGCTGCGGATGTCGAGGCTGAAACGCAGGAGGCCTGGGACTTTGGTGGGTGTGTGATGTACGGGGTCCGTGGAGAGGATTCCCGCGGTGCAGACGAGGTCGGCACCGTTGCCCTCCAGGGCCGCCCACCTTTCATCGAGGGCGGCCAGGAGCGCCACGCCGGCCAGCGCCGCGTCGCGCCGGTGGCTGCGCGGCACGGCCCCGGCATGGGCATGCTCGCCTGCGACGGAGGCACGTGGATATCGCAGGCTGCCCCGGATGCCGGTGACGATCGCTATGGGCATTCCGGTTTCGACAAGCACCGGTCCCTGCTCGATATGCGGCTCGATGAAGCAGGCGATGCGTGCTGGATCGAGCAGCGCACGGCGCTCGCGAATGGAGGAGGGGTCAAGGCCGAGGGCGTTCATGTGCTCAGCCAGCGACTGGCCGGTGTCGGCGCGGCGCAGCGCATCCGGGGCCTCTGCCGGCAACTGCCCAAAGAGCGCGCGGCTGCCCAGGTAATGAGCGGGGAACCAGCACATCTCCTCGGCGCGAATCCCGAGAACGAGGAGGTCGCGCTGAGGCGCGTAGCCCTGGGCGGCGAGGGCAGCGGTCGCAGCTATTCCCATGATGACGCCGGCAGCCCCGTCGAAATTGCCACCGTGCGGGACGCTGTCGAGATGCGAGCCGATGACCACGGCGGGGAGACTGCGATCACGGCCGGGAAGCACGGCGCGCAGCGTGCCGATGGCGTCCCATTCGACCTCCATCCCGATCTCGCGTGCGGCCTTGGCGATCAGGCGATGGGCCTGCTGCTCGCCCTCGCCGAAGGAGGCGCGGGTGACGCCGGGCGGGTCGGATGTGGTGGTGGCGAGGTCGGTGAAAAGGCGCTCGGCGATGGCGAGCCCGGTGCGGAGAGCGGGTGTCATGGCCAGGGCATAGCATCAAGCGTGCCGCCATGCTTCGTTGCGCACCATGACACGCGACCTCACTGGCTATGGCGGCGCCTGGCCCGATTTCCGCTGGCCCAATGGCGCCCGGCTAGCCGTTTCCGTGGTGGTGAATTTCGAGGAGGGCGCCGAGCAGCAGGTCGGTGACGGCGATACGCAATCGGAACGCATGGGCGAGGTGCTGAGCGTCGTGGCGCCAGGCACGCGGGACATGGGGCAGGAGCAGATCTTCGCCTACGGCATGCGCGCGGGGCTGTGGCGCATGCTGGATGCATTGGACCGCCATTGCCTCCCCGCGACCTTTCTGATGTGTGGCCGAGCCGTGGAGCGCGCCGAGGCGCAGGCGGCCGAGATTGCGCGGCGGGGTCATGAGTGCGCCGCGCATGGCTGGCTCTGGCGCCCCCATTCGGATTACGCCACGCGGGCCGAGGAAGCGCGCGACCTGGACCGCAACATCGCCGCCATCGCCAAGGCCTGTGGCGAGCCGCCGCGCGGCTTCTTCTGCCGGGGATCGGAGAGCATCTGGACACGCTCGCTTCTGGCCGAGCGCGGCTTCCTCTATGCCTCCAACGCCTTCGACGACGATCTTCCCTATCGCGACGTGGAGGGGATGCTCGTGCTGCCCTATGCGCTCGACACCAACGACATGAAGTTCTTCCACCCCAACGGCTTCGTCCGCTCCGCCGAGATGGTGGAGTATGTCGAAGACGCGCTGGAAACCCTGCTGAGCGAGGCTGAGGCTGGAAAGCCGCGCCTCCTCAACATTGGGTATCACCTTCGTATCGTCGGAAGGCCGGCGCGCTTCCCGGCCTTCGAGCGTGTTCTGGCACGCTTGGCCACGCTCGGCGACCGGATCTGGGTCGCTCGGCGTGACAGGATCGCCGAGGCTTTCTCAGCTCACGGCGCCTTGTAGGGGTGCGTCGCGACCCAGTGCTTGGCGATGTCCACGCGGCGAGTGATCCATACGTCGGGCTTTGACATCATGTAGTCCAGCAGGCGCTGCAATCCGACCGCGCGCGCCGGATGACCGATGAGCCGCATGTGCAGCCCCACCGACATCATCTTCGGCTGCCCTTTCGCGCCTTCCTCATAGAGCATGTCGAAAGCGTCACGGATGAAAGAGAACCATTGGTCGGAGGTTCCCATCCAACCTGAATACTTCCCGTCGTTATTCGTCAGCGAATAGGGCACGACCAGATGCGGCTTGCCGTCGACGGTCATCCAGATCGGAAGCTCGTCGCCGTAATAGTCGCTGTCGTAAAGGAAGCCGCCTTCCTCGGCGACGAGGCGGCGGGTGTTTACCGAGGGTCCATAGCGGCAGTACCAGCCATCCGGCCGGTGTCCGATGGACTTTTCCAGGCTCGCGACAGCGCGGCGGATGTGCTCGCGCTCTTCCTCTTCGCTGAGCTCGAAATGCTTGATCCAGCGCCAGCCATGCGAACACACGTCGAAGCCGCTGGCGCGGATTGCGGCGGCCGCTTCCGGATTGCGCTCCAAGGCCAGCGCGCAACCGAAGACGGTCATGGGCAGGTTGCGCTCCTGGAACAGGCGCATGAGACGCCAGAAGCCCACGCGGCTGCCGTATTCGAACATGCCTTCGCCCGCCAGGTCGCGGCCGCTCTTCAGCTGATTGAGGCCGGAGGATTCGGTGAGCCCCGTCTCCGTGAAGCCCTCTCCGTCCTGAACTGAGGGCTCGGATCCTTCCTCGTAGTTCATGACGAAGTTGACCGCGATCTTCGCGCCGCCCGGCCACTGCGGATCCGGCGGGTTGGCGCCGTAGCCGATGAAATCGCGTTGAACCTCGTATCGCATGGGACCCCGTCAGCTTTGTTCGCGCGGAAGTGTCAGGACAACCGCCCAGCGCTTCAAGTCTCCTCGAGCAAGCGATATCCGATGCCGGGCTCCGTTCTGATCAATCTTGCGGCATCGCCGAGCTTGTGGCGCAGCTGCCCGACGTAGACGCGCAGATACTGGCTGTCCTCTGTATGCGCGGGCCCCCACACCTCGGTCAGCAGGCGGCGTTGGGTCACCACCTTGCCGATGTCGCGGGCGAGGGCCACCAGCAGGTCCCATTCGCGCGGCGTGACAGAAACGGGCGCGCCGGCGACACGCAGCGTGCGGCGTTCCAGATCGATTTCGAGGGGACCGGTGGCGATGCGCGGGGATGGCATGTCCGTCACCAGGGCGCGGCGCGTGGCGGCACGCAGCCGGGCCAGAAGCTCCGCGAGTCCAAAGGGCTTCTCCACATAGTCGTCGGCGCCGGCATCCAGGGCCGCGACCTTCTCGGTTTCCCGGTCGCGCGCGCTGACGACGATGACAGGGACCTGGCTGAAGGCCCGCAGCCGTGCCAGCACCTCCTTCCCGTCCATATCCGGCAGGCCGAGATCGAGCAGCACGCAGGCCGGGCCGCGCGTGGCAGCGAGGCGAAGTCCTTCCCTGGCATCATCGGCACGTAGTGGCGCGTAGCCCGCCGCCTCCAGCGCGGGGCCGAGGAAGCGGTGGATCTGTGGTTCGTCGTCGATGACGAGGATGGTGAGGGGCGAGGGGCTCATATCGGGAAGCGGAGGGTGATGCGGGTGCCGCGCTGATTCGCGGCCGGGCTCTCCGCGGAAATCCTTCCGCCCATGGCCGCCGCGAGACCCCGGCAGATTGCAAGGCCAAGGCCGGAGCCGGCTGCAACGCGGTCGGTGCGCTCCGCGCGGAAGAAGGCATCGAAGATCCGTGGCAAGTCTTCAGGCGGAATGCCGGGGCCATCATCCTCCACGCTGAGGACCAGCTGCGCGCCGTCCTGCCATCCCATGACGCGCACCAGATTGTCCGGGCCGGAGAACTTCAGGGCGTTGTCGAGCAGGTTCTCCAGGATGCGGTCGAGCAGCGAAGGATCGAGGCGCGGTCGCGGGAGGTCCTGAGAAATCTCCAGCGTGATGCGGCGATTGGGGTAGAGCTTGCGGGCGCGTCCCGTCGCGGCTTCGACGACGGGCGCGAGGTCGATGGGCTCCTGGCGCGGCGTGAGCTGCCCGGTCTCTAGCCGCACCACGTCGAGGATCGCGGACATCCAGCGGGCCAGTCGCGCCACCTCCTCCTCGATCGTCGTCAGAAGGTCGGTGCGCGTGTGGGCCGGGAGGTCGGAGATGCGGAGCGTTTCCGCGGCGCCGCGAATGACCGTGAGGGGTGTGCGGAGATCGTGCCCCAGGCTCGTCAGCAATGCGGTCCGGAGCGCCTCGCTTTCGCTGCGCGCGCGGGCATTCGCGGTGGCCTCGGCGAGATCGGCTCGTTCGAGCGCCAGGGCCGCCTGGCCGACCAGCGCTTCCACGGCGCTTTCGGCCTCGGGGAAGGGGCGCCTCTCGCCGGGGTTGAGGCCGAGCAGGCCGATCATGCGGGTCACGCCGTCGCGCTGCGCGGTCAGCGGCAGGAAGCGCCAGGAGTTCTGCGGCAGGGTCGCGGTGCCTCGCCCCGCTTCCCGCCGGTTGGCCATGGCCCATCGGGCGGCCGCCATGGCGCTCTCGTCCAGCCGCGTCGAGGGCGGAACGGCGGCACGCAGCACGGGCTCGAACGACACTTCCCCGTCGGCGGGGAACTGGCCAGGGAGGCTTGCGGCTAGCGCGTCACTGAGCGGTAGCAGCAGGCAGGCGGGGCCGCCGACCACGCGCGACGCTTCCTCTACGATGGCGAGCTGAAGGTCGCCGATGCTGGTCTGCGCGTTCAGCCGCCCTGTGAGCGCCGCGAGGCGGCGAAGGGCCGCGAGCCGCGCCGCCGCCACGCGCATGTTGCGGCCGAGGCGCCCGGTGGTTCCGGTGAGCAGCGCCGCGACGGCGCCGAAGACGACGGCGCCCAGCACATCCTGCGCGGAGATGATGGTCAGCGTGTAGCGGGGGGGCAGATAGAGGAAGTTCCACGCCAGAAAGGACAGCACCGATCCGATGCCAGCCTGCAGGGGGCCGGTGATGGCCGTGATCGCCACGATGGCCGCCAGGTAGACCATGCCGAGCGCGGCGTCCGGAACCGCGCCGTCCAGCGCATCGCAGATGAGGGTGGCCAGGGCGACCAGCGCGGGAATGACGAGCCAGCTGGACCAGGCCGGCCAGCCGCGCTCAGGGCCCGACGCTCGTGGCGTGGAATCATGCGGCACGACGTGCAGCGTGAAGTCGGTCGCGCGCCGCGCCAGGACTGCGATGAGCGTGCGGCCGATCACCCGCCGCCAAAGGGGTGGGGCGCCACGGCCCACGATGATGTGGGTCGCGTTACGGCTGCGGGCATGCGCCATGACGGCCGCAGGCACGTCGCTCGCGGTCACGATCTCCGTCTTGGCGCCGAGCTGCTGTGCGAGAGCGAGGCCGGGGCTCGGATCGCTGGGGTGGCCCGGCTGTTCCACATGGAGCGCGATCAGGGGCGCACGCAGCGCGACGGCGATGCGCTTGGCCTGGTGCAGCATGGTGTCCGCGGAGCCATGGCCCGGCACCAGCGCCAGCACGCGATCCCCGACGGGCCACGGACCCGCCACGGCATTGCGGCGCATCCAGCCGGTGACATCCGCGTCCACGCGGTCGGCCGTGCGGCGCAGCGCAAGCTCGCGAAGCGCGGCGAGAGCGCCCTCCTTGAAGAAGCCGCGCATTGCCCGCTGCGCCTGCTCGGGCCGGTAGATCTTTCCCGCCCGCATGCGGTCGAGCAATTCGGCGGGCGGGATATCAACCAACTCCACCGCGTCGGCATCCGCGAGGACGCTGTCCGGGATCGTCTCCGTGACGCGCACGCCGGTGACGCGCGCGACGGCATCGGCGCTGCTCTCGAGGTGCTGGACGTTGAGCGTCGTCCAGACCTCGATGCCCGCGTCGCGCAGCTCCTCGACATCCTGCCAGCGCTTGAGGTGCCGGCTGCTGGGCGCGTTGCTGTGCGCCAGCTCATCGAGGAGGAGGATCGCCGGCCGGCGGGCCAGCGCGGCATCGAGGTCGAATTCCTGGAGGACCTGTCCGCGATAGGCGATGGCGCGACGCGGAAGCAGGGGCAGGGGGCCGATGGCGGCCTCGGTTTCGGCACGGTCATGGGTTTCGACCAGGCCGATCACGACGTCCCGGCCGGTGGCGAGCACTCTCTTGCCCTCCGCCAGCATCTCGACGGTCTTGCCGACGCCGGGCGCCGCGCCCAGGAAGACCTTGAGCCGCCCACGCCCTTCGCGGGCGGCCAATTCCGCCAGGGCGTCGGGGTCGGGACGGGCGGGTTCAGCTTCGGCCATGCCCCGACTATAGCGCGTCTGGGCTCAGCGGAGATCCCGCAGCGCCAGGTTCAGCCGCAGCACATTGACCCTCGGCTCGCCGAGCAGGCCGAGCTCCCGCCCCTCCACGAAGCGCTCCACCAGCGCCGCCAGCTGGGCCGGTGGAATGTTGCGGGCGGCTGCCACGCGGGCGATCTGCGCGCGTGCATTGGCCGGGCTGATATGCGGGTCGAGGCCAGAACCGCTGGAGGTGACGGCATCGGCCGGCACGTCCCGGGTTTCACCCACGCGCTCCTTCACCGCATCCAGCAGGGCGGCGCTGGTCGGGCCGAGCTGCGACGCTGCGGAGGAGGAAGCGTCATATGGCGCGGCCGAGGTCGCCGAGGGGCGCGGGTGGAACCATTCGTCACCCTCGAAGTTCTGGCCGATCAGCGCGGAGCCGATCGCCTGGCCCTCGCGCTGGATGACGCTGCCGCCGGCACGTTCCGGCATGACGCGGCCGGCGACCGCCGTCATGGCCATGGGCACCGCGACGCCGAGAACGGCCGTCGAGCCGAGAAGGATGGAAAGAAGGGGGCGCAGCATCTCAGGCTACTCCAAGGAAGGTGAGGACGACGTCGATGATCTTGATTCCGATGAAGGGCGAGATCAGCCCACCGACGCCGTAGATCAGGAGGTTGCGACGCAGCAGGGGCGCGGCCCCGACGGGCGCGTAGGTGACGCCGCGCAGCGCCAGCGGCACCAGGCTCACGATGATCAGGGCGTTGAAGATCACTGCGGAGAGAATCGCGCTCTGGGGGCTGGCCAGGCCCATCACGTTCAGCGCCATCAGGCCGGGATACTGCGCGACGAAGATCGCCGGCAGGATCGCGAAGTACTTCGCGACGTCATTGGCGATGGAGAAGGTCGTCAGCGCGCCGCGGGTGATGAGCAGTTGCTTGCCGATCTCCACCACCTCGATGAGCTTGGTCGGATCGCTATCGAGATCCACCATGTTGCCCGCCTCGCGCGCCGCCTGCGTACCCGTCTGCATGGCGAGGCCGACATCGGCCTGTGCCAGCGCCGGCGCGTCGTTGGTTCCGTCGCCCGCCATGGCGACGAGCCGCCCTTCGGATTGCTGGGCGCGGATGTAATCCAGCTTGTCCTGCGGCTTTGCCTCGGCGAGGAAGTCGTCGACGCCGGCCTCGGCCGCGATGGCGGCGGCAGTCAGGCGATTGTCGCCTGTCACCATCACCGTCCGGATGCCCATGCGGCGCAGCTCGGCGAAGCGCTCGCGGATACCGGGCTTCACGATGTCCTTGAGCTCGATGGCGCCCAGGATGCGGTTGTTGCGTGCTACAGCCAGAGGCGTCGCGCCGGCGCGCGCGATGCGGTCGATGCCTTCGGCCAGCGGTTCCGGAAGCGGCTGCTTGAGCGCCGCGACAAGGCTGTCCACCGCGCCCTTGCGATAGCAGTCCGGAGCGAGGTCGAGGCCTGAGATGCGCGTCTGGGCCGTGAAGGGAACGGCGCGCGCGGCCTCCGGCAGGGCAGGCGCCGTGAAGCCATGGCGCTCCTTCGCATAGGCCAGGATGCTGCGACCTTCCGGCGTTTCGTCCGCGAGACTCGCATAGACAGCAGCCTCCGCGACCTCCTGCACCGACACGCCCGGCGCCGCGATGATGGCGGCGGCCTGGCGGTTGCCGAAGGTGATGGTGCCCGTCTTGTCCAGCAGCAGGACGTCCACGTCGCCCGCCGCCTCAACCGCGCGGCCGGAGGTGGCCAGCACATTGAAGCGCACCAGGCGGTCCATGCCCGCGATGCCGATGGCCGAGAGCAGGCCACCGATGGTGGTCGGGATCAGCGTCACCAGCAGGGCCGAAAGAACGATGACCGAGGGCGCGGTGCCGCTGTAGCTCGCGAAGCCGACCAGCGTGACCACGGCGATCAGGAAGATGATCGTCATGCCGGCCAGCAGGATATCGAGCGCGATCTCGTTCGGCGTCTTCTGCCGGGAGGCCCCTTCCACCATCGCGATCATGCGATCGAGGAAGGTGCTGCCGGGCTCGGAGGTGATGCGGACGAGGATGCTGTCGCTGACCACCAGAGTGCCGCCAGTCACGGCGCTGCGGTCGCCGCCGGCCTCCCGGATGACGGGCGCGCTCTCACCCGTCACGGCACTCTCGTTCACGCTGGCGATGCCGCGCACCACCTCGCCATCCGAGGGGATGATCTCACCTGCCTCGACCAGGACGTGGTCGCCGCGGCGGAGCTCCGAGGCGTCGCGCGGCGCGGTGATCGCCAGGTCATCCGGGTTTGGTACCCAGCGCGCGACGGTCTCGCCGCGTGAGGCGCGCAGGGAGGCCGCGCGAGCTTTGCCCCGTCCTTCCGCGACGGCTTCGGCGAAGGTCGCGAAGAGCACGGTCATCCAGAGCCACGCGGCCACCCCGGCCTGGAAGCCCCAGCTCTGGCCGGAGAGCGCGTCGCGGATCGCGAGGACAGTGACGACGATGGAGACGACCTCCGTCACGAAGATCACCGGGTTGCGGACGAGCTGGCGCGGATCGAGCTTCCGCACCGCGTCCAGCGCCGCGCGCCGGATGATGGGCCCGTCCATGAGGGCAATGGTGTTGGGCATGATGTTCGCTTTCAGAAGGTCGCGCCCGCGAGCATCGAGAAGTGCTCTGCGAGGGGACCAAGGGCGATGGAGGGCAGGTACTGCAGCCCGCCGAGGATCAGGATCACGCCGGCGAGGAGACCGGCGAAGAGCGGGCCGTGCGTCGGCAAGGTGCCCGGCCCTTCCGGCGCGCGGGGCTTGGCTGCCAGGCTGCCCGCGATGGCCAGGACCGGTACCGCGAAGGCGAACCGGCCGAGCAGCATGGCGAGGCCGAGCGTACTGTTCAGCCAGGGCGTGTCCGCCGTCAGGCCGAAGGCCGACCCGTTGTTGCCCGCCGCCGAGGTATAGGCATAGAGCATCTCGGTGAGGCCATGCGGGCCCGCATCCTGCAGCGAAGACACGCCGAAGGGCACGACCAGCGCGATGGACGCAAGGCCGAGAATCGCGGCCGGCAGGACCAGCACCGCCAGCATGGCGAGCTTGATCTCGCGCGCCTGCACCTTCTTGCCGAGATACTCCGGCGTGCGCCCCACCATCAGTCCGGCGACGAAGACAGAAAGCAGCGCGAAGATGATCATGCCGTAGAGGCCCGATCCCACGCCTCCGGGCAGGACCTCACCCAGCTGGATGAGGAAAAGCGGGATGGCGCCGCCGAGCGGCGTGAAGCTGTCGAACATCGCGTTCACGGCACCGCAGGAGGCGCCGGTGGTCGTCGCGGTGAAGAGCGCGACGAGGGCCTGGCCGAAGCGGACGTCCTTGCCTTCCATGTTTCCGAGTTCCGGCGCCACGCCAGCCGCGAGGTGCAGCGGGTTGCCTGAGGTTTCGGCCGCGTAGACCGCGAGCGTCGAGACCAGCACGAAACCGAGCATGACCCAGAGCAGGGCGCGTCCCTGGCGCCGGTCACCCACGATGCGGCCGAAGGTGAGGCAGAGCGCGAAGGGGATCACCGACTGGAGAATGATCTGCAGGCTGGTGGCGAGAGCGGACGGCCCCTCGAATGGATGCAGCGAGTTCACGCCGAAATAGCCGCCGCCATTCGTGCCCAGATGCTTGATGGCCAGCTGGAAGGCGACCGGTCCGAGGGGAATCGTCTGCTCCGCGCCCGTGACGGTGTGCGCGGTCACGCTGGCCTCGAAGGTCTGCGGCACGCCCATCGCGATGAAGGCGAGGCCCGCGATGACCGAGATCGGCAGCAGCACGTAGGCCGTCATGCGCAGCGTGTCCGCCCAGAAATTGCCGAGCTGCTGCAGCCCACCGCGCGCGAAGGCCCGCGCCATTGCCAGAGCCAGGGCGATGCCGGTCGCGGCCGAGAGGAAGTTTTGGACCGCCAGCCCCGTCATCTGGCTGAGGTGGGACATTGCCGCTTCGCCGGAATAGGCCTGCCAGTTCGTGTTGGTAACGAAGGAGATGGCGGTGTTCAGCGCCAGGAAGGGCGGAACGCCATCGAAGCCCTGCGGGTTGAAGGGCAGCACGCCCTGCAGGCGCAGGATGGCGTAGAGCAGGAGGAAGCCGGCGGCGTTGAAGGCCAGCATAGCCAGCAGGTAGCCCTGCCAGCTCTGGCCTGCCGGGTTGATTCCGGCCACGCGCATCAGGCCCCGATCAGCGCTGCTGAGCCAGCCGAGCCGCCCTTCCGCGATGGCAGCCATCCAACGGCCGAGAGGCACCGCGGCCAGGACCGCGATGCCGAGGACGAGCGCGATCTGCGCCCAGCCGATGAGAGTCATGTCAGAGGCTTTCAGGCCGCAAGAGCGCCCGGAGGAGGTAGACGAGGAGGCCGAGCGCCGCAGCGCCGCCCCATGCGAGTTCGAAGCTCATGGTCACACACGAGCGCAGGCGTGGACGTAGAGAGCGAGCCCGGCGAAGACGCCGAGCCCGGCGAGGAGGAGTATGAAATCGAGCATGACTGTCCCCATGGGTTCAGGAGTCCAACCTGCTTCCAGAGCCCGTCACTTCTCGATGTGGAATGATCGCCCGTCGCGTAAGGGCGGCGTAAAGGTCAGCCGTCGCGGTGGTCGAAGCTCACCGACTTCAGCAACGCCCGCAGCTCCATCCCAGGCACAAGTCCGAGCCGCTCCACCGCATCGCGCGTGACGCGGGCCAGGAGGATGGTCTCGCCCACGGCCAGGCGCAGGAAGAACTCGGCCGGCGAGGGGCCGGGCAATATCTCGGTCAGCCGGGCGAGGAGCTGGTTCTGGACCGAGATGCCCGTGACTGGCACCAGCGCGACCGCGATGTCGCGAGCCCGGAGCCGCAGGCGCATCCGCGCGCCCGGCATCTCGGGCCGCAGCGGCACGACGAGTTCGCCGCCCGCGAAGCCGATGCGGCTGAGGCCGCGCCCGGGATCGTGGTCGAGCAGCCGGCAGGAGATCACCACCCCCGCGTCGCGCCGGGCGGCCAGGGGCAGGTCGGTGCGTGCCGTGAGTTCCTCCACGCTGCCTTCAGCCAGGACCCGGCCGGAATCCAGCAGCACCAGCCGGTCGGCCAGCGCGTCCGCCTCGTCGAGCGCGTGGGTGACGTAGAGGATTGGTAGCCCGGCTACGTCGCGAAGTTTGGCGAGGAAGGGAAGGATCTCGGCCCGGCGGGCGGCATCGAGCGCAGCCAGGGGCTCGTCCATCAGCAGCAAGCGCGGGCGCATGAGAAGGGCGCGTCCGAGGGCCACGCGCTGACGCTCGCCGCCGGAAAGGCTGCCGGGGCGCCGTGCCAGGAGGTGCTCGATGCCTAGCAGCGCCAGCACCTCCTCGAAGCCCGGGCCCGTGTCTGAGGCCGATGCGCGGCGGAGGCCGTAGCGCAGGTTGGACCCCACGCTCAGATGCGGAAAGAGCCGCGCTTCCTGGAAGACCAGCCCGAAGCGGCGCCGCTCGGGTGGTGTGAAGACGCCACGAGCGGTATCGAGCAGCGTCTCGCCGGCGAAGGCGATGCGGCCCTCTCGGGGGCGCAGCAGCCCTGCGACGGCCTTGAGAATCGTGCTCTTTCCGCAGCCGGAGGGGCCGAAGAGCGCCGTGACGCCGGCGGCCGGCGCCGCGATCTCGACGTCGAGCGAGAAGCCGCCGAAACCGTGCCGCAGTGCCAGCTCCAGCATCAGGCGCGGCCCAGTAGGCGATGCATCCGGCGGGCGATGAGCTCGGCCAGCAGCAGCCCGGCCATGGCGAGCGAGAAGGAGACGAGCGCGAGCCGCGCGGCCGTCGCCTCGCCGCCCGGGGTCTGGGTCGCGCTGTAGATGGCGAGGGGGAGGGTCTGCGTGGCGCCGGGGATATTGGAGGCGAAGGTGATGACGGCGCCGAACTCACCGAGCCCGGCGGCGAAGGCGGTGACGGCGCCGGCCAGGATGCCGGGCGACATCAGGGGCAGCGTCACCGTCAGGAAGCGGTCCAGGCGGCCAGCTCCCAGGGTGGAGGCGGCCTGCTCCAGTCCGGGATCCACCTGCTCGAGCCCGAGCCGGATCGAGCGTACGATGAGCGGAAAGGACATCACGGCCGTGGCAAGCGCGGCACCGTCCGTGGTGAAGACCAGGCGTATGCCGAACCACTCCATGAGCGGCGCGCCGATGGGGCCGCGCACGCCGAAGAGCATGAGCAGACCCCAGCCCACCACCACGGGCGGCACCACAAGTGGAAGATGGACCAGCGCATCGAGCAACATGCGACCCGGGAACCGCCCGCGCGTCAGCAGCCAGGCAATGCCGATGGCCGGCAGCAACGAGGCGAGCACCGAGCGGGAGGCGACATCCAGACTCAGGCGCACGGCTTGCCATTCTTCGGGGCTGAGCTGCATGGGTCAGTCGTTATAATCGGTCGGAAATATCGAACGCAAGACGCTCAAATCAGGAGCGCAAAGCTTCCGCTCGCGATGAGGACCGCGAGGGCGAAGGGCTTGTACAGCCGGAGCGGAACCACGTGGAAAAGCCTCGTGCCGATCCGCACGCAGATCACGAGGACGGGCAGGATCCAGACCAGCTTCGCGAAGACCGCCGCGGTGATGATCCCGCCCCAGAGCGGGCCGAGGACGGAGACGATCGCGATCAGCCCGAAGAAGAGGATCAGGTTGGCGCGGTGCTGTCGTACATCCTCGGGGCCGGCGAGGAGGTAGAGGATGACCGGCGGCCCGCTCATCCCGGTCGCGCCCTTCAGCAGGCCCGAGGTCGTTCCGACCGCCAGGTTGAGCCCCAGCGGGCGGCTGCCGTGATAGCGCCAACCGGACATCAGCAGCGCGCCGAAGAGCAGCACGAAGCCGCCGATGAACCGCCTCAGCAGGTCCGGATCGGCCGAGAGCAGGACGATCGTGCCGATCGGCGTGGCGAGGCAGGCGGCGCCCCCAATGGGCATGATCACGCGCCGGTCCGCTTCCTTGAGAGCGCGGGGGAGGAGCTGCATGGAGACGACAAGCTCGAGCAGCAGGACCACGGGCACGCCGGCCCTCGGCTCCCAGAGGGCGGAATAGACGGGCGCCAGGATGATGGCGGTGCCGAAGCCGGCATAGCCGCGCATGAGCCCGGCGATGGCGGTGGCGAAGACGGCGGCCCAGAGCTGCCAGGTGCCCGGCAGCGCCAGGACCGCGGAAAGGAAGTCGCTCAATCCTCGAGGGGCTCCAGTTCGACCACGGCCGCATTGACGAGGATCTTGCCGGCATTCTCGAAATTCACGGTGACGCGCAGCCCGATGACGGACTGCACCTGGCCGATACCCCATTCCGGCATGCTCGGATGGCGGACACGCATGCCGGGCTCGATTTCGATCACTTCTGGCTTCCTCCGGATCACGGTTGAAACGCAATCGGCAGAGAAAGGGAAGGTGGTCGGTTCATTGGGGTTTCGGCAATCCTCGCTGGCGTAGTGCTGGCCTGGAACTTGCGGTGCCATGCCGCACGAAGGCCTCCACTCCCCCGAGGCCGGTCTCCGAGGTAAGACATGATCAGCATGACGTCCGATCCGCGCCTGGCCGAGCTGCTCGCATCCAGGATCTGCCACGACCTGGGAGCGCCCGTTTCCGGCATCGGGGCTCTCGTGCCGCAGGCGGCGCAGACCGATGCCCAGCTCCTCCTGAAGGAAACCGCCGAGGAGCTCCGCTTCCGCCTCACCCTCTTCGCGGCTGCCTTCGGCCAGGGCGACGACCGCGCGTGGAACGATCTCCCCAGGCTATTGGCCGGCGCCCCCATGGCGCACCGCGTGCGCTTTGATGTCGTGCCCTCGAATGCCAGGATTTCCGCCGCCGAGACCCGGATCCTTCTGGCGGCCGCGCTGCTGGCGGCCGAGGGACTTCCGCGCGGCGGCGCCGTTCGGATCGCCCGCGAGGAAGGCGGCATCATCGCTGTCGCCATGGAGGGGCGGGATGCCGAATGGTCGCCCGCGCTGATCCGCCTCCTGTCCGGCGGGAGCATCGCTGCGGCGATCGAGGAAGGTCCTCGGCATGTCCTCGCGCCCTGGCTTTTCGCGCAGGCCGGGGCGGCGGGTGCGGAGATCAGTCTCGCGGTTCCGGTGGGCGTGCAGGTGCCGCCGCTTCTCCTCGGACTAGGGGCCTGATTCGCCGGGTGCGTTGCAAATTGCGGCGCTAAATGCGCGGGCAACGTCTTTACGTTTTCTTCGGATGCCCTCGGCAGATTGGCCCCGCGCTTCACTGGGGCGCCATCGCGACATGGCCGGAATGCCCCCGGCGCGCGAGAGCCGAGGGGATGGCCGATGGACGATTTGCTCGCGGATTTTCTGACCGAGACGAATGAAGGCCTGACAAATCTCGACGCGGCCTTGTTGCAGCTCGAACGGAATCCCGCGAACGCGGCCATTCTCTCCGAGGTCTTCCGGACGGTTCATACCATTAAAGGGACATGCGGCTTCCTCGGCCTGCCGCGCCTGGAGGGCGTCGCGCATTCGGCCGAAAACGTGCTGGGTCTCTGGCGCGATGGGTCGCTCCGCGTCACGCAGGACGGCATCACGCTGATCCTTTCGGTAACGGATCGGATCAAACAGATCGTGGCCGGGCTGGAGAATGCGGGCGAGGAGCCGGCGGGCGATGACAGCGGCCTGCGCCGGGCCCTCGATGCCCTGGCGTCCGGAGAGGCGGCCTCCGAACCGGTTCAGGCGGAACCCGTCGTGGCGGAGGCTGTGGCGGATACGGCCATGGAGACGTCCGGGGCCGGCGGCAATGCCCCTCAGACCATCCGCGTCGCCGTGGACGTCCTGGAGGATCTCATGGTGCTGGTGAGCGAGCTGGTGCTCACCCGAAACCAGCTTCTCCAGCTCGCGCGCTCCGAGGAGAATGCGGCGTTCGCGGTCCCGCTGCAGCGCCTCTCGCAGATCACTTCTGATCTGCAGGATGGCGTGATGAAGACGCGCATGCAGCCGATCGGCAATGCGTGGTCGAAGCTCCCGCGCCTCGTGCGCGACCTGTCGCGGGAACTGGGGAAGCGCATCGAGCTCGACATGCGCGGTGCGGAGACGGAGCTTGACCGGCAGGTGCTGGAGCTCATCAAGGACCCTCTCACCCACATGGTCCGCAACAGCGCAGATCATGGGCTGGAGATGCCTGAACAACGTCGCTCGGCAGGCAAGCCAGAGACTGGTCGCGTGATTCTCAACGCTTATCACGAGGGTGGGCATATTGTCCTCGAGATCGGGGATGATGGCCGGGGCCTGAATACCGAGCGCATCAAGGCCAAAGCCCTGGCGAACGGGCTCGCGACCGAGGCCGAGCTGGCGGGCATGAGCGAGCGGGAGATTCATCGCTACATCTTCCGCGCAGGCTTTTCCACGGCGGCCGAGGTCACGTCGGTCTCTGGCCGGGGCGTCGGTATGGATGTGGTGAAGACCAACATCGAGCGCATCGGCGGCACGGTGGACCTCCTTTCGCAGGAACACCGGGGAACCACCTTCACTATCAAGATTCCGCTGACCCTGGCTATCGCGGCGGCGCTGATCGTGGAGGCCGGTGGCGAGCGCTTCGCCATTCCGCAGTCGAGCGTGTTGGAGCTGGTGCGTGTCGGCTCAGCCGGCGGCCCGCGGGTGGAGCATGTGAAGGACGCGCCCGTCATGCGGCTGCGCGACGAGCTCCTGCCGCTCGTTCCGCTGAGCAGGCTGCTGCGACTGAATCCTATGGGTGAAGCCGAGGGTCAGGAGGGCTTCGTCGTGGTCGCGCAGGTGGGCACCCAACTCTTCGGCATCACCGTGGACCGAGTGTTCGATACCGAGGAAATCGTGGTGAAGCCGGTCGCTCCTATTCTCCGGCATGTCACGATGTTCTCGGGAAATACCATCCTGGGCGATGGCAGCGTCATCATGATCCTGGACCCGAGCGGCATTGCCCGCGCCAGCGGCCTGGGTGCCGAGGCGGGCGATGGGGCGGCGCTCCAGCAGCGGGACCTCGTGACCACCGCCAGCTCCCGCGTGGTTTCGCTGCTGCTGTTCAAGGCCGGCGATGCGGCCCCGATGGCGGTGCCGCTTGCTGTGGTCGCGCGGCTGGAGAATCTGGAGGTCGCGCGCATGGAGCGCGCCGGCGGTAACCTCGTCGTCCAGTATCGCGGCAAGCTCATGCCCCTGGTAAGCTTCGACCACTGGGTTCCGGCACCCGAGGCGCGCACCCAGGCTGTGCTCGTCTTTGGCGACGATGACCGCGCCATGGGCCTGATGGTCGATGAGATCCTGGACGTGGTTGAGGTAATGCTGGAAGTGGACGCCACCGGTGCGCGTCCCGGCTTCTTGGGCAGCTGCGTGGTCGATGGCCGTGTCACCGACATTCTCGATCCGGCGTACTGGCTGAAGCTCGGTTGCCGCGATTGGTTCCAGCGTGGGTCTGCGCGTTCGAGCCGGCCGCGTTTGCTGATTGTCGAGGATAGCGACTTCTTCCGGAACCTCATTGTCCCTGCGCTCATGGCTGCAGGATACGAACCGACCACCGTTGCCAACGGCCGCGATGCCTTGCGCCTTCGCGACGCCGGCGAGGTCTTCGATGCCATCGTGTCTGACATCAACATGCCTGAGCTGGATGGCTTTGGTCTGGCGAGGGCTGTGCGGCAAGGAGGCATCTGGTCGGAGTTGCCGATGATCGCGCTGTCTGGCCAGTCGGATCCGGCGGATGTGGAGCGCGGGCGGGCGGCCGGGTTCAGCGACTACATCCCGAAATTCGACCACGAAGCGCTTCTCGCCAGCCTGCAGCAATGCCTGCAGCCGATCCTGGCGAACTGAAGGAGCTGCACGATGCTGACGATGGAAGCGGATACGGATGCCCGCGGCGTGAAGGCCGATGGACAAACCATGATGCTCACACTGACCGTTGCCGACCAGCTTTGCGCGGTGCCGGTCCTGGCGGTCCGGGATGTTCTGGGCCCGCAAGCCATCACGCGCATCCCGCTCTCTCCTGCAGAGGTCGCGGGTAGCCTGAATTTGCGGGGCCGGATCGTTACCGCCGTGGATCTGCGCCTTCGCCTCGGCCTTCCGCCCCGCGCGAGGGACGAGCAGCCCATGAGTGTCGTGGTGGAGCAATCCGGGGAGCTCTACAGCCTGCTGGCGGATGAGGTGGGTGACGTGCTGGTGCTCGGCGCGGAAGGCCGTTCGGGAAATCCGCCGACCCTGGAGGCGTCATGGAAGGATGTCGTCCAGGGCGTGTATCGTCGGGACGACCGGCTGCTTTTGCTGCTCGATGTCGATCGACTGCTGCACATCGGCATATGATCGCCATGCTCAAGGGGGCCTGCCTGGTCGTCGATGACAGCAGCACCGTCCGAAAGGCAGCGCGGCGGATGCTGGAGCAACTCGGCTTCAACGTGCGCGAGGCCGGGGATGGGCAAGAGGCGCTCAACGCCTGCCGCGCCGACCTGCCGCGGGCCGTGCTGCTGGACCGCAATATGCCGGTGATGGACGGCCTGGTTTTCCTCCGGGCCCTGCGAGAGGAATTCGGCCCGGACCAACCCGTGGTGATCATGTGCACTACCGAGGCAGGAACGGAGCAGATTCTCGAAGGACTGGAAGCCGGGGCGCAGGAGTACGTGATGAAGCCATTCGACCGGGAGGTCTTGGCGAGCAAATTGGCTCAGGCAGGGCTCCTTCCGGCGTGAACATGCTGTCCAAGCTGCGCGTCATGCTGTGCGACGACAGCGGCACCGTTCGCGCCGCTCTCGCCCGCATCCTGGAAAGCGACGCGGCCATCGAGATCGTCGCCCGCGTGGCTGACGGCTCTCAGGCGCTGAGGGCACTCGACTCGGCGGCGGCGATGCATCGCGCGGAGGTCGTGCTGCTGGATCTCGAAATGCCGGTCATGGATGGCATGACCGTGCTGCCGCGCATCCTCGAGCGGAAACCGCGGCCCGTCGTGATCGTTGCGAGCGCGCTGACGCAAAAGGGTGCTGCGGCCACGATGGCCGCCCTCAGCGCCGGCGCTTCGGATTATATATCGAAACCGTCTGCTGCAGCCGGAGGGTTGAACGATCCGGTCTTTCGAGCGGACCTGCTGGCGAAGGTCAAGGGGTGGGCGCGTCTGCGCGACGGCACCGCCAGGATCACCCGTCCGAGGCCGGCGGTGGTGCGCAGCAGGCCCAAGGTCGTGTGCATCGGAAGCTCTACGGGCGGGCCCCAGGCCCTCGCCACGCTGGTTCGCCGGCTGCCGCGCAAGCCGTCCGTTCCCATGCTGCTGGTCCAGCACATGCCAGCGGGATTCACGAGCATGCTGGCCGAACACCTGTCCGGCCTGGGTGGGCCGAAGGTGATTGAGGCCAGGGAGGGCGATGTGCTTGAACCGGGGGTTCTCTTCCTCGCGCGCGGCGATCGCCACCTCGTCGCACGTCAGGTGGAGGATCGGGTGATCCTGCATCTCTCCGAAGGGCCGCCTGAGAATTATTGCCGGCCGGCCGTCGACCCCACGCTTCGCAGCCTCGTCGCTGTTTACGGGGGCGGCGTCCTGGCCGTGATCCTGACAGGGATGGGTCACGACGGGCTGGCTGGTTGCCGAGGCGTTTCGGAGGCGGGGGGGGCTGTCTGGGCGCAGGACGAAGCTTCGTCGGTGGTTTGGGGTATGCCAGGTGCGGTTTCACGCGCAGGTTTGGTTTCCGAGCAGGCACCGCCGATGGTGCTGGGCGACACCCTGGCCGATGTGGCCGGAGTGCATTCATGACGCCCGCGACATTCGAATTTCTGGCGAGCATCGCCAAAACCCGCTCGGGCGGCGTCATCGCCCGCGAGCAGGACTACATGCTGCGGACACGCCTGGGGCCGCTGCTGAAGCGTGAGGCTCTGCGCGACCTCGACGCCTTGGCCACGCGGCTCCGGTCACCGCTCGGCGAGAGCCTGGCGCAAGAGGTCACTGAACTTCTCACGACCAATGAGAGCAGCTTCTTCCGGGATGGTTGGCCATTCGAGCACCTACGCCGCTTGCTGCGGCAGCTGCACGCGGCGCGGCCGGCAGGCCATGTCATCCGGATCTGGTCGGCAGCCTGCTCGACAGGCCAGGAAGCCTATTCCATCGCGATCTTGCTGGCGGAGCTCGGTGAGGCTGACCGGAGTTTCGCGGCGCGCCGCTTCGAAATCCTGGGTACCGACATCACCGGCCATGTCCTGGACCGCGCGCGGTCCGGCGTGTTCACGCAGTTCGAGGTGCAACGCGGCCTTCCCATACGGACATTGATGACGCGCTTCACCCAGTTCGAACCCGGCCGCTGGCGTATCCTGCCGGCGGTGGCGAACCCATGCCGGTTCGAGCGATTCAACCTCCTCCATGACGCGCGCGCGCTGGGGCGGTTCGACGTCGTTTTCTGCCGTAATGTCCTGATCTATTTCGACGTGCCGACCAAGGCGCGGGTGCTGAACGCCCTCGCGCGGCAGGTGGCACCCGACGGGGCCGTTTATCTCGGCTCCGCCGAGACGGCGATCGGCGTGACGGACGCGCTCGTGCCGCACCCGGACGAGCGTGGCGTCTACGCGATCGCGGCGCGGCCCTGAATCAACCGCGGCGAGCGATCTGCCGGTTCTCGAGGCGGGACAGCAGACGCACCACCGGCCAGAGCAGGATGAAATAGGCAACCGCCGCGGCCATGATCGGCGTGGCATTGTAGGTCACGCTCTGTGCCTGTCGCGCCTGGAAGAGCAATTCCGGCAGGGCGACGACGGCTGCGATCGATGTGAGCTTCACCACCTCCAGCGTGTTGGAGATGAGGTCCGGCAAGACGTTTCGCACCGCTTGCGGCAGGACCACGAGGCGCATGGCGCGGGCGCGCGAGAGGCCGAGGGAGCGCGCGGCCTCCATCTGGCCGGCCGGTACGCTTTCGATCCCGGCCCGCAGGATCTCGCCATAATAGGCGCCGGTGTTGAGGAAGAAGCCGATAGCCACAGCGGTGAAGGCACTAACCTCGAGCCCTGCGAAAGGGAGCCCTGCATAGACGAAGACCAGCAGCACCAGCGGCGGTAGGGACCGGAAAACATCCACCCAGGCGATTAGGACCATGCGTAGCCAACGGCGGCGCGATGTCGACAGCAGCGCGAGGATCACACCGCCGAACAGGCCCAGAGGGACGACCACGCAGGAAAGCAGGACGGTCTGCAGCAGCCCATCCAGGAGGATGGGCCAGGCTTCTGCGAGAATCTCGAAGTTGAAGAAGGCGTCGAGGAAATCCTGCATCGGCCTAGCGCTTCCAGGCGAAGCGCGTCTCGACCCAGCGGCCGAGAACGACGACGGGGAGGAACAGTGCCAGATAGGCGGCCGCGCCAAGGGTCAGCGGTGTCGGATTGAAGGAGAAGGACACGCCCGCCTGCGCTGCGCCCAGGATCTCCGGCACCGCCACTACTGAGGCGAGTGCCGTGCCCTTGGTGATGGCGATGGTACGGTTCACCAGCGGCGGGATCACCACGCGCAGCGCTTGCGGCAGGATTACGCGGAAGAAGGTCACGAGAAAGGACAGGCCGAGGCTTCGTGACGCCTCCCACTGGCCCTTGGGCACCGCGGTGATGCCGGCCCAGAAGATCTCCTCGGAGAAGGCCATCAGAACCAGCGAGAGCGCGAGCCAGGCCGCCACGAAGCCCGACAGCGAAAGCCCGGCCGCCGGCAATCCGAAATACAGCAGCACGATGATGACCAGGGGCGGCAAGGCGCGGAACAGATCTATCACGAAGATGATCAGCCAGTTCAGCGGCCGGAAGCCCATGGCGCGCAACACGGCGAGGAACAGCCCCGTCGCGAGCCCCGCCACGATCACCAGCCCCGCCAGCGCGAGCGTCAGCCAAAGCCCCTCAATGATCTTCGGGGTGTACTCGGCGGCGACGCGGGCGTTGAAGAAGCTGTCTGCGAACTTTTCCCAGCCGGTCACGTCAACCGCAGGTCGGGTTCTGCGGCGTCGCGTCCCAGCCGGGCATGTCGGGCGGACCGTATCCTGGGAATTCCATCACCTCTGCCTGATCCGGGCCGGGGCGGTTTCCGAACCAGCGTTCGCTGATCCGGGCGACGGTGCCATCGCGCTTCATGCACACCAGCACGTCCTCCACCTGGTTGCGGAGCGCGCCGGAATCACGGCGGAAGGGCGTGCCCCAGTGGAAGCGCGTGCCAGGCAGCACGAAATCCGCGACGAATTGCGGCGTACGGCTGGCGCTATAGCGGACCACCGTGTTGCCCGAGAGATTGGCCCGTGCGCGCCCCTGGATCACCGCCTGCACCGCATCGGGCTGGGTGTCGAATGCGAGCAGAGTAAGGTTCAGGCGCTCCGCATTGTTTCGGACCCATTGCTCATAAGGCGTGCCCTTGTTCACGCTGATCGTCTGGCCGCGAAGATCCTCTTCCGAACGGATCGGCGCCGAGCCGCGGCGGATTCCGAACTGGAGCTCCGTCCAAAGATAGCCTTCGGTGAACAGGAGGTTCTCGGCGCGCTCCCGTGTCACGGTCGTCGGCGCGCAGAGGAAATCGTATCGGCCGGCATTCATCGCGGGAATCAGGCCGGAGAAGCTGGCACTGTCGATGACCAACTCACGGCCCATGCGGCGCGCGACCTCGCGGAACAGGTCGATCTGGAAGCCCTGCACGCCGCCTTGCAGCGAGGGGAAAGCATGTGGCGCGAAGGTGCCGTCCACGCCGCAACGCAGGGGCGGCTGGGACTGCGCCAGGGCAGGTCCGGCAAGGAATGCGGCAAGCGCGGCGGCGATCAGGGAACGTCGCATGGGAACACCTTCGGGCTGAATCTCGCGCCGAGCTTCCATGGCTTTTCGCCTGGACGCAACTTGCCTTCGCCATGGGCAGGGGTGCCACGAAAATGCCCTGCCTTCTCCCTCTTGCCGCCTGGGCGCGCTGAGAAAAACAGGCTCAGGAGATCAACACATCATGCAGCGCTTCGGCTTTGCCCTTGTCCTCTTTGGCCTGACCCTCGTGCTGAGCGTGGTCGGCATGCTGCTGACCGACGGGCTGACGCCCGGTCGCGTCGCGCCGGGCTTCGCCGCGATCGCGGCGGGCGCGGGCGGCGTCCTGCTGGTCATCGGCCTGCATATGCTCGAGCGCGGACGGCCGCATGCGTCGCGCTTCGGTCCTCACACCTTTTCGGGGTAGAGGCCGGACAGCCCGTCCTCAGTCGCGGCGCAGCGGCCGCGCTCGGTGATGAGGCCGGTGACGAGCCGCGCCGGCGTGACGTCGAAGGCCGGATTGGCGGCGGCACTCCCCGCCGAAACCACGCGCACCGTCTCGATCCGGCCATCGGCGGTGCGGCCCGTCATGTCCGTCACCTCGGCGCCCGAACGTTCTTCGATCGGAATTTCCGAGACGCCGTCGCGAACCCGCATGTCCAGCGTCGAATGCGGCAACGCCACCCAGAAGGGCACGCCATTGTCCTTTGCGGCCAGCGCCTTGAGATAGGTCCCGATCTTATTGGCCACGTCACCCGTGCGGGTCACACGATCCGTGCCGACGATCACGATGTCCACTTCGCCGTGCTGCATGTAGTGACCGCCGGCATTGTCGGCGATGACGGTGTGCTTCACGCCATGCGCGCCGAGCTCGAAGGCGGTCAGCGCGGCTCCCTGGTTGCGCGGGCGCGTCTCGTCCACCCAAACCTTCACGTCGAGGCCGGCATCATGCGCCATGTAGATGGGCGCCAGCGCCGTGCCCCAATCCACGGTCGCGAGCCAACCGGCGTTGCAATGCGTCAGCACATTCACGCGGCCCTTCTTCTCCGCGATCTCGCGCAGCAGAGGCAGGCCGTTCTCGCCGATACGGCGGCAGGTCTCGGCATCGTCGTCAGCGATGGCGGCCGCCTCGGCATAGGCTTCGGCGGCGCGGGCCTCCAGCGGCAGGTTGTGCAGCTTGGCCCGCTGCCGGTCGAGCGCCCAGCGCAGGTTGATGGCGGTGGGGCGCGTCTCGTTCAGCACCTCCAGCACCTCGTCCAGCTTCGCGGGATCCTCGCGCATGGCGAGTGCGACGCCATAGGCCGCGACGGCGCCGATCAGCGGCGCGCCGCGCACCTGCATGGAGCGGATGGCGTGGGCGGCCTGCTTCCAACTCGTGAGGCGGATCACCTCGACCTGCCAGGGCAGCTTGGTTTGATCGAAGATGTTCACCGACCAGCCGTCGGAATCCAGCCAGACGCTGCGGTAGGACACGCCGTCGATCTTCATGGTGCGCTCGGATCCTTACAGGGTATGCGGGAGTTGTCGCGCGGCAGCACCGGCGTCAAGCGTCCGGCGCGTGAAAGTCAAACGCGCTGGTGCAGCGCCGCGATCAGGGTGAAGAGGCGCCGGGCCGTTTCGAAATCCACGCCGATACGGCCTTCCAGCCGGTGGGTGAGAAGTTCCGCTGCCTCGTTGTGCAGCCCGCGGCGACCCATATCGATGGCCTGCACGCGCGCATCCATGGCGCCCTCGGTCACGGCCTCCTCATGCTTTTCGACCAGCATGAGATAGTCCTTGATGAGCCGCCGGAAGGGGCCGAGCACGAGGATGATGGCGTGCAACGGCTCATCGGCCGCGTCCCGGATATCCAGGATCAAGCGTCCCTCCCGCACCATCAGATGCAGGATGAAGGGGCCCGGGCCGAGGCCGTGCGGGTCGAAGTGATTGCCGCGCAGAAGATCCTCGATCGCCTGGCGCCGATCGGCCTCCGCATAGGCCGACGGGGGAGGGGGCGCGTCCGGAAGTTCGATCCGGACCAGCCGCTGCTCCGACCCCGCCTCAGCTTCGAGGGTCGTCGGCACCGTTGAAGCCGAGCCGGCACATCAAACCCACGGTCGCACCCTTGATCGGGCGCAGGAGCAGCGTGGTCGCGACCGCGAAGAGCGGTAGCCAGACTACCATGTGAAGCCACATGGGCGGCTCGAAATGTCGCTCAACCCAGAAGACAGGGGGCACGAGCAGATGGCCGACGATGAAGATGGTGAAATAGGGGGGCGCATCGTCCGCGCGCAGCTTGCCGAGCGGCGCGTGGCAATTCTCGCACTCGTCCACGACGCGAAGAAAGCCCTTGAAGACCTTGCCCTCGCCGCAGATCGGGCATCGGTTCCGCACACCGCGCCACAACGCCGTCTTCAGCGGCGGGATGACATAGGGCGAGGCCGGCGAGCGGCGATCGGGTTCCCAATATGAAGGCGGTGCGATGTCTGGCATGGTGCGCTGCACAAAATGGGTTCTGACAACTAAGATGGCAAGGATTGAGTGTTCCTGCGATGCTCCGGAAATGCATGGCCGTATCCTGATCATCAATCCGAATTCATCTCGATCCTGCACCGATGGGATCGCCGAGGCCGTGGCGCCCTTTGCGGCGCCCGGCCTGCCGCGTATCGACGTAACACGCTTGGCCAATGGGCCGCCGGCTATCGTCACCTGGCGGGACTGGTACGGCGTGGCCGAGCCCCTTTGCCGCGAAGTGGAGCGTGAAGCTGCCGATGCCTATGTCATCGGATGCGTCAGCGATCCGGGCCTGGAGGCGGTCCGCACGGTCACCGACCGGCCCGTCTTCGGCATGTTCCGGAGTGCCGTCGCGGCCGCCATCGCGAGGGCCGAGCGCTTCGGCATCATCGGGTTCACCCAGAAATCCCTCCCGCGTCAGCGCCGTGCGCTCCAGGCCATGGGCGTCGAGGATCGGATGGCGGGTTGGATTCCGCTGGACCTGCCCATGGAGGTCCTGACCGATCCGGTGGCCCCGCAGGCCCGCATCGCCGCCGCCGCCCGCGAATTGCGCGAGCAGGGCGCGGAAGTCGTCGTCCTGGGCTGTGCCGGTATGGCCGGCCATGTGGCGGTGACGGCCGAGGCCAGCGGCCTGCCGGTCATCGAGCCCTGCCAGGCCGCCGCCGCGGCAGCCTTGCTGGCCGTAATCGGCGCCCGGATCCCGAGCCTCGCCACATGAGCGAAGCCTTGATTCAGCGGTATTACGCCGCTTTCAACGCCGGCGATTGGGCAGGCATGCTGGATTGCCTGACACCCGACGTGATCCACGACATCAACCAGGGCCCACGAGAGCACGGCCGCGAAGCCTTCCGCGCCTTCCTGGCCCGGATGGAGCGCAGCTATCGCGAGCGGGTCGAGGATCTCGTGGTGATGACGAGCGCGGACGGGCTCAACGCCTCGGCCGAGTTCACCATCAACGGTGCCTATCTGGTGGCGGATGAGGGGCTGCCGCCGGCGTCCGGGCAGCCCTATGTGCTCCCGGTAGGTGCCTTCTTCGCCATCCGCGACGGCAAGATCTCGAGGGTCACCAACTACTACAACCTCGAGAACTGGCTCTCGCAGGTGCGGCGGCGGCTAGAGGCCTAGCCGCGCCCAGGCGGCGCGCTCTTCCGCGGCGGTCAGCACGCTTGCCGCCGCGCCGGGCAGCAAGTTCAGCGGGAAACGCCGGCGGCGCGGGCCGATCGGGACGACGCGCACTTTGTCGCCGAAGCGGCGCTTCGCCTCCGAGCGGACGTCCCCCAACCCGTCGCAAAGGCCGAGCTCGAGCGCGCGCCGGCCGATCCAGAAACGGCCGGTGAAAAGCTGCTCTTCGGGCGCCTTGAGCCGATCCCCCCGGCGCTCGCGGACCCAGTCCTTGAATTCGGTGTGCAATTCCGCCAGCAACGCGTCCAACCTCACGACATCCTCGTCCTTCTGAGGACGGAAGGGATCGCCGAGGGATTTCTCGGTGCCGGCCGTCCGGACGCGCCGCTCCACGCCGAGCCGGGCCATGGTGTCCTGGAAGCCGAAGCCCGAGGAGATGACCCCGATCGAACCGAGGATGGAGGCCGGGTCGGCGATGATGTCGTCGGCCGCGCAGGCGATCCAGTACCCGCCCGAGGCGGCGGCATCCTCTGTCACAGCCACGACCGGCACCTTCTTCTCTTCCGCGAGCTGGCGGATGCGCCTGGCGATCAGCGCGGACTGCACGGGCGACCCACCCGGCGAGTTGATGGCCAGGAAGACGGCCGAAAGCCCCTTCATTCCGAAGGCACGCTCCAGCAACGGATGGGCGCCCGCGATGTTCAGACCCCCGAAGGGTCCACTGCGCGCTGCGATCAGCCCCTCCAGGCGGAGAAGCGCGACGAGGGGTGGGCGGCGACGGAACGGGTACCACATGGGTTGTGAAGATGCGCGCGGCACCCTTCGATGCAAGCCGCGCCTGGAGAAGACGATGGATATTCGCGAGTTGCTGCTCACCACCCGTCGCATTGCCCTGGTGGGCGCCTCGGACCGCCCGGACCGCGCCTCGAACGACGTCATGAAGTTCCTGCTGGACCGGGGCTACGACGTGACGCCGGTGAACCCGACCCTGGCCGGGAAGGAAATCCACGGCCGTCAGGTCGTGGCGAGCCTGGAGAAGGCGAAGCCGCTCGACATGGTGGATGTTTTCCGCCGCAGCGAGCAGGCCGGGGAGGTCATGGATGAGGCTGTGTCGCTCGGCGCCCGGTCCGTCTGGCTGCAGCTCGGCATCGTCAACGAGCCCGCCGCCGGTCGCGCGAAGGCCAAGGGCGTTGAGGTGGTGATGGACGACTGCCCCAAGATCGCCTGGGCCCGGCATCGCCTGCCGAGCCGGATCGGATGAGCGCCATATCGACAAATTATGACAGATCGTTCACTTCTTGAAAGCGGGCGGCGGCCGGGCCACCTTCCGGTCTCGAACGGCGCGAGCCGCTCTCGGAGGGAAGGACCCCATGACTGACGAAGAACGCCGCATCATCTCGGACTACGTGGCCCGTGTTTCCGGTGCCCAGCAGCCCGCCGTGGCGCCATCCAGCAGCCCCTGGGGAGGCCGTATCCCGCAGACCGGGCCGCAGGCCGCCCCGCTGCCGCCGGTGGACCCGGAGGCAGACCGGCTGATCTCGGACCTTTTCACCCGCTACCCCGAGGCGCGCTACCGCATCACTCAGACGGCCTTCGTGCAGGAGCACGCGCTGGTCGAGGCGCAGAACCGGATCCAGCAGCTCGAATGGGAGCTGGAGAACGCGACGCGCCAGGCGCAGGCCTCGCAGAGCCGCGGCCTCTTCGGCCTGGGCGGCAGCCGCCCGGCGCCGATGCCCCCGCGGCCCGAGCCTCAGTATCCGCCCAATTACAACCCGCAGGCGTTCCAGGGCCGACAGGGCCCGGGCTTCCTCGGCACGGCGCTGACCACGGCGGCCGGCGTCGCGGGCGGCATGTTCCTCGGCAACATGCTGATGAACGCCTTCTCCGGCAGCCACGGCGCGGCCTCGGCCGCGAGCGCCACTTCCGGCGGCTTCGCGAACGAGGCGGTTCCGACCTCCTCGGCCTGGACCGATCCGGGCGGGGCGGCGGCCGCGCAGGGCTGGGGTGGCAATGATGCCTCCGGCGGCGGCTACGACGATCCCGGCGCCGGCTACAGCAACGATGCCTCGGGCGGCTACGACGATGGCGGCGGCTACGACGACGAGATCTGACGAAAAGGGCGGCTCCGGCCGCCCTTTTTTTTGGGCACGCCCGGGCCGATAAAGGGCCGATGCGCGTCCCTGATCTCGACCTCGACCTGCTGCGCGGCTTCGTGACCGTCGCCGAGCGCGGCGGCTTCACCCTGGCCGGCCAGGCCCTCGGCCTCACGCAATCGGCCATCAGCCTCAAGGTGAAGCGGCTGGAGGAGATGCTGGGCAAGCCCGTCTTCCTGCGCGGCGCCAAGCAGGTCTCCCTGACGCGCGAGGGCGAATCCCTGCTGGCTTATGCGCGGCGGATGCTGGCGTTGAACGAGGAGGCGGTGCGCCAATTCGTGGCGCCGCCCGTCTCCGGCCGGCTGCGGCTGGGCGTCGCCGACCATTTCGTGCCGCGCCACCTGGCGCCGGTGCTCGCGCGCTTCGCCCGCACCTGGCCGGAGGTCCGCATCGAAGTGGAGGTGGGCCGCAGCCACGAGCTGCGTGCCGCGCTGGCGCGGGAGGAGCTGGATCTCGTACTGGGCAAGCGGCGCGACGGCGAGACGGAAGGCCGCGTGATCTTCACTGAGGCCGTGGTCTGGGTGGCGAGCCCGGATTTCGTGATCCCGCGCGACCGCCCCCTGCCGCTCGCGATGCTCCCGCAGGGCTGCATGTTCCGCGACCGCGCGCTGACCGTGCTGGCGCGGGCCGGCATCGCCTTCGAGGTGGTCTACACCTCGCCGAGCCTCATGGGCATCGCGGCCGCGGCTCAGGCAGGCTTCGCCATCAGCGTGCTGGGCCGCACCGGCCTGCCGGATGGGTTGGTGGAGCTGGAGGGCCTCCCGCCGCTGGGCACGGCGGAGATGTGCATCTTCGGCGACGCGGCCGGCCAGTCGCCCCTGGTGGAGCCGCTCCTGGCCGACCTGCGCGCGGTGGGGTGACCTACTCGCCGATCTCCAGGACGGCGTCGGCGGCGTAGGCGCCCTCGCCCTCGGGCAGCACCAGCATCGGGTTGATGTCGATGGAGAGCAGGCGCGACCCCGCCGCCGCCGAGAAGGCGGAGAGGTTGGACAGCGCCTTGGCCAGCGCCTTCACATCCGCCTTCTTGCGGCCACGCACGCCATCCAGCAGCGGGAAGCCCTTGAGGCTGCGGATCATCGCCTCGGCCTCCACCGCGTCGAAGGGGCAGCGGCGGAAGGCCACGTCCTTCAGCACCTCGATGAAGATGCCGCCCAGGCCCACCATGGCCACGGGCCCGAAGACCGGGTCGCGCACCATGCCGAGCGCCATCTCGACGGCGCCCTTGATCTGCTTGGCCACCAGGACGCCCTCGAGCCGCGCGCCCGGCGCGCGCTCCTTCGCGCGGGCGATGAGCGTGGCGAAGCCCTCGCGCACCGCATCCTCGCTGGCGATGTCGAGCAGCACGCCGCCGATCTCGCTCTTGTGCAGGATGTCGGGGCTGAGGATCTTCAGCACCACCGGGAAGCCGAATTCGCGCGCGGCCTTCACCGCGGCATCGGCATCGGCACAGCCGCGCTCAGGCACGGCGGGGATGCCGGCTTCGGAAAGGATCCGCTTGCCCTCGGCCTCGGTGGGTGTCTGCGCGGGCAGCGAGACCTTGGGCAGGGTGGGCGAGGGGGCCGCGCCCTTGGCGAAGGCATCGCCAAAGCGGCCGAGCGCATGCAGCGCCGTCACGGCGCGCGTCGGATCCTCGAAGACCAGGAAGCCCTCGGCTTCCCATTCGCGCACCATGTCGGGCGGGGCGATGATGGAGAGCGCCCAGACTCGGTCCGGATGCTCGTCCATCACGGCCTTGAGCTGGCCGCGGATCTTCGGCGCCACGGTGCGCGAGCCGCCGACCTGCGAGAAGAAGATCAGGCAGGACTTGTACTGCCCATCCACCGCCATGCTGCGCGTGAACTCGCCCACCATCTCAATCTGGTTGATGGCCTGGGCGGTGCAGTCCACCGGGTTCCGCGGCGCGCAGAAGGAGATGAGGCCGCGCAGCTTTTCCTGCGCTGCCTGCGGCATGGCCGGCATGGGGAAGCCCACGGCATCGGCCGCATCGGAAATCAGCACGCCCGCGCCGCCCGAGACGGTCATCACGCCCAGCGTGTTGCTCGCCGGATAAATGCGCTTGGTCGCCGCATAGGCGATGTCCAGCAGCTCTTCCGTGTTGCGGGCGCGGACCACACCGTATTCCTGCAGCACCGCGTCGGTGATGGTGTCGTCGCCGGCGATGGAGGCGGTGTGCGACTGCGCGGCCGCGCCGCCGAGTTCGCTGCGGCCGACCTTCATCATCACGATGGGCTTGCGGTTCTTGCGCGCGAGGTCGAGCGCGGCGAGGAACTTCTCGCTCTCGCGAATGCCCTCGGCATAGGCGCAGATCACGTCGATATCCGGCGATTGCGCCATCCAGCCCAGCACGTCGCCGAGCGCGACCTCCGCCTCATTGCCTGTGGTGACGACGATGCCTGCGCCGATGTTGCGGTCGCGCGCCAATGAGAAGAGATGCGTGCCGTAGGCGCCCGACTGGCTGGCGATGCCGATGCGCCCACCCTTCACTGGCCAGCCGCTGTCGAAGGAGGCGGTGAAGGTCGCGTAGAAGCCGATGGCGTCGTTGAACAGGCCGAGGCAATTGGGGCCGAGCAGCCGCATACCGTGCTTCTTGGCGGCGGCGACCAGCTTGTCCTGCTCGGCGGCGCCGGCCTCGTCAACTTCGGCATAGCCAGCGGTGAAGACGATGACGGCCTTGCAGCCCTTGGCGCCCAGCGCCTCGATGGCCTCTAGCGCGGCCGCGCCCGGAACGGCGACGATGCCGACATCGGGCACGGCCGGCAGGCTCGCGACATCCGGATAGGCGGTGAGGCCCTGCACCGTCGCCCGCTTCGGATTGACGGGATAGATGGCACCCTTGAAGCCGCGCTCCTTCATGTAGGAGATGGGCCGGCCGCCGATGCGCGTGGGCTCGTCCGAGGCGCCGATGATCGCGATGGAGCGGGGGCTGATCACCGGGTCGAGCGAAGAGAAATCCATCAGATGCGTTTCCTCGGGTAGCCGACCGTTCGGTCGGTCAGGCGCTCAGCATCCTTTGGAAGATTGCGACGGCTTGCGCAAGATCACCCAGGGCGACGTGCTCATGCGGCGTATGCGCCGTCTCGATCCCGCCCGGCCCCAAGACGACGCAGGGCGCGATGGCCTGGAGCTCGGAGGCATCGGTGCCGTAGGGGGCCGTCCGCGGGGCCTTCCCGGATATCTCGGCGGCCCGGCGGATCAGCGGATGGTCTTCCGGCAGTTCCGGCGGCGTGCCTTCATAAGCCTCTTCCAGATGCACGCCATTGGCGCGCGCCGCCGCGCGCATGGCTTCCACGACTGGCGTGGGATCGATGCGGCGGCTGTAGCGGAACTTGATCCGCGCCGTGGCCTTGGCGACGGTGACGTTCACAGCCGTGCCGTGGTTGTCGATGACGAGGTTGAAGTCGCTGAAGGGTGGCTCATAGGCGGTGTCCTGCAGCGAGGGGTCGTTCCGCAGGCGCTCGAACATCGCCTTGGCCTCGGCCAGGAAAGGGATCAGCGCCCAATTGGCGTTGGTGCCCAGGCCGGTCGAGGAATGGGCTTGCACGCCCTCCGCTGTTGCCGTGAAGGCGATATGGGCGCGATGGCCGCGCACCGGGTGCAGGTGCGTGGGCTCGGCGACCACGATGCCTTTCAGCTCCGCGCGGCGGGCGAGCTGCGAGCGCGCTGCGATGGCGCGGGCGCCTTCCTTGGTCGTCTCCTCATCGGTGGTGAGGATGAGCGTGGCCCGTGCGCTCGCCTTGGCGGCCATGATGCAGGCGGCCACGGGCCCCTTCATGTCCACCGAGCCGAGGCCGTGGAGAATGCCGTCCGCGATGCGGCCGCTCCAGGGATCGTCCGCCCAGCCGGTGTCGGGAACCGTGTCCATGTGGCCGGAGAGAGCCAGGCCGCCCGGGCCGCCGCGATGTGCCACCAGCACACGCTTCGCGGCGCCGCCGGCATCGGTGTAGTCCAGCTGCTCGATCTCGAAGCCGTCGAGCTCGGCCTCGATGCGGTCGGCGACGGGGATATTGCTCAGGCGGCTGCGGCTATCGATCCGCACCAGCGACTGCGCCAGGCGGGAGAGGTCATTTTCCATGGGGGCGAGGCTTGCCCGAAGCCGGGCCCCGCGCAACCCTGGCAGCCATGACCAGCTACCTCGACCCGCGCTCCGGCCAGACCTATTCCCTTGAGAAACCTCGGTGGTGCGGCGACGACGGCGCGCCCCTGTTGCTGACCGACCTTCCGGGGATCGGCCGGGATGACGTGGCGCGGCGCGTCCGCAGCATCTGGCGCTATGCCGCCGCACTCCCCTTCCTGCCCGCCCGGCCCATCAGCATGGGCGAGGGCTGCACGCCGCTGGTGGAGCAGGAGATCGGCGGCGCGACGGCGTTGCTGAAATGCGAATGGTTCATGCCCACCGGCAGCTTCAAGGACCGCGGCGCCTCCGTGATGCTCTCGCTGCTGCGCGCGCAGGGGGTGGACGCAGTGCTGGAGGACAGCTCCGGCAATGGCGGCGCGGCCATCTCCGCCTACGCCGCGGCGGGCGGCATGGCGGCCACGATCTACGTGCCGGCGAGCACGAGCCCCGCCAAGACGGTGCAGAGCCGCGCGGTGGGCGCCGCCATCACGCTGGTCCCCGGCTCTCGCCAGGATTGCGCGGACGCCGCCGAGGCCAAGGCGAAGGAGATCTTCTACGCCAGCCACAACTGGCAGGCCTTCTTCCTCCAGGGTACCAAGACCCTCGCCTATGAGCTGTGGGAGGATCTCGGCTTCCAGGCGCCGGACAATGTGATCGTGCCCTGCGGCGCGGGCTCCAACGTGCTGGGCGCCTATATCGGCTTCTCGGAGCTGCTGCGGGCGGGGCAGATCGCAAAGCTGCCGCGCATCTTCGCCGCCCAGCCGGCCAATTGCGCTCCCATCGCTCGCGCGGCGCTGGGGATCGACCCGGTGGAGGCCAAGCCGACCATCGCGGAAGGCACCTCCATCGCCAAGCCGCTGCGGACCGCGGAGTGTCTCAAGGCCATGCGCGAAAGCGGCGGCGGCGCGGTGATGCTGAGCGAGGAGGAAATTGCGGCGGCGGCGCTGATGCTGGCCGGGCGCGGTGTCTATGTGGAGCCGACCTCGGCCCAGGCGGCGGCGGCGGTGCCCAAGCTCATCGCCTCGGGCAAGATCGCAGCGCGCGAGACGACGGTGGCGGTGCTGACGGGTACTGGCATTAAGGCCACGCAGCGATATGCGGAGATGGTGGGCGTCGCGATATGAAAAACCCCCGCGTCGCGCTTCTGGGCTTCTCCATCGAGTGCAACCGCTTCGCGCCGGTCGCGACCGAGGCGGATTTCGCCTATCGCTGCCTGCTGCGCGGCGAGGCGATCGTCAGCGACGCGCGCAGCAACGCGCCCCAGGCGCTGGGCGAGATGCCGGGCTTCGTCACCGACATGGACGCTGCCGGGCCCTGGCAGCCGCGCCCGATCGTCCTGGCCATGGCGGAGCCCAACGGCCCGGTGGACCACGCCTTCTTCGAATCCCTCATGGAGGAATGGCGCACCGGGCTGCGTGCGCTGCGCGGCCAGGTGGATGGCGCCTTCTGCGTGATGCACGGGGCGGGGCTCACCACGGTCCTGGATGATCCGGAGGGCGCGGTGCAGGCGCTGGTCCGCGCAGAGCTTGGCGAGATCCCGTTTATCTGCAGCTACGACCTGCACGCCAATGTTTCCGATGCCAATGTCGCGCTGAACGATGCCTATGTCGGCTACCTCACCAACCCGCACATGGACATGCGCGAGCGGGGCGCAGAAAGCGCACAGCTCCTGCGCCGGCTGCTGGCGGGTGAACGCTTCGTGCGCGCGCATCGCCGCCTGCCTATCGTGGCGCCGACCGTTTCGTTGCTGACGGCGCAGGGGCCCTATGCCGAGGTGATCAACCTCGGGCAAGAGCGGCGGGCAGCTGATCCGCGTATCGTCAATGTGTCCGTGATGGCGGGCTTCGCCTATGGCGACACGCCCTTCAATGGCATGTGCGCCGTCGTCACCGGGACGCATCAGGGTGCCGTGGACCGTCTGGCCGATGAGCTGGCTGAGGCTGCGTGGGCGCGGCGCGACCGTTTCGTGGCAAAGCTCACCAGCCTGGACGAAGCGACCGAACGGGCGCTGACCAGCGAGGTTCCCTTGGCCTTCGCCGATGTCGCCGACAATCCCGGCGGTGGGGGAAGCGGCAACACGATGTGGCTGCTGGAATCCTTCCATCGCGCGGGGGTGCAGGGCGCGGTCTTCGGCGTGATCCACGACCCGGAGCTGGCGGCGGAAGCGCATGCGCTTGGCCAGGGGGCCGTCTTCGAGGCCCGCTTCAACCGTTCCGCCGCGCAAGACCCGTTCCGCCGTCCTTTCGCGGCGGAGGCCAAGGTGATGGCGCTGTCGGATGGGCATGTGACCGGCCGGCGCGGCATCTTTGCGGGCACGGCCATGCAGCTCGGCGCCACGGCCTGGATCCAGCTGGGCGGCATCTCCGTGGTCGTCATCAGCCAGCGCACCCAATGCGCCGATCCGGCCTTCCTGGAGCATCTCGGTATCGATGTCGCCAAGGCGCGTGCCGTGGTCGTGAAGTCCCGTGGTCATTTCCGCGGCGGCTTCGACGAGTTCTTCCAGCACGAGCAGATCGTCGAGGTGGATGTACCCGGCCTGACCTCGCCCATCCTCACCCGCTTCGCCTGGACCAAGCTGCCCCGGCCCGTACTGCCGATCGATCAGGACGCTTCCCGATGACCACTCTCGACGATATCCAAACCCCCGCCCTGGTGCTCGACCTCGGTGTGCTGAAGCGCAACCTCAAGCTCATGACGGATGCGCTGGCGCGCCATCCTGGCGTGGTGCTGCGCCCGCATATGAAGACGGCGAAGTCCGTCGAGGTCGCCAAGCTTGCGGCGCCGGGTTTCGGCCCGATCACCGTCTCGACGCTTGCGGAGGCCGAGTACTTCGCCAAGGCCGGCTGGATCGACCAGATCTACGCCGTCGGCATCACGCCGCAGAAGCTGGAGCGCGTCGCTGCGCTCAACGAGTCTGGTGCCCGCATCAAGATCATCACCGACGATGTCGAGATGGCAGGGAAGATCGCCGCGCATCCCGGTCAGCTCGCGGCGCTGGTCGAGGTTGATAGCGGCGAGCACCGCGGCGGCACGGTTCCGGAAGGCGCCATGGAAGTGGCACGCGCCCTGGGCAGGAAGATGCTGGGCACCTTCACCCATGGCGGCCATTCCTATGCCGGCCGCAGCGTCGCGCAGATGGAGGAAGTCGCGGAGGCCGAGCGCAAGGCTGTGGCCGACACCGCCCAGGCCATGCGCGATGCGGGCCTCAAGGTGAAGATCACCTCGATGGGTTCATCGCCGACCGCGCTCTACGCCAAGAGCCTGGAGGGCGTCACCGAGGTGCGCGCCGGCGTATACATGTTTGGCGATCTCTTCCAGGGCCAGATCGGCACGCATGCGATGCAGGACATCGCGGTGACGGTGCTCTCCAGCGTGATCGGCAAGCGCCCGGACCGAGGCACGGTGCTGCTGGATGCCGGCGGCCTCGCCATGAGCAAGGATCGCAGCACCGAGGCCGCGCCGAAGGACTATGGCTTCGGCCTCATGCTCGATATCGATGGCCAACCCAGCTTCGGGGATGCCATCATGCGCCGCGCCTATCAGGAGCATGGCGAGGTGCTGGTGCCTGCCGGCGCGTCCTTCCGGATCGGCGACAAGGTGCGCGTCGCGCCGAACCACACCTGCATGACCGTGGCCGCCCATACGAAATACCATGTGGTGGATGGCGGGCAGGAGGTGATCGGCGTTTGGGACAGGGTGAATCATTGGTGACGACCGGCCACGCCAATCTGTCGGAACTGAGGGAGAGCGAGACGGCGCGCATGCTCGCCGCCTGCTCGGAATGCGGCGCCTGCTTCGACGCCTGCCCGATGGTGCCCTACGCGCCGGATGCGCGGGGCGCCGAGAAGTCCGAGGCGGTGCGTGGCGTGCTGGATGTGCTGACGGGCGGGCAGGGCAATGCGGCGGCCCGCGGCTGGATCGCGGCCTGCACCCGCAGCGGCAGCTGCAACGAGGCCTGCCCCGAGGCCGTGAACCCCATGCTGATGCTGCGCCTGGCCAAGTGGCGGGCAAGCGAGACGGGCGCCTTGCCTAAGCGGGATTCGGCGGAGGTCATGTCGCGCGTGAAGGTCTTCGCGCGCCTGAGCTTCACCGAGGAGGAGCAGAGGGACTGGCTATGACGAAGACCACCTTCTGGTACGGCTGCAACATGACGCGCCATGGCGAGATCATTCGCCTGAGCGAGCGTATCCTCCGCGCCGTGGGCGTCGAGGCCGCGCCGCTGGGCGGACCTTCGGCCTGCTGCGGCAGCCCCAAGGAGAGCACGCCCAAGATCGCCGAAGCCATGGGCGACCGCACCATGAAGACTTTCAACGACAGCGGCACGCCGCGGGTCATCACCTGGTGCCCTTCCTGCCACATGAACCTCGACGACTTCATGGGGCAGACGAACGACCAGAACTTCGACAGCCGTCATCTCTGCGAGGCGCTGCACGAGCGACGCGACGCCCTGGTGCCGCTGCTGACCCAGACGGTCAACGCGCGGGTCTTCGTGGACCGGCATGTGGGCTTCAACGGGCGCGTTCCGGTGAACGAGATCATCCCGGAACTGCTGGGTATGATCCCGGGCGTCAGCGTCGCTGACCACCCCTACCGCGCCCCCAGCTACATGTGCTTTGGCCTGGCCCCGATCCCTGGCGCCTTGGCCGATGCCCAGCGGGCGACGCTCGCCGCGATGCGGGAGACGGGCGCCGACACCCTCGTCACCATCTTCCATTCCTGCCATCGCGAGATGATCGGGCTGGAACGGGACCATGGGATCCGGGTGGTGAACTGGGTCCACCTCCTCGCGGAAGGCATGGGGCTACCCTATGAGGACGAATACAAGGCTTGGCGCAACGCGCCCGACCCGGTGGCCGCCATCGGAGCGGAGCGCGTGGCGGCAGCCGGCGAGGTGGCGGTTCAGAAGCTGGTGGTGCCGGAGCTGACGCGTCCGCGGACGATCTGATTGCTTATACGGAATAGATTTTTCCGCATTCAAATCAAAGGTCTGCCTGACCGGACAAAAAAAGAAGCCCCGCGAGGCTTTCGCCAAGCGGGGCAGTCATACAGGGAGACTTCACGTCTGGAAGACGCAGGATCGGGAGACCCTATCGACGTCAAAACCGTCGATACCTATGAATCTAGGGATTTTGCTGCCCTGCGAAAGACGGGTTTCCATGCATCAGCAATGCAGAAATTGCATGGACAACCCGTAAGGTCCCTAAATCTGCAATTCAGTGGGAATTGCCGGCTAGCTCCGTCACCAGGAAGTCGCGGAAGACCGAGACGCGCTTCGAAGCCCGCATTTCCTCCGGGTAGACGAAATAGGCGTTGATCTTCGGCGCCTTCAGGTCAGGCAGGACGGTCAGAAGGCCTTCCAGCTCCGGGCCCATGTAGTCCGGCATGGCGGCCAGGCCGAGGCCCGACTGCACCGCGCGGAGCATGCCCGTTAGGCTGTTCATCTCGACCGTGCCGCGCCGGCCCTGGCCCGGACGGCGCCCGACCTCGGCGAGCCAGTTGATGTCCTCGACCGGGGGCCGGTAGTCGCCCCAGATGATGAGGCGGTGGGCGTCCAACTCCTCCGGACGCTGCGGAATGCCGTGGCGCTTCAGGTAGTCCGGACTGCCCACGATCCTCCAGCCGAAGGTCGCTACATGCCGCTGAATCAGGTCCGGCTGCCGCGGCGGGTGCATGCGAATCGCCACGTCGGCTTCTCGCATGGCGAGGTCGAGATCCGCATCGTCCAGCACCACGGAGACGTTGATCTCCGGGTACATCTCCATGAAGCGATGCAGCCGCGGTCCGAGCCAGGAACCACCGAAGCCGGTCGTCGTCGTGACCTTGAGCCGGCCGGCTGGTCGCTCGCGGCCCTCGGTGAGCAGCGCCTCGGTCATGGCGAGCTTGGCGAAAACCTCGCGAACCGTCCGGTTCAGCGTCTCACCGGCCTCGGTGAGGATCAGCCCGCGCGCGTGCCGGTGGAAGAGCGGCACCGAGAGGGCCTCCTCCAGCGCCTGGATCTGGCGCGACACGGCGGATTGCGAAAGGGCCAGCGTCTCACCCGCATGGGTGAAGCTTCCGGCCTCTGCGACCGCGTGGAAGACGCGGAGCTTGTCCCAGTCCAATGGCATCAGGCGGCCGCCTTCTCTTGGGCGTGTTCGATCTCGGCGAGGAACTTCTCGGCATCCAGGGCAGCCATGCAGCCCGTGCCGGCGGCGGTCACCGCCTGGCGATAGACGCGGTCAGCGACGTCGCCGGCCGCGAAGACGCCGGGGATGTTGGTACGCGTGCCGCCCGGCTCCACCACCAGGTAGCCGCCATCATCCATGGCAAGCTGGTCGCGGAAGAGGCGGGTCGCAGGGTCGTGGCCGATGGCGACGAAGATGCCGTCGACCGGCAGCTCCCTCGGCTCGCCGGTCCGCGCGTGGCGAAGCTTGAGCGCGCGTGCGACGGGGCGTGGGGCATCGCTGCCCAGCATCTCCTCCGTCAACATGTCCCAGAGCACCGTGATGTTCTCCTTGGCGAAAAGCCGCTGCTGCAGGATGCGCTCGGCACGCAGGGAATCCCGCCGGTGCACCAGCGTGACGTGCTTCGCGAGGTTGGAAAGGTAGAGGGCCTCCTCCACCGCGGAATTACCGCCGCCGATGACCGCGACATTCTTGCCGCGGAAGAAGAAGCCATCGCAGGTGGCGCAGGCGGAGACGCCGAAGCCTGAAAGCTCTTGCTCGCCGGGAATGCCGAGCCAGCGGGCCTGGGCGCCGGTCGCGATGATGACGGCTTCGGCCAGGTACACGTCGCCGCTGTCGCATTCGGCACGGAAGGGCCGGCGCGAGAGGTCGACCTTGGTGACGAGGTCGTACTTGAGCTCGGTGCCGACATTCTCTGCCTGGGCACGCATCTGGTCCATGAGCTCGGGGCCCTGGATGCCGTGCGCGAAGCCCGGGTAATTCTCCACATCTGTCGTGATGGTGAGCTGGCCGCCAGGCTGCATGCCGGCGACGAGCACTGGCTTCAGCCCGGCACGGGCGGCATAGATGGCGGCAGTGTAACCGGCCGGGCCGGCGCCGATAATGAGAAGGCGGGTGGGGTGGGTTGCAGGCACCTGTTAAGTCCGGCTCATGGCGTGTGTTGGACGCATATCTGCCCATCTTGCGATGCGGAACAAGGCCGCGACTTGCATATCGCAGCTTCCGCAATGATATTGCGCGATATGGCGGCTACAGGCAACGATTCGACTCGGAGGAACATGTCAGAGCTGGACGCGATCGACCTGCGGATTCTCGCGGAACTCCAGGCGGACGGTCGAATCACCAATGTGGAGCTGGCGAGTCGGGTGGGCCTCTCGGCTCCGCCCTGCCTTCGCCGCGTCCGGCGACTCGAAGAGAGCGCGGTCATCCGCGGCTACCATGCGGATCTTGATCCGGCCGCGCTGGGCTTCGAGGTGACCTTCTTCGCCATCGTGGGCCTGGAGAGCCAGAAGCAGGCGGTGCTGGACGCCTTCGAGGCCGAGGTCATCGGCTGGCCGGAGGTGCGCGAGTGCCACATGATCCGGGGCGGCGGGGATTTCCTGCTGCGCCTGGTGGCGCGCGACACCCCGCACGAGAATGAGCTCACCAGCCGTCTGACCGGCGCGGCCAACGTGCTCCGCGTGCAGACCCTGCAGACCATCCGGACCGGCAAGAGCGCCACGGGCGTTCCCTTCTAGAATTCCTTTCATTTCGTGACACAAGCGTCATAGGCTTCCCGGCCAAGGGTGGACCAACCGCCCGGGAGACTGGGAGGACAACATGGAACGCCGAGTGTTCACGGCCGCGATAGCGGCCGGCTTTCTGTCTGCGCCCACAGTCCTGCGCGCGCAGCAGGCCATCACCCTTAATGGCGCGGTTCAGTTCAACGACGATCACGTCTTCAACCGCGCCCTGCTCCGCTTCGAGGAGCTGGTGAAGCAGTATTCGAACCAGCCGATCAACTTCGTGCTGCACCGCAATTCCAGCCTGGGCCTGGAAAAGCAGTATTTCGAGTACATGTCGGCCGGGCGTGCCGTGGACTACGGCATCGTGTCGCCGGCGCACATGTCCACCTTCAGCCGCGCCGCCCCGTTTATCGATGCGCCCTTCCTGTTCCGGAACCTCAACCATTGGAACCAGGTGATCGACCAGGACCTCCTGGCGCCGGTCGCCAGCGAGGTCGAGCGCCGGGCGCGGGTCATGCTCATCGGCTATGCTGGCGGCGGCGTCCGCAACATCTTCGCCAACAAGCCAGTCTCCAACATGGCGGAAATGCGCGGGCTCCGCGTGCGAGTGCAGGGGGCGCCCATCTGGAACCGTACCTTCCAGGCCGCGGGCATGGCCCCGCAGGTGATCGCCTATAATGAGATCTACAACGCCATCCAGAACAACGTGCTGGAAGCCGGGGAGAATGAGGCGGCGGGCGTACTGCATATGCGCTTCTTCGAGGTGGCGCCGCAGCTGGCCATCACGCAGCACGCCATCACCGTTCGGCCCATCTGCTTCTCGGCCCAGACCTTCGCGAGACTGCCGCGCGAGGTTCAGGAGGCAGTGCGGCGCGCCGGCCGGGAGGCCGGCGCCTTCGGCCGAGAGGCGGAAAGCCGCGAGGATGAAGCGACTCTCGTGCGGCTGGAGGGCGAGGGGCGCCTGCGCCGCATACCCTTCTCCGACCGCCAGGCGATGCAGACCGCCGTGGCCCCGGTCATGGCCGCCTACGCCCGCGAGATCGAGGCGGAGAATATCTTCAACCGCATCAATGCCGTGACCGGCTGACCGATCCGCCCGCGCGCCGTCCGGCGCGCGGGGCTTACGCCTCCCTCCCGAAACGGAATGCCATGCCACCAGAGCCGCACTCCGGCGTGCTTCGCCGGGCCATCCGCGCCTATGCGCGCTTCCTGGACATCCTGCTTGTCGCCACCGTCGCGATCCTGATCGTGCCGGTCACCCTGCAGATCTTCGCCCGCTTCACCGAATGGCTCCCGCGCTACATCTGGACCGAGGAGGCCGCGCGCTTCCTCCTGGTCTGGATGATCATGATTGGCGGCATGATCGGGGTGCGGGAGGGCACGCATTTTGTCGTGGATCTCTTCCCCTCGCTCGAAGGCCGCCGGAAGGCCGCTCTCGACATCATCTCCAACGTTTTCGTGATGATCTTCGCTCTAGTCTTCCTGTGGTGGGGGATCGAGTTCACCGAATTCGCCTGGTACCGCATCAGCGAGCTGGCCGAGATGCCGCTCTGGACCATCCATATCGCTTGGCCCATCGCGGGTTTCACCTGGCTCGTCTTCGCGGGTGAGCGCATGTGGGACGACATCGCCGTCCTGCGCGGGCGGGAGGGCGTGTGATGGGCGGCACGGTCCTCTCGGCGGGCCAGGCGGCCTGGATCCTTTTCGGCGGCTTCTTCGCTATGCTGGCGTTGCGCGTGCCCGTGGCGGTTTCGCTCGGCCTGGCCTGCCTGCCCATCCTGCTGATCGAGCCCCGCCTCTGGCCGATGGTCCTGCTGCAGGAAACCTTCAACGCCTATAACAGCTTCATCCTGCTCGCCGTGCCCTTCTTCCTGCTGACGGCGAACCTGATGAACGTGGGTGGCATCACTGACCGCCTCGTACGGTTCTCGCGTGCGCTGGTCGGGCATTTCCCTGGCGGGCTCGCGCAGGTGAACGTGGTCCTCTCCATCTTCTTTGCCGGCATCTCGGGCAGTTCCACGGCCGATGCGGCGAGCCAGTCGAAGATCTTCATCGAGGCGCAGCGGAAGGAGGGCTACGACGACAGCTTCTCCGTCGCCATCACGGCGGTCTCAGCGGTGCTGGCGGTCATCATCCCGCCCTCGATCCTGATGATCGTCTGGGGCGGCGTTCTGACTGTCTCCATCGGCGCCCTCTTCCTGGCCGGCATCCTGCCCGGGCTGCTGATCGGGCTGGCGCAGATGGGAACGGTGCACGTCTATGCGAAGCGGCGGAATTACCCGACCTATCCACGCGCCACCCTCTGCGAGGTCTGGCAGTCGTTGCTGGTCTCGATCCCGGCACTCATGACGCCGATCATCATTATCGGCGGCAAGATCTTCGGCTGGTTCACGGCGACCGAGAGCGCCTGCATCGCGGTGCTCTACGCGGCCTTCCTCTCCATCATCGTGTATCGGGAGATGAACGGGCGCACGCTCTGGCTCGCCTTCAGCGACACGGGGAAGCTCGCGGCCGTCGCGCTGTTCTGCGTGGGCACGGCGAGCGCCTTCGGCTGGCTTCTCGCCTTCTACAACATCCCACAAGCGCTGATGCAGGGCGTGATCGGCTGGGAGATGGGCCCCATCGCCACGGGCTTCTTCATCGCCGGCGTCTTCCTGGTCGTGGGCTGCTTCCTGGACGCCATTCCGGCCATCATCATCGTCGGCGCCATCCTGCAGCCCATCGCCATACAGGCGGGGCTGCATCCGGTGCATTTCGCGATGATCGGGATCGTGAGCCTGGCCTTCGGCCTCGTCACGCCGCCCTACGGGCTTTGCCTGCTCATCAGCTGCGCGGTAGCCGAGATGCGTGTGATCGATGCGCTCAAGGACACCTGCATCATGCTGATCCCGATGCTGGCGGTGCTGGCTCTGCTGATCGTCTGGCCGGACATGGCGCTCCTGCTACCGCGCCTGCTGGAACCGGACTTCCTGAAGTAATGCTCCCGTGCGGCGAACGGGCCTTCAGCCCCGCCGCACGACGTAATCCCCGGCCTCGAGCGCGGCGACGATCTCGTCCGCCTGGGTCCGGTCGCGCACCTCGATCATGAGCTCCAGTTCCGCCGTCTGCACCGAGGGCGCGGCGAAGAGGCGCTGGTGGCTCACCTCGATGACATTACCGCCGGCATCGGCGACACGCGTGGCGATATCCGCCAGCACGCCCGGACGGTCAGGAATGTCGAGGTGAAGGCGCAGCAGGCGTCCGTCCCGCAACAGGTTCCGGAGCAGGACGTTCGAGAGGATGCGCGGATCGATATTGCCGCCGCATACCGGGGTGGCCACGCGAAGCCCCGCAAAGCGATCCGGATAGGTCAGTATCGCGGCGACGCCGGCCGCGCCGGCGCCCTCGGCGACCGTCTTGGCGCCCTCGGCCAGCAGGGCGATGCCCTGTTCCACCGCGCGCTCACTCACCACCAGCACCTCGACTCCCAGGCGGCGGAGAATCTCGACGGGCAGCTCTCCGACATCGCGGACCGCGATGCCTTCGGCGATGGTCGGCCCGCCCACCTGTACCGGCTGCCCCGCGAGGCGCTGGCGCATGGCCTGGTAACCCTCGACCTCGACACCATAGACTTTCACGCCGGGCCGCATCTCTGCGGCCACGGTGGCGCAGCCCGAAACCAGGCCGCCGCCACCCACAGGCAGGATCAGCGCGTCGAGCTCTGGCGCGTCCTCCAGCATCTCGAGCGCCATGGTGCCCTGTCCGGCGATGACAGCCGGGTCGTCATAGGGATGGATGAAAGTCAGACCCTGCTCGCGCGCCAAGTGATGCGCATGCGCCGCCGCTTCGGCGAGGGTTTCGCCATGCAATACCACGTGCGCGCCGAACCGTTCCGTCCGCACCACCTTCGTGGCTGGCGTGAAGCGGGGCATCACGATGGTTGAGGCGACACCTAGGAGCGTCGCATGACGTGCCACCGCCTGCGCGTGGTTGCCGGCGGACATGGCGATCACGCCTCCCTCCCGCTCACGCTCCGAAAGAAGGGAAAGCCTGTTCGCCGCACCGCGTTCCTTGAACGCGCCGCTGGCCTGAAGGTTATCCAGCTTCAAAAAAACGCGCGCGCCACAGGCGGCGTTCACAGCCGGGTTCTCAATGATCGGCGTGCGAACCACGCGCGAGTCAATGCGTGCAGCGGCTGCACGCACTTCGGCAAGGGACAGGCTCATGGGATCAGACGAAGGCGACGCCCGTGATCTCGATGGCGCGTGCGCCGCCGGGAGCGGGAACCTCGACGCTGTCTCCCACTTTCTTGCCCATCAGGGCCTTGGCGAGCGGGGAGGTGAGCGAGATCGATCCGGTCTTCATGTCGGCCTCATATTGGCCAACGATGCGGTAGGTCTGCTCCTTCTCCGTCTCCTCGTCGACGATCGTGACGCGCGCGCCGAAGCGCACCTGCGTGCCGCTCATCTTGCTGACGTCGATGACCTCGACGGACGGGACAATGGACTCAAGCTCACCGATGCGGCCTTCAATGAAGGACTGCCGCTCACGCGCCGCATGATATTCGGCGTTCTCCGAGAGATCGCCATGCGCCCGCGCTTCCGCGATCGCCACGATGATCGCGGGGCGTTCGACGGACTTCAGTTGCTTCAGTTCCTCTTCCAGTTTGGCCAGCCCCTCGGCGGTCATGGGGAACTTCTGCACGGCAGCGTCTTCCTTCACAGCAACGCCTCTCTCGCCGGCAGGACCGTCGCAACGAAAGCCGCGAGAGAGGGGGAGGGTAGGGGCCTGATCGCCCCGACCCGATGTCAGAATGACGCCTTAGAGTAGGATTGGAGGGGCGCCACATCAAGTGTTCCCGCACGAAGCGCGGCAATCGCCCCGGCCGCGGCCCGGGCTCCGGCGATGGTCGTATAGTGCGGAACGCCTTGCGTCAGGGCCGAGCGACGGATGTCGAAGCTGTCCGAAACGCTTCGCCCGCCGCCGGAGGTGTTGATCACCAGCTGGATCTCACCGGACTTGATGGCATCCACGCAATGTGGCCGCCCTTCCAGCACCTTGTTGACCACCGCGACCTCCAGCCCGGCTTCGCGCAGCCGGGCGGCGGTGCCGCGGGTGGCCATGATCCCGAAGCCCATGGAGGCCAGGCGCCGGGCAATGGTGACGGCGGCGGCCTTGTCGCCCTCGCGCACGCTGATGAAGGCCGTGCCGGCCTCCGGCAGCTTCACGCCGGCGCCGAGCTGCGACTTCAGGAAGGCGCGCTCGAAGCTGGTGTCGAGACCCATGACTTCGCCCGTGGACTTCATCTCGGGTCCGAGCAGCACGTCCACGCCGGGGAAGCGGTTGAAGGGGAAGACCGCCTCCTTCACCGCGACATGCGTGGCCACCGCGTCGTCGTCGAGGTTGAACTCGGCGAGCCTGGCTCCCGCCATGACGCGGGCCCCGATCTTGGCCACCGGCACGCCCGTCGCCTTGGCCACGAAGGGCACCGTGCGGCTGGCGCGCGGGTTCACCTCGAGCACGAAGATCTCACCGTCCTTGACCGCGTACTGCGTGTTCATCAGGCCGCGCACCTTGAGCGCGCGGGCCATCGCCTCTGTCTGAGCCTTGAGCTCCGTCACGATGGCGGGAGGCAGCGAATAGGGCGGAAGGGAGCAGGCGCTGTCGCCGGAATGGATCCCGGCCTCCTCGATATGCTCCATCACGCCGGCCACGTAGACCGTGCCGTCGATATCGGCGACGCAATCCACGTCCACCTCGATCGCGTCCTGCAGATACTGGTCGATCAGGATGGGGTTCTCGCCGGAGACGCGCACCGCCTCCGCGCCGAAGCGGCGCAGCTGCTCGGCATTGTAGGCGATCTCCATGGCGCGGCCGCCCAGCACGTAGCTGGGGCGGACGACGACCGGATAGCCGATGCGCGAGGCCTCGGCCTCGGCCTCGTCCAGCGTGCGGGCGATGCCGTTGCGGGGCTGCTGCAGGCCCAGGCCCTTCAGCAGAAGCTGAAACCGCTCGCGATCCTCGGCGATGTCGATGGCCTCGGCGCTCGTGCCCAAGATGGGGATGCCCGCCTTGTCCAGCGCCTGGCTGAGCTTCAGCGGCGTCTGGCCGCCATACTGCACGATGCAGCCCAGCAGCGTGCCGTTCTGCTGCTCCTTGCGGATGAGGGAGATCACATCCTCATTGGTCAGCGGCTCGAAATAGAGGCGGTCGGCCGTTTCCGGGTCGGTCGAGACCGTCTCCGGGTTGCAGTTGACCATGATGGTCTCGAAGCCCGCTTCCTTCAGCGCATAGCAGGCATGGACGCAGCAATAGTCGAACTCGATGCCCTGGCCGATGCGGTTCGGGCCGCCGCCCAGGATCACGACCTTCTGGCGATCCGTCGGGCGGGATTCGCAGACGGGCTCGCCGAAGCCGCCCTCATAGGTCGAGTACATGTAGGGCGTGTCCGAGGCGAACTCGGCCGCGCAGGTGTCGATGCGCTTGAAGACCGGGCGCACGTTCAGCTTCTCGCGAAGCGCCGCGACATCGGCTTCCGTCTTGCCGGTCAGCTTGCCCAGCTGCTTGTCGGAGAAGCCGAGCGCCTTCACCTGCCGCAGCTTCTGCGCGGTGGCGGGCAGGCCCTGCGACACGATCTCCTTCTCCGCCAGCACCACGCGCTCGATCTCACGGATGAACCAGGGATCGAACTTGCAGGCGGCGTAAATATCCTCGACCGAGAGGCCGGCGCGCAGCGCCTGCGCGACGGTCAGGATGCGATCCGGCCGCGGCGAGGCGAGGGAGGCGAAGAAGGCCTCCGCGCTGCCATCGCCCGGAGGTGCCTCGGCATCCAGGCCGGAAAGGCCGGTCTCCAGGCTCCGCAGGCCCTTCTGCAGGGCTTCGGCGAAGGAGCGGCCGATCGACATCGCCTCGCCCACCGACTTCATGCTGGTGGTGAGGTAGGCGGGCGTGCCAGGGAACTTCTCGAAGGTGAAGCGGGGGATCTTCACGACCACGTAGTCGATGGTCGGCTCGAAGCTCGCGGGCGTGACGCGCGTGATGTCGTTCTTCAGCTCGTCCAGAGTGTAGCCGACGGCAAGCTTCGCCGCGATCTTCGCGATGGGGAAGCCGGTCGCCTTCGAGGCGAGCGCGGAGGAACGCGACACGCGCGGGTTCATCTCGATGATGACCATGCGGCCATCCTTCGGGTTGATGCCGAACTGCACGTTGGAGCCGCCGGTATCGACGCCGATCTCGCGCAGGCACGCGATCGAGGCGTCGCGCATCCGCTGGTATTCCTTGTCGGTCAGCGTCAGCGCCGGCGCCATGGTCACGGAATCGCCCGTGTGCACGCCCATCGGGTCCAGGTTCTCGATGGAGCAGATGATGATGCAGTTGTCCGCCTGGTCGCGGACCACTTCCATCTCGAACTCTTTCCAGCCGAGGACGCTCTCCTCGATCAGCACCTCGGAGGTCATGGAGGCGGCGAGGCCGGCGGAGACGATCTGCTCGAACTCCTCCCGGTTGTAGGCGATTCCGCCGCCCGTGCCGCCGAGCGTGAAGCTCGGGCGGATGACGCTGGGCAGGCCCACCTCGGCGAGGCCGGCCCAGGCCTCCTCCATGGTGTGCGCGATGGTGGAGCGCGGGCTCTCGATGCCGATCTTGCTCATGGCATCGCGGAACTTCTGGCGATCCTCGGCCTTGTCGATCACCTCCGCCTTCGCGCCGATGAGCTCGCAGCCGTACTTCTCTAGCACGCCGGCCTCGGCCAGTTTCAGCGCGGTGTTCAGCGCGGTCTGGCCGCCCATCGTCGGCAGCAGCGCGTCCGGGCGCTCCTTCGCGATGATCTTCTCGACGATCTCGGTCGTGATCGGCTCGATATAGGTCGCATCCGCCAGACCGGGGTCGGTCATGATCGTCGCGGGGTTCGAGTTCACGAGGATGACGCGGTAGCCCTCCGCACGCAGCGCTTTACAGGCCTGGGCACCGGAATAGTCGAACTCGCAGGCCTGGCCGATCACGATGGGCCCGGCGCCGATGATGAGGATGGACTGGATGTCTGTGCGCTTGGGCATGGTCAGGGCCTTTGGGGGGAGGAAAGGGGGCGGGTTCAGGGCTGGCCGAGGCGACGCTGGCGCTGCCAGATCGCCCAGCCGGCGATGGTGTGGCTCACGGCCACGATGAAGAATACAGGCCAGGGGCCCTGCCCGGCGAAGAAGCCGGAGGCATGCAGCGCGAAGCCCATGGCGAACATCGAGAGGCCGAGCGCGGCCTCCAGCATCGGCAGAACCCGGCGGATGGCGATGGTCATGACGATGGCCGCGAGCACCGCGACGATCATTCCACCGATCCAGGCGAAGGCGGGGGCCATCAGCCACGCGCCCCCCGGAAGCTCTCGCCCAGGGCGAGCTTGGCCGCGATCAGCGCCAGCGCGACGCCGAGCACATAGCGCTGCGCCGCCAGCCAGACCGGCCGCGTCGCCAGGAAGCGCGCCGCGCCGGCCGCGCCATAGACCAGCAGCGCGTCGAAGACCGCGCAGATGACGATCTGCAGCAGGCCGAGCACCGCGCCCTGCAGCAGCACGTGGCCGGCCGAGGTGTCGATGAAGGGCGGCAGCACGGCGATGTAGAACAGCGCCACCTTCGGGTTGAGCGCGGCTGTCGCGAAGCCGACCGCGAAGAGCTTGCCATCCGGCTCGCGCGGCAGGTCGCGCGGGGCGAAGAGCGGCTCGGCGCCGGGCTTGAGGCATTGCCAGGCGAGCCAGGCGAGGTACGCAGCGCCGCCGAGGCGCATCGCGTCCCAGGCATAGGGTATGGCCAGCAGCGCCGCCGTGATGCCCGCCGCCGCGCAGATCATGATGGCCGCCGAGCCCATGGCGCAGCCGGCCAGCGAAATCATGCCGGCCCGCGTCCCCTGCGCCAGCGCGCGGCTGACGAGGTAGAGCATGTTCGGCCCCGGCGTGACCGCGAGGCCGAGGGAAAGCGCGGCGAAGATCAGCAAGGACTGGAGCGTGGGCATCAGGTCCGTGCCTCCGTCGCCATGCGCGCCGCCAGCCCGGCGAGCACCGTGCCCATGACCCAGCGCTGGATACGCGCGAAGAGCGGGCGCCCGGCCAGGAAGGCGGCCACATGCGCCGCCGCGAACACGATCGCCGCGTTGACCGCGATGCTGACGCAGATCTGCGTGAAGCCGAGCGCCACCGCCTGCCCGAAGACATCGCCGCGCGCCGGGTCGATGAACTGCGGCAGCAGCGACAGGTACATCACCGCGATCTTGGGATTGAGCAGGTTGGTCAGGAAGCCCATCGCCACCAGCCGCCGCGCGTCGTGCCGCGGCAGGTTACGCGGCGCGAAGGGCGAGGAGCGGCCGGTGAAGGCCTGCCAAGCGAGCCAGCCGAGATAGATCGCGCCCGCGAAGCGCACCGCGTCATAGGCGAGCGGCACGGTGGCCAGGAAGGCCGTGATGCCGAGCGCCGCGCAGAGCATGTAGAAGACGAAGCCCAGCGCCACGCCGAGCAGCGAGAGCAGCCCGGCGGCGCGCCCCTGCGAAATGCTGCGGCTCACCAGGTAGACCATGTTCGGTCCGGGCGTGAGCACCATGCCGAGCGAGATGGCAGCGAAGACCAGCAGCGTTTCGAGGGAGGGCATGGCTCAGCCCTGGGTCGAGAACCCGCCATCGATCGGGATGGCGGTTCCGGTGATGAAGGCGGCCTCGTCGCTGGCCAGGAAGGCCGCGATGCCGATGAAATCCTTCGGGTCGCCCCAGCGGCCCATAGGCGTGCGGTTCAGCACGCTGTCGTGCAGCGTGCTGGAGTACTGCCGCGCGCGTCGCGTGAGGTCCGTGTCGATCCAGCCGGGCAGGATGGAATTGGCGGTGATGCCATCCTTCGCCCAGGCCACGGCCAGCGACTTGGTGTACTGCACCACCGCACCCTTGCTCGCGCCATAGGCCGGCGAGAAGAGCACACCGAAGATGGACAGCATCGAGCCCGTGTTGATCACGCGGCCATGGCCGCTCGCCTTCAGCGCCGGATAGGCGGCGCGGGTCAGGCGCATCATGGCGTTGAGGTTGATCTCGAGCACGGTGTTCCACTGCTCGTCCGTCACCTCGTGCGGCGGGGCGCGAAGGTTCGTGCCGGCATTGTTTACCAGGATCGCGAGGCCGCCGCCCAGCGCCAGCGTCTCGGCCAGGACGCGATCGGTCTCGCCGGGCTGCGACAGGTCCGCCACGATGGCGTGGGAATCGCCGCCGAGTTCGGCGAGCGCCGCGTCGTTCTTGTCCTTGTCGCGGCCGGTCACGACCACTCGCGCGCCGCAGGCCGCGAGGCCCTTGGCCAGCCCGAGACCGATGCCGCCATTCCCGCCGGTGACGAGCGCGACGCGCCCGCTGAGATCGAACATCCCGTTACCTCCCTGGTGTCAGGCCGCGGGATTCTTTCCCTGGGCCTTGTCCATCATCCCCACGAAACGGTGGAAGAGGTAGTGGCTATCGCTCGGACCGGGGCTCGCCTCGGGGTGGTACTGGACGGAGAAGGCGTTGCGCGACGGGGCCGCGATGCCCTCGTTCGAGCCGTCGAAGAGGCTGACATGCGTCACCTCCACCCCCTCGGGCAGCGTCTTCGGGTCCACCGCGAAGCCGTGGTTCTGGCTGGTGATCTCGACCTTGCCGGTCATCAGGTCCTGAACCGGCTGGTTCGCGCCGCGATGGCCGCGCTCGAGCTTGTAGGTCTTGGCGCCCAGCGCCAGGGCCAGCAGCTGGTGGCCAAGGCAGATACCGAAGACCGGCACCTTCGCCTCCAGCACGGCGCGGATCGCGGGCACGGCATAGGCGCCGGTCGCTGCGGGGTCGCCGGGGCCGTTGGAGAGGAAGACGCCGTCCGGCTTCTCGCGCAGGATGTCCTCGGCCGTCGCGGTGGCGGGCAGCACCGTCACGGCGCAGCCGGCATCGGCGAGGCAGCGCAGGATGTTGCGCTTGGCGCCGTAGTCGATGGCGACGACGCGGTGCTTCGGCTCGGCCTGCTTGCCGTAGCCCTTGCCCCAGGACCAGCAGGTCTCGTCCCACTTGTAGGATTGGCGCGCGGTCACTTCCTTGGCGAGGTCCATGCCCTCGAGGCCCGGCCAGGCCTTGGCCTGTGCCACCAGGGCCTCGATGTCGAAGCGGCCGTCGGCGGGGAAGCTCAGCACGCCGTTGGGGGCGCCGCCGTCGCGGATGCGGGCGGTCAGCGCGCGCGTGTCCACGCCGGCGAGGCCCGGCATGTCATGGCGCTTCAACCACTCCTGTAGATGCAGGGTCGCCCGGTAGTTGGCAGGCTCAGTGACGTCCTGCTTGACGATGAGGCCACGGGCCGCGGGCGTCGCGGTCTCCATATCCTCGGCATTCGTCCCCACATTGCCGATGTGCGGGAAGGTGAAGTTGATGATCTGCCCGGCATAGGAGGGGTCGGTCAGGGTTTCCTGATAGCCCGTTAGCCCGGTGTTGAAGCAGATCTCGGCGACCTTCGTGCCATGGGCACCGAAGCCGCGGCCCCAGAAGACGCTGCCATCGTCCAGCACGAGGCAGGCGTTGGCACCTTCGGGCGGCGTATTCGGCATGAGGTTTTCCTCGTGATGGGGCGCAGCGCCGGTAAGGTCGGCGAGGGTCAGGCCGGTGGCGGAGAGAATAGCAGGCCAGTGTTTGGCCGGAATGGCCTTGGACTGGCGCCACTTGCGGATGGCCTCGGTTCCGACCTGGAACCGGGCGGCCGCGGCCTCGGGCCCGCCCAGAAGGGCGAGGATGTCTTCCACGCTGCGCATAGGCTAGACTATGTGGGAAATCTTTTCCCAGTTCAAGCGATGGCGCGGAAATCTGGGAAATCTGATACTTTATGATGTCGAATCAAGGAACTGAAGAAATGGACCTGCGGAGCCGATTCACCGCCGACCTCAAGACCGCCATGCTTGCCCGCGACGCCGCGACCACCGGCACGCTGCGGATGATCCAGGCCAAGCTGAAGGACGTGGACATCGCGGCGCGCCCCGGCCCGCCCGTGGACGAGGCCGGGATCATCGCGATGCTCCGTGGCATGGCGAAGTCCCGCCGCGAGTCGGTCGAGCTCTACCGCCAGGGTGGCCGCGAGGAGCTGGCCGCGAAGGAAGAGGCCGAGATCGCCGTGATCGAGAGCTTCCTCCCTGCCCAGATGGATGACGCGGCGCTCGCCGCGGCCGTCGCCGCCGCGGTCGCGGAGACCGGCGCCACGACCATCAAGGAGATGGGCAAGGTGATGGCCGCGCTGAAGGCGAAGCATGCGGCCAGCCTCGACATGGCCAAGGCCGGCCCGGCGGTGAAGGCCGCGCTGGGCGGCTGACCGAAGCAGACGGCCCGGGCGCCCAGTGCGCCCGTCGTCCCATAAAGACCGAGGCGCCTCAGTTCAGCGGCAGGTCTTCCGCCAGGACGGTGATGGTGACGTGGTAGGCCACCTCGCCATCCTCGGCGTCGCGATCGACCGTGCCGATGGTCTCGGCCCCGGCCAGCACCTCGACCGGGCCGTTGCGCGTCTGCGCGGCGCGGATCATGAGGTTCGGGCTGCCCAGCAGCTTGCGGAGATGGGCCTGCACGGCCTGGATTTCGGCGGGTTTCATGCGCCGCGGATTAGCCCTCTGGCGGGCCATTGGCAATCGGAAGAAGCATCCGCCTTCCCACGGGATGCAACCCAGACCGCGTCCGCGAATTCCCTCCTCATCGCCATTATGGGAGCCTTCGCATGAGCCGCATCCGTGTCCTCGCCACCAGCCTGACGCTGCTGGGCGGAATGCTCCTCGCCTCCGCCTGCAGCCCGAGCTTCAGCGTCGGCAGCGCGCCCTCCAACGATTACGTCGTCAGCTCCTACCGGCCAGCGACGGCGCGCTGATCCGGGGCGGGCGGCAGGCGCCCGGCAGCGCGGCGACCTGTCGCAGGACGCCGCTGGCGAGCGTGGCATCCTCCACGCGCAGCGGCATCCCAGCCGCGAGCAGCATATCCGCCGTCCAGGAATTGCAGGTGTAGTCGAGGCTGTAACCCCTCGCAGCGTCGAAGAAGTCGGTGCGCTCGACCTGGCTGACGAAGACCGGCTTGCCGTCGCCGTCAGCCCGGAAACTGGCCATGAGAGCGGTGCCGAGACGCCGCAGCGAATCCTCGCCTGTCCCGATGGCCAGGATATCCGCGTTCATGGCTTGCTCGGGCGGGGCCGTCAGCGCGGTCACCTGAATGACGGCGGGCCCCGGGAAGGGGCCGGCCAGCCACTCGCTGAGCCCGCGTGCGGGCGCCAGCATGAAGTTGCGCTTGCCGAAGCCCAGCATCAGCACCCGGGCCCCAGGATAGGAGGGAGCCAGTGCCGGGAGCAGCGAGGCCGGGACCGCGATCTCCGTGTGCCAGGAGCGCGCGACCACGCGGATGGCGTCTGGCCCCGCCGTCGCGCAGGCCGGCGAAGCCGGGATGGCCGTACATCCCGCGAGCCCGGCGGTGCCAACCAATAAGCCTCGTCGCGTCGCAAATCCCATCATGGCGGTCTAGCGCCAGAGATGTGGCTGCGCGAGGCTGGTCGCGGTAGTCTGCCCGCCCCCATGGCACTTCCCCCCAGTTTCCTAGACGAGCTTCGCGCCAGGACGCCCATGCCCGGCCTGGTGGGACGCCGCGTCAAGCTCACGCGCTCGGGCCGCAACTGGAAGGGCCTTTGTCCCTTCCACGGCGAGAAATCGCCCTCCTTCTACGTCTATGACGACAGCTTCCACTGCTTCGGCTGCGGCGCCCATGGCGACGCCTTCGCCTATGTCATGCGGGCCGAAGGCGGCGGCTTCATGGATGCCGTGGAGCGCTTGGCGGCCGAGGCGGGGATGGACGTCCCCAAGCCTTCGCCGGAGGCTGCCGCCCGGGACCGGCGCGCGCGCGATCTTCACGACGTGCTTCAGGCCGCCGAGGCCAGCTATGTCCGGCGTCTCCACACCCCGGAAGGCGCGGAGGCCTTGGCCTATCTCCGCAAGCGCGGCCTGAGCGACGAGACCATCGCGAAGTTCGGCATCGGCTGGTCCGGCGCCGGGCGCGGGGTGCTGGCGGCCGAGCTCCGGGAATTCGGCATCCAGCCCGCGCAGCTCGTCGAGGCCGGGCTGATGCAAGAGCGCGACGAAGGCCGCCTCGTCGATCTTTTCTTCAATCGCGTCATGTTCCCCATCCGGGACCGGCGCGGACGGAGCGTGAGCTTCGGCGGCCGCATCCTGGGCGATGGCCAGCCGAAATACGTCAATGGACCGGAGACCGCGCTCTTCTCCAAGCGCCGCAACCTCTACGCCCTGGACCTCGCGCGGGAAGGGGTGTTTCGCGGCGCTCGCCTGATCGTGACCGAGGGCTACATGGATGTGATCGCCCTGCATCAGGCGGGCTTCATGGGCGCCGTCGCGCCGCTGGGCACCGCGCTGACCGAGGATCAGCTGAAGGCGCTGTGGCAGGTGAGCCCCGAACCCGTCCTGTGCTTCGACGGCGATGCCGCGGGCGTTCGCGCCGCCGCCCGTGCCGCCGAGGTCGCCCTGCCGCTGCTCTCGCCCGAGCACACTCTCCACTTCGTGACCCTGCCCTCCGGCGAGGACCCGGACACGCTGATCCGCAAATCCGGTCCCCGCGCCTTCCAGGCCGCGCTGGATGCGGCGCAGCCGCTGTCGGAGGCGCTGTTCACCCTCATCGTCGGCGCCAAGGTTCCGGAGGGGCCGGAGGCGCGGGCCGCCCTGCGGAACCGGCTCGGTGCCGCCGCCCAGGCCATCCCCGACAAGGCGCTGGCCGCCGAATTCCGCCGTTCCCTGCTGGACCGGTTCTTCTCCCTGACCAAGCGGCCGGGATTGCGGACGGCCCCCCGGCACCCTCGCCCGGCTCCGGATGCCGAGGCCGTGAAGGCGGAGCGAGCCCGGATCCTGCTGGCCATCTGCATCCACCACCCGGATCTTTTGCACGACGTGGAGGAGCCTTTGTCGCTCCTGGAACTGCCCCCGGGACCGGCCCAGCAGGTGAGGGATGTGCTTTTGGCTTGGGTCCAAGAGGGTGAGCGCCTTGACTCCGGGGATTTGATCGCCCAACTCGGCCAGAGTGGGGCCGCTTCGGCTAGTCAATGGGTGTTGCGTGCCGCGGGACTGCCTATGGAGGCCCGGCCGGAGGCGCAGCCCAAAGAGGCGCTGGATGCGTTCTGGCAGATATTTGGCTTCCTGCGAGGTGAGGCGGAGCTGGCCGAGGATGCTCGGGCAGCTCAGTCGGCATTTGCGGCGACGAACGACCCCGGTGCCCAGACGCGGCTGATCAGGCTGCGGGAAGCATTGGAGGCTCTCCGGCGCGGCGAAGCCGAAGCCGAGCCAGGGGAAGCCGGTTAGTAACGACTTGGGGGTATTCCCCCGGAGTGGATGGAGCAGCGGATGGCGAGCAAGACGGCGAATGGCAGCGATACGGCCGAGGCCCGCGAGGAAGCGGTCGAGGGCGTGTTGCTCGATATCACCTCCGCTGCCGTCAAGAAGCTGATCGCCCGCGGCAAGGAGCGCGGCTACGTCACCTATGACGAGGTGAACGCCGCGATGCCGCAGGAGCAGGTCAGCTCGGAATTCATCGAGGACACGCTGTCCTCCCTGTCCGAGGCCGGTATCAACGTCGTCGAGGCCGAGGAGAGCGAGGAGGGCGAGGGGCCCAAGGCCGCCAAGTCCGAGGACGAGGAGAAGGAGGAGGAGGAGTCCGGCGGCAACGTCGACGAGGAAAGCCTCGGCCGCACCGACGACCCCGTCCGTATGTACCTGCGCGAGATGGGCAGCGTGGAGCTGCTCTCGCGCGAGGGCGAGATCGCCATCGCCAAGCGTATCGAGGCCGGCCGCGACATGATGATCGGCGGCCTCTGCGAGAGCCCGCTGACCTTCAAGGCCATCGTCGCCTGGCATGACGCGGTCCGCGAGGGCCGCATGCTGCTGCGCGACGTCATCGACCTCGAGGCCACGAACAACGCCGACAATCCCGAGGGCACGCCGCCAGAGCCCGAGGAGTTCGAGGAAGGCGAGGAAGGCGAGGGTGTCGGCCTGTCGCTCTCCGCGCTGGAAGAGAAGCTGAAGCCGGAAGTCCTCGCGAATTTCGAAGCCATCCAGACCATCTTCACCAAGCTGAACAAGCTCTCCTCGAAGCGGATGGACGCCTACACCTCGGGCGAGGAGCTGGCTGGCCGCTCGGAGAAGACCTACGAGAAGTCCCGGCAGGAGCTGGTGACGCTCGTGGAGAAGGTTCATCTCCACAACAACCGCATCGAGGAGCTGGTCGAGCAGCTCAAGGGACTCAACCGCAAGCTCAACACGCTGGACGGCCAGGTGCTGCGCATGGCGCTGGCCCAGAAGGTCCGCCGCGAGGAGTTCCTGGAGCACTGGATCGGCTCGGAGCTGGACCCGACCTTCCTCGACCGCGTGGCCAAGCTGAAGGGCAAGGCCTGGCCGGCCTTCGCGCTGAAGGCCCGCGAGGATCTGGAGCACGTCCGCGTCGAGATCAGCGCCATCGCCTCGGCCACCGGCTTGCCGGTCGGCGAGTTTCGCCGTGTCTACAAGACGGTCTCCGCCGGCGAGCGCGACATGAACCAGGCGAAGAAGGAGATGATCGAGGCGAACCTCCGCCTCGTGATCTCCATCGCCAAGAAGTACACCAACCGCGGCCTGCAGTTCCTGGACCTGATCCAGGAGGGCAATATCGGCCTGATGAAGGCGGTCGATAAGTTCGAGTACCGCCGCGGCTACAAGTTCTCGACCTACGCGACCTGGTGGATCCGGCAGGCCATCACGCGCTCCATCGCCGACCAGGCGCGGACCATCCGCATCCCGGTCCACATGATCGAGACGATCAACAAGCTGGTCCGCACCTCGCGCCAGATGCTGCACGAGATCGGCCGCGAGCCGCAGCCGGAGGAACTGGCCGAGAAGCTCGGCATGCCCTTGGAGAAGGTCCGCAAGGTCCTGAAGATCGCCAAGGAGCCGATCTCCCTCGAAACGCCGATCGGCGACGAGGAGGACAGCCATCTCGGCGACTTCATCGAGGACAAGAACGCGATCATCCCGCTGGATGCCGCGATCCAGTCCAACCTGCGCGAGGCCACGACCCGGGTGCTCGGCTCGCTCACGCCGCGTGAGGAGCGCGTGCTGCGCATGCGCTTCGGCATCGGCATGAACACCGACCACACGCTGGAAGAGGTCGGCCAGCAGTTCAACGTGACGCGCGAGCGTATTCGCCAGATCGAGGCGAAGGCGCTGCGCAAGCTCAAGCACCCCAGCCGTTCCCGTAAGCTTCGCAGCTTCCTGGAAACATGATCCGCCTCGTCGAGCCTACCACCCGGATCGCGGTGGATGTGACCTTCCTGCGGATGGATGGGCCCCCCAAGGGGCCCCTTCCGGCGCTGCCGGAAGGCCTTTCCGTGCAGACACTCTTCCCGCGCTGCACGGTCGCGCATTACCGCCAGCTCTACTCCGATGTCGGGCACGAATATGTCTGGTGGCTGCGGCACACCCTGACCGATGCGGAGCTCGACGCCCTGCTGGCGGATCGCGCCATCAGTATCCACGTGCTGCGCGACGCCGAGCGCGAACTGGGCTTCTACGAGCTCGACCGGCGCGGGGGCTCGGTCACGAACCTCGCCTATTTCGGCCTGATGAAGCCGGCCATCGGCCTCGGCGTCGGCATGCCCTTCCTGATGCATGCCGTCGCCACGGCCTGGGGTGAGGGATGCTCGGCCCTTACGGTCAACACCTGCACCGCTGACCACCCGCGCGCCCTGCCCAACTACTACAAGGCCGGCTTCCGCAAGTTGCGGACCGTGCGCGAGGAGTGGCCGGTCCCCGACAGGCTGGGCCTGCCGATCCCGGACCGCCTGCGGGTCTGATCAGAGATTGGCGAGGAAGTAGAGCACGAAGCTCACCACGGCGATGCTGCCGATGATCAGGGCGGCGCCCCGCATCACGGCCCAACCTTCTCCCTTGCTGGACCCTTCCTCCGGATGGCTCATCCGGAGGGGTTTCGGCGCGGAAGGCTCCCCATCGGACATGGCGTCGCTCCTCACGGCGGGCCCACGCGGGCGCCGACTCACCGGGCGAACGCGCGGACGAACACATGGTTGGTGATCGGGCGGCCATTAAAGGCGAAGGGGCGGGGGCGCGAAAGCCATTTCGGTGCCGCCATTCGTCGGGCCCTTGCGCCCGGCAGGACTTGAACCCGCAACCAAGCCGTTATGAGCGGCCCGCTCTAACCAGTTGAGCTACAGGCGCGAAGGGACCGCCCTTGTGCGGCGATTCCGGGCGGGACGGCAAGCGCCCCGTCCCGCCCGGGAACTCAGCCCGCCTTCTTGGCGCGCTCGATCGCCTCGAGGATCAGGGTCTTGGCCTCTTCGGCGCCGCCCCAGCCGATGACCTTCACCCACTTGCCGGGCTCCAGATCCTTGTAGTGCTCGAAGAAGTGCCGGATCTGGTCCAGCGTGATCTGCGGCAGGTCCGTGATCGTGTGGACGTTGATGTAGCGCTTGGTGAGCTTGGGCGAGGGGACGGCGATGATCTTCTCGTCCTGGCCGCCGTCATCCTCCATCTTCAGCACGCCCACGGGGCGGACATTGATGACCGCGCCGGGCGCGATGGGGCGGGTATTCGCCACCAGCACGTCGATCGGGTCGCCATCGTCGCTGAGCGTATGCGGGACGAAGCCGTAATTGCCCGGGTAGCGCATGGGCGTGTGCAGGAAGCGGTCGACGAAGAGCGTCCCGGCCTCCTTGTTCATCTCGTATTTGATGGGCTCACCGCCGATCCCGACCTCGATGATGACATTGAGGTCTTCCGGCGGGTTCTTGCCGATGGGAATCGCATTGAGGTTCATCAGGAGCTCCAGGTCGGGGCGTATTTCGAACAGCGCGGCTTCAACCATAAAAACGGCCACTGCGCGAGGGCCCCCAAGCTCCATTGCGCCGCCGCATGGCCGCAGCCTAACCTGTTGAGAATCGCGGCGCCAAAGCTGCGAAGAAAACAGGGAAGGGTGTCTAAGTGATCACAGTGACGCTACTGCTGGTCATCCTCCTAGGGGCCGCTTCATTGGCCTATGGCTGGATCACCACCAAGGAAATCATGGCGAAACCGGCCGGCGACGCCCGGATGCAGGAGATCGCGCAAGCCATTCAGGAGGGCGCCTCGGCCTATCTGAAGCGCCAGTACATGACCATCGGCGCCGTGGGCGTCGTGCTGTTCATCCTGGTATTTGCCCTGCTCGGCGGCACCGTGGCGGTGGGCTTCCTGATCGGCGCGGTGCTTTCGGGCGTCGCGGGCTTCATCGGCATGAACGTCTCGGTCCGGGCCAATGTCCGCACCGCCCAGGCCAGCACCCATGGTCTGGCCGCGGGTCTCGACCTCGCCTTCAAGTCGGGGGCCATCACCGGAATGCTGGTGGCGGGCCTGGCCCTGCTCGGCGTCGCCATCTACTTCTTCGTGCTGGTCGTCTTGGGCGGCTATGCCCCGAATTCCCGCGTCGTGATCGACAGCCTGGTCGCGCTGGGCTTCGGCGCTTCCCTGATCTCCATCTTCGCCCGTCTCGGCGGCGGCATCTTCACCAAGGGCGCCGATGTCGGCGGTGACATGGTGGGCAAGGTCGAGGCCGGAATTCCCGAGGACGACCCCCGCAACCCCGCCACCATCGCCGACAATGTGGGCGACAATGTCGGCGACTGCGCCGGCATGGCGGCCGACCTCTTCGAGACCTATGCCGTGACGGCCGTGGCCACCATGGTGCTCGCGGCCATCAGCTTCACCGAGGCGGGCCGGGCCTCCGGCATGCTCTTCCCGCTGGCGATCGGCGCGGTCTGCGTCATCACCTCCATCGTCGGCACCTACTTCGTGAAGCTGCCGGCGAACCAGTCGATCATGGGGGCGATGTACCGGGGCCTCACGGTCACGGGCATCCTGAGCCTGATCGCGCTGCTGCCGCTCTCCTTCATCTTCTTCGGGACTGGCACCGTCACGGCAGGCGGCCACAGCTTCGGCGCCTTCAGCCTGTTCCTCTGCGGCGCCGTCGGCCTCGTGGTGACGGCGGCCATCGTCATCATCACCGAGTACTACACGGGCACCGACTACCGCCCGGTCAAGAGCATCGCCGAGGCCTCGCAGACCGGCCACGGCACGAACGTCATCCGTGGCCTCGCGGTCAGCATGGAGAGCACGGCGCTGCCCGCGCTCGTCATCATCGCGGGCGTCATCGGCGCCCACGCGCTGGCGGGCCTCTACGGCATCGCCATCGCGACCACGACCATGCTGGCGCTGGCGGGCATGATCGTGGCGCTCGACGCGTTCGGCCCCGTCACGGACAATGCCGGCGGCATCGCGGAGATGGCAGGCCTGCCGCCGGAAACGCGCGTGACGACCGACGCACTGGACGCCGTGGGCAATACGACCAAGGCGGTCACCAAGGGCTATGCCATCGGCTCGGCGGGCCTCGGCGCCCTGGTGCTCTTCGCGGCCTATACGCAGGACCTCGCCTACTTCATCAGCAATCCCACGGCCTATCCCTACTTCGCGGGCCTGGGCGCGATCGACTTCTCGCTGGCCAATCCCTACGTCGTGGTCGGCCTGCTTTTCGGCGGGCTGCTGCCCTATCTCTTCGGCGGCATGAGCATGACGGCGGTGGGCCGTGCGGCGCAGGCGGTGGTGGAGGAAGTCCGCCGCCAGTTCCGCGAGAAGCCGGGCATCATGGAGGGCACGGACAAGCCGGATTACGGCCGGGCCGTGGACATGCTCACCAAGGCCGCGATCCGCGAGATGATCGTGCCCTCGCTGCTGCCGGTGCTGAGCCCGATCGTCTGGTACTTCCTGATCTATGCCATCGCGGGCAAGGCCTCGGCCTTCGCGGCGCTGGGCGCCATGCTGTTGGGCGTGATCGTGACGGGCCTCTTCGTCGCCATCTCGATGACCACCGGCGGCGGCGCCTGGGACAATGCCAAGAAGTACATCGAGGAAGGCCATTTCGGCGGGAAGGGGAGCGACGCCCACAAGGCGGCGGTCACCGGCGATACCGTGGGCGATCCCTACAAGGACACCTCCGGGCCCGCCGTGAACCCGATGATCAAGATCACGAACATCGTGGCGCTGCTGCTGCTGGCCATCCTGGCGCACTAGTTTTTGCGCCCTCCAACGCCGGGCGGCGGCATACGCCGCCTGGCTTCGCCGCGCCGCCGGGTTCGCCCGGCGGCGTTGGCTTATGGGGCGGCGCGGTCGCCGTGCGACCGGAGGGGTGCCTTACTATCTTACTATCTTACCATCTTACTATCTTACCCGTTGCCCGCGCGTCTTCCGGGCGCGGGTCGGGCGTTGGCGGGCGGCATTCTAGGAAAATGATCCTCTAAATTCAAGCGCGCATGCGCCCATGAAAAAGGGCCGCCGGATCTCTCCGGCGGCCCCTTTCCGTTTCGATCCAGCGATTTACCGCAGGACGATTTCCACGCGGCGGTTCTGCGGCTCGCGCACGCCCTGGGCCGTCGGCACCAGCGGGCGGTCGAAGCTGAAGCCCTGCGTGGTGATCGCGCCCTGCGGCACGCCCTGGCGCACGAGCTCCGCCGCGACGGCGGAAGCGCGGCGCTCGGACAGGCGCTGGTTGTAGGCATGCGTGCCGGTGCGGTCCGCATGGCCCGAGACCTCGATCCGCGTCGAGCCGACGGTGCGGTAGTTGTTCGCCGCCTCGGAGATGATCTGGCGGGCGCGGTCCGTCAGGTCGTAGCGATCCCAGTCGAAGAAGACCAGGAAGGTACGGGCCGGGGCGGGCGCCACAGCCGGGGCAACGACCGGCGCCGGCGGCGGAGCCGGCTGGTTGAAGGCGTAGCGCAGGCCGACCAGGACCGAGTGGTTGGCGCTCTCGCTGCGCAGGCGGCCACCGGCCACGCCCTGGTTCGCGGTGTTCACCACGCGCGTGCCGTAGTTCATCGGCTCCATCGCGAAGTAGCGGTACTCCGCCGTCACGGCGAGGCCGGGAACCTGGGCGATCGGGAAGGCCAAGCCGCCGATGGCCTGGTAGGCCAGGCCGCCCTCGACGCCGCTCGACACCATGGCGCCGCTCGGGCTGTTGGCCCGCATGCGGGTCCAGTCGCGCCAGGCATAGCCGACGCCGGCGCCGATATAGGGCACCACCCAGGGCGCGCCCGGGATACGGAAGTCATAGAGCAGGTTGCCCATGACGCCGTAGCTGCGCTCGATACCGCCGGCACGGTTGTTCAGCCCGGCACCCGCGAAGCCACCGACCTTGCGGAAGTCGTTCTGGCGGAAATTGCCCTCGATCTCGGCGCGGAGGCCGTTGCCGAAGCCCCAGCCCACGGAGAGCACGCCGGCAAAGCCCGGCTCGTAGATGGCATCGCCACGGCCGCGGATGCCGCGGGCGGCAAGCCCGCCAGCCAGCGCGGAATCGCTGCGGAGCGTGGAGTTCTCCATGAAGTTCCCGCCCGCGCCGGCGCCGATATAGAAACCGGACACCGTCTGCTGGGGCGCGAGGCGGAAGTTATCCATGAAGCCCGTGGACTGGGCCGAGGCCACGGCGGGAAGGCCGAGGAGCGCGGCGGCGCCCGCGAGAAGGCTTGTTTTGAAGGGGGTCATGTCGATTCTCCGGACTGGGTAGGCTGAGCGTCCAACAAGGTGGCAACCTCGCAGTTTCCAGCTTGCCGCAACTCATATGAAACGTGATCTTTTGGCCACAAGGGTCATCGTGCCGGGGAATGTTGCGGGGCGGGTGTGACGAATTGCTTCTTGCCGCTGGGCGCCCCCTGCCGTTAGCAGGAGCCATGCGCGCCCTGATCGCCGCCTTCGCCCTCTGGCTCGGTCTTGCCGGGCCGGGAATGGCCCTGGAATCCGCGGCGGTAACCTCGCCGCGGGCGACCGTCACGCTTCTTTCCGACGCGGCGGCCATCGCGCCCGGCCAGCCTTTCCGCATCGCGCTGCGCCAGAAGATGGCCCCGGGCTGGCACACCTACTGGCGCAACCCCGGCGACGCCGGCCAGCCGCCGGCGCTGACGCCCGAGCTGCCGGAAGGCTGGGTGGCGGGCGAGCTTCAGTTCCCCGCGCCGCACCGCATCCCCTTCGGGCCGCTGGTGAATTTCGGCTACGAGAACGAGGCGGTCTTCCTCATGGAGATCCGCCCGCCAGCCGATCTCGTGCCCGGCCGGATCCAGCGGATCGAGGCGGCCGCCGACTGGCTGATCTGCGAGCGCGTTTGCATCCCCGAGGAAGGCCGCTTCACCCTCGACCTGCCGGTCGAGGCGCAGGCCCGCCCGTCCTCTCCCGTGATCTTCGCCGCCGCCGAGGCCGCCATCCCGCGGCCCTCGCCCTTCACGGCCCGGATCGGCTTCGACGGCCCTCGCGGGGCCCTGAGCCTGGAGGGGCTGGGCATCGAGCCCGGCTCACTCCGCGAGGCCTTCTTCTTCCCGCTGGAGGAGCTGGTCATCAACAACGCCGCCCCGCAGCGGCTCTCCGTGCGCGAAGGCGGGCTGCGGCTGGCGCTGGAGCGGGGCCAGGGGGGCATTCCGCGGGAGGTCGAGGGCGTCATCGCCATCACGGATGCGGCCGGCGTCCGCAGCGCCTATTGGGTCAGCGCCCCGAACGGGCCGGTCCCGGCCGATGCGCCCGGCCTGCCGCTGTGGCAGGCGCTGCTCTTCGCCGCGCTGGGCGGGCTGATCCTCAACCTCATGCCCTGCGTCTTCCCCATCCTGGCGATGAAGGCCATCGCGGTGGCACGGCTCGCGGGTGCGGCGCAGAGCGTCGTGCGGGCGCATGCCGCCAGCTACACGGCGGGCGTCGTCCTCTCCTTCCTGGCGATCGGGGGCGCGCTGCTGGGCGTGCGGGCGGCGGGCGCGGTGGCGGGCTGGGGCTTCCAGTTCACCTCCCCGGTCTTCGTGGCCGGCATGGCCTGGCTGATGCTGGCGGTCGGGCTCAACCTCTCGGGCGTCTATGCCATCGGCGGGCCGGTCTCGGCGGGCTCGGGCCTCGCGGCCAAGGGCGGCAAGGCGGGCAGCTTTTTCGCCGGCGTGCTGGCGGTGCTGGTGGCCACGCCCTGTACCGCGCCCTTCATGGCGGCGGCGATCGGCGCGGCGCTGAGCATGCCGCCTTCCGCGACCCTCGCGGTCTTCGCGGCGATGGGGCTGGGCCTGGCGCTGCCCTATGCGTTGCTGGGCGTCTTCCCGGGCTTCGCGCGGGTGCTGCCGCGGCCCGGCGCCTGGATGGACCGGCTGAAGCAGTTCCTGGCCTTTCCGATGTATGCCGCTGCGGCCTGGCTCGTCTGGGTGGTGGCGCAGCAGGCGGGGCCGGACGGCACGCTGATGGTGCTGATCGGCGGGGTGCTGGTGGGCATGGCGGCCTGGGCCTTCGGCCTCGCGCAGGGCGGGGCCGCTCGGCGCTGGTTCCTGGGCGGCGCCAGCCTCGCGCTGATCGGCGCGCTGGCGCTGCTGCCCCTGCTGCGCTCCGGCGGGCCGGGTGCCGCGACTGCCGCCGCGCAGCTCGGCCAGCCCTGGAGTGCCGCGCGCGTCGAGGAGCTGCGCGGGGAGGGGCGGCCGGTCTTCGTGAACCTGACCGCCGCCTGGTGCATCTCCTGCAAGGTGAATGAGCGCGTGGCGCTGGACACGGCGGCGGTGCGCGCAGCCTTTGCCGCCAACGATATCACCGTGTTGACGGGCGACTGGACCAATGGCGACGCGGCCATCACCGCCCTGCTGCGCGCCCATGGCCGGGACGGCGTACCGCTCTACCTGCTGTATCCGGCGCGCGGCGGCGAGCCCGTGATCCTGCCGCAGATCCTCACCGAGGGGATGGTCCTGCAAGCGATTGCGGGAGCGACGCCCCGCGCGTGACTCGGCGCCGAGGCGGCCCGGCCTGACATTTCAGGAAGTTCATAATTTCATTGTCGGGCATGCCGCAGCGCGATAGCGTCGCGCATCCACCCAATCATGAAGGAGCTCGCGAAGATGGTCACGCTGACCCGCCGTGGCGCCATGCTGGGCGCCGCCACCCTGCCCCTGCTGCCCGCCCTGGCCTCCGCCGCGCCCGCCATCGGCGCGCCCGCGCCGGCCTTCTCGCTGCCGGACCAGTCCGGCAACACGCGCAGCCTCGCGGAGTTCCGCGGGCGCGTGGTGGTCCTGGAATGGACCAACCATGACTGCCCCTATGTGCGGAAGCACTACAACAGCAGCAACATGCAGAACCTCCAGCGCGAGGCGGCGAGCCGCAACATCGTGTGGCTCTCCATGGCGTCCTCGCCGCAGGGCGAGCAGGGCTATGTGACCGGCCCGCAGGCGCAGGAGCTGACGCGCAGCCGCAACGCCGCGCCGGCGGCCGTGCTGCTCGACCACCGCAGCCAGGCGGCCCGCGCCTATGCCGCGACGACCACGCCCGGCATGTACGTGATCGATGCCGAGGGGCGCCTGCGCTACATGGGCGCCATCGACAGCATCCGCTCCACCCGCGTCGAGGACGTGGCCCGCGCCGAGCCCTTCCTGCGCGATGCCATGATCGCGGTGCAGGAAGGCCGCCAGATCGAGCGCGCGGTGACGCCGGCCTATGGCTGCGTCATCAAGTACGTGGATGCCTGATCCTTCCCGCGTCGCGGAAACGACCCATGCCCTTAGATGCCGGGCGGCCCCACCCGCGGCCTAGGCCTCGCGGCCCGGCCTCAGGCCGCTGAGTTCAACCGCGCCGGGCGATGCGGTAGCAGAGCCCGGCGATCCCCACCGTCAGCAGGGAGGCCAGCGGCAGCGCCGCCGCGCCCGCCAGGGTGTAGGTGAGGCCCGAGAGCGCCGAGCCGCCCGCGATGCCCACGTACATGGCCGCCGCGTTGAGCGCGAGGACGAGGTTCCCCGGCGCCAGCTGCAAGAGCCAGGCCTGCCCCGCCGCGATGGGCGACATGCCCGAGATGGCCCAGAGAAGCATCAGCAGCAGCGCCAGCCAGGCCCAGGGCGGCGCCACCAGGAAGGCGGCCATGCAGGCGCCGAGCGCGACGAGGCCGATCCCCACCATCCGCACGGGCGCGACCTTCAGCATCAGCCGCGAGGCCATCGCGTTCCCCACCACGCCGCCGATGCCGAAGATGGCCAGCCCGAGCGGCACCCAGGAGGCGGGCATGCGGAAGACCTCGGTCAGATAGGCGCCGATCAGCGCGTAGGTCGCGAATTGCGCGGCCATCTGGAACATCGCGACGCCGATGGCCGAGGCGACGATGCGGTCGCCCAGGATCTCGCGCATGTCGGCCAGCGAGCTGCGCTGGCCGCGCGAGGCGCCGGGCACCGCCAGCCGCACCCAGACGGCCGCCGCCACGGCCACCACCGCCAGTACGCCCATCGTCTCGCGCCAGCCCACGAAGGAGCCCATCCAGCCCGAGGCCGGGACGCCGATGACGGTGGCGAGCGTCATGCCGCCGAAGACGGCGCCGAGCGCGGCCCCCCGCTCCTCCGGCCGGGAGAGGCTGGCTGCCGTCGCGGAGGCCATGGGGCCGATGAGCACGGCGCCGGCCGCCATCACCATCCGCGCGACGAAGAGCGTGGGGTAGTCGGGCGCCAGGCCGCTGCCGAGCAGGCCGGCCGCCATGAGGCCGAGGCCGGTCAGGATGAGGCTCCGGCGCTCCCAATGGCCGATCACCATCTGGCTGAGCGGCGAGACCACGGCATAGGTCAGCGCGAAGGCCGTCACCAGCAGCGCGACCGAGGCCGGGGCGACGTGCAGGTCGTTCGCGATGGGCGGCACGAGCCCGACCACGGCGAGCGAGGAGACACCCAGCACGAAATAGGCGCTGGCGAGGCTGAGCAGGACGGAGCGGGGCGGCATGCCGGACAGGTGTGCGCATGTTGCGCTGCGGCAAGCCCAGGGCCACATGACGCTTTGCCCATGCTTTTCGCTGCCGCCCGCAGGGGTTAGAAGCGGCAATCCTTCCAGCTCCCCGAGGTCCCCGCATGCCCGCCTACCAATACGTCTACGTCATGAAGGACCTCACCAAGTCCTACCCCGGCGGCCGCGAGGTCTTCAAAGGCATCACCCTCTCCTTCCTGCCCGACGCCAAGATCGGCGTGCTGGGTCCGAACGGCGCGGGCAAGTCCACCCTCATGAAGATCATGGCGGGCATGGACACGGATTTCGGCGGCGAGGCCTGGGCCGCGGAAGGCGCGCGCGTCGGCTACCTGCCGCAGGAGCCGCAGCTCGACCCGACCAAGACGGTCGGCGAGAACGTGCGCGCGGCCTTCGCCACGCTGGAGGCGCAGCTCAAGCGCTTCAACGAGATCTCCGAGCGCTTCATGGAGGAGATGAGCGAGGACGAGATGAACGATCTCCTCGCCGAGCAGGGCACGCTGCAGGAGGCGATCGACGCCGCCGACGGCTGGGAGCTCGACCGCCGCGTGGACATCGCGCTCGACGCGCTGCGCTGCCCGCCCGCCGAGAGCGCGGTGACCAACCTTTCGGGCGGTGAGCGCCGCCGCGTGGCGTTGTGCCGCCTGCTGCTGGAGAAGCCCGACCTGCTGCTGCTCGACGAGCCGACCAACCACCTGGACGCCGAGAGCGTCTCCTGGCTGGAGCACACGCTGCGCGACTATCCGGGCGCCGTGCTCGTCGTCACCCACGACCGCTACTTCCTCGACAACGTGACGAACTGGATCCTCGAGGTCGATCGCGGCCGCGGCTTCCCCTACCAGGGCAACTACTCGTCGTACCTGGAAGCCAAGCGCAAGCGCCTGGAGCAGGAGAACCGCGAGGACACGGCCCGCATCCGCACCCTGGCCGCCGAGCAGGAGTGGATCGGGCGCAGCCCCTCTGCCCGCCAGGCCAAGAGCAAGGCGCGTATCTCGCGCTACGAGGAGCTGCTGGAGAAGAGCCAGGAGCGTGGTCCGGGCGAGATCGAGATCATGATCGCGCCGCCCCCGCGCCTGGGGAGCAAGGTCATCGAGGCAGAGGGCCTGCGGAAGGCCTATGGCAACCGCCTGCTGATCGACGACCTTTCCTTCAAGCTGCCGCCGGGCGGCATCGTCGGCGTCATCGGCCCGAACGGCGCGGGCAAGACCACGCTGTTCCGCATGATCACCGGCAACGAGACGCCGGATGCCGGCACGCTCACGGTCGGCGATTCCGTGAACCTCGGCTACGTGGACCAGTCGCGCGACAGCCTCGACGACAACAAGTCTGTCTGGCAGGAGATCTCGGGTGGCGACGACACGATCAACATCGGCAAGCGCAGCATCGCCTCGCGCGCCTACACCGCCGCCTTCAACTTCAAAGGCGCCGACCAGCAGAAGCGCGTCGGCGTGCTCTCGGGCGGCGAGCGCAACCGCGTGCACCTCGCGAAGATGCTGCGCGAGCCGCACAACGTGCTGCTGCTCGACGAGCCGACCAACGACCTCGACGTGGATACGCTGCGCGCGCTCGAAGAGGCGCTGATGGAGTTCGCGGGCTGCGTGGTGGTGATCAGCCACGACCGCTGGTTCCTCGACCGTCTGGCGACGCATATCCTCGCCTTCGAGGGCGACAGCCATGTCGAGTGGTTCGAGGGCAACTTCCAGGCTTACGAGGCGGACAAGAAGCGACGACTTGGCGCGAGTGCGGACCAGCCGCACCGCATCAAGTATCGCCCCCTCGTCAGGTAGCCTGGAGATGTTCCTATGCGCGCCATTCTGAACGCGCCGCGTATCGTCACCACCGAGCGGCTCTCGCTGCTTCCGCCGGGGGTCGAGCACCTGCCCGACCTCATCGCGCTCAAGGGTGACGAGAACGCCTTCGGCCTCATGCTGCACGGCGTGCGTTCACCCGAGCGCACGCGGGAGGAGTTGGAGGACGATATCGACTTCTGGCAGGTGCGCGGCTACGGCACCTGGAGCGTCTTCCTGCGAGAGACCGGGGATTTCCTGGGCATCACGGGGCTGATGGAGCGGCCGGATGGGCGGGGCGTCGCGCTGCGCTTCGCGCTGTGGCCGTCCTGCCGGGGCAAGGGCTATGCGCGCGAGGCCGCGCGCGCCGCGCTGGAATTCGGCCATGCGGCCGGGCTCGACCGCATCATCGGCGTCGCGCGCGACACCAACCTATCCTCCCGCGCGGTACTGACGGATTGCGGCATGCGCGAGGTGGACGAGTTCCAGCATCGCGGCCACCGCATGCTGGTCTTCGAGAGCCTTGCGCGCGGCTAGCCGAGACTGAGCGTACGATGATGGCGGTCGAACTCCGCCAGCACGATCAGGATGTTCGCCCGCAGCCGCCTCAGGCCGGCGGCGGGTCCTGGCAGGGCCGCCAGGTCCGCCTCGATGGCGCGGAGCGCGCGGTCGGCGCTGCGGCGCGGCGAGTGACCCTCGTCATGCAGTTTGGCGCGCAAGGTTTCCACCCGGCGCATCAGGGGCGGACCCTCGGCATGCAGCAGGCTCACGGTATGGGTGACGGTCTCTTGCGAAGCCGCCAGCAACTCGCCATGCGCGCCTTCCCGCGGGACGAGGGCATCGATGCGCGAAAGAACCTGCTCCATGGCCTCCACGCTGGTGGCCATGGCGCGGAGTGCGAGGCAGGTTCGGTGCACCAGCGGCTGCAGCGCGGGAACCGGTTGCGCCACCTCCGGGATCGAGGCGGCATGCGGTGGTTGCTCAGGCCGCGGGAGCTCGGCCGCCGCCATCCTGGCCTGGTCATGAGGCATGGGCTTTTCCCGATCCTGATCCGTCGGAGCGGATGAAGTAGCGGCGCGGGTTAACGCATCGTGAGTGCCAGCCAAATTTCTACAAAAATCCGACGGCCCGCTGGACAGGAACGGTGGCACGCCATTCCCCGGCGCCGCACTGGCCCAGGAACTCCGCGACTGCGTCATAGGCGGAACGTGGGCGCGTGGGGTCGTGAAACTCGTCCGCGGCATCCGATCCGCGCGGGATCCAGATCACCGTCTCGTAGCGCGCCCGGGTCAGCAGGACGCGATACTTGTTCACGAAGAATTCGCGCTGCTGAACATGGTGCACGCTGTTCCAGCGCGTGCCGGAGAATCGCTGAACGGACCAGCGATCGCCCCGCCACAGCAGATCGCCGCCCCAACACAGGCCGACGACGTCGAGCTCCAATCCCTGGCAGTCGTACTCCGTGGCCGTCGTCTCCAGCGCGTCGCTCGCGCGCACATCAGGCCAGCGGTCCAGGAACCAGTTTTCCACGGCCGGCAGCTGAACGCCCAGGCCCTCGGCGCGCAGGCGGCGCGCGCCCGAGGATGCCACCAGGCCCGCGCGACGCTCGCCCCGCGCCAGGCTTCGCAGGGCAGCACGCAGGGCGTCGAGATCCCGCGTCACGAAGAAGGGAACGCCGCCATGCTCCTGCGCGATCCGCCGCGCCGCCCCGGCATCGCCCTGAGGACCGCATCCACCCAGGGCGCGCCCTGGGGATGACGCACGGAGCGCATGGGCACGGTGAGGTCGAGGGCCGGATCCTCGGTCAGCCAAGGCTGCGCGAGGAGGCGCCCGGGCGCCGCGACGGCGCGCCATTCCGGGCGCTGCGCGATCACGCTCGCCCATTCTTCCAACCCGGCCTCGCCGGTGTTGATCTCCTGCCCTTGGCCGATCAGCGCGACGATGGCGCACCAGCCCCCGTGCCGCCCCATGATGTCCAGCGTATGCGCGGGCTCGCTGAGGGACAGGCGACTCACGCGGCGCTGCGTGTCGCGGCTGGCCTGGTCCTGGTCCCAGGCGCGCTGAGCCTCGTCGAAGACGATGACGCGCGCTTCCGGAATCTCGGCGGGGCGCAGCACGTGGTGCTCCAGGAAACGATGCACGTTCTGCAGGACGGTGCGCGCCCTGTCCTTCCGCTCACCGCTCCGCCGCCGCAGATCCTCCCGCAGCACGGCGACGAGCGGCGCGTTACCGGTCAGGAAGGCCGCGCCGGAATCGCGCAGCGCGCCGAAGACGATGTTGAGGCCGCAGAGCGTTTTTCCGGCGCCCGGGATGCCGGTCACGAAGATGACGACCCGCTCACCGGATGCCCGCGCGTCGGCGATCGCGCGCAGGATCGCATCAGTCGTACGCGTGAGATTCGAGGCATCCGCGCGGGCTTCCACCATCGCGGCGCTGCGATGGCGGTCGAAGAGCATCGAGGCCGCTTCCAGCACATTGGGCACGGGCCGATAGGGTGCGGCGACCCACTCCGCCGCGATCATCGGGCGCGCCGGCGTACCGATCGCCGCCATCACCTCGCGCAGTCTTTCACCGAGCTGCCGCCGGTTGACCTTCATCGGCGGCGGAACACCCTGCCAGATCAACGGAGGCTCGAACGGTGTTGCCGGCCCATCTGTCGCCACCAGCAGCGGCACGACGGGATGCGCCCGGCAGCCGCCATGGAAGTCATGGAGATCGAGCGCATAGTCCTCGACCTGTCGCAGATCTCCGGGCAGGAAGCGCGCCGCGCGGTCCTTCCATTCCAGCACCAGCGTCGCGCGATCCGTCAGCAGGATCGCATCGATGCGCTTCTCCAGACGCAGCAGGTCGTATTCCAGCAGCAGGGTCCAGGCTTCCGCCTCCGGCATGGCCAGCGCCTCGCGCAGCCCCTGCGCCATCGCGACCCAGGCGTTGCGCTGCGTCAGCTCCAGCGTCGCGTGGCGGCCCGCCTGGGAATAGGCCAGCCGTGCCGCGACATCCTCCGCGCTCAGCGCGAAGAACTCCGGCACGCTCAATTCCAGCCAGGCCCTCATGTCCGCGGGGGCCAAGTCGCGAGCACCACGCTCGCCATCATCAGCGCGAAGCCCGCGACATGGGTCGCGCCGAAATGCTCGCCGAGGAACAGTACCGCCGTGATCGCCGCGCTCGCCGGCAGGAAGGCGGTGAAGACGCCTGCGATGCCCGCCGGCACGCGGCGCAGCCCGGCATACCAGAGCACCAGGCACAGCACGCTCGCCGTCACCGAGTGGAACAGCAGCAGCGCCAGCAGCCGCGGCTCGGCCAGCGCCGCCATCGCGCCCATTCCCGGCACCGCGAAGGGCAGCGTCACCGCGGCCGAGAAGACCTGCATCCAGAGCGAGGCGGTGAAGACCGGCACCACCCCCGCCACGCGCTTGGCCAGCAGCACGTAGATCGCCTCGCCGCAGACGCCGAGGAAGATGAGGCCGTTGCCGATCATCGAGCCATGGCCGCCGCCATCCACGCGCGCGAGCGTGATCGCCGCCATGCCGAGCCCCGCGAGCGCGGCCGCGACCCATTGCCGCGCGCTCAGCTTGTCGCGCAGCCAGAGGAAGCTGCCGATGGCGACGACGGCCGGCAGCGTCGCCAGGACGAGGCCACCTTCAAGCGCCGTGGTGAAGCGCAGCCCCGCCAGCAGGCCCGCATTGTAGATCGCCGTGCCGAAGACGGCCTGCAGGGCCAGGTTCCGCAGCGCCCATCCCGCCGGCCGCGCCGCGCCTTCCAGCATCCGCGCCAGCGGCAGCAGCACCGCCACCGCGATGGCGCAGCGCAGGAAGGCGATGAGCGCGATCGGCAGCGCCTCGGCCAGCAGCTTCGCGACCGCGACATTGGCGCCGACCAGCGCCATGGCCAGCGCCAGCTGCGAATAGGCCAGGGGCATTCAGGCCTCGCCGTCGCGCCGGAAGGGCGATAGCTCCGAGAGCTCCATCATGCGCTCGATCATCGCCGGGCGTTCCTGCTTCAGGAACTCGTCCACGGCGCGCGACAGGCCGCCATGTGCGATGAGGTGCGCCGAATAGGTCGGCACCGGCAGGTAGCCGCGCTGGATCTTGTGCTCGCCCTGCGCGCCGGCCTCGACGCGGGAGAGCCCGTGCTCGATCGCGAAGTCGATGGCGCGCAGGTAGCAGAGCTCGAAATGCAGAAAGGGCACTTCCTCCACGCAACCCCAGTTGCGGCCGTAGAGCGCCTCGCGGCCCAGCAGGTTCAACGCGCCGGCCACGGGCACCCCATCGCGCTCGGCCCACATGAGCACCACGCGTTCGCCCAGCTTCTCGCCGAGCAGCGGCCAGAACTCGCGCGTCAGGTAGGCGCCGCCCCAGCGGCCGTCCACGGTGTTGCGGTAGAAGCGGTAGAAGGCCTTCCAATGCGCGGGCGTGATCTCGCTCCCGCGCAGCGTGCGCAGCGTCAGCCCCGATTCCTGCACCGATCGCCGCTCGCGGCGCAGCGCCTTGCGCTTGCGGCTGCTGAGCGCGCCCAGGAACTCCTCGAAATCCCGGTAGGCCTGGTTCTGCCAGTGGAACTGCAGCCCGATGCGCTGCAGCCACCCGGCATCGCCCAGCGCGGTCCACTCCTCCTCCGTGCAGAAGGTGACGTGGACGGAGGAGCAGGAGAGCGCCTGCATCGCCTGCGCCAGCCCCTCGGCCATCGCGGCCACGGGAATGCCCGGCAGCCGCAGCAGGCGCGGCCCGGGCACGGGGCTGAAGGGCACCGCGACCTGCAGCTTGGGATAGTATCGCCCGCCGGCCTGCTCGTAGGCCTGGGCCCAGCCATGGTCGAAGACGTATTCGCCCTGCGAATGGCCCTTGGCATAGGTGGGCGCACAGGCCACCAGCCGGCCCGTGGCATCGCGCAGCGCGGCGTGCTGCGGCAGCCAGCCCGTCTTGGGGCCGACGCTGCCGCTTTCCTCCAGCGCCGAGAGGAAGGCGTGGGAGACGAAGGGATTGTCGCCCGCGCAGGCATCCCATTCGGCGGCCGGGATGCCGGCGATCTCGCGATGGAGTGAGAGAGTCAGCTCGGGGGAGTCCATGCGCCCCCGATCATGCACCCGCTCGTAGAATCAGGCGAGTTCGAGGATCGCCTCGACCTCGACCGCCACATTGCCCGGCAGGGCCGCGACGCCGACGGCGCTGCGCGCATGGCGCCCGGCCTCGCCGAACACGTCCACCGCGCAGTCGGAGGCGCCGTTGATCACAGCCGGCTGGTCGCCGAAGCCCGGCGCGGAGTTCACATAGCCCGTCACGCGCAGCACGCGGGCGATCTTGTCGAGGTCGCCGCCGGCCGCCGTCTTCGCATGGGCGATGATGGCGAGCATGCAGAGCTTCGCCGCCTCCTTGCCGTCCTCCAAGGAGACCCCGCCGCCGAGCTGGCCGATGGGCCAGAGGGCCCCGTTCACCCGCGGCACCTGGCCGGAGACGTAGACCGTCTTCCCGATCACGGTGAACGGCACGTAGTTCGCGATGGGGGCCGTGGGGTCGGGAAGCGTCAGGCCGAGCTGGGCCAGGCGGTCAGCGATCTTGGACATGTCTGAAAACCTTCAGGCGACGATGCGGAAGTTCCGCCGCTTGTCGGGCGCGGCGGTCGTGGGAAGGTCGAGCGGCAGCAGTGGCGCCTGCTCGGCCGCGCGGGCGGTGCTGTCGGGCGTCACATCCTCGGCATCCGGATGCGGCAGGGCGCTGCCCAGATAGTCGAGCGCGAGGCGCCGGAAGGCCCAGTCCAGCACGGAGGTCGCCCGGGGGATGTCGGGGTCGCCTTCCACCGTGCCGGCGGGGCCGAAGCGGGTATAGGCGAAGGCCTCCACGTAATCCGCCAGCGGCACGCCGCGCGCGAGGCCGATGGAGACCGACTGCGCGAAGCCCTCCATCAGGCTGCGGTAGTTGGCGCTCTCCTTGGCGAGGGTAAAGGCGATGTCGCGCAGCACGCCATCCTCCTCCGCGGTGCGGAGCGCGACGCGGTGGCCGCCGATGGAGACATGCAGCGTCTGGCCCGACTGGCGGCGCATGGGCGCGCGCGGCGCGGGGGCCGGGCGCGGCGGCGCGGGGATGGCCACGGGAGCGGGCGGCGCAATGTGCAGGAAGGGCGTCACCGTCTCGGTCATGGCGCGGCGGGCGCGGTCCGAGACGGGGCCCAGCAGCGCCGCCACGCGGCCCTGGGGGGCGCGTAGGGCGGCACGGGTGGGCACGTCCATGATGCCGGTCACGGTCTCCACCGCGCGGGTGGCGCCGGGGGCGGGGGCGATGCCGGCCGACTCGGCGCCCAGCAGCGCCTCGGCCGCATCGGCGGGCGCGAGCGCCACGAGGCAGACATGGCGCAGGCCCGGCGAGGCCGCGGCCTCGTCCAGCGCGGCGCGGGCGGCGGCGGCGAGGCCGGGCAGGGGGGTGGACGCCGGGGGCTCCGGCCAGATCAGCGCCACGGGCTCGCGCGCCCCGAGTCGCTCGGCCAGGCGGCCGCTCTGCGACTCGGCGGCGCCGCGCGTCAGCGCCGCGATGCCGGCCGCGACCGCGCGGCCCTCGTCGCTGTCGTAGGCGTAGCCGATGCCGGCCAGCAGGCCCGCGAGGTCGGCGAAGCCGAGTCGCAGGCGGGTGGCCTTGCCCGAGCCCATGGCGTCCAGGAAGGCTATGCCCAGGCGGCAGGCCTCGGCATAGCCCTCGAGGTCGAAGCCGCCCTCGGGCTCCAGGAAGGCCGGGAGGTTGAGGACGAAGCGGGGCTCCGCCTTGGTTTCGCCGCGCCAGACCTCGGCGCCGGGCGCCCCGCGGCGGGCGAGGAGAAGGGCCCGCCAGGCCTCGCCGAGCCGCAGCGCCTCGCGCTGGGAGATGCTGCCGGCCTTGGTGCCGCGCGCGAGTGCGGTGGAGATCCAGGCCTCGGCGGCGCGGGGCAGGGTGACGGGCCCGGATCCGGGCGCGAGCGCGGCCAGCGCGGCCGCGGCCTCGGGCTCCCATTCGGCCGGCAAGGCCAGGGCGCGCGGGGGCGCGTCCGGATCCGCTCCGATACGGGTGCGCCGGAGCGCGACCCCTTCCCACAAGGTTCCGTCGAGACGTGCCATAGCCGGGAGCCTAGCTCCGCCGCGCCGGGCGGTGAAGCGCATCCTGTGGAACGGAGCGGCAACGACCACAACATCTTGTGGAAAACTTCCGGGCCGCGAGGCTTTGCCGCGAGTGCGAAATTGTGGGATATTCTGGGCATGTCCTACCTGCAGCTCCTCGCCACCCGGATGACCGCCCGCAAGATCGGGACGGACGAGTTCGGCAACACCTATTACGAGAGCCGCCGGGTCGACCCCGTCTATGGGCGCACGCGCCGCACGGTCGCGCTCGCCAAGGGCGGGCTCGACAGCTCGGTCGTGCCGCCGCAATGGCATGCCTGGCTGCACCACACGACGGACGCGCCGCTCGCGGGGCCGGCCTATCCCTGGCAGAAGCCGCACCAGCCGAACCTGACCGGAACGCCGGGCGCCTGGCGTCCGAAGGGCCATGACTATTCCGGTGGCCAGCGCCGCGTGACCGGGGGCGACTACGAGGCCTGGACGCCCGGCGCCTGAGCCGCCATGTCTCGGCGCATGACATCGGGCCGTTCCGCATGAAGAGCCGCAGCTTCGCCGAGGTGGCGACGGGCGCCGCGATCCTGATCGCGACGGGTGGCTTCCTGTTCTACGCCGTCAGCCATGCCGGCCGCGCGCCGCAGACGGACGGCATCGCGCTCACCGCTCAGTTCGACCGGATCGACGGGCTGAACCTTGGTTCGGACGTGCGCATCGGCGGCGTGAAGGTGGGCAGCGTGACGGATCTGCGGATCGATACGCGTACCTACCAGGCGCAGGTCACGATGCGCGTGCGCCCCGATCTGGGCCTGCCGTCGGACAGCTCCGCCGAGGTGACGTCCGAAGGGCTGCTGGGCGGCAAGTACGTCTCCATCGTGCCGGGCGGCAGCGACCGCCAGCTCACGGATGGCGGCCGGATCACGGAGACCCAGGGCTCGGTGAGCCTGGAGAGCCTGCTGGGCCGCTTCATCTTCTCGGTGACGCAGATGAACAGCCCGGCGTCAGGCTCCGCGCCCGCCCCCGGGAACGCGCTGAGATGAGCGCCCCCGCCTTGTGGCCGGGCCAGGATGGCGAGCCCATCTCCTGCCGCGAAAAGGTGAAGGTGCTCGAGGAAAACCATGCGGAGGCCGAGCAGGTGCTGCGCGATGCCTTCGAGGATGCTGTGCTGATGGGTGTGGACGAGACAGCGATGCGCCGCATCCTGACCGAGCTGGTCGCCGGCCTTCCGAGCCCGCGCCGCCGATGATCCGGATCCTGATGATGGCCGCCATGCTCGGCCTGCCGTCGATGGCTTCCGCCCAGGAATGGGTGGCCCGCCGCACTGGCGAGATCCAGGCGCTCGACAAGGTGAACGCGCGCGTCATGACGTTGCGCGCCGTGGTGGGGGAGCCTGCGCGTTTCGGCTCGCTCACGATCCTGCTGCGGGCGTGCCATTCGCGCCCCGCGGACGAGGTGCCGGACGCGGCCGCCTTCATGGAAGTGACGGACTCGCGGAGCCCGCAAGGGTCAGGTCCGGTCTTCCGGGGTTGGATGTTCGCCGATGCACCCGCCGTGCACATGTTCGAACATCCGGTTTACGATCTTCGGATCCTGAGCTGCCGCTGACGGGCGCCGCGAAGCCTACTTCCGCTTGACGGCCCCGCTGCTGCTCAGCTGCTGCAGGAGTTGATTCGTCTCCTTCTGCGCCTTCACCATTTCAGCCATGTGATGGACCAGCTCCGCGAGCATCGATTCGGTCGTGCGGGAGCTGGGCTGAGACTGCGACATGCCGCGTTCCTTCTTTTGCTTCGCGCCTAAGGGGGCGGAAGTCATCATAGGGACAAATCACTTGATTTGCATGCATCTGACTTCGCGTCGAGTACTTCCTGCCTAATTTGGGAGGCCTGTGACATCCGCTGGATTTTGTCGACGGATTGATACGCTTCCCCGGCGCGGGCCTGTTAGCAATTTATTGCTGAAACGTATTGAGTCAGGGCTTCTAGCCGCGCCTCGCTTTCTCTCAGCCGCATCAGGGCCGATTCGCCGCCGAGCGCGAAGCAGCAGGCGGCCAGGGCCTGCGCGATGGCGAGCGCGCCGGTGAGGCTCGGGAAGAAGCCTGGACCTGTCGCCGCGTCGAAGAGGAGCAGATGATCCGCGCCCTCCGCCATCGGCGCCGTGGGGGAATCGGCCAGCGCGATCACGACGCATCCGGCGGCGCGTGCCGTTCGCGTCGTCAGCACGCTGGAACGCGAATAGGGCGCGAAGCCGACCACGACCACCGCGTCGCCTGCGCGCATGGCGCCGAGGTCGAGATCCTCGGGCCCCGAGCCGCCGACCAGGCGCGCCTCGTCCGGGCGGAAGAGGCGCAGCTCGTAGTGCAGCAGCTCGGCGACGGCGCGGCAGGACCGGAAGCCCGCCGCCCAGATGCGCGGGGCGGCGTGCAGCGCTTGCGCGGCCGCACCGATCGGCGCCGGATCGAGCCGGCCGAGCACCGCGGCATCCGTCGCCAGCATCTCGGCGGGCAGGCTGGAGGGGCCCTGTCTCCCCGCGCGGCTCGAGAAGGGGCTGCCCGGGCGGCGCGTCTCGATCAGCGCCTCGCGCAGCTGGTCCCAGCCCGCATAGCCCAGCGCCTGGGCCAGCCGGGTGAAGGTCGCGGGATTGGCGCCTGACGCGGCGGCCAGGTCGCGCATCGAGCGTGTCGCCGCGTCGAAATCATGCCGGGCGACGAAGCGCGCCGCCTCCTGCAGGCGGGGCGGCAGGCCGGGCAGCGCGCGCCGCAGCCGGTCGAGCGGGGTGTCTGAGGACATGCAACGAATATTTCCGATGTCGTGCGCGGATGCAGCATCTGTTTTGCTGTAGGCTCGCGGCAACGAGCAGGAGGAACCCGATGCCCGCGACCTATGCGCATCCCGACGCCATCGTCAGCACGGAATGGCTGGCGCAGCATCTGCACGATCCCGCCCTGCGCGTCTTCGACTGCACCACCTACCTGCTCTACGAGACCGGCACGGGCCGTCCGTACCGCGTCGGCAGCGGCAGGCCCGACTACGAGGCAGCGCATATCCCGGGCTCCGCCTTCCTCGACCTCCAGGGAGAGCTGTCGGACACGTCGAGCCCGTTCAACTTCACCATGCCCGCGCCCGAAGATCTCGCCGCGCGCGTGGCGGCCAAGGGTATCGGCGAAGGCGTGCGGGTCGTGCTCTACGCGCGCAAGAACATGCAGTGGGCGACGCGCGTCTGGTGGATGCTGCGCGCCATCGGCTTCGACAATGCCGCCATTCTCGATGGCGGTTTCGACAAGTGGGAGGCGGAGGGCCGGCCCGTGGAAGCGGGCGAGGCGCGCTATCCCGCCATGCGGCTGACGGCGCGTCCGCGCGCGGGTCTCTTCGTCGGCAAGGCGGAGGTGAAGGCCGCCATCGGCGATGAGGGGACCTGCACCATCAACGCGCTCGCGCCCGATCTGCATCGTGGCGAGAACCCGCGCTACGGCAGGCCGGGGCGCGTGCCGGGCAGCGTGAACGTGCCCGTGGCGACGCTGGTGGATTCCGCGAGTTTCGCCTTCCGCCCGGCGGAGGACGTCGCGGCGAGCTTCGCGGCCGTGGGTGCCGATCGATCGAAGCGCATCCTGCTCTATTGCGGCGGGGGAATCGCGGCCACGCTGGATGCCTTCCTGCTGCATCAGCTCGGCTATACGAACCTGGCAGTCTACGACGCCTCGATGACCGAATGGGCGAAGGACGAATCCCTGCCCATTGAGACCGGGTGATCGATATTCCACGATCGAAGGCGCTATTTTGGTGTGGCGGCGACAGGGGTGCGCGCCGCTGGTGGCGGATTTCCGCCTTTAAGCCAGAACGGTCAGCGGCCGAGCGGGATGCGGCACAAAGGTCGTTGAATTCCTAATCCACACCATTTGCTGTTGATATCTCGGGATCGTGCCGTATAATACCGATATCCACTTAGAGGTATCGGTAAATATCGTGCCTCGACCGCCGCGCATGCGGCACATCGGCGAGGATTCCGCGATGGCTCAGAACACCCTTCCGCATGCCGGGTTCCGCACGCCGCGTTGTCGGCGCGCCTGAGCGCGCCCGCCCTCGACCGATCTCCCCCTTCCCGGAAGCAACACCCCGAATGTCCTCCACCGCCCTGGCCGTGCCGCGCGCCGCCGCGCCGCCCATCGACCCCGACACGATCCGCGCCATCGCGCTTCACGGCGCCCGCGACGACCGCGAGGCGAGCTTTCCGTTCGAGAGCCTCCAGCTCCTGCGCGAGGCCGGCGCACTCGCGCTCACCGTCCCCGTGGCGCTCGGCGGCGCGGGCGGCGGCATCCGCCTGGCCGTGGAAGCCGTGCGGCAGGTGGGCTCCGGCTGCCCGGCGACCGCGCTCATCCTGGCCATGCAGCTTGCCAAGCAGGCCGCCATCGCGCGCAGCCCGGCCTGGCCGGCGGTGCTGCGCGAGCGCCTCGGCCGCCTCGCCGTCACCGAAGGCGCGCTGATCAATGCCGCGCGCGTGGAGCCCGAGCTCGGCTCGCCCACGCGGGGCGGCCTGCCCGGAACCATCGCGCGCCGCACCGGCACCGGCTGGGCGTTGACGGGCCACAAGCGCTACGTCACGGGCCTGCCCGGCCTGCGCTTCATCGAGGTGCTGGCCCGCACCGACGAGGATGAGCCGCGCGTCGGCAATTTCCTCGTCACCGCCGGCACGCCGGGGCTGGAGGAGCGCGAGGCGTGGAACCACCTCGGCCTGCGCGCCTCCGGCAGCCACGACCTGATCCTGACGGATGTCGCGGTGCCCGAGAGCCATGCGATCGGCCTCGCGCCCGCCGCCGCCTGGGTGGGCAACGATCCGATCCAGTCCGCCTGGAACGCGCTGCTGGTGCCGGCCGTCTACACCGGCGTGGCGCTGGCCGCGCGCGAGTGGATCCTGGACTTCCTGCGCCACCGGAAGCCCTCCGGCCTCGCGCAGCCCTTAGCCGCGCTGCCGACCGTGCAGCAGGCCGTGGGTGCGCTGGAGGCGCAGCTCATCGCGAGCCGGCGGCTCTCGGCCTCGCTGGTCGCGGATATCGAGGCCGGTAACGTGCCGCCCGCCTCGGAGACGGGCGCGGTGAAGGCGCTGCTCTCCAACCACGCGATCCGCGCCGTCGAGATTGCCGTCTCGCTCGCGGGCAATCACGCGCTGGACCGTGCCAATCCGCTGGAGCGCCATTGGCGCGACGTGCAATGCGCCCGCGTCCACGTGCCGACGGAGGATGCCGCGCACCAGAATGCCGGCCGCGCCGCGCTGGCCGAGGGAGCGGCGGCATGATCGCGCGCCGCACGCTGCTCGCGGCCCTTCTCGCCGCGCCCGCCGTCGCGCGCGCCAGCGAGTTCGTCTTCACGCGGCCCATCCGATACATCTGCCCCTTCCCGCCGGGCGCCACCAACGACAACGTCTCCCGCGCCATGTCGCGCGCGCTGTCGCAGCGCCTCGGCGTGCCGGTGGTGGTGGAGAACCGGGCGGGCGCGGGCGGCGCCGTGGGCGCGCGCCTCGTCGCCGAGAGCCGGCCGGACGGGCTGACGCTGCTCAACGCCTCGGCCGGCAACCTCACCATCGCGCCGCATCTCGGGAATGTGGGCTACGACCCGCTGCGCGACTTCGCGCCCATCGCCATCGCGGGCGAGGCCTTCAGCATCATCGCAGTGAACCCGCGCCTGCCGGTGCGCACGCTGCCGGAGCTGATCGAATACGGCCGCCGCAACCCGGGCGTGCTCAACTACAGCTCGGCCGGCATCGGCTCGGCGGGGCATCTGCGCGGCGCGCTGCTGGCCGATGCGGGTGGCTTCGAGGCGGTGCACGTGCCCTATCCGGGCAGCGCGCCGGCCGCGAATGCCGTGGCCGCCGGCGACGCGCATTTCATGATCGACCCGATCATGGCGCCGCATGTGGAGGCTGAGCGCGCCCGCGCGCTCGCCACCCTCGGAAGCGGCCGCTGGCCCGCCTTCCAGGGCGTGCCGAACATCACGGAGCTCGGCATCGGCGCGAACTGGCCCTCCGGCGGCTGGTTCGGCCTCTTCGCCCCGGCGCGTACGCCCGCGGCCGCCGTCGCGCTGCTGAACCGCGAGTTCAACGCCAGCCTCGACGACCCGGAGGTCAACGCGGCGCTGCGCCGCTTCGGCCTGAGCCCGGAGAAGCTCACGCCCGAGGAACTCGGTACGCGCCTGGCCCGCGACCATGCCGCGACCGGCCAGGCGCTGCACCGCCTCCATATCGCCTGAAGGAGAAACGCCATGACGCACCCCCTGCAATTCATCGGGATGATCTCGCACCGGGCTTCCTCGGAGATCCATCCGCCCAGCGGCCCGATCCTGGATCCGGACTACGTCGTCCGTTTCGCCCGCGCGCATGAGGAGGCGGGCTTCGACCGCATCCTGGTCGCCTGGCATTCCACCAGCCCCGACGCGCTGCTGATCGCGAGCCATGCGGCCGCGCATACGAAGCGCATCGGCTTCATGGTCGCGCACCGGCCGGGCTTCATCGCGCCCACGCTGGCGGCGCGGCAGTTCGCGACCTTCGACCAGCTGAGCGGCGGCCGCGCGGCGATCCACATCATCACGGGCGGCAACCCGGCCGAGCAGAAGCAGGACGGCGACTTCCTCGACCACGCGCAGCGCTATGCGCGCAGCGACGAATACGTCGGCCTCCTGCGCCGCGTCTGGACCAGCGAGCAGCCCTTCGACCACGAGGGCACCTACTACAAGTTCGAGCGCGCCTTCTCCGAGATCAAGCCGGCGCAGAAGCCGCATATCCCGGTCTTCTTCGGCGGCTCCTCCGATGTCGCGATCGAGACGGCCGGACGCCACGCCGATGTCTACGCCTTCTGGGGCGAGACGCTGGACCAGGCGCGCGAGACCATCGCGCGTGTGCGCGCCAGCGCGGCCAAGGCGGGGCGCGACCCGGCCTCCATCCGCTTCAGCCTCTCGGTGCGTCCGGTCCTGGCCGGCACGGAGGAAGGCGCCTGGGCCCGTGCCCGCGCCATCCTGGACCGCATCCGCGAGCTGCGCGGCGAGAACTTCGGCAAGGGCAGCCCGAAGCCGGAGAGCATCGGGAGCAAGCGCCTGCTCGATGCGGCCGCCGGGGGCGCGGTGCGCGACAAGCGCCTCTGGACCGAGGTGGCGGCGGCGGTGGGCGCCGGCGCCAATACCACCGCGCTGGTCGGCACGCCGGAGCAGGTGGCGGAGTCGCTGGCGGAATACGCAGCGCTCGGCGTCTCCACCTTCCTCATCCGCGGCTTCGATCCGCTGGAGGATGCGGTGGAGTACGGCCGCTCGTTGCTGCCCGCGACGCGCGAGGCGGTGGCGGCGCTGGGGCGGTTGCGTCCTGCGGCCTAGCCCTTCCGGATGTTGTGGAACAGCGGGAAGCCGTTGAGCATGCCCGTGATGTTCCGCCGGAAGGCGAAGGGCTGCATCCAGGCGCCGGTGGGGATGTAGGGCACGTCTTCCCACGCCTGCATCTGGATGTCGCGGCAGATGCGCTGCTGCTCGGGCAGCGTCGCGGCATCCATGTACTCGTCGCGCAGCGCCTCGATGCGCGACGAGGTCGGCCAGCCGAAGGGCCCGTTGCGGCCGAGCCCGCGCACGTAGGATTGCGTGGCGGGCGAGGTCGCGATGATGCCGGGAATGTAGTTGCACCAGACGCTCCAGCCGCCGCGATCCAGCCCTTCGCGGTTGTTGAGGCGCGGCAGCACGGTGCCCCAGTCGGACGCCTGGTAGTCGAGGTTGATGCCCACCTTGCGGAACATCTCGGCGGCGATCTGGCTCATCGCGTTCAGCGAGGGCAGGTCCGTCGGCACGACGAAGACCACGCGCTCGCCCTTGTAGCCGGCCGCATCCAGGTCGCGCTTCACCTTCTCGAGGCTGCGCGGGCCGGTCATCACCTCGATCCCCGCATCGGTGGCGGAGGAGCTGCCGGGCAGGAAGAAGCCGCAGCGGTCGTTCCAGAGGTCGCGCTGGTCGCCCATCACGGCCTGCATGTTCTCGGTCTGGCTGACGCCCGCGAGGAAGGCGCGGCGGATCGCCGCATTGTCGAAGGGCGGCTGCAGGCAGTTGAAGCGGATCATGCCCATGAGTCCGCCGCGCTCCTTCGCCTCGACGCGGATCTCGCGGTGGCGGCGCAGCAGCGGCAGGAGGTCGGGCTGCGGCTGCTCCCACCAATCCACCTCGCCGGCCTGGAGAGCGGCGGCGGCGGTGGAGGCATCGGGCAGCGTGTGCCACTCCACGCGGTCGATGTGCGCGATCTTGGGCCCGGCCGCGAAGCTCGGCGTGCCGGAGGAGCGCGGGACGTAGCCCGCGAACTTCTCGTAGACGTTGCGCGAGCCCGCCACGCGCTCGCGCGGCAGGTAGCGGAAGGGCCCGCTGCCGACCATCTCCGTGACCTGCGTGCTGGCAGCGGTGGAGGCCAGCCGTTCCGGCATCACGGGGCAGAAGGCGGAGGGCTTGGCCAGCGCCGCGGGCAGCAGCGGGAAGGGCTTCTTGAGGCGGAACTGGATGATCTTGTCGGACGGCGCGCTCAGCTCCTCCGTCGCGGCGCGGAGGGTCTGGCCGAAGGCATCGACCTGCATCCAGCGGTTGATGCTGGCCACCGCGTCGCGCGCCAGCACGGGCGTGCCGTCATGGAAGCGCAGCCCCTCGCGCAGCGTGAGCTTCCAGGTCCTGCCGTCATTCTCGATGACATGCCCCTCTACCATCTGCGGCTGCGGCATGAAGTCGTCGTCGAGGCCGTAGAGCTGGTCGAAGACGAGGAAGCCATGGTTGCGCGTGACGAGGCCGGTGGTGAAGACCGGATCCAGCAGGGCGAGATCCGACTGCGGGACGAACTTCACCACGCTGCGCGGCTGCGCGGCCGCCGGCGCGGCGAGAGAGGCGGCGGCCCCGGTGGTGACAAGGAAGTCTCTTCGCTTCATGGCACTCTCTCTCCGCTGTCGGGCGATGGGGTTATTGGGCGAGGGGCGGCCTCTTCTGCGCCCAGGGGCGGGCTTCCTCGAAGGCAGCGCTGGCCTGCAGCACGCCGAGATCGTCGAAGCGCCGGCCCACGATCTGCAGGCCGACCGGCAGGCCCTTCGGCGTGAAGCCGCAGGGGATGCTGGCGGCGGGGCTGCCGGACCAGTTGAAGGGGTAGGAGAATTCCGCCCACATCAGCCAATCCCAGGCGTGCTGCGGCCAGTGCTCGGGCTGCAGGCGATCCGCCGGGAAGGCCGCCACGCTCACGGCGGGCGTGAGCAGGAAGTCGTAGCCCTCCATGAACTCATGGATCTGCTGCACATAGTCGAAGCGGCGCAGGCGCATCTGCATGAATTGCGGCGTGGTGAAGGTCGAGGCGAACTTGATCATCGCCACGAAGCCGGGGTCCATCCGGTCCTCGTATTCGGGCAGGCTGGAGATGCGGCCGCTGAAGGTGGCGGGCCAGAAGAAGCGCGCGAGCTCGGGGCCGAGCTTGCCCCAGGCAGGCGTCACCTCTTCGACCAGCGCGCCCATCGCTTCGAATTCCTTGACCGCCTTCTCGACGAGCTCGGCGACCTCGGGGTCCACGCGGGCATGGCCCAGGTCACGCGAATAGGCGATGCGCCGGCCCTTCATGCTGGTGGCCTTGAGCTGGCCCGCATAGTCCTGCGGCGGCGCTTCCAGCGAGGTGTAGTCCCAAGGATGGGGGCCGGCCATCGCCTGCGTCATCAGCGCAGCGTCCTCGACCGTGCGCGTCAGCGGACCGATATGGGTGGCGAGGTCGTTGTTCGACATGGGCCAGTTGGGCACGCGGCCATGCGTCGGCTTGAAGCCGTAGACGCCCGAGAAGTGCGCGGGCATGCGGATGGAGCCCGCGCCGTCCCCGCCCTGGTGCAGCGGCCCATAGCCGCAGGCGGCGGCCACGCCCGCACCGGACGAGGAGGCGCCGGCGTTCAGCCCCTTGCCCCAGGGATTGTGCGTGATGCCGGAGATCACGGCATGGCTCACGCCCTTCCAGCCCCATTCGGAGGCGGAGGTCGTCTTGCCCATCATCATCCCGCCCGCCGACAGCAGGCGGCTGACGCAAGGCGCGTCCACATCCGGCACGTGGCCCTGGAAGATCGCGGTGGCGAAATCCGTCTGCACGCCCTTGGTGTGCTGCAGGTCCTTGATGGTGACGGGGATGCCTTCCAGGAGGCGCGGCGTGTCGCGCTGAGAGAAGACCTTCTCGGAGGCGCGCGCGGCCTCCAGAGCATGCTCGGGCGTGACGCGCATCATCGCGTTGACTTCAGGATCGACCTGCTCGATCCGGGCGAGCACCGCTTCGGCGACCTCCACCGGTGAGAGCTTGCGCGCCCGGTAGAGCGCGTGGAGGTCGCGAACCCCCAGATAGCCGATCTCGGTGGAGTTCATTCAGGAGTCCCCGGTTGCCGGGGATATAGTCAGACCGATATCGCCGATCCTGCAAACCCCGGATCCGGAATCTTTCGCGGCGGCGGCCGGGGCTGGACACGCCTGGCGCCGCGCGTGGAGAGTTGGCCCGCCATCCTGGTGGAGTGACGGCCATGAACAGCATGTTCCACGACGGCATGCGGGAGCTGCAGGACGATTTCGACGGCCGCGGCGTGGCCGATGCCCTGGAAGCGAAGCGCAAGCACCGCGAATTCTGGCCTGAGGAGATCGAGCTCTTCACCACGGTGCCCTTCTTCTTCATCGCGACCACCTATGGCGAGGCGGTGGATTGCAGCTTTCGGGGCGGCGCGCCGGGATTCGTGAAGGTGGTGGCGCCGTCGGTGCTGGAATGGCCGGAATACGACGGCAACTCGATGTACCGCACGCTCGGCAACATCATCCGCAACCCGCGCGTGGGCCTGCTCTTCATCCGCTTCGACGCGACGGCGAACCGCACCCGGCTGACCGGCAACGCCGCGCTGCTGCGCGATGCCGGGGCGATCGCGCGGCATCCCGGTGCCAAGGCGGTCGTGCGGTTCGAGGCGGACTACGTCTATCCCAACTGCCCGCGCTACATCCCCGAGATGCGGCTGGTCACGCCGAGCCCGCATCCACCCGCGCCCGGCCACGCGCCGCCGCCGCCGGCCTGGAAGGCACGCGACTACATCCGCGACGTGCTGCCCGCCGACGATGTCCATCGCGACATCGTCGGCAGCGCGGAGCCGTCGCGAAAGCTCTAGACCTCTTCGGTCTCGCCGCCGGCGGCCAGCCAGTCCTTGAAGCCGCCGAGGTTGCGCACGTCGGTGTAGCCCATGTCCTTCAGCGTCTTGCCGGCGAGCGCCGCGCGGCCGCCGGAGGCGCAATGGATGATGATGGTCTTGGACGGATCGAGCGCCGGGTCATGCGTCGGCGCCTCGGGATCCGCCTTGAACTCGATGAGCCCGCGCGAGACGGCGACCGCGCCCTTCGCCTTGCCCGAGGCCTTCACCTCGGCGGCGTCGCGGACATCGACGATGACGACGTTGGGCTGCTTGGCGAGCGCTACCGCCTCCGCGCCGCTGATGCGGGGCACGGCGGCGTTGGCGGCCTCGAGCAGGTCCTTCACGTGGATGGGCATCGGCATTCCTCCAGGATTGTGGAGGGGAGTTGAGAGGCAAAAGCGCGCCGCGTGAAGGGGGTTACTCCAGATCGGGCAGGCGGTAGCGGTCCTGCGGGTCGTTCCAGCCCTTGAAGTTCGGGGCGCGCTTCTCGGCGAAGGCGGCGCGGCTCTCGATGAGGTCGCTCTTCGCGCCATGCTCATGCAGGGCGGCGGCGAGCTTCTGCTGCGCGGCGCTCGGCATGGGACGCATGCGGCGCATCATGTGCACCGTGTTCACCCGCGCGGCGGGCGGCAGGGTCAGCAGGTGGCGGGCCATGCCCATCGCCTCCTCCATCACCTTCTCGGGCTCCACGACGCGGTTGATGAAGCCGATCTGGTGGAAGCGCTCGGCGGTGAAGCGGAAGCCGAGCGCCATCTCCATGGCGACGGGAAAGGCCAGGTTCGCCATGTGCCCGTGATTGTAGCCGCCCAGCAGCCAGCGCTTGGCCTCCGAGACCTCGAAGATCGCGGTGCTGGCGGCGACGCGCAGATCCGTGCGCTCCACCATCATGAAGCCGCCGCCCATGGCGAAGCCGTTCACCGCGGCGATGATGGGCTTTTCCAGCGTGCCCTCGTTGAAGGGATCGGCCTGTTCGGCGCGGCGGCCGCCGGGATTCTTTTCGGCGAGCGATTCCTTCATGTCCTCGCCCGCGCAGAAGCCGCGGCCGGTACCGGTGAGGATGGCCACCTCCAGCTCCGGATCGTGGCGGAACTCCGTCCAGATGCGCGCGAGCTCCACGCGCATTTCGTGGTTGAGCGCATTCAGGCGCTCGGGACGGTTCATGCGGACGACCAGGATCTGGCCGTGGCGTTCGGTTTCGACGACGGACATGAAGCGTTTCCTTCAGGTTTCTCGATAGGCGATGGCGCGCAGGAAGCGCGCGCGGCCGGAGCGGCCGTGTTGTTCGGCGAGCTGGCGCGCCTGCTCGGCGTCGCCGGCGAGGATCGCGTCCAGCATGCCGCGATGCTCCGCATTGGCCTGGAGCATGTGCGGCGATTCGTCGAAGGATCGGCGGCGCAGCAGCAGCAGCTTGCGCGTGTGCGCGAGGTAGACGGCCTCGATCGGCGCATTGCCCGCGAAGGCGAACTGGCGCTTGTGGAAGCGCACGTTGAGATCGAAGAACGCGTCGTGCCGGCCCTCGCGCGCCGCCTCGTCCATCTCCGTCACGAAGGTCTGCAGCTCCTGCGCCTGGGCAGCGGTGATCGCGGCGGCGAGGCGCGCGGCGGCGAAGCCGTTCAAGAGCGAGGTGAGCTCGTAGATCGCCAGCGCCTCGTCGATCGGCAGCTCGCGCACGAAGGCGCCGCGGTTGAGGATGACGGTGACGAGGCCCATGCGCTCCAGCGCGCGCGCGGCCTCGCGCACGGGGCCGCGGCTGACGCCGAGGCGGCGGGCCAGCGCCAGCTCGTTGATGTGCTGGCCGGGGCCGAGCTCGCCACGGGCAATCATCTCCTCCAGCGCGTCCTCGACCGAACGGGAGAGCGCCTGTCCATCGGACTCCGCCTTCTTTGCCGACAATTCCAGTTGGGCTTCCTCCGCAATTTCTCGACTAAAATCCGTATATCCCGGGCGATTGCATCGGCGCCAGAATAAAATTGTTGGCAATCTGGCGGGCCGCTGCCACTCTCATCGAAAGGTCCTGGAGGAATACGTCATGAGCAACGGCCCGTTGTCCCGGTTCAAGGTGATCGATCTCACCCGCGTGCGTTCCGGCCCCACCTGCGTGCGCCAGCTCGCCGACTGGGGCGCCGATGTCATCCAGATCGAGGCGCCGGAGGGAATGGAGGGCTCCGATGGCGGCTTCGGCGGCGCGCGGCATGGGCCGGACTTCCAGAACCTGCACCGCAACAAGCGCAGCCTGACGCTCGACCTCAAGTCGGCCGAGGGGATCGAGATCCTGAAGAAGCTCGTGGCCGACGCGGATGTGGTGGTGGAGAACTTCCGCCCCGACGTGAAGAAGCGCCTGGGCATCGACTACGAGGCGCTGAGCGCCATCAATCCGCGCCTGGTCTACGGCTCCATCTCCGGCTTCGGGCAGGATGGCCCCTATGCGCGGCGGCCGGGCTTCGACCAGATCGCGCAGGGCATGGGCGGGCTCATGTCCATCACCGGCCTTCCGGGCCAGGGGCCGGTGCGCGTCGGCATTCCGGTGGCGGACCTCACGGCCGGCATCTTCTGCGCCATGGGCATCCTGATCGCGCTGCTGGAGCGCGAGGAGAGCGGCAAGGGGCAATGGGTACAGTCCTCGCTGCTGGAGGCGCAGATCTCCATGCTCGACTTCCAGGCCGCGCGCTGGCTCGTCTCGCAGGAGGTCCCGAAGCAGGCGGGCAACGACCATCCCACGGGCATTCCGACCGGCGTCTTCAAGACCAAGGACGGGTTGATGAACCTCGCCGCCACGGGCAAGGCCATCTTCACCCGTTTCTGCGAGGCGACGGGCGCGCAGCATATCCTCGACAATCCCGATTATGCGACGGGGCCACTTCGCTCGGCCAACCGCGTGGCGCTCAACCGCGAGATCGGCGAGGTGCTGGCGACCAAGACGACGGCGGAATGGATCAAGCTGCTGAACGCGGCCGGCGTCCCCTCCGGCCCGATCAACAATATCGAGGAGGTCTTCGCGGACGAGCAGGTGCAGCACCTCGGCATCGCCAAGCCCGTGAAGCACCCGGTCGTGGGCGATATCCGCATCGTGGGCCAGCCCGTCACTCTCTCCCGTACGCCAAGCCAGATCCGCACCGCTGCGCGCGACAAGGGCGAGGATAGCGGGGCGATCCTGAAGGAGCTCGGCTACGATGAGGCGCGCATCGCCTCGCTGCGCGAGCGCCACGTGATCTGACGGGAGGAAGCGCCATACCCTACGCCCAGGCCGAAGGTGCCCGCCTGCACTATGAGGAGACGGGGAAGGGCTACCCCATCGTCTTCGTGCACGAATACGGCGCCGACCACCGCGAGTGGGAGCAGCAGGTGCGCTTCTTCTCCCGCGAATATCGCTGCATCACCTTCGATGCGCGCGGCTACACCCCCTCCGACGTGCCGGAGGATCCGAGGCTCTACGGCCAGGATTTCGCGGCGGCCGATATCGCGGCGGTGATGCGGCATCTGGGAATCCCGAAGGCGCATATCGTCGGGCTCTCGATGGGGGCCTTCGCGACCCTGCTCTTCGGCATCCGCTATCCGCAGATGGCCTCGGCGCTGGTGGTGGCGGGGGTGGGTTCGGGCTCCAACCTCGCGGAGCTCGACGCCTGGCGCGCCGCCTCGGCCGAGCGCGCGGAGCAGATCATGAAGCAGGGCTGGCAGGATCTCGCGCTGGAAGCCGGGCTCAGCCCCACGCGGATCCAGCTCCAGAAGAAGGATCCGCGCGGCTGGAACGACTTCGTGGCGCATCTGCGCGAGCATTCGCCCCTCGGCTCCGCGCTCACGCAGCGCTGGTACCAGGGCGCGCGCGACCCGGTCTATGCCTGGGAGGTCGAGCTGAAGACGATGATGGTGCCGACGCTGCTCGCCCTCGGCGACGAGGACGGGCCCTGTATCGAGCCCAACATCTTCCTCAAGCGCACCTTACCGAATTGCGGGCTTTGGATGCAGCCGCGCACCGGCCACGCCATCAACCTGGAGGAACCGGCCGCCTTCAACCGCGAGGTGCAGAGCTTCTTCTCGACCGTCGAGCGCGGCCGCTGGAGCCTGGACGCCTAACGGCACGTTACTCGGGCTGGTAGTTCACGCTGCGGAGCAACTCCGACGCCCGCGTGATCTCGGCCGCGATGAAGCGGCGCGTCTCTGCGATGCTCTCGGTCACCGGCTCCAGCACCTGGGAGGTGAGGCGCTGGACGATGGCCGGGTCGCGCATCGTCTCCTGCATCAGCGCATTCACACGCTCGCAGATCGCGGCCGGCGTGCCCTTGGGCGCCCAGACGCCATACCAGGACTGGAACTCGAAGCCGGGCAGCCCGGCCTCGGCCATGGTCGGCACCTGGGGCGCAAGCGCCGAGCGCTCGCGGGTCGCGATGCCGAGGACGCGGACGCGCCCGTCGGCGGCCGCGGGCAGCAGGGCGAAGCTGTTGTCGATCAGCAGCGGCACGTTGCCGCCCATCAGGTCCGTCAGCGCGGGCTGCGTGCCGCGATAGGTCACCATGTCGAAGTTCACGCCGGTGCGCCGGTTGAACTCGATCGTGGCCAGGTGGCTCGCCGCGCCCAGCGACGACACCGCGATGCTCCACTCGCGCGGCCTGGCGCGCGCGGAGGCGATCACCTCCTGCAGCGTGCGCTCCGGCCGGTTGCCCGCGATGACCATGACGAGCGGCGCCTGGGCCGTGCGGGCCATGACTTCCAGGTCGCGCTGCGGGTCGAAATTGGCGTTGCGCAGCACCAGCGGCATGACGGCGGTGTTGAAGGCTGAGGCGAGCAGCGTGTAGCCGTCCGCCGGCGCCTGCAGCACGGCATTCGTGCCGATCAGCCCCGCGCCACCCGTGCGGTTCTCCACCACCGCCTGCGCGCCCAGCTTCTCGCTGAGCCTCTGCGCCGTGAGCCGGGCGAGCGCGTCATTCGCCGCGCCCGGCGGCCAGGGGCAGATGACGCGGAGCGTGCGGCCGGGTGCCGGCCAGGCCTCCTGCGCATGCAGCAGGGCGGGCGACGCGAGCAGCCCCAGCCCAGCGGCGATCACATGGCGTCGGTTCATGTCACGTCTCCCTCACCCGTTCAGCAGCGCGGCGGTTTCCTCCGCCGTCAATGGAACCAGGGGCGGGCGCATGCGGCGCCAGCCCTCATCGCCGGTTTTGGCGCCGAGCATGACCTTCAGCGAGGCCATCTGCGCGAAGCGGGATGCCCTGTTGCGCGCGGCCACGACGCGGGCCTGCGCGGCCTCCACCTCGGCGGCGCGCGCGGCGTCGGCGTGATGGCGGAAGATGAAGGCGAGATCGGCCGCGACGAGGTTGGAGGTCGCGGTGATGCAGCCCGCGCCGCCCTCGCGCAGCAGGGGCAGCATCAGCGGGTCGGCGCCCGCCAGCACCGAGAGGCCGGGGAACTCCTTCACCAGCGCCTGCATATGCGCGAAGTCGCCCGCGGAATCCTTGATGCCGGTGAAGACGCCCGGGAAGGTCTCGCGCAGCCGCGCGATCACGGGGAAGGGCAGGGGCACCGCCGACATCTGCGGGATGTGGTAGAGCACCACGCGCAGGCGTGCATCGCCCACGCGCTCCACGATGCGGGCATAGCTTGCGAAGAGCCCCTCGTCGGTCACGCCCTTGTAGTAGGAGGGCGGCAGCATCACGACCGTGGTCACGCCGCAGGAGAGAGCGTGCCTCGTCAGCGCCACGGTCTCCGTAAGCGCGTTCACGCCGGTGCCGGGCAGCAGGCGATGCGCCGCGATGCCGCCCGCGATCGCGGCTTCCAGCAGCGCCTTCCGCTCATCGGAGGAGAAGCTGTTCGCCTCGCCCGTGGTGCCGAGCATGGCGATGCCGTCGCAGCCTTCGGCGAGCAGCCTCTGGCCATGCGCGACGAAGCGCGCGTGGTCGGGCATCAGGTCGGCATCGACGGGCGTGAGCGCCGCGCAGAAGACGCCTCGCGGATGGAGGGGCGCGCTCATGCCCGGATCCACGCCTCGTCCACGCGCACGTATTTGATGGCCTGCCGCCAGTAGGTGTAGGCGAGATGGATCGCGCCGTCCGGGGTCTGGCACAGCGAGGGGTAGGAGAACTCGCGGTTCAGCCTGTCCTTCGAGTTGTTCGTCATGCAGTAGCCGTCGCCGGTCTCGAGGTTGCGGCGATGGGGCCAGGTCAGCCCGCCATCCTCCGAGATCGCGAGGGTCAGCGGCGCGCGGGGCGCGCCCCAGAAGGCCGCGCGGCCGGTGGCGGGCGCTTCCGCCGGTTCCTCCTCGCCGCCGATATCGTCGTAGAGCGAGGCGCGGCGCCCGGTCGCATCCGCCGCGCTGCTCTCGTTGTAGCAGAGCGCGACGGCGCCGCTGTCGAGCGTCAGCGCCATGACGGAGCTGTTGTTGTTGGGCAGCACCGTGGGCTGCGGCGCGCTCCAGTGGCGGCCGCCATCGGTCGAGACGCTGCGATAGACATGGTCCGCCCAGCGGCTGCGGTAGAAGGCGAGCATGGTGCCGTCGCGCTGCGGCACGATGGACATGTGGCAGCAGCCCGTGCTCTCCGGCACGGGGCTCTCCTCCCAGCTCGCGCCCTGGTCGCGCGAGATCAGGACGGAGGAGGTATCGAGGTCGCCCGTCCAGGCGCCGGCAGGCGGCTTGGCGCATCGCCAGATGGGCAGCAGCCACTCGCCCTCGGCGTTCACGACGATGCGGCTGCGGATGAAGGTTCCGAAGCCGGGCTTCTCGTCGATCAGCGTCTCGATCGGGCCCCAGCTCCGGCCGCCATCGCGCGAGACCCGCCGCCGCACCAGCGCCGTGTCCTGGTTGCCCCCGCGCTGCGCCGTCCAGAGCACCCAGAGCGCGCCGTCGGGCGCGGGGAAGAGCAGCGGGTTCTGCTCGGAGCGCGTGGGGTCGTCGGAAAGCTTCTCCGCCTCCGTCCAGCGCGTGGCGCCGGAGGCAAGGCGCGAGAAGTAGATGGAGATGTCGGGGATGCCTTCCTGCGTTCCGCCGAACCAGACGCAGCCGAGATCGCCCCCGGGCAGGGGGGCGATGAAGCCCGCATGGTTCTGCACGCAGGGCGTGGGGATGAAGCACTCCATCCGCGCGGAATCCCCGGGCGCGGGTGCGAGCCCGGCCGGCTTCTCGATGATGCCATCCATGGTGGCGTTTCCTTCCCTGATCATCTGGGCGCGGCACCCAGCCCGATGGCGCCGCGCGAGAGCCGGACCGCCCGCGAGAGCTCGGCGGCGAGGGCCTGCGCCTGCGGTCCGGCCACGGCCGCGAATTCCGCGGCGGGCAGGCGGTTGCCGCCGATGGTCAGGCTGACGCCGGCCAGCGGCAGCCCGTCCACCCCCAATACCGGCGCGGCGACGGTGCAGAGCCCATAGGCGTTCTCCCCATCCGAAAGCGCGAAGCCACGGGCGCGGACCACCGCGAGCCGCGCGAGCAGCTCGTCGAGCCCGGTCAGGGTCCGCTCGGAGAGCTTCACGCGCGGGATACGCTCCAGCTCCTCCACCTGCCGCTCCCGAGGCAGCCAGGCGAGGATGGATTGGCCGAGGGCGGTGGCATAGGCGCCGATGCGCGTGCCGGGGCGGCGGACGACGCCGTGGCGGTCCAGCCCCGTATCGACGCGCGCGAGGTAGATGACCTCGCCGCCCTCCAGCATGCCGAGCGAGCCCGCATCGGCGCATTCGGGCACCAGATCGCGCAGCAGCGGCGCGGCGTGGTCGGCGAGGTTGTGAGCCGAAAGGGCGGCATGGCCCAGCTCCAGGCATTTGAGCGCCAGGCCGAAGCGGCGCCCATCCGCGGACGGGCGCAGATAGCCGAGGCCGAGCAGCGTATGGATCAGGCGGAAGGCGGTGCCGCGGTCGAGCCCGGCGAGCCGCGCGACCTCGGCGACCGTCAGCTCGCTGCCGCCGCTGCCGAAGGCGTGCAGCACCGCGAAGGCCTTGGCCACCGACTGCACCTGGTTCTTCGGATTCTCCGCCGCGCGGTCGCCCCGCCCCGTTGCTGCTTCCCCGTCCACCCTTCTGCCTCTTGTTCGGAATGCGAACACTTGTCCGCCTGGTGATGCTTTGGTAGTCGGTGGAGATGCCGCCTGTCAAATGCGGCGGAGGAGACGTCATGACCGAACAGCTTCACGCCGTGGTGACCGGGGCGACCTCCGGCATCGGTGCCGCCATCGCGGCGCATCTGCTCGGGCAGGGGTGGCGCGTGACCGGCCTGGGCCGGACCACCCCGGCGGCCGTGCCCGAAGGCTACGAACACCGCGCGGTGGATTTGTTGGACGGCGCGGCCACGGAGGCGGCGTTGGAAGGCCTCGCGCCTTTTGCGCTGGTGCATGCGGCGGGGCTGATGCGCGCGGCACCGCTGGGCACATTGCAGCCGGAGGTGACGGAGACGCTTTGGCGCCTGCATGTGGATGCCGCCTTCCGCCTGGCCGATCGTCTCGCGCCCCGCATGCCGCAGGGCGGGCGGATCGTGCTGCTGGGCAGCCGGGCGGCCGGGGGCGCGGCGGGGCGCAGCCAATATGCGGCGGGAAAGGCGGCCTTGGTGGGGATGGCGCGCTCCTGGGCGGCGGAGCTCACCTCGCGGCAGATCACGGTGAACGTGGTCGCGCCGGCCGCCACCGACACGCCGATGCTGCGCGACCCGGCCCGCGCCGGGAACCGGCCCAAGCTGCCCCCCATCGGCCGCCTGATCGATCCGGCCGAGGTCGCCGGTCTCGTCGCCTTTCTGCTGGGCCCGCACGGCGGCGCCATCACGGGCCAGCAGATCGTGATCTGCGGCGGCGCCTCGCTCTGAAGCCGAGGCGGCCGCCGCGACCGGGACGTCAGCCCTTGACGAAGGCCAGAAGGTCGGGGTTCAGCACATCGGGATTGAGCGTCAGCATCCCGTGCGAGTAGCCGGGATAGACCTTCAGCGTGCCGTTCTTCAGCAGCTTGATCGAGAGGCGAGCGGCGGCGTCGATCGGCACGATCTGATCGTCATCGCCATGCAGCACCAGCGTCGGCACGGTGATGGCCTTCAGGTCCTCGGTCTGGTCGGTTTCCGAGAAGGCCTTGATGCCGTCGTAATGGGCATTGGTGCCGCCCATCATGCCCTGGCGCCACCAGTTCTCGATCACGCCCTGCGAGGGCGTGGCGCCCGGGCGGTTGAAGCCATAGAACGGGCCCGACGGCACATCGAGGAAGAACTGCGCGCGGTTGGCCGCCAGCGCCGCGCGGAAGCCGTCGAACACCTCGATGGGCAGGCCGCCCGGATTGCTCTGGGTCTTAACCATCAGCGGCGGCACGGCGCTGACGAGCACGGCCTTCGCCACGCGCCCGTTCGGCTGCCCATGTTTCGCGACATAGCGCGCCACCTCGCCGCCGCCGGTGGAATGGCCGATATGAACGGCGTTCCGCAGGTCGAGCTTCTCCGCGACCGCCGAGGCATCCGCCGCGTAGTGGTCCATATCGTGGCCCGAACCCACCTGGGACGAGCGCCCATGGCCACGGCGGTCATGCGCGATCACGCGATAGCCCTGCTGCAGGAAGAACAGCATCTGGCCGTCCCAGTCGTCGGACGAGAGCGGCCAGCCGTGATGGAACATGATCGGCTGGGCGTCCTTCGGGCCCCAATCCTTGTAGAAGATCGAAACCCCATCGGTGGTCGTGACGAAACTGCCTTGCATAAGAGGCCTCCTGAAGGAGCCGCGATCCGCGGCGGGGAAAGTTTGCCGTCGTGCCTCGATCCCCACGCGCGCGCTGGATCACGCCCAAGTCCATGGGCGCCGCGTCTGGATCCAGGACGTGCCGGAAGGGCACCGGGGCCGATCCGGCGGCGCATCGTCCCGATGGCCTCATGAAACTTCAAGAGATTTCTGCGTGATACTCCGGCGTTCCCGACCCTCTGCCGAAGCTAGAAATCGATCACCACGCTCGGTGCCGAGCGCTTGGCCGGACCGTGGAAAACCGCCTCGATATTGTTGCCCTGCGGGTCGAGCACGAAGGCCGCGAAGTAGCCGGGGTGATAGGGACGTTCGCCCGGCGCGCCGTTGTCTGTCCCGCCATTTTCCAGGGCTGCCTTGTAGAAGGCCTCGACCATGGCGCGGTCCTGAGCCTGGAAGGCCAGGTGATGGCGGCCGGTCGGCCGTCCCAGCGCTGCCGCGCTGTCGACCGAGGAGATGAAGATCTCGTCGGCCCAGAAATAGTCCGGACCGCTCCCGCCGACGGGAATGCCCAGCACTTTCCAGATCGCTTCGTAGAAGCGACGGTTGGCCGGCAGATCCTCGACCACGAGCTGAATGTGGTCGATCAGGCGCCCGCGATGGAGCTGCTGTGTTTCCATGGTGTCCTCTCTCAGTTCATCGCCGATAACACATCTTCTCGACCCATGTTGGCGCGTGGGGCGATACTTCGAGTCCTCGGGAAACGGCCCCGGCCGGTCAGGAGCGATATGCCGGAACAACGCGTGGTGCTGATCACGGGCGCGGCCCATGGCATCGGCCTCGCCGCCGCGGAGCGTCTGCTGCGCGACGGCTGTCATGTCGTCATCGCGGACCGGGCCGCCGAAGCGCCGCCCCTCGCCGCGCGCTACGTGCGGGCGGATGTCTCCGACGAGGCCGCCGTCGCGTCCCTGGTCGCGGGAATTCGCGAGACGGAGGGCCGGCTCGACGGATTGGTTTGCAACGCGGGCTTCATGATCCGCAAGCCGATCGGCGAACTGAGCCTCGCCGAATGGTCATCGGTTCTGGCGACCAATCTCACGAGCACTTTCCTGCTGGTGAGGGCGGCCGAGGAGCTGTTGCGAAAGGCAGGGGGCAGCGTGGTGACGGTGGCCTCCACGCGTGCCCACCAGTCTGAGCCGGATACGGAGAGCTATGCGGCGAGCAAGGGCGGGCTGGTGGCGCTGACCCATGCGCTGGCCATCAGCCTCGGCCCCGCGATCCGCGTGAATGCCGTCAGCCCCGGCTGGATCGACACCCATGCCGAGAAGCTGCGGCCCGAGGATCATGCCCAGCATCCGGCGGGGCGCGTGGGCAGGCCCGAAGACACCGCCGCCCTCATCGCCTGGCTGCTCGGCCCCGAAAGCGGCTTCGTCACGGGCGCCGAGTTCGTCATCGACGGCGGCATGACGCGGAAGATGATCTACGAGGATTGAGCCGCCCGGAGATCGGGCGCGAGGTGCCGGTCAGGGCAGGTCGAAGCGCACCGCGATCGCGGCGGAGGCGATGACCGCCATGTCGTGCTTGCCTTCGGCCGGCACGTCGAGGCCGCCCTTCACGGCCCTGGCCGTGACGACGCCGTACGGCAGGGATTTCCGCACCGCCTCGATATCGACCTGATCGGGACGCTGCACCCCGATCGTGACCTCGACCTGCATGGTCCTGATGTCGAGGCCCAGCGTCCGGACGAAGGAGAGCGACGAATGGTGCAGGGCATCCTGCACCGCGCGCAGGGCCGCCTTGGTGTAGTCGCCACCGTGCAGGTCGTTGCCGGTACCCATCTCCAGGATGATGCGCTTCAATGCCATGTCCCGGACCTCAGATATCGAGCCGCACGATGGCGCAGCAATTGGCCATGACCGTGGTCGCCGTGCCCTCGTCGTTGGGGATTTCCAGCCCGCCCTCGACGAGGGTCACCGTGCCCGTCCCGTGCGGCAGGATGGCGAGGACCTGGTCCTTGTCGACCTGCTCCGGCTTCGGGACGCCGATCATCACCTCGACCTGCATGGCGTCCACGGGCTGGCCGACGGCCGCGCCGATGGTGAGGGAGTTGTGCCAGAGCGCGTCGCGCAGCGCGCGAACGGCGGCCTTGGTGTAGTCCGTGCCGCGGATATCGGTGCCCATGCCGATTTCGAGCACCATGCGTTCAAGCGCCATCTTCGCTTCCCCGGATCCCTTCGGCTGCCGCCGTGAGGGGCGAGACTAGTCGCGCCCGGCGCGCCGGCGGAAGGGGGGGGTGCCGCGCGCCTAGGCCTGATCCGCCTTCGAGATCTCGGCGCAGTGGCGCATCACCTCCGCGCCCGTCAGGTTCCAGGTCGTGATGCCGCCCACCATCATCACTTGCGCGAGGCCCTCCGCCAGTTCCGGCAGCGTCAGGCCGAGCCGCATCGCCGCCGCCGCATGGTTCTTGGCACCCGTCGTCTGCCCCACGAGCGCATCCAGCAGCGCGAAGATCAGTTCCTTTGTCTTGAGATCGAGCGCGCCGCCTTCCGCCTGGTCCCGCATGACGAAGGACCGCATCAGCCCGTAGCCCGCGAAGAGGCCGGGGGCATGCTCCGCCATCAGGGCGAAGTTCGGCGGCAGGCGGCCGAAGGTCGCCATGAAGCTGTCGACGCCCTGCTGGATCGCGTCTTGCGTGATGTCAGCCAAGTGCCAGTTCCTTGTGTCGGCCGGGCACGGATCCCGGCAGCGGATGAACGCGCCGCGTTGGCGTCCTTCGAGGATTACCTCCGTTTCGGATGGCGGGAAATCTGGGGCGGGCCCGCCGCGTTGCCACGCTTCGCCGAATGATCCGCCGGCGTGGGTTGACACCGGCCCGCGAGCACCGCTGATATATCACACATAAAATAAGCCCTGCGCGACGGGGCGATGGAGGAAGTCCGGATGCCCGATGCATCGACGCCGCAGGCTGTCGTCCGCAACGCCACGGTCGCCATGCGGCTGGCCGAGGCCTTCGCCCGGCATGGCGTCACCGTGGCCTTCGGCCAGAGCCTCCCCTCCGCCTTTCATCTCGCGGCACCCGCCGCCGGCATCCGGCAGGCGATGTACCGGACCGAGAACATGGGCGGCATCATGGCCGACGGGTATGCGCGCATCAGCGGCCGCGTCGGCGTCGTGACCGCGCAGAACGGGCCCGCTGCCGCGCTCCTCGTCGCGCCGCTGGCCGAGGCCTACAAGGCGTCGATCCCCGTCGTGGCCCTGGTGCAGGAGGTGAACCGCGATCAAGTCGACCGCAATGCCTTCCAGGAGCTCGACCACATCCGCATGTTCGATGCGGTGGCGAAGTGGGTGCGGCGCATCGACCGGGCGGATCGCCTCGAGGACTACGTCGACATGGCCTTCGTCGCCGCCGCGTCAGGCCGCCCGGGCCCGGCCGTGCTTCTCCTCCCGGCCGATCTGCTGACCGAGAGCGCGGCGAAGCCGAGCCCGCGCGCCGCTTCCCTCGGCACCTATCCGCTGGACCGGCCCGTGCCGGGCCTGGACCTCATCGAGAAGGCGGCCGATCTCCTGGCGCGGGCCGAGCGGCCGCTCATCGTGGCGGGCGGCGGCATCCACTCCTCGGATGCCAGCGCGGCATTGGCGGCGCTGCAGGAGGGCGCGCATCTGCCCGTGGGCACCACCGTCATGGGCAAGGGCGCCGTCGATGAGCAGCACCCGCTCACCCTCGGCATCGTGGGCTATGTCATGGCGCCGGGTGCGCGGACGCACCGCATGCGCGACATGGTGGAGGGGGCTGACGTCGTCCTGCTGGTGGGCGCGCGAACCAATGCAAACGGCACCGACAATTGGTCGATGTTCAAGCCCGGCACGCGCTTCATCCATATCGACCCCGATCCGCTGGAAATCGGCCGCAACTACGAGGCGCTTCGCCTGCTGGGCGATGCGAGGCTCACGCTCGAAGCGCTTGGCGCGGCGATGGCGAGGCGGGATCTCGGCAAGCGGCAGGCCGCGCGCGCCGGGATCGAGGCGCGGATCGCCGAGGGCGTCGCGGACTGGAAGCGGCGCCTGGGCGACGTCCTGTCCCGCGAGGGCCGCCTAGTCCGCCCCGAGCGGATCATGGCCGAGCTCGATCGGCGCATCGACGGCGACGCCATCGTGGTGGGCGACGCCAGCTATTCCTCCATGTGGGTGGGCCAGTATCTGACGGCGCGCCGCGCGGGCCAGCGCTTCCTGACGCCGCGGGGCATCGCGGGGCTGGGGTGGGGTCTGCCGCTGGCCATCGGCGCGCAGGTGGCGGCGCCGGACCGGCGCGTGGTCTGCCTGGTCGGCGACGGCGGCTTCGGCCATTCCTGGTCGGAGCTCGAGATGCTCCGCCGGATGAATCTGCCGGTAACGGTGATCGTCCTGAACAACAGCATCCTCGGCTATCAGAAGCACGCCGAGCTGGTGAAGTTCGGCGAGCACACGAATGGCGTGGATTTCGCCGATGTGGACCACACCCTGGTCGCGCAGGCCTGCCGCGTGGCGAGCCGGAGCGTGAGCGAAGCGGCCGAGGTCGGGCCCGCGCTGGACGCGGCCTTCGCCGAGAAGCGGCCCATGCTGATCGACGTGCTCTCCGACCCGGAAGCGCGGCCTCCGATCAACTACTACGCCGGCCATTTCGACGAGCCCTACTAGCATGCAGGCGCTCCGGAAGACCGCGCCAAGTCCTGGGTTGCAGCTGGATGACGGCCCCGCGCCCTCGCTCGATCCGGCCCCCGGCGAGGTGGTGATGCGCGTCGAGAACGCCGGGATCTGCGGCAGCGACGTCCACGCCTATGAGTGGACCGATGGCTACGACTTCATGGCCCGCCGGCTGCCGGTGACCATGGGGCATGAATTCGCCGGGCGCATCGCCGCGGCCGGGCCCGGCACGCCGTGGAAGCCGGGCGAGCGAGTGGCCGCCATGCCCGGCATCGCCTGTGGCGCCTGCCCGAGCTGCCGACGCGGCGATGCGCGCAACTGCACCCGGCGCGACACCATCGGCCTCACGGTCGATGGCGGCTTCGCGAGCCATGTCCGCTTGCCCGCCGCCAACTGCGTCGCGCTGCCCGATGGCGTGGACACCGAGGTCGGCGCTCTCGCCGAGCCGCTGGTGGTCGCCTGCGAGGCCGTGATCACCGGCGGCGTCGGGCTCGGCGACGTCGTGCTGGTGCTGGGGCCGGGCACCATCGGCCAGGGGATCGCGCTTATGGCGCGTGCGGCGGGTGCGGCGCGCGTCCTGGTTGCGGGCCGTGGCGACGAGCCACGCTTCGAGGTGCTGCGCGCGCTCGGCTTCAGCGACCTCATCGATGTGGCCGAGGCGCCGCTGGCGGAACAAGTGATGCGCCTGACGGGCGGTTCGCCCATCGACGTCGTGCTGGAGGCGACGGGGTTCCCGTCCTCGATCAACGATGGCCTCTCCGTCCTGCGCAAGGGCGGCGTTATCGTGGCCGCCGGCATCCATGCGGAACCGCTGAGCATTCCGATCACGGATTTCGTGCGGATGCGGCACCAGCTTCGTGCATCGCATGGCGGCTCGCGTTCCACCTGGGATCGCGTACTGCGTCTGCTCGCTCGCGATCCGGAGGGCTTCCGGCCCATGATCACGCACCGCCTGCCGCTGGAGCGTGGGATCGAGGGATTCGAGCTCGCGCGGCAGCGCGCGGCCAGCAAGGTGATGCTGCGGCCATGAGCAACCGGGATCGCATCGCGCTGGTCACTGGGGCCGCCCGCGGCATCGGAGAGGGCATCGCCCGCCGCCTCGCCGAGGCGGGACATCCCGTGCTTCTGACGGATGTGCTGCCGGAGGTGGAGGCGACCGCGGCTGCTCTGCGCGCGGCTGGTCATGACGCACGCGGCCTGCATCTCGATGTGTCGGACGAGACCGAAGTCGCGCGGCTGCCCGAGATGGTGGGCGCGGACTGGGCGCGCCTCGGCGTCGTCGTCAACAATGCGGGAATCTCGCCCAAGCACGAGGGGCGGCGCCGGCCCGTCGCGGAGATGCCGATTGCGGAATGGCGGCGCGTGCTGGAGGTGAACCTGACGGGCGCCTTCCTGGTGAGCCAGGCCTGCATCGTTCCGCTGCGCGCCCGCGGCTGGGGGCGCATCGTGATGATCACGAGCCAGGCCGCGCGGACCAAGAGCATGATCGCGGGCGCGCATTACGCGGCGTCCAAGACGGGGCTGATGGGCTTCGCCCGCAGCCTGGCGGGCGAGCTCGGCCCCTACGGCATCACCGTGAACAGCATCGCGCCGGGCCGCATCGAGACCCCCATGGCGATGGGCGCCGCGTCGGGCGCCAACGAGGCCTTCCTGGCCAACGTGCCGGTCGGGCGCGTGGGCACGCCGCTCGATGTCGGGGAGGTCGCCGCATTCCTGGCTTCCGACGCCGCCAGCTATCTCAACGGGACCACCATCGATGTCGGGGGCGGCAGCTTCATGCCCTGACTCCCAATAGAAATCGCGGAGGAAACAATGAACAGAAGGCACCTGATCATGGCCGGCGGAGGCGTGCTGATGGCGCCTTCCCTCGCGCGCGCCGCATGGCCGGACCGTGAGATCACCATCCTCGTCGCCTACGGGGCCGGCGGCTCGACCGATGTCTGCACACGTGCCGTCGCGGCGGAGGCCGAGAAGATCCTCAACGTCCCGATCCAGATCGTGAACCGCACGGGCGGGCAGGGCACGAGCGCGCCCGCGCAGGCCGCGACCTCGCGTGCCGATGGGCACACGCTCGCCACGGCGGGCATGGCGGCGCTCGCCATCATGCCCCACGTGCTGGAGGTGCCCTACACGCTGGACAGCTTCAGCTATCTGACCGGCTATGCCCGCTACCTCTACGGAATCGCCGTGCCGGCGGACAGCCCTTTCCAGGATGCCCGGCAGCTGATCGAGGCCGGGAAGCAGCGGCGGCTGACCTTCGCTGCCGCGGGAGCGCCGCAGAACATCGGCATGTTCGAGCTGAATGCGAAGCTCCGCACCCGGTTCGGCTTCGTGCCCTTCCCGGGCGGCGCGGAAGCTGTCACGGCGGCCCTCGGCAAGCATGTGGACTTCGTCGTGCAGAACCCGCCGGAGATGCTCCCGGCGCTGCAATCCGGCCGGCTGCGCCTCCTCGCGTCGGCCAGCGATGTGCGCTGGAAGGAATTCCCCGACGTCCCGACCCTGCGCGAGCAGGGCATCGACCTCGCGGTCGACAGCGTGCTGGGCCTGGTCGGCCCGAAGGACATTCCGGGGGACCGGCTCGAGGTGCTGTCCGGCGCTTTCCTGCGCGCCGCGCAGGTGCGGGCGGTGGCGGATACGCTGAGCCGCTTCGGCATGATCCCCGCGCCGGTTCCTTCCGCCGATTTCGAGCGCATGCAGCGCGCGGCCTTCGCGGAGTTCGGACCGCATCTGCGCGCCGCCGGACTGGCGCGGCGCTGACATGGAGATCGCGATGAAGCGCAGAGGCCTGATCCTCGCCCCATCCTTGCTGGCGGCACCAGCCCTGGCGCAACCGCGTTGGCCCGATCGCGAGATCCAGGTGCTGGTTCCCTTCGGCGCCGGCGGTTCCACGGATGTGTCCGTTCGCGCCATCTGCGCCGAGGCGGAGAAGATCCTCAACGTGCCGATGCAGATCGTGAATCGCACGGGCGGGCAGGGCACGGCGGCGCCGCAGCAGGTCGCGCAGTCGCGGCCGGACGGCCACACGATCGGCAGCGCGGCCATGTCCGGCCTCGCCATCGCGCCGCATATGCTGGAGGTCGGCTACAATCTCGACAGCTTTTCCTACCTGCCTGGGACGGCGCGTTTCCTCTATGGAATCGGCGTTCGGGCCGATAGCCCCTACGGCACCATCCAGGATCTGATCAACGCGGCGAAGGCACGGCGCATCACCTTCAGCGCGACCGGCCCGCCCAACAACCTTGGCCTTTTCGAGCTGAACCGGAAGGTCGGCACGCGCTTCGGCTTCGTGCCCTTCCAGTCGGGCGCGGAGGCGGTGACGGCAGCGATCGGCGGCCATGTCGAGGCGACGTCGCAGACACCGCCCGAGATGATCCCCGCCATCCAGTCCGGGCGCCTGCGGATGCTGGCTTCCGCCAGCCCTGCGCGCTGGAAGGAGTTCCCGGACGTGCCGACGCTGCGCGAGTCCGGTTTCGATGTCGTGATCGAAAGCCTGCTCGGCTTCGTGGCCCCGAAGGGTGTCCCGCCCGAGCGCCTGGCCACGATCGGCGAGGCCATTCGCCGCGCCGCGGCCGCGCCGGTGGTGGAAGAGGCGCTGGGCCGCTTCGGCATGGTGCCCGCCATCCTCTCCGCGCAGGATTTCGAGGCCGCGATCCGCACGGGCTTCACGCGATACGGCGAGCAACTTCGCGAAGCCGGGCTGGCGCGACGGACATGAGAGCCCATGTCCGCGCCGTCGGCATCGCCGGGCTGATCTTCGCGGCCCTGGCGGGTTGGGAGGCCTCGCGCCTCCAGGCCTGGTCGCAGTTCGACGGCCCGGGGCCGGGCCTGGTGCCGCAGATCCTCGCGGCGCTCATCGGCATCGCGGCGCTCGGCGTGATCGCGGCGCCGGGGGATGGCGAGTTGGAGGGCGGTACGGAATCGCCGCTGCGCTCGCGCTGCTTCCTGGCCTATGGCGCGGCCATGCTGGGCGTCGCCATCGCCTTGCCTTATGCGGGCTTCACCATCACCGGCTTCGTCGCCACGCTGCTCGTCGGCCGCTTCGGCGAGAACAGGAGCTGGGGCGAGGCCTTGCTCTGGGCCCTGCTTCTGGTCGCCTCGATCGTGCTGCTCTTCGGCACGGCGCTCGGCGTTCCCTTCCCGACCGGCCCGATGGAGCGCGTCCTCGCCTCCCTCGGGCTGCTGCGGCTCGGTTGAGGGAGGGCGCTGCTATGATGGACGGCCTTCTCCAGGGTTTTTCGGTTCTGATGACCTTCCAGAACCTCAGCCTGTGCCTTCTCGGCGCTGTGCTGGGGACGCTGGTCGGCGTGCTGCCGGGCCTGGGCCCGGCGACGACCATCGCGCTGCTGCTGCCGATCAGCCTCAAGCTCGACCCAACGGGCGCTATCATCCTGCTCGCCGGCATCTACTACGGTGTCGCCTATGGCGGCACCATCACCTCGGTGCTGATGCGGATCCCGGGCGAGGCGTCGTCCGTCGTCACCTGCATCGACGGCTATGCCATGGCCCAGAAGGGCCGCGCCGGCGCGGCGCTCGGCATCGCCGCGATCGGCAGCTTCATCGCGGGCACCTTCGGCGTGCTGGGCGTGATGCTACTCTCGCCGCCGCTCGCCGAGATCGTCATCGCCTTCGGGCCTTGGGAATACGCGGCGCTGATGCTGGCCGGCCTGTCGCTCATCGCCTTCTTCGCCGCGTCGGGCGTGGCGAAGGCGGGGCTTATGGCCCTGGTGGGCCTGTTCCTCGGCTCGGTCGGGCTGGACCCGATCACGGGTACGCCACGCTTCACCTTCGGCCTGCCGGCGCTGGTGGACGGGATCAACATCGCGCCGCTGGCGCTGGGCCTCTTCGGGCTGTCGGAGCTGCTCTTCCTGGCACTGGGTGGCGACAAGAAGCCGGAGATCATCCGTGCGCCCTCGCGCGTCCTGGGCTTCATGCCGAACAAGCGGGAATGGCAGCGCAGTGCAGGGCCGATCGCGCGCGGTTCCGTCCTGGGCTTCTTCGTCGGCCTGCTGCCTGGCGGCGGCGCGGTGCTGGCCTCCTTCCTCTCCTATGCCGTGGAGAAGCGGATCACCAAATATCCCGACGAGTTCGGCAAGGGCGCCATCGAGGGCGTGGCGGGGCCGGAGGCCGCCAACAATTCCGGCACGGCCGGCGCCTTCATCCCGCTGCTCACCCTCGGCATTCCGTCCAATGCCGTGACGGCGCTGCTGCTCGGTGCGCTGCTGGTGCACGGCGTGCAGCCCGGGCCGATGATCCTGGAGCGGCAGCCGGAGCTCTACTGGGGCGTCATCGCCTCGATGTATCTCGGCAACCTGATCCTGCTGATCCTGAACCTGCCTTTTGTCGGCTTCTTCGTGAAGGCGCTCGAGGTGCCGCGGCGCTACATGGCGACGACGATCCTGCTCGTCTGCGTCATCGGGACCTGGAGCACGGGGCTCAACCACTTCGACGTGCTGCTCGCAGCCGTCTTCGGCATCGTGGGGTTCCTGTTGCGTCGCGCCGGCTTCGATCTCGGGCCGCTGGTGCTGGCCTATGTGCTCGGGCCCACGCTGGAGCGGTCCCTGCGCCAGGCGCTGCTGATCTCCGATGGCGATCTGACGGAGGTCGTGGGCCACCCGATCGCGCTCGGCTTCCTCATCGTCGCGGCGCTGGTGCTGCTGAGCGGCCTCGTGCTGCGCAAGCGGCCGGCGGTCGTGCAGGACGGAGGTTCCTAGAAGACCAATGCGGACCGGAAAACCGGCCGCTTCCGAGGGAGGATGACATGCTCAGTCGACGCAAACTGATGGCCGCGGGCGGCGGCCTCGCCGTGGCCGCACCCGCCGCGCGGGCCGCGCAGTTCCCCGAGCGCGAGATCGTGGCCTATGTCCAGTACGCGGCAGGTGGCTCGACGGACATCGCCGTGCGCGCTCTGACCGCGGAGGCCGAGAAGGTCCTCGGCGTGCCCATCCAGGTGGTGAACCGGCCGGGCGGGCAGGGGACCGTAGGCCCGCAGACCGTCGCCTCGGCGCGGCCGGATGGCTACACGATCGGCGTTGCCGGGCTCACCAGCATTTCCGTCGTGCCGCATCTGCTGGAAGTCCCGTACAACCGCGACAGCTTCACCTACCTGGCCGCCTTCGCGGGCTATCGCTACGGGCTTGCGGTGCGTGCGGACAGCCCGTTCCGCAGCCTTGCGGACCTCATCCAGCACGCCAAGACTCGGCGGACGACCTTCAGCGCGACCGGGGCGCCCAACAATCTGGGCGCCTTCGCGCTGGCACGCCTGTCCGGCGCGCGCTTCCAGTTCGTGCCATTCCCATCGGGCGCCGAGGCCGTGACGGCTGCACTCGGCGGCCATGTCGACTTCGTGCTGCAGGCGCCGCCCGAGATCCTGCCTGCCGTGCAGTCCGGCCGCGCCCGGCTTCTGGCATCTGGCTCCGCCGAGCGCTGGCCCGAGCAGCCCGAGGTTCCGACCTTCCGTGAGCTCGGCTTCGACGTGGTGGTCCAGGCGACCGCGGGCCTCGTTGGCCCCGCCGGCATTCCGGAGGACCGGGCGCGGCTGCTCGGCGAGACCTTCCTCCAAGTCGCGCGCTCGCCCGCCTACCACGCCGCACTGGATCGCATGGGCATGCTCCCCGAGCCGATCGACGGCGCGGAATTCGAACGGCGGGCGCGCGAGCTCTTCGTCACCGCCGGCCAGTCGCTCCGCGAGGCCGGGCTGGCCCGCCGCTGATCCCTTTCCCAACAAGGAGGCCACCATGTCCGACCAGGACGTCCTGCTGATCGACAATCCCGCGCCCGGCGTACGGCGCCTGACGATGAACCGCCCCGAAAAGCGCAACGCGCTCAACAATCCGCTCCGCAAGGCGATCTTTGATGCCGTGACCGATTCCGACCGTGACCCGGAGGTGCGCGTCACGATCCTGCGCGGCGCGGGGCCGAGCTTCTGCGCCGGCTACGACCTTTCGGCCAACAACGCCGTGGACCAGCCCTACTACACGGCCCAGGGCATCTGGCCGTGGTCGCGCCAGGTCGTCGAGGGCTGGTTCCGCATGTGGGATCTCGCGAAGCCCGTGATCGCGCAGGTGCACGGCTACTGCCTGGCCGGCGGCAGCGAGCTCGCGACGGCCTGCGACCTCGTCTACGTCGCCGAGGACGCGAAGATCGGCTATCCGCCGACGCGCCTCATGAGCCCGCCGGACATGCAGTTCCATCCCTGGATGATGGGCATGCGCCGGGCCATGGAGATGTACCTGACCGGCGATGCGATCACGGGCATCGAGGCGGCTCAGGACGGTTTCGCCAACCGCGCCTTCCCTGCCGACCGGCTCGACGAGGAGGTGGTGAAGGTCGCCATTCGCGTGGCGATGACGCCGTCGGACCTCCAGCAGATCAACAAGCGATCCGTGCACCGCGCCATGGAGGCGATGGGCATGCGTGACGGGCTGCGCGCCGGGACGGAGCTGCAGGCGCTCGCCTTCTGCACCGAATCGAGCCTGGAATACCGAAAGCAGTTCAAGCGCGACGGCAAGAGCGTCTCGGGCCTGTTGAGCCAGCGCGATGCGCCCTTCGGCGACTACCGCGAAACCGGCAAGACCGCGGCAGACGACTGATCATGAACCCCAAGGTGATCCTGCCGCCCCGGGCGGTCGATCTGGACCGGCGCGCGGACGGCACGATCATCATGCGCTGCCCGACGCCCATCGGCGAGTACGCGCCGCATATCCCCGCCTATTTGCGGCATTGGGCCGGCGAACGCCCGGAGCAGGTGTGGCTCGGCCAAAGGCGCGGGCCGGAGCGCGCCTGGTCCCGCCTGACCTATGGCGAGGCGCTTCCGTTGGTGGATCGCCTGACCCAGGCTCTGCTGGACATTCCCGGGGCCCAGGGACGCCCGCTCATGATCCTGAGCGGCAATTCGCTGGAACATGCGGCGATGATGTTCGCCGCGATGCAGGCCCGCATGCCGGTGGCGCCCGTCTCTCCCGCCTATTCGCTGGTCAGCCGTGACCATGCGAAGCTTCGCTACATCTTCGGCATCGTGAAGCCGGCCGTCGTCTTCGTGCAGGACGGGCCGCCCTTTGCGGCGGCGCTGGATGCCCTGGACCTCGACGGCGTGACGCTGGTCCATGTGGAGCGGCCGGTGCCGGGCCGTTCCAGCCTGCGTTACGGGGAGCTTGCCGAAACGGTGGCAACCGAAGCTGTCGCGCGCTCCATCGCCGCTATCCGGCCCGAGGATCCGGCGCGTATCCTCTTCACTTCGGGCTCCACGGGCCGGCCGAAGGGCGCGATCAACACGCATGCGATGAACTGCTCGAACATCACCGCGAACGAGCAGCTTCGCGGCCGGATGCCGGGGTCGCCCCCTCCGGGCGTGCTGGCCTGGCTGCCCTGGAACCACACGATGGGAAGCTCCTCCACGCTGCTGCGGTTCACGGCGGAAGGCGGGTCCATCCACATCGACGATGGCCGCCCGGTCCCCGGGCAATTCGAGGAGACGGTACGGAACCTCAAGGAAATCCCTATCACCTACTTCTCCAACGTGCCGGCCGGCTACGCCATGCTGACCAACGCGCTGGAGGCCGACGAGGAACTGGCGCGCGTCTTCTTCAGCCGGCTCGAAACCATGGGGTATGGCGGCTCCACCCTTTCCAACGACCTCTATGAGCGGCTGCAGCGTCTTTCGATGCGCCACTCGGGCCAGCAGATCTTCTTCACCACCGCTTGGGGCGCGACGGAGCTGGGCCCCAATGCCGTGACCGTTTCCTGGGTGACGCGGCGTTCCGGCATTATCGGCCTGCCGCTGCCGGGCTTGGAGATCAAGCTGCTGCCCAATGGCGACAAGTACGAGATGCGCGTGCGCGGCCACGGCGTGACGCCCGGCTACTGGAACGAGCCGGATCTGACGCGCGCCGCCTTCGACGACGAAGGCTTCTACATCACCGGCGACGCAGGCCGCTTTGTCGACCCGGATGACGTTTTGGAGGGTCTCGAATTCGCGGGCCGCATCGTCGAGGACTTCAAGCTGGACACGGGCACCTTCGTCCATGCGGGGCCCTTGCGCGTCGCAGCCATCGCCGCGGCTTCGCCCGTGCTGCAGGACGCGGTGGTCACGGGCCACGACCGGAGCTTCGTGGGGCTGCTCGCCTGGATCAACCTGCCCGGCGCGCGCGAGCTTGCGGGCCTGCCGGAGGCCGATGTGGCGGCCTTGATCCGCCATCCGGCGATTATCGCCCGCATCCGCGAGGGCCTGCGCGAGCATGGGCGCAACGCCGGCTCCAGCGGCCGTGTCAGCCGCGTTCTGCTGATGGAGGAACCGGCCTCGATCGACGGCAATGAGCTGACGGACAAGGGTTACATCAACCAGCGAGCGGTGCGCGAGCGCCGCGCGGGGCTTGTCGAGCGCCTGCACGCGACGACCCCCGATGCCGACATCATCGTGATCTGAGGAGCACCCACATGCCCGAGCTGCAAAGCTTCCGCGCCGAGACGCGCGCCTGGTTGGAGGCGAACTGCCCTCCCTCCATGCGAACGCCGGTGCCCGACGACGAGATCGTCTGGGGCGGCCGCAACGCCAAGTACAAGAACCCGGAGAGCAAGCTGTGGCTCGACAGGATGGCGGCGAAGGGCTGGACCGCGCCCACCTGGCCCAGGAAATACGGCGGCGGCGGCCTCACCGAGGAGCAGGCGGAGATCTTGCGCGAGGAGATGAAGGCGTTGGGTTGCCGCGCTGCGCTCAACAGCTTCGGTCTCACCATGCTCGGGCCCACCTTGCTGGAGTACGGCACCGAAGCCCAGCGCGAGCAGCACTTGCCGCCGATCGTGCGCGGCGAGATCCGCTGGTGCCAAGGCTACAGCGAACCCGAGGCGGGCTCGGATCTGGCCGGGCTGCGGACGCGCGCGGTGCGGGATGGGGATGACTTCCTCGTCAACGGCCACAAGATCTGGACCTCCTACGCGCATTATGCGGACTGGGCTTTCTGCCTGGTCCGCACCGATTTCGACGCGCCGAAGCACCAGGGCATCAGCTTCCTGCTGATCGACCTGACTTCGCCCGGTGTCCGCGTCTCCCCCATTCGCCTCATCAGCGGGCTGTCGCAGTTCTGCGAGACCTTTCTCGAGAATGTCCGCGTTCCCGCCGGGAACTTGATGGGGGAAATGAACAAGGGCTGGACCATCGCCAAGCGGCTGCTGGAGCATGAGCGGAAGTACCTGGCGCATTTCAGCGACCGGCATCATTCGCGCACGGAGCGGACGCTCATCGACATTGCCAAGGAGGGCGTGGGCGAGCGCGGCGGGCGCATTGCCGATCCCGTCCTGCGCGATCAGATCGCGGCCTACATGATGGAGGACGAGGCCTTCCAGCTCGTTCGCCGCCGGATCGCCGAGGAAGCGGAAGCGGGGCAACCGCCGGGACCCGCGTCGGCCATGGTCAAGCTCGTCGCGACGGAACTCAACAAGCGGCGTCTGGAGCTTGCGGTCGCGGGCGCCGGTACCGAGGGCTTCGGCTGGGAGGGTGGCGACAACGATCCGCAGGACATCCAGCTGGCGCGCGACTGGCTGCGCTCGAAGGCGAACTCGATCGAGGGCGGCACGTCGGAGATCCAGAAGAACATCATCGCCAAGCGCGTGCTTGGCCTGCCGGATTGAGGAACCGCCATGACCATCGCTCTCTCCGCCGATGCGCGGATGATCCAGGACCAGGCCATCGATTTCTTCGCCGAGCGCAGCCCCGTGCGCTCGCTCCGCCAGCTGCGGGATGCACGCGATGCCGAGGCCATCTCGCGCCCGCTCTGGCAGGAGATGGCGGATCTCGGATGGCCGGGCTTTCTCGTGCCGGAAGCTCATGGCGGCAGCGGCTTCGGCCATCTGGGACTGGGCCTCGTTCTGGCCGCCGCGGGGCGGACCCTGGCCGCGACGCCCCTGCTCTCGACCGCGATGATCGGGGCGAGCGCACTTCTCCTGGGCGGCGATCAGGCGCAGCAGGCGGCGCACCTGCCGGCACTGGCGGCAGGCCGAAGCCTTTTCGCGCTGGCGGTGGATGAAGGCGCGCATCACGAGCCGGACCGCATCGAAACCAGGCTGCGGCGGGACGGTCCCGGCTTCGTGCTGGATGGCGCCAAGCGCTTCGTGCCGGATGGAGGGGTTGCGGATGTGCTGATCGTCGCGGCGCGGCGAGAGGACGGGAACATCGCGCTTGTCCTGGTGCCCGCCGATGCGCCCGGCCTTGTCCGGCAGCGGCGCTGGATGGTGGACAGCCGCAATGCCGCCGCGCTGACCTTCGATGGCGTGCGTCTGGAGCCTTCCGCGCTGCTGGCCCAGGGAGGCCCGGGCCTCTTGGAGATGCTGCTGGACCGTGCGCGGATCGGCCTCGCGGCGGAGATGCTGGGCACCGCCGAGGAAGCTTTTGCGCGGACGGTGCAGTACCTCAAGGACCGGCGCCAGTTCGGTGTGCCCATCGGCTCCTTCCAGGCGCTGAAGCACCGGGCGGCGGAGATGTTCTGCTCACTGGAACTCGCCCGCGCGGCGGTGCTGGGTGCGCTCGAGGCGCTGGATGCGGATTCGCCGGCGGTGCCACGGCTGGCGAGCCTCGCGAAGGCCCGGGCAGGTGATGCGCTGCACCTGATCGGAAACGAGGCCATCCAGATGCATGGCGGCATCGGCATGACCGACGAGCACGAGATCGGCTTCTTCCTCAAGCGCGCCCGCTTGGCGGAGGCGACGCTGGGCGACAGCCGTTTCCATCGTGACCGCTATGCGGCCATCGCCGGCTTCTGAGCCTGTCAGCCCGACAGGTGCTCCAGCAGGTTCGCGCCGCCCTTCAGGATATCCTCCCGGATGGCGGCCGCGGCGGCGGCGCCGTCGCGCTTCCGAAGCGCCTCCAGCACCAGCGTGTGCGGATGCGGCTCGGAGACTGTGAGGTTGCTGTGCGCGAAGAGGTAATTGAGGAACGGCCCGCTCTGGGACCAGAGGCTTTCCACCACTTTCAGAAGGCGCGGCATGTCGGCGGCGGTAGCGAGGCCGATGTGGAACGCCTCGTTCCACCGCAGCGCGGCCGCAAAGTCGTTCTTCGCCTTGGCGGCGGTCAGCTTCTCATGGACCTGCGCCAGCTTGGCGATGCCAGCGGCGGAGATCGCGGCGGCCGCGCGCTCCGCGCCGAGCCCCTCGACGACCATGCGAAGATCCCGCAGCTCCAGATAAGCGGAGCGGGTCAGTACCGGGACTGAGATGGAGCGGCCCGCCTGCATCTCCAGCGTGCCCTCGGTGACGAGCTGCAGCAGCGCCTCGCGCACGGGCGTGAGGCTCGTGCCGAGGCGCGTGGCCAGGGTCCGGCCGTTCAGCCGCTCGCCGGGCTGGAGGTGGCCGGTCATCAACGCCTTGCGGAGCTTGTCATAGGCGATGGCGCTCAGGCTCTGCCGGCCGATGGGGTCGAGCACGCCTTCCTTCGCCGCCTTTGCCTTCGTGGCGCCCATGCGCGCGCTTTTGCCTCGATTCGTTTGGGAGAGGGAACCAGTTGGCACCTGGCTCAGCCTTTCGCAAGCGGCGAGGTCATGTCGATGTAGGACGTTCCGAGCGAGGTCCGCACGTCGATGACGGTGGGAACGCGGGCGGTCAGCGCGGCCTGCAGGGCCGGCGCCAGCTCCTCCGGCGTCTCCACGCGATGGCCCGCGCAGCCCATGGCGGCAGCGATGGCGGCGAAGTTGAAATCCTGGAACTCGGCGGCGAAGGGGCCCCGGGAATGCAGCGACCAGCCGAGCGCGCTGTTGTTGAAGACTACGACGATGACCGGGATGTCGTTCTCGATCGCGGTCAGCAAGCCGTTCATGGTCATGGAGAAGCCGCCGTCGCCGCAGATCGCGACCACCGGCCGGTCCGGATGGATCAGCTTGGCCGAGAGCGCCGCGGGTATGGCGAAGCCCATCGGCCCGGCGCCGGCGGCCATGATGAAATGGCCCGGCCGCCGCGTCTGGTAGAGATGCATCATGAAGATGCGGTTCTCCCCGGCGTCGCAGCAGACCATCGCATCCTCGGGAAGATGGCGATGCAGCTCCCCGATGATCCGCTGCGGCAGGACCGGCGCGCCTGGGGCGTCGTATTCGGCGATGTCGAAATGGCCGTGCGCCTGGCGGTATGCCGCGACGCGCGCTTCGCCGGCCTCGCGGCGGCCCTCGGGCAGCAGGAGCAGCAGCTGGGCCATCACCGCCCCGGCATCGCCCAGCAGCTGGTGCTCGGCCGGGTAGGTCCATGCGGCGTTCTTCGGCTCCACGTCGATCTGGACGAAGACCTGGCGCGTGGGGTCCAGCAGTGCGGTGTTCTCGCGCGCCGTGTCGGAGGCGGTGAGCTTGGAGCCGGCGACAAGCACGAGGTCCGCCTCCGCGACCGCCGCATTGGCCGCAGCAGTGCCGAAGGTGCCGAAGACCCCGAGGGCGAGGGGATGGACCTCCTCCAGCACGCCTTTTCCGGACGGTGTGGTCACGACGGGCGCGCCCATCCGCTCCGCAAGGCGCCGCAGGGCGTCGAAGGCCTGCGACATGCGGACGCCGTTGCCGGCGATGATGACGGGCCGTGCGGCCGCGGCGATGGCCGTGGCGGCCGAGGCGACGCGCGCGGGTTCGGCAGCCGTGGGCGCGGGCGGCAGGTAGTGGGCCGTGGGGTAGAGGCGCGGGCGCGTCTCCGGCCCCACCTCGCCGGCCAGCGCCGAAAGCGACAGCAACACGGCGACGGGCCCGGGCTCGCCCGCCATGGCATGCTTGATGGCGAGCTGCGTCGCCTGCACCGCCATGCCCGGGTCGAGCGCGGAAAAGACTTGTTTGGTGATGCCGCCGAAGCTGCGGCGGGCATCCCAGCTGCCGTAGTCGCCAGTGCCGGACTGGTAGGGGCCATGCAGCGAATAGCCTGGGGTATCGCTGAAGTCGGTCAGCAGCAACATGGGCGAACTGGAGAAATAGGCCTCGATCGTTCCGATCAGGCCATTGCCCAGGACCCAGGGGCCCTGGCCCAGCACCACGCCCGGCCTGCGGGTCAGGCGGCCATAGACCTCCGCCATGACGGCGGCGAGGGATTCCTCGCGGACGAGGATGGTACGAATAGCGTTCTGCTGGCGCGAGAGGGCGCCGAAGACCGTGCCCGTATGGCCTCCGGAAATGCCGAAGACCAGGTCAATCCCGGCCTCCTTGAGGACGAGCGCGATGGCATCGGGAGTGGGAATCCGCTCGTCCGTCATCAGGGAGATCATGAAGGCGTAGCTCCGGAAATGCCGCGTCACGCGTTATATCGCATAATGCGCGGCGGGCCATCCGGAGCGGCATTCAGGAAACGGGCGTGGCGGATTACTCCAGACGGATGCCGCGCGCCGCCACCAGCTCACCCAGCTTGGATGTCTCTTCCCTAAGCATTGCGGAAAACGCCGCCGGGCTCAGCACGAAGGGCTGCATGTCCGGGGTCAGCCGGGCCTTCAGCCCTTCGCTCAGCAAGGCCGTGCCCACGCTGCGGTGCAAGCGTTCGGCGACCGGCCCCGGCACGCCGGCCGGCAGCATGAGACCGTGGAAATAGCTGTAGTCGATCGGGAAGCCCGCTTCGGCGAAGGTCGGCAGGTCGGGCAGGGCGGAAATGCGTTGGGGCGTCGAGATGCCGATGATGCACGCGGTGCCTGCGCGGTGTTGCTCCAGCACATTCATCGTGGAGACGCATACCGCGGGCAAGTTGCCGGCGATCATGTCCGTGACGGCGAGCGTTTCGCCCCGATAGCCGACATTCTCCAGCTCGATGCCGGAGGCGCCGCGCAGCATCTCCATCAGGATCTGGCCGGTGCTCGCATTGCCCAGCGTGCCATAGCTCAGCTGGCCCTGGCGCTTTACGTAGTCCACGAACTCGCGGACGTTGCGGACCGGGACGTCGCGGCCGACGGCCAGCACCATTGGCGCCTTGAAGGTCGGCGAGAGAGGCAGGAAGTCCGTCATCTTGTACGACAGGTTGGCGATGAGCAGCGGGTTCAGCGTCATCGCCGCGTAGAGCATGTAGCCGATGGTGTATCCATCCGATGCCGAGCGGGCGATGGCCTCGCTGGCCAGGATGCCATTCGCGCCGGGACGGTTCTCGACCACCACGGGCTGGCCGAGTTCGGCCCGCATGGTTTCGGCGAGGTAGCGTGAGATGGTGTCGGAGATACCGCCCGCTGCTACCGGCACGATGATCCGCAGGGGGCGATCGGGGAAGCGCCCCTGGGCCAGTGCGGGGGCCGATAGGCCGGCAAGGGCGCCTGCGAGACTCACGCGACGTGATAAGCTGAGCGGCATGGACAATTCCTCCGGACATTTATCGGGCTCTGGCCCGTGATTTGCCCCGATGAAGCCCTGTGACTTACTTACACGTCAAGATCTATGTCCCGCGTGCCGGGTGGAGGATATCGGATGAAAGAGCCCACGGAGGCCCCCGGCCGCGTTCCCATGCGCGACGAAATCAAGCGCGTGGCGACGCGATTGCTGATGCTGCGCGGCTACCGGGGAGTGAGCTACGGCGACATCGCCCAGGAACTCGAGATCACCACGACCAACATCCACTATCATTTCGGGCCTAAGGCGCGGCTCGTCGCGACCGTCATGCACGACTACATCGAGCAGGTGGGCGGGCGATTCCGGGGCATCTGGACCGCGCCCGGGGTCAGGCTTTCCACCAAGGTCGAGTCCACCATCGCGTTCAACCGGGAAGCGTTCACCCGCCTCAATCCCACGGGCGGCGAGGGGAATTCGTGGAGCCTCATCACCCGCCTCTCGGCGGAGGGGGAGGCGTTGGACGATCTGATGCGGGAGCGGATCGTCGCCTTCCGCCGCGACATCCACGCGAGCGCCATCACCGGCATGGAACAAGCCGTGGCCGCGGGCGAATTGCGGCCGGATACGCCCTGCCCACAGCTCGGGCGGCTCATGGCGAGCTGCTTTCTCTACGCTGTCCATATCACGCGCGACAGCGGCGGCTTCAGGGGCCTGACGCAGCACTACGCCACGCAGTTGGACCTGATCGAGCGGAGCTGGGGCTCGAAGACCAACGACCTGGTAGCACCCGAGAATGCGCCACAGAGACTTATTGACAGGTAAGTTTCCTGACCGGTACCCTTCCTGAAATAGCCCGGACGAAGTCCGGGCATTTCATGGGAGGTTTCGGATGGGGCATATCGCCGCCACCGGTCTGATCGACTGCGACATTCATCCCGCCGTGCCGGGCATGAAGGCGCTGCTCCCCTATTTCGACGCCCATTGGCAGGAGGTGATCGACGCCCGTGGCGTGGACGGGCTCGACCTCGCCTACTACCCGCCCAACGCGCCCGTCAGCGCGCGGCCGGACTGGCGCGTGCCGGGACGCAAGCCGGGCTCGACCTTGGCCGACATGCAGGCGCAGGCGTTGGACGCCTTCGGCATCAGCCGCGGCATCCTCAACTGCCTCTATGGCGGCCCGGCCATGTACAGCGCCGACCTCAGCGCCGCGATCTGCCGCGCGACCAATGCCTGGATGGCGGCCGAATGGCTCGACAAGGACGACCGGCTGCGCGCCTCGATCGTCATCCCCATCCAGAATGTCGAACTCGCGGTGGACGAGATCGAGCGCTGGGCGCCGGACCGTCGCTTCGTGCAGATCCTGCTGCTGGGCGCGCATGAGGCGCTGCTGGGCCATCGGCACCACTGGCCGATCTTCAAGGCTGCCGAGAAGCACGGGCTGCCCATCGCCATCCACGCCGGCAGCGCGATGCGCCATGCGCCGACGGCCAATGGCTGGCCCTCCACCCTCTACGAGGAGCATTGCAGCTTCACCCTGACCTTTCAGAGCCAGCTGCTCAGCCTCATTGCCGAAGGCGTCTTCACCAAGTTCCCGGCTCTGCGCGTGGTGCTGCTGGAATCCGGCATCGCCTGGCTGCCCAGCTTCTTCTGGCGGGGCACCAAGATGTGGCGCGGCATGCGCAAGGAGATTCCCTGGGTCGATGCCTCGCCGGCGGCCATCGTGCGCGACCGCGTGCGCTTCTCCCTGCAGACCTGGGATCTCCCGCAGGACCCCACGCAGCTCGCGCAGCTGCTGGAGCAGATCGACGCCGACGACATCTTCCTCTTCTCGACGGATTACCCGCACTGGCGCTTTGACGGAGACGACCCCACGCGCGGCCTGCCGCCTTCGCTCCTCGCCAAGGCACTCCGCGAGACGCCTCTCGCCACCTATCCCCGCCTGAAGGAGACCGTGTGATGAGCAGCTCGACCCTCCAGGCGCCTGCAAAGCCCAAGGATTCCGCGATCAAGCTGGTGGATTGCGACATCCACCCGACCGTCCGCTCCATGAAGGACCTGCATCCCTACATGTCCGCCCGCTGGCGCGAGCATCTGGACAGTTTCGGCCAGCGCTTCCGTCAGGCCTTCGTCTCCTCCACGGCCTTCCCGAAGGCCACGCCGCAGCTCGCGCGCCGCGACGCCTGGCCGGAGGACGGCAGCCCGCCGGGCTCGGATCTCGCCATGATGCAGCGCCAGCACCTGGATGCGAACGGCATCGACCGCGGCATGCTCTTCCCGCTCTTTCCGCGCGCGCTGGACGAGCGGAACATCGACTGTGCCCATGCCGTCTGCCGCGCCATCAACGATTGGCAGGTCGCGGAGTGGATCGAGCCCGAGCCGCGCCTCAAGGGCACCATCACCGTCATGGCCGAGGATGCCGATGGCGCGGTGGCCGAGATCGAGCGTTGCGCCAAGCTGAAGGGCTTCGCCCAGGTGGCGCTGGTGACGCGCCCGATCGAGCCGCTGGGCCGCAAGCGGTACTGGCGCATCTACGAGGCCGCGGCGCATCACGGCTTTCCTCTCGGCCTCCATAATTCGGGCAATAACGGCCATGCGGTCACAGGCGGCGGCGCGCCCTCCTTCTACTTCGAGGAGCACCAGGCCGTCTCGATGAGCCTGCACGCCATGGCGACGAGCTTCATCATCGAGGGCGTGCCGGAACGCCTGCCGGAGCTGAAGATCGTCGTGGTCGAGGGCGGCTTCGCCTGGGCCGCGCCGCTGGGCTGGCGGATGGACGGCCTCTTCGACCGTTTCCGTGGCGAGGTGCCATATCTGAAGATGAAGCCCTCCGAGTATCTGCGGCGGAACTTCTGGTGGACGACGCAGCCCATGGAGGAGCCCGAGAAGCCCGAGCAGCTGCGCCAGATGCTCGACTGGATGGGCTGGGACAAGATCGTCTTCGCTTCCGACTACCCGCACTGGGATTCGGACGACCCTCGCCACGCCTTCAAGATCCGCATGAGCGAGAAGGAGAAGCACGGAATCTTCACCGGCAATGCCCAGGCCATCTACGGGGAGCGCCTGGCATGAGCGCGACGGCGGAACTGGTGCGGCACGTCGTCGCGAAGGTGGGCGAGATCCCGGAGAACGGCAGCAAGCTGGTGAAGGTGAAGGGCCGGCCCATCGCGCTCTTCCACGTGGGCGGCGAGTATTTCGCCATCAGCAATGTTTGCCCTCATGAGGGTGGCGAGCTGTGTCACGGCAAGCTGGTCGGGCTGATCCGCTCGAAGGAGCCGGGCGTCTACGAACGCACCCGCCCCTTCGAGATGCTGCAGTGCCCCTGGCACGGCTGGGAATTCGATATCCGCACCGGCAAGTCCTATTGCGACCCCGACAGCATCAAGGCGCGGTCCTACGCCGTCACGGTCAAGGATGGCGCGGAGCTGGCGGAGGGCCCCTTCGTGGCCGAGACCTTCCCGGTCTCCGTCGAGGACCAGTACATCCTTGTCGAGATGAAGTGATGCCCTGGCACGACGTGGCGCCGGAGGGCGAGTTCGAGCCGGACGTGCCGAAGGTGGTGGAGATCGGCGATGACCGCATCGCCGTCTTCCGGCTCGATGACGGGTTCTACGCCATCAGCGACATCTGCACGCACGAATACGCGCTGCTCTCGGACGGCTTCTGCGAGCAGGGCAAGATCGAATGCCCGTTGCACCAGGCCTGTTTCGACATCCGCACCGGCAAGGCGCTGGATGAGCCGGCGGAAATCGATGTCGCCACCTATCCGACGCGGATCGAGGGCGGCGTGGTGCAGTTCCAGCTCTGATGCGGACGGTCATCATCGGTGCGGGGCAGGCCGGCAGGCGAACGGCCGAGCTGCTGCGCGGGCTGGACGCCGGGCGCGAGATCCTGCTGCTGGGTGACGAGAACGAGCCGCCCTACGACCGGCCGCCGCTCTCCAAGGAGATCCTGCTCGGCGAGGAGCAGCCGCGCGGCCTGATGCAGCGCGAGGCCGCCGCCTATGGCGAGCAGCGCATCGACCTTTGGCTGGGGCGGCGCGTGGCACGCATCGATGTCCCGGCCGCGCGCGTCGAGACGTCGGGCGGCGAAAGCATCCCCTATGATTCTCTGGTCATCGCCACAGGCGCGCGGGCGCGCGTCCTGCCTTTGGCGGGCGCCGACGACCCACGTGTGCTGTCGCTGCGCAGCATGGCCGATGCGCGGGCCCTCCGGGCGCGGCTGCGGCCCGGCCTGCGCCTGGCCGTGGCGGGCGCGGGGCTGATCGGGCTGGAGGTCGCGGCGGCCGCCGTGCAGCTCGGCTGCACGGTCACCGTGCTGGAAATGGGTGACCGCGCCATGGCGCGCTGCGTCCCGCCTTTGATCGCGGCGCGTATCGAAGCTTGGCATCGCGAGGCCGGCGTCGCCCTGGAATTCGCCTGCCGGCTGACGGCGATCCGCCCCGGGCCGGACACGCTTCGCCTCATCACCAGCAGGGGCGAGGTGGAGGCGGATCTGCTCCTGGTCGCCATTGGCGCGGTGCCGAATGCCGAGCTGGCGATCGAGGCGGGCCTCGCGGTCGAGGACGGTATCCTGGCCGATGCCTGCGGCCGCACCTCGCAAGCGGAGATCTTCGCGGCCGGCGAGGTTGCGCGAATCCGGCAATCCTGCGGCCGGCATCTCCGCTTCGAGACCTGGCAGGTCGCGCAGCATCAGCCCGTGGCCGTGGCGAACGCCCTCTGCGGCGCCGACAAGCCTTATGCCGAGCTGCCCTGGCACTGGACGGACCAGTACGGGCACAACGTGCAGATCCTCGGCGCGCATGGCGAGGGGCTCGAATGGATCGAGCGCGAGGAGGGCGGCCGGCTGGCCTGCCTGGGCCTCGATGCCGAAGGCCGCGTGCAGGGCGCGGTGCTCATCGACAATGGCCGCGAGGCGACGCCCCTCCGGCGGATCATCGCTGCCGGCAAGCCGCTGGGCCGGGATCGCCTGCTCGATCCGTCGGTGGCGCTGCGCCAGCTCTGCTGATCAGGAATAACCTGGGAGGACCACAAGAATGAAAACGACACGACGGCTGCTCATCGGCGGCGCGACGGCAGCGCCCTTGATGGCCCGCGCGCAGCCTCGCCTGATCGACAAGCCCATCCGCTTCGTCGTCGCCTATGCGGCGGGGGGCGCGGCTGACATGACCGCGCGCACCGTCGCGCAGCGCCTGACGGAGAAGGTCGGCGTTCCAGTCGTGGTCGAGAACCGGCCCGGCGGAAATACGCTGATCGCCACCCAATCCGTGCAGCGCGCCGCGGCCGACGGGACGAGCTACCTGGTCGTCTCGCTGAACTTCGCGCTCAACACGGTGCTGATCGCGAACCTGCCCTACGAGCCCTTCAGCGACTTCACCGCGGTCGGCCTCATGTCCTCGGCACCGAACATCCTGGTGGTGCATCCGTCCTTCCCGGCCCGGAATGTCCCGGAATTCGTGGCCGAGCTGCGCAAGCGCCCGGGCGAGGTGGCGGTGGCGCATACGGGCGTCGGCACCATCACGCATCTGGCGGGCGAACTGCTCTACGACATGACGGACACGCGGGCGAACCTCGTCGCCTATGTCGGCAGCGCGCCGGCGCACAGCGACCTGCTCGCGGGGCGGGTTCAGGCCATGTTCGACAGCAGCAGCATCGAACACATCAGAAGCGGCCGCCTGCGCGCGCTCGGCATCACCGGCGCCCAGCGGCTCTCGATTTTGCCGGACGTGCCGACCATCGCGGAGCAGGGCTTCACGGGCTACGAGGCAAGTTCCTGGTACGGGCTGGTGGCGCGCCAGGGGACATCGCCGGAGATCATCCGGCACGTGTCCTCCGAGGTTCAGGGGATCACCCGCCTGCCGGATTTCCGGGAGCAGCTCGCGCAGCGCGCCTATATCCCCGGCGATACGACGCCGGAGCAGTTCGACGCCTTTATGCGCCACGAGGCCCGGCGCTGGACGGACCTCGTGCGCAAGAGGAACATCCGCGCCGACGTCTAGACTTCCCTGTGCGCGGCCCGAATTCGTCCCTCACTGCGCGGCGAGTTCGCCGAGACGAAGCCGGGCCGCCGAGGCTTCCCGCATCAGCGCGTCGATGATCTCCTCCATCGGCTGCACCGCCCGCGCGAAGGCGGCCGCCGGCCCGCAGGAGAGCATGCCCCGCTCGACCTCGCCGTTCCGGTAGACGTGATCGCGCGACAGGGTTCCACCGACGAGGTCGGAGAAGTCCTCATAGGCTGTGGCGCCGCCGGCCTCGCGGCGCAGCACCTCGCGCGAGGTCTCATTGGCCAGCACCCGCCAGGAGCCCATCGGATGGGCTCCCGCGAAGGTCAGGACGGAGGAATCCTGGTCCGCGTCGACGATCCGCCGCTTATAATTGTCGTGCGCCCAGACCTCCTCTGCCGCGAGCAGGCGCGAGCCCAGCAGCACGCCCTCGGCGCCGGCGGCGAGGGCGGCCAGGATCCCCTCGCCGGTGCCGATGCCTCCCCCGATGACCAGCGGCACGGAAAGCTCCCGTGCGGCCATGGGCGCCACTACCATGGAGCCCAGCACCGCCGCCCCCGGATGCCCACCCGCCTCGATGCCGATGATGCAGATGGCGTCTGCGCCCGCGCGCTCGGCATTGTGGGCATGGCGCAGCAGGGGGCATTTGTGGATGGCGATACCGCCGGCCGCGTGGATGCGATGGATCAGGTCGCCTGGCGCGCGTCCCACCGTCTCGAAGTGGCGCACCCCGGCGCGCAACGAAGCCTCCAGCCAACCATCGAGCCTGAGGTTGTGGCCTTCGACGCGCGAGACATTCAGGTTCACGCCGAAGGGCAAGCCTCCCGTCAACTCGCGGCACAGTTCCAACTCGCGCTCGAAGGCGCCGGGCTCGGGAAAGGAGCGCGGAGTCAGGAAAGCCATGCCGCCCGCCCGCACCACGGAAGCGACGTAGCGCGCGTCGGAAAGCCACATCAGCCCGCCCGCCAGGATGGGATGGCGAATACCGAAGAGCTCGGTGATGCGGGTGCGGAAGACGGGCGGATGCATCAGGGCATCGCGTAACCGCCGGACGCGCCGACATGCTGCCCCGTGACGAAGGCCGCGCGGTCCGATGCGAGGAAGGTGACGATGCCGCTGACGTCCTCGGGCCGCGACAGACGCCCCAGCCCCTTCGCCGATGGATAGGAATTCAGCATCTTGGCGAGCCGCTCGTTGTTCTCGGGCGTGGCGTCCGCACTGGTCGCCTGGCCGGGGGCGATGCCCTCATGCGAGACGGCGCCCAGCACCACGACGTTGGCGGTGATGCGGTCGCGCCCATGTTCCTTCGCCAGCGCCTTGGTCAGCCCGATAATGGCGGCCTTGGCGCCCGAATAGGCCGCCAGCCGCGCCTCGCCGATGCGCCCGGCCTCGGAGGCGATCGAGATCACCCGGCCCCAGCGCTGCGACACCATGTCCGGCAGCACGGCGCGGCAGCAATACATGGTGCCGTAGACATTGAGCTCGACCGTCTGGTGCATCTCGCTATCGGGGGTCTCGATGAAGGTGGGCGGCATGCCGCCCTTCGCGCGGCGGTCCGGCGTGACACCGGCGTTGTTGACCAGGATGCCGATCGGGCCGAAAGCCTCGCGGCCCTTGGCCACCAGCGCCGCCACCTTCTCCGCCTTTGTGATATCGCCCGGCGAAGCCACTGCCTCGCCGCCCGCATCCCGGATCTCCCGCGCCACGGCTTCCGCCCGCTCGGGGAACAGGTCGTTGACGATGACCTTCACGCCCTCGGCCGCCAGCTCCTTGCAGATGGCGCGGCCGACGCCCTGGCCGCCGCCGGTGACGAGCGCCACCTTGCCTTTCAGATTCAGTTCCATTTGTCAGCGTCCCACGTAGACAGGTTTGCGTTTCTCCACGAAGGCGCGGAAGCCTTCGCGGCGGTCCTCGCTGTCGGTCAGCATGCCGGCGGCGTAGCGCTCGTATTCGAGGCCCGCGTCGATGCCGCTCTGCATGCCGGCATTCACCGCGCGCTTGGCGAAGGCGACGGCGAGCGGCGGCATCTCCGCGATCTTGCGGGCGGTTTCCATCGCGGCGCCCAGCACGTCGCTCTCCACCACCTTGCTGACGAGTCCGATGGCGAGGGCCTTCTCCGCCGTCAGGTGCTCGGCGGTGAACATCAGCTCCTTGGCGATGCTGGCGCCAACCAGCCTCGGAAGGGTCTGCGTGCCGCCCGCGCCGGGGATGGCGCCGAGCTTGACTTCCGGCAGTCCCAGCTTCGCGTGGGCAACGGCGTATCGGATGTCCGCCGCCAGCGCCAACTCCATCCCGCCGCCGAGCGCCACGCCGTTGATCGCCGCGATCACCGGACGCTCGAATTCCTGCATGCCGCGGATGAGCTCATGCGTGGCCTTCTGCGCGAAGAAGTATTCCGGACCGGTGCGCGTCAGCCCCGCGCGCTCCTTGATGTCCGCCCCGGCGCAGAAGGCCCGGTCGCCGGCGCCCGTCAGGATGACGCAGCGCAGGCCGGCATCGTCCTTCGCCAGCTTGAAGAAGGCCGTCGCGAGATCCTCCTTCATCGTGCCGCCGATGGAGTTCATCCGGTCGGGCCTGTTCAGCGTGACGACGGCGACCCCATCGGCCGAGTCATAGATCAGCGTGGAAAGTTCCTCGCGCATCGGCGCCTCCTTCAGTCGCGCCGGAGCACGTGGCCGACCGCCACGGAGCCCAGGCCAATCATGTGTGCCATCGCGGTGCGGGCCTTCGGATGCTGGCGGCCCTCCGCCTCGCCGCGAAGCTGGCGAACGATCTCCGCGACTTGGCCGACGCCGGTGGGCCCGATGGGATGTCCCATTCCCAGCAGCCCGCCCGACGGATTCACCGCGCAGCCCCCGCCGCCGATATCCCAGGCGCCGGCCCGAAGCTGCGCCGCGCCCTCGCCGAGCGGGCAGAGGCCCAGAGCCTCGGCATAGACGATCTCCTCGATCGTGAAGGCGTCGTGCAGCTCGATGATATCGAGCTCGCCAATGCCGATGCCGGCCGCCGCCAGTGCCGAGAGACCCGAGCGCTGCACCATCTCCACCAGGCTCCAGCCCTCGTCGGCCACGGAGTGCTCGGAGGATGCGACGGAGGAAAGGACGCGGATGGCGCGTCCCCGATCCAGCCCATGCCTGCGGATGGCCTCCTCGCTGGCGACGATCACGGCCGCCGCTCCCTCGCCGCGTGGGGTGCATTGCAGGGAGGTGAGGTCGCCTGCCACGGGATTCGAGTTCAGCACCTGCTCAAGGCTGCGGGCTTTCCGGAACTGGGCGTAGGGATTGCGCGCGGCATTGCCGTGGTTCTTCACCGCGACGCGACCGAGGTCCTCGCGCGTGAGCCCGTACTTGTCGCGCCAGGCACGCGCCATCAGCGCGAACTTCACCGCTGGGATTTCCGCCGCCGGCGTCAGGCGCGGAATGCCGTCCTTATGCGCCGCGCGCTGGGCACTGCCGAACTTGTCGACACCGAGCGCCAGCGCGATCTCGTGCTGGCCGCTCGCCACCATCAGGCAGGCGGCGCGGAAGGCGCTGGAGCCGGAGGCGGAGGCGTTCTCCACCTGCATCACCTCGAGCCCGGTGGAGCCGATATGCCGCAGCATGACGCGCCCGGCCGCCATGCCGATCGCACCCGTGCCGATGGCGGCGAAGGTCACGTCCGGCCAGGCGGTTCCGCTGTCCGCCAGCGCCTGGCGCAGCGCCGTCAGGCCGAGCGTCACGTAGGGCGTCTCGGTCGGGAACTGGTAGGGATGCATGCCGATGCCGACGACGCGCACCGGCCGCATGGAAGCCAGGCCGCTCATGCCGCGCAGATCCGGAAACGGCAGGCGAGCGCCGTCGTCCCGCCGCGTTCCTCCGGCACCAGCACCGCTTGGACCGGCGTGCCGGGCCTGGGCTCGGCGATGCCTTCCACCACGCCGTCGAGCACGATGCCCTCATCGAGCTGGAGGCGCGCCACCAACAGCGGCGTCACCATGCCAGGCGACAGCGGCTGGTGGACGGTGATGCAGACCAGCACCTTGCCGCGACCCGAGAGCTCCATTTCCTCCGCCGCGTCGGCGGGCGTGCCGGTGGCGCCGATGCCATAGGCCGTGCGCGGAAAGGCCAGCGCGCCCGTCGCTGGATCGCGAAGCGCCAGCAGCACGGCGGTGCTGCCCTCCGATGGCGCGTAGAGAAGGGGTTCGTGCAGGTTCAAGGATCTACTCCAGGCGGATGGCGGCGCGGCGGATGACATCGGCGGCACGTTCGCGCTCGGCCGTGAGATGGGCGGCGAATTCCTCAGGACGGGCCCAATAGGCCTGGCTGCCGAGCTCCCGCAGACGGGTCGGGAAGACCGGGCCGCGCACCGCGTCGCGCAACGCCTCGGAGAGGCGCAGTACGATGGGCGCCGGAACCCTCGCCGGCCCGACGAGGCCGAGCCAGGTCGTCAGCACCACGCCGGGCACGATGTCCTTCAGCAGCGGCACGCCGGCCAGGTCGGCGAAGGGGGCGTCTCCGGTCTGGGCCAGGGCCCGGAGCTGGCCGTTGCGGATCTGCGGCACGGTGGTGGACACGCTGTCGATCATGAAATCGACCTTGCCGGCCACGAGATCCGTCAGGGCCGGCCCACTGCCCCGATAGGGGATGTGGGTGATGTCCAGCCGGCCATGGGCCTTCAGCATCTCGCCCGCGATGTGCATGGAGCTGCCGACACCGGCCGAGGCGTAGTTGAGCTGTCCCGGCCGGCCCCGCGCCGCGGCAATGAGCGCCGCCGCGTCCCCAAACGGGGAGGCGGCGGGTACCACCAGAACCAGCGGGCTGCTCGTGGTTTGGCCGATCGAGGTCGCATCCTTCGCTGCTTCCAGGGCGGGGCGGGGGTCCAGCAGGGGGTTCACGACCAGCTGGCCGGGGCTGGCCAGCATCAGCGTGTAGCCATCCGGCTCGGCGCGCATCAGCAGTTCGGTCGCGACATTGCCGCCGCCGCCCGAACGATTCTCGATCACGATGGACTGGCCCAGGGCCTCGCCCAGGAGCGGCTGCAGCAGGCGGGCCGCGATGTCCGTCGCGCCGCCCGGCGCGAAGCCGACCAGCAGGCGGATCGGGCGTGCCGGATAGCCCTGCGCCCACGCCGGCAAGGGCATCAGGCCGGCCAGCAGGCCCCGGCGCGAAAGCCGCATCTGTCCCCTCCTCCGACGGCGTTCGGTGCCGTTCGGTGACCTTATAGTATTTTAAGTGACTATTGAGTCAACTTGAGTGTTCGCGGGCGACACTCTCTTGCGCCGCAACGATCCCGCGTCCAAAGCAGGAGCCACGATGACCGCACAGGCGAAGAAGCCGCCGCGCTGGGCCGATGCCGTCCCGGCCCGCGAGGCACAGTTCGAGATCAAGCGCCGGGCCCTGGTGCGGGAAGCCGCACGCGCCTTCGGCCGCAGCGGCTTTCACAACACCTCGCTGGAGGAGATCGCGGAGGCGCTCGGCGTCACGAAGCCGGCGCTCTACCGCTATGTCCGCACCAAGCACGAGATCCTGTTCGAGGCGAAGACCATCGCCTTCGATGCCGGTGCCCGCGCCCGCGACATGGCCGCCGCCGAAAGCAGCGACCCGCTCGAGCGCCTGCGCCTCTACATCGTCCACTACATCGACCTGGTGACCAGCGAGCTCGGCTCCTACGCCGTGCTGGCAGAGCCCGTGACATCGCTGCCGCCGGAGCTGGCCGAGCCGATCCGCGGCCGTATGCGCGAAGCGGACCGCGCGCTGCGTGCCATGGTCCAGGCGGCCATGGACAGCGGCGCTATGCCGCAGGGCGACCCGAAGCTCGCCGTCGCCTTCTTCATGGGGGCCATCAACCACATCGCGCGCTGGTACGACCCCAACGGCAAGATGACCGGCCGCCAGATCGGCGAGACCTTCGCCGGCTTCGTGCTGAACGGGCTTCGGGGGCGAGGCTAAGGCCCGATCCCCTTCGGCGGATCGCCGAAGGGTGAACCAGCCGCCCGATGCAGCTACATCGGTTGCGCGCCCGACCGGCGCACGATGTCGCCCCAGCGCTGGATCTCGGAAGCCAGGAACTGGCCGAAGACCTCGCCGGTAAGCTCGGTCGCCGCGCGGCTGCCGTTGCTCTCCGCCACGGCGAGCACTTCCGGGTCGCGCATCACGGCCTGCGCCTCGTTGACCATCTTCAGCACCACCTCGCGCGGCGTCGCTGCCGGCAGGAACAGGCCCGACCAGTTGGAGGAGACGATCTCCGGGAAGCCGGCCTCGACCACGGTCGGCACATCTCGGAGCGCGGGGATGCGCTGGCGCGCGGTGACCGCGAGCGCCCGCATCCGTCCATTGGCGATATGCTCGCGCGAGCTGACGACGTAGTCGAACAGCACGTCAACATTGCCCGCCATCACGTCGGTCAGGGCTGCGGCGGCACCCTGGTAGGCGATGTGCGTCATCTCGATGCCGGCGACCGATTCGAGCAGCACGGCGGTCAGGTGGGTGGAGGTCCCGACCCCCGCATGCGCCAGGTTGATCCTGGCGGGATGGGCCTTGGCATAGGCCACGAGCCCCGGAAGGTCGCGATAGGGCAGGTTGGGATTGGCCACCAGCACGTTGGAGGATTCGAACAGCGCCTGGATGGGCACGAAGCTCCGCACCGGATCGTAGCCAAGGCGCCGGAACAGCGTGGGCGCCGCCGCCATCGCCGCATTGGTGCCGTAGAGGATGGTGTAGCCATCCGGCGCCGCGCGGGCGACGTATTCGGTGCCGAGCGTGCCCCCGGCGCCGGGCCGGTTCTCGATCACGATGGGCTGACCCAGCCGTTGCCCCAGCTTGCGGGAGATGAGGCGGGAGTTGGTGTCCGTGACCCCGGCCGCGGTGAAAGGCACGACCCAGGTGAGGGGCCGGCTCGGAAATCCGCCCTGGGCATGGGCCGTGCCGGCGCCCGCCGCCAGGATGCCCAGGTAACGCCTGCCGATCCGCATGATCGCCGCCCCTCAGCTCGGCTGCGCGCCGGAGCGGCGCACGATCTCGGCCCAGCGCGGCATCTCGGCCTGGATGAAGGCCGCGAAGCGCTCGCGGGTGAGCTCGGCCATGGCGCGGCTGCCATTGGTCTCGGCGGTGCGGCGGATCTCCTCGTCCTGCATCGTGGCGGCGGCATCGGCGGAAAGTCGCTCCACCACCTCGGCCGGGCAACCGGCAGGCAGGAGGATGCCGGACCAGGCGGCGGACACCGCCTCGGGCAGGCCGAGCTCCACCATCGTCGGCACGTCGGGCACGGCCGGGATACGCGTGTTCGCGGTGACGGCGAGCGGCCGCAGCCTGCCATTCTCGATGTGGTCGCGCGTGGCGACGACGTAGTCGAACATGATGTCGGTGGTGCCGGCGATCAGGTCTGTGATGGCCGGGCCGCTGCCGGGATAGGGCACATGCGTCATGTCGATCCCGGCGACGGTCTGGAACAGCACGGTCGCCAGATGCGTTCCGGTGCCGACGCCCGAGGTGCCGAAATTCACCCGGCCCGGGTTCTCCTTCGCGTAGCCAATCAGCTCCTGGATCGTGCGGTAGGGGCGCGACGGGTGGCAGACGACCACGGCCGGCGTCTCGAACAGGCCCTGGATGGGAATGAAGCTGCGGACGGGATCATAGGGCAGGCGCCGGAACAGGGCCGGCGCCGTGCAGAGCGTGCCCTGGGTTCCGTACATCATGGTGTAGCCGTCGGGCGCAGCGCGCGCGCCCACATCGGTGCCCAGCGTGCCGCCGGCGCCGGGGCGGTTCTCGATCATCACCGTCTGGCCCATCCGCGCGCCGAGCTTCCGGGCGAAGAGGCGGGAGTTGATGTCGGTGATGCCCGCCGGCGTGAAAGGCACGATCCAGTTGATGGGCCGGCTGGGGTAGCCGCCCTGGGCCCAGGCGGCGGGCACGGCCAGGGGAGCCAGGCCGAGGGCCCGACGGGTGATGCGCATTGAGGTTCCTCCCGTAGCGGCACGAAGCGCCGTTACCTCCGAGTCACCGGAGTTACCTACAAAATACCGAAGGTGAGGAAACGCGCAATCGAATCGTTCAGCCGCCGAAGAGCTGGGGGCGGATTTCCTCGAGCGCGGCCAGGTAGGCCGGCTTGCTGGCCTCGATCCGGCCGGTGGGCCCGGCAAGCGAGATGGCCAGCGGCTCCTCGCCGACCAGCCCGGCGATGGCGATGGCGGCCACGCCCTCCGCCGCCTCGTCGCAGACCCAGGACCAGCCGCGCGCGCGGGTCTCGTCGATGTCGGCCTCCAGCGCATCGGGATCGGTGATGGTGGCGGGGCCGAGCGCGCGGAGCGGCCTGGAGCGGATGAGCCGGCGCATCTCGGCCGCCGGCATCAGCGCCAGCAGCGCCTTGCCGAGCGCGGAGCCGTGCATGGAAAGACGCTCGCCCGGGTCGCGCATGTAGCGGAGCGGATGGCGGCCCGGCTGCATCCCCACGACCTGCACGCGCATGCCGTCTGGTCGGCCGCAGAGCGCCGTCTCGCCGGTGCGTTCGCTCAGCACCGAAATCGCCTCCGCCGCGAAGCTGGCCAGCGGATCCTTGTCGGAGGCGCGGCGCGCCGTCTCCGACAGGCGGCGGGTGGGATAGAAGCGCCGGGTGCGGGGCGTGCGCAGCAGGTAGCCCGCCTCATGCAACGTGTGCAGCAGGTCCGAGGTGCTGCTCTCGGGCAGCCCCATCAGCCGGGCGACCTCGGCGTTGGAGAGCTCCCGCTGCTCTCGCGCGAAGATCTCGAAGATGGCGAGCGTGCGGAGTGCGGCGGGGACTGTCGTGGGCATGGCCCGGCGTTAGCGGAGCGCGCGGCGTGTTTCCAGTGCGAGCTGAGTTGACTCAAAAGTCACTATAGATACCATGGGGTCAACAAATCGCTCGGGAGGGAAGCGTGGCCGTCGACCTGACGCCTGAACAGGAATTGCTGCGCGACAACGTCCGCCGCTTCATCGAGCGGGAGATCGCGCCTGTCATCAACCGGCACGAGGCGCAGAAGACCTTCCCCTTCGAGGTGCTGGGCGAGCTGCGCCAGTTCGGATACCTGGGCGGCCGCCTGCCCGAGGAGGATGGCGGCTTCGGGCTGGACTACGTCACCTGGGGCATGCTGCTGGAGCAGACGGGCTACTACTGGATGTCCCTCCGCACGCTGGTGAACATCACCAACGGCGCCATCAATCGCCTCCATGCCTACGGCACGCCCGAGCAGCACGAGCGCTTCCTGCGCCCGCTCCTGCACAACACGCGGCGCGCCTGCTTCGGCCTGACCGAGCCCGACACCGGCTCCAACGCGGCGGGCGTGCAGATGCGGAGCGACCGCCGCGGCGACAGCTACGTCCTGAACGGCCGCAAGATGTGGATCACCAACGGCGCGAATGCCGATTTCGCCATCGTCATAGCCCGCACCTTCAGCCCGGATTGCGAGGGCAAGCTCTCGGCCTTCATCGTGGAGCGCGATGTCTCGCCCTATGACGTGCGGCCGCTGGACACCATGGTCCTGCGCTGCACCGGCACGGCGGAGCTGGGCTTCCACGACGTGACCATCCCGCGCGAGAACCTGTTGGGCGAGGAAGGCGGTGCGTTCAAGAACGTCCTGAAGGGGCTGAATGCCGCGCGTGTGAACATCGCCATGGGCGCCGTCGGCGCGGCACAGGCGGCGCTCGATCTCTCCGTGGAATATGCCCGGTCGCGCCAACAGTTCGGCCGCCCCATCGGCAGCTTCCAGCTCATCCAGAAGCATATCGTGGACATGACCATCCGGACCGAGGCCGCCCGCGCCCTCTCCTACAACGCCGCCGTCGCACTGGATCGCGGCCGCGACGCGCGCACCGAATGCTCCATCGCCAAGCTCTACGCCACCGAGGCGGCGCATGAGGTGGCGAACATGGCGCTGCAGGTGCATGGCGGGCTCGGCTACTCCACCGACTATCCCATCGAGCGCATTTTCCGGGATACCCGGGGCGGCATGATCCCGGAGGGCACGACCGAGATCCAGACTCTCATTGCCGGGCGCGAGATCCTCGGCATGTCGGCCCTCGCATGAACGGCTTCACCGACCTGACCCAGCTCTTCGACCCGCGCTCGGTCGTGCTGGTGGGGGCTTCCGAACGTGCGGCGAGCGTCGGCGGGCGGACGCTCGCCAACATCATCGACCACTCCGATTTCCGCGGCACGCTGCATCTGGTGAATGCGAGCCGGGCGGAGGTCCGCGGCCTCGCCTGCCACAAGCGCGTGGCCGACCTGCCCTCCACGCCCGACCTGGCGGTGATCGCGGTACCAGCCGCCGGGGTGATGGAGGCCCTTCGCGAATGCGCGGCGCTGGGCGTGCGCATTTGCGTCATCCTCACTTCCGGCTTCGGCGAGACCGGCGACGAAGGCCGCGTCGTCGAGGCGGAGATGCTGGCGCTGGCGCGGGAGAGCGGCATGCGGCTCTACGGGCCGAATTGCCCGGGTGTGACCAACATCAACAAGCGGCTGGGCTTCACCTTCTCGCCCGCCTTCAAGGACGACCTGCGTCCGGGGCCCATCGGCCTCGCGACCCAGGGCGGCGGGCTCGGGCGCAACCTGCTGCAGACCATGCAGCGCGGCGCCGGCTTCGCGCTGTGGTGCTCCACCGGCAACGAGGTGGACCTGCAGGTCGCGGACTTCATCCACTACATGGCCGGCGCGCCGGACGTGAAGGTGATCGGCACCATCCTGGAAGGCATCAAGGACGGGCCGCGCTTCCTCGCCGCGGCTCGCGCGGCCGCGGAGGCCGGCAAGCCCGTCGTCGCGCTGAAGATCGGCCGCTCCGAATACGGGATGAAGGCCGCGGCGTCCCACACCGCCTCGCTGACCGGCTCGGCCGAGGTGAACAGCGCCGCCTTCCGGCAGCTCGGCATCATCGAGGTGGACGACATCGACGAACTGGTCGACATCGCCTCGCTGCTGTCCCGCGCGCGCCCGCGCGGCGGTGACAAGCTGGCCGTTTTCGGGTCCTCGGGCGGCGCCTGCGCGCTGGCAGCCGATATGCTGGGCCAGGCCGGGCTGGTGCTGGCCGAACTGGCGCCCGAGACCACCGCCGCCCTCGCCGCCGAGCTGCCGCCCTTCGCGGCGCTGGGCAACCCGGTGGACACCACCACCGTCACACTCACCAACCCGGCCGTGATCGAGACCACCCTGGCCGCCGTGGCCAACGACCCGCAGGTGTCGCTGGTGACCATGCCGCTTCCGCTGGACTACGGTTCGGTCTCGCTGACCGTCGCGCAGCGCATGGTGGCCGCGCAGGCCCGTTCGCCCGTGCCGCTGGTTCCGGTCTGGATGAGCGAGCGGCTCGGCCCGGCCTATCACTGCTTTGCCGAGGCGGGGCTGGTGCCCATGCGCAGCCTGCGCAATGCCGCCAAGGCATTCCGCCGCTTCGTGGACTATGGCGCGCGCGAGCCTGGTCCGATGCCGCCCGGCCTCGGCGCCAACCTTCCGCCCGCCGTCATCCGCACCCTGTCCGAAGTCGAGGGCAAGGCGCTGCTGCGGGATGCCGGCCTGCCGGTGCCCGAGGGCATCCTCGCGCGTTCCGCCGCCGAGGCCGGCGCGGCGCGCCTGGGCTTTCCGGTGGCGTTGAAGATCGCGAGCGCGGACATCCTGCACAAGTCGGATATCGGCGGGGTGGCGCTGAACCTCAGTAGCGCGGCGGAGGTCGAGGCGGCCTACGCGAAGGTCACGGAGGCCGCCGCGGGCCATGCTCCCGCCGCCCGCGTCGATGGCGCGCTGGTCGAGCGCATGGCGCCGCCTGGCGGCGTGGAGATGATCCTCGCCATCTCGCGCGATCCGGTGCTGGGCCACGTCATGACCTGCGGCCTGGGCGGCATCCATGTCGAGCTGCTGCGCGATGCCGCGCGCCGCCTGCTGCCAGTGGACCTGGCCGAGGCGCACCGCATGCTGCGGGAACTGCGCGGCTACCCGCTGCTGCAGGGCATGCGCGGCGCGCCGCCGCTGGACATCGACGCAATGGCCCGGGCGATGGCGGCGCTGTCCCGGCTGGTGGAGGCGCGCCCGGACGGCTTCGAGGAGATCGAGATCAACCCGGTCCGCATCGGCACGCAGGGCGTGTTGGCCCTGGATGCCGTGATCAGGCTGCGTTCCTAGCTAGTACTCCCGCCGATCCGGCAGATCGAGCGAGGTAGTTGCCGTGGCCCCCGCATCCACCGTCAGGATTGTCCCCGTCACCCAGCGCGCGTAGCCCGAAGCCAGGTACAGTACCGCCGCGCCGCAATCCCAGCCATTGCCCTCCCGCCGCAACAGGGAGCGATTGCGCCTCGCCTCGCGCATCTCCGCCGTCATGCCCTTCGCATAGACCATGGGCGTGTGAAGCATGCCGGGGCAGACGCAGTTCACCCGGATGTTGTCGCGCGCGTGATGCACCGCCATCGCGCGCGTCATGTTCACCACGGCTCCCTTGGAGGTGGGGTAGAGCAGGTTGGGCGTGCCGCCGCGCAGGCCGGCCACGGAGGCGATGTTCACGATGGCGCCGCCGCCGCGCTTCGCCATCTCCGGAATGGTGAATTTCGCCATCAGCATCATCGAGGTGACATTCACCAGCAGGCCGTGATTCCACTCGGCCAGGTCGGTCTCCACCGCCGTTCCCTTGGCGCCGCCGATGCCGACATTGTTCACCAGCACGTCCACCCCGCCGAAGCGTTCCACCGCCGCCCTGACGATGCGCCGGCACTCTTCCTCGCGCGTGACATCGGCGACCACGACTAGCGCCTCGTACCCGTCGTCGGCGATCATCTCCGCCGTGCGTTCGGCGGGCGCGCGCTCGCGGTCGACGAGCACCACATGCGCGCCGGCATCGGCCAGCAGCAGCGCGGCCGCGCGGCCATTGCCGATGCCCTCCGCCTGGGACCCGGCACCGGTGACGATCGCCACCTTGCCTTCGAGCTCGCGGGCGATGCGGGGGGGAAGATCGGTCATGATACGAACTCCGTGGCTTGGCCCAGGGCGGGCGCGGGGCCGGGCTGGTACATCCCTTCGAGGCGCACCGGAAAGCGCGCCAAGGCTCCGGTCTCCGAGGCGTGCATCGTGCCGCGGGCGGCGAATTGCGGAAAGCTCGCGACTTCTCCCGGGGCGAGCACCGGAGCGGCGGGGACGTCCGCTTCCAGGAGGCGGGCCAGCAGCGTCTCGCTGTCCTCGGCGGCACAGCGTGCGGCGATCAGGGCGTTGACCTCGTCGGTGGCCGCCGCACGGCCGGCCGACCCGGCATGCGCGGGCCCGTCATAGGGCGAGAGGTCCATCACGCCGAGCAGGCGCTTCCAGAAATGATCCTCGAGCGCGGCGATGCTGATGCTGCGCCCGTCGCGGCAGGCGAAGGCGCCGTAGGCGGGACGGACGAGCGCCATGCGGCGTTGTGCCTCCAGCGTCCCCGCCCCCGCGCCGGCGAAGCGCCCCAGGCGCGGGTTCAGCCAGTGCAGGGCGCATTCGGCCAGCGCGATGTCGAGGTGCTGGCCACGCCCCGTCACGCCACGCTGCACCAGCGCGGCCAACACGCCCGCCAGCCCATAGACGGAGCCGCAAAGGTCCGCGACGGGCACCCCCGCCGTGCCGGAGGAGATGGATTTCAGCCCCGCCGCCGAGAGGTAGTTGAGGTCGTGCCCCGGCACGGCGGCATAGGGACCGTCCTGGCCATAGCCGCTCAGCGAGGCGTAGATCAGCCGCGGATTCAGCTCCGCCATCTCGGCCGGGCCGAGGCCCAGCCGCGTCATCACGCCGGGCCGGAAGCTCTCGACCAGGACATCCGCCTCCAGCACCAGGGACCGCGCGTGCTCGCGCCCCGCCTCCTGCTTCAGGTCGATTAGCACGCTCGACTTGCCGCGGTTCACCGCGCCGAACATCCCGGGCGAGAGGCGCCGCACCGGATCGCCGCCCGGCGGGCGCTCCACCTTCAGGACTTCCGCGCCCATCTCAGCCAGGCAGCCGGTCAGGAACGGACCCGGCAGCAGTTCGGAGAAGTCCAGCACGCGCAGGCCTGCCAGGGGCGGCTGCAGCTTGTGATTCACGGAGATCCTCCCGGTTGCGGCTTTGGCCCTATTACGAAATACTGTAGACATCTACGAAATCACGCGGTCAAGCGGGGCGGAGGAAAATGAGCGTCTACGACAGCGGCACCATCGGGGACATGATCGTCACCCTGCTCGACCGTTATCCGGAGCGCATCGCCTTCATCGACGGCGAGCGACGCTTCACCTTCGCCGAGACGCGAGACCAGATCAGCCGCGCGGTGCAGCTCCTGCGCGCCCAGGGGCTGCGCAAGGGCGACACGGTGGCCCAGCTTTCCGGCAACCGGCCGGAAGTCTTCTTCATCATGGCCGCGAGTTACCTGCTCGGCCTGCGCTCGGTCACGCTGCAGGCGATGGGCGGCATCGAGGATCACGCCTACATCCTCGACCACGCCGAGACGCGGCTGATGCTGGCCGATCCATCCTACGCCGAGCGCGTCGCGGCGCTGCGCGAAAGACTTCCAGGCATTGCGCACTGGTATCTGCACGACGCCGGCCGTGACCTGCCCGGCTTCTGGGAGGCCGCCGCCCAGTTCACGCCGCAACCGCTCGTCAACGAAGCCACGGCCGAGGACGTGATTCGGCTCGCCTACACCGGCGGCACCACCGGCCGCCCCAAGGGCGTGATGCTGCATGGCCGCGCGGTGGTGACGCAGTGCCTGCTGCTGATGGCGGGGCGCGCGTGGAGCGATGCGCCGCGCCTGCTCTGCCCCACTCCGATCTCCCACGGCGCCGGCGCGACGCTGGTGCCCACCCTGTGGCGGGGCGGCACCGTCATCCTGCAGAAGGGCTTCGAGCCCGACCGCTTCCTCGACGCACTGGAGCAGCATCAGGCGACGGCCACCTTTCTGGTGCCCACCATGGTCTACAAGCTGCTGGATCACCCGCGCACGCGGAGCACCGACTTCTCGCGGCTGGAAACGCTGATGTACGGCGCGGCCCCGATGTCGCCCGCGCGCATCAAGGAGGCGCTCTCGGTCTTCGGTCCCGTGCTCCAGCAAGGCTACGGCCAGACGGAAGCGCCGAGCGCCATCCTCACGCTGTCGCGCCTGGACCACCTCGATGCCGACGAGCGCATCCTGTCCTCCGCGGGCAAGCCCTATCCCGGCATCACCGTCCGGTTGCTCGACGATCGGGACCAGCCGGTGAAGCAGGGCGAGGTCGGCGAGATATGCGTGCGCGGACCGCTGGTGATGGCGGGCTACCTGAAATCGCCGGAACAGACCGCCGAGGCGCTGCGGAACGACTGGCTCCACACCGGCGACATGGCCTGGCAGGACCAGCGGGGGTTCTTCTTCATTGTCGACCGCAAGAAGGACATGGTCGTCTCCGGCGGCTTCAACGTCTATCCGAAGGAGGTGGAGGACGTGCTGACCGCACATCCGGCGGTCTCGGCCGCGGCCGTCATCGGCGTCCCCGACGCCAAGTGGGGCGAAGCGGTGAAGGCCATCATCGTCCGGCGTCCGGGGATGGAGGCTTCCGCCGAGGAACTGGCGGCCTATGTGCGCGATCGCAAGGGCGCGATCTGCACGCCCAAGACGGTGGATTTTGTCGAGACCCTGCCCCTGACCGTGCTCGGCAAGCCCGACAAGAAGGCGTTGCGCGCGCCCTTCTGGGCGGGCCAGGACCGGAGCGTCGGCTGATGAACCTCGCACCCACCGCGCCCGACGCCAGCCGCTCCGTCCATCCGGAGACGCTGGGCCGTGCTCCGGCAGGCCAGCGCCTCGCCAGCCGCCGCATCCTCGTCGTCGGCGCTGGCCAGCGGCCCAGTCCGGAGCCGGAGCCGCCCATCGGCAATGGCCGCGCCATGGCCGTGCTCTTCGCGCGGGAGGGCGCGCATGTCGCCTGCCTCGATGTGGTGCCGGCGGCGGCGGCGGCGACCTGTGCCATCATCCAGGCCGAGGGCGGCCGCGCCGTCCCGTTGGTGGCCGACGTCATCGACCCGGAAGCGATCGGTCGCGCCCTGGTGGAGGCTGAGAATGCGCTCGGCGCGCTGGATGGGCTGGTGCTGAATGTCGGCATCTCGCCGCGCCAGCAGATGGACGCGCTGACAGTGCCGGACTGGGACCGCACCTTCGACGTGAATGTCCGCAGCAACATGATCTTCGCCCAGCAGGCCCTGCGGGTCATGGCACCGGGCGGCGCGATCGTGGTGATCTCCTCTTTGGCCAGCCAGCGCGCCGCATCGCGCAACCCGGCTTACGAAGCGTCCAAGGCGGCGCAGGTCGCGCTCGCCCGCAGCATCGCCCGCGCGGGCGAACCGCGCGGCATCCGCTGCAACAGCCTCGCGCCGGGGCTGATGGACACGCCGATGGGCCGCGACGCCAGCCGCAACCGCGCGAGCCGCGCGGCACAGGTGCCTTTCGGACGCCAGGGGACGGGCTGGGAAGTGGCCTATGCCGCGCTGTTCCTGATCTCGCACGAGGCGTCCTATGTGAACGGGCATTGCCTGCTGGTGGATGGAGGGCTGGGGGCCGGGATTTCCCGAGACTGACCGATCCGACGGCTCCGTAACGGTTAGTCTGCTGATTCAGAACAATTGTTATACCTTAAATTCGGTGTCCGGCCCGGAAACTGAGGGGGAGGAATCGGGGTTTTGTCTCCATGGGCGATCAGGCCTGCTTGAATTCCAGGGGACATCATGTCGGACGAATACGAGCTTCTTCAGCAGCGCATCCGCGAGAGGGCGCATCGGCTTTGGGAAGAGTCGGGTTCGCCGGAAGGCGATGACCAGCGCTTCTGGTTCCTGGCCAGGATCGAGATCGACCAGGAGGAGGCGCAGCTCGACAAGGAGGTCGCGGGTAGCTTCCCGGCTAGCGACCCGCCCTCCTCCTCGGTCGTGACTGGCGCGACGGGCGAAGCTGCTGCTGCTGCTGCGGGTGGCGACGAGATGGTGGTTCCTGACCCCGGCGCCCCCGTGAAGCCGCCCGCGCGGCGCGGCCAGTGATTCCCGGCCTGCCGGGCGCGAACGCATGAGGCGCGTGGAGTCGGGGGCGCCTTTCCCCTTCGGGGCCACTGTCACGCAACGCGGCACCAACTTCGCGCTCTTTTCCGACAATGCGGAGGGCGTGGAGCTCTGCCTCTTCGATGATTCCGGCGCTAATGAGCAGGAACGCGTGCCGGTCACGGAATGCACCGACGGCGTGTGGCATTGCCATCTGCCGGGCGTCGGCCGTGGTCAGGTCTATGGCTGGCGGGTCCATGGGCCCTGGGCCCCGGAGGCCGGCCACCGCTTCAACCCCGCGAAGCTGTTGCTCGACCCCTATGCCCGCCAGCTCGTAGGCGAGATCCGGTGGGATGACGCGCTGCATGCCTATCCCATCGGGGGCGGGGAGGACGCTGATCTTGCCCTGGACGAACGGGATAGCGCGGCTTTCATGCCGAAGGCGCGCGTGATCGCCGAGCTGCCGCTGACCGCGACGGCCAAGCCGCGCAACCTCTGGCCGAAGACCATCATCTACGAGGGGCATGTGCGCGGCCTGACCATGCGCCATCCCCTGATCCCGGAGCAGGCACGCGGCACCTTCGCGGCGCTGGGCTCGGCGCCCATGGTCGAGCATCTCCAGCGGCTCGGCGTGACGGCGCTGGAGCTGCTGCCGGTGCAGGCCTTCACGCAGGATCGCAACCTGGTGGAGAAGGGGCTGGCCAACTACTGGGGCTACAACACCTTGGGCTTCTTCGCACCGGAGCCGCGCTATGTGGGTTCGGGCGGGCTGGAGGAAATCGCGGTCGCGGTGGATCGGCTGCATCAGGCCGGCATCGAGGTCATCCTCGACGTGGTCTACAACCACACCTGCGAGGGAAATCATCTGGGCCCCAGCTTGTCGTGGCGCGGGATCGACAATGCGAGCTACTACCGCCTCATGCCGGGGCAGCCGCGCTACTACGACAACCTCACGGGTTGCGGGAATGCGCTGAACACCGAACATCCGCGCGTACTGCAGATGGTGATGGACAGCCTGCGCCTCTGGGCCACCACCTATGGCGTCGATGGTTTCCGCTTCGACCTCGCGACGACACTCGGGCGCCGCGCTGACGGCTTCGATCCGGGGCACCCGCTGTTCCACGCGATCCGCCAGGACCCGGTCCTCGGACAGACGAAGCTGATCATGGAGCCCTGGGACGTCGGGCCGGGCGGTTATCAGCTCGGGAATTTTCCGCCCGGCTTCTCCGAGTGGAACGGTGACTATCGCGACGTGGTGAGGGACTTCTGGACGGGCTCGGAAGGATTGCTGCCGGCATTCGCCTCGCGCTTCGCCGCCTCGTCCGACCTGTTCCAGCAGGGGCGGCGGCGGCCCTGGTCCAGCGTGAACTTCGTGACTGCGCATGACGGCTTCACGCTGCACGACCTCGTCTCCTACGACCACAAGCACAATGAAGCGAATGGCGAGGACAACCGCGACGGCCACGACGACAACAAGAGCTGGAACTCCGGCGCCGAGGGCGAGACGGATGACCCCGAGGTGCTGGATCGCCGCGCGCGGCAGAAACGCAATCTGCTGGCGACGCTGCTGCTCTCGCAGGGCGTGCCGATGCTGCTGGCGGGCGACGAGATCGGCAATTCGCAGTCCGGCAACAACAACGCCTATTGCCAGGACAACGAGATCGGCTGGGTCGACTGGGAGAAGCCGGACGAGGGGCTGGCGGAGTTCGTCGCGCGCCTCATCGATCTCCGGCAGAAGCGCAGCGCCCTGTCGCGCCCGGCTTTCCTTACGGGCGCACGCAACGAGCGCGGCGTGCCCGACGTGGCGTGGTTCGCCGTGAACGGCGCGCGGATGAACGAGGAGGAGTGGAACCAGCCGCACGCGAAATGCCTCGTGGTGCGGCTCGCGCCGGCCGTGCAGGGGGATGTGAGCCTGCTCATCATGCTCAACGCGGCGCATCACGGTGTGGACTTCACCATCCCGCCGGGGGGGACTGGCCAATGGGAGGCCGTCCTGGACACATCGACGCAACTCGATGGCGAGCGGCGCGCGACGGGCGAGACGGTGATCGCGGAGGGGCGCTCGCTCGTCGTCTGGGAGGCGCGCGCATGAGACCGCTGTTCGGGCCGCTGCTGCGGCCGGAAGGCACGTTGTTCCGCCTCTGGGCGCCCGACGCGAAGCGCGTGTCGCTCGCTTTGCCGGAAGGCGGTCCCGTGGCGATGGAGCCGGTCGAGGATGGCTTCTTCGAGGTTCTGCTTCCCGAAGCCCGCGCCGGCCAACGCTACCGCTTCCTGGTGGGAGGCCGCCGCGCGGTGCCCGACCCTGCCGCGCGCCGGCAGGACGGCGACGTCATGGGTTGGAGCGTGGTGCGCGCCGAACTACCGCCCTTGCGGCAGGCCAGGCCACCGCGCCCCTGGCATGAGGTGGTGCTGGCCGAGCTGCATGTCGGCACGGCGACGCCCAAGGGTAGCTTCGAGGCCCTGATCGGGCGGCTGGACCACTTCGCCGAAAACGGCATCACGGCCATCGAGCTGATGCCCGTCGCCGATTTCCCGGGCCGGCGGAACTGGGGCTATGACGGTGTCCTGCCCTTCGCGCCCGACGAGGCCTATGGATCGCCCGCAGCGCTCCGCGTGCTGGTGGATGCCGCTCATGAGCGCGGCCTCGGGGTGATGCTCGACGTCGTCTACAATCACTTCGGTCCGGAGGGAAATTTTCTGCCGGCCTACGCCAAGAAATTCTTCACTGAAGCGCATCACACGCCCTGGGGCGCGGCGATCGACCTGGAACAGCCGCTCGTGCGTCGTTTCTTCGTCGAGAACGCCCTGATGTGGCTGGGCGAGTACGATTTCGACGGGCTGCGCTTCGATGCCGTGCACGCCTTTGCCCCGCCCGGCGGAGACCTGCTGCTGGCCGAGCTCGCCGAGGCTTGCCGCGCCGTGAAGCCGGAAGCCTGGCTCGTGCTGGAGAACGACCACAACGCCGCCCGCTGGCTGGAGCGCGATGCAGAAGGGCGGCCGCGTTTCTACACCGCGCAGTGGAACGACGATGCACACCACGCGCTGCACGTCGCCGTGACAGGCGAGGTCTCCGGCTATTACGGCGACTATGCGGAGGATCCGGTGGCGGCGCTCGGGCGCGCGATGGCCGAGGGCTTCGTCTATCAGGGAGAGGCTTCCGCTCATCGCGCGGGCGAGCCAAGAGGCGAGCGCTCCGCGCACTTGCCGCCGACAGCTTTCGTCAACTTCGCGCAGAACCACGACCAGATCGGCAATCGCCCGCTGGGGGACCGCCTGGCCGGCGCCGTGGAGCCGGAGAGGCTGGCGTTCCTGCGCTTCCTGCTGCTTCTCGGGCCGGCCATTCCCATGGTCTTCCAGGGCGAGGAGGCGGGGATCGAGACGCCCTTTCCCTTCTTCTGCGATTTTTCCGGGGACCTCGCCGACGCCGTCCGGCAGGGTCGAGCGAAGGAATTCGCCGAATTCTTCGCGACAGCCGGCGAGCTGCCCGATCCGCTCGCGCCCGAGACGATGGAATCCGCCAGGCTCGATTGGGACCGCATGACGCCCGAAGCCCTGGTGTCCTTCCGGTCGCTGGCAGCGCAGCGCCGGCGGCTGGTCTGGCCGCTTCTCGCCGGCACCTATGGTGGCGCGGAGTTGCGGCGGGAGGGAGCGATCCTTTTCTGGCGCTGGCGGTTCGAGGCAGGGGTGCTCTGCCTGCTCGCCAATCCAGATGTGGTGCCTTCGGAGATCCGGCTTCAGCCGCGCCAGGACGGCGTGACGGTCGGCGAGGCCGTCTTCGACGGCACGCATACACGGCTCGGCGCCTGGTCGGCCTGCGCCTGGGTCGAGCCCGCATGAGCCGTCCCGACTGGCGCGCGACCTACCGGCTGCAGTTCCACGCCGGCTTCACCTTCGACGATGCCTTGGCGATCCTTCCCTATCTGCAGGAGCTGGGCATCAGTCATCTCTACGCCTCGCCTCTCTTCGCAGCACGGCCTGGTTCGACGCATGGCTACGATGTCGTGGATCCCACGCGTATCAATCCCGAACTCGGCGGCGAGGCGGGCTTCCGCCGATTGAGCGATGGCCTGGGCGCGAGGGGAATGGGGCTGCTGCTCGACATCGTTCCCAACCATATGGCGGCGGACCGTGCCAATCCCTGGTGGATGGGGGCGCTCGCGGGCGGACGCGAAGGCGCGGCCGCCGGCATCTTCGACATCGACTGGGAGCGTCATCCGCAGGTGCTGCTGCCCGTCCTTGGCGACACACTGGCGGAAACACTGACGCAAGGCGCCATCAAGCTCGAGCTGACGGGCGAAGGCTGGCTCGTCGCCTGCGCCTATGGCGAGCATGCCTGGCCCCTGCGCGGGGAGGATGCGGCGGGGCTGCTGGAAGCGGCCAGCCTGCCGCGACAGGCTCATCTCTGGCACTCGGACCACTCGCCGGATTTCGCGGAGGCGCGCGCGGCGGTGCGGGAATTGGATCCGGGCGAGCAGGCGCGGCTGCAGAACGCGCTGGACGCGCAGGATCTGCCCGCCCTGCTGGAACGGCAGCATTGGCGGCCGATGCACTGGCGCTCCGGCCGTGACGCGCTCTCCTCCCGGCGCTTCTTCAACATCAACGAGCTGATCGGTGTGCGGGTGGAGCGCGAGGAGGTCTTTACCCTCACGCATCGCCTGGCGCTCGGCCTCGTGCGGGAAGGGCGCGTGGACGGGCTTCGCATCGACCATATCGACGGCCTCGCCGACCCCGAGGGCTATGCACGGCGGCTGCGCGAGGCGGTAGGCCCGGACGTGCCTATCGTGGTGGAGAAGATCCTCGGCCACGGCGAGGAGCTTCGCCCCGGCTGGCCGGTGGACGGCACCACCGGCTACGAGCGGCTGAACGTTCTGAACCGTCTCTTCGTCTCCGCGGAGGGCTATCGTGCGCTCGCGGCCCATCTGGAGGCGCAAGGCTGGGTAACGGGCGAGCCTGAGGCGCGCCTCCACGCGGCCAAGCGCCAGATGCTGGAGGAGAGCTTTGCCCCCGAGCTGGAGCAGATCGCGGACCTTGCGCTCTCCATCGCGGCGCCGGTTGCCGCGGTCGAATTCGCCCTGCCCACGCTGCGCGCCGCGCTGTCCGCGCTGCTGGTGAGCTGCCCTGTCTATCGCAGCTATCTCACGGGCCCGGCCCCGGCCGCGGCGGATCGCGCGCTCTGGGAGCGCATGCTGGCCGCCGTGGAGGCAGAGAGCGATCCCTGGACGGCCGCCGCCGCGCGCTGGCTGACCGAGGTCGTCCTGACCGGCGAGGGCCCTGCGGCCGCCGAACTGCGCCGCCGCTTCCAACAGCTGAGCGGCCCGCTGATGGCGAAGGGGCTGGAGGATACCGAGTTCTACCGGGCCGTCGCGCTGGTCTCCGTCAACGAGGTCGGTGGCGAGATCGAGGCTGCCGGCGGCGGGATCGCTGAGTTCCACGCATGGGCCGCGCGGCGTGGCGCCGCGAAGCCGCTGGACCTGACGCCGCTCGCCACTCACGATACCAAGCGCGGGCCGGAGGTCCGGGCGCGACTGAACCTCCTCTCGCTGGAGCCGGACGAGTGGATCGCCGTGGCCACCCGCTGGCGGGAGATGAACGCGCCGCTGCGCCGCGCCGAAGGGCCGGATCCCGCCGATGAATGGCTCATTCTGCAGACCCTGCTCGGCGCCTGGCCGCTAGGCGCCGACCGGCTGCGCGAATATCTGACGAAGGCGATGCGTGAGGCGAAGCGCCACACCCGCTGGGAGAATCCACAGGAGGAGTACGAGCGGGCCACGTTGGATTTCGCGACGGCGCTGCTGGAAGACCCTCGCGCGGCCGCGTTCCGCGATGAACTCGCGGCCTTCGCGGCGAGGTTGGTGCTGCCGACGCGCATCAACGGCTTGGCGCAGACCGTCTTGCAGCTGACGCTGCCGGGGATCCCCGACCCCTATCAGGGCACGGAGTGGTGGGATTTCTCCCTGGTCGATCCGGACAACCGCCGCCCCGTTGACTACATCGCGCGCGCCGCCGCGTTGGGCGGCAGCAACCCGTCGATCGACGAAGACTCGCAAGGTGTGGTCAAGCAGCGGGCGATCCAGCGCCTGTTGCGGCTGCGCGCGTCGCGGCCCGAACTGTTTGAGGGGTATGCGCCGCTCGACCTTCCGCCAGGCCCGGGTGGCTTCCTAGGCTATGCCCGCAGCGGTGGAGGGCTGATGGTGATCGTCCCGACGCGGGCGCTGGATGCCCTCCGCCCGCCTCCGCCGCCACCGGGGCCATGGTGGGACGTCCTCGAGGACCGGCCGTTCGACGCGGCGCGGTCTGGCAGCCTGCTGGTGCTGGCTCGACCGCTGAGCTGACGGCGATCAATTCCCGGAGCGGGGATTGAGGATATCGTTCAGCCCATCACCCGCGAGGTTGATGCTCATCACGGTCAGCGCGATCGCGGTGCCGGGCAGGGCCGTCAGGTACCAGGCGGTCCGCAGCAATTGGCGCCCATCGCCGATGATGCTGCCCCAGCTCACGAGGTTCGGGTCGCCCAGGTTGAGGAAGGAGAGGGCCGCTTCCGTCAGGATGGCGTTGGCGACCATGACCGAGGTCGTCACCACGATCTGCGGCGCGGCGCTGGGCAGGATATGGCGCAGGATGATCCGCGTGGAAGTGGCACCTGAGACCAACGCCGCGGCCACAAAATCCGCGCCGCGCAGGCTGCGGAACTGCGCGCGCACCAAGCGCGCGACCGTTGGCCAGGAGGCCGCGCCGATCGAGAGGGCGATGGTCAGCGCGGTCGGCTCGCGGATCGAGACGAGGACGACGACCAGCAGAAAGGTGGGCACGGTCTGGAAGAGCTCGGTGACGCGCACCAGCACATTGTCCACCCATCCGCCGAAGTAGCCGGCGATGGCGCCGATGGCGGTCCCGATTGATAGGCCGATCACCGTCGCGCTGATGCCGGTGAGGAGCGAGACCCGCGCGCCATGCGCGAGGCCCGCGGCCAGATCGCGTCCCAGGCTGTCGGTCCCGAAAGGATAGGCAGGATCCTCGCCCGGCCAGAGGGTCGGCATGCCGACCATGTCCAGCGGATCGCCCGGATAGAGCCAGGGCGCGGCGAGCGCGACGAGGATTACGAAGATCAGGATCGCCATGCCCGCCAGGAAGGGCGGGTTGCGCAACGCGAGCCGCAGGGTGCGGTTGCGGAGCCGAAGAAACGCGAGGGACATGTCAGGCGGAATCCGACCTCGGATCGATCCAGCTCTGCAGGAGATCGACCGCGACATTGGTGACGATCACCAGAAAGGAGGAGAGCAGCAGGACGCCGAGCAGCACGTTGAAGTCGCGCCCCGCCACGGCTTCGAGCGCGAGACGCCCCATGCCGGGCCAGCTGAACACCGTCTCGATCACCACCGCGCCGCCGAGGAGGTTGCCGAGGTGAATGCCGGCAACCGTCGTCACGGGAATCAGCGCGTTCCGCACCGCATGCCGCATCAGGATGGTGAAGGAGGAAAGCCCTTTGGCACGGGCGGTGCGGATGTAGTCCTGCTGCAACACCTCCAGCAACGCGGCGCGTGTCAGGCGCGCATAGACCGCGATGAAGAAGGAGGCCATGGCGAGCGCCGGCAGCACGAGGTAGGGCAGCCGGTCCCGGATCATGTCCAGGCCCTTCGCCTCCAGCCCGATCGTCATGCTACCGCCGCTCGGCAGCCAGCCGAGATGCACGGAGAACAGGACGATCGCCATCAGCCCGATCCAGAAGCCAGGCGTGGAGTAGAAGAACAGCACCACGACCTGCAGGATCCGGTCCAGCCACCGCCCGGCCTGGATGGCCATGACGGCACCGGTGAGGATGCCGAGGCCCAGGGCAATCCCCAGCGCGGTGAGCATCAGCACGAGCGTATTGGGCAGCCGCTCCAGGATCAGCTGGGATACCGGGGTGCCGAAGCGCGTGGACTGGCCGAAATCGAACTGCGCGACCTTCCAGAGATAGCTACCGAGCTGGACCAGGACCGGCTCGTCCAACCCCGCCTGGCGGCGGATAGCCGCGAGCGATTCCGCTGTCGCCGAGCCCGACTCGCCGGCGAGCACATCCGCCACGTCGCCCGGCATCATCTGCAGCAGCAAGAAACAGAGAATAATGATGCCCAGGACGGTGGGGACGGCCTGGATGGCCGTCCTTCGCAGGGCATGGCCCGTGCGGTAGGCGATGCTCACTCGATGCTCCCGTCAGCCATCCACATAGCAATCGGCCAGGCCCGCCTCGATCCCATTGGCGGTCAGCGAATGGTCGTGGACCCGCTTGTTGTAGATGGTCAGGAAGGTCGGCGAGGCCAGATTGATGTCCGGGATCTCGTTCGCGACGATCCGCTGGAACTCGCGGAACATGCCGGCGCGCTGAGCTGCGTCGTTCTCGACGGCGGCGCCCTCGAGCAGGCGGTCCACTTCGGGATTGGCGTAATGCGTGCAGTTGGAGAAGGGGACGCCCCGGATGAAGTTCTTCGACCAATAAGTCCGCTGCACGCCCACCGTCGGGTCGAACAGATTGCTCAGCCCGTTGGTCGTGAAGGCGAAGTCGCGATCCGTATAGACGCGTTTCACGAAGCTGCCCGTGTCCTGCGCGCGGACGTCGACGGCGATGCCGATGCGGCTCAGCGAGGCACGCAGCATGTCGGACAGGCGCCGCGCCTCGTCGAGCACGGGGTTGAAATCGAGCGGTACGCGGAAGCGGATGCGGTTGGCGCCGCGCGGTAAGCCGGCCTCGTCCAGCAGACGCTCGGCGCGCGCGATGTCGAAGCCGTAGGGCGAGGGCGTGGGATCGTGGAAGTCACGCAGGCCCGGCGCGATGGGCGAGGCGCAGGGCTCGGCATTGCCGAAGAAGGCGATGCGCGCGATCTGCGCCCGATCGATCGCATGGGCCACGGCCTGGCGCACCTTCAGGTGGCGGAAGTACTCGTTGTCCAGGTTGAACTCGAGCTTGGTGACGTTGAAGGAATAGCTGTTCCCGTTCGTCTCGAAGCGCAAATCGGCATGGCGACGCAGCCGTTCCACATCGGCCAGGCCGACGGGCGTGCGGTAACCCAGATCCGCCTGCCCGGTCTCGAAGGCCGCAGAGCGGGCGCCGGCGTCGGGAATGAAGCGGATCACGAGCTGGTCGAGATAGGGCTTCGGCTGGTCCCAGTAGTTCGGATTGCGCTCGTAGATCACGTGGCTGCCGCGCACCCATTCCTTGAAGACGAAGGGCCCGGTGCCGACGGGCGCCGCGTTGTTTGGGTTAGTCGCCGGGTCGGTGCCCTCGTAGATGTGCTTCGGCAGGATCGGCGTCTCGGCGCCTGCGAAGGCCTTCAGCAGGTATGGCGCGGGCCTGCTGAGGCGCAGCTCGGCGGTCAGCGGGTCCGGCGTGAGCACCTCGGAGAGATTCGCGAAGGTGCTGCGGCCGCGCGGGTGGATCTGCTTGAGCAGCTGAAGCGAGAAGGCGACGTCCGCGGAGGTGAAATCCCGCCCGTCATGCCATTTCACGCCAGGGCGAAGCTTGAAGATGTAGCGCAGCCCGTCGGGCGAGACGCTCCATTCGGTCGCCAGTTCCGGTTGCGGCGTCAGGTCGAAGGCGTAGCGCAGGAGGCCCTCCGTGACTTTGTTGGAGACGCTGAGGGCCGGGGTCACGACCGTGGTCGCCGCGACAAGGGAAGTAGGTTCGCTGGACAGCGCGATGGTCAGCGTGCCGCCGCGCCGGGGCGCCGCGAGCGACGGCAACGGCGCGAGGCCCGCGGCGAGGGATCCAAGCAGGGCGGTGCGGCGGCTGACCGGGAGGGCGCGCTGCCCGGCGACATCGGAGATGATCATGAGCGAATCTTTCCTGGGGAGGCGGAGTGCGACGGGCGAGGTGCTCGGCGGCGAGGGTCGGATCAGATGAAACAGCGCGATGTACTTCGGCTCCGTGGTGAGGGGGCTCGCGCGAAGAGCCTATGGGGTGATTATCCCTATATAACGTCATGTCAACGTGAGAAAAGTTTTCCACAACAGTGAATGTAATTAGCGGTTGGGAGCCATGCAGCGCGGTGATGCCTTGGCCAGAGGGCGGTGGGGTTGGAGCGGCGGTCCCGGCCCCTTAGAAGTGCGTTCATCGTCCAGGCGGTCCCACCGCCGCATGCCCGGCTCCCCCGGCATGGAATCATTGGGGAGGGCCCCGCGAGCAGGCGGGACCATGGATTCGCATGTCAGACCGGCGGCCGGGCTTTCCGCGCCGTTGATCCAGTGGCTGATCGCCTACGGCACCTTCGCCATTCCGCAGGCGGCGGGCCCGATTGCCTTCACCCTCCTCGCCATGCCGCTTACCGGCAGCTCCAGCAGCGGCGCCGTGTTGGTCCTGGCCATCACCGTCGCGCAGGTGGCGGGCGCCGTTCCCCTGGTGCGGCTCGGCGCAGGGCGCAATGCCGTGTCTTACCTTCGGGTGCTGCTATCGGTCCGCGCCTTGGCGCTGGTCGGCATGGCCGCGTTGGCCAAGGCCGAGGCATCTTTTCTTTTCCTGGTCGTCGCGGCGGCCCTCGGCGGCCTGGTGAACGGCGCGGCTTTCGGGCTGCTGCGGTCCATCCTGAACCATCTCGCGCACCCGTCCGGGATGCCGCGCGCCCTCGGGATGGCGGCGACGCTGAACGAGCTGACCTTCGTGGCAGCCCCCATCGCGGCCTCGCTCCTCGGCACGGCGATTGATCCTGTCGTCGCCCTGGTGATCCTGGTGCTCCTGGGCACGGCGCCGGTGGTGCTGGTGCCGGCCGTTCCCGAAGCTACGACGCCCGCACCCCTCCGCGCGGGCGAAAGCCTGTTGCGGCCGGCGATCCTCCTCTGGCTCGCATGCACGTTGGCGACAAGCGCCGTCACCTCCGCGGTCGAGATCGGCGCGGTCGCCATCGCCATCAACTACGGGCTCGCGCCGGCGGAGGGCGCCATCTTCGCCGTTGCGCTCTGCATCGCGGCGGTGGCCGGTGGTATCTGGGTGAGCGCGCGGAACCGGGCGCCGGGGCGGCGGACGGTACCGCTCCTCCTCGCCCTCCTGTGCCTGGGCGCCATTCTGACCGCATCCAATTTCTCGGTCATCGCGAGCCTCATCGGCGCCGTGATCATCGGCTGCTTCCTGGCGCCGCTGGGCACCTATAATTCCCTTCGGCTGGATGCCTTGGCGCCCGGTCCTCGCAAGGCGGAGGTCTTCGCCTTGTCGCGGACGGCGAATTCCCTCGGCATCATCCTGACGAGCGCCAATCTGACCTGGCTGCCGGTCGAGACGACCATGGCGATCTCCGCCGCGGCTCTCCTGCTGGTGACCCTGGGGGTCGCGGTCGTGACATATGCGGAGCATCCGTCAGACCGATAGGCCGATAGGCCGGTGGCCCGAGGCCTCACGCCCGGGCGGCTGGTGGCTTCACGATCAGGCAGACGAGGCCGAGGCAGGCGAGCTGCGCCGCCATGACGTGGAAGGCCGCGCCGAAGCCCCCGCCCAGCCTGACCAGAGGTATGAACAGGAGCGGCCCGCAGACGGATGCGGCAAAGGCAAACAGGCTCGAGGCCGAGGTGACGCCGCTGACCAGGTGCGGCGGAGCCACCCGGGCAAGCTCGGCGATGTGGACCCCGTTCCAGCCGATCGCCGTGGCGCCGACCAGCGCCGCGCTGACGTAGAGCAGCCCCGGGGACTGCACCGTCGTGGCGAAGACCATCAGGGTGACGGCGGCGGCCGAGACGAGGGCTTGGACGCCGAGGTGGCGCAGCGCGTTCCCCATGCGATCCGCCGCCCAGCCGAGAAGAATGCGGCCGAGCATGCTCGCCCCGAGCATGACGGCCATCACGCGTCCCGCTTCCTCCAGCGAGGTGCCGGGGCGGCTATAGACGAAGGTCGCGGTGAAGGCCGTCAGGCAGGCCTGCATCAGCGAGAAGGAGGCGCCGACGGCGGTGAGCATCGGCAGAGAGGGATGGGCACGAAGCGTACGTACGCCGGCGATGACCGCTTGCGGCTGGAAGAGGGCGAGAGCCCATCCAGGCTGCGGCGGCCCCTTCTCCCCGTCCAGGGCACGGAAGCCTTCCACGAGTACGCAGCACAGGAGGAGGGTGCCGATCAGGATGCCGAGGGTCACCGAAAGTCCCTGCGACGAGACGAGCGGCGCCACGATCAGCCCTGCCAGCGCGCCGCCCAGCGGGACGCCGGCCTGTTTGATCGAGAAGATGAGGGTGCGGTGCGCGGGCGGCGCCGTGCGGATCAGAATCTGGCTTCCGGCCGGGGTGTTCGGCCCATTGCCGAAGCCGATGGCCAGCGCCCCCAGAAGGCCCAGCAGGCCGAGCGGCTGCGACAGCACCAGCAGGCCGAGGGCCATGCAGGCCAGCCCCATCTGCAGGGTCCGGATCGGCCCGAAATGCCCCAGCATCGCGCCGCCGGTGGCCAGGAACCAGCAGATACCACCCGCCGAAAGGGCCGAGACCAGGCCGATGCTTTCCGGCGGCAGGCCCGCCCGTTCCATCAGGGGAGGTCCCAGGACAGGTACCGAAATGCTCGCGAAGGCACAGACAGTCTGAACGAGCAGGGTTCCAGCGAGCGCGCTGACCCAGGCTGGCACCATGGTGTTTCCGTCCCATTCCGGCGCCGTCGTGAGCGGCGCGGTCGTTCACCTCAATGGACGGCCGAGGAGCACGCCGCAAGGTCCCGGGACGCTTTCACCGTATGGAATCGTGAATTCGCCGCAACATGCGTAAACGCGGTGGGATCGGGTGAAAAGGCGCGGTGACCGCCGCTTAAGCGACGGTCACCAACCGCAGGTGCGAAAACTTCTTCAGACCTCGCCCAAGTTCGCGCCCGAGAGCGGCAGGCTGCGCAGCCGCTTTCCGGTCAGGGTGGAGACGGCATTGGCCACTGCTGGCGGCACGCCGGGCAGGCCCGGCTCGCCGATGCCGCCCATCGGCTCGCCGCTCTCGATGATGCGGGTATGGACGCGCGGCATTCGGTCCGGCGGCAGGATGGGATAGCCGTCGAAGTTGCGCGCCTCCGGCACGCCATTCGTGTAGACGACCTGCTCCAGCAGGGCAGAGGAAAGCCCCAGCGCGACGGCGGAGCGCACCTGCGCGTCGATCACCTGCGGGTTCACGATGCTGCCGGGGTCGATGGCCACCCAGACGTCGTGCACCACCACCTCGCGGTCGCGCAGCGAGACCTCGGCGATGGTCGCGACCTCGCTGCCGAAGGGCGAGGCCATGGCGACGCCCCGCGCACGCCGGCTGCCGTCGGCCGCCGTGAAGGGACCGCGCCGCCAGCCGCCCAACAGCTCGCCCACCGCTTCCAGCAGGCGCCGATGGCGCGGGCGCTCCGCGAGCAGACGAAGCCGCAGGGCGTAGGGGTCCTGCCCGCCGGCATCGGCCATCTCGTCGAAGAAGGTCTCGTAGAAGAAGTCGTTCATCGAATGCCCGACCGAGCGCCAGAAGCCGATCACCGCGGGATTGGCAACCGGCACCTGCGCCACGCGACGGTTCGGGATCGCATAAGGCTTACGGGCGATGCCCTCCACGGCCGAATTATCGGCCGCGTCGGCGCGGCGGCCGAACCAGCGCCCGCTCGGGCCTTCGCCCACCGCCTCCGCCGAAAGCGCGACGGGCAATCCCTGCGCGTCCAGCCCGGCCTTGAAGCGCGCGTGGCCGAGCGGGCGCAGCGCGTCTCGAAGGAACTCTTCCTCCCGGCTCCAGATGAGCTTCACCGGCCGGCCCACGGCCTTCGAGAGAAGGATAGCCTGTGGAAATGGATTGGCCGACGCGTAAAGAAAATGTCGCCCGAAGAAGCCGCCCAGGAGCGGCGAGTGGATGCGGACCTGCGCGGGGTCGATTCCGGCGGTGCGCGCCGCCGCGGCCTGGAACGCCTCAGGCGCCTGGTTGGGCAACCAGACGTCGAGCGTGCCGTCCGCGTTCCAGCGTGCCAGCGCGGAAGGGGGCTCCAGCTGGCCATGCGCGAGGAAGGGCGCGTCATAGGCCGCTTTGACGACGCGGGCGGCGCCGCGGAGCGCGGCCTCGGCATCGCCGGCGGTCTCCGCCGCAATGCCTGGGCCGGGCGCGGCTGCCAGGCTGGCGCGAAAGCCCGCCGAGGAGAAATCGGCCGGCATGGCGCGCTCGGTACCGGGCGCGGCCTCGTTCCAGCTCACCTCCAGCGCTTCGACGGCGCGGCGCGCGCGCCACCAGCGATCGGCCACGACCGCGACGGCGCCGGGCAGCCGGTGGATCGAATGAACGCCCGGCATGGCCTGCACTGTCGCCTGGTTGGCGATGGCGGCTGGCTCCATGCCCAGGCGCGGCGCGTGCTGCACCGCGGCCTGCAACATCCCCTCGACGGTCAGATCGATGCCGTAGACGGCGCGGCCCGTCGATTTGGCATGCACGTCGAGGCGCGGAACGGGTTTTCCGATCCAGCGAAATTCGGAGGCGGCCCGCAAGGGCGGATTCTCGGGCACGGGGAGAGTGGCGGCCTCGGCGGCAAGGTCGCCATAGGCCACGGACCGCCCGGAAGCGGCGTGGCGCACGAGACCAGGCTCCGTCGTCAGGCTGTCCAACGGCACGCTCAGCCGCGTCGCAGCAGCCTGCAGCAGCATCTGCCGCGCAGCGGCGCCGAGGCGTCGCATGGTCGGATAGCTGGACCGCACCGACCAGCTGCCGCCCGTGATGCGGCGGCCGTTCATGACCAGGTAGTCCGGACCGGGCGGCGCGCATTCGACCGTGAAGCGGGCCGGGTCAAGGTCGAGCTCCTCGCCCACGATCTGGGCCAGGGCGGTGAAGACGCCCTGGCCGCCTTCGGCGAAGGGGCTGCGCAGCAACGCCGTGCCGTCGGCATGGAGCTCAAGGAAGGCCTGGACCCGCCGGCCGGGCTGGATCGCTTGCGCCGGGGCCTGCGCCAGGGCTTCGGCTGGCAAAGCCAGGCTGACCACCAGGGCCCCCAGGAGCGAGCGGCGAGAGAGCGAGGCAGTGAGATGTCCGTCCATGACGCGCCCCTCAGCCTTGCGCGGCCTGCCGCACGGCGGCGGCGATGGCGTTGTAGGTGCCGCAGCGGCACAGGTTGGTCATCGCCGTCGCGATATCCTCGTCACGGGGCTGTGGCGTCTGCTTGAGCAGGGCAGTCGCGGCCATGACCTGGCCGGACTGGCAATAGCCGCATTGCGGGGCCTGGTTCGCCACCCAGGCGGCCACGACCCGCCGACCCTCGGCATCCTGCTCGATGGCCTCGATGGTCATGACCGACTGGCCCTCGACGCTTTCCAGCGGGGTCACGCAGGAGCGGATGGCCTGGCCCTCGACCAGCACGGTGCAGGCGCCGCATTGCGCCAGGCCGCACCCGTACTTCGTGCCCGTGAGACCGAGCTCGTCACGCAGCACCCAGAGCAGCGGCGTATCGGCCTCGGCGTCGACCTGACGCGCCTCGCCGTTGACGATCAGTTGCATGGGAAGCTCCTTCGGATCGGATGGCCGGCGCCGCGGGCAGCAAGCCGCTGCACCACGGGCGGTAGACGCTAGCGATTCGGATGTGAACCCGTCGAGGACTGTTTGTGGCTAGAAGCCGGGCTCATGAATACGGCCCGGCAGCACCGGCGCGGATCAACCGGCAGAGGGACGGGCAGATCAGAAGGAGATTGATGAGCACAGCGGCGTGAGGCACAGGAGCTTATCATGAGCGATCACGAACTCCGCGCTTTCCTGGAAGTGGCGCGCGAGCGCAGCTTCACTCGTGCCGCCGCGAAGCTGCGTGTCTCGCAATCGGCGCTCAGCTATTCGATGCGCCAACTGGAAACGCGCCTGGGCATCCGGCTGCTGACGCGGACCACGCGTAGTGTCTCCCTCACCGCCGCGGGGGAGCGCCTCTTCCACGGCATCGCGCCCCGTTATGAGGATATCGACGCCGAGTTGCAGGCGGTGACAGCGCTCCGCGACAAGCCGGCCGGATCGATCCGCCTCACGGCGAGCGATTACGCTGCCCGCTACGTTCTCTGGCCACGGCTGGTCCCCTTCCTCAAGGAATACCCCGATATCAGCGTCGAAATCACGACCGAGAACGGCCTCGCCGATATCGTCGCCCAGCGTTACGACGCGGGCGTGCGCTTCGGCGACCAGGTGTCGCAGGATATGGTCTCCGTACGCATCGGACCGGATGTGCGCTTCGCGGTTGTCGGCTCGCCCGAGCATTTCCAGCGCCACGGCGTGCCGCAGGAGCCGGCGGACCTGCTGCGGCATCCCTGCGTCAACTTCCGCCTGCCGACCTTGGGCGGCATCTACTCCTGGGAATTCGAGCGCGACGGGCGGGAGTTGAAGGTTCGCACCGAGGGGCAGCTGGTGTTCAGCAGCGTCTTCGACATCCTGGAGGCGACGCTGGCAGGCTGCGGCCTGGCGCATATGCCCGAGGAGATTGTCGCGCCACATGTCGCGGCGGGTCGCCTCCGGCGTGTGCTGGAGGATTGGTGCCCCTATTGGGCAGGGCACCACCTCTACTACCCGAGCCGCCGGCAGGCGCTGCCGGCCTTCTCGCTGCTGGTCGAAGCACTGCGCTATCGCGGCCGTCCCAAGTAGGTCGCCCTTCCGGCATCTGCCGCGCCGCTGGCAAGGCCATCGGGTTTGCTCAGCCAGAACGCATCGGCGTCCCAGAGCTTGAACTCGCGCGTGCCCTCGCGCAGCAGCGTGAAGCCGTGCTGCGCGGCCATGGCGCGCAGATCGATACGATCCTGCTGGATGCCGCGATAGCTGAAGTTCAGGATCACCAGGTTGCCGCCCGGCCGCAGCAACCGGCCGGCGTCGGCGACATGGCGTTCAGCCAGCCCGTCCCCGGCCTGAACGAGATAGGGGAACACATCGACCGCCAGGAGCAGGTCGAAGCCGCCGGCCGGCAGCTCGTCCATCCCGTGCCCGGATGTCAGAACGAATTCCAGGTGGGGAAGCGCGTTGCAGCGACGGCGTGCGGCCTCGATCATGCCGCGGGAGACGTCGAGACCGAGGATGCTGCGTGCATGCGGCGCCAGCGCCTGGGCGATGCGGCCGATGCCGCAGCCCAGATCGAGAATTCGCGGGCGGTGCTCGAGCAGTCCCACGCCCAGAAGCCAGCCGGTGATCTCGGTACTCGCGGCCTCCAGCAGCGCCGGATCGCCCAGCGAATAGGCGGCGACGCTCGCCTCCGGGCTGATTTCGACGAGCCGGTCGAACATGGCGCGACTCGCCGCGATGCTCGTCGCGGGGGCGTGATCGGCGCCGCTATGAACCATCTCCTCCAGCCGCCGAAGACCCGCACCCTGCTGACGCGCGAGGGCCAGCAGCGACGCCAGCCGTCGATCTCCTTCCAGCAGTGCCAGGATCGCCGCCCCGGACAGGCCGGACATGAAGAGCCGCATCAACGCGACCGGGGCCGAGATCCGCCCTGCCAGGAATTCATGGGCGGCGGGATGCGGCGTCACAGGAACGACCGGCCGATCGGCCATGGCGGAAGCCCGAAGGCGCAGGCTAGCGAGGCCGCGACATCAGCGAAGCCGTCACGCGTGCCGAGCGCGGCCGAACGGCCGCCGTGCAGCACCAGCAGCGGCACCTCCTCGCGTGTGTGGTCGGTGCCGTGATGCGTGGGATCGTTGCCGTGGTCGGCCGTGATGATGACGAGGTCCTCGGCTCGGCATTGCGGCAGGAAGCCGGTGAGCCAGGTGTCGAACTCCGCCAATGCGGAGGCATAACCGGCGACGTCGCGGCGGTGGCCGTGGAGCGTGTCGAAATCGACCAGATTGGTGAAGATGAGGCCAGGCTCGTCCCGCTGCCACAGTGCTTCGGTCACCCGCATGCCCTGGGCATTGCTGCCGGTCGGATGCGTCTCGGTCATGCCCTGCCCGGCGAAGAGGTCGGCCACCTTGCCGACGGATCTCACCGCGACCCCCGCCTCTCTGATCGCGTCCAGGACCGTGCGGGGCGGCCGCATCGAGAAATCGTGCCGTCGTTCCGTACGGATGAAGGCGCCGGGCGCGCCGGTGAAGGGGCGGGCGATGACGCGGCCGATCCGCCAGGCATCGGCGTGCCGGCGGGCTGCCTCGCAGATGGCGTAGAGCCGCTCGACCGGTATCACCGCCTCGTGTGCCGCGATCTGCAGGACGGAATCGGCGGAGGTGTAGAGGATGGGCCGACCGCTCCGCATATGCTCCTCGCCGAGCGCCTCGATGATCGCAGTGCCGCTGGCCGGATGATTTCCGAGGAAGCGCAGGCCGATCTCTTCCTCGATCGCGTGCATGAGAGGATCTGGAAAGTGGTCGAAGACAGCGAAGGGCTCCTCCAGGACAACGCCGGCGATTTCCCAATGACCGGTCGTGCTGTCCTTGCCCGCGGAACGCTCGCGCATGCGGCCGTAGCTTGCACGGGGTGCCTCGCTATCCCCTTCGCCAAGGATGCGTCCGAGGCCGAGCGAATGCAGCGCCGGCAGCCGCAGCCCAGTGCGCGCGATGATGTGGCCGAGCGTGTCGGCGGCTTCGTCTCCGTATTGCGCGGCGTCCGGCGCTGCGCCGACACCCACGCTGTCGAGCACCATCAGCAGGCAGCGCGTCATGCGCCCGTCCTCCCAGGTGGTCTCAGGACGCGCCGGAAGGCCGGTCTATCCGCCGCGCCCCAGAAATACTTATAGGCCTCCTGTCCGCGCAGGAAATCGAGCGTGGAGAAGCCCTCGGCCACCGCTTGATCCATCGCCTGTCCAACCAGCAGCATGCCTGGGCTGAGCCGGTCCAGGGCCGGCTCGAAGCCGCTGATGTAGAGATAGAGACGGCGCGCCGGCCGCTGCGGCGGATCCATCAGCGCATAGAGCACCGCCACGATCTCGCGGTTCAGATGCAGGGCCTGCAGGCGCAGCAACCCGCTCTGGAGGAGGTCCGGCAAGGCTTCGCGATGCGCGGCCTGAACGGCCGGCGAGTCCAGGACTCCAGGCTCCTGCCGCGCGCTCCAGCGCGCCGCATGTAGCCGAAGCAGGGCATCAAAGACCGGTCCGAGACTCTCCGCGTCCGCCTCCTGCCAGTACATGGTGCCTGCTTCCGCCGCGCGCTTTCGTGCGGTCCGCAGGTCGCGAAGCGTCTTGCGCGACACAACGCTCCCCAGCGCGTCCAGGCGCGAGGGTAGTTCCGTCGCGGGGCACGGCGTGTCCGGCTCCGTCCGCGAACTCCAGTTGGCCGGCGCCGCTTCGAGCAGTGGCGAATGGGAACGTAGCTGTGGCCATTCCGCGATGTCGAAGCGATCGGCCAGGACAGCAAGCTGACGGAAGGCCGCCGCCATGGCGGGACCTTCGTGTCCGGGTCGCAGGATCGCGTCGAGGTAGTCGGTGGTGCCGATGCCCAGCGGGAAGAGCCGACGGCACCTGTCATAACCGGAATAGACATAGAACGGCAATAGGCCGACCAGCTCGCCGTCCTCGCGAAGAGCCAGCGTCAGCAGCTCCCCTTCGCCCACATGACGCCACCACGGGATGAGCCAGGCCGGAGACTGGAAGGGCGTTGCCGCCGGAGCTTCGCGCCAAAGCGCATCCCATTCGGGCCGCAGCGCCTCCAGCTCCTCCGTGCGCGTCACCAGCGCGATATCAGGCCGGGACAGCATGCGCATGACCTCCTGACGCCAACCGCGCGTAGAGGCTGAGGTAGGCCGTCTCGGTGGCCGAGGCCCGAAAGCGTCGGCGTGCAGCGGCGCGGCAGGCCTCTGGATCGATCCGATCCACGATCCGGATCGCTTCCGCCATTTCCCGGACGTCCTGCACCAGGAAACCGGTGACGCCGTGCTCCACGATCTCCGGCAGCGCGCCGGACGGGAAGGCGACCACCGGCGTTCCACAGGCCAGCGCCTCCATCGCGACGAGCGAGCTGGTTTCCGGCGCCAGGCTCGCCGAGATCAGGCAGCGGCTGGCGCCGAGCAGCCGGCGCTTGCGTGCCAGCCCGACAGGACCCAGGAATCGATGTGAACCCGCCGCGAGCCGCGGCGCAACGGCATCCCGCCAGTACCGCTCATGATCCGGATAGGGAAACACCTGGCCGCCCAGCAGCACCGGCACGCCGGCAAGGCTGCCCGCCTCGATCGCCGCATGCTGGTTCTTCTCCGGGCAGATGCGTCCGAGGCAGAGCGCGAAGCCGCGGCGCGAGACGCGGGTCGGCAGATCGTCGATCGCCACGCCGTTCGTGATCGGAGACAGCAAGGCGGGCGAAGCCGGGCAGGCTCGATACTGAGCGTGGGATACCGGGTGGAGCCAGGTGTCCGGGCGCTGGGGGTGCAGGGCTGAGGCCGAGTACCAGCCGGGCGGCAGGTGCAGCGTCACCAGGGTGGGAACGCCGGGCGCTGGAAGGTAGCCGTCGAAATCCAGGCCATGCATGTGCACCAGATCGACATGCCGGTCGGCCAGAAGCCGGGCAAGGGCGGCGCGGTAGGCGCCGTGTGCGGCCTCGCGCCCCGCTTCCGTGATCGAGCCCCGCGACGCTGGAACCGCGATCAGCTCGCCCGCGGCGGTGGAGCCGGACGCGGCGAGCACGATCGAGTGTCCGCCTGCCGCAACAACCGCACGGTCGAGTTGAGAGAGCACCTGCTCCGCGCCGCCGACCGCGTCGGGACCGACCGGCGCGAAGGGATAGGCAACCTGCAAGACAGCGAGGTTCATCGGCCGATCCCCAGCGTCTGCGCGGCTTCGGCGGCCATTTCCCGGAACGTCTCACCGCTCATGCCCCAGGGGTAGTTCTCGTAATGCAGACGTCCCGGATGAGGGGGGCGAGCAAAGTCGTAGCAGGGCGCCAACCTCAGCATCTCGACGCCGACCGGAAAACCCGCCAGCACCTGTTGCTGCGTGGCGAAGCAAGCCACCATCTGCGCCTTGAGCGCCCGTGCAGCGGGAGACATGGCGAGGCGGATGCGTCCGTCATGGGCTCCTGGCAGGAAGCAGCCGGTTGCCATTCCCTGAGGTCCGGCGTGATAGCCGGCCATTTCCAGCAGGGCCGGCCGTGGCGCCTGCACGAGCTGAAGCGCCGCGTGAACGGCGAAGGCGACCGCATCGTGATCTGGGTGCCCTCCTTCATAAGCCTGGGTCACGATCGCCGCCGGGCGCAGCGAGCCGACAAGTATCGCCACCTGGCGCGCGAGACTGGCGAGCCGCATCGTGGCCTGCTGGTCGGGTATCCCGCAGGTCAGCGCGCGTTCGGGCGCAACTCCGGCGAGGGCGAGCGCGGATATCAGCTCCTGGCGGCGCGCCTGGGCGTAGGATTCCGTATCGGAAAAGCCATGCATCTCCGCGTCGCGCCCGTCGCGCGGCGCGCCATCCGTAGCATGCAGCAACGTGATGTCCCGGAACCGCGGCAGTTGCGCGCCGATACCAATCACCTCGTCGTCGGGATGCGCGGCGACGACCAGCATGGGCACGCCGACCGGCGTCTCCCCGTCGGCGAGTAGCGCAAGCAACGGCCCCGCTGCCGGCATGGCTCAATCCGCGCCCGGGCGCGACGCCAGTGGTTGGTCATGCCGCTGCGCGGCCGCCTGCGTCAGCACGGTCTGTTGAAGGGCCCGAAACGGTACCAGCACCTGCGCCGCAGCTGGCCGGTCGCCAAGCAGGGCGACCGCCTCTCGCCAGCCATGCATGGTGCCGACATCGACGTAGGTTTCGCCCGCGCAGATCCCTCGGGCCTGCCCGCCGCGGGCAAGCCAGGCGTTGACCAGAGTGCCGACATACTCGTCACCGCGGCCGGCCTCCCGCCACAGCGCGTGCAGGGCATGCAGGACATGGCCGGGCATGCGGAAGGCGCCCCACACCCAATGCGATGCCGCGCCGGCCTGTTTGACCTGGATCTCCCGCACCCGGCCTTCGCCGTCTGTGACCACGGCGTCGAAGAATTCCGGATGGTCGACGGGGAAGAGCAGGAAAGACAACTTGTCCGGCGGCAGCCGCGCCAAGCCGTCGGTGGGGAACCAGATCGTGTCGGGCAATCCGATGGCGACCTGCTCCCCGGGATCGATGCAGGGCAGGGCGGAGAAGATCGCATCGCAGAGCCCCGCCGGCTCGGCCTGCACGACGTAGGTGATGCGCGCGGGCCCTATCCGCGCGCCGTAATAGTTCACGATGTCGCTCTTCCCCGGTGCGATCACGAAGCAGAGCTTGTCCACCCCGGCCTCGATCATGCGCTCGATCAGATGCTCGCTCACCGCGCGCGGCCGCTCCACGCCATTCTCCAGCCGGCTGCCGACGGGCAGCAGCTCCTTGGAGAAGGCGAGCGGCTGGATGCGACTGCCGATTCCCGCGGCGGGAATGATGCCCCACATGGTCAGGCCTCCGTTGCAACAGGGGCGGTGGCGATGCTGTCGATCGCCGCCTCCAGTTCCCGGACGCGGCGATCGCCGCTGTGTTCATCGAGCGTGCGCTGCCGGGCGCGCTCCGCAATCCGCCGCAGCTCCGCGTCGTCCCCCTTGATCGCCGCGACTGCATCGGCAGTGTCGTGGGCGATCAGGATCTCTTGGCCCGGCGTGTAGAAGTCCGAAAGGCCGGGCCACGCGTCGCTCAGCACGGCCGTGCCGCAAGCGGCGGCTTCGAACAGCCGCCCGGAGGGGCACCAGCCCGCCTCTGCCATGGCGCGCCGCGTGACGTTCAGTGTGAGACGCGACGAGGAGAAGAAGGCCGGGTGCAGAGGCGGAGGCATGTGGCGCACGAAGTGCATGTTCTCGGTCCAGGGGAAGTCGGCCGGGTATTGCGCTCCGCCGATAACGAAGCGGCGCTGCGGCATTTGCCGTGCCGCATCGACGAACAGCGCTTGCAGGGCGGGCTGGCGGTCCGCGGCATAGGTGCCGAGGTAGGACAAGTCCCCTCGGTACTCCTCGACCGGCGATACGGGATGGTGGCTCTGCGGATCGACGCTGCCATAAAGCGGCAGTACGCGCCGCGCGCCGAGCTCCAGCCGCAACCGGTCGAGCACCGTGCCGCCAGTGAAGCTGAGCACGAGGTCGAAGCCGGAAAGCCCATGGCGCGGCAAGTAGGCTGGCCGCTCGCCGGCGGCCAGCGCGGCCAGGGTCACGGGTGTGTCGAGATCGTAGAAGACCCGCCTGGCCTGGCCGCCGAGAACCAGGTCGGAAGCCGCGACGCCGTCCGGGCAATAGGAGGTGACCATCGCCACGTCGGCCTCCGCGACCTCGCATGCGGCACGCGTGCGGACGCTCTCCCAATCGGGGTAGAGGACGGTATCGAGCCCTGGAATCCCGGCGAGGTCGCGCGCACCCGCATACCAGGAGACATCGCGTTCGAAGAAAGTGACGCGATGTCCGCGCCGTGCCAGGCCGCGAATGAGCGAGCGCCAGAGAGTGGCGTGACCATTGCCCCAGGAGGAGGTGACGGTCAGGCCGAAGACAACGAGCTTCATGTCCTGGGTGTTCCTGACCGTTTGTTCCAGAACGCCCAGAAAGTCCCCAGGTTAGGGAGATTTGACTCCATCATTTGTGAGCGCAGCTAGGGCTCATATCGGCGACTCTGCGTGAGCTCACGGCCGCATCATGCTGCGGGCGGGTTCCTCGCTGACGTTCTCCTCGATCCGCTCATGATTCGGCGTCTCCGGGAGAGCCTTGGCGAAGTTCTTCGCGTAATCGGGCGGCATCTTCGGAGGCATCATGGGTTCGTAGGCGTCGACGGTCGCTTCGATGATCACCGGGCCTTCCACGCCGATGGCCTCGTCGAGCACAGCCTCGATGTCCGAGGCCGAGGAAACGCGGAAGCCTCTCCCGCCCATTGCTTCGGCGGCCTTCGCGAAGTCGATCGGCTGCAGTTCGCAACCAAATTGCGGGTTGCCCAGGAACATCATCTGTTCCCACGCGATCTGGTTCAGCATGTTGTTCTTCAGCACCAGCAGCTTCAGCGGGATGCCATAGCGTACGGCGGTAGAGAACTCGCCGAGTTGCATCGCGAGACCGCCATCGCCCACCACGGCCCATACCGGCCGTCCAGGAAAGGCGATCCCGGCCGCAATCGCGTAGGGCACCCCGCATGCCATCGAAGCCAGCGTGCCGGAGACGCTGAAGGCGTTGCCCTCGCCCACATCGATGTGGCGCGCCGCCATCTCCGTGTTCTGGCCGGAATCGGCGACGAGCACGGCATCGTTCGGCATACGCCGGCCGAAGGCCCGGGTGGCGAGTTGGGGCTTCAGGGGGCCGTCGGAGGTATCCTCCGACGCCCTCATCATCTCGCGCCAGCGCGTCATGCCGGCCTGCGCCTGATCGAGGAAGCTGCGGTCCGCCTTGCGCGTGAGCCGCTCGTTCAGCAGGCGCAAGGTCTCCCCGGAGTCACCGACGAGACCGACCTCAACGGGCGTGCGCAGGCCTATGCGCTGACCATCGCGGTCGATCTGCACGCCGCGCGCCTGGCCGGGCTTCGGGTAGTACTCAATGTAGGGAAAGGTTGAGCCGACCACGAGCAGCGCGTCGCACTGCTCCATCGCCTCCTGCGATGGCCGGGTGCCGAGAATGCCGATGCCGCCCGTGCTGTGCGGATGGTCGTCCGGCAGCACTGCCTTGCCCAGCAGCGCTTTCGCGACCGGCGCGGCGAGCAGATCAGCGGTGCGTTCCAGCTCCGCCTGTGCGCCGAGCGCGCCGCGGCCGGCGAGGATCGCCACACGCTGTGCCGAATTGAGGATCTCCGCGGCCTTTGCGAGCTCCTCCTCGCGGGGCAGGCGGCGGCCCTCGAACCAGCGGTTGGGTACGTGGCCAGGCTTGTTGCGCTTGGAGCGCTCCGCCGCGCCGAGATCCTGCTCCTGCACGTCGCTGGCAATGGAAAGATGCGCGACGCCGCGCTTTGACAGTGCCGAGCGGCAGGCGAGCCCGGCCATGTTCTCCATATGCGCCGCATCGGCGACCTGGGCGTTGAATATCGCGACGTCGGCGAAGACGCGGGTGAGGTCCACATCCTGCTGGGTGAAGGTCTCGATCAGGTCGTGATACTGCATGCCCGTGATGGCGAGCACCGGCGCCTGGTCCAGCTTCGCGTCATAAAGCCCTGTGAGCAGATGCGTGCCGCCCGGGCCGGAGGTGGCGAGGCACACGCCCAGGCGGCCTGTCCACTTGGCATAGGCGCAGGCCATGAAGGCGGCGGATTCCTCATGCCGGACCTGGATGAAGCGGATGCGGTCCTGCCGCGTTCGCAGCGCCTCCATGATGCCGTTGATGCCGTCTCCCGGCAGGCCGAAAACGACTTCGACTTTCCACTCGATGAGGGTGTCGATCAGGATATCCGCTGCGTTGGGCATGGGGCTGCTCCAAGATGGCCGCGACGCCCCGTCGGGACCCGTGGCCAGAGGAAGGAAAAGGCGCGGCTGGGTTACCGCCAGTTCCGGACGATGGTCGCCACGGTCACGGTCTCCACCTGCAGGCTGTAGCGCCTGGCGTAGAGCTCAAGGGACGCGTCATGCGCCTCGTCCGACGAGCTGCAGAGGGCATCGGTTGCGATCACCACCCGGTAGCCGCGGTCCACGGCACCGAGGACGGTGGCGAGTACGCAAACATCCGTCTCGCCGCCCGTGACGACCAGGGTGTCCACCGCCCGGTGCCGCAGCCGGTCGTGGAGGTCCGTCTGATACCAGGGGGAGTAGGCTCGCTTGTCGAGAATGTCGGCAGGCGGAACGAAGGACGCGAGCTCCGGGATCAGTTCAACCATCTCATCGCCCAGCTCGGCGATCGTCATGGACGACCAGCGTTGCCAATAGCGCCGCCAGGTCCCGTCGCCTTCGCCGGCGTGTTGGGCAGGCATGAAACGCGTGAAGACGGTGCGCTCCGGCTTATGGGACACGACCTCCTGGACTCGCGGCAGGACGCGTTGCATCCATGGCGTCCGCCATTCCGTGTCCTCGGCGAAGAGCCGTTGCATGTCGACGCAGAGATGCCGGCAGGAGGGGCCGAGCTCCCCGTAACGCAGATCGTCGCCCACGGCCGCCATCGCGCTAATTCTTGCCGGAACCTGGTTCCGCCTGGGCGCGATGCATCTCCGCGAGCACGCCCGACGGCGTGACCGACGCCATCATGGTCTGCAGCTTGTTCTTCCAGCCGCTCACCACGTCTCCATCGCCGCGCAGCATGGCGTCGAAGCCGGTTTGCGCCACCTGCGCCGGATCATCCTTCTCCGCCTGGCCCACCTTCGTGTCCTCGAGGCCCGCGCGCTTGAAGAACTCCGTCTCGGTCGGCCCTGGCATAAGGCAGGTGACGGTGACGCCACTGTCCTTCAGCTCATTGCGGAGCGCGAAGCTGAAGCTGTCGATGAACGCCTTGGTCCCATTGTAGACCGCCTGGAAGCTGCCGGGCATGTAGCCGGCGATGGACCCGGTGATGAGAATGCGGCCGCCCCGTGCCAGCACCATGTCCCGGCCGATCTTCTGAACGAGGTAGATCGTGCCGGTGATGTTGGTGTCGATGACCTGCCGAACCTCTGTAAAATCCTGATCCAGGAAGCCATCGCCGAGGCCCCGGCCCGCATTGGCGAGCAGCGCACCGACCGGGCGCCCGCCGATCGCCTCATAAAGCTCGTCCACGCCATGTAGCGTCGACAGGTCCGCCTGCACCGCCTCGACCTGCACGCCGATCGCGCGGAAGCGGTCTGCCGCGGCATGGATATCCGGGCCGTCCGCCGCCACCACGAGATCGTAGCCGTGTCTGGCGCAGCAGAGGGCCAGTTCGTGGCCGATTCCGGTGGAGGCGCCGGTGACGACGGCCAGTTCGCGCGTCTCGTTCATGTGCTGGCTTCCCATCAAGGCTTCAGGACTACCTTCACGCAGCCGTCCTTCTTGTCGCGGAAGGTCTTGTAGAGCTCCGGCCCGTCCTCAAGCGTCGCGCGGTGCGTGATGACGAAAGAGGGATCGATCTCGCCCTTCTCGATGCGATCCAGCAGCGTCGGCAGGTATCGCTGGACCGGCGTCTGGGCCATACGGAACGTCAGTCCGCGGTTGATGGCAGAGCCCATGGGGATCTTGTCGAGGAAGCCGCCATAGACCCCGATGAGCGAGACCGTGCCGAAGTTGCGGCAGCAATGGATAGCCTGGCGCAGCACGTGCGGCCGATCGGTCCCCATGAAGGTCGCGACCTTCACGCGGTCCCACATCGCATCGAAGCCCGAGCGCGTCTCCGGCTCGGTGCCCACGGCGTCGATGCAGGCATCGGCGCCGCGGCCGTTCGTCATCTCCTGAATCTTGTCGTAGATGTCCTCGTCCAGGAAGTCGAGCGTGTCCGCGCCCGCTTCGCGCGCCATCGCTAGCCGCTCGGGAACCGTGTCGATGGCGATGACGCGCCCGGCGCCGAGCAGTAAGGCGCTCCGGATCGCCATTTGACCGACGGGGCCGCAGCCCCAGATCGCGATCGTGTCGCCCGGCTGGATGTTGCAGAACTCGGCGCCCATGTAGCCGGTCGGGAAGATGTCGGAGAGGAAGAGCACCTGTTCGTCCGTCAGGTGGCTCGGCACCTTGATCGGCCCGACATCCGCATAGGGCACGCGGAGATATTCCGCCTGGCCCCCGGGAAAGCCGCCGAGGAGATGCGTGTAGCCGAACAGACCCGCGGGCGAGTGCCCCCATAGCTTGGCAGCCGTCCTGGCATTGGGATTCGACCGCTCGCAGCCCGAGTAAAAGCCGCGCTGGCAGAAGAAGCATTCTCCGCAGGAGATGGTGAAGGGGACCACCACGCGATCGCCCACCTTCAGGGCCTTGTTCTCCGACCCGACCTCCACGACTTCGCCCATGGTCTCATGGCCCATGACGTCGCCGGCTTTCATGCCGGGCATGAGACCGTCGAAGATGTGCAGATCCGATCCACAAATGGCGCAGGCCGTCACCTTGATGATGGCGTCGCGGGGATGCTCGATCTGGGGGTCCGGAACGGTCTCGCAGCGGATATCGCTTTTTCCGTGCCAGGTGAGGGCCTTCATGCGCGTCTCGTCCGAATAGGAGGGAGCGGCAGAGGCGGTCCTCCGTCGCGGCGGCTGGGCGGTGAGAGCCGTCCCCTTCGGGCCGGCGCTTGAACAACATGCCCGGCGGCTGGAGGTTTCGCTGCTATTCGCGGCTTTTACATCAACAAATGTTATTGAGTTAGTGTCTATCTACGATTGGATAGGTTTGGGTATTTCTATTGTATTGGAGTTTTGCGAAACTATTTCGCGCCTGGCGTTGTTCATCCGGGGCCGAACCCGCCTGACCGGCGGGGCCGGCGCTGCCTCCCAGATGAAGGACGCGACAGATGGGCCTGTTCTCCAACCCGATCCGCACGCTGGACGATCTCTTCGTCCACACTCTCCAAGACATCTATTATGTCGAGAACCAGATCGTGAAGAACCTGCCGACGATGATCGGCAAGGCATCCGACCCCTCGCTTCGCGAGGCGCTCCGCGCCCATTTGCTGGAAACCGAAGGACATGTCGCCCGGGTCGAGCAGGTCTTCGCGATGCACGGCCAGCCGGTAAAGGGCGCGAACTGCCCGGCCATCGACGGGATACTGGCGGAGGCCGAAGACATTATGGGCGATTGCGACGACGCCGAGGTGCGCGACGCCGCGATGCTCTCCGCCGCGCAAGCGGTGGAGCATTATGAGATCACCCGATACGGCACGCTCGTTGCCTTCGCGAAGCAGCTGGGCCGCGCCGATTGTGCCGGCGTGCTCGAGCAGAACCTGGAGGAGGAGAAGTTGGCGGATGCCAAGCTGACCGGCATCGCGGAAGCTCGGGTAAATCGGAAGGCAGCCTAGACGCGGTCGTGACGGATAGAATTCGTCGCAGCCGCCGTCCTCCATTGGCTCTGGCTTTCAAGCCGTACTGATTCATCGAGGCGAGCATGTCGGATGAGGTCGTCCACAAGGATTACCGCGGGCCTTCCGGTGGATGGGGATCGGTCAGTGCACTCGGCCACATCCTGAAGCGCGAAGGCCACGCCCCCAGCACCACCCTGGCTTTGAGGAAGCAGAACAAGCACGGAGGTTTCATGTGCGTGTCCTGCGCCTGGGCGAAGCCGCACCCGCCCCATGCTTTCGAGTTCTGCGAGAACGGCGCAAAGGCAACCGCCTGGGATCTCACCAGCGAGAGGATCGATCCGGAGTTCCTCGCGCGCCGAACGGTGGCGGAGCTAGAAGCGCTGTCCGATCACGAGCTGGAGCAGGCCGGGCGTCTGACCGAGCCGATGCGCTGGAACCCGCAGACCGACCGGTACGAGCCGGTCGCCTGGGACGAGGCCTTCCGGCATATCGGCGAGGAACTGCGCGCGATGGCCCCGGATTCCGTCGTCTTCTACGCATCGGGCCGCGCCTCGAACGAGGCCGCCTACATGTACCAGCTTTTCGTGCGGCTTTACGGCACCAACAACCTCCCCGACAGCTCCAACATGTGCCACGAGAGCACATCGGTTGCGCTGCCGAAGTCGATAGGGGTGCCGGTGGGCACCGTGACGCTGGATGATTTCGACAAGACCGACTGCATCCTGATCTTTGGCCAGAATACCGCGTCCAACAGTCCACGCATGTTGCACCAGCTCGACGAGGCAGCGCGGCGCGGAGTGCCCATCATCAACTTCAATCCGTTGCGCGAACGCGGGCTCGAGCGGTTCATCAACCCTCAGAATCCGCTGCAAATGGTCGCGACCGGTTCGAAGCGGATTCTCTCGGAAGATCACCGGCTCCGGCCTGGCGGCGACATGGCGGCCATGGTCGGCATCTGCCGCTTCCTCCTGGACTGGGACGAGGAGGCGCGCGCGAAGGGCGAGGGTCCACCGATCGACCACGCCTTTATCGACGCGCACACTCACGGCTTCGAGGCTTTCGCGCGAGGCGTGCGCCGGCACGACTGGGCCTCGATCGAACGGAGATCCGGTCTCAGCCGCAGTGCGCTGGAAGGCGTGGCGCGGCAGTATGCCGCCGCCAAGAACACACTGGGCATCTACGGCATGGGCCTCACGCAGCATCGCATGGGCGTGGAAACCGTGCAGATGCTGGTCGCTCTGCTGCTTCTGCGCGGCAATATCGGGCGCGGGGGCGCGGGCATCTGTCCCGTGCGCGGCCATTCCAACGTGCAGGGTCAGCGCGCGGTCTGGATCACGGAGAAGCCGGAACTCGCGCCGCTGGACAAGCTGGGCGAGATGTTCGGATTCGAGCCTCCACGAAGGAAGGGCGTCGATTCCGTCGAGGCCGCAGGTAAGGTCATTTCCGGCGAGATACGCGCGGTCGTCCAGCTGGGCGGAAATCTGATCCGCTCGCTACCCGAGCGTGCGCTGCTGGAGGCGGCTTGGCGGCGGCTGCGCATGACGGTGATGGTCACCACCAAACTCAACCGCAGCCATCTGGTTCATGGGGAGATCGCCTATCTGCTTCCCTGCCTCAGCCGCATCGAGATCGACCGGCAGGCCACCGGGCCGCAGACCGTCTCGATGGAGGACAGCACGTCCTTCATCCACGCGTCACGTGGCCTGCGCGAGCCGGCCAGTCCGCATCTGCGATCGGAGCCTGCCATCATCGCCGGCATCGCCAAGGCCACGCTGCCGCCCAACCCCAAGCTCGATTGGGATGCATGGGTGGGCGACTACGAGTTGATCCGCCAGTCGATCGCCGAGACCCACCCCGAATGGTACGCCGAGTACGGCAGGCGCATGTGGGAGCCGGGCGGCTTCCCTCGGCCCAACCCCGCGCGCGAACGCGAATGGCGCACCGAAACCGGCCGTGCGAATTTCCTGGTGCCGGACTGTCTGGACGCCGATCCCGATGAGCGAATCAGCAACCAGGACGTGCTGGAGCTGATCACGGTACGCAGCAACGACCAGTTCAACACCACCGTCTACGGGTACGATGACCGCTTCCGCGGCATTCACGGCAGTCGCAACATCGTCATGATGAACGAGGCGGACATGCGCCGGCTGAATCTCCAGCCGCAGCAGCGTGTCACCTTGGTATCCGCCGTGCAGGACGGGGTACACCGCGAGGTGCGGGACCTGCAGGTGGTGACCTTCGAGCTGCCGGAAGGCGCTGTCGCGGGATACTACCCGGAGTGCAATCCGCTGCTGCCGCTCTGGCATCATGCCAAGGAAAGTCATGTTCCCGCCGCGAAGTCCATTCCGGTGCGGATCGTCCGGCAGGCCTGATGCGTCCCCGCTGGCCGCTGCTGGGCCTGGTGGCTACCGTAGCTCTGGCGGCAGGCGCTTGGTTCGTGTCGGCGCCGCGACCCGCCTTCGGCGAGGCCGATGCGGGCCGCTTCGAAGGCGGCGACGCGGCGCGTGGGCGTGTGGTCTTTCTGGCCGGTGAGTGTGCCTCGTGCCACGCCACGCCTGGCCAGGACGATCGGCTGCGGCTGGGTGGCGGCATGGCGCTGTCTGCCCCGCTTGGGACCTTCCGTCCACCCAACATCTCGCCGGACCCGGCGAACGGGATCGGGCGCTGGCGCGGCGTCGATCTCGCCAATGCCCTGATGTCGGGCGTGTCTCCCGATGGGCGGCACTACTTTCCCGCGCTTCCTTATGTCGCCTATGCCCGGATGACGGTGGAGGACGTCGCGGACCTCATGGCCTATCTCCGCACGCTGGAGCCGGTACAGGGCCGGCCGCCGCCGCACGAGCTACCCTTTCCCCTGAACATCCGGCGCAGCATCGGCTTCTGGAAGCTGTTCTTCTTAGACCGGCGGCCGCTCACGCCGGAACCCGCGCGCGGTGCCGCCTGGAATCGCGGCCAGTATCTTGTCGAGGCGCTCGCCCACTGCGTGGAATGCCACTCGTCGCGAAACCTGCTCGGCGCGATCCGGCCGGCGACACGCTATGCTGGCGGGCCGGACATGGAAGGGACAGGCTTTGTGCCGAACATCACGCCCGAGCGGATCGGTGACTGGCAGCCATCGGACATGGTGACCCTGCTGACGACGGGCCGGCGGCCGGATGGGCGCCGCGTTGGTTCGAGCATGGCAGATGTCGTGGCAAACACCTCGGGCCTGTCGCCGAGCGATCGGGAGGCGATCGCGGCCTATATCCTCTCGTTGCCGCGCCGTCCGACGCCGGCCCCCTAGCTAATGCGCGTAGAGCCAGGCTGCGACATCGCGTGCCTCGGCCTCGTTGATCCCGGTCGGCGGCATGGCGGTTCCCGGCGCATGCGCCGGAGGATCCCGGAGCCATTGCAGCAGGTTCTCCGTCGTGTTCGGTAACACGCCGGCGATATAGACCCGCCCTTTCAGCCCGCCGAGCGGCGGGCCGACCCGTCCGTCGGCGCCCGGCACGCCGGGGATGGTGTGGCAGCCCCCGCAGCCATAGCGGGTCAGCAGCGCCGGTGCGCGCTCCGGGTCGCCGCCGGTCAGCGCGCGCGCGACCCGCTCGTCCCGGGAATCCCGCGACAGCCAGATGGCCCCGGCGCCCATGATCAGGACGACGGTGGCTGTGAGGATGATGCGCCAGCGCGTCATGGAGTGCTCACCGCGCTGAGATCGCCGGGCTGCCGGCCCTGGCGCGCGAGGTGCAGCGCGATGAAGCCCAGCGCCGCGCCCGCGTAAATCAGCCCGCCCGGTGCCCACATCACCGCGCCGGCCAGTTGCTGGTCCTCCAGAGGCGTCAGGCCCCATCGCACGGCGTCGAAGGTCTGCCGTGCATAGAGCACGCGTGGCGCGAAGGTCAGCAGTGCGCCGAGGATGCCGGTATGGATCATGGTGACGGCGAGGTGCATGGCGGCGCCGAGCGGGTGGCTGCGCCGCAGCAGCGCCCACCAGAACAGCAGCGCCGTGAGCACGAAGCTGAGGTGCTGCAGGCGATGCAGGCCGATGTCGGCCACCGTGGCGTCGAAGAGGGGCGGGACATGCCAGGCCCAGATGGCGAGGCCGTGCAGCAGCGTGGCGACGGGGGGAAGCGTCAGCGCATGCCAGGCGGCGCGTAGCGGCCGCGCTCGGGCGATGCGTGTCAAGCGTCGTCGCATCAGGCCAGGGAAAGCCCAGAGCCCGGCCGCCATCGGGCGGCCCAGCACGAGCAGAGGCGCGGCGACGGCCATGGCGAGCTCGTGCTCGATCATATGCGCCGTGAAGAGCCGCTCGCCGAGCGCATGCAGCGGCGAGGTCAGCGCGCCCGCGAGCACGAGCCAACCGGTGAGATAGGCAGCACTTTGCCGAAACCCGATGCCCCGGCCCGCGCCCGCATGCCGCCACAACGCCCCGATGCCGGCCCCGTAGAGCAGCAGCGCGACCAGCAACGGTGTCATCACCCAAGGGTCGAAAGTCCACGGCAAGCCGTGCGGATCCTCTCCATGGGCGCGGGCCGTGGCCGGCATCGCCGCTGCGACAGCCACGGCCAAGCGGGCGGCTAACTTTCGCATCCCGTGAGCACCATCGGGCCGATTGCCTGCAGCAGCATCGCAACCGCCAGGAGCGCGCCAAGCATGACACCGAGCGAGGCGACGAGGGTGAAGGCCGTGTCGCCCCGGCGTAATCCGCCGTGGCAGCTCGCCAGTGCGCGCCAGGCGAGCCAGGCCGAGCCGGCAGCGAGCGCGGCTCCGGCCAGTGGCATAGCCAGGGTCCAGGATCCATGCGTCCGGCAATCGGCATAGGGCAGAATCTCTCCCGCCTGGGTGGCGATGGCCCAGCAGGCCGGGCCGACCAGCCAGCCGGAAAGGGCAAAGGGCCAGCGGTTGGCGCGCGCCCTCACAGCCGGGGCACCCCGTAGAGGATGGCCCAGATCGGGAGCCAAATCAGGACGACGAAGTTCCAGTAGAGGGCATTATCCTGCACATCACCGAAGCGCCGGGGATTGGCGGCATGCCGCGTGAACATCAGGGCGCAGAGCACGACGGTATCGATCAGGTCCGTCAGGATATGCGTGGTGTGCAGGCCGAGCAGCACCCAGACGGCCGAGCCATAGGCGTTGCTGTCCCACATCGCGTGCATCGCGGGGAATTCGTAGATGCGTGGAAGCAGCGCGGCGATGCCCAGCAGCGTCATCACCACCAGACCGGCTCGCACGCGCTTCAGATCGCGGCGCTGGGCCCAGCGGGAGACCAGGACATTCGGCACCACGCTGACCAACAGAATTCCGGTGATCCAGAGCCCGGGGGCCGGATCGGGCGGCGGTGTATCAGGCGGCCATGCCGGAGCGATGCTGGCCAGATAGAGATACACGGCGATCATCATCAGGAAGCCCGTGCCCTCGATGAGCATGAAGGCGAGCGTTCCCCACCAGGTCAGGCTCGCGGTGCCGGTCGCGTTCGGCGTCAGCTCCGTGAGGTCCAGGACGACGCGCTGTCTCATGATTCGTCCTCCGGATCGCCCTTCGGCCAGAACCACAGGGTGAGGGCGATGGCGACGGGAACAGCGCCCCAGACCACGGCCCAGGGCGTGAAGATGGAACCGATGAGAAGGATGGTGGTCGCGACAGCCGACCAGAATGGCCAGATGGAGTTGCGTGGCGAGGATTCCCGTGCCTCGGGCCGCGCGTCGGTCACGCGGGTGACCAGCAACTCCCGGCGGTCCGCACGCAACCCCGCGGCGACGGGCAGGACGTCGCCGTTGTCCCAGAGCGGATGCCGGCTGCGGACTACGGGAATCTTCGCGAAGTTGTAGGGCGGCGGCGGCGAGGCGGTGGCCCATTCCAGGGTCGGCGCATTCCAGGGATTGTCGCCCGCTGGCGCGCCGCGCCGGGCGGCCCACAGGAGGTTGGCGAAGAACAGAAGGAAGCCGGCGGCGAGCAGCAGCGAGCTGAGGCTGATGAAAAGGTTCAGCCCGCCCCAGCCCATCTCCGCCTGATAGGTGTAGACGCGGCGCGTCATGCCCTGCATCCCCAGCATATGCATGGGGAAGAAGGTGAGGTTGAAGCCGAGGACGATGAGCGCGACGGTCCAGCGCCCGAGCCGCTCGCTCGGCATGCGCCCCGTGAACTTCGGAAACCAGTAGTGCACGGCGCCCAGCAGCGGGAAGACGGCACCGCCGATCAGCACGTAGTGGAAATGGGCGACGACGAAGTAGGTGTCGTGCAACTGAGTGTCGAGCGGCACCGAGGCCACCATCACGCCGGTCATGCCGCCGATGATGAAGGTGAAGAAGAAAGCGAGCACGTAGAGCAGCGGCGTTCGGAAGACCGGCCGGCCGTACCAGAGCGTCGCAAGCCAGCAGAAGATCTGCAGTCCGCTCGGAATGGCGATGGCCATGCTGGAAGCGGTGAAGAATCCCTCCGCCACGCGCGGCAGGCCGGTTGTGAACATGTGGTGCACCCAGAGCCCGAAGGCGAGCAGGGCCGTGCCGACCAGGGCGAGGACCATCGGCGCGTAGCCGAATACTGGGCGGCGGCAGAAGGTGGCGAGGATGGTTGAGATCATCCCGACCGCCGGCAGGAAGATGATGTAGACCTCCGGATGGCCGAAGAACCAGAAGAGGTGCTGCCAGAGCAGCACGTCACCGCCCTCGGCCGGGTTGAAGAAATGCGTCCCGACGAGCCGGTCCAGGATCAGCGTGCTGCTGGCGATCATGATGGCCGGCATCGCCAGGATGATGACGAAGGCAGTCACCAGCATGGTCCAGACGAAGAGGGGCATGCGGTCGAGCGACATGCCCGGCGCCCGCTGCTTCAGCACCGTCACCACGATCTCGACCGCGACAGCGAGCGCCGAAAGTTCGGTGAAGGTGATCATCTGCGCCCAGATGTCGGCCCGTTTCCCGGCGCCGTATTGCGGGCCGGCCAGCGGCACATAGGCGAACCAGCCGACATCCGGCGCCATGTTCAGGGCGAAGGAGATCCACAGCAGCAGCCCGCCGGCCAGGTAGATCCAGTAGGAGAAGGCATTGAGGCGCGGGAAGGCGATGTTGCGCGTGCCGACCATCAGCGGGATGAGATAGACGGCCATCGCCTCCATCACCGGCACGGCGAAGAGGAACATCATGTTCGAGCCGTGCATGGTGAAGACTTGGTTGTAGAGATCGGGATCGAGGACCCGCGCCTCCGGCCGTGCGAGCTGCCAGCGCATCGCCAGGCCGAGGATTCCGCCGAGAAGGAGGAAGATGAAAGCCGTCACGATATAGCGCCGGCCGATGATCTTATGATCGACCGTGGTGAAGAAGCCGCGCCAGCCTGGCGGTGTGTGCCATGTTCGCTCCAGCACCCGGGCCATGGCGTCATCGGCCAGCTCGGTGTCGCGGAGGCCGCGTGGCAGGTTCCCAACGCTCATCGCAGGCTCGCCAGCCAGGCCGAAACCGCCTGCAGCTCCTCCGGGGCGAGGGGGACGAGCGGCATGTTATTCCCGGGCTTGATGGTCTGCGGATCGGCGATCCAGGCGGCGATGGCGCCACGGGTCATCGGCAGCACGCCTGCAGCGAGGGTGCCGCGCGACGCGAAATGGGTGAGGTCCGGGCCGATCGTGCCGGCAGCTTCCGTGCCGCGCACGCGGTGGCAGGCTGCGCAGGGGCGCTGTTCGAAGATGCGCTGGCCCTCGCGCAGCAGCGGCTCGCTCGGGGGCGCTGCGTCCTGCCGCTGCGCGGCCAGCCACGATTCGAACTGACCCGGTGTTTCCGCGATCACCAGCAGGGCCATATGGGCGTGCTGCAGCCCGCAGAACTCCGCGCATTGCCCACGCAGGAGGGCGGGCCTCTCCGCGGTGAAAGTCAGCGTGTTGGCGCGGCCCGGGATCATGTCCTGCTTGCCCGTCAAGCTCGGCACCCAGAAGGAATGGATAACGTCTGCCGAGCTCAGCTCCAGGCGCACCTGCCGTCCGATGGGGACGTGAATCTCGTTGGCGGTGACGACCTCGACCTCGCCGGGATAGGTGACCTGCCACCACCACTGGTAGCCACGCACCTGGATGACGAGGGGGTCCGCCTCGGCACGAGAGATCTGCCGGGTGGTGAGGTGGCTGGCCAGTGTCAGCGCGCTGATCACCAGAACGGTTCCGACCGTCGCGGCCCAGACCGCGATTTCGGCGCGCCGCGGTGCCTGAGTTGGCACTTCATCCCGTCGGCGCAGCAACGCGGCCGCCAGCATCACCATCACGGCCAGCCAGATGAGCGCCAGCCCCGCCGTCACGGGCCAGAACAACGCCTCCAGCGCGCGCGCGCCGCTGCCGCGGGCATCGAGCGCCGATTGCCAGCCATTGCAAGCGGCCGACGGGATGCAGGCGAACAGGGCTAGGTAAGGGCGGCGGCGCATCGCCATCGTCAATGCGGCACTATGGACGCCGGCGCCCGGTTCTCCGCCGGGCGGGTTTGTGGCCGGTCGCTTCGCCCCGGTGCTGCCGTGTCCGCGCTGGAAGCGCCCAGCACCTGGATGTAGCCGGCCAACTGCCAGATCTGGTCGTTGGTCAGCCGGTTGCGGAAGGCGGGCATGCCATGGGGCCGCCCGTCGCGGATCGAGCTGTAGATCGAGACAAGGTCCGGGCCGTACTCCCACCAGCCGTCGATCAGCGACGGACCAGAGCCGCCTTGGCCATCCCGGTGGCAGCTGGGGCAGCCGAACCATTCGTAGAGCTGCTTGCCCTGGGAAAGCTGATAGGCGTTCGTACGATAGGGCTTGCCGAGCGCCGCATAGACCTCCGGCGGGCGGCCCCCGACGCCCACCGGCATCACCGCCACGCCATCCAACGCGGCCGCCACGGGAGGATCGGTGCGGGTCTGGCGCTCCTCGCGCTCGCAGCCCCCGAGCGTGAGGAGCAGGGATGCCAGAACGGCCACTTGGCGAGCCCGCGTCATCCGATCCACCCCGCGATCTGGCTGTTCATCCGGTGCGCGTTGGCGGAGAACGGCCCTTTCCTCCGAAAACGTTTGTCATGCTCCAGTGTTGCGCGCCCCGCCCAGCTCACGCGGCATAACGGCGCGTCATGCTCCCGCAGAAGGCGGCGAATTCCTCGATCACCTGCGGCGCGCTGGTGTGATGCGGCGCCAGCCCGCGATGCTCAGGCGTGAAGCAAAACGTGACGGTGACATCGAATTCCTCCAGCGCGGCCATCTGCCGGTCGAACCACCCGAGAGCGCCGGGGCGGAAGCTGTCGGCCCAGGAGATCCCCGTGCGCAGCCGCCGCACACCGAGCCGCTTCAGCCAGGCTGCAGCATCGGCCAGCCGGTGATCCTCGAAATGGAACCACTGGCAGATGCCCAGGCCCTGGCCATGTTCCGCGAAGGCCTCAACGGCGGGCTTGGGCGAGCCGTCCTGTCGCAGCAGCCCCATATGGAAATGACGGTAATAGGAGGAGCCCTCAGCCTCTCGATGGCGGGTCGTCGCCTCCCATTCGCGCGGCAGATCGTAGAGGCTGTACCAGTGGATGCTGGGCGACGCATTCCTCAGCAGACCAGCCGTGCGGCCGACCGCCCAGGCCTGTACTTCTTCCGAGCCGAAAGATGAGGCCCCGACCTCCGAGACCCAGACCGGGAGCTCGGTGACGGCTCGGATCTCGGCGACCTTGGCCGGCCATTCCTCGATTTGCCAGAGGTTCCAGTCGAGTGGAAAGCCATGGACCGCCACCGCATCCATCTGCGCCAGGACGCCGCGCTGATCCATTTTCTGCAGGAAGAGCGGATCGATCGGCGACATCCCGCCCAGTACCCGCGTGACGCTGGAGCCTTCCGCCCGGATGGCCTCGCCCGCGAGCTTTGCCGTTTCCGCGAAGAGCACCCAGTCCGGATCGACCTCAGGATCCCAGTGCGACTTGTTGTTCGGTTCGTTCCACACCATCGCCGAATGCATCATGCGCGCGCGTCCCGTGCCGGATAGACGGCACCTGCACCCTCGGCCGGTGTGGTGCGTCGGCAGAGATAGACCTCCGGGTGAGGGTTCTCCAGGACCTTGAAACCCGTGTTGCGGAGCATGGCCTCGGCGCACGCCCGGTTGGGAACCCACCAGTTGGTGTTGTCCCCTGCATAGCGGTGTTCGATGAACTGCATTCGGGGCGCGGAGGGTAGGTCGAAGATCGCGGCATTCTCGAACGGGTAGTCGGCCGCCAGGGGCGCGACCTCCGTCGAGCCGCGCTGCATGGACTGGAACAGCATCAGCTTCGTCGCGACGTGCTCGTGGATCAGATCCAGCGCGAGCAGCGGATGGCGGAGATGGTAGAGCACGCCCATGAAGATCACGAGGTCGAAGCGCTCGCGGAGCTGCGCCACGTCGTAGACCGCCATGTTTCGGAATTCGATATCGTGTCCCAGCGTCCGTGCGGCAAAGCGCGCCTGTGCGAGGTAGTCGTCGTCATGATCGATGCCCAGCACGCGTGCCGCGCCGCGTCGCTTCATTTCCAGCGAGTAGAAGCCGCCGTTGCAGCCGATATCCAGCACACTCCAGCCGCTCATGTCCTGTGGGAGCACATGCTGGAAAAGTCGCCAGAACTGACCAGGATGGTCGCCGAGCGGATGGTTCGGCGCCGTGGGCACGCCCTTCAGGTCGATATTGTGGAACCACTCGCCGAGCGCTTGGGCCCGGGAGCGGATCAATTCCTTGGGCGTCATGCGGATTCCATCTCCCTCATCGGCACCGGCGCCATGATGTGCGACACGTCGTTCAGCCCGAGCAGCCGTCCGCCACCCATCCAGAGCGAGAGGGTGGTGATGGAAGCGGGGCTGACCTCCAGCCGGTCGTAGGCCTGCATCGGCAGGCCGAGGATGTGCAGCACCGAGGTCCGCACGATCTCGGCATGGGTCATGACGGCTACATGGCCCTGCGGATGCAGGCCCAGAATTCCGTCGAGGAGCGCGATCACCCGCGCGCGCAGCGCGTGCGTCGTCTCGCCTCCGGGCGCCGCGGCGTGATCGCGGTCGAGATTCCAGGCCGTCCAGCGGGGATCTGCCTGAAGCGCAGGGAACCGTTGTCCCGCCCAGTCACCGAAATCCACTTCGTCCGCGGCAGGATCGACGATGGCGGGAAGGCCGCAGGCCCGCTCCAGGGCGGCCGCTGTGTCCCGGCAACGGCGCACCGGACTGGTCAACAGAGCGTCGAGGGAGCCCAGCGGAAAGCGGCGCCCGAGGCATGCCGCCTGCCGTTCGCCCTCCGCGGCGAGACGCACGCCGGCCATCCGCCCGCACAGCATGTCGGGGGGGTGGTCATGCAGGGCGTGGCGCAGCAGGTGCAGCATCAGCGCCATGGTTCAGTCGAGCCCCTGGATGAAGCGCAGGGTTCGGTCGCGCGCTTCGCCGTCGGTGAACTGTTGCGGCGGCGACTTCATGAAGTAGCTGGACGGTCCCGCCAGCGCGCCACCGATACCGCGATCCAACGCGAGCTTCGCGCAGCGCACCGCGTCGATGACGATGCCGGCGGAGTTGGGCGAATCCCAGACCTCGAGCTTCAGTTCCAGGTTGAGGGGCATGCCGCCGAAGCTGGTCCCCTCGATACGGATCTGTGCCCATTTGCGATCCGTGAGCCAGGGCACGAAGTCGCTCGGCCCCACATGCACATCATCGGCCGGCAGCGGTACGTCGAGCTGACTGGTCACCGCCTGCGTCTTGGAGATCTTCTTCGATTCCAGCCGCTCACGTTCCAGCATGTTCCGGAAGTCGGCATTGCCCCCGAAGTTGAGCTGGTAGGTGCGGTCGATCCTGACGCCGCGCTCGCGGAAGAGGTTGGCCAGCACACGGTGGACGATGGTGGCGCCCACCTGGCTCTTGATGTCGTCGCCGATGATGGGCAAGCCGCGCACCGCGAAGCGCTGCTGCCAGGCCGGGTTGGACGCGAGGAACACAGGGATGCAGTTCACGAAGGCACAGCCCGCCTCCAGCGCCTGCTCGCAATACCATTCCGAGGCTCGCTGAGAGCCGACGGGAAGGTAGGAGACCAGCACATCGGTACGGCTGCGACGTAGCTCCTCCGCGACGTCGACCACCGGCGCCTCCGATTCCTCCACGTCCTGGCGGAGATACTTGCCGAGTCCGTCGAGTGTCGGTCCGCGCTTCACCTCGATGCCCTGGGCAGCGAGGGGCGCGAAGATATGCGTGTTGTTGGGCGGCGCCGTCAGTGCCTCGGAGAGATCGCGGCCCACTTTGGCGGCGGTCACATCGAAGGCCGAGGCAAGTTCAATGTCGCGCACATGATATCCGCCGAGGTCGGCATGCATCAGCCCCGGTGGCGGTTCATTCGAATGCGCGTCGCGGTAGAAGCTCAGCCCCTGCACGAAGGAAGACGCGCAATTCCCCGCCCCGATGATTCCCACGCGAAGCGATGCCGAATCCGTCACAGCGCACCATTCCCTGACAAAGGCACGCGTGGCCCAGGATGGGTGGGGAGCGTGCGTGCCAACAACGGCGTAGGCGCGTTCGGGTTGAGTTTTCCTGTCCAATAATATCCGGCTTCCACACCTACAAAACCTAACAAATGGAAGAATTAACATTTGTTTGTCGATTGAGCGCGGTAAGGATATATATGAGATAAACGGTATATCTATTGTTAGAGTAACATTTGTTATTTGGCTTTATCAGACTTATTTCGCAACTCTGTCTAATCGCCGACGTTGGGCCTCAATCCTTCTACTTACCTTTGCGCCGACCAGCGCGAGAGAGAGGCCCTGCCATGCGCGAGACGATCCTCATCACCGGCGGCGCTGGCTTCATTGGCAGCCACGTCTCACGCCTTCTGCTCGCGCAGGGCCACAAGGTGAAGGTCATCGACAGCCTCATTGACCAGGTGCATGGCGGCCGCGGCCCGTCATGCCTCGACGGGGAGGTCGAATTCCTGCGGGGCGATATCAGGGACGCGACGGCGCTGGCCTCTGCCCTCCAGGGCGTCGACAGCGTGATTCACCTCGCTGCGGAGGTCGGCGTCGGCCAGAGCATGTATGCGATCGACCGTTACGTTTCGGTCAATGACCTGGGCACCGCGTCACTGTTCCAGCAGCTCATCCTGCGGCCCGTGCGGCGGGTGGTTGTCGCCTCCTCGATGAGCATCTACGGCGAGGGTCTCTATCGTGACGCCGAGGGGCGGCTGCATGAGGACGTTCTCCGCCCACCCCGCCGCGACGGCCGCGCGAGCTGGGATCCAGTGGACTCGCGGGGGATCCCGCTGAGGCCCGTACCCACACCGGAAACCAAGCGGCCGAGCCTCGCCTCCGTCTACGCCATCACCAAATACGTGCAGGAGCGCCTGACCCTGACGCTGGCGCCGGCCTACGGGATGGAAGGCGTGGCGCTGCGGCTCTGGAATGCCTACGGCCCGGGTCAGGCGCTTTCCAATCCCTACACCGGCGTGCTCGCCATCTTCGCTTCGCGGCTGCACAACCGCCAGCGCCCGATCGTCTTCGAGGATGGCCAGCAGCGGCGCGACTTCGTTCATGTCGAGGATGTCGCGCGCGCCGTTCTGCTGGCGTTGGAGCATCCGCGTGCGGCAGGCCAGGTCTACAACGTCGCCAGCGGCGTGGATCGCAGTGTCGAGCAAGTGGCGCTGTCACTGGCCCGCGCCATGGGGCAACCGGCGCTCGGCCCCGAGATCACCGGCAAAGCCCGCAGCGGCGATATCCGCCACAACATCGCCGACATCTCACGTATCCGCGACGAGCTCGGCTTCTCGTCCGATCGCGATTTCGAGGACGATCTGGCGGAACTGGCGGAATGGGTGGGGCGCCAGCAGGCAGAGGACCGCGTCGCACAGGCGCGGCAGGAGCTTGAGGCCCGGGGGCTGGTGGCATGAACGCTGCGCCACCCATCCGATCACGTAGGCCTCTTCTCGTCACGGGCGGCGCTGGCTTCATCGGCTCGAACCTGGCCGACGCGCTGGCTCGGGAGGGGAACGACGTTCTCGTGCTCGATGCCCTCGCACGGCCCGGCGTGGAGGCAAATCTCGATTGGCTACGACGCCGGCATCCGGCGCGGATCTCGACGATGATCGCCGATATCCGCGATGCCAACGCGGTCAAGGAAGCCGTCCGCGATGCGGCGGCGGTGTTCCACCTGGCGGGTCAGGTCGCCGTGACAACGAGCCTGGCCGAGCCTCAGGAGGATTTCGACGTCAATCTGTGCGGCACCTTCAGGATCCTGGACGCGATGCGTCGACGGGGAGGGGGCGTGCCGATGGTCTTTGCCAGCACCAACAAGGTCTATGGCGATCTCGCTGACCTGGCCATGGAATCCGTCGAAGAACGCTATGTGCCTATCGACGCGACAGTACGCGAAACCGGCATCGGCGAGGCGCGTCCGCTCGACCTTCATACTCCCTATGGCTGCTCCAAGGGCGCCGCGGATCAGTACGTGCTCGACTTCGATCGCAGCTTCGGCGTCCCTGCTGTCGTGCTGCGCATGAGCTGCATCTACGGCCAGCGCCAGATGGGAACCGAGGACCAGGGCTGGGTCGCGCATTTCCTTATTCGCGCCCTGCAGGGCGAGCCCCTCAGCATCTTCGGCGATGGCTACCAGGTGCGTGATCTGCTGCACGTGCAGAACGCCGTGGAAGCCTATGTGAAAGCCTGGCAGCGGATCGGAACGGCCCGCGGCCGCGCGTACAACCTGGGCGGGGGACCGGGCAACGCCGTGAGCCTGCGGCAGGTGATCGCCGCGATCGAGAACCTGCTCGGGCGCAGCATCGAGACGCGGTACTCGGCATGGCGTGCCGGCGATCAGCGCTACTACGTGTCGGACACCCGCGCGGCGCGCACCGTGCTCGGCCTGCACGAACCCATGCCCTGGCGCATCGGCCTGGCGTCGCTGGCCGGCTGGCTGGAGCGCGAGCGCGGATTGCGCATGAGCACGGCGGGGGCGGAGCCATGAGAATTGCCCTCGTAAACCCACCCTGGAGCTTCGAGAACAGCATCTACTTCGGGTCCCGTGAGCCGCATCTGCCGCTGGAGCTTGGCTACGCCGCGGCACGCCTCGAGGCCACCGGCCACGAAACCCTGATGCTCGATGGCCACCTCTGTGACACGTCGACCGAGGCGCTGGCCGATTTAGTGGCCGGCTTCTCGCCGGATATGACGGTGGTAACGACGGCGCCGACCTACCTCTTCTGGCGGTGCGCGCAGCCCGAACTTCGCATTCCGCGTGCCTTCCTGGTCGCGCTGGGGCGGCGCGGCGGGCGTACCGTCGCCGTCGGTCCGCATGGCTCGGCGACCCCGCGAACCGCGTTGCGCAAGCTCGGCGCTGACGTGGTGGTCCTGGGCGAATGCGAAGAAATCGTCGAGCGCCTGGCCCGCGCGGAGGACCTGGAGCGTGTCCCTTCCATTGCCTGGTGGAAGGAAGGCGAAATTCAGGTGAATGGCGGCGCGGCCGCTGCGAGCTTCGTCGATGCTCCGGCGCTGCGCTGGCCCGACGAATGGATCCGTCGCCACGCCCACCATCACCACCGCTTTGACGCCCCGCCACGGGGGCCTGGCGCCGAAGTCGAAGCATCGCGGGGCTGCCCCTACACTTGCACCTTCTGCGCCAAGATCGATTTCCGCGACAAGTACCGGCGCCGTGCCCTAGCGCCCGTGCTGGAGGAGATCGACCGGCTGATCGCGCAGGGAGTAGAGTACGTCTACTTCATCGATGAGATCTTCCTTCCCCAGCGCGCGCTACTCGAGGCGCTGGTGGAGCGGAAGATCATCTTCGGTATCCAGACCCGCATCGATCTGTGGAAGCCGGAGATGCTGGACCTGCTCGGCGCTGCCGGGTGCGTCTCGATCGAGGCCGGTGTGGAGAGCCTCACCGAGGAGGGCCGGGCCGCGCTGGATAAGAACTGCCGGAGCTCCACCGACGACCTGGCGGACCGCCTGATCCATGCGCGCCGCACGGTGCCCTTCGTGCAGGCCAACCTGATCAAGACAGCGAGCGACGATGCCGCGCTGATCGCCGAATGGCGCGCGAAGCTGCGGCGCGCCGGCGTCTGGGCCAATGACCCGGTGCCGCTGTATCCCTATCCCAGCTCGCCGGATTACCGCCGCCTGTGGGGCGCGCCGGATGAGCTGGCCTGGGAGCGGGCGCATGCGCATTACCTCTCCCAGTTCGACAGCTTCAGCGACATTCAGGACGAGCGCCCAATCCCGTTGCACGAGCTGGAGGCCGCATGCCTCCGCTCGTGACCTCAATCCTTCTCACGACGGACGCGGTCGGCGGGGTCTGGACCCATACGCTGGACCTGGCGCGCGGCCTCGTCGCTCGGAATGTCGAGGTGACGCTCGCGGTACTCGGGCCGCGGCCGACCCCGGCGCAGGCCGAGGCGGCGCGTGCCGCGGGATGCCGGCTGCACATCACGGACCTGCCGCTGGATTGGATGGGCGCGGATGACAAGGCGCTGGAGGCGGCCGGCGCCGCTCTAGGTAGCCTCGCGGAAAGCTCCGGTGCGGGGATCGTTCATCTCAATAGCCCAGCCCTGGCCGCAAGCCTCGACTTGCGCATCCCCCTGGTTGTGGGCTGCCACTCCTGCGTCGCCACTTGGTGGGAGACGATGCGCGACACGACTCCTCCAGAGGAGTTCGCGCGGCAGCGCGCGCTTGTCGCCGCCGGCTATGCCGTGGCCGATGCACTGGTCGCTCCTAGCCGCAGCTTTGCCCGGATGACCGAGGCGCATTACGGCCTCCGCCGCCAACCCTGGGTCGTGCCTAATGGGCGCCCGCCGCGGACGATGACAAACGGGGTGCGCGACGGGGTCCTGGCGGCCGGACGGCTGTGGGACGAAGCCAAGAACATCGCTCTGCTCGACCGGATCGCGCCGCGGTTGGCGGCACCCATCCTCGTTGCCGGCCCGCTTGCCGCGCCTCATGGGAGAAGCGCGGCCTTTCCCAAGCTCTGGCATCTGGGAGCGCTGGATTCCGGTGAGATGGCGCGCTGCTACGCGGCCAACGGCATCTTCGTCTCGCCGGCTCGGTACGAGCCTTTTGGCCTCGCGGTTCTGGAGGCCGCGCAGGCGGGATGCGCGCTGGTCCTTTCCGATATCTCTTCGTTTCGCGAGATCTGGGGGGACGCGGCCATCTACGTGGCGCCGGAGGATGACGAGGGCTTTCTCCAGGCTCTGCAGATGCTGTGCGCGGACCCAGCGCTGCGAGTGCAGCGTGGTGGGGCCGCATATCGCCGCGCCAGCCTCTACACCGATGACGCGATGGTGGAGGGCATGCTGAACCTCTATCGCGACGTCCTGCGGCATCGGTCCCTGATGGAGTCCGCCGCATGAAGCTGGTCTACTTCACTCACTCCCTGCGATCGTGCTGGAATCACGGAAACGCGCATTTTCTGCGGGGTGTGCTGCGCGAATTCGCGCTCAGGGGCGACGACGTGGTCGCCATGGAGCCCGAGGCTCCGTGGAGCCTGCAGAATCTCGAACAGGATCACGGCCCCGATGGGCTGAGGGCTTTCCGCGAAGCCTATCCTGAACTGGCTCCGCGCCCCTACGGGGATTGGGCTGCGTGCGAGGAGACCGTGGCCGATGCCGACGTCGTGGTCGTGCACGAATGGAATGAGCCAGCCCTGGTCGCATTCATCGGGCGGCTGCGCCGGCAGGGCGGGCGCTTCACCTTGCTCTTCCACGATACGCATCATCGCGCCGTCAGCGATTCAGACGCCATCCGCGCCTTCGACCTAAGCGGCTATGACGGAGTGCTCGCCTTCGGCGAGACGCTTTCGGAGGTCTATCGCCGCTGGGGCTGGGGGCGGCGGGTCTGGACCTGGCATGAGGCGGCGGATGTCAGGCACTTCCATCCGCCTGTGCAGGAGGGTCCTCGCAGGAGCCTCACATGGATCGGCAATTGGGGCGACGGCGAGCGCAGCGAGGAGATCGAATCACTGCTGCTGCAGCCGGCCCGGGATGCCGGAATCGAGCTGGATATCCATGGGGTGCGCTACCCGGACGACGCTCTGGCGAAACTCGAGGAATATGGTGCACGCTTCCGCGGCTGGCTTCCCAATGCCGCCGCGCCTGCGGTCTTCGCGCGGCATATCGCGACCGTCCATGTCCCGCGGCGCTTCTATGTCACGATGCTGCCGGGGATTCCCACCATCCGCGTCTTCGAGGCGCTGGCTTGCGGCATTCCGCTGGTCTCCGCACCCTGGCAGGACAGCGAAAACCTGTTTCGCCCCGGCGAGGATTTTCTCACAGCTTCCGACGGCGACGCAATGACGCGGCATCTCCGCGCGCTGCGCCACGATCCCGAGCTGCGGGCCGCGCTTGTGAAGAACGGACTCACCACGATCCGCGCCCGGCACAGCTGCAACCATCGCATGCACGAGCTGCTCGCCATCCTGTCCGAGCTCCGCCCTCAGCCGATGATGGAGAATGCCGCGTGAAAATCGCCTTCTACGGCTCCAGCCTCCTGTCCTCCTATTGGAATGGCGCGGCGACCTACTATCGCGGTCTGCTACGTGATCTCGCCTTGCGTGGCCACGAGATCACGTTCTACGAACCCGACATCTTCGACCGGCAGCAGCACCGCGACATGGACCCGCCGGACTGGGCGCGCGTCGTGGTCTACGAGGCGGACGAGTTGTCGCTGCGCGGCGTGATCGGACGGGCGGCCGAGGCTGACGTGGTGGTCAAGGCCAGCGGTGTCGGCGCGTATGACGAGGAACTGCTGGCGGGCGTGATGCATGCGGCCCGGGCCGACGCCATTCGCATCTTCTGGGATGTCGACGCGCCGGCCACGCTGTCTGAGATTTCCGGCGCACCGGATCATCCGCTGCGCCGTGCGCTGCCGGATCTGGATTTCGTTCTCACCTATGGGGGCGGCCCGCCGGTCATCGGCGCCTATCTGGGTTATGGCGCGCGAAGCTGCGTGCCGATCTACAACGCGCTCGACCCTGCGACGCATTTTCCGGTGCCGCGCGAAAAGCGCTTTGCGGCCGATCTCGCTTTCCTCGGGAATCGCTTGCCGGACCGCGAGACGCGCGTCGAGACCTTCTTTCTCGACGCTGGCTGGCGGCTGCCGGGGCGCGACTTCCTGCTGGGCGGCAATGGCTGGCACGACAAGCACCTGCCGCCGAACATGCGCGAGATCGGCCATGTCGGTACGCGTGACCACAATGCCTTCAACTGCTCGCCGCTCGCCGTCCTCAATATCGCGCGGGACAGCATGGCGACCACGGGGTGGTCACCCGCAACCCGCGTGTTCGAGGCCTGTGGAGTCGGCGCCTGTCTCATCACCGACGCGTGGACCGGGCTCGACATGTTCCTGAGGGAGGGCGAGGAAGTGCTGGTCGCACGCGACGGTCAGGACGTGGCGGAGCAGCTCGCCGCCCTCACACCCATGCGTGCGCGCGCCATCGGGGGAGCGGCTCTGCGGCGCGTTCTCGCCGACCATACCTACGCCATCCGTGGAGCTCAGGTGGATGCGTTTCTTCGCGCCCATGTGCGAAGGGCATTTGCCGGGAGGGCTGCATGAGCGGCTCTCTGGACATCGTCGTGCTCGGCCTCAGCCTCTCCTCCTCCTGGGGCAATGGACATGCCACGACCTACAGGGCGCTTCTGCGTGCCACCGCCGCGCTCGGACATCGCATCACGTTCCTGGAGCGGGAGGTGCCCTGGTACGCCGCCCACCGGGACCTGGCGGCGCCTGAGTACTGCCGGCTGGAGTTCTACAAGGACCTAGCCGGGCTGCGTCGCTGGTCACCGGTCATCGCCGGAGCCGATGCGGTGATCGTCGGCTCCTACGTGCCCGAGGGCGTGCGAGTAGGGCATTTCGTGCAGGAGGTGGCACGCGGGACGACCGCATTCTACGACATCGATACGCCCGTCACCCTCGCGAAGCTGGCCCAGGGAGAGCACGACTACCTCTCGCCCGAACTCATTGCCGGCTACGACCTTTACCTGTCCTTCACGGGTGGCCCGACGCTGGACTTGCTGATGCGGCGCTACGGGGCGCCCGTGGCGCGCGCGCTTCATTGCTCAGTGGATGCAGAGCTGTACCGTCCCCGCGACGTGGATCGGCGCTGGGACCTCAGTTACCTCGGCACCTATAGCCCGGATCGCCAAGCCATGTTGGAGCGGCTCTTGCTGGAGCCCGCGCGCCGTGCACCCCACCTTCGTTTCGTCGTGGCGGGGCCGCAGTATCCGGCCGATATCGCTTGGCCCGCGAATGTCGAACGCCTGGAACACGTGGCACCTTCGGACCACCCCAGTTTCTACGCTGCCAGCCGATACACCCTGAACGTGACGCGGGCCGACATGGTCAAGGCCGGGTTCAGCCCGAGTGTTCGCCTCTTCGAGGCGGCCGCCTGCGGAACTCCCGTCATCTCGGATACGTGGCCCGGCATTGATGCGGTGATGCGGCCCGGCAGCGAGATCGTGCTCGCGGAGGATACGGAAACGGTGCTCGCGCTTCTTTGCGATCCATCGGCCGAACGCCGCGACCGCATCGCCCGTGCGGCGCGTGCACGCATTCTCTCGGCGCATACATCGAAGCACCGGGCCGCGCAGCTCATCAACGAGCTTGAGGCGGCGCATCCACGCACGCCTGCCTGCTCCTTTCGCGAGCCAGAACTCCAGAGGGAACTTCCATGAAGAACGGTCAGACAAAGCGGGCGGTGGTCGCGGGTGGGGCCGGCTTCCTGGGGTCCCATCTCTGCGAGGCGTTGCTTGGGGATGGCGTGCAGGTCTGGTGCGTGGACAACCTGCAGACCGGTCAGCGCAGGACGGTGCGCCGTCTGGAACAGCACCCCGGCTTCACCTTCGTCGAGGCCGACGTGATTGAGGCTGGCTTCGCCGCCATGTTGCCGCGCCGGGTCGATATGATCTTCAACCTCGCTTGCGCGGCGTCCCCCGTGCAGTATCAGGCTGATCCGGAACACACGCTGCTCACCAGCGTTGTCGGCACCCGCAACCTGCTGCGCCTGGCGGAGCAGCGTGGCGCCCGGTTCCTGTTGACCTCCACCAGCGAGGTCTATGGCGACCCGGAAGTGCATCCACAAACCGAAAGCTACCGTGGCAATGTCAGCTGCACCGGTCCGCGCGCCTGCTACGACGAGGGCAAGCGCGCGGCGGAATCTCTGGCGCTCGATTTCCACCGTGCCGGGCGGGCCGACATTCGGATCGTGCGCATCTTCAATACCTACGGTCCCCGCATGCGATCCGATGACGGCCGCGTGGTGTCCAACATCATCACCCAGGCGCTCGACGGGAGCGACATCACCATCTACGGCGACGGCTCCCAGACCCGCTCCTTCTGCTATGTCGATGACCTGATCGACGGGCTCATGCGGCTTATGCGCTACGAGGGCGTGCAGCCGGGCCCGGTCAACATGGGCAATCCCGCCGAGCTGACTGTCGCGGAGTTGGTGGAACAGGTGCTGGCGCTGACGGGATCGCGGTCGTCAGTCGTGCACATGGCCCTGCCCGAAGATGATCCGCGTCGCCGGCGGCCCGATATCCACCGGGCCAGGGAGCTTCTCGGCTGGGCGCCCCATACCACGCTGACCGAGGGCCTGCGCGAGACGGTGCGTTGGTTTTCCCAGCTGAGGGCCGAAACAGCGCCGCGGGTGCTTGGCAACGGCTCGGATCATCTCGTGGCCTGAGGGTTCCGTGGCATTCCGTTTTGGCGGGGAGAGGGGTGCATGGCCGAGATACTGAGCACCGAAATCGTCTACAGCCGATGGGCCAGGATGATCCTGGCCACGATCCGCCTGCCCGATGGCCAGTCGACCAGGCGCGACATCGAGGATCACGGCGAGGCGGCCATGGTGCTGCCCTATGACCCTCAGCGACGGGTCGCGCTGGTGATCCGTCAGTTCCGCACCCCGCCGTGCTTCGTCGGGGGCGACGGCATGGTCCTCGAGGCTGCAGCCGGGCGGCTGGAAGGGGAGGACGCCGAAGCCTGCGCGCGACGCGAGGCCATGGAGGAGATCGGAGTTCGGCTCGGTCAGCTGGAGCCCGTCGCTCGTGCCTGGACGATGCCGGCTTTGTCCACCGAACGTGTCTCGCTGTTCCTGGCACCTTATTCCGAGACCGACTGCGTGGCGGAAGGCGGCGGCCTGGCTGAGGAGCACGAGGAGATCACCGTTCTGGAAATGCCTCTCGCCGAACTGGCACGGCTTGCTGATGCGGGAGAGCCGATGGACATCAAGCTTTTGCTGCTGGTGCAGACTCTCCGGCTTCGCCGGCCGGAATGCTTTGCTCCGCCCGCGAGCTAGCCCGGACTTTCGGGGAGCGGTGCTGCTCTTCACTCAGCCTGATCCGGAGGGACCGGAAGCCGCCCGGGGATCAGCCCGGAACATTTCCGTTGGAGGACCGCGCCATGATCTCATTCAAGGAATATCTCGAGACTTGCCGCTTCGAGGCCTCGCCCGAGGCGGATTTCGTGCGGGAGGCGGAGGCGAATAGCGACCTTCACGGCGTCGAAAGCTGGTCGGAGCTCAGCCGCCGGCTCGCCGGTCGCCCGGAGTCGGAAAGGCGGGCCGCCGAGCGCGTGTGGAGGGCCTACGAGGAAACGCAGGCCTAACTCCCGCCCGAGTGAGGGTCCTATCCCTTTCTCAACACCAGCGTGCACCAGGGGGCCAAATCGATCCGCCGCTCCAGCACCAGCCCGGCCCGCCGATGCGCTGCCAGCACCATCCTCGCCTGCACGCCCAGCAGACCCGCCAGGATGGCGCGGCCACCGGGCGCCAGATGCGCGCCCAGATCGGCCGCCATCGCGCACAAAGGCCGCGCCAGGATATTCGCGAAGATCAAATCGAACGGCGCCCGCTCGCGGATCGCCGCGTGCCGGTAGCCATCCGCCAGTATCACCCGCATCCGCTTCTTCAGCCCGTTCATCGCGGCATTCTCCTCCGCGACGCGCACCGACCATGGCTCGATATCCGTCGCCAGCGCTCTGGCCGCGGGGTGCATCTTGCAGGCTGCCATGGCCAGGATCCCGCTGCCCGAGCCTACGTCCAGCACGTTGCGGGGCGCATCGGAAAGCCCCTCCAGCGCCATAAGGCACCCCTGGGTCGAGGAATGCTCGCCCGAGCCGAAGGCGATGCCTGCATCCAGCACCAGCACGTGCCGGCCATAGGTCACGCGCTGGGGCACATGGGTGGGGCGGATCAGGAAGCGCGTCCCGATCTCCTGCTCCGGGAAGGCCTCGACGGTGCGGGCCAGCCAGCCGTCGGATTCCACGGGCGCGCGCTCCAGCGCGGCGTCATGGCCCGAGAGCCCGGCGGCGAGCGCGAGTGCCGCGGCCAGCGAGTCCTGGTCGGCCAGTGCCTCGCGCACTGCCTCGATGCGCCAAGTATCCGTTGCCTCGTCGCGGAACAGCGCGACGGTGGCGCTGACCGAGAGCAGCGCGGCCTCGTAGCTGGGCACGGCGGCCTCGGGCAGGGCGTCGAGGACCAGCGTCTCGAGCTGGGCGGGGTGCTTCTTCATCGTCAGGCAGGCTCCACAAAGCGGTCGAGCACACGCTTCTGTCCCGCCTTTTCGAATTCGATTTCCAGCTTGTCGTCATCTACCGCCGTCACGCGGCCATAGCCGAATTTGGAGTGGAAGACGCGAGCGCCGACGGCGAAGGCCTTCTCGCGCTCGGGCCGCTGGTCCACCTCCCAGGCCCCCGCCTCGATGACCCGTGGCCGGGGGCGGCTCGCAAGCGCGCCCGCCGAGAAGACGGAGGAGGGCATGCGCGGCGCCTGCTTCACGCCGCCCTCGCGCAGGATCTCCGATTCCGGGAGCTCATCCAGGAAACGCGAGGGGATGCTGCTCGTCCAATTGCCGTAGATTCGGCGGTTGGCGGCGTGGCTGATGATGCAGTGCTTCCGCGCGCGTGTGATGCCCACATAGGCGAGGCGCCGCTCCTCCTCTAGGCTCTTGGCGCCGCCCTCGTCCAGGCTGCGCTGGCTCGGGAAGAGGCCTTCCTCCCAGCCCGGCAGGAAGACCATGTCGAACTCCAGCCCCTTGGCCGCGTGCAGCGTCATGAGGCTCACCTTCTCGCCCTCCGCCGCGTCGTCGGCGTCCATGACGAGGGCGATGTGCTCCAGGAAGGCGCCCATGTTCGGGAATTCCGACATGGCGCGCAGCAGCTCCTTGAGGTTGTCCAGCCGGCCCGGCGCCTCCAGGCTGCGGTCGGCCTTCCACATGTCGATGTAGCCGCTCTCCTCCAGCACCTGGGCGGCGACGACGACATGGCCCTCCTTCTCCAGCCCCGCGCCCCAGCGCGCAAGGCCCTCCAGCAGCTCGCGCAGCGCGGCGCGGGGGCGGGGGCGCAGCGCGTCGCCCTCGATGAGGCGCTGGGCGGCGAAGCGCAGCGGCATCTCGTGCTCGCGCGCCAGGCGGTGCAGGGCGGCGATGGCCGTATCGCCCAGGCCGCGCTTGGGCGTGTTCACGATGCGCTCGAAGGCCAAGTCGTCCGCGGGCTGCGACAGGGCGCGGAAATAGGCGATGGCGTCGCGGATCTCCAGCCGCTCGTAGAACTTGGCGCCCCCATAGACGCGATAGGGGATGGCGAGGGTGATCAGCCGTTCCTCGAAGGCGCGGGTCTGGAAGCCCGCGCGCACCAGCACCGCGATCTCGCCGAGGCTCGTGCCCTCGCGCCGCGCTTCCTCGATGCGGGCGCCGACCATGCGCGCCTCCTCCTCGCTGTCCCAGAGCGAGACGACGCGGACGCGTTCGCCGGATGAATCCTTGCGCCCCGGCCGCAAGGTCTTGCCGAGCCGCCCCTCGTTGCGCGCGATGAGACCGGAGGCGGCGGCGAGGATGGGCTGGGTGGAGCGGTAGTTGCTTTCCAGCCGCACGATGACGGCGCCCGGGAAGTCGCGCTCGAAGCGCAGGATGTTCTCGATCTCGGCGCCGCGCCACGAGTAGATCGACTGGTCGTCGTCGCCCACGCAGCAGATGTTCTTGTGCCCCTGCGCGAGCAGCCGCAGCCAGAGGTACTGCACCAGGTTCGTGTCCTGGTACTCGTCCACCAGGATGTAGCGGAAGAGGCGGTGATAGCGCTCCAGCACGTCGGGGTGGGTGCGCAGGATCTCGGTGACGTGCAGCAGCAGGTCGCCGAAGTCGCAGGCGTTGAGCGCCACGAGCCGCGCCTGGTAGGCGGCATAGAGCATTTCCGCGCGGTTGTTCGCGTAGTCGGAGCTTTCGGCGGCGGGGATGCGCTCGGGCGTGAGGCCGCGGTCCTTCCAGCGCTGGATGATGCCCATGAGCCCGTTGGGCGGCCAGCGCTTGAGGTCGACGCCATTGGCCTCCATCACCTGCTTCAGCAGCCGCGTCTGGTCATCCGTGTCGAGGATGGTGAAGGAGGAGTTGAGCCCCACCAGCTCCGCATGGCGGCGCAGCATGCGGGCCGCCAGCGCGTGGAAGGTGCCGAGCCACAGGCCCTCGGCGGGGCGCTGCAGGATCGCGCTCACTCGATCCCGCATCTCGCGGGCGGCCTTGTTGGTGAAGGTGACGGCGAGCACCTGGTGGGGCGCGGCGCGGCCGGTCATGAGCAGGTGGGCAAAGCGCGTGGTCAGCACGCGCGTCTTGCCCGTCCCGGCGCCGGCCAGGACCAGCAGCGGGCCGTCCAGCGTTTCCACGGCCTCGCGCTGCTCGGTATTCAGGCGCGTGAGGTAATCGGGCGGGGGGGCAGGTGGTGCGGACACCCGCCCGCCTATAGAACATCGTGACGGCTCCACCAATCGCGACCTGGTCCTTTGCACCTGCTCCGAAGCTTCCTCGAATGGTCTGCCTTGCGTGGGGCGTCGCTGCTGGCGGGGGCCATCTTCGTGGGGCTCTTCGTGCCGCCCCTGGCCGCCGTGACGCGCGGGGCCATCACGCCCATCGTCTTCCTGCTGATGGTGCTGGTTCTGCTGCGCGTGGATCTCTCGCAGGTCATCGCCTATCTGCGCCGGCCGGTGCTGGTGGCGGCGCTGCTCTTCTGGCTGCTGATCCTGAGCCCGATCGTGGTCTGGGCGCTGGTCTGGCTCGCGGGGCTGGAGGGGCCCTTCGCGGCGGCGCTGGTGATCGTGGCGACGGGCTGCGCGGCCACTTCCTCCCCCGCCTTTGCACGGCTGGTGGGGCTGGATGGGGAGCTGGCCTTCGTGGTCGCCATCCTCTCCACGCTGATCCTGCCCTTTACGGCGCCGCCGCTGGCGCTGGGGCTGCTGGGGATCGACCTCGCGATTTCCATCCAGGGGCTGATGCTCCGGCTGTTGCTGCTGGTGGGGCTGCCGCTGGTGATCTCGATGGTCCTGCGCCGGATCATCCCGCCCGCGCTGCTGGACCGCTGGGGCAGGGCGGTGGACGGCGCGGTGGTCCTGCTGGTGGTGCTCTACGGCTTCGGCGTGATGGACGGGGTGCTGGCGCGGCTTCTGGCGGCGCCGGGCCTGATCCTGGGCGGTATCGCCATGGCCTTCGGCGGCACGCTGGCGATGAACGCCATGACGGCGGGGGTCTTCGCGGGGTTCGGGCAGCGGGTGTCGCTGTCCTCGGGGCTGATGGCGGGCAACCGCAACATGGCGCTCTACATCGCCGTGATGCCCGCTGCGACGGATCCGGGGATCGTGCTGTTCTTCGTACTGTGCCAGTTCCCGCTCTTCCTGAGCCCCTTCCTCCTGAAACCGCTCTACGAGCGGATCAGGGCAGGAAGCTGGGGCAGGGCGGCCTGAGCGAGCCACCCTCCAGGACCATCCGGCCGCATAGCGGCCGGCGCCGGATATCCCTCACCCGCCTTCCGGCGGGGTGGGAACGTTCCTCATGGAGCTCACAATCTCCCGCAGGAAGGCGCGGGAATCGGCCAGCGCGGGGGTGCGCCGGGGCATCGAGGCCCGCACGCGCAGGAGCTGCCCACCGGCCGCGCCCACGCAGATCATGCTCTGCACCGGCTGGCGGCCATAGGTGCCCTCGAGCTCCGCGCAGCGGAAGATCGGGTCGGCCTCGGGCTCATTGAATTCATTGGCGACGCGCAGGCGGCGGTGCGGGCCGGTGCCGCGCTCGGCTTCCGTGACGGAGCGCTGGTATTCCTGCTGCACGGCCGGGGAGGACGTGCCCTGGGGCAGCTGCTCGCCGCCCGCCGGACGCAGCACCTGCACGAAGGCGGCCGCGGTGCGGCCCGGCGTGGCATAGGCCTGCTCGACGCCTACCTGCGGCTGGCGGATGGGCACCAGCGCGCCCCGGGTAAAACCGGCGGCCTCTGCCGGCAGGCGCCGAGCCAGAAGCTCGGGCGCCGAGACGGGCGGGATGGGCGGCGCGGCGGGCGTGGCGTCCGACGCTCCGTCCATGGCGCAAGCGCCGAGGGACAGGAGAGCCAGAGCGGCCGGCAGCAGGCGCCGCATCAAACCGCGGAGTTCCCGTCCGGCAGCATCAGCGCCGGGGTCAGGGAAGCGGCATGCGCGCCGCTCATGAAATGCTGGACGTCGTGATAGATCATCTCGATACCGATATAAACAATGAGAGCAACGCCGATATACGCGATGACGGGGAAGCGCTCCAGGAGCTTCGCGATCAGGGTGGCCGCGACGCCCATCAGCAGGATGGAGATGACGAGGCCGATGATCAGCATCTCCATGTTGCCCTTGGCCGCGCCAGCCACGGCCAGCACGTTGTCGAGGCTCATGGACACGTCGGCGATCACGATCTGGCGCAGCGCCACGGCCATGGTCTTGGGCGCGTTGTCCACATGGCCGTCGGCCTCGTCCTTGTCCTTCTCGCGCAGCTCCTTGAAGAAGGTGTAGGCGATCCAGAGCAGCACGAGGCCGCCGATCAGCATGATGCCCGGGATGGCGAGCAGATAGACTGCCGCGAGGCTGAGGATCACCCGCAGCACCACCGCCATGACCATGCCGAAGAGAATGGCCTTGCCGCGCTGCGCCGCCGGGAGGCCGGCGGCGGCCAGCGCGATCAGGACCGCATTGTCGCCCGAGAGGATGAGGTTCACGCCCAGGATTTCGGAAAGTGTCACCCAGTTCCAGCTGGCGGCGAACGATGCGAGATCCATGGCGCGGAGATTCCTCGGAGGCGGTGGGAGGGCGTCGCATCCGAGTATGGCTCGCCGCGGGAGCGGCGAGGGCGCGGGCCCATCCAGGTTGGGATGAGGGAGCCATGCCGGACGGCAGGCCCTGTCTCAAGACCCTAGACTTGTCGCCTTCGCCTGTCTTTGCAGTGAGGTAACGTTTCGGCCATGAAGGGCGCCGGAGGTGAACCCGGCGCCCTCATGGGTCGTCAGTTGCGGTTCAGCATCTTCTTCGTGGCGTCGACCATGAGGGTGACGACGAAGGCCACGATCATGATCTGCGCCAGCGTCACGACCGCCCAGAGCCAGGCCGGGAAGACCCCCGGAAGCGCCAGATAGCCGAGCGGCAGCAGCAGGAAGGAATAAGCCTCCGGCACCCTCTCGGCGACCTCGTGCGTGCCGGAGAAGATCATGTCGCCGGCCACGTAGAGGATGATCAGCAGGCCGACCCAGGCGATCCAGCGGTGCTTGTTCAGCAGGTTCGCGATCAGCGTCGCGGCCACGCCCATCAGCACGACAGAGATGGCGAGGCCCACGATCAGCACATAGGGGTGGTCCTTCGCTGCGCCGGCCACGGCCAGTACGTTGTCGAGGCTCATGGACACGTCGGCGACCAGGATCTGGATGATGGCCTGCCGCAGCGTCTTGCGCGGCGCGCCGTCGGCATTGGCGGCGGCCTCGGCGTTCTCGACCTCATGCGCGTGGTCGCCGCCGTCGCGCAGTTCGCGGTACATCTTCCAGCAGACCCAGAGCAGCAGGACGCCGCCCGCCAGCGTGATGCCGACGATGGAGAGAAGCTGCACGGTGATGCTGGCGAAGCCGATGCGCATCAGGGTCGCCGCGCCAATACCCCACAGGATCGCCTTGCGCCGCTGTTCGGCCGGAAGCCCGGCGGCCGCCATGCCGACGACGATAGCGTTGTCCCCCGCCAGGACGATGTCGATCATCAGAACCTGGAGGAGGGGTACAAACCAATCCGGCATGCGCGCGATCCTTCACATTTTAAATTTGTAACGAGGAGGCAGGGCCTCAATTATTGCACGTCTGACAGAAATGCCCGCCGCGGCCAAGCCCGCTTGCCCCGCGGCATGCAAAGCGCGACACCACTCCCAAATTCGAGGCGCCCCGAGTTCGAGGAGAGGCACTGATGGTACCCCGCTATACCCGCCCGGCCATGGCTGAAATCTGGTCCCCCGAGTCCAGGTATCGGATCTGGTTCGAGATCGAGGCTCTGGCGGCCGAGAAGATGGCGGAGCTTGGCACGATCCCGGCTTCCGCCGCTGCCGCGATCCGCGCCGGGGGCGGCCCCAAGGTCGCGAAGATGGGTGCGGCCGATGTCGAGCGGATCGATGAGATCGAGCGCGTCACGCGCCACGACGTCATCGCCTTCCTCACCTGGCTGGGCGAGGGGATCGGCGAGGACGCGCGCTACATGCACCAGGGCATGACCAGCAGTGACGTTCTGGACACCTGCCTCTCCGTCCAGATGACACGGGCGGCAGATTTGCTCATCGCGGATGTCGAGGCTGTCATGAACGCGCTCAAGGCGCGGGCCGAGGAGCACAAGTTCACCCCCACGATCGGCCGCAGCCACGGGATTCATGCCGAACCCACCACCTTCGGTCTCAAGCTCGCCAACCATTATGCCGAATTCGCCCGCAACCGTCAGCGTTTGATCGCGGCGCGGGCCGAGGTCGCGACCTGCGCCATCTCGGGCCCCATCGGCAGCTTCGCCTCGGTCGATCCGCGCGTGGAGGCCTTCGTGGCGGAGAAGCTCGGCCTCGCGGTCGAACCGGTCTCGACGCAGGTGATCCCGCGCGACCGCCACGCCGCTTTCTTCGCGACGCTCGCCGTCGTGGCCGGGGCGGTGGAGCGGCTGGCCACCGAGGTCCGCCACCTGCAGCGTTCCGAGGTGCGCGAGGCGGAGGAGTTCTTCCACCCGGGGCAGAAGGGCAGCTCGGCCATGCCCCACAAGCGCAATCCGGTGCTGTCGGAGAACATCACGGGCCTGGCCCGCCTGGTGCGCGGCTATGCCATGCCCGCGCTGGAGAACATCACCCTCTGGCACGAGCGCGACATCAGCCATTCGAGCGTGGAGCGCGTGATCGGCCCCGACGCCACCATCGCGCTGGATTTCGCCCTGATGCGCGTGGCGGGGATGATGGAAAAGCTGACCATCTACCCCGAGCGCATGACCGAGAACCTCGAGGGCCTCGGCGGCGTGGTGCACAGCCAGAAGGTGCTGCTGGCGCTGACCCAGGCCGGCATGTCGCGCGAGGGCGCCTATGCGGCGGTCCAGCAGGCGGCGATGGCCACCTGGCTGAAGCTCGGCAAGCCCGACATGCAGCGCTTCCGCGAGAACCTGCTCTCCCAGCCCGAGGTCGCGAAGTTCATGGACGGCCCGGCGCTGGACGCGGCCATGGATCCGCAGCGCGACTTCCGCCATGTGGAGACGATCTTCGCGCGGGTCTTCGGCAGCTGACCGAGCTCTACATCGACGCGGACGCCTGCCCCGTGAGGGAGGAGGCGTTCCGCGTGGCGCTGCGGCTCAACATCGCCACGCATGTCGTCTCCAACGGCGCGCGCGGCATCCGCCTGCCGGAACATCCGCTGATCCACCGCGTCATCGTCACCGAGGGCGCGGATGTGGCGGACGACTGGATCGCCGAGCGCATCACGGCGGCGGACGTCTGCGTGACGCAGGACATCCCGCTGGCCGCGCGCTGCCTGGAGAAGGGCGCCTCGGCCATCAACTCCAAGGGCCGTCCCTGGACGAACGACAATATCGGCGGCGCGCTCGCCGGCCGCGCGGTGGCCGAGCACCTGCGCTCGACCGGCGACCGCACGGGCGGGCCGGCGGCGATGACGCAGGCCGACCGCTCGCGCTTCCTCTCGGAGCTGGATTCGATGCTGCGGGCGGCGCAGCGGCCCAAGGGCGCGGCCTTCCGGATTCCGCCCGGTGGGTTTTGAGTTCCTGGCCCGCTCGGAAGCGGGGCGGCCAGATACCCCGAAAATGCTGAAATCCCGCCATGGTTCGGCCATGCCGCGCGACCCATATGACAATACCGGGATGCCTCTCTCCGCAACGAGGGCCGTATTCCCGGGTTGATCCTGCAGGGCCCTGAGCCCAGGCACCCCCGACCTGGCGAGAAGGCCCCTCAGGAGGAGAAGAACGTCATGCGCGGGCTTCGCATCCTGGCGGCCCTCGGCCTCATGGCATCGGTGGCCGCCTGTGCCCCGGGCTATTACGCGACGGGCTACGACACATACCCCGCCTATGGTGGCGGCTACTACGCCGGCGGCTACGCCCGGCCGGTCTATGCCGGCGGCTATTGGGGCGGCGGTCCCCGCTACGTGGCGCCCCCTCCGCGCTATTACGGCGGCGGGTGGGGTGGGCCGCGCCCCGGATGGGGTGGCCCGCCTCCCGGCCCGCGCCCCGGTTGGGGCGGGCATGGCGGTGGCGGCCCGCGTCCCGGCTGGGGCGGTGGTGGCGGTGGCCCCAGGCCCAGCTGGGGCGGCCACGGCGGCGGCGGTGGTCCTCGCTATTCCGGCGGGGGTGGCGGCCGGGGCGGTGGCGGCGGCCGGCATCGTGGCTGATTTTCGCCACGGTTCTGCCATGAGTTGTACGTTGAACAGCAGGGACTGAAGGAGACGTTCCCATGCGGATGTTCCAGACTGCGATGATCGCCGGCGTGGCCGCCCTTGGCTTCACCGGCGCGGCCCAGGCCCAGTGGTACCCGTATCCCCCGGCGCCCCCGCCGGTGTACTACGCGCCGCCGCCGCCGCCGGTATATTACGCCCCGCCCCCGCCGGTCTTCGTGCCGCGCGTCCCGGTCTACGTGCCGCCGCCGCGCTATTACGCGCCGCGCCCGTATTACCGGCCGTACTACCGGCCTTATTACCGCCGCTGGTAGCCAGCGCCTTCCCGCCGGGATAAGCCGGCGGGGATGTGCACGGTCATCCTGCTCCGCCGGCCAGGCCATGCCTGGCCGCTCCTGCTTGCCGCCAATCGCGACGAGAGGCTGGACCGGGAATGGGAGCCACCCGCCGAATTCTGGCCGGGCATCCTGGGCGGCCGCGACACTCTCGCCGGCGGGACCTGGATGGCCCTGGGCCGCCAGGGCGTGGTGGCCGCCGTGCTGAACCGCCCCGGCAGTCTCGGCCCCGCGGCCGGCAAGCGCTCCCGTGGCGAGCTGCCGCTGATGGCAGCGGAAGCCACCAGTGCCGCCGAGGCCGCGCACCGCATGGGCGGGCTCGATGCCGGGCTTTGGCGCTCCTTCAACCTCGTGATTGCCGATGCGCGGAGCGCCTGGTTCCTGGCCGGGCTGGGCGAGGGCGCGCCCGAGGTCACCGCGCTGTCCGAGGGCGTGACCATGGTCACCGCCCATCCGCCAAATGACCTCACCAGCGCACGCACCGCCCGTCACCTCCCGCGCTTCCGCGCCGCGAAGGCGCCCGAGCCGCCGGATTGGGGCGAATGGCCCACGCTGCTCGCCGATTCGAGCGGCTCGACGGCCGAGGCGCTGAACGTGCCGCCGCTGGGTGGCTTCGGCACCGTTTGCTCCTCGCTGCTGGCGCTGGGCGCCGAGGGGCAGCGCGAATGGCGATTCGCAGCCGGCCCCCCGGACCGCACGCCCTTCGAGGCGCTCGCGCTTCCCTGATGCGCGTGGCACGCATGGACAAGCCTGCTATATGCCCCGCTAGGATACAAAGGACTTAATGCCATGGCTCGCCGCCGTCAGATCTATGAGGGCAAGGCCAAGATTCTGTTCGAAGGCCCCGAGCCGGGTACGCTTGTCCAATACTTCAAGGACGACGCCACCGCCTTCAACGCGCAGAAGAAGGGCACGATCACCGGCAAGGGTGTGCTGAACAACCGCATCAGCGAGTACCTGATGCAGCGCCTCGCCGAGATCGGCATCCCTACGCATTTCATCCGCCGCCTGAACATGCGCGAGCAGCTAGTGCGCGAGGTCGAGATCATTCCGCTCGAGATCGTGGTGCGTAACGTCGCCGCGGGCTCCATGTCCACGCGCCTGGGCATCGCGGAGGGCACGCGCCTGCCGCGCTCCATTATCGAGTACTACTATAAGAACGATGCCCTGCAGGACCCGATGGTGAGCGAGGAGCACATCACCGCGTTCGGCTGGGCCTCGACGCACGACCTGGACGACATGGTCCAGCTTACGCTGCGCGTGAACGATTTCCTGACCGGGCTGTTCCTGGGCGTCGGCATCTCGCTGGTCGACTTCAAGCTGGAATTCGGCCGCCTCTACGAGAATGACGAGATGCGGATCGTGCTGGCGGACGAGATCAGCCCCGACAATTGCCGCCTTTGGGACAGCAAGACCGGTGAGAAGATGGATAAGGACCGCTTCCGTCGGGACCTGGGCAAGGTCGAGGAGGGCTACCAGGAGGTCGCCCGGCGCCTCGGCATCCTGCCCGAGGCCGGGATCCGGGACATGAAGGGCCCGGAACAGATGCAGTAGCTCCCCGCAAAACCTCCTGGCGGAGTTTGCGCGGGGGCGGATGGGCACTGATCCCTGGCGGGGTCGGAGTGGCTGGGCGAAGCCCAGCTTCGCCCGGATTGCGGCGAGTGGAAGGGATTGGAAGGGATTGCGGATGACTAAGCTGAAGGTGACGGTGTTTCCGAAGGCAGGGGTGCTCGACCCGCAGGGCAAGGCCATCGAGCGTGCGCTTGGCGGGCTGGGCTTCGAAGGCGTGGGCGAGGTGCGCGTCGGCAAGGTCATGATCGTGGAGACCGCCGAGAGTGATGCCGCGAAGGCCAAGGCCGCCGGCGAGGACATGGCGCGCAAGCTGCTCGCCAACACGGTCATCGAGAGCTTCACCGTGGAGATCGTGTGACAGCGCGAGAAACCACGCTCCGCTGGTTCATCGCCTCGTCGGTCATCCTGGCCGGCTGGCGGTTGTTGACGACGGCCGCCTACCTGCTGCTGGGCCCGCCGCTGGAGACGCCCTTTCCGCTGACGCAGGTGTTCTTCTACCTGTCCAAGGCCTTCCTGGGCGGTCTCTTCTGGCCGATCAGCCTGCTGATCGAGGGCATCTTCAACCCGCTGGGCTGGCTCTTCTATCCATGGTGAAGGCATCGCTCCTCATCATGGGGGTGATGACGGTGCTGGTCTTCATGGCGCTGCGCTGGCGTGAGACACGGCTTTCCGCTGCTCGTCCCGCGGCGCCGCGCCAGGGATGGATCGCCCGCCAGCGGGCCCTGGCGGACCGCTGGGTGACGGCGGCGGCCATCGCGGCCATCGGCACCACCGTGATCCTGGGCCTGCTCCATTGGCTGCGCGTCTGGCAGGGGTGACCCCCGCGCTTTCAACTTGTGCCGCGCCGCGCCGCGGCCGATATCCAGCACCGAAATGCCCCGCGAGGTCATGACCCCATGAAAGCCGCCATCATCGTCTTCCCCGGCACCAACCGCGAGCGCGACATGGCGCTGGCGCTGGAGCGCGTGAGCGGGCGCAAGCCCGAGATGCTCTGGCACCGCGACACGGAACTGCCCCAGGGCCTCGACCTCGTGGTGCTGCCCGGCGGCTTCTCCTACGGCGACTACCTGCGCTGCGGCGCCATGGCCGCGCAGTCGCCCATCATGGCCGCGGTGAAGCGGCATGCCGAGCGCGGGGGCCATGTGCTGGGGGTCTGCAACGGCTTCCAGATGCTGACCGAGGCGGGGCTGTTGCCCGGCGCGCTGCTGCGCAACGCCTCGCTGCGCTTCCTCGCCATGGATTGCCGGATGCGGGTCGAGCGCGCGGACACCGCCTTCACCCACCAGTTCCAGCGCGGCCAGACCTTTACGGCGACCATGGCCCATGGCGACGGCAACTACTTCTGCGACGACGCGGCGCTGGAGCGGCTGGAGGGCGAGGGCTTGGTTGCCCTGCGCTACGAGGGCGAGAACCTCAACGGCAGCATCAACCGCATCGCGGGCATCCTCTCGCCCAACCTGCGCGTGCTGGGCCTGATGCCGCACCCGGAGAATTGCGTGGACCCGCTGGTCGGCGGCACGGACGGGCTGCCGATGTTCCAGAGCCTCGCCGAGAGCTTCGCCACCGCTTGATTCGCCGGGGCGCAAACCTCAGGTTTGCTTGGCTTCGCCGGACTACCTACGCCGCCTCGACCCGAGTCAAAGCTTGTACCCGCCGGTATGAGCCGCCCATGCCCTGGGCGAATCCGGCGCGTGGAGCCGGTTTCGCGGGCAGGGCCGTTTCATGGCACGTCATGAAGCCGAGATGACGCTTGCGCGGACTCGCCCGGCGGGGCAAGAGACTCCCGCCTGTGCATCCCGCGCGGGAGAGAGCCCGGTTTCGAGCCGGGCCGCCGAAGGCGCAACCGGCCCCCGGAAACGCTCAGGCAAAAGGGCCGCGGGGGATTGGGCGCTCTGGAAAGCTCAGCCGAAAGGTTGACACCGACGGAGTAAGGGAAGGTTTCCCCTTCCTGAATCTCTCAGGTTCCATGGACAGAGGGGGGTCACGAACTCAACCGCCGCGCGATGCGGCAGGGGGCTCTGTGACCGACTCCGAATCGCTTCTCACCACACCGCTCGATGCGCTCCATAAGGAGCTGGGCGGGCGCATGGTGCCCTTCGCGGGCTATTCCATGCCCGTGCAGTACCCCGCCGGCATCATGACCGAGCACCTGCACTGCCGCGCCAGCGCGGCCCTATTCGACGTGAGTCACATGGGCCAGGCGGAGCTGGTCGGCGAGGGCGCCGCGGCGGCCCTCGAAAAGCTCACGCCCGCCGATGTCCAGGCGTTGAAGCCCGGCCGCCAGCGCTACGGCCTGCTGATGAACCCCGCCGGCGGCATCGTGGACGACTTCATGGTCGCCAACCTGGGCGACCGGCTGTTCCTCGTCGTGAACGCCAGCCGCAAACACGTCGACCTCCCGCTGATCGAGAGCGTGCTGCCCACCGGCGTCAAGCTGAAGCCGCTGCCTGACCGCGCGCTCATCGCGCTGCAAGGTCCCGGCGTGGCCGCGCTGGTGCCGACCTCCCTCACCTTCATGGGCATCGGCGAGATCGAGATCGCGGGTATCAAGGTGCTCGCCAGCCGCAGCGGCTACACGGGCGAGGACGGGCTGGAGATCTCCGTGCCCGACGGGCAGGCCGAGGCGCTGGCGAAGGCGCTGCTGGCCATGCCGGGCGTGATGCCCGCCGGCCTCGGCGCGCGCGACAGCCTGAGGCTGGAGGCTGGCCTCTGCCTCTACGGCAATGACCTCGACGAGACCACGAGCCCGGTCGAAGCCGCGCTCACCTGGTCCATGGGTAAGCGCCGCCGGATGGATTGGGACTTCGTCGGCGCCGATGTGGTGCGCGACCATCTCGACAACGGCGTGAAGCGACTGCGCGTGGGCATCCGGCCCGAGGGACGCCAGCCCGTGCGCGCGCACAGCGCCATCCAGAAGGACGGCGTCGCGATCGGCGAAGTCACCTCCGGCGGCTTCGGCCCTTCGGTCGGCGCGCCGGTGGCCATGGGCTACGTGGCCCGCGATGCCGCCGCCGACGGCACCGCCCTCGACCTCATCGTGCGCGACAGGCCACTGCCCGGCCGTATCGCGCCCATGCCTTTCCAACCCCATCGCTACGCCCGCTGAGGAGCGCATCATGTCCGAGCTGAAATTCTCCAAGGACCACGAATGGATCCGGATGGAGGGCGGCGTCGCCACCGTCGGCATCACTGACCACGCGCAGAACGCGCTGGGCGACGTGGTCTTCGTCGACCTGCCCGAGCCCGGCCGCATCGTGACGGCCGGCGAGGCCGTGGCGGTGGTCGAGAGCGTGAAGGCCGCCTCCGACGTCTATGCGCCGATTTCGGGCAAGGTGGTCGAGGTGAACTCAGCCCTGATCGACGACCCGGCGAAGATCAATGTCGAGCCGACCGGCGAGGGCTGGTTCTTCAAGATCGAGCTGGACGGCGAGCTGCCGGACGACCTGCTCGATGCCGACGCCTACGCGGCCTATGTGGACACGCTTGCGTGAGCGCGCTGCAGGAGCTCGCCGCCCTCGAGGACCAGGGCGAATTCATCCGCCGCCACATCGGCCCGACCGAGGCCGAGGTAGCGGAGATGCTCAAGGTGGTCGGCTGCGCCGACCTGGAGCAGATGACGGCGCGCACCATCCCCGCTGACATCCGGGGCATGACGCTGAAGGGACTGCCGAGCCCGGTGAACGAGGCGGGCGCCCTGGCCGAGCTGCGCGCGCTGGCCGAGCGCAACATCCGCAAGCGCAGCCTGCTCGGCATGGGCTATTCCGGCACGCACACGCCGCCGGTGATCCTGCGCAACATCCTGGAGAATCCGGGCTGGTACACGGCCTACACGCCCTACCAGGCCGAGATCGCGCAGGGGCGCCTCGAGGCGCTGGTGAACTTCCAGACCATGATCGGCGAGCTGACGGGCCTGCCCATGGCCGGCGCCTCGCTGCTGGACGAGGGCACCGCTGCGGCCGAGGCCGTGACGCTGGCGCACTCCTCCGTGAAGGGGAAGGGCAGCACGCTGGTCGTGGCCGACGACTGCCATCCGCAGACCATCGCCGTGGTGCGCGTGCGCGCGGAGCCGGTGGGCATCAAGGTGGTGCTGTGCAAGCCCGCCGACATCGCCGCGACCATCGCGGCCGAGAAGCCCTTCGCCGTGCTGACGCAGTATCCCGGCACGACCGGCGAGGTCCGCGACATCACCTCCGAGATCGAGGCCGCGCATGCGGCCGGCGCGCTCGCCATCGTCGCCGCCGACCTGCTGGCGCTGACCATTCTGAAGCCGCCGGGCGAGATGGGCGCCGACATCGTCGTCGGTTCCTCGCAGCGCTTCGGCGTGCCGCTGGGCTATGGCGGGCCGCATGCCGGCTACATGGCGGTGAAGGACGCGCTGAAGCGCTCGCTGCCGGGGCGCCTCGTCGGCGTCTCCGTGGACGCGGCCGGCGCGCCGGCCATGCGCCTCGCGCTGCAAACGCGCGAGCAGCACATCCGCCGCGAGAAGGCGACGTCGAACATCTGCACCGCGCAGGTGCTGCTGGCGGTCATGGCCAGCATGTACGCCGTCTGGCACGGGCCGGAGGGGCTGAAGAAGATCGCGCGCCGCGTCGCGCTGCAGGCGCGCCTCCTCGCGGGTGCGGCGGAGGAAGGCGGCTTCAAGCTGCGCCACGCGGCCTTCTTCGACACGGTCTGCATCGAGACCGGTGCGAAGACCGACGCGATCATGAAGGCGGCGCTGGATGCCGGCTTCAACCTGCGCCGCGTCGATGACGGCGCCGTCGCCGTCGCGCTCGACGAGACGGTGAATCGCACGGAACTCGCGGCGCTGGTCGCGCTTTTCCACAGCGACGATCTCGCCACGCTGGAGCCCGCGGGCGGCGAGCCTGTCGCGCTGGTCCGCACCACGCCCTTCCTGGAAGCGGAGGTGTTCAACTCGCACCACGCCGAGCACGCCATGCTGCGCTACATGAAGCGGCTGGAAGACAAGGACGTCGCGCTCAACCGCTCGATGATCCCGCTCGGCTCCTGCACTATGAAGCTGAACGCGACGGCGGAGATGATCCCCGTCACCTTCCCTGGCTTCGCGGACATCCATCCCTTCGCGCCCATCGACCAGGCGCAGGGCTACCTCGCGATGATCCGCCAGCTGGAGGCGTGGCTCTGCGGGGTCACTGGCTTCGCGGCCGTCTCGCTGCAGCCCAATGCCGGCAGCCAGGGCGAGTATGCGGGCCTGCTCGCCATCCGCGCCTACCACCATGCGCGTGGCGAGGCGCATCGCGACATCTGCCTGATCCCGGCCTCGGCGCACGGCACCAACCCCGCTTCGGCGGCAATGGTGGGGCTTAAGGTGGTGGTCGTGGCGAGCGACCGCGACGGCAGCGTCGATGTCGCCGACCTCAAGGCGAAGGTGGCGCAGCACGCGGACAAGCTCTCCGCGCTGATGATCACCTACCCGTCGACGCATGGCGTCTTCGAGGAAAGCATCCGCGAGATCTGCGCGCTGATCCATTCGGCGGGCGGGCAGGTCTATATGGACGGCGCCAACATGAACGCGCAGGTGGGGCTGACTTCGCCGGCCTCCATCGGCGCCGACGTCTGCCATCTCAACCTGCACAAGACCTTCTGCATCCCGCATGGCGGCGGCGGGCCGGGCGTGGGGCCGATCGGCGTGGCCGCGCATCTCGCGCCGCACCTGCCCAACCATCCGCTGGTGGCGGAGGCCGGGCCGGCCACGGGCTTCGGGCCGGTTTCGGCCGCGCCCTTCGGTTCGGCGGCGATCCTGCCCATCAGCTACGCCTATATCCGCATGATGGGCGCCGAGGGGCTGACGCGCGCCACGCAGGTCGCGATCCTCAACGCCAACTACATGGCGGCACGGCTGCGCGACCACTTCCCCATCCTCTACCGGGGCGGGCAGGGCATGGTGGCGCATGAGTGCATCCTGGATTGCCGCGGCTTCCAGCAGGGCGGCGGCGTGATGGTCGAGGACATCGCCAAGCGCCTGCAGGACTACGGCTTCCATGCGCCGACCATGAGCTGGCCGGTCACGGGCACGCTGATGGTTGAGCCGACCGAGAGCGAGACCAAGGCGGAGCTGGATCGCTTCTGCGACGCCATGATCGCCATCCGCGGCGAGATCCGCGCGGTGGAGCAGGGCCGCATGGACCGCGCCGACAACCCGCTGAAGAACGCGCCGCACACGGCCGCCGAAGTCATGGCGACCGAGTGGACGCACGGCTACACGCGCGAAGAAGCGGCCTTTCCGCTGCCCTATGTGAAGGCGCACAAATACTGGCCGCCGGTGAAGCGCGTGGACAATGTCTATGGCGACCGGAACCTGGTCTGCACCTGCGCGCCGCTGGAAGCCTATGCGGAGGAGATGCAGCTTCAGGCTGCTGAATAATTGACCCGGGAGGGCGGTGCCCCTCCCGGTCTACATGGAGCACGATTTCGGGAAGGGTTCTCGATCTCGTGCTCGCGCATTGCGGCCCCTTCCTGCTGGGGAGATCGGCCCTCGTGCCGCCGGACCTCGCGGCCCGGCGGCGAAGCCGCCTCAGGCCGGCGGCCTCACGAAAGCCTGCCGCGCAAAGAGCTTCCAATTCGTACCCTGCTTCTTCCAGACCTGCAGGATTCCGATCCGGACCGGTGTCACGCGCCCGCCGCCCGTCGTGTTGCCAGTGAAGTTGTGGCGCACGATCGCGTCGTCGCCGACCACGGCGATGGTCTGATCGGTGATGTTGATCTCGCCGAAGGGATTGCTGCGCTCGACGAGGTTGCCGATGAACTGCGCCTTGTTCTCGATGCGTCCGGCCGAATGGCCGTAGCTCAGCGCGTCGTGGGACAGTGCTTCCAGCGCGGCGCGGTCGGGGTTCAGCATGGCGCGGGTCAGCGCCTCGACGGCCTGGGCGACGGCGCGCTCGTCGGCGGATTGCGCAGCGGCGGGCAAGGCGGCGGCGGCGACCGTGACGGCGGCGGCCACCGCCATGTGGCGACGGTTGATCTTCATCTGGTTCCTCCCTGGCCGGAAGGTTCCCGGCCAGGAACGAAGCTAGGCGGCGCTGACGCCGCCGTCCATCACGAGACGCGTCGTTCCTCCACGACCACCGTGTCCGCGATCGAGGAGGGGGCGAAGAGGCTGCGCGCGAAGAAGCCCGCGATCAGCGCGCCCAGGATCGGCGCCGCCCAGAAGAGCCAGAGCTGCCCGATGTACTCGCCACCGGCGAAGAGCGCGGGCGCCGTGCTGCGTGCTGGGTTCACCGAGGTGTTGGTGATGGGGATGGAGATCAGGTGGATCAGCGTCAGCGCGAAGCCGATCGGGATGCCCGCGAACCCCGTCGCCGCGCCCTTGGACGTGGTACCGATGATCACGACCAGGAAAATGAAGGTCAGGATCGCCTCAGCCAGGAAGCAGGCGGCCATGGAGTAGCCGCCCGGGCTGTGCGGACCGTAGCCGTTGGAGGCAAAGCTCTGAATGACCCAGTCCGGCCGGCCGGAGGCGATGACGTAGATCGCGCCCGCCGCGATGATGCCGCCTGCCAGCTGGATAATGATGTAGGGGATGACATGGTGGTTGGCGCAGCGCCCGGCTGCCCAAAGGCCCAGCGTCACCGCCGGGTTGAAATGCCCGCCCGAGATATGGCCGACCGCGTAGGCCATGGTGAGCACGGTGAGGCCGAAGGCCAGGGCCACGCCGGCAAAGCCGATGCCCAGCTGCGGAAAGGTCGCCGCGAAGACGGCGCTGCCCACGCCGCCGAAGACGAGCCAGAAGGTACCGATGAACTCCGCCGTCAGCCGGCGCCCGAGGTCGCTGCCCATGTGACTGCTCTCTCCCTTATTGGTTCAAATCGCATGAAAATCCTACGCCCCGATGGGAAGGTTGGGGAAGCGGAATCACCGGGCCTACCCGATGGGCCCGCAACGGCCTAAACAGCCCCCATGCGCTACGTTTCCACCCGTGGAGAGGCCGCCCCGCGCGGCTTCGATGATGTCCTGCTCGCCGGCCTCGCCGAGGATGGCGGCCTGTTCCTGCCCGAATCCTGGCCCGTCCTGACGGTGGCCGAATGGCGCGCTCTGCGCGGCCTGCCCTATGCTGAGCTCGCGGCCCGCCTGCTGCACCGTTTCGCCGGAGAGGCGATGACGCTCGACGAGATGCGCGCGCTCACGACGGATGCCTATGCCGGCTTCCGCCACCCGGCCGTGACGCCGCTGGTGCAGATCGCGCCCAATCAGTTCGTGCTGGAGCTGTTCCACGGCCCGACGCTCGCCTTCAAGGACGTGGCCTTGCAGCTGCTCGGCCGCCTCTTCGACCATGTGCTGACGAAGCGCGGCGAGCGAATCACCATCGTGGGCGCCACCAGCGGCGACACCGGCAGCGCGGCCATCGAGGCTTGCCGCGACCGCGAAGCGGTGGACATCGTCATCCTCCACCCGGAGAACCGCACCAGCGAGGTGCAGCGGCGGCAGATGACGACGGTGCTCTCCCCGAACGTCGCGAACATCGCGCTCAAGGGCAGCTTCGACGATTGCCAGGATCTGGTGAAGACCATGTTCCTGGACGCGCCCTTCCGGAAGGAAATGCGGCTCGCGGCCGTGAATTCCATCAACTGGGCGCGCATCGCGGCGCAGATCGTCTACTACGCCTATGCCGCGCTGAACCTCGGTGCGCCGGAGCGCGAGGTGGCGGTCGCGGTGCCCACCGGCAATTTCGGCAATGTGCTGGCGGCCTGGGCGGCGCGGCAGATGGGGCTGCCCATCGCGCATTTCATCATCGGCTCCAACCGCAACGACATCCTGGCGCGCTTCCTGGCCGCCAACGACATGACGGCCCGCGATGTCGAGCCCTCGCTCTCGCCCTCCATGGACATCCAGGTCAGCAGCAATTTCGAGCGGCTGCTGTTCGAGCTGATGGGCCGCGACGGCGCGGCGACGGCCGGGCTGATGCGCGATTTCCGCGCCGAGGGCCGCATGCCGGTGCCCGATGCGGCCTGGAAGAAAGCGCGGGAGCTGTTCACCGGGTTCACGCTGGACGATGCAGGCACGCTGGCCGAGATCCAGCGCCTGCACCGCGACGCGGGCTACCTGGCGGACCCGCACACCGCCGTCGGCACGGCGGCGGCGCATGCGCTCTGGTCCGACAGGAAGATGCCGCTGATCATCGCGGCGACCGCGCATCCGGCGAAGTTCCCCGATGCCGTCCAGCGCGCCACCGGCATCCGCCCCGCGCTGCCCCCCGCCCTGGCCGACCTCTACGAGCGGCCGGAGCGCTTCACCGTGCTGCCCAACGACCTCGGCGAGGTCGAGGCCATGGTGCGCGCGCATGCACGGCGCAACGCCGTGCCGGCCTAGGCTTCCGCGCCCGCCGGCACCCTCGCCGCGGAGGGCTTGATACGCCGGGCCAGCCGGTGCGCCGGCATCTCCACCCAGCGGCACATGAGCGCCGCCACGGGGAAGGAGAGCGCGACCGCGATCAGTGCCGCCACCTCCGGCACGCGCTGGTCGCGCAGCAGGTGGTTGGCGGCCGCCAGCAGCGGCATGTGGACCAGATAGAGGCTGAAGGAGATCCGCCCCAGCCAGAGCAGGGCCGGGCGCCGCATGGCATAGGCGAAGCGTCCGTCCCGCTGCGCCAGCAGGATCAGTAGCGCCGAGGCCAGGATCACGCCGTAATCATGCGCTGCCATGGCCATGACCAGCACCGCGATCCCCGCCGCCAGCGCCTGACTGTCGTCCAGCCGCCGCACGCGGCCGAGCGCAAGCGCCGCGCCCACCGCGAAGGCGGGCAGGAAGCCGGCGGTGGCGGCGAAAGTCTTGAGCAGGCTGCTGCCCAGCGCCACGTCACCTTCCGGCATGCCCGCGAGCCGCGCGACGGCCGCCCCCACCAGCGCCACCGCCATGAGCGGCGCGAGCCGGCCCCGGAACAGCAGCACGAAGGGCAGCAGCAGCGCGATGCGCCATTCGTGGACCAGGCTCCAGAGCACGGGGTTGAGCTGAAAGCCATTGCCTGAGCTCAAAAGCAGTGCCTGCTCGGTGAAGCCCTTCCAGCTCCACATCTTCGCCCAGGTTGCGACGCCGACGAGGCCGGGCGTCTCCGCCGGCAGCGGCGCCTCCCAGATCAGGAGCTGCAGCACCGCGGACAGCACCAATGATGCCAGGACCGGCAGGCCGAGCCGAACGGATCGCTGCGCCGCATAGCTGGCCCAGGCAGGGCCGTTCATGACGCTGCCGGGCTGGCGCGCCTCCTGCGCCGCGAGCGCGCGGGTCAGCACATAGCCGCTGAGGACGAAGAAGAAGATCACCGCCGGCCGCCCGGCGCCGACAAGGCGGAGGGGCGTCGCGTCCAGCAGCCAATCCACCCAGGCGGGAAGGTCGGGGATGGAGAGATAGGCATGATGCAGCACCACGATCAGCGCGGCGATGCCGCGCAGGGAATCGAGCTCGACCAGCCGGCGTGGAGATGTCGTCGTCATGGGGCTCCCTGATCGGTCCGGCCCAAGGCGGGAGGGTGATGGCTTTGCGGCCTCAATGGGGCGCGGCCCGGAAGGGCGCCTTGCTGCAACCGCGAAGGAGGGGGTGGGTTGCGCGCAAGAGGTTGAAACAATGGGGATGGGGACCCGATATGTGACGGCCCGGCCGAAGCGGGCTAGGAATGCCCCCACCAGCCTGGAAATCCCCTCTCAGAAAGCCCCCCTGCCGAAAATGACCGATTCCGTCCGCGTCACGCGCCTGCCCAGCGGCCTCCTCGTCGCCAGCGACACCATGTCGCGCGTGGAGACCGTGTCCATCGGCGCCTATGTCCATGCCGGCACCCGCAACGAGACGGCGGCGGAGAACGGGGCCTCCCATTTCCTCGAGCACATGGCCTTCAAGGGCACCACGCGCCGTGACGCGGCCTCCATCGCGCGCGAGATCGAGAATGTGGGCGGGCACATCAACGCCTACACGGCGCGCGAGCAGACCGCCTACTATTGCAAGGTGCTGAAGGAGGACACGGCGCTGGCCGCCGACATCATCGGCGACATCCTCTGCCACTCCACCCTCATCCCCGAGGAGCTGGAGCGGGAGCGCGGCGTGATCCTGCAGGAAATCGGGCAGGCCAACGACACGCCGGACGACATCGTCTTCGACCATTTCCAGCTCGCCTGCTTCCCGGACCAGGCGATGGGCCGGCCCACCCTCGGCACCGAGGAGATCATCGAGAAGATGCCGCGGGAGGTGCTGTCCAACTACATGGCGCGGCACTACGGCCCCTCGCGCATGGTGGTCGCCGCCGCCGGCGCGCTGGAGCACGAGCAGCTTCTCTCCCTCGTCAACGAGCACTTCGCCGACCTGCCGACAGTGACCCCGCACGAGGCCGAGCCCGCGCGCTACACCGGCGGCGAGTACCGAGAGGAGCGCGACCTCGACCAGGTGCACATTGTGATGGGCTTCCCCTCGGCCACCTATACCGATGCAGACCACTACCCGGTGCAGCTGCTCTCCACGCTGCTGGGGGGCGGCATGTCCTCGCGCCTCTTCCAGGAGATCCGCGAGAAGCGCGGGCTGGTCTATTCCATCTACTCCTTCGCAAGCCCCTATCACGACAGCGGCATCTTCACCCTCTACGCCGGCACGGGCGAGGAGCAGGCGGCCGAGCTGGTGCCCGTCGCGGTGGAGGAGCTGCGCCGCGTGCAGCATGACGTGACGCTGGAAGAGCTGAACCGTGCCAAGGCGCAGCTTCGCGCCTCGCTGCTCATGTCCATGGAATCCACGGGCAGCCGCTGCGAGCAGATCGCGCGGCAGCTCCAGGTGCATGGCCGCATCATCCCCGTCGAGGAGACCAAGGCGCGCATCGCCGCCGTGACGGTGGAGGATGTGCAACGCGCCGCCGCGCGGCTCTTCCACGGCAAGCCGACGCTGGCGACGCTGGGCCCCGTCTCGCGCGTGCCGGGGATCGCCGATATCGCCGAGAAGCTCGTAGCGTGAACGATCAAGAGGTTCTGAACGCGCTGCTGGACGCGGCGCGCGCGGCGGGCGCCGAGCAGGCGGATGCGCTGCTCGTCCATTCCGCCTCGCTGGCCGTGCAGCGGCGCCTCGGCGAGATCGAGCAGCTCGAGCGCTCCGAGAGCAGCGACATCGGGCTGCGCGTCTTCATCGGCAACCGCAACGCGGTGGTGAGCGGCACCGACACTTCGCCCGCCGGCTTCGCGGCGCTGGCCGAGCGCGCGGTGGCCATGGCGCGGGTGGTGCCGGAAGACGCCTATGCCGTGCTGCTCGACGCGCCGGAGCCGGCCGATGGGGGCCCGCTCGACCTCTGCGACGCGGCCGAGCCCGATGCCGAGGCTCTGCTGGCCCGCGCCGCCATCGCCGAGGACGCGGCCATGGGCGTGAAGGGCATCACGAATAGCGAGGGCGCCTCGGCCGGCTGGTCGCGCGGCACACGTTCGCTGGCCACCTCGCGCGGCTTCTTCGGCAGCTACACGCGCTCCTCCCATTCCGTCTCAGCCACCGCGCTGGCGGGCGAGGGCACCGGCATGCAGCGCGACTACGATTATTCCAGCGCGACCTTCCTCACGGACCTCGAGGACGCGGCCGCCATCGGCCGCCGCGCGGGCGAGCAGGCGGTGGCGCGGCTCAACCCCGTACGGCCGAAGAGCGGGCGCATCCCGGTGATCTATCACCCGCGCGTGTCCAACTCGCTGCTGGGCCATCTGGTGGGCGCGATCAACGGCGCTGCCATCGCGCGCGGCACCTCCTTCCTGAAGGATGCGCTGGGCAAGCAGATCCTGCCTGCCAGCATGTCCGTGATGGATGACCCGCTGCGCCCGCGCGGCATGCGCTCGCGCCCCTTCGACGGCGAGGGCCAGCGCGGCCAGCGCCGCGCGCTGGTAGAGAACGGCGTGCTGACCACCTGGCTGCTGGATGGCCGGAGTGCCAAGCAGCTCGGCCTCGCCAGCACGGGCCATGCGGCGCGCGGCACCGGCGGCCCGCCGGGCCCGGCACCGACCAACCTCTGGCTGGAGCCGGGCAGCGTCTCGCCCGAGGCGCTGATGGCCGACATCAAGGAAGGTCTCTACGTCACCGAGCTCATCGGCATGGGTGTGAACGGCATCACGGGCGACTACTCGCGGGGCGCCGCCGGGTTCATGATCCGCGACGGAAAGCTTGCCGAGGCGGTGAGCGAAATCACCATCGCGGGTAAGCTGCCGGAGATGTTCCTGGCCATGACCGCGGCGGACGACCTCGTCTACAAGCGCGGCAACGACGCGCCGACGCTGCGCATCGACGGGATGACGCTCGCCGGGGCATGATCCCCGGATGGACAATACGCAGGTCACGCTGATCGTGGGGGCGACGGGTGCGGCGGCGAGCCGCATCCTGGAGCAGGGCAGGGCGCGGCCCGGCGAGACGCTGCTGGGCCTCTCGCGCAACCGGCCGGCCGGCGACGAGCTGTGGCTCTCGGCGGATCTGGACGATGTGGCCGGCCTGACCGGCGCGCTGGCCTTGCGCCCCGATATCTCACGCATCGTCTATGCCTCGCGCGCGCCGCATGGCGAGACGGGCGTGGAGGACGTGCCCTGGAACCTGCGCATGCTGCGCAACTTGGTGGACGCGGCGGAGGCGAGCCTGCCGCGCCTCGCGCATATCCACCTGATCCATGGCGCGAAGTGGTACGGCATGCATATCGGGCGCTACCGCACCCCGGCGCGCGAGGACGATCCGCGTCACATGCCGCCCAACTTCTACTACGACCAGCAGGATTTCATCGCGGAACGCCAGCGCGGCAAGGCTTGGAGCTGGTCCACGAGCCGCCCGAACTTCGTGCTGGATGTCGCGCCCGGCCGCGCGCGCAACATGGTCTCCACGCTCGGCGCCTATGCCGCGATCTGCCGCGAGCTGGACGTGCCCTTCGACTTTCCGGGCAAGCCCGGCACCTGGAAGGCGCTGCACGAGGTAACCGACGCGAGGCTGCTGGCCGAGGGCGTGCTCTGGATGTTGGGCGAGCCCCGCTGCGCCAACCGTGCCTTCAACATGACCAATGGCGACGCCTTCCGCTGGTGCGACCTGTGGTCCTTCCTCGCCGAGCAGTTCGGCTGCAGGCCGGGCGTGGTGCGGAGCATGTCCATGGCGCATTGGATGGCGGGCAAGGAGGATGTGTGGGAGCGCATCCGCGCGCGCCACACCCTCGCGCTGCCGCTGGATCAGGTCGCGAGCTGGCCCTTCTTCGATTTCTTCATGGGCATGGACTACGACGTGCTCTGCTCCATGACGGCGGCGCGCGAGGCGGGCTTCACGGGCTTCGTGAATTCCTGGGGAATGTTCGCCGGACAGATCGCCGCCTACCGCGCTGCGGGCATCCTACCACCGGCCTAGGGGGCGCCTTTCAGCCCTGTTGCGGGCCCGTGACGAAGCGGAACGCGGACCTTTCCCGCGCATGATCCGGCATGCGAATATCCAGGCCGGACGGGCCGCCCCGCGCCACGAACGGGGCACCCGTGCCATCCCAGTACCGGCAGGAGCGCAGCCATGACCATCCCGGCCAAATCCGTCATGACGAAAGATGTCGTCACCGCCTCGCCCGAGACGACGATCGCCGAGCTGGCCCGGCGGATGCTGAAGCGCGGCGTTTCGGCGCTGCCCGTGGTGGATGCGCAGAACCGGCCGCTCGGCGTGGTCAGCGAGGGCGACGTGCTGCGGCATTTCAGCGCCGGCTTCCAGTCGAAGCGCGCGCAATGGCTGCACAAGCTGGCCGAGGGCGAGGCCATGTCGTCGGCATTCCTCGCCGAGATCGGGCTGGAGCACGGCAAGGCCAGCGGGCTGATGCACAGCCCGGCCATCGTCGCCTCGGAGGAGGCGTCGCTCGCCGAGCTCAGCGACCTAATGATCCGGGAGAAGATCAAGCACGTGCTGATCGTCCGCGATGGCGTCCTGGTCGGCATCGTGAGCCGCGCCGACGTGGTGCGCGCGGTGGTCGAGAATCTGCAGGATCTGCTGGAGCCGACGGTCTAGCCCGCGCCGCCCGGCATGGACGGGAGGCGCCGGCGCGGCTAGGCACGCGCCTTCGCCCCAGTTTCCGGACCATGCCCTTGCCTCACGACCCGTCGCTTCCCGTCCTCGCGACCCATAGCGGAAAGTTCCACTGCGACGAGGTCTTCGCCTATGCGGTGCTGCGGCTCGCGCTCGGCCTGCGCGAGGCCGGCCGGGACCACATCCTGCGCCGCACCCGCAAGCCGGAGCTGATCGAGAGCGCCGGGATCGTCTGGGATGTCGGCTTCGTCTTCGACGAGGCGGCGAAACGCTTCGACCACCACCAGCGCGGCGCGCCGCTGCGCGCGGACGGCACCCCCTTCTCCTCCGCGGGGCTGGTCTGGCGCGTCTATGGAGAGGCCGCGATGGCCGCGCTGCTGAGGCCGAGTGGCAGCGAGCGCTTCGCCGCCGCCATCGCCGCCGAGCTCGACGAGGCCGTGGTCCGCCGCATCGACGAGATCGACAACGGCACCACCACCGACCGCCCCGATTCCCTCGGCCTCGCGACCCTGGTGGGCGATTTCAACCCGAGCTGGGACGAGCCCGAGGCCAATGGCCCCACGGCCGGCGACGAGGCCTTCCTGGAGGCCGCCGATTTCGTGCTCGGCATGCTCATCCGCCGCGTGGATGGTCTGCGCGCGCGGCACGCGGCCGAGGCGACGGTCCTCGCCGCCCATGCGGCCGGCGAGGACCCGCGCGTCCTGGTGCTGGAGCGCGGCATGCCGTGGAAGAATGTGGTCTTCACCCACGACCTGCCGGTGCTTTTCACCGTCTCCCCCGCCTCCAACGGCAACTGGATGCTGGATGCCGTGCCGCCGGAGCCCGGCTCCTTCGCGCAGCGCCTGCCGCTGCCAGAGGCCTGGGCCGGGCTGGAGACGGCGGCGCTGGCGGCGACAAGCGGCGTCCCGGACGCGGTCTTCGTGCATCTGCGGCGCTTCGTGGGCGCCGCGCGCTCGCGCGAGGGCGCGGTGGCCATGGCGCGCAAGGCCATGGGCCTCTGAACAAGGCCCTTGCGGCCGTACGCATGATGTTCATGATCCCCGGATGAGCCGGGCCCCATCGATGAGGGCCAGCCGGGGAGGAATGAACGCATGGAACGCGACACCGCGCCGAAGACGCATCTCCTGACGCCGCGCCGCAGTCTGATGCTGGCGAGCGCAGCGATCTGGCCCGCGGGCCGGGCGACGGCACAGACGTCGGACAATATCGTGAAGATCGGCGTGATGGACGACATGTCCGGCGTCTTCGCCGACCAGCAGGGCATGGGCGACGTGGTCTCTGCCCGCATGGCCATCGAGGATTTCGGCGGGCGGGTGAACAACATGCCCATCGAGCTCGTCTACGCCGACATGCAGAACCGCCCCGATGTGGGCATGAGCATCGCGCGCCGCTGGTACGACCAGGAGCGCGTGGACGCCATCTTCGGCCTCGGCAATTCGGCGGTCGCGCTCGCGGTGCAGCAGCTGACGCGCGAGAAGAACAAGATCAACGTCTCCATCGCGGCCGGCACGACGGAGCTTACGGGCGCGGGCTGTACGCCCACGGGGCTGCACTGGACCTACGACAACTACGCGCTCGCGCGCGGCACGGTCACGGCCATGCTGGGCGAGGGCAAGCGAAAGTGGTTCTTCCTCACCTCCGACTACGCCTTTGGCCATTCGCTGGAGGCCAACGGCATGGCGGTGGTGCGCGCGCTGGGGGGCGAGGTGGTGGGCAGCACCCGCGCGCCACTGAACGAGAGCGACTTCTCGGCGCACCTGCTGCGTGCTGCGGGCTCGGGCGCGCAGGTCGTTGCGCTCGCGGTCGCGGGCAACGACCTCATCAACGCGGTGAAGCAGATGGGCGAGTTCGGCCTGCTACGGCGCGGGCTGCAGCCAGCCGCGTTGCTCTGCCTGCTGACGAATGTCCGCGCCATCGGGCTGGAGACGGCGCAGGGCCTGGTCTTCACGGAAGCCTATTACTGGGATCAGAACGACGAGACGCGCGCCTTCTCCACCCGCTTCGCGCGCATTCACGGCCGCCCGCCCACCATGTTCCAGGCCAGCATGTGGGGGGCCGTCACGCACTACCTCAACGCCATCAAGGCGGCGGGCACGGATGCCACGGGGCCCGTCATGGAGAAGATGCGCGCAACCCCGATCAACGACTTCATGACGAAGAACGGCCGCATCCGCGAAGATGGGCGCATCATCCGCGACATGTATCTGATGCGCGCCAAGCGGCCATCGGAATCCCGCGGCGAGTGGGACCTGCTGGACGTGGTGCAAACCATCCCGGGCGATCAGGCCTATCGCCCGGCGGCGGAGAGCGAGTGCCCGCTGCTGCGGCGGGGGTAGCGGGGCTTCAGTTCCAGGGGCAGTCAACGATGACGGCCTGGTAGCCGAGGCCGGTCTTCTGGAACCCGTTATAGAAGATCACGGAGCCCATCAGCTCCTTCCGCCCGCGGTTGCGGTAGACGTAGCGCAGCTCGCGGGAGGTCACGTTGTGGCTGAAGTCGCCATGGCCGCCCACGATGTCCGCGATTTCGCCCATGCCATCCAGATGGAAATGGACGGTGCCCTTGTTCCGAACCGTCTGCTCGATCGCGACCTTGGACCAGCGCGCGCCAAGCTGGTGCAGGGAGCCTTCGCCATATTCCTCGGTGATGGTGGCCATGGTCTTGTTGGTGGCGGTGGGTATGTACTTTTCCTGGCCGCCGACATCTTCCTTGCTGATCTTGGCGCCGGTCGGATAGGCCCACTTCTTCAGCGCTTTCGCTGACCCGATATCGTCGAAGGTCAAGAGGAAGCCCTTCAGCGCGGAAGACGCCGTGGAGCTATGCTGGTATTCCTCCCACAGCGTCTCCGCGACGATGCCGCCCCGGGCGGCCATGTCGATGGCGCGCGGGCCGTAGCCGCTGACCTTGGTGTCGGTGACGATCGAAGCCACGTCGCCATTGAGGCCGAAATGGCAGTCGATACCGCTCAGGGGCTTTGAGGCCAGTCCTTTCTCCGGGATCTCGTTCCCGAGATAGCGGGCCGGCGCGAAGCCAGCGGTGTCTCCGGCGGCCAGCGGCACTCTCGCTTCCTCCCGATTGATCGCGATCGTTTATCCTATGCGGTGAAATCCTTTCTAAATGGTTAACGTACCGAGGGCCGGAGGCGGCCCGTTGGCAACCGCCGGAATGCGTCCACATGCTTTCTCGACCACCACCGGAGCCTCCGAGACAATGAGCACCGAATACGTCCCCCCCAAGGTCTGGACCTGGACCAAGGCGAGCGGCGGCCGCTTCGCCAATATCAACCGCCCCATCGCCGGCGCCACGCATGAGAAGGAGCTGCCGGTCGGCAAGCACCCGCTGCAGCTCTACTCTCAGGGCACGCCGAACGGGGTGAAGGTCACCATCATGCTGGAGGAGCTGCTGGCCCTCGGTCACCAGGGCGCGGAATACGACGCCTGGCTCATCCGCATCGGCGAGGGGGATCAGTTCGGCAGCGGCTTCGTCGCGGCCAATCCGAACTCCAAGATCCCCACGCTGGTGGACCGCAGCGGCCCCGAGCCGATCCGCGTCTTCGAATCCGGCGCCATCCTCGTGCACCTTGCCGAGAAGTTCGGCGCCTTCCTGCCGACGGCGCCCGCGGCGCGGGCGGAGGCCTTCTCCTGGCTGTTCTGGCAGATGGGCAGCACGCCCTATGTCGGCGGCGGATTCGGCCACTTCTACGCCTATGCTCCGGAGAAGTGGGAATACCCGATCGATCGCTTCACCATGGAGACCAAGCGCCTGCTCGACGTGCTCGACCGGCGTCTGGGCGAGAGCGAATATGTGGCGGGTCCGGACTACACCATCGCCGACATGGCCATCTGGCCCTGGTATGGCGGGCTGGTGAAGTTCGACAGCTATGGCGGCTCCGAGTTCCTCGCCGCGCATGAATACAAGAACGTGCTGCGTTGGACGGAACAGCTCTGGGCGCGGCCGGCGGTGAAGCGCGGCCGGATGGTCAACCGCCTTGCCGGGGAGCCCGCGACCCAGCTGCGCGAGCGCCACGACGCCAGCGACTTCGAGACGAAGACGCAGGACAAGCTGGAAAAGGCCGGCTGAAGCGTTCCGCTTCAGCAACCCAGGCGCCGGCCGCTACTCGGCCGGTGCCATCACCAGGCGCCGGCCGCGCCGCAGCTCCTGCACCAGCGACATCAGCACCGCGCCGATCAGCAGGGCCGAGGCGATGGCGAACATCGCATGCGGCTGCCCATGGTCCAGCAGCCAGCCGAACAGCACAGGCCCCGCGATACCGCCGATGCTGAAGCCCGTGCTCACCAGCCCGAAGGCCGCGCCTGCTTGGCCCGGCGGGGCTGCGGCCCGCACCATCATGTCGCGTGAGGGCATGATCATGCCCGAGAGGAAGCCCGAAAGGGTCATGACCAGCGTCAGCGGCAGCGCCGGAAGGTCGCCGAGCCCGGCCACCAGCAGCAGCACCGCCGCCGCCCCCAGGCCGAAGGCCGCCACCAGCCCGTGGCGCTTGGTGCGGTCGGCGACATAGCCGCCCGCCAGCACGCCCATGGCGCTGGCCGCGAGCCAGGCGGTAAGCGCGACATTCGCCGCCGCCAGCGAGATGCCGGAGGCCGCGTTCCAGGCCGAGACCGCGAAGCTCTGGATGCCGCCATTGCCCAGCGCGATGAGCGTGAAGAAGACGGTCAGCGAGAGCACCGCCGCGTTCAGCAGGCGCGGCCCGCCGGCCTCGGCCTTCGCGCGGCGCGGCGCGGGCTTTTCCTGCCGCGCGCCGCGCAGCAGCGGAATGGCGGCGAGCGGCCCGAGCAGGCCGGCGACCACGAGCGCCGTGCCCAGCCCGGCGACATAGGACACGCCCAGCATCAGGAAGGGCGCCGCGGCGCTGCCGAGATATCCCGCAAAGGTGTGCAGCGAGAAGGCGCGGCCCACATGCGCATCCTCGATGGAGCTGCCGAGAATGGCATAGTCCGCCGGGTGATAGACGCTATTGGCCAGCCCCGCGAGGAAGGCGCCGACCAGCAGCCAGGAATACCCGCCCCCCAATCCTGCCAGCACATAGCCGAGCCCACCGAGCAGCAGCCCCGCCACCAGCATGCGCCGAGCGCCCAGGCGGTCCACCAGGAGGCCCATCGGGGCCTGGGTGAAGAAGGTCACGACGTTCAGTACCGTGAGCGCCAGGCCGAGTTCCAGGAAGCCGACGCCCATGGCGTCGCGCATCAGGGGGAAGAGGGGCGGCAGCGCCAGGATGTGGACATGGCTGACGAAATGCGCGCCGGAGACGGAGACGAGGATCTTCCTCTCCTCCCGCGAGAATGTGGAAGACATGCGATCAATGTGCCTCCGCCCAGGAGGCGCCGTGTCCCACTTCGACCAGCAGCGGAACCCGCAGCTCGGCCACGCCCTCCATGATTCTTCTGATGATTTGGCCGGCGGGTTCGATTTCCGCTTCCGGCACCTCGAAGACCAGCTCGTCATGCACCTGCAGGAGCATGCGGGTCCTGAGCCCTGCCTCGCGCAGCGCGCGGGGAACGCGCACCATGGCGCGCTTGATGATCTCGGCGCCGCCTCCCTGGAAGGGGGCGTTGATCGCCTGGCGCTCGGCCCCGCCGCGGCGGACGGGGTCCTTCGACGCGATATCCTGGATCCAGAGACGCCGGCCGAAGGGCGAGAGGACGTAGCCCTTCATGCGCGCCTCCTCCTTTAGCCGCTCCATCTCGGCGCGGATGCCGGGGTACTGCGCGAAATAGGCGTCGATGATGCCACGGGCCTCGCCGGCCGGGATGCCGAGCCGCGCGCCAAGGCCGAAGGCGCTCATGCCGTAGATGATGCCGAAATTGATTGTCTTGGCGCGGCGCCGCGCTTCCTTGTCGACGTTCTTCGGGTCGAGGTGGAAGATTTCCGCCGCTGTCCGGCTGTGGATGTCCTCGCCCTTCTCGAAGGCCTCGCGAAGGGTGGGCACCTCGGCGAGGTGCGCGAGCAGGCGGAGCTCGATCTGCGAGTAGTCCGCGCTCATCAGCACATGGCCCGGCTCCGCCACGAAGGCGCGGCGGATCTTCATCCCCTCCTCGTTGCGGATGGGGATGTTCTGAAGGTTCGGCTCGGTGGAGGCGAGGCGGCCCGTGCTGGTGGAAGCCAGCGAGTAGTCCGTATGCACGCGCCCATCGGCCGCGATCTGCGCCGTGAGCCCTTCGACATAGGTGGATTTCAGCTTGGCCAGCTGGCGGTGCTGCAGCACCACGCGGGGCAGCTCGTTGCCCTGCGCGGCGAGATCCTCGAGCACTGAGGCATCGGTGGAATAGGCGCCGGTCTTGCCCTTCTTGCCGCCCTTCAGCCCCATCTCGTCGAAGAGGATCTCGCCGAGCTGCTTCGGGCTGCCGACGTTGAAGGCACGGCCGGCGAGGCGGTGGCACTCGGCCTCCAGCACCACCAGGCGCTCGGCGAAATCGGTGCCGATGCGCTTCAGCTCCTCGCCATCTACCTTGACGCCCGCCTGCTCCATCGTGGCGAGCACGGAGACCATGCGGCGCTCCACCTGCTCGTAGAGGCTGAGGGCGCGCACCTCGCGCAGACGGGGCCTCAGCGTGTGCCAGAGGCGCAGCGTCACATCCGCGTCTTCGGCCGCGTAGCAGGTCGCGCGGTCCAGCGGGACGTGCTGGAACAGGATGCGGTTGCGCCCCGTACCCGTCACCTCGTCGAAGCTGATCGGCTTGTGCTGGAGGTGCAGCTGCGAAAGCTCGTCCATGCCATGCCCATGCGCGCCGGCCTCCAGCGCGTAGGAGATGAGCATGGTGTCGTCGATGGGTGAGACCGCGATGCCGCCATTCTTCGGATTGGCCAGCACCTCGATGTCGTACTTCGCGTTGTGCAGCACCTTGAGGACGGAGGCGTCCTCCAGCAGCGGGCGCAACACGGCCAACGCCTCGTCATGCGTGACCTGCACCGGCGTCTCGGCCAGCAGGTCCGGCGTTGCGTGGCGCAGCGGGATGTAGCAGGCCTGGCCGGGCGCGACCGCGAGGCAGACGCCGACGAGGTTCGCCGCCAGTGCATCCAGGCTGTCGGTTTCGGTGTCGAGCGCGATCACGCCCGCGGCGCGGCCGCGCGCCACCCAGTTTTCCAGCTCGGGCAGCGTGGTGACGCAGGTGTAGCCGGCGAAGGGAATCTCCAGCGGGTTAGCCGGTTCCTCGCGCGCTGGCTGCGGCAGGGCCGGGCGCGGGCGATTGGGCGCGCCGCCATCGGCGAGGCCGAGGCCGAGCCGCGCCATCAGCGAACGGAAATTGTTCTCCGCCAGGAAGGCGCCGAGCCGCACCGGCTCGGGCGAGCGGGCGACCAGTGCCTCCACGGGGAGCGGTAGCGGCGCATCGCAATCCAGCGTGACGAGCTTCAGCGAGATGCGCGCCATCTCGGCATGGGTCTGCAGCAGTTCGCGCCGCTTGGGCTGCTTGATCTCGCCCGCGCGGGCGAGCAGCGTCTCCAGGTCACCGTATTCGTTGAGCAGCTGGGCGGCCGTCTTGATGCCGATGCCGGGGACGCCGGGCACGTTGTCCGTCGCGTCGCCGGCCAGCGCCTGGACCTCGGCCACCTTGTTCGGCGCCACGCCGAACTTCTCGAAGACCTCGGGCTCGCGGATGGGCTTCTGCTTGATCGGGTCCAGCATGCAGACCTTCTCGCGCACGAGCTGCATGAGGTCCTTGTCGGAGGAGACGATGGTGACGCGCCCGCCCTCGGCCTCGAAGGCCTTGGCGTAGCAGGCGATCAGGTCGTCCGCCTCGTAGCCGGGGAGCTCCACCTGCGCGACGCCGAAGGCCTCTGTCGCCTCGCGGATCAGCGCGAATTGCGGGATCAGGTCTTCAGGCGGCTCCGGGCGGTGGGCCTTGTAGTCGGGGTAGATGTCGCTGCGGAAGGTCTGGCGCGCGCTGTCGTGAACGACCGCGATGTGGCTGGAGCTGTTCTGATTGAGGAATTTCTCCAGCATCTGCGAGAAGCCGAAGACGGCGTTGACCGGCGTGCCGTCAGGCCGCGTCATGGGCGGCAGCGCGTGGAAGGCGCGGAAGATGTACCCGCTGCCGTCGATCAGGATCAGATGCGGGTCGCCCGGCGGAGGATCCCTCGGCTCGGCCGAGGGGATCACCGAGCCGTCAGTGATGTCCATCGTCTCCCGCGCCTTCCCTGAGGCGGTAGGTCTTGGAGCAATAGGGGCAGGTCACCTGCTCGCCCTCGATACGGAGATAGACGAGCGGATGGCCCAGCGGGCCTTCATGGCCGCCATCGCAGCCGACCTTGCGGGTGTCCACCATCACCACGTCATCGGGCGTGACGCCGGGGGTGAGGTTGGGGGTGTAGCCGGTCAGCTCCGGGTCGCGCATCAGGGGGGCCTTCGTGGTGACTGCTGGTTGGCCGCCAACATAAACCCTCATGGGTTGATGGACCAGCCGCAGCCGTGCCCATATCCGGGGCGCATGAAGCTCCTCGCCGCCCTCTTCCTGGCCGCGCTCTCGCTCGGCGCCTGTGCGCCCGTCATGATCCCTGCCGGGCCGGTGATCGGCGAAGCCTCCATTGTGCCCTTCGTGCCGCCGCCGCTGCCCTGGACCTACCGCCCCGCCTATGCCTTCGCGCCCTCGCCGCCCGAGGCACAGCCCTCGGGCCCCCGGCCGGAGGAGATGCTGGTGATGCCGGACGGCGCCCGGTTACCGCTGCGCATCTGGCGGCCCGAGGGCGAGCCGCGCTTCCTCGTGGTGGCGCTTCACGGGCTGACGGACCATGGCGGGAATTTCATGGCCGATGGCGGCCCGCTGCTCACCGCCGGCGGGGCCATCGTCTACGCTTACGACCAGCGGGGCTTCGGCTGGAATCCCGCGCGCGGCTACTGGGCGGGCACGGACACGCTGGTGGGCGACGCGCGTGAGGCCATCCGCCTGCTGCGCCGTCGTCACCCCGGCCTGCCGGTCTATGTGCTGGGCGAAAGCATGGGCGCTGCCGTGGCGCTGGTGCTGGACCCGCGCGACGTCTCGGGCGTCATCCTCTCATCCCCCGCCATCTGGGGCGGCCCCTATTTGTCGGACTTCCTGCGCGGGCTGCTCTGGGGCGCCTCGCGCGCGCTGGGGCCGCTGGCCATGCCCGCCGGAGCCGCCGGCATCACCGCGAGCGACAATCCCGAGGCGCTGCGCCGCTTCGCGCGCGACCCGCTGACCCTGCACGAGGTCCGCTTCGACATGGTGAAGGGCATCGTGGATCTGATGGACCAGGCGGTCGCCGCGCTCCCGGCCTGCTGCCGCGAGGTTCCCACGCTGGTCATGATCGGCGGCAGGGACCAGGTAGTGCCCATCCGCTATGCCCGCCGGGCGCTGCATGACGCCGCCGTGCCGCGCGTCGCCTTCTACCCTGAGGGCTGGCACCTGCTGCTGCGCGACCGAAACCGCGAGCAAGTGGCGCGTGACGTCCTGGCCTTCATGGCGAACCCTGCCCAACGCCTGCCGGCGGAAGAGGCAGGGCGGGAATGGCTGGCGGCGACGCCGCCGCCCTGATGTGACCCTGGACGCGTGCCTCCCCCGGGTGGGAGGATGCGTGAAAGAACTGGGGAAACGACATGCAACGACGCCATGCGCTCGCCTGGGGCGCGTCTACGATTCTCGCCGCGCCGGGCCTGTTGCACGCACAGGGCGCGGCCTATCCCGACCGCCCTGTCCGCTTCATCGTGCCCTTCCCAGCGGGCGGCGGCACCGACACCTGGGCGCGCATGGCGGCCGAGCCCATGCAGACCGATCTCGGCCAGCCCATCATCATCGACAATCGCGGCGGCGCAGGAGGCATGGTGGGCACGGAATACGCGGCCAAGGTGCCGCCGGACGGCTACCAGCTCCTCTTCACCATCACGACGCATATCCAGAGCCCGGTGGTGATGGGCCGCTTCCCCTATGACCCCGTGGCCGATTTCGCACCGATCGGGAGGCTCGGCACCACGGCGGTGAACTTCGTGGTGGGGCCGAAGGTGCCGGCTTCGGTCACGACGCTTGCGGAGTTCGCGGCCTGGTCGCGGGGGCGCGAGGTCTCGATCGCCAACTATGCGCCCGGCTCCACCGGCCACGCCTTCGGCCTGATCCTGGCGCGGGAGCTCCAGCTGAATGCCACGCAGGTCGCCTATCGCGGCGAGGCGCCCATGTTGCAGGACATCCTGGCCGGCACGGTGGATGGCGGCTTCCACAGCATGGCCGCGGCCGGCGAGATGGTGCGGGCGCGCCGCGTGAGGCCGCTGGCGGCGAGCGGCGCGCAGCGGTCGCCCTCGCTCCCGGATGTCCCGACGCTCGTGGAGCTCGGCTACTCGCGGCGCTTCATCTTCGACGGCTTCTCGGGGCTCATGGCGCCGGCACGCACGCCGCGCCCCATCATCGAGCGGCTGGCTGCCTCCTTTCGCCAGGCGTCCCAGTCGCCCGCGACGCATGAGCGCCTGCTGCGCATCGATACCGTGCCCGCCTATCTGGGGCCGGAGGATTTCGGCAGCTTCATCGCGACCAAGTTGCGCGAATGGACAGAGATCACGCAGGAGCTCGACCTGCGCGTGGAGAGCTGACCTCCCGCCAGGCCTTGGCTTGGCAGGCGCGCCTCGGGTCGTGAACTCATCCCACCTCGGCGGGGTTCTCCGGCCAGTCGTGCTTGGGGTAGCGGCCGCGCATGTCCTTGCGCGCATCCGCCCAGCCGGTCTTCCAGAAGGAGGCGAGGTCGGCCGTGATGGCGATCGGCCGCCCGGCGGGCGAGAGCAGCGCGACCTGCAGCGGGATGCGCCCCTCGGCGAGGGGCGGCATCGCGCCCATGCCGTAGAGGTGCTGCGCGCGGGCCTCCAGCGTCGGGATCTCGGCACTGTAGTCGATCGCGGCGCTGCGGCCCTGCGGCAGCGCGACGCGCGTGGGCAGCGCGGCATCCAGCCGCCGGCGCAGATCGTGAGGCAGCAGCATCTGCGCAACGTCGAGCGACTTCAGCTCCGAGAGCTTGGTGAGGCCGGAAGCATAGGGCGCCAGCCACTGCTTCGCCGTCGCGGCCAGCGCGGCGTCGGACAGATCCGGCCAGGGCACGCCTTCCAGCGCGTGCATGCGTGCGGCGCGGGCGCGGAGCTGCTTCGCGTGCTCGCTCCAGTCCAGGTCGCGGAAGGCGCGGCCGGCGGCGGCCTCGGCGAGAGCCTCGGCCATGAGGGACGGATCGACGCCGGCAAGCGGCGCCTCCTCCAGCACCAGCGGGCCGAACATGACGCGGCGGCGCGCCTGCACGGCGCCGGCGCGCGCGTCGAAGGAGGCGCCCTCGACGGTGTGGAAGCGCTCCGGAAAGCGGGCCTCCAGCGTGGCGCGGGAGAGCGGAGCGGCCATGCGGATGCGCGCCTCCGTGCCCTTCAGCTCAAGGTCCGCGACCGCCAGCAGCGTCTGCTTCGCCAGCGGATCGGCGACCGAGATGCGGGCGCCCTGGCCCGAGGCCATGCGGAAGGCGCCGTCCATGGTGCCGCGCTTCAGCGCGATGCGGTCGGGGAAGCCAGCGGCCAGCAGCGCGCCCGCATCGCCCTCCGGCAGTTCGTTGCCGTGCACGCCCAGGCGCCGCCGGTGCATGGCGGCGGCCCGGCGGATGGCACGGATCGCGATGCCGTCGCTCTCCGCATGCGCGTGGCCGTGCAGCACGTCGAGCCGCAGCGTGATGTCGGCGGGCGGCTCGCGGCCGCGCAGCGGGTCGCGCTCCTCCAGCAGGGCGGCGAGGTCGGCAGCCAGCGCGGCCTCGCCCTCGTTCTCCACGGCGCACATCATGCGGGCGAGGCGCGGATGCGTGCCCATGCGCGCCATGCGCTTGCCCATCACGGTGATGCGCCCCTGCTCGTCCAGCGCGTCGAGGTTCGTCAGCACGGCGCGCGCGGCCGCGAGCTGCCCCTCGGGCGGCGGGTCGAGGAAGGGGAGGCTGGCCGGGTCCGCGCCCCAGGAGGCGCAGTCGAGCACCAGGCCGGACAGCTCGGCCTCCAGCATCTCCGGGCGATCCTGCAGGGGCAGGCCGCGATGGATGGCCTCGCTCCAGAGGCGGATGGCGACGCCCGGCTCGGTGCGGCCGGCGCGGCCGGCGCGCTGCTCGGCGGCTGCGCGGCTGATGCGCACGGTGACGAGGCGCGTGAGGCCCGTGGCGCCGTCCAGCCGCGGCGTGCGGCGGAAGCCGCCATCCACGACGATGCGCACGCCGGGCACGGTGAGCGAGGTCTCGGCGATGCTGGTGGCCAGCACGATGCGGCGGCGCGCGCCGAGGCTCAGCGCCTTGTCCTGCTCGGTGGGCGAGAGCTCGCCATGGAGCGGCAGCACGTCGGCGTCGACGCCCGCCAGGCGCTCCGCCGTGCGGCGTATCTCGCCCCAGCCGGGCAGGAAGGCCAGCACGTCGCCCGCCTCGCGCGAGATGACGCCGCGGATCGCCGTCGCCATGGCGTCCGGCAGGTCGCGCAGCTCGGTCACGTCGCGCTTCACATGCTCGATGCGGACGGGATGCGCGCGGCCCAGGCTCTCGATCAGCGGCGCATCGAGAAGCTTCGTGAAGAGGCCGCCATCCAGCGTCGCGGACATGGCCAGCAGCCGCAGTTCCGGCCGCAGACCGCGCTGCAGATTGAGGCAGAGGGCGAGGCCGAGATCGGTATCCAGGTGCCGCTCATGCGCCTCGTCGAAGAGCACGCCGGCGACGCCGTCCAGGCCCGGATCGGATTGCAGGCGCCGCACCAACAGGCCTTCGGTGATCACCTCGACGCGCGTGTCCTTCGACACCGCGCGGTCCAGCCGCGTGGCGAGGCCGATGGTGCCGCCTGGCTGCTCGCCCAGCAGCGAGGCCATGCGGCGCGCGGCGGCGCGGGCGGCGACGCGGCGCGGCTCCAGCACCAGCAGCTTGCCGCCCCGTGCCCAGGCCTCGTCCCGCAGGGCGAGCGGCACGAGCGTGGTCTTGCCCGCGCCCGGCGGGGCGACGAGGACAGCATTGCTGCCGGCGCTGAGGGTTTCGCGCAGCGCGGGCAGCGCTTCCTCGACGGGAAGGGAGGGCAGGGGCTCGGTCACGCCCCGGCGGATAGCCTGTCCGCGCCGTCAGTCCCAGCCCTCGGCCACCGCCTTGCCGATCATGGCGCCCTTCTCGACCAGCGCATGGCCCTCCAGCAGGTTGGCCGCGTCGATTTTCCCGAGCTTCCTCGTCGCGGTGTGGTGGATCTTCCCAGCCTCCACCAGGCTTGCCACCTCGTTCAGCAGCATGTGCTGGGCGGCCATGTCAGGCGTCTTGTAGATGGAGCGCGCGAACATGCCCTCCCAATGGAAGCTCGCCGACTTCGACTTCAGCCGGCCGATCTCGATCTCCATGAAGTCGTCGATCGCCACCACCGCGCCCTGGGGGGCGACCAGCTCGCAGATCGCGCGCCAGTGGCGGACGGTCTGCGTCGTGGAGAAGATGTAGGGGAAGGACAGGCGGAGCTCCTTGGCCTGGGCCACGAGGTCCCCCGAATGGTCCAGCACGTGGTGTGCGCCGAGCTTCTCGCACCATGCCCGCGTTTCCGGACGCGAGGCCGTAGCCACGACGGTATGCCCCGTGAGTTGACGCGCCAGCTGGATGGCCATGGAGCCCACGCCGCCCGCGCCGCCGATGACGAGGATCGGCGCGGCGGTGTTGCCCACGCCGCTCACGCCGCTCGGGCTCTTGGAGATGCGGAGGCGGTCGAACATCGCCTCATAGGCCGTGATGGTGGTCAGCGGCAGGGACGCCGCCTCGCCCCAGCCGAGGTTCTTCGGCTTGCGGCCGACGATGCGCTCGTCCACCAGCTGGAACTCGGCATTGCTGCCGGGGCGCGTGATGGTGCCGGCGTAGTAGACCTCCTCGCCATTGCCGAAGATATGCGCGTCCGGCCCGCGCGCGACGATGATGCCGGCCGCGTCGAAGCCCAGCACGCGCGGCTCGCCAGCCGGGTCCGCCCCGGCGCGCTGCTTGGCATCCACCGGGTTCACGGAGACGGCCTTCACCTGGACGAGCAGATCGTGCCCCCGCGGCTCGGAGGGCTCGCGCAGGACAACGTCCAGCAGCGCGTCCTCATGCGTCACCGGGTGGCAATGGTTGTAGGCGACGGCTTTCATGACTGGCTCCCATGGGAAACCCGGACAGAATGGAATGGCTGACAGTTCCGGGCACAAGCCTTAAATGTGAACACCTTGTCATGGGAGAAGATCATGTCCGGGAAATCGCTCGCTTTTGCGCGGCGTGCGGCGCTGTGGGCTGCCGCGGCGACCGTTCCTCTGGCCGGCGCGGTGGCGCAGACGGCCGGCGTACCGGCCCAGCGGGGTCCCAACCCGCCGCGCTTCCACCGGATCAAGGTCGGCGATGTCGAGGTCACGACGCTGCTGGACGGCGGGATGGGCGGTACCAATGAAGGTATCCGCAACTTTTTCCCCGACGCCCGCCCGGAAGAGATCGCGCCGCTGCGCGACCAGGCCTTCGCCATCCCCCAGGGGCTGCATCAGCCGGTCGGCGCCTATGTGATCAACACGGGCCGCAACCTGGCCATGATCGATTGCGGCGGACATTCGAGCTTCATTCCCACCACGGGCGGCACGCTCGAAGCGCTGCGCGCCAGCGGCTACTCGCCCGAGCAGGTGGACACCGTGCTGCTGACCCATATCCATCCCGAGCACGCGCTGGGCCTCAGCTACGACGGCACCACGCGCAACTTCCCCAACGCCGAGATCGTGGTAACGCAGATCGACCACCAGTTCTGGACGGACCCGGCGATGGAAAGCCGCGTGCCGCAGGGCCAGCGCTTCATCGAGGCCGCGCGCCGCGCCATCCGCCCCTATGGCGGGCGCATCCGCACGACCGAGATGCGCGAGGGGCTGGAGGTCATCCCCGGTGTCTTCATGGACCCCGCGCCCGGCCACACGCCCGGCCATGTCAGCTTCCGCCTGACCAGCCAGAACCAGACCATCCTGATCTGGGGCGACATCGCCCACCAGATGCTCATCCAGCTCGCGCGGCCGCGCTGGCGGGTGGGCGTGGACGTGGACAGCGCCATGGGCGTGCAGAGCCGGCTGCGCACGCTCGACATGGTTTCGCAGGAGAAGATCCTGATCGGCGGCGTTCACGTGCCCTGGCCGGGCTTCGGCCGGGTGGTGAAGGACGGCGAGGGATACGTCTACGCCCCGCGGCCCGCGCAGTTCGGGTAGCGGCCCCGCGCGGGGCCAACCGGCAGGCGCGCGCGGCGTTCTTCCCTCACCTAAAGGGGAAAGCTCACCTGCATGTCCGACCAGTCCGTCGCCCCACCCGTCGCCGGGCACGGCGCCGCCACCCTCACCAGCGTCACGATCGACGCCTACAACGCCGAGGCACGCGACAAGGATGGGTTCCTGGGCGACCGGGCCAGCAAGCGCGCCTTCTGGAACATCCTCGACGAATGGCGCGAGCGCCTGCGCGAGCTGGGCGAGGAAGACCCGCTGGGCGAGGCGCCGACCGACGAGATCACCAAACGCCGGCTCGAGAAGATGATGCAGGACGAGCGGCCGGAGGCTGCTGCGCTGGTGCACGGCGTCATCGAGGAATTCGCGCAGGAGCTCGCGGGCGTGGTGCGGCGCTTCCTGCGGCTGAAGGGCTGGAAGGACACGCAGCGCATCGTCGCCGGGGGCGGCATGAGCGGCAGCCGCATCGGCCATCTCGCCATCGGCCGCGCCTCGCTGCTGCTGAAGGCCGAGGGGCTGGGCGTCGAGATCCTGCCCATCACCCATGAGCCGGACGAGGCCGCGCTGATCGGCGCGGCCCATCTGGCGCCGAGCTGGATCTTCGCGGGGCATGACAGCCTGCTGGCGGTGGATATCGGCGGCACCAACATCCGCGTGGGGCTGGTTGAGCTCAATCTGAAGAAGAAGAAGGACCTCTCGCAGGCCAAGGTAGCCGGGCTCGAGGTGTGGTGCCACGCCGAGGACAAGCCGAGCCGCGAGGAGGCTGTGGAGCGCATGGCGCGAATGCTGGAAGCCATGGTGAAGCAGGCGAAGATGGAAAAGCGTGCGCTGGCCCCCTTCATCGGCATCGGCTGTCCGGGCATCATCGAGGAGGACGGCTCCATCGCGCGCGGCGGGCAGAACCTCCCGGGCAATTGGGAAAGCAGCCGCTTCAATCTCCCGCGCGAGCTGATGGAGCGCATGCCCGAGATCGGCGGCCATGCAACCGCGATCCTCATGCACAATGATGCCGTGCTGCAAGGGCTGAGCGAGATTCCCAACATGCAGGATGTGAAGCGCTGGGGCGTGCTGACGATTGGCACCGGGCTCGGGAACGCGCGCTTCACGAACCGGGGATGATACCGGCACCGCCGGGACGCGTCCTGGCGGTGCCGGTATCTGAAAAGGCGGCAGTGGCCGTCAGATCACCGGTGCGACGCCGTCCTTGCTGACGGTGATGCGGTTGGCCGAAAGCCGCCCGTCCTCGGCGCGCAGCGCATTGAGGAAGACGGTCGCATTCGGCACGAGATCGGCGCGCGAGGCGGGCACGGGCATCAGCAGCGGCGTCTCGGCCGGCACGTGGACCGGCACGCTCCGCCCCATGATGCTGAGCGTGACGTCGCGGCCCGTGCCCTGCTCCATAATGGCGGCGACGGGCCCGTCATTCATCGAGGTGCCGGGCCGCAGGTCCCAGTCGAACTGCCGTTCGGTGATGCGGACGCCCGGCGGCAGCACGGTGATGGCCACGGCCTGCAGCCCACCATTCGGCCCCGGCTCCGCCACGACGCCGAGCGAGGTGCCCTGCGCGATCTCCGTCAGCGCCACGCGCCGCAGGGAGACGATGGTGGCGTTCTCCACCAGCCGGATGAGCACGCGGTCGCCCTCGCGCGTCGTGACGGCGAGCATGTCGCCCTCCAGCGCCGTGATGGTGCCGCGAACGCGGATATTGGCGGGCTGCGCCATGGCACCGGTGGCGGCGAAGGCCAGCAGGCCGAGGGGAAGCGTGGCGCGTCGGGTCAGCGGGATCATGGACGAGGTCTCCTGGAATTTTCCGTTCACTTGGGGACGCGTCGCCGCCTCCGCTAGGCCGGCATGGCGACCGGCGTCTTGAGCGGCTCGCCAGCGAAATGGGCGTCGAGATTGGCGATGAGCAGGTTGGCCGTCGCCATCATCGCCTCCGGCGAGCGCCCGGCGATATGCGGCGTGATGACGAGGTTGGGGGCTTCCAGCAGGGAGGCCGGGACCTCGGGCTCGCCATCCACCACGTCCAATGCCGCGCCGGCGATGGTGCCGCCCTTCAGCGCAGCCGCCAGAGCCTCGCTGTCCACGATGCTGCCGCGGCCGATGTTCACGAGGTAGCCGCCGCGCCCCAGGGCGTGCAGCACGGAGGCATCCACCAGGTGGCGCGTGCCCGCGCCGCCGGGGGCCGCGATCACCAGGAAATCGGCCCATTCGGCCAGCTCCGTGACGGAGGGCATGTAGGCATAGGGGATTTCCGGCCGCGGCGCGCGGTTGTGATAGGCGATCTCCATGTCGAAGCCGCGGTTCGCGCGCTCGGCGATCTGCCGCCCTATATTGCCAAGGCCGAGGATGCCGAGCTTCTTGCCGAAGACGATGGGACGCGGCTCGCGCGAGGCCATCCAGGCGCCCCGCCGCACGGCGCCATCCGCCTGCGGGATGCGCCGGACCGTCGAGAGCAGCAGCGCCAAGGTGTGGTCGGCCACCGAGATATCGTTGGTGCTGGGCCCGTGCGTCACCGGAATGCCGCGCGCGCGGGCGGCCCGCAGGTCCACGTTCTCGTGCCCCGCCGCCATGCAGGTGATGATGGAGAGATTGGGCAGCGCGTCCATCTCGGCGGCGGTCAGCCCGGTCGCGCCATTGGTCAGCACGGCGCGGACCTCGTCCTTCATCCGGGCGATGGCCTCGGCCCGGGCCTCCGGCCCCACGGCCAGGTGAGGCGCGTATCCGGCCGCGGCGATGCGCTCCAGGCGCTCGGGATCGATGGGCATGAGGACGAGCAGCGGAATCGGCATCGGGGATCCAGGGCGTGGGAGTGGAACGATTCTGGCCTCGCACCCCCCGGCTGTCGACCCGGGGCTGCCGTCCCGCGCCGTCCTGGCGCATGATCGGGGCTTCTGGAGGTAGGAATGCGGATCGCGCTGCTGTCGGACATCCATGGGAATCTGGAGGCGCTGGACGCCTGCCTCGCGCATGCAGCCGCCCAGGGGGCGGAGCGCTACGTCATCCTCGGGGACCTGGTGGGCTATGGCGCGGACCCCAGCGCGGTGGTGACGCGGGTGCAGCGGCTGGCCATAGAAGGCGCCGTGGTCCTGCGCGGCAATCACGACGAGGCGGCCGTCATCGGGCCGCACAACTTCTCGCGCCTCGCCGCCATCGCCATCCGGTGGACCTCCACGCGGCTCGACGAGGACGAACTCGGCTGGCTCGGCCAGCTTCCCTTCACGCATGAGGAGGAGGACCGGCTCTACACCCATTCCGAGGGCTCGGACCCCCAGGCCTGGAAATACGTGCTGGATGCTGGGGACGCCCGGGTGAGCCTGGAGGCGACGGAGGCGCGCCTCACCTTCTGCGGGCATACCCACCGTCCCGCGCTCTTCGGCCTGACCGCGACCGAGAAGCTGGTGGCGCACCGGCCAACGCCGGGCGTGATGCTGCCGCTGCTGCAGCCGCGCCGCTGGCTCGCCGTCATGGGCGCGGTCGGACAGCCGCGCGATGGCAATCCGGCGGCCTGCTACGGGATGCTCGACACCGCCTCCAGCGAGCTGGCCTGGATGCGCGTGCCCTACGACATCGGCGCCGCCGCGGCCAAGATCCGCGCGGCCGGCCTGCCCGAGATGCTGGCCGAACGGCTCTTCACCGGCGAATGAAGCAGGGCGAGGTCATCGGCGGCTTCACCTTGGGCCCGGTGGTGCACCGGGGCGGCATGGCCGTGCTGCGCGAGGTCACGCACCCCGACATCCCCGGCCCGCTGCTGATGAAATCGCCCCTGCTGGCGGAGGGTGAGGACCCGGCGGCCATCGTGAGCTTCGAGATGGAGCAGATGATCCTGCCCCGCCTCTCCGGCCCGCATGTACCCAGGTGCCACGGCTTCGGCCACGAGCCGACGCCCTGGCTGGTGATGGAGCGGATCGACGGCGGCTCCCTCCTGCCGCTGCTCAAGCGCCTGCCGCGCGCGCCCGAGGAGGTGGCGGCCATCGCCGCCTCGGCCGCCGACGCATTGGACAGCCTGCACCGGCAGGGTGTGGTGCATCTCGACGTTAAGCCCTCGAACATCCTGCGCCGGGGCGGCGAGGGGGCGGTCGTGATGATCGATTTCGGCCTCTCGCGCGCCGCGCTTCTGCCGGACCTCATGGAGGAGGAGTTCCGCCTCCCCTATGGCACGGCGCCCTACATGGCGCCGGAGCAGGTGATGGGCGTGCGCGGCGACCCGGCCTCGGACCTCTTCGCGCTGGGCGTGCTGATGTACTTCTTCGTCACGGGCCGCCGGCCCTTCGGCGACCCCCAGCGCCTGGTGGAGCTCAAGCGCCGCCTCTGGTGGGACCCGCCGCCGCCCCGCGCAATCGAGCCCGACTGCCCGCCCTGGCTGCAAGAGGTGATCCTGCGATGCCTGGAGCCCGATCCCGGCAAGCGCCCGCCAAGTGCCGCGCAGCTGGCCTTCGAGCTTCGGAACCCCGGCACCATCCAGCTGACAAGGCGCGCCGAGAAGCTGAAGCGGGACAAGTGGACCGCGCGCCTCCAGCGCCGCTTCAACCCCGACTTCCAGCCGCAACTGCGGCGCAAGGCGGCGGCGCTGCCGCAGCGCGACGCGCCCATCGTGGTGATCGCCATCGACCTGGAGGACGGCAATCCGCGCATGGCGGGCGCACTGCGCGACACGCTGGCGCGCCTTCTGTCCATGCGGCCCGACGCGCGCGTGGCCTGCGTGAACGTGCTGCGGACGAACGTGCTGCGCCCGGACACCACGCTGGATGCCGAGGGCCGCAACAAGCACGTGCAGCGCCTGATGGAACTGCGCCACTGGTCCGCGCCGCTCGGCCTGCCCGAGCACCGGCTGACGCATCACGTGCTGGAGGCGGTGAGCGCGGGCGGCGCCATCCTGGACTACGCTCGGCAGAACCTCGTGGACCACATCATCCTGGGCGCCAAGGCGGGCGGCCTGACGCAGCGCGTGCTCGGCAGCGTGCCGGCCGAGGTGGCGCGCGACGCGCCATGCTCGGTGACGCTCGTCAGGCTGCGGGAATTCTAGAAGTAGATGTCCACGTAGTCCGTCAGCCCCGCGCAGGCTTCCATCTCCTGCATGCGCCAGTAGCGGCGGTTGCCGGTGATGCGGAAATGCAGCGTGCCGTCGCGCACGCATTCGGCGCGGTCCGGCGGCGCCTGGCGGATGACGACGCGGCCCTGGAAGGTGAAGCCGGTCTGGTCGATATGCGTGACGGCACCGTCAATCTCGAGCCGCCCAGGCCCGCCGCGCTCCTGCTGCGAGCCGCGGAGGCGGAGCAGTTCTCCCGTCTCCTCCATGCGGAGCTGGCCGCGATAGTCCCAGGAGATCCATTGCAGCGAGAGGCCGCTATTGTGGCGGAGCCGCTGCAGCGCCCTGGCATCCGCTACCTCCGTCCGCGTCACGGGGCCGGACTTGTCCTGCGCGAGCGCGGTTCCGAAGGGAAGCGAAAGGCCCAGGGCCAGAAGCGCGGCGGCATGGATCGGTGTCACGGAGGTCTCCGTCTCATTCATTCCAATTCATGAAAATAACGCCGAAACCGCCTCGCGGCTACCGGACCGGGGGATGCATTACCTTGTCGCGGTAGTTGCAGAAGGCGCGCGCGTTGCAGCGCCAGCATTCGGGCATCCGCGCCTTGCAGATGTAGCGCCCGTGCAGGATCAGCCAGTGATGCGCGTCGCGAAGCAACTCGGGCGGGATGCGCTTCACCAGCCCGTCCTCGACCTCGCGCACATTCTTGCCGGGCGCGAGCCCGGTTCGGTTGCCCAGGCGGAAGATATGCGTGTCCACCGCCATGGTGGCCTCGCCGAACATCACGTTGAGCACGACATTGGCCGTCTTGCGGCCGACGCCCGGCAGGGCCTCCAGCGAGGCACGGTCGCGCGGGACTTCGCCGCCATGCTTCTCCACCAGCATCGCCGAGAGCGCCGCGACGTTCCGCGCCTTGCCCTGCCAGAGCCCGATGCGGCGGATGAGCTGGCCGATCCCCTCGGCGCCCAGCGCCGCCATGGCGGCCGGGTTGGGCGCCGCGGCGAAGAGGGCGGGCGTCACCTTGTTCACCATGGCATCCGTCGCCTGGGCCGACATCACGACGGCGACGAGAAGGGTGAAGGCGTCGGTGTAGAGGAGCTCCGTCTCCGGCTCCGGATTCTCGGCGGCGATGGCGCGGATGAAGTTGCCCGCCTGCTCGCGGGACATGAGGCGCGCGCGCCGCGGCTCGGTGGCGGAACCGTGGAGGGGCCGAGGGGTCGGGGACTTGGGTGTTTTCACGCTGCCCGACATCCTATCTGATGGGGGCATGGCCGAAACCCCCACGCTCTTCGAGGCCCGCTCGGCGCCGCTCGCCAGCCTGGACGCGCGGGGCTTCCGATTGCTGGCTGGGCTCATGCTGCTGGCCTTCACCTTCAGCGGGACGGTGGTGACGCTGATGGGCGCCTGGCCCGTGATGGCCTTCGGCGCCGTCGAGACGGGGTTGGTCATCGCGCTGCTCGCCTTCTACCGCTGGCGGGCCCAGGGCAGCCGCGAGACGGTGACGCTCATGGAAGGCCGCCTCACCATTCGCCGGCGCGACGGGAAGGAGCGGGTGGAGAAGTCCTTCGATCCCTTCTGGGCCCGGCTCCACTGGCAGGGGGAGAAGCTTTTCATCGGCCAGCGGCGGGATCTGGTGGAGATCGGCCGCTTCCTCTCGGCCGAGGAGCGGCAGGATTTCGCCAGCTGCCTCGAACAAGTGCTGCGCCGCTACCGCGAGCCGGTTTTCGACAATCCGCAATTGCGGGATTAAACCGGTCCGGCTCACTGGAATTACAGGACCATCATGCCCGCACCGCGCCCCGTCATGCTCGTGATTCTCGATGGCTGGGGCTGGCGGGAGGAAAGGGCGGACAACGCGGTCCTGCAGGCGAGAACCCCAAATTTCGACCGGCTCTGGGCTTCGTGCCCGCATGCCTTCCTGAAGCCCTCGGGCCATGATGTGGGCCTGCCGGACGGCCAGATGGGCAATAGCGAGGTCGGCCACCTGAACATCGGCGCCGGCCGCGTGGTGATGCAGGACCTGCCGCGCATCGACACCGCGATCGAGGACGGCTCGATGGCCCAGGCCGCTCCGCTCCGGGACTTCATCGCGAAGATGAAGGCCAGCGGCGGCACGGCGCATCTGCTGGGCCTCGTCTCCGGCGGCGGGGTGCACAGCCACCAGCGCCACGCGGCGGCCCTGGCGAAGATCCTGGCTGGCGCCGGCATTCCCGTGGCCGTGCACGCGCTGACCGACGGGCGCGACACGCCGCCCCGCTCGGCGCCGGATTTCGTGGCGAAGCTGGAGGCGGAGCTGCCCGCCGGCGCGCGCATCGCCACCGTCATCGGCCGCTACTTCGCGATGGACCGCGACAACCGCTGGGAGCGCGTCTCCAAGGCCTGGGCCGCCATCGCACTGGGCCAGGGGGAGGCGACGGCGCCGGACGCACAGGCCGCCATCGCCGCTGCCCATGCGAAGGATGTGACCGACGAGTTCATCCCCGCCACTGTCATTGGCGGCTATGCCGGCATGAACGACGGCGACGGCCTGCTCTGCTTCAATTTCCGCGCCGACCGCGTGCGCGAGATCCTGGACGCGCTGCTAGACCCCGGCTTCCAGGGCTTCACCCGGCCGAAGGTCGTGAAGCTCGCCGCCGCGCTCGGCATGACGCAGTACTCGCGCGAGCTCGACCTGCTGCTGGGCACGATCTTCCCGCCGCAATCCATGGCGGACATTCTGGGCTCGGTCGTCAGCCAAGCCGGAAAGAAGCAGCTGCGCATGGCGGAGACCGAGAAGTACCCCCACGTCACCTACTTCCTGAACGGCGGCGAGGAGACTCCCTTCCCAGGCGAGTCGCGCATCATGGTCGCCTCGCCCAAGGTCGCGACCTACGACCTCCAGCCCGAGATGAGCGCGCCGGAACTGACCGAGAACGCCGTCGCGGCCATCAGGTCCGGCGAGCAGGACCTGATCGTGCTGAACTTCGCCAATGCCGACATGGTGGGGCATTCGGGCATCCTGGCCGCCGCCATCAAGGCGTGCGAGGCGGTGGACCAGGGCCTCGGCGCGATCGCCGATGCCATCCAGGCGGCCGGCGGCGCGCTGCTCTTCACGGCCGACCACGGCAATGCCGAGCTGATGAAGGACCCGGTCACGGGCGGGCCGCACACCGCCCACACGACCAACCCGGTGCCGGTGGTGCTGATGGGCGGGCCGGCGGGTGCCACGCTGCATGACGGGCGGCTCGCGGACCTGGCGCCGACCCTGCTGCAGCTCATGGGGCTCGCGCAGCCGGCGGCGATGACGGGGAAATCCCTGATCGACTGAGCGACAGTTGGCGTTCGCGGGAGGCCATGCCACATCTCCGGGACCGTTTCGGAGGAAGAGCATGGCGTTGCGCGTGGCGGTCCAGATGGACCCGATGGAGAGCATCGGCATCGATGGCGACAGCACCTTCGCCCTGATGCTGGAGGCGCAGGCCCGCGGGCACGCGCTCTGGCACTATCACGTGAAGCATCTCTCCATGAATGCCGGGCGCGTGCTGGCGCACGCCCATCCGGTCGAGGTGCGGCGGGAGCGGGGCAACCACTTCACCTTCGGGCCGCCCGTCGAGCTCGACCTCTCGAAGGATGTGGACGTGGTGCTGATGCGCCAGGACCCGCCCTTCGACATGGCCTATATCACGGCCACGCACATCCTCGAGCACATCCACCCGAAGACGCTGGTGGTGAATGACCCGGCCAGCGTGCGCAACGCGCCCGAGAAGCTCTTCGTCCTGAAGTTCCAGGACCTGATGCCCGAGACGCTCGTCTCCTCCGACCTGCGGGAGATCTCGAAGTTCCGGCAGAAGCACGGCGACATCATCGTGAAGCCGCTCTTCGGCAATGGCGGCGCGGGCGTGTTCCACCTGCGTCCGGACGACAGCAACCTGAACTCGCTGCTGGAGATGTTCACCGAACGCTCGCGTGAGCCGCTAATGGTGCAGAAGTACCTGCCCAGCGTGCGCCAGGGCGACAAGCGCGTGATCCTGGTGGACGGCGTGGCCATGGGCGGCATCAACCGGGTCCCGGCCGAGGGCGAGGCGCGCAGCAATATGCATGTCGGCGGCCGGCCGGAGAAGACCGTCCTGACCGACCGCGAGCGCGAGATCTGCGAGCGGATCGGGCCGGAGCTGAAGGCGCGCGGCCTGATCTTCGTGGGCATCGACGTGATCGGCGGCCACCTGACCGAGATCAACGTGACATCGCCGACCGGCCTGCAGGAGCTGGCGCGCTTCGACGGCGTTCATCTCGAAAAGGCGATCTGGGACGCCATCGAGGAAAAGAAGGGCGCCTGATCAGGCGCGCGCCGGATTCGCCTGCAGGAAGGCGAGCAGGGCCTCGCGGAACTCGGGCGTGCCGGGCGCGCTGCCATGGCTGGCGCCGGGGATGGTGACCAGCCGCAGGGACGGCATGGCCGCCTTCAGCCGCTCGAAATCACGCAGGTAAGGGTCGGCCGTGCCGACGATGCCGAGCACGGGCACCGGTACCGCGGCCAGGCGTTCGAGCGGCACCACCTGGTCGGGGTTGGAACGCCGCACGGCCGCCAAAGCGCGCGGATCCTGCCCGGCGAGGCGTCGTTCGGAATCGGCGCGGATCTCGGCCTCGCTCGGTGGCGGCCGGTCGCGCGGCCACAGGCGCATGAACTGCGAGCGCAGCAGGCCCTGATCCATCTCGGCGGATTCGACATCGACGCGCTGCTGGTCCTCGGGCGTCCATCCCAGCCGTCCGGCGGCGCCGCCCAGGGTCAGCGTCAGGAAGCGCTGAGGCTCGGTGGTGGCGAGCTGCGCCACGATATGCGCGCCCATCGAGTAGCCGACGATATGCGCCTTCGCGATGCCGAGATGCTCCATGAGGCGAGAGATGTCGCGCCCCATCTCGGGGCCGTATTGCGCGCGGTCATGCGGCTTGCCGCTCTGCCCATGGCCCCGGGCATCGAGGGCCATGGTGCGGTACTTGGCGGCCAAGGCGGGGAACACGCCCGTCTGCACCCATTGGCGCTCGGTGTTCACCGTGTAGCCGTGGATGAGGATGACAGGCTCGCCGCTGCCTTCCTCCAGGAAGCGAATCGGCACGCCCGCGCTGTCGAATTGACGATCCTGCGGGGTGGCCAATGCCGGTGCGGGCAAGCTGGCGCATAGCCCGAGCGCGGTCAGGGTGCGGCGGCGCATGTCGTTCCTCCGGTTTCGTTCCGGGAAGGGAAGCACGCGCCCCCGCTTGCCCTCAAGGAAGGGTGACGGAACCCTCGAACATCGGCACGCAGCCGCCGCCTACGGTGGCGCGGATGCCCGCTGCCGTGCGGCGCGCCGTCGCATGGAGGAAGCTCGGCCGGCCCATCTCGACGCCCTGCGTGATCTCCCAGGCGCCGCTTTCCGCGCCGCTCAGATGCAGCAGGAATCCCGCAAGCGGCGTGGCGGCGCTGCCCGTCGCCGGGTCCTCCCAGGTGCCTGCGAGCGGCGAGAACATGCGCGTGCGCAGCCCCGCGCCGTCGGTCCGGTAGAGATAGAGCGAGAGCTTGCCGCCGAGCTCCGGCGTGGTCTCCACCGCGCGGCGGAAGGCCGGAAGGTCCGGCGTGGCGGCGGCCATCGCCTCGGGCGTCACCTCGAAGATCAGGCGCGGGTTGCCGCCGTCGCTGGCGAGCTGCGGCATGTGGCGCGCCGTCACCACGCCTGAGGGCGAAATTCCTGCGCAGGCGGCCGCGACCTCGACGGGCATGGTGGAGCCGAGCTTCAGCGCCTGCGGCGCCGCGACGGTGGCGCGGGTCACCGCACCCGCGGCATCGCGCTCCAGGCGGATCTCCACGAGGCCCGCGATCTCCTCGAAGCGCAGGATGTTGTCCTTCGCGCGGTCGGCCAGCACGAAGGCGGTGCCGACATTGGGGTGGCCGGCGAAGGGCATCTCGGCCGTGCGATGGAAGATGCGGACACGCGCCGTGTTCGCCGCATCGGCGGCGGGCAGGACGAAGGTCGTCTCGCTATAGTTCATCTCGGCAGCGAGCGACTGCATCTCGTCGTCGCGCATGCCGCGCGCGTCGGGGAAGACGGCGAGCTGGTTGCCGCCGAAGCGCTGGTTGGTGAAGACGTCGAGGGTGACGTAGCGGAAGGTTCGGCTCATGGCGGCCAGCCTAGCCAGACGATCAGCGCCGCGCGCCGACCGCCTTCGCATGGCTCGGCCGCCGCGGCGTCATAGCGCGAGCTCGACCAGCACCGGCACGTGGTCGCTCGCCCGCTCCCAGCCGCGCGCGGGCTTGAGGATCTGGTGACGCACCAGCTTGTCCTTGAGGTCCGGGCTCACCCAGATGTGGTCCAGCCGGCGGCCGCGATCCGCGGCCTCCCAGTCCTTCGCGCGGTAGGACCACCACGTGTAGAGCTTCTGGTCCGCCGGCACGAAATGGCGCAGCGCATCGACCCATTCGGCCGCGTTCTGCCATTTCGTCAGCGCCTCGACCTCGATGGGCGTGTGCGAGACGACGGTGAGCAGCTGCTTGTGCGACCAGACGTCGTGCTCCAGCGGCGCGATATTGAGGTCGCCCACCAGGATGGAACGCTTCGCCGTCCCCTGCGCCTGGAACCAGGCCGTGGCTTCGGCCACGAAATCGAGCTTGTGGCCGAACTTCACGTTCAGCTCGCGGTCGGGAATGTCGCCGCCGGCGGGGACGTAGAAATCGTGCAGGTCGATGGGCCCGCCCGGCGCGTCGAGCGTCACGCCGACATGCCGGCAGTCGCCCTTCATGCACCAGTCGGGATCGTTCGCGCGGTGGGTGAACGGGATGCGCGAGAGGATCGCGACCCCGTTGTAGCCCTTCATCCCACGCGCGGCGACGTGCTCGAAGCCGAGCTCCCGGATGCCCTCATGCGGAAAGAGCTCGTCCGGGCACTTCGTCTCCTGCAGGCAGAGCACGTCCGGCCGCAACACTGCATCCAGCTCCCGCAGCAGCGGAAGCCGGAGGCGGACGGAGTTGATGTTCCAGGTCGCGACCCGGAGCGAACGACTCATACGATCTTGGTCTTCACCTCGCCGACGCCCTCGACGAAGCCTTCGAGCACGTCACCCTTCACCACGGCGGCCACGCCCTCGGGCGTGCCGGTCATGATGAGGTCGCCCGGGGCGAGCTCGACCAGCTCGGAGAGGTTCGCGATCACCTCGGGAACCGACCAGATCAGCTTGGAGAGGTCGGAGGTCTGCACGACCTTGCCGTTCACCTTCAGCTCGATCTTGCCCTTGGAGGGGTCGACGCCGGCGGCGGGCTTGATGGCGCCCATAGGGGCGGAGAGGTCGAAGCCCTTGCCCATGTCCCAGGGGCGGCCGGTCTTCTTCGCCTCGTTCTGGAGGTCGCGGCGGGTCATGTCGAGGCCGGCGCAATAGCCCCAGACATGGCTCAGCGCATCGGCGATGGCGATGTTCTTGCCGCCTTTGCCGATGGCGACCACCAGCTCCATTTCGTGGTGGAGGGATTTGGTCATGCTCGGGTACGGCATGTCGGCGCCGTTGATCACCAGCGCGTCGAAGGGCTTGGTGAAGTAGAAGGGCGGCTCGCGCGTCGGGTCGCTGCCCATCTCGATCGCGTGCTCGGCGTAGTTGCGGCCGACGCAGAAGATGCGGCGCACGGGGAACAACTGGCCGCTGCCTTGGACCGGCACGGAGGAGGTGGCAGGCGGGGTGATCACGTAATCGGGCACGGGACGCTCCTGATTGGTCGCGATCCCGTCTAATCCAGAAGCGGCGAAAGGGAAATCGGGGCGCTTTTCCGGCTTGACCCGGCTTCGCGACGGGTGACAGCTTTCCGTCCGCAGCGGGCCAAAATGAAAAGCGCCCGACCAGGGGGGTGGTCGGGCGCCCATTCATATTTCCGATCGGAAATGGTCGGGCGAGCCGATTAGGGGGAACCGACGCGTCCACCGGGGGAGAAGCCTCCTCCGGCACGATTATTATAGCGCGGCCTTAATCTCGACGCAAAGCGTATTCGTGGGCCTATTCAGCCGCGCGTGGCGCATACCTCTCCTGCGACCACGCGATGCAGGCCTCCCCGAATCGCTCGAAGATGCTGCGGCTGAAGCGGTCGCGCTCCCAATCGTATTCCGGGTGCCATTGCACGCCCCAGGCGAAGCCGCGGGCGTCCTTGACGCGTACTGCCTCCACTGTCCCGTCCGGCGCCCAGCCCATCGCCTGGAGCCGCGGCGCCAAGCGCTGGACGCCCTGGTTGTGCAGCGAGTTCACGGGCACGAGGCTCGCGCCGGCCAGTTCATGCAGCATGCCTTCCTCGGCGAGGCGCACGCCATGGGCCTTGCCCGTGCGGACGGCCGGGATCGGCTGGTCGGAGGGCGTGGAATGATCCATGCGGCTCGGCAGGTCCTGGATGCGCTGGTCCAGGCTCCCGCCGAGAGCGACGTTCAACTCCTGCATGCCACGGCAGATCGCGAGCAGCGGGACGCCCAGCTGGATGGCCGCGCGGATCAGCGGCAGCGTCGTCGCGTCGCGCTGCTGGTCCTCGGGCGTGCCGTCGGCATGGGCCGGTCCGGCATAATGGCCGGGCCAGACATTGCTGCGGCTGCCCGTGAGGATCAGCCCGTCGAGTCGCGGCAGGATTTCGGGAACAAGCGCTTCCCCGGCGGCGGGAAGCAGGACGGGAACACCTCCCACCGGTCCCAGCACGACGCGCACATAGCTGTCGGAAGCAGCATGGTTGGGCGTGTTGAAGATGCCGAATGGCTTCACGCAGCAGGAGATACCGATCAGCGGTCTCATAAAGGCAACAAACCAAGCCGTTGCGGCGGATTCAAGGCGAGAAACATCGAGTTACGACAAATTATCGGCGGCCCTGCTCGAGCTGCTCCAGAAAGCGCGGATCGTTGAAGGCAAACAGCATCGGATCGAAGCGGCCGCCGACCTCGACCTGGGTGAGCGTGACGCGGGTCGAGCGGCCCTGCGCGTCCACCACCACCCACTGGCGCAGCGCCATCGGCTGGTCGTCCAGGATGAGCTGGATCTGACCCTCGGCGGCGCGGCCGGTGCGGTGGACGGTCACGCTGACAAGCCCGCCCTGGCGCTGGACATTGGCGACAGTCACATCACCCGAAAGGCGCAGCGGGCTTCGCAGCAGCACGCCGAGGGGCGTGGAGTTCAGCGGCACGATGGAGGGCTGCCGCAACTCGCGGTCGAAATGGAAAAACTGGCCGTCGGCGGCGATGAGCAGGGTCGGTTCGGGCGAATCGTATTCGAACCGCATGCGCGAAGGGCGCCAGATCCAGGCCGTTCCCTCAGCCGAGCCGCCGCCCTGTGCGATCTGCAGGAAGCGGGCGCGCAGGGTGGTGAGCTGGTTGAAATAGGCCTCGACCCGGCCGATCACCTCGGACTGACTTTGGGCGGAGAGGCTGCCCGGCAGGAGCAGGGCAGGGGCGGCAAGAAGGCTTCGGCGATCCATTCCCTTGTTGTGGTCCCGCGACATGGCCAAGGAAAGGGCATGGACGTTTTTTGTGCCGCCCGGCCCGGGGTGGTGCCCCGGACCGGGCTGGCGCATCAGGGCTTCGCCACGCCCGGCGGCGGGATAGCCGTGCCGCGCGGCAAGGCGCCGGCGGGCGCACCCGGCATGCCGGGCACGCCGGCTGGCATCTGGAAGGCCTGGTAGCCGGCCGGGCGCTGGAAGCGCGCGGCGTCCTGCGGGCCGAAGGTCACGGCGGTGGCCTCGATCTGCGCGCCCTGGGCGTCACCCGAGAGCGATTCGGCACGCAGCATCACGCCGTCCGAGGTGATGCAGGCGCGCGAGCTGCGGCCCTGGTCCTCCACCCGCCAGAGGGTGCAGTCCGTATTGGCGATGCGTGCCGTGCCCTCACGGGTGAAGCGCGCGGAGGCGCCCGGCATCATGTTGCCCGTGGGAAGCTGCCCACGCGGCAGGTCCATCACCATGCGCTGGGCCTCCATCACCATGAAGCCGGAGCCGCCGCCGTCCCGCGGGTTCACGACGGCCCAGCCCTGGCCGCCCGGCATGTCCATGCGCATGAGGCCGCTGGAGGCCTGCCAGGACATGCGCATCTCATGCCCCTGCGTGCCGGCGGGCCCGCCGGCCATGCGGTAGGTGACGGCGACATCGCGCGTGGGGGTGATGGCGGGGCGATCCTGCGCCAGCGCGGGTGTCGCGGTGAGCCCGGCAAGCAGGGCGGCGTAGATCGTATGACGCATGACTTGGCATCCTTATTTGGCGCGGGTGCCAACCTCGGACGGATGCCGGGGCACGGTCAATGCTCATGCTCCGAAATGAAACGGCGCGCCCCCGGGGAGGGAGCGCGCCGTTTGAGGCGACCGCCCGAAGGCGGCCGGACCCCGTGATCAGAACTTGAAGGTCAGGTAGCCCATGGCGCGCGCGTTGCAGATGTCCTGCGCGGTGCCATAGATGCAGTCGCTGCGGCTGATCGAGGTGTCGTAGTAGCCGACGCTCGCGGTGATGGTGCCGATGTTGGGGATCGCGAAGTCGCGGGACACGGCGATCGACCACCAGGCGTAGTCGGGCGTGCCGAAGCGCACGTTGCGCTCGATCCACTGGTAACCGATGCGGCCGCCGAGGGTCACGTCCCAGATGCCCGTCTTCCAGTCCGCGCCGCCTTCCAGATACACGCCGGTGCCGGACTGGCCGAAGTAGTTGGGCGAGACGTTGATGGCGCCGAGCAGGTTGACCGGGCCGATCTCACGCGTCGCCTTGAGGTAGCCCTCGAAGAAATCGAGATTGTAGGTGCCAGGGGCGCGGCTGTAGCCGGGATACAGGTAGCCCTGGACGCCGACGTCGAAGTTGAAGTCGGCGAGGCTGAAACGGAAGCCGCCGAAGACGTCCACCTCCTGCCGCGCGTCGGTGTAGGCGAAGCGGACGTTCGAGATGAAGCCGCCGACGTAGAAGCCACTGGCGTGCGCCAGCTCAACCGAACTCTGGTAGGCAATGCGCGAACGGGTCTGGCTGATGCCGCGGAACAGGTAGTCCGACGCCACCGTGCCGGTGATGGTCGCGGTTAATCCCGTCTCCCCGATGGCGACCTGGGCCTGGGCCGGGGCGCCGAGCGAGAGGCCGGCGGCCGCCGTGAGGGCAAGGAGAAGTTTGCGCATGGAACGTTCGGACCTTTTGCTGAGGATGGACGTCGCTGAAACAATTTAACGACGGCCGTCGCGCGGCATCCAGCCCCATCGACTATAAAGAAGGCATAATGTGACGAAATCGCCACATGATTGGCCGGATCAATTCAAACTGGTCAAAAAATAGGCGATTAGACCCGAAGATCGAGGAGCGAGCCGCGCGGGAGCGGCTTAGTGGGGGCGGCCGGAACGGCCTCCAGCCGGCGCAGCGCCACCTGTTCCGCTTGCATAGTGCCGGACGACGTGGCGCGAGCGGCCGCGACGTCACCGGGCGGCCGCGAGCGGGCGATCTCAAGCTGTGAGACGGATGCGGTGCTGATCATGCGCAGCACCTTCCAGCCAAGGCGTGAAGAAGGCGTAAAGGCCGGCCGCCCGAAGCGGCGAGACGACGGAAAGGCCTGCGCCAGGATCTGGTTCATCAGCATGGCCGAAAGCATCTGGCACGGGGCCGTTAACCTTCCAGCAACTTATGGCTGTATTTCGTTGACGGATCCGGGCGGGCGAATCTCTCGCCTCCGTCCCGGCGCTGCGGCATAAGCCGGGAATGCCCGATTTCACCCTCGAAGCCTCAATGGGCGGCCTTGTGGCCGGGGTGGACGAGGCTGGGCGCGGTCCGCTCGCTGGGCCGGTCATGGCCGCGGCCGTGGTCTTCCTTCGGCCCTGCCCGCCGGAACTGGCGGAGCTACTGGACGATTCCAAGCGCCTGGTGGAGGCGGCGCGTCTGCGCGCGGCGGCCGCACTGCGCGCTGCCGCCGCCGAAGGGGCGGTCGCCATCGCGCTCGGCGCCGCTTCCGCCCGGGAGATCGGTGAGCTCAATATTCTGCACGCCACCATGCTCGCTATGCGGCGCGCCGTCCTGCGGCTGGGCGTCGCGCCGCGGGTCGCGCTGGTGGACGGCAATCGCGCTCCGAAGTTGCCCTGCCGGGTGGAATGCGTGGTCGGAGGCGATGGGTTGAGCCTCTCCATCGCCGCGGCCTCGATCATGGCCAAGACGGTCCGGGACGCGGGCATGGGGAAGCTCTGCCTCCGCTGGCCTCAATACGGCTTCGGCCAGCATGCGGGCTACGCCACGCCGGCCCATCGGGCCGCCTTGCTGCGTCACGGGCCCTGCCCGCATCACAGGCGTGGCTTCCGGCCGGTGGACGATCTGCTCCAGGGAGTGCTTCTCGCCTCCTGAGTCGCCGGTGCCACGCCGGCGGGGAAAGCCGCCCGTCCGTGGCTGATGTGGTTGACGGCTCGACTCGCCGCCACGCATTGTCGCCCTCCGATTCGCGAAGGAAAACCGACCCTTGGGCGCTGGCCTCGACGTTCCTCTCGACAAGATTCTGGTGGGGGACTGCATCGAGACGCTGCGCGCCCTGCCGCCGGCATCCGTGCATGCGGTCTTTGCTGACCCGCCCTACAACCTGCAACTCCGCGGCAATCTTCACCGGCCGGACCATAGCCTCGTGGATGCCGTGGACGACGAGTGGGACCGTTTCGCGGATTTCGCGACCTATGACGCCTTCACGCGCGAATGGCTGACGGAATGCCGCCGCGTGCTCCGCAAGGACGGAACGCTCTGGCTCATCGGCAGCTATCACAATATTTTCCGGCTCGGCACCGCCCTGCAGGATCTGGGCTTCTGGATCCTGAACGACGTGATCTGGCGCAAGGCCAATCCGATGCCGAATTTCCGTGGCCGCCGCTTCACCAACGCTCATGAGACGCTGATCTGGGCGGCGCGCGGGCAGGAGGCGAAGTACCGTTTCAACTACGCGCAGATGAAGGCGCTGAACGACGACCTGCAGATGCGCAGCGACTGGTTCATCCCGCTTTGCACCGGCAACGAGCGCCTGCGCGACGAGGCCGGCAACAAGGTTCACCCGACCCAGAAGCCCGAGGCGCTTCTGCATCGCGTGCTGCTGTCGTGCACGCAGCGGGGCGATGTCGTGCTGGACCCCTTCCTCGGTTCGGGCACCACGGCAGCGGTGGCCAAGCGCCTGGGCCGGCGCTTCATCGGTATCGAGCGTGACCCGACCTATGCCGCGGCCGCGCGCCGGCGCCTCGAGACCATCGAGCCCGTCTCGGACGAGGTCGCTTCCGCGACGCCCATCAAGCGCGAGCAGCCACGCGTTCCGTTCGGCAGCCTGGTGGAGCGCGGAATGGTCGCTGCGGGCGCCACCTTGTCGGACCGGCATCGGCGCTGGGCCGCGACCGTTATGGCGGATGGCTCCCTGACTTGCGGGTCCGCCCGCGGATCCATTCACGCCGTGGGGGCTGCGGTACAGGAAGCCCCTTCCTGCAACGGCTGGACCTTCTGGCATCTGGTCCAAGCGGACGGCACGCTCAGGTTGCTGGATAGTTTCCGGGCCGAGATGAGCGCCACGTAAGAAACCGGGACTTCGTCTTATTTTGGATACTTATTCTTAAAAATATACAAAACGTCGAATCTTCACAATTATAGGTTTCATTTCTGGCCGAGGTGCGGCTAGATGCGCCCCAGCACAACCTGCTGGCGTAAGGAAATTGAGAATGTCTCAGCGTTATGAGCCGATGCGTGGTGGTGACTTCGCTCTCGCGGCCCTCCGTTTTGTCCTGCTCGCCGTGTCGGCGGGCTTGGTCGGCGTGCTTGCCCATGTGGCCTGGAAAGTGATTTCCGGCTGATTTCCGGCGCGGGCGGGAATTTCCCGCCCACGCTCGTGGACCGGCCGTGTGCGGCAAGGCGTTTCCCCCTATGCAGGGTGGCATGCTCGCCCGACGAACAGCGGCCCTCCTCCTTGGCATCCTGGGTTGCGCGACCCTGCTTTCCGGCCTCTGGCATTTGCTGGCGGCGGATGGCGTGACCGCGCTGGACCTGGCCTTTCTCGCGGCGATCGCCTTGTTGGCGCCCTGGATGGCGCTGGCCTCCGTCAATGCGTGGCTGGGCCTCGCCATCCTGTTCTGCGTGCCGGATCCGGCGGCCCATGTAGCGCCGCCTCTGCGAAGCCCGGCGCGCGGCATTCCCCGGGGGCGCACCGCGGTGGCGGTCTGCCTGCGGCACGAGCCTATGGGCTCCGTCCGCCGCAATCTCGCGCCCTTGCTGGCCGGCTTGCCGCCTGGCCTCTTCGACTTCTGGCTCCTGTCCGACTCGCAGGACGCCGCTTTCCAGGCCGAGGAAGCAGCGGCGGCAGAGGGTCTGTCCGCCGAGCACCCCACGCAGCGTATCCGCCTGCGCCGCCGGACCAGCCGTGCCGGCTTCAAGGCCGGCAATGTCATGGATTTCCTGGACGGCGAGGGGAAGGACTACACCTATCTCCTCTGCCTGGATGCGGATTCGGAGATGAGCGCGGACGCGGTTTGGCGCCTGCTCCGCGCCATGGAGGGCTCGCCCCGCGTCGCGATCATGCAGCAGCTTATCGCCGGACGGCCGGTCGTCGCGGCTTTCCCGCGCCTGTTCCAGTTCGGCATGCGGGCCGGGATGCGGGCCTGGGCCACGGGGCAGGGCTGGTGGCAGGGGCCGCAGGGACCCTTCTGGGGCCACAACGCCCTGATCCGCATCGCACCGTTCCGCGAGCACGGGCGGTTGGAAGCGTTGCCTGATGGCTCGACCATCCTGAGTCATGACCAGGTCGAGGCTGCACGGCTGCACAGCGCGGGCTGGGAAGTCTGGTGCGTGCCGGAGGAGCAGGGGAGCCTCGAGGGCAATCCGCCCGCCCTGCCGGAATTCATGGCGCGCGACCTCCGCTGGGCCGAGGGCAACATGCAATACGCGGCGCTCATCGGCCTGCCGGGGCTGAGTGCGATGGCGCGCGCACAGCTGCTGCAGGCCATGTTGCTCTTCACCTGCGCGCCGGTCTGGGTGCTGGCCTTCGTGTTGGCGGCTGCGATCGCGGCCACCGGCGGGTTCGCGATGATCCCCGGCGCCATGCTGGCGGCGGCGATGCTGGCGCTGTGGTTGGCGCAGCACGCGCCGAAGCTGGGGGGCTATGCACAGCTGCTCGTCCAGGGGCGAGAGGCCGCGCGATATGGCGGGCGCCGTGCGGTGCTGGCCGGGGCCGCAGCGGAGATCACCTTCACCACCTTGTTCTCACCCATCAGCAACTTCAACAAGGCGCGGTTCCTGCTGGCGCTTCCCTTCGGCGCGAGCCGCGGCTGGCAGCCGCAGAATCGCGATGGGCATGGCGTCTCCTGGCGCGATGCGGCGCGGCTGCTCTGGCCGCATACGCTGGCGGGGGTCGCGGCGTTCCTGTTTCTGGGCGTGACGGCGCCCTGGGCCATCGGCTTCGCGATCCCCTGGGCGGGCGGGCTGGTGGTCGCGATCCCCTTCTGCGTCCTCACCGCCTCACCACGCTTCGGGCAATGGCTGGCGGCGCGCGGAATCGCCGCGACGCCAGAAGAGGTTCAGGCGGCGAGCCGCGAGGGTTCGGTGCTGCCGTAAACATCGCCGCTATTCGCCTCGGCCGGCAGCGCGAGCAGCCAGTCCCGCATCTCTCGAGCCGGGACAGCGGCGGGGAAGATCCAGCGCATGCTCTCGCCCAGGCAGGCGTTGAAGCCGGGGTGGCCGAGTGCTGTCATGCGGTCGAGCGCCGCGCAGGCGACGTCGCGCTGGATGGTGGTGAACTCGAAGGAGAGCGCGCGCGGTGCGGTGGAGAGCCCGGCCAGCACTTCCGCCTCCCATCCCTCCACGTCGATTTTCACGAAATGCGGCATGCCGTGCCGCGCGATCAGCGCATCCAGCGTGGTGCGAGGCAGAGTGATCTCGCGGTCCCAGCGCTGGCCCTCCCAGCCGACCGCGCCCTCGGCGGCGGCGATGAAGGCATCGCTCGCGGTAGCTACCGTGGGATTGGCGCTGTTGAGGCGCAGCGTCGCCTTGCCCTCGCTGGCGCCGATGAGCGTGGACTCCAGCGTGAAGCCCGGCGCGCCCCGGAACAGCAGGCGCAGCGCGCGGGCCAGGCGGGGCTGCGGCTCGACCGCGACGACGCGTGCGCCCAGGCGCAGGAAGCTTGCCGCGCGGTCGCCGACGTGGCTGCCGATATCGAAGCCCAGCTCGCCGCCCGCGAGGAAGCGGCGGTGGAATTCATCGAGCGCCGGGCGCCGCTCCGGCGCGTGGTAGAGCCGGAGGCTGCGCCCGATCGCCGAGCTCAAGGGTGGAAGACCAGCGCGGCCCCCGCCGCATGCGAGGGCGGGACCATCAGCGCGCCGTCCGCGAGCTCCTGGAGCGGCAGCTTGCCGAGCAGAGCGCGCACGGCGGCATTCCCGTCCGAGGTCTGCACGTAGATGCCCGCCATGAAGGGCAGGGCGGGGATGGCGACGCCGGGGAAGGTGCCGGGCAGGTCCCCGGGCGAGAGGATGGCGACGCGCGTCTCCATCGCCGGCGCCTCCGGCCCCGCGACGCGTGCGCCGCCTGGGAAGCGCAGCAGGAAGCCGCCTTCCTGGCGCGGCTCCAGCACCAGTCCCGTCAGCTTGGAGAGGCGCGCGGCGCTGGAGGCGGCATCGGCGCTCACCAGCACCATTTCCGTCAGCGCATCGGCCTTGTTCGCATGCCCCATCCAGCGCGGCTGCCAGACCAGCTCGGGCGTCACGTGCTGGATGAGCTGCAGGCGTCCCTCGGGTGCGTCCGGGTAGGGCAGGCGGGAGAATTTCGCGATGGGTCCGCCAGCCTCCACTGGGCGCTGAAGATGCGCGACGCCGGCGATCTCGATGCCGCCGCGCCGCATGCGCGCGAGGTTCGCCTCCGCATCGTCCATGCCGAGCGCGAGGATGTGCAGCCCCTCGTAGCGGTCCGAGAACTTGCCGACATCATTGTCGAACAGTCCCGGCTCCAGGATGCCCAGCAGTTCGATATAGCCGTGGCGCAGGAAGGCGCAGCGATTGCCGCTGCCGTAGAGCTCCACGGGGCCCCCGGGCGTGCGGCGGCCCGATTGCTGCGCGATGGGCGAGAGCGCGAAGCCCAGCGCCTCGAAGGCGTCCGTCATCGGCGTCAGCGCGCGCGCGCAGATGCCGACATGGTCCAGGGCGAGAGCGGTGCTGGCCATGCTCAGGCGATATCCTCGTATTTGGGCAGCAGCCATTCGGCGGGCTCGCCGCGCGCCTCGTCGTACCATTGCGTGACGAGCGGATGCGCGCGTACGGCGTCGATATAGCGTCGGCTCGCCGCGGAGAGCTCGGGTTGCCAGGTGAGGAAGCGTGCGCAGACCGGCGCGAACATCACATCGGCATTGGTGAATTCGGCGCCGAAGAGGAAGGGGCCGCCATATTGGCCGAGGCATTCGGCCCACAGGCTTTCGATGCGCGAGATATCGGCCAGCGCCCCCTCGGTGCGGCCCCGGCCGGGGAACTCGCGGCCCACATTCATGGGCATGGCCATGCGCAGCTCGCGAAAGCCCGCATGCATCTCCGACGCCACGCTGCGCGCATGGGCGCGTGCGGCGGTATCGGATGGCCACAGCTTCGGCGCGATCTCGGCGCAGTATTCGCAAATGGACAGGCTCTCCCACACGCGGGCGCCGCGATGCTCGAGATAGGGCACGAAGCCGGCGGGCGTCGCCGCCTTGATCGCGGGCGTGCTTCCGCCCGCGAGCGGAATGACCGTGACCTCGACATCGAGCTTCGCGAGCGTGACGGGCAGCCAGCCGCGCAGCGACCAGGACGAATAGCGGCGATTGCCGATGACGAGGCGGCCTTCGGCCATGTGGGCGTATCCCTGAAGCGACTCGCGCAATTTGCCATGGCGCGGCGGATCGCGAAATCACCGGAAAGGGTGGCGGCACCCCCGGGGCTCGGATTACCTCGTGCTGTGATTCGCGCTCTCGCCCTGCTCGTCGCCGTGGCGGTGCCCGTCATGGGGCCGGCCTCGGCGCAGGATCCCGCCGCGGCCCGCCGTGCGGCGGAGGCCGAGCGCGCGGCCGCGATCCGCGCTGCAGAGCAGGCGCAGGAAGCGGCCACGCAGGAAGCACGCCTGGCCGCCGAGCGCGTGGCCGGCGCCGCCCGCGTGCAGCAGGCCGAGCGCGAGGCCGAGGACGCGACCGAGCGCGTGGAAGCGGCCCGCCGCGGCGCCGAGGAAGCGCGGGCGGAACAGCAGCGCCTCGCCGCCGAGATCGCGCCGCTCATTCCCATGCTTATGCGTATCGCGACGCAGCCGGCGCCGCTGCTGCTGGCCGCGCCACTCTCGCCCGAGGAGGTGATGCTCAGCCTCGGCGCGATCCGCATGACTCTGCGCGAGGCGCGCGAAAAGGCGGCGCTGCTGCGCGAGAGCGAGGCGCGCGCGACGCGGGAGGCGGTCGTGCTCATGCGCGAGCAGCGGCGGTTGGCCCAGGCCCGCGCGCAGGCCGAGCAGGCTTCCGTGGCGCTGGATGCCCAGCTCATCGCCGCGCGGCAGGTGCTGGCCGAGCGCAACGCCGCCGAACGCCAGGCGGCCAGCCGTGCGGAGGCCGCCGTGCGCCGCGCGCGCAGCCTCGAGGAGGCACTGGCCCGGCTGGAGCGCGAACAGGCGGAAGAGGCCCGCCGCGAGGCCGAGGAAGCGAAGCGCGAGGCCGAGCGGGCTCGCCAGCGCGCCGCCGCCACGGCAACCGCCGCCGCAACGTCGCGCCCGGTTCCCCAGCCCGCGCCGCGAGCCACCGCGGAGCCCGCGAGCGGAATGCCGGTTGCCGGCCAGCTCATCCGCGAATTCAACGCGCCGGGCGAGGGCGGGCCGGCGCGCGGGCTCACCTTCGCGGCGCAGCCGGGCGCGCGCGTGACGGCGCCCTGCGGCGGCAGCGTGGCCTTCGCCGCGCCCTTCCGCAGCTATGGTCGCATGGTGATCCTGGATTGCGGCGGCGGGCAGCACCTCGTCCTCGCCGGGATGGACCGGCTGGACGTCAGTGGCGGCCAGCGCGTGCGCGCGGGCGAACCGGTGGGCGTGCTGCCCGGCACGAACCGCCCCACGCTCTATGTCGAGCTCCGGCGGCGCGGCGAGGCGGTGGATCCGCGCCCCTGGTTGCGGGCGGGCGCTTGACGTGAGGGCAGGGGCGGGCCATCGCGGGTGGCTCAGTACAAGGAACAGTCCATGCCGCAGCCCGCACACCCCGCCGCCGTGAACGGCCTCACCCTCGCGCAGGCCGAGAAGATCGCCGATGCGGCGCTGGCCAAGGGGCGCGAACTCGGGCTGCTGCCGCTTTGCGTGCAGGTGCTGGACGCGGGTGGGCATGTGAAGGTGACCAAGCGCGAGGACGGGGCGAGCCTCGGCCGGCCCGAGGTCGCGATGGGCAAGGCCTACGGCGCGCTGGCCATGGGCTTCGGCACGCGCGAGCTGGCGCGCCGCGCCCAGGCCATGCCGGGTTTCACGAATGCGTTGTCGGACCTGACGGGCGGCCGCGCCGTGCCGGTTCCGGGCGGCGTGCTGGTGCGCGATGCGAACAACGTGCTGCTGGGCGCGGTGGGCATCTCGGGCGACGCCTCGGTGAAGGATGAAGAAGCTTGCATCGCGGGCATCGAAGCGGCGGGCCTCGTCGCGGACCACGGCGACCCGGCCTAAACGCAAGATTCCTAGGTCATAACGGCGCCGAAGCTGACGGCGAATACCGGACGGCGCGGACGCGGCCGACCTTCGGGTTGGCGCCGCCTCCGCGCGAAGGCGAGCGTGCCGAACGCGCGCCCGGTGCCTGAGGGCGCCAGAATTATTGGCTTGCCCACAAGATCCGATGCACCCAGGCGACGTCCGGGAGCTCGAAGCTGTAGTCCGGATGGGCCGGATTCAGGCTTGAGAGTTCGATCCGCTTGGCGCTCTGCCGCTTGAGCTCCTTGGCCATCACCTCGCCCAGGCGCGTGCGGACTACCACGCGGTCGCCGCGGCGCACGGGCGCGGCCGGCGAGACGATCACGAGATCGCCGTCGCGGAACACCGGTTCCATGGATTCGCCCGAGATCTCGAGCGCATAGGCGTTCGGGTCGCTGATGTCGGGCAGGCTGATCTCGTCCCAGCTGCCGCCCACCGGGAAGCCGCCATCGTCGAAGAAGCCCTCACCCCCGGCCTGTGCGAGGCCGATGAGGGGAATGCGCCGCGAGGGCCGCGTGCCGCGGCCGCTCGGCAGTGCTGCCTGGCCCGAAACCAGGGCCGCGAAGCCCTCGATACCCGCACCCGTTGCCTGCAGCACCTTCGCCACACTTTCCGTGGAAGGCCAGCGCGCGCGCCCATCCGGACCGATGCGTTTCGAGGGGTTGAAGGCCGTGGGGTCTAGCCCCGCGCGCCTGGCGAGGCCACTGGCCGAAAGCCCGTTCTCGGCCGCGAGCGAGTCGATCGCCCGCCAGATGTCATCGTGACGCATGCATACAAGATCATAGGTGTTCCGTCCGAGTGCAATAGGAAAAAGTTGCTTTATCTGCTTGTCGCTCCTGCAACCTCCGGTTATGTTCTCGTTATGTTCTCATTTCTGTTCCCCCCAGGAGCCTAACCGGAATGCATGCCTCTCCCCGTTCCTCCGCCGCCCCCATCCTCGCCGCCATGACCAAGGCGGAGCCTTTCGCCTCGGCCGACGAGGCCTGGTTCTGGACCATGTCCGCGTTGGTCGCGCGGCGCGACGGCGCGCGTTTCGCGGCCGGCAAGGGCAGCGTCGTCCGCCCCTGCGAGCCAGACGATGTGGTGAAATGCCTCGACCGCCTGTACCGCCAGCGTCGCATCGAACTCGCGCATGCGCGGGTCATGCGGATCTGGGGCGAGCGGGGCTCCGCGCCCTCGCCGCGCTACCCGCGCGAGCGGGGGGATTACCGCCTCTGGCGGGAAGCGATGAACCGGCTGGAATGGCCTTTGCGGGTGAAGGGAATCGTCGCCGGCGTCCCGGCCGTGCCGGAGGAAGGCGCCGAAATCGTGCCGTTCCCCGGCTCCCTCGCATGACATCCGCGACGCCGGTGGCCCGGCCGGGTCACCGCCGGCCCGCGAGCGGGCAGCGGGCCTGGATCGTCTTCGTGGGCCGCGCCGACCACCTTTGGCAGCGGCTGTTGCGGCCTGGATTCCGGCACTGCTTCGCGGCCCTGGAGGACTCGCGGGGCTGGTCGGTGCTGGACCCGATGACGGGCCGACTGCTGCTGGCCCGGCTCGATGTTCCGGCGGGCTATGACCTGCCGGGCTTCTATCGCCGCGCCGGGCTTCTCCCGGTGGGGCCGTTCGTGGTTCCCGAGAGCGTGGGCGGCTGGGGGTTCGGCGTCCTGCCGCTCAACTGCGTATCCGTATGCCGGGCGGTACTCGGCCGTTCCGCGCCGATGGCATGGACTCCGCACGGGCTTTTCCGGGGTCTCCGGAAAATCGAGAAACTAGGAATTTATTCTTGACGTGCGCCGGAGGTTCCGCTACAAACACCTTCATCAAGGGGCGATTTGCGCCTTGAGCTTCTCCTCCCCTCCCCAACTCGATCGGCCTGCCGGAACCCCTCCGGCGGGCCGTTTTTTCTTCCGGCCCGCCCAAGGAGTCGCCCGCGCATGGCATCCCTCTTCCGCGCCCCCAAGCCCGTGGTCGTCGCGCCCCCGAAGGCCCAGACGGCCGTCACGCAGCAGGTGGCCGCGGCCAATACCGACGCCGCCGAGAAGTCGGCCGCCGAAGAGGCCCGGGTCGAGTCCCGCAACCGTGCCCGCTCCGGCATCGTGGGCACCATCGCGACCTCCGCGCGCGGCGTGCTGAGCGACCCGGCCATCCTGACCACCCGCAAGTCGCTCCTCGGCGAGTGAGGCCCATGACCCCGAAGCAGATCCTCGCGCGCCACGACGGCGCGCTGGCCCGGCGCCGCCCGCATGAGGCCGGCTGGGCCGATGCCTATTCCCATGTGCTGCCTTCGCCGGGCGAGGCCGCGAGCCTCTTCGACGCGACGGCGGCCGATGCGGCGGAACAGCTCGCCGCCTCGCTGCTGGCCGAGCTGACGCCGCCCTGGTCGCGCTGGTTCGGCCTGGCGCCCGCGCGTGCCGCCGCCGATGCCTCGCCCGAGCAGGCAGCCGCGCTCGAGGATGTGGCGGGCATCCTGCAGTCCCATCTCGACCGCTCGAACTTCGCCGTCGAGATGCACCAGGCCTTCCTCGACCTGGTCATCACCGGCACGGGCGTGATGCTGGTGGAGGAAGCACCCCCTGGTGAGACCTCTGCCCTGCGGTTCAGCGGCGTGCCGGTCCGCACGGCCATCCTGGAGGAGGGCGCTTCCGGGCGGCTCGACACCGTGTTCCGTGAGATGCGCCTCACCGTCGCCGAGCTGCTGCGCCGCTTCCCCTTCGCCGAGCTGCCCCGCGAGATCGAGCGGGAGGCGGCGCAGACCGAGGGCAATCCGCCACGCCACCGCGTGATCGAGGCGGTATGGCCCGACGCTGGCGGCCACCGCTACGCCGCCGTGCTGGATCTGCCGGAGCCGGCGTTGCTGGCCCAGGGCCGCTTCGCCGACGCACCCTTCATCGCGTTCCGCTGGCTGAAGGCGCCCGGCGAGATCTACGGCCGCGGCCCCGTCATCAAGGCGCTGCCCGATATCCGTACCGCCAACCGCGTGGTTGAGCTGGTGCTGAAGAACGCCTCCATCGCCGCGACCGGCATCTGGCAGGCCGAGGATGACGGGGTGCTCAACCCTGCCACCGTGCAGCTCACGCCCGGGGCGATCATCCCCAAGGCGCCGGGCAGCGCGGGCCTCACGCCGCTCGCGGCGCCGGGCAGCTTCGACGTCTCGCAGCTCGTGCTGAACGACCTGCGGGCGCGCATCCGCGGCGCCCTGCTGGCGGACCGCCTGGCCACGCCGCGCGATGCCCGCATGACGGCGACCGAGGTGCTGGAGCGCAGCGCCGAAACCGCGCGGCTGCTCGGCGCCACCTATGGCCGGCTGCAGTCGGAGCTGCTGACGCCGCTTGTCTCGCGCTGCCTCGGAATCCTCGCCCGGCGCGGCGAGATCCCGCCCGTGCTGCTCGACCATGGCGCCGTCGCGCTGCGCTACGAGAGTCCACTGGCGCGCGTGCAGGGCCGCGCCGATGCGGCGAACACGCTGCTCTTCCTCGATGCCGTCGCGCGCATGGGCGCTGCGGCGCAGGAGGTGGTCGATGTGCCGGCCTCCGCGCGCTGGCTCGCCCGCACCCTCGGCGCGCCTGCCGAGATCCTCGTTCCCGTCGCCAACCCGGAGTGATCCCCCGCATGCCCGAAAACCTGCTGCAGACCGAATCCCCCACCCCCGCCGAGGAGGTGCCGGAGAAGTTCCGCGACCCCGGCACCGGCGAGCTCCGCCTGGACGCACTGCTCAAGAGCTATCGCGAGCTGGAACGCCGCCTGTCGCAGCGCGCGGCGCCGCCCGCCGCCGATGCCGGCGAGGAGGACCGCCGCCGCTGGCGCGAGATGATGGACATTCCCGAGACGCCGGACGGCTACGAGATCGAGGCCAGGCACGAGCTCTGCGGCCCCGATGCCGAGATCAACGCGCGGTTGCACGAGGCGGGGTTCACCTGCCGGCAGGTGCAGCTTGTCTACGATCTCGCGGCCGAGCGGTTGATGCCGCTGATCGCCGAGGCCGCGCAGCAGTTCGAGGCCGACCGCCAGGCCGAGAAGCTGCGCGAGCATTTCGGCGGCGAGGAGCGCTTCCGCCGCATCGCCGCGCAGATCACCGCCTGGGGCCGCGCGAACCTGCCGCCGCCGGTCTTCGAGGCGCTGGTCACCACGCATGAGGGCGTGCTGGCGCTGGAGCGCATGATGCGCGGCGAGGAGCCGCGCATGGAGCGCGAGGCCGCGCAGCCCGAGGTCACCGGCGAGGCCGAGCTGCGCCGCATGATGCGCGACCCGCGCTACTGGCGTCAGCGCGAGCCGGAATTCGTCCGCCGGGTCACCGACGGCTTCCGCAAGCTCGTCGGCGGCTGACGCACCGGGGCGAGCGCGCGGTTTCGCCGCGCCCGCCCCATCGCCGCCGGATCGCGAGGCCTCCCCCGGCCCGATCCGGCGGCCGCGCCCGCCGCCGAGGCTCCATGCCCGCGGCGGGCGCCCCTCTTCATCCAGGCAGAACCCGGTCCTTCCGGGCGCCCGGATGCCGGGCCGCGGCGCGGCCCGTCCATGGCCAACCGCGCCACGCCCATCCCCGACAATCCACCCTGGAGTCACCGCATGTCCGGTTCGATCGACCACGCCTTCANCCCGTCCATGGCCAACCGCGCCACGCCCATCCCCGACAATCCACCCTGGAGTCACCGCATGTCCGGTTCGATCGACCACGCCTTCATCAAGCAGTTCGAGGCCGAGGTTCACCTCGCCTACCAGCGCCAGGGCAGCAAGCTGCGCCCGACGGTGCGCAGCAAGTCCGACGTGAAGGGCGCGAGCACCGTGTTCCAGCGCGTCGGCAAGGGCACCGCGACGCAGAAGTCGCGCAACGGCGTCGTGCCCGTCATGAACCTCAACTACTCCGCCGTGGAGTGCTTCCTGCAGGACCACTACGCGGGCGATTGGATCGACAAGCTCGACGAGCTGAAGACCAATATCGACGAGATCGCGGTGCTCGCGGCCTCGGGCGCGCATGCGCTGGGCCGCAAGACGGACGAGCTCATCATCGCGGGCCTCGACCTCGCCACGCGCGAGGCGGTGGGCACGCAGTCCGGCCAGACCGACAATGACGGGCTGACCCGCGCCAAGGTGCTGCTGGCCTTCGAGATGCTGGGCGCCATGGACGTGCCGGACGATGGCAACCGCTTCGCCGTCGTCGGCTGGAAGCAGTGGAGCGACCTGCTGACCCTGCAGGAATTCTCCAACGCCGAATATGTCGGACCGGAGGATCTTCCCTGGAAGGGCACGCAGGCCAAGCGCTGGCTGGGCGCGACCTGGATCCCGCATACCGGCCTCACGCTCACCGGCACGATCCGCTCCTGCTACTTCTACCACAAGACCGCGATCGGCCATGCGGCGGGCGCCGAGATCAGCACGGATGTGAGCTGGCACGGCGACCGTGCGGCGCATTTCGTGAACAGCATGATGAGCCAGGGAGCTTGTCTGATCGACGACGCCGGCGTGGTGCGGATGCGCTGCAAGGAGTGAGGTAGCGCGGCGCTGCGGCTGTGCGGCCGCATTCTCCCAGCGCGCACTCGTCCTCATTGCTTCTGGCGGGCGGCACGGCTTTCCGTGCCGCCCTTTTCATTTCCCCCTCGGAGGTTTTCCATGGCGCTCACCGCGCTCGAGCTCTGCACGCGGGCCCTGCTGCGCATCGGCGCGCAGGCCATCGCCTCGATGGACGAAGGCACGGCCGAGGCCGAGATCGCCTCCGGTCTCTACGCCGGCACGCGTGACGCGCTGCTCTCCGCCCATCCCTGGAGCTTCGCCACGGGCCAGGCCACGCTGCCGCGCCTCGCCGCGCGCCCTACGGCCGATTTCCAGAATGCCTTCCAGCTGCCGGCGGGCTTCCTGCGCGCGCTCTCCGCCGGCGGTCCCAGCCTGGGCCGGGGCCTGGCCTACCGGATCCTCGAGGACCGGCTGCATTGCGACGCGGATCAGGTGACGCTCACCTACATCTTCCGCCCCGACGAAAGCAGCTTTCCCGCCTTCTTCGCCGCGGCGCTCGTCGCGCGGCTTTCCGCGGAATTCTGCATCCCGCTGACCGAGAGCACCTCTCGCGCGCAGCTCCTCATCGGCCAGGCCGAGAGCGAATTCCGCGCCGCGCGCCGAACCGACAGCCAGCAGGCGACCGTGCGTGCCATCGACAACTTCCCCCTGATCCAGGCGAGGGGCTGAGCATGGCCGCCTCCCGCCAGATCAAGACGAGCTTCGCCGCGGGTGAGCTCGCGCCCGAGCTGCTGGGCCGCGGCGATCTGCGCGCCTATGCCAATGGCGCGCGCCGGCTGCGGAACGTGTTCATCCAGCCCACCGGCGGCGTCACCCGGCGCCCGGGACTGCGGCACGTGGCGATGCTGCCCGGCCCGGCGCGCCTCGTGCCGTTCGAGTTCAATACCGAGCAGACTTATCTGCTGGCCTTCTGCCACGGCGTTTTCCAGGTCTATCTGGGCGACACGCTGGTGGCCCAGGGCGCCGGGCCCTGGACCAGCGCTCAGCTGGCGCAGATCGCCTTCACGCAGAGCGCAGATACGCTGCTCATCTGCCACCCCGACTTTCATCCGCGCCGCCTGACGCGCACCAGCCACACGGCCTGGCAGCTCGACATCTGGGCCTGGGGGCGGCCGCCGACCTACCGCTTCGCGCCCCCGGGCGTGACCCTGACGCCGAGCGGGACCTCCGGCAGCATCAATGTCACGGCCTCGGCCGGCGTGTTCAGCGCCGGCCATGTCCAGACGAGCTTCGTCTTCCGCGGCGTGCGCGCGACGGTGACGGCCGTGGCCTCCGCCACCCAGGCGACGCTCGCGCTGCAGGAAAGCCTGCCCGATACCGCCGCGAGCGCGGATTGGGAGGAATCGGCCATCAGCGACATGCGCGGCTGGCCGGTGTCGGTCTGCTTCCACCAGGACCGCCTCGTCATCGGCGGCTCGCGCGACCTGCCGAACCGGCTTTGGCTGTCGCGATCCGGCTCGCTCTTCGACTTCGACAAGGGTAAGGGCCTGGATGACGAGGCGATCGAGTTCGGCCTCTTCTCCGACCAGGTGAACGCCATCCGCGCCGTCTTCTCCGGGCGGCACCTGCAGGTCTTCACCACGGGCGGCGAATGGATGGTCTCGGGTGATCCGCTGACGCCCTCCTCCATCCAGCTCACGCGGCAGACGCGCATCGGCAGCAGCCCCGCGCGCATGATCCAGCCGGTGGACGTGGACGGCAGCACCATCTACGCGGCCCGCAGCGGCCGTGCGGTGCACGAGTTCTCCTACACCGACGTGCAGCAGGCGTATCAGTCGAACGACCTCGGCATGATCGCCTCGCATCTCATGCGCGGGCCGGTCTCCATGGCCTATGACCAGACCCGGCGCCTGCTGCATGTGGTGATGGAGGACGGCACGCTGGCCACGCTGACCCTCTTCCGCGAGGAGCAGGTGACTGCCTGGACGCTGCAGGAGACGCCGGGCGCCTTCCGCAGCATCGCCGAAACCGAGGGCCAGGTCTTCGCGGTGGTGGAACGCGGCGCGACCTTCCGGCTGGAGCGCTTCGAGCCCGGCTTCGGCTTCGACGCCGCCATGGACGGCATGAACCCCGCCCCGCAGGACCGCTGGAGCGGCCAGACGCATCTCGAGGGCTGGGTCGTCGGCGTGCTGGCCGACGGTGCCCCGCGCGAGGAGGCGGTGGTGGCTTCCGGCGCCATCACCATCGATCCGCCAGCGCGCGCGGTGCAGCTCGGCCTGCCCTTCGCGCACGAGATCGAGCCGTTGCCGCCCGAGATGGTCTCGGCTGCCGGGGCGCGCGCGGCACCGCTGCGCCTCGTCTCCGTCAGCTTCCGGGTGCTCGATACCCAGGCGCTGGAGGTCGATCTCGGCCGCGGCGCCGGGCCCGTTCCCTTCCGGCGCTTCGACACGCCGCTGCTGGATGCGCCGCCGCCGATCTACAGCGGCGATGTGCGGCTCTCCGCGCTCGGCTGGCGGCGCAACGCCATGCTGCCGCTCTGGCGGGTGACTGGCGCGAGCCCGCTGCCGCTCACCCTTCTCTCCGTCACCACCGACATGAGGACGACCGACTGATGGCCGCATTGGGTTCCCTGGCGACGATCGCCTCGACGGGCGTGAGCCTCTACGCGCAGAACGCCCAGGCGCAACAGCAGGCCAAGGCGCAGCGCGCCCAGGTCGCAATCTCGAACGAGCAGGAGGAGGTGCGGCAGGAACAGCTGGCCCTCCAGCGCCAGGCCGAAAGCCGCGCCCGATCGGAACAGGTGCAGCGCACGGTCGCTTCGGCGCGGGCGCGCATGGGGGCTTCGGGCGCCGCGGCCGACGATGGCTCGGCGGCGGCCGTGACCAGCGGGTTGCGAGCCGATGCCGCGGCGGGCGAGGCGGACAGCGATTCCGTGTTCAACGCGCGCATCAGTTCGGGCCGGTCATCCCTGCTCAACTCTGACGGCTCCCTCACCAACGTGCTCCGCGCGGTGCCGAGCTTCGGCAATGCGCTGCGGAACCTTCTGGAATGACGGCGCGCGGCGAAGCATCGCGCGCTGCGCTTCCTCACCTCGATCTCCGGAGCTTCTGATGTCAGAGCACATCCGCATCGGCGACATCGCGCCGCGCGTTCACTACGTGGCCGACGGCGCACAGTCGGGTTTCACTTTTCCCTTTCCCGTCTTCGCCGCGGGCGACATCGCGGTGTTGCGCGACGGCGTCCCCGCCTCCTACGGCTACACCGTCGAAGGCGTCGGCCAGTCCGATGGCGGCGAGCTGCATTTCGCCACGCCCCCCGTGGCCGGCACGCGCGTCACCATCCTCCGCCGCCTCACCTATGAGCGCGTCACGGATTTCCAGGCGAACGGCGTCCTGCGTGCGGCCACGCTGAACGATGAGCTGGACCAGCAGGTCGCGGCCCTGCAGGAAATCCGCGACGACGTCTCGGGCGCGCTCCGGCTCGACCTCTCCGAGGCGCCGTCGGGCATGGTGCTGCCGCTGCGCGAGGCGCGGGCCGAGAAGCTGCTGGGCTTCGACGCCATCGGCAATGTCACGGTGCATGACCGCACGGGCGTGCTGGCCGCCGTCTATCCGGGCGCGATCCCGCGCAGCGTGGAGGACAAGCTCGGCGAGGCGTTGACGGCGCGCGATTTCGGCGCGCGGGGCGACGGCATCACCGATGACGGTCCGGCGCTTCAGGCCGCGATGAATGCGGCAGGCGCGTCAGGCCGGCATCTCGTGATCGGCGAGGGCACCTTCCGCACCACCATGCCGCTGCTGCTCTCCAGTAATGCCGCAGGGCTGACCATGCATGGCAGCCTGCTGTACGCCGGCCCCTCGGGCCAGGCGGCGTTGACCATCGGCGACGGCGGTGCCGTGCGGACCGCGACCAAGGCCTATCGCGGCCTGCGCGTGGTCCGCGCCATCCAGAGCGACTGGAGCCGTGACGACGATATCGGCCTGCTGCTGCGGAACTTCGATTCGAGCTTAGCCGAGATCCACCACGTCGAAGGCTTCACCATCGGCGTCCGCACCCAGGGTGTGGAGCGCGGCTTCGAGGACAGCAACCTCTATCTCGGGCGGATCCTCAACAACCGGATCGGCCTCGACATCCACTGCATGACGGCCGCGGCCTGGAACACCTCCATTCGTTATCACGGCGGGCATTTCGCGGTGGCGAGCGCGCTCTTCCCAGGGCAGAGCCGTTTCGGCGTCCGCTTTTCCGCCGCGCCGGGCGCCTATATCGCCCACAACCGGCATGTCTTCTTCGGCCCTGCCTTCGAGCTGCAGGCGCGCGACCGCCCGGCCATCCTCGGCGTCCCTTTCCTGTCGGAGGTGAGCAGCCGCGCGGTCGTCGTCTATGCCATGCGGATGGAAGGCTGCTCGCCCTATGCGGCGCGGCATGAGGGCAATGCGCAGGACCATGTCTACGAGGTCGCCTGGGCGAGCCAGGGCTATCTGGTCGGCATCAGCTATGGCGGCACCTCCACCCGCGTTGGCGGCGTGGTGCGGGCCTTGCACCAGGCGGCGGCGCATCGCGAGTTCTCGCGTGAGGTCGCGAGCGTGCCCAATCTCCGCGCCGCGGCCTTCCGCTGGTCCGCCACGCAGACCGGCTTCGACAAGCTGGCCTGCCTTTCCACCAACGTCGCGGGCGGTACAGCGACTCTGGCGGATTTCGCCTTCCCGGGGCTCGAGAACTACACCCTCACCTCGCGCGGGACCGTGTTGCCGGGCGGCCGCGGACTTGGCTTCGTGGTGGATACGCGCCAGGCGCGCGAATTCTCGCTCGCCGTGGATGCCGATAGCCCACGCCTCATCGTGCAGTGCTTCGATGCGGCCATGAACCTGATGACGGATGCCTACGGGACGCTGGTGCGCGCCTCGGGCATGTCCATGCAATACAACGGCGCGGCCCGCTGGTGGCAGGGCTCGGCCGACATGACCGACGCCGATCTGACGCGGCTGCAGGTCGTCCGCGTCGAGGCGGGGGTGGCCTATGCCATCATCGGCGTGGCCCGCATCGGCCAGGATTACGAGGTGCGCGCCATGCGCCTGTCCTGCGATCCATCCGTGTCTCCGTCGCTGCTCTACGGCCTGCCCGATCTGCACCACGGCGCGCGTGAGCTCAAGACGGAGGTGAGCTGGACGCCGCCCGTGATCTCCGCCAACGCCACCGTGCAGCTGCAGGTGAACCTGCCCGGCGCGCGGCCCGGCGACTTCGTGCAGGCGGCCTACAGCCTCTCGACCTCGGGCGCCGTCTTCCTGGCCCAGGTCGGCGCGCAAGACACGGTGAGCGTGACTGTCTGGAACCGCAGCAATGGCGACCTGTCGCTGGGCGCGGGGACGGTGCGCGTGCGGGCGGTGAAGTCGTGAAGCGGCGCAGGCCCAAGGGCCCGGCGCCGGAACCGAAGCTGGCCGAGAACGTGCCCGCCGTGATCGACGAATACGTCGCCTTCCTGCGCGACTCCCGCCCGGAGGATGGCGCGGACCCCAAGGCCTTCGGCGCGCGCCACGCGGCCGCGAAGGCCGCTCTCACGCATCTCGGCGAGCTGATGCGCCTGTCCCGCGGGGACACCGATTCCGCATCCGAGCCGGAGACATCGCTGCTGGAGCAGCTGCGCCAAGGCATGCCGCCGGATGAGAGCGACGATGACGGCATCGGCTGACCTGCTGGAGTTCGTCTGGATCTGGAACCGGCTCCAGGGCCAGGAGACTCCCCGCGTCCATCGCCGCATCCTGCGCTTCCTCGGCGCGGCGGAGACGAGGCGCATGCTGCTCATGGCCTTCCGCGGCTGCGGCAAGTCCACCCTGGTCGGGCTGTTCTGCGCCTGGTCGCTCTACCGGAACCCGGCCCTGCGCATCCTTGTCCTCGCGGCCGAGCAGTCGCTGGCGGGGCGCATGGTCGGGCATGTGCGCCGGATCATCGAGCGCCATCCGCTCTGCGCGCCCTTGCGGCCGGAGGGCGACGAGGCCTGGGCTTCGGACCGCTTCACCGTCCGGCGGCGCGGCGCGCTGCGCGACCCCTCGATGATCTCGCAGGGGCTGCAGGGCAACATCACCGGCGCGCGGGCGGAGCTCATCATCTGCGACGACGTCGAGGTCGCGGGCAATTGCGACACGCCCGGCAAGCGCGAGGAACTGCGCGAGCGCCTGGCCGAGACGGAGTTCGTCCTGACGCCGGGCGGCACCATCCTCTATGTAGGCACGCCCCACACGGAGGAGAGCCTCTACCGCGCGGGCGACGCCTTCCTCGCGGGCTACCGGCGCCTCGAGGTCCCGGTGCGCGATGCGACGGGCGCCAGCGCCTGGCCCGATCGCTTCGGCGAGGCGGAGATCGAGGCCCTGCAACGCCGTGTCGGCCCGCTGCACTTCGCGCGGCAGATGCTGCTGCAGCCCGTCGCGGCCGGCGCCGCGCGGCTCGATCCCGCGCTGCTGCTGCGCTACGGCGAGGAGACGGAGTATCGCGAGGCCAATGGCCGCGCGCAGCTCTGGCTGCTGGGCCGGCGCATGGTCTCGGGCGGCGGCTTCTGGGATCCGTCCTTCGGCCGGGAGCAGGGCGGCGACGGCTCGGTGCTCGCCGCCACCTACACGGACGGGGAGGGGGCGCACTACCTGCACCACCTCTCCTGGATCACGCAGCGCCCTGACCGCCCGGAGGATCCGGCGACGCAGCAATGCCGCGCCGTCGCGCTGATCGCGCAGGTGCTGAACCTGCCGGTGCTGCGCGTCGAGACCAACGGGCTCGGCCGCTTCCTTCCCGCGCTGCTGAAGCGCGAGATGGCACGGGCGGGCGCGGCCTGCGCGGTGGTGGAGCATGTCAGCCGGCGCCCCAAGGCCGAGCGCATCCTGGCCGCCTTCGACCCGTTGCTCGCCGCGCGGCGCCTCTACGCGCATGAGAGCGTGCTGGCCGGCGCCTTCCCGCGGGAAATGGCCGAATGGCGGCCGGATGCGCGCGGCGCCCGGGACGATGCGCTGGACGCGGCCTCCGGCTGCATCCTGGCCGAGCCGGTGCGCATGCCGGCCCTGCCGCCACGGGCCGCGCCCTCCTGGCGCGGCTACGGCTGAATTTGGCCGGGCGGCTGATTCACTGCCCTGGCGTTCCGCCTGTGCGGATCGGAGGCTAGGCCGCCGGCCGCCGCAGGATTTCGATCGAGTGCCGGCCCCGGCCTTCCGCCGTGATCTCGAACCTTCCGTCCGGCCGCTGCCGCGCGAAGCCCATGCTGGCGAGCCGCCTCAGGCAAGGCTCGTCCGCCAGGCCCGTCGGCCGGCCGTGCCCGCGCACCAGCGTCAGCCGGTGCAGGGCCGAGCGGCAGCAGGTCTCGAGATAGGGCTCGTTCCACATTCCCCCCTTCTAACACGCATGCCCCGGCTTGGGGATGCGTGGCCCCGCCCAAGGAGGCTCCCCATGGATCCCACCGACCCCACCGCGTGGCTCCACGCCGCGCAGGCGCCCGTCGTGGCCGCCCTGTTCTGGCTGGTTCACGGCATCAAGCGCGACCTGGAGCGCATCGACCGCGGCGAGCAGCGGCAGATCCAGGGCCTGGACCGCACCCGCGACGAGCTCGCGGCCTTCAAGCTGGAGGTGGCACGGACTTACGTGCCGCTCTCCCTCATCCGCGACGTGGACCGCCGCCTTTCCGAGCAACTGCGCCGGATCGAGAACAAGATCGAGCTGCGCCAGCGCCAGGAGGACGGGGAATGAGCGCCGCCCCCATGCCCGTGGGCGACGCCGCGCGGGAGCTCCTGGCCCGCATCCTCTATGCCGAGGCCGGCACGCGGCCCGTCCGCGCCATCGAGGCCCTGGCCGCGCTCGCCATGAACCGGGCGCGCGAGACCATGGCCTCGGAGGAGGCGCGGCTGCGCTTCTCGGCCGGGAAGGCGTCTCCCAGCCTGCCGCGCGCCGTCATCGCCGTGCTGCGCGCGCCCTTCCAGTTTCCGGTGCTGCACCCGCGCCACCCCCGCCACGGGCGCTTCGTTGCCCCCGCCGAGGACGATGCGGCGCTGGCGATCTGCCGCCGGGTCGCGCACCGCGCCCTTTCGGGCGCGATGCGCGATACGCTGGGAGGCGCCACGCATTGGCATGATGACGGGCGGGCGCCGCCCTGGGCGACGGGCCTCATCCCCGTGGCGGAATGCGGGGGCCTCGCCTTCTATCGGATGTGAAGGCTAAGCCTTCCCCCATGGAACCCATGATCTACACCCTCGTGCGCGGCGACGACTGGCGCCGCGCGCAGGCGGAAGGCGCCTATCGCGGCAGCGCGGACGACCGCCGCGACGGCTTCCTGCATTTCTCCACCGCCGCCCAGCTCCGCGCCAGCGCGGCCAAGCACCGCAAGGGCGAGCCCGATCTCTGGATGGTGGAGGCCGAGGCCGCCGCGCTCGGCGAGGCGCTGAAATGGGAGCCTGCTTCCGGCGGCTCGCGCCCCGGGCTGTTTCCCCACCTCTATGCGGCGCTGCCGATCCCAGCCGTGCGCCGTGCCGTTCATGTGCCGCTGGGCCCCGACGGGCTTCACGACTTTCCCGGCGATATCCCCTGATCGGCGGCATGCGCGCGGGAGACGGCGCGCTCGCTCATCAGGCAAGCCAGCACCACGACCGCGCCGCCGGCGATCACCTCCACGCTTGGCGTGTTCCCGAAGATCGCGAAGTCGAGCACCACCGACCACGGCAGGGCGATGAACTCGAAGGGCGCGAGCCGCGCGGGCGAGGAGAAGCGGAAGGCCAGCGCCAGCACGATGGTGGCCCCGCCCGCGATGATGCCGTTCAGGACCAGCTGTACCCATTCGACCGTGCTGGGCGGAACCCAGTGCCAGATGGCCAGCGGCAGGGTGGCTGCCCCGCCCAGGAGCGCCGGCCACAGCACCAGCCGCGCCACGCCCGATTCCGCCTTCAGCCGCCGGTTCACCGTGATGTTGGTGGCGTAGCAAAGCGTGCCCAGCGCCGCGCAGAGGAAGCCGAAGCCGCTGCCGCCGCGCGAGAGATGCGGCGCCAAGGCCATCAGCACGCCCCCGAAGCCGACCGCCGACCAGAGCCAGGCTGCCGCCGGAATCGGCTCGCGCAGGAAAACCGCGGCGAAGATCAGTGTCAGGAAGGGCGCGGTGAAGAAGATCAGGTAGCCATCGGCCAGCGGAAGATGCCGGAAGGCCAGGAAGAACAGCGTCCCCGCGCCCAGCATCGAGACCGCGCGCAGCAGGTGCAGCGCCGGATGCGAGGTCGCGTAGGGCCCGCCCGCGCCCGGGATGAGGGTGCGCGTCCCGAAGAGCAGGACCAGCAGCACCGCATAGCGGAGGAAGATCGTCTGCGAGGCGGAGAACCCGCCGGCAAGCAATTTGCTGTTGGCATCCAAGAGGCCGAACAGGCCTATGCCCGCCATGAGCAGCAGGGGGCCGCGCAACTGATTCATTCCCTCCGAAGCAAACCCCGTCTTGCCGGAGAATGACGGCCTGTCAACGCGGGCGGTTATGGCCTATCCAGGCGCGGCCATGCTCGCCCGCCTCGCCTCCGCCCTCATGCCCCTGGTCCGTGGACTCGATGCCGAAAAGGCGCATCGGCTCGCGCTCCGTGCCCTTCGCGCGGGCCTTGCCGGAAGGGACGAGTCGCGAGACCCGGTGGCCCTAGGCACCCATGCGCTGGGGCTGAACTTCACCAACCCGATCGGCCTGGCGGCCGGCTTCGACAAGGATGCCGAGGCGGTGCTGCCGCTGATGCATCTCGGCTTCGGCTTCGTGGAGGCGGGCACCGTCACGCCCCAGCCCCAGGCCGGCAATCCGAAGCCCCGGCTGTTCCGGCTCATGGAGGACCAGGCGGTCATCAACCGCATGGGCTTCAACAATGGCGGGCTGCACGACTACCTGCTGCGGCTGGAGGCGCTGCCCCGCCCGCTGCCCGGCGTCCTCGGCGCCAATGTCGGCGTGAACAAGGAGGGCGCGGACCCCGAGCGCGACTACCCCTCGCTCTGCCAGAGCGCCGCGCGCCTGGCGGACTACGTCACGATCAACGTCTCCTCCCCCAACACCCCCGGCCTGCGCGACCTGCAGGGCGAGGCGCGGCTGGACTCCATCCTGGAGGCCGTGGCCCCCCGCACCATCGGCAAGCCCATCCTGGTGAAGCTGGCGCCCGACCTCGCCGAGGATGCGCTGGCGCCGATCATCGAGGTCTGCGTGAAGCACGGCATCGCGGGGCTCATCATCAGCAACACCACCGTGGCCCGGCCGGCCAGCCTGCGCTCGCCGCTGAAGGATCAGGTGGGGGGGCTTTCCGGGCAGCCGCTCTTCGGGCCGTCGACCGAGATGCTGGCGCGGGCCTTCCGCATCGCCGACGGCCGGCTCTGGCTCATCGGCGCGGGCGGGGTGGCGAGCGGCGAGCAGGCCTATCGCAAGATCCGCGCGGGCGCTTCGCTGGTGCAGATCTATTCCGGATTCGCCCTGGCCGGGCCCGCCCTGATCCCCCGCATCAAGAAGGAGCTCGCCGCGCTTCTCGCCCGGGACGGTTTCGCCCGGGTCGCGGACGCGGTAGGGGCTGATGCATGAGCCTGCCGATCCTTGAGGGCCTCGCGCCCATCGCCGACCGCTATGACGGTTTCGTCTTCGATCTCTGGGGGGTCATCCACGACGGGAAGGAGCCCTATCCGGGCGTGGTGGACGCCCTGGGCGAGCTGAAGGCCCGCGGCAAGCGCATCGTCTTCCTGACCAATGCGCCCCGCCGTTCCTGGTTCATCCAGGGCATGCTGGACCGCATGGAGATCCCCCGCAGCCACTACGACGGCATCATGTCCTCGGGCGAGGTGACCTGGCGCTGGCTCAAGGACCGCGAGCTTCCCTGGTTCGCGAAGCTGGGCCGCAAGGCCTTCCACCTCGGCCCCGAGCGCGACCTCTCGGTCGTGGAGGACGGCGCGGCCGAGCTGGTGGCGACGCCCCAGGAGGCCGACTTCCTGCTGAACACCGGCCCCGACCCCGAGCGCGGGCCCAAATCCGTCGAGCCCTATCGCCCCGTGCTGGAGGAGTGCTTCCAGGCCGGGCTGCCCATGGTCTGCGTCAATCCGGACCGCGCGGTGATGGTGGGCGGCGACCGGCTGCTCTGCGCCGGCGCCTTTGCCGACATCTATTCGGAATGGGGCGGCGACATCTTCGAGGTCGGCAAGCCGGACCCGGCCGTCTACGGCCCCGTGATGGAGATGCTGGGCCTCGAGGACCGCTCGCGCGTGGTGGCCGTCGGCGACACGCCGCACACGGACCTCGCGGGCGCGCAGGCGGCGGGGATGGACTGCCTCTGGGCGCTGACGGGCCTCGCGGCCCATGCCCATGGCAGCGACCCCTCGCAGGAATACCTGGCCGAGGTAGCGGCGGAGGAGAAGGTCTCCCCCATCGCCGCGCTGCGCACGGTGCGTTGGTAAGATACTAAGATAGTAAGGCGGCGCGTCGGCGCCGCCTTCGGAGGCGCCGCCCCTTAGTCTTCCGGACGGAAGCCGGATTCCTGGACGATCGGGCCCCACTTGGTCGTCTCGCGCCCGATGCGCGCCGCGAAGTCGGCGGGCGTGCTCGTATAGGCCTCGAACTCGCGGCCCGCGAGGTTCTGGCGCAGCTCGGCATTGTTGGCGGCCGCGACCAGCGCGGTGTTGAGCTGCTGCACCAGCGCGGTCGGCGCGCGGGCGGGCAGGAAGGCGCCGAACCACTCGTCGGCGGTCAGGTCCGGATACCCCTGCTCGGCGAAGGTCGCGACCTCGGGGAAGCGGGGCACGCGCTGGGCGCTCGTCACCGCGATCATCTTGAGGCGCCCGGCACGGTGGTGCTCCACCTGGTCGCCGATCACGTTGATGGTGGCCGGGATCTGGCCCGCGATGGCGTCCGTGATGGCCGGCGCCGCCCCGCGATAGGGCAGGTGGGTCAGCTCGATCCCCGCCGCGCGGGCCAGCATCACGCCCGTGAAATGCGGCACCGAGCCCGCGGCCGGCGAGGCGTAGGAGATGCCGTTGCGGCTTTTCACGAAGTCCACGAACTGCGCGAGGTTGTTGACGTTGGGCGCGCCCGGCCCGACGGCCAGCGCGAAGGGATAGATCACCACCGGCGTCACCGCCTGCATGTCCGTCATCGGGCTGTAGCGCAGGCGGTTGCCGTAGAGGTGCGGGTAGATCGTCACCATGCTGGCGGGCGTGATGAGGATGCTGGTGCCGTCCGGATCGCTGCGCAGCAGCTCCTCGATGGCGAGGCGCCCGGCGGCGCCGACCTTGTTCTCCACCACCACCTGCGGCGCCCAGACGCCGCGCAGGCGCTCGGCGAAGAGGCGGCAGGCCACGTCCACCGTGCCGCCCGCCGGGAAGCCCGCCAGGATGCGCGCGGTGCGGCTGACGACGGGGGCCTGGGCCTGGACGATGGCGGGCGCGGCCAGCAACGGGGCCGCGAGCACGGCGCGGCGGGACAGGCGATTCATGAGTTTCTCTCCCGGTTATGCCGGGAGGTGTAACGAGCTTCCCTCGCCTAGTCATCACCCGCGGCGATGGGCCGCGCATGGGCCGGCATCCGCGCTTCCTTCCGGCTGCGGCCCAGGAGGCCGATGACCAACGGCTGCACGATCAGGATGAAGAAGGGCAGCAGGATCGTGCCCCCCACCACCACCACGGCGAGGGGGCGCTGCAGGTCGCTGCCGATGCCGCTGGCCAGCGCCATGGGCAGGAGGCCCACCATCGCGGCCATGCAGGTCATCATCACGGGGCGCATCCGGTCCACGCCGCACTGGTGCAGCGCGAGGGTCCATTCCAGCCCCTGGTCGCGCAGCAGGCGGAAATGGGAGAGCAGGATGATGCCCTCCATCACCGTGATCCCGAAGAGCGCCAGGAAGCCGATGGCGGCCGGCACGCTGAAGGGAAGCCCTGTCAGGGAGAGCGCCGTCACGCCCCCGATGCAGGAGAGCGGCAGGATGGCCATGACCAGCAGCATGTCCCGAACGGTGCCGAACTGAATGTAGAGCAGCACCGCGATGAGCAGCAGGGCGATCGGCACCACCACCTGAAGCCGCGCGATGGCCTCCTGCAGGTTGCGGAACTCGCCCACCCATTCGAGGCGGTAGCCCGGCGGCAGCTGCACGTTGCGCGTCACGCGCTCCGCTGCCTCGGTCACCGCGCTCTGCGGGTCGCGGCCGCGGACGGAGAAGCGGACGGGCACATAGCGCGTCGCGTCCTCCCGATAGATGTAGCTGGCACCGGAGACGAGGCGGATATCCGCGACATCGCCCAGCGTCGCCCCGGAGGACGCGTTGACCGGGATGCGTGCGATGGTCTCGATGTCGCGGCGATAGGGGGTGTCGAGCCGGACCATGATGGGGAAGTTGCGGTCGCCGCCTTCCTCGTAGAGCCGCGCTGCCTCCTGCCCGCCGATGGCGGCCTGGATGGCCGCGTTCACGTCGTTCACGGAAAGGCCGAAGCGTGCCGCCCGCTGGCGGCTCACGCGGATGGCGACGGTGGGCTGGCCGAGCGTGCGGAAGGCCGCGAGATCCGCGATGCCCGAGACCTCCGCCATCTCGCGCCGGATCTGCTCGGCGAGGCGCGTCAGCACGTCGAGCTCGGGGCCGATGACCTTGAGCGCATTGGCGCCCTTCACGCCGGAGGCGGCCTCCTGGACGTTGTCGCTGATGTACTGGCTGAAGTTGAACTCCACGCCCACGAATTCCTGCGCCAGCCGCCGCTCGATGGCGGCGACGAGCCCGTTCTTGGTGCGCGCGGTGCGCCATGTGTCCATGGGGCGGAGCGGGATGAAGAACTCCGCGTTGAAGAAGCCGGCGGAATCGGTGCCGTCATCGGGGCGGCCCTGCTGGGACGTGACGGTGATGACCTCGGGGAACTCCATCACCACGCGGCGCAGGCGGTTGACGCTCGCGGCGCCTTCCTCGAGCGAGATGGTGGGCGGCATGGTGGCGCGCATCCAGATGCTGCCCTCCTCCAGTGTCGGCAGGAACTCGCCGCCCAGGCGCGTGAACTGCGCGCCCGCGCCCAGCATCAGGATCGCCGCGATGGCCAGGGTCTCGGCGCGATGGGCCGTGGCGCGGCGGTAGAGCGCCTGGTGGGCCACGGAGAGCCAGCGGACGATCGGCATCGTCTTCTCCTCCGTGTCGTCGGAGAAGAGCAGCGCGGCGAGCGCCGGAGCCACGGTGAAGGTCGCGATCATCGCGCCGCCGATGGCATAGGCGTAGGTCTTGGCCATGGGCCCGAAGATGCGCCCCTCGATCCCGCCCATGGTGAAGAGGGGCAGGAAGGCGGCCACGATGATGAGCGCCGAGAAGAAGATCGGCGTCGCGACCTCTGCGCCCGCGCCCAGGATCGTCACCTGCAGCCAGCTCATGCCGTGCGGCGGCCTGCCGCGGCGCAGCCGCGCCTGCTCGGGACTGTGCCGGGCGAGGTGGAGGTGGCGGTAGATGTTCTCGACCATGATGACGGTCGCATCCACCAGCAGCCCGAAATCGAGGCTGCCGAGGCTGAGCAGGTTCGCGCTCTCGCCCCTGAGGAGCATGACGATGACGGCGAAGAAGAAGGCGAAGGGGATGGTGGCGCCGACGACGAAGGCGCCGCGCAGGTCGCCCAGGAAGATCCACTGGATGAAGACGACAAGGCAGATGCCGATGATGATGTTGTGCACCACATGATGCGTGGTCTGGTCCACCAGCTCCCGCCGGTCGTAGATCGGCACGATGCGGACTCCGGGGGGCAGCACGCCGCCCGCGTTGATCTCCTGCACCTGCCGCTCGACGGCGTGGATGGTGGGCAGGGTCTGCTCGCCGCGCCGCATCAGCACAACGCCCATGACCACGTCGTCCGCGTCATCCTGCCCGGCGATGCCCAGGCGGGGAAGGTTGCCGGTTTCCACCCGCGCCACGTCGCGCAGCAGCACCGGCACGCCGTTCTGCGCGCCGAGCACCACGTCCTCGATATCCTCGACCGAGCGGATGAGGCCTACGCCCTGCACCACGGCCGATTGCGGGCCGATGTCGATGATACCGGCGCCGACCGTCGCATCGCCCTGGCCGAGCGCATCCATCACCTGGCGGATGCCGAGGCCGAAGGCCGTCAGGCGCGGCAGGTCGATCACCACGTTGTAGGACTTGCTCGGCCCGCCATAGGCGGTGACGTCGATCACGCCCGGGACGCGCTTGAAGCGGCGCTGCAGCACCCAGTCCTGCAGGACGCGGAGGTCGGTGGGGGAGAAGCCGGGCGGGCCATCCACGCGGTAGCGCAGGATCTCGCCAATCGGGGACCATGGGCTAAGCTGTGGCTGGACGCCCGCCGGCAGGTTCACCGCTGCGAGCCGGTTCAGCACCTGCTGCTGCGCCTGGTCGTAGCTGATGGCGTAGGTGAACTGCGCCTGGACCACGGAAAGCCCGACCAGCGAGGTGGAGCGGATCCGCTGAAGACTCGGCATGCCCGCCAGCCCGATCTCGAGCGGGCTGGTCACGTAGCGCTCCATCTCCTCGGCGCTCTGCCCGGCATTCTGAGTGATGACGACCACGGTCGGCGGCACCGGGTCGGGATAGGCCTCGATGTTGAGATGCAGGAACCCGTAGAAGCCGGCACCCACGAACCCCATGAAAAGCAGCAGGATGAGCGCGCGCTTCTGCAAGGAGAAGGCGATGACGTGACGCATGTCGTGATGCCTGTCGGTGGCCGGGAGGCCGTTCAGCTTCCGTTCAGCATCTAAGTTCGTTCGGCTTGCATTCAGCTTTCTTGGATCTGAGCTTTCGTTCAGGTTCCATTCAGCTTTCGGGCGGTGCCGCCGAGACATGCAGGCTCGCGAAGCGCCAGCCATGGTCGGCGCGCCGGATGGCGCCGCTGGCGCGGAGCACGGAGATGCGCCCGGGCCGGGCAAGGCGGCAGGTGGCGGCGAAGAGAGACAGGTCCGGCGCGATGGGCTGCAACACCAGCTCCTCGCAGGTCATGACGCCCGGGGCCGCCTCGGCCCAGGCCTTGCGGAAATAGCCCAGCGCGCCCTCCGGCCCCCGCAGCAGGCCGGGGACACTGGAGCCGAAGAAGCTCGCATCCTCGTGGAACAGGGCCGCCTGTTTCGCCGCGTCCCGGCTCAGGAAATTCGCGGCGAAGCTCTCGATCACCGCCTGCGGGGAGGAGGGCATGCCCTCAATCCACCCGGATGTTGCGCTCGCGGATGAGCTTGCCCCAGCGTTCGTAGTCGCGCGCGATCACCTGCTCCATCTCGGCCGGGGTGTTGCCGGCGGCGTCCAGGCCGGCCGCGGCCATGCGCGCCACGACCGGCGGATGGGACACAGCTTCGCGCACCGCCACGCCCAGGCGCTCGATTGCCGCCGGCGGCGTGCCGGCGGGCACGGCGATGGAGCCCCAGCTCTGCGAGGTCGCCTCGCCCAGCCCGGCCTCGGTGAAGGTCGGCAGCTCTGGCAGCAGCGGCAGCCGCTGCATCCCGCTGGTGGCCAGCGCCTTGATGGCGCCCTGGCGGACCTGCGCGATGGAGCTCGCGGGCTGGTCCAGCATCACCTGCACGGTGCCGTTCACGAGGTCCGCCATGGCCTGGCCCGAGCCGCGATAGGGCACGTGCACCATCTGGATGCCCGCGACCGCCATGAAGAGCTCGGTGAAGATATGCGTGCCCGAGCCGACGCCGGAGGTCGCGAAGGAGAGCCTGCCGGGTTGCGCGCGGGCCAGCGTCAGGAACTCGCCGATGCTGTTCACGCCGAGGCGCGGATTCACCACGACGATCACGTCCGAGGTGAAGATGAGCGAGACCATTGAGAGCTCTCGCCGCACGTCCACGCTGCGCATGAGCCCCAGATGCGGCGCCAGCGTGAAGGCGCCGTTGGTGGCGACGAGGATGGTATAGCCGTCCGGCGCGCTGCGGGCCGCAGCCTCGACGCCCACCGCGCCGCCCGCGCCGGTGCGGTTCTCGACGACGACGGACTGGCCCAGCGTCTCGCCCATGCGCTCGGCGATGAGACGGCCGCCGACATCGGTGCTGCCGCCGGGCGCGAAGGGCACGATCATGCGGATGGGGCGCGTGGGCTGCCACGCACCCTGCGCGAGCGCCAGCGAGGGCGCCGCGAGGCCAGCAGCGGCCAGGAGGCCGCGTCGATCGATGTTCATTGTGGGGGACGTTTCCGGTGTTGTTTCTTGGAAGCTTCAGGCGGGCAGGAAGGCCTCCGCCTCGACCTCGACCACGAAGCGCGGATCGGCCAGCCCCGCTACGATGAGCAGGGTGCTGGTGGGCGCCGCGCCCTCCATCGCCGCGTCCCGCGCCGCGCGCCAGGCGCCGACGAGGGCGGTCTCGGTCAGGAAGACCGTGATTTTCACGATGTCGGCCGTCGTCGCGCCATGAGCGGCGAGCACGGCCTTGAGGTTGGCCAGCGCCTGGGCGATCTGCGCCTTGCCGCCGGGCGGCACGGTCCCATCGAGCGCCACGCCCACCTGGCCCGATATCACCAACCGCTTGCCCGGCCCCTCCACCAGGGCGGCCTGCGAGTATCGCGAGGCCGGCTGCGGCGCGCCGGGCGGGTTGGAGAAGGTGATCATGAGCGGGGAAGCTCCTCGCGGCTGACGGAGCCGGCCGGCTCCGCCGCAATGCCCTCGACGATGTAGGGGCGGAGCGCGCGGCGGATCTGGTATTCGAACTCCGTGTTCAGGTCGAACATGGCCTGCCGCAGCAGGGATTCAGCCACCACATTCCGGTCGCGCGGGTTGCTGTCGGTGCTCTGCGTCCGCTGGGCGGAGGCTTCGGCGAAGCCGAGCCGCCGCCCGTTCGGATCCTGGATGTCGAGCCGCGCGGAGAGCTGGACCTCCAGCCGCTCGCCGGGGTCGGAGGCGAAGGTGCCGCCGCTTCCCTGGTTGCGCGTGCGCAGGATCTGCGCGCGGGTGACGGAGAACCGGGCCTTGTTCTCGGTGCCGAAGCTGGCCAGCCGGTCGCGCCCCATGATCATCACGGCCTGGGCGGCGGTGGGTTGGAGCGTGCGGCCGATATCGGAAGGGCCGGGATTGGGCTCACGCTCCTCGAAGTCGATCGAGGCGACGTTGAGCCGGATCTGCGTCAGGTGCCGGTAGCTGATGGCCGGGCCTTCGAGCCGGGGCGGCGGCGCCCCGCCGCAGGCGCCGAGGAGGAGTGGGCCGCAGATGGCCAAGGCGGGGAGCAGCGCGCGGCGAAGCATGCTCAGGCGTGGCCTGCCGCGGTGCCGCGGACGGCGTCGCGCTCGAAGCGGAAGTCGCAGTTGCAAAATTCGCAGGTCATCGTGATGGTTCCGGCCTCGGCCATGTGGTCCAGATCCTCCACGGCAAATCCCTCCAGCACATTGGCGAGTCGCGAGCGCGAGCAACGGCATCCATAAGCCAGGGCGCGCGGCTGGTCGAGCATCAGCCCCTCCTGGTGGAACAGGCGGTACAGCAGCTGTTCGGAGGAGAGATCGTCGTCCAGCAGCTCCTCGTCCTTCAACGTGCCGGCGAGTGCGAGGGCGGTGTTCCAGGCATCCTCCTGCTCCTCCTCGTCGAGGCCCGCGATGCCGCCGGCGCCCGCGACGCGCTCCATGATGAAGGCGGCCGCGCGCCAGCCATTCTCCGTCTTCGCGCAGGCGAGGCGGACGAAGGTGCGAAGCTGCTCGGAGGTGGCGAAATAGGTGCCCGTCATCTCCGTGAGGTCCTGGCCCTCGATGGCGACGATGCCCTGGTAGCGCTCCATCTCCGGACCCTGGTCGCAGGTGAAGGCCAGGTAGCCGCGGCCGAGCAGCGCGCGAGGCGAGGGGTTGCGGCCGTACATGGCGAGCTTGTCCGAATCCACCCGGGCATAGCCGCGGACCTCGCCCTGGTTGGTGCAATCGGCCAACAGCATGGAGACCGGCCCGTCGCCCTTGGCCTGGAGCGAGAAGCTGCCCTGGAACTTGAGCGCCGAGGCGAGTCCGGCCGTCAGGGCCAGTGCCTCGCCCAGCAGGCGGGTCACCGGCTCGGGCATGTCGTGGCGGGTGACGAGCGCGTCGGCCAGGGCGCCGAGGCGTATCAGCCGCCCGCGCACGGGGCGGCCGTCCAGGTGGAAGGGGCTGACGCCGCGCGGCACCACGATGTCGGGCACCGGCGGGCGGTCATGGTCGAGGAAGGGAGGGGTCGAGGCGTTCACGGCCCAGAGATAGGGCAGCCGCGCCCCGGATGCGAGGCATGGCTGCCATCACGGGAAAGACAGGCCAGGAAAGCCTGCCTCACCGCAGAACCAAGGCGAGAATCTGCACCACGGCGGCAATCGCCAGCAGGATCAGCGCGATCCTGCCTAGGCGATCGGGGGTCGGAAGTTTCAGGCCGCCACCAGCGAGGCGTTGCGGCGGCTGCGGGCTGGGCGGGCCAGCATGGCGCGGAGCTGCTGCTTGAACTGGGCGCGGTCGATGCCGGGGAACCGGGCCAGCACCTCGGCCTCATGCGCCTTGGCGTGGACCAGCAGGTCGCGGACCAGCTGCTCGCCGCGCGGCATCATCTGGATGCGGACCACGCGGCGGTCGCGCTGGTCGGGCAGGCGCTTGACCATGCCGTCACGCACCATGCGGTCGAGGAGCTTGGTCATGGTGGGCTGCTGCAGCAGGCAAGCCTCGGCCAGGCCGGTCACCGTCTCGCCGGGGCTGCCGGAGAGGGTGGCGAGCACGCGCCACACCGGCACGGAGATGCCGGCCTTGCGCAGGGTGGAATGGAACTCGGACGACACCGCATGGGAGGCTCGTGCCATCAGATAGAGAAGGTAGTCGTCGACGAAGCGCTCCTGCCGGATGACCGAACCGTCCATTTTTCAATCCTCAACCCAAAATTGAATGTGACGGAATTTTGGGCTTCACGTTCATCGGCATGCAATTAAGGGGAATTACGGATCGCCTTCATATGAATTTTCATTCGATAACATTCTGGGATTTGAGGAATGTAGCGTGTCCTTACCTAATCTGGAGCCGTCCTGGATCGGCGCGTTCGAGGCTGTTTTCCGCCGTTGCAAGGCTTTGCCAGGGGAAGCCGTCTGCCTTCTGACGGAGAGCCGGTCGCGGAATTTGAACATCGCCCTGGCCGAGGCTGCGCTCTCGCGCATCGGCGCGCGGCATTTCCGGCTCACGCTTCCAACCCCGCCCCAATCGGCGCCCGTGCCGGTGCGCTCCACGGGCGCATCGCGCGCCATCGGGCAGCATCCCGCCGCGCTGGCGGCGCTGGCGGCCTCGCCCTTCATCGTGGATCTGACGGTCGAAGGGCTTCTGCACGCACCCGAAACGAAGCAGATCCTCGGTGCCGGCAGCCGCGTCCTGATGGTGAGCAACGAGCATCCCGACGCGCTGGAACGCCTCGTCCCGCGCGACGAGGACGAGCCGATCGCGAAGGCCGCCGTGAAGCGTGCGCGCGCGGCCAAGCGCATGCATGTCGCTTCCGCCGCCGGCACGGATCTGCACGTTGTGATGGAAGGCGCGCCCACCGTCGGCGTCTGGGGGTGGACGGACCGCCCGGGCACCATGGCGCATTGGCCTGGCGGCATCGTCGTGAGCTTTCCTCGCGCGGGAAGCGTGCAGGGGCGGCTCGTGCTCGACGCGGGCGACGTCAACCTCACCTTCAAGCGCTACATCGAGCGCCCCATCGCGCTGACCATCGAGGACGATCACATCACGCGCGTCGAGGGCAGCGGCGCGGATGCGGAGATGATGCGCCGCTATCTTGAGGCCTGGGGCGATCGCGGCGCCTATGCGGTGAGCCATGTCGGATGGGGCCTGAATCGCCGCGCTCGTTACGAAGCGCTAGCCTTCTACGACCGCGAGGACACGAACGGCACGGAGCTGCGCGCGGTGGCCGGAAACTTCCTTTTCTCCACGGGCGCCAACGAATTCGCGAACCGCTTCACCGAAGGTCATTTCGACATTCCGGTCTTCAACACCACCATCACGCTCGACGGCGAGGAAGTGGTGCGCGAGGGGATGCTGCTGTGACGATGGAGATGGGCGAAGGCCCGGCGCTGCTGCTGCTGCACGGCATCGGCGGACGCGCGAATTTGTGGCGGTCCACGCTGGAGGCGATGAGCGCCCGGCGCCGGGTCATCGCCATGGACATGCCAGGCTATGACGGAAGCTCCCGCATTCTCGGAAGCTTCGCCGAGCTCGCCGATGCGGCTGTCGCGCTGCTTGATGCGCGGGGCATTGCGCAGGCCGATGTGGTGGGTCATTCGCTGGGCGGCATGATCGCGCTGGAGATGGCGCTGCGGCATCCGTCGCGCGTGCGCCGGCTGGTGATCGTCGCGAGCTCTCCCGCTTTCGGAAGCCGCGATCCGGCCTTCCGCGAGGCGTTTCTCGCCGCGCGGCAGAAGCCGCTGGATGAGGGGATCGGCATGGCCGGCGTCGCCGAGGCGTTGGTGCCCAGCATGCTCGGCCCCGCCGCCGACCCCGCCGCGAGGCCTGCCGCCAAGGCGGCCATGGCAAGCGTGAACGAGGCGGCCTATCGCGCGACGCTGGCCGTGCTGACGGGCTTCGACCGCCGGGCCGACCTGCCGAATGTCACGCAAGAGAGCCTGCTCATCGCGGGCGAGGCGGATGCGACGGCGCCGCCGCGCGGCATGCAGCGCATGGCCGACGCCATGCCGGACGCGCGTCTCCTGGTCATTCCGGGCGTGGGCCACCTGCTTCCGGTGGAGGCGCCCGCCGCCTTCCACGCCGCCCTGCAAGACTTCCTGGACGAGGCCTGAGCCATGGACCTGCCGCAGAACGCCCTGCAGGACGCGCCCATCTTCGACCCGCGCGGCTTCCGCCTCTCGCCCTTCGAGGCGGAGCTGACGGCGCGCGCGCGCGAGTTCGGCGCCCGCGTGCTGGCGCCCCGCGCCGCCAGATGGGACCGCGAGGCAAGCTTCCCGACCGACAATTACGACGACATGCGCAAGGAAGGCTGGCTCGGCATCTGCATCCCCATCGGGGAAGGCGGGATGGGCGCCGATTTCCGCGCCTATTGCCTCGCCGCCGCCGAGTTCGGCCGCTATTGCGGCGCGACGGCGCTGACCTGGAACATGCATGTCTGCAGCACGCTCTGGACCGGGTTGTTGATCGACGACCTCGAGATGGATCCGGCGCTGCGCGCGCAGCATCTGGCGCGGCGCGGCGAGCACTACGCGAATATCCTGGAGCGCGGCGCCGTCTTCTCGCAGCCCTTCTCGGAGGGCGGTGCCGCGGCGGCGGGGACCATCGCCTTCGGCACCACGGCGACGCCGGTCGAGGGCGGCTTCCGCATCAACGGCAAGAAGATCTTCGCCTCGCTCTCCGGCCATGCGGATTACTACGGCATCCTCTGCACCGAGGCGCATGAAGGCGAGAAGCTCTCGCGCCGCGACACGCTCTACCTCGCTATCCCGAAGGATGCGGATGGCGTGACCGTGGAGGGCGGCTGGGACCCGCTCGGCATGCGCGGCACCGTGAGCCGCAACTTGATCTTCCGCGACGTCTTCGTGCCGGAGAGCGCGGAGCTCATGCCGCCGGGCCTCTACTTCCAGGCCGCAAGCCGCTGGCCGCACATGTTCATGACCTTGACGCCGACCTATATGGGCCTCGCCCAGGCGGCCTACGACTTCACCGTGCGCTACCTGCGCGGCGAGCAGCCGGGCACGCCGCCGGTGAAGCGGCGCATGTACCCCACGAAGCAGATCGCGGTGGCCGAGATGCGCGTGATGCTGGAGCAGACCAAGGCGCTCTGGTTCCAGGCCATCACCGAGGCGGGGCCCGATCCCTCCAAGGAACAGGTGATGCGCGCGCTGGCCGCGCAGAACACCGTCATGGAGAACGCCAACGCGCTGGCCGCCAAGGCGGTGCGGACCTGCGGGGGCCAGGCCATGCTGAAATCGCTGCCGCTGGAGCGCATCTATCGCGATAGCCGCTGCGGCTCGTTGATGCTGCCCTGGACGGCAGAGCTCTGCATCGACCGGCTGGGCCGCGACACGCTTTACGAGAAGGGCGAAACCGACTCGTGACGCCCTTCGATCTCGCCGCGCTGGAGCCGCTGATCGCGGCGGAGGAGGCCGCTTTGCGCGCGGCCGGCATTGTGGCAGGCGACCGCGTGGGATGGATCGGGCTCAACGATCCCGCGATGCTCGCGACGCTCTTCGCCTGCGAGCGGATGGGCGCGGTGCTGGTGCCGCTCAACTGGCGCCTCGCGGCCGAGGAGCTGCAATGGATCGCCGAAGATGCGGGGCTCGCGCTGCTGCGCGAGGGGCCCGCGAGTGGTGCCGTGACGCCGCTCCCCGCGCGTGGGGAGCCGGGCTGCGAGGCCCTGCTCATCGGCTATACCTCCGGCACGACGGGGCGGCCGAAGGGCGCCATGCTGAGCCGCGCGGCGCTGCACGCCAATGCAGAGAATGCGAGACGGCTCTTCGGCCTGACGGCGGCGGATCACGTGTTGACGGTGCTGCCGCTCTTCCATGTGGGCGGGCTGAACATCCAGACGGTTCCCGCGCTGCTGGCGGGCGCCCGTGTCACCCTCATGCCGAAATTCGAGCCTGATGGCTTCTTCGACGCGGTGGAGGCGCTGCGTCCGACCCTGTCGCTGCTGGTGCCGGCCGTGATGACGGCGCTCGTCCGGCACCCGCGCTGGGCGACGGCTGATCTGGCTTCGCTGCGGGCGATAGGCGCAGGCTCCTCCGAGGTGCCCATGCCGCTGATCGAGGCGTTCCACGCGCGCGGCATTCCCGTGCAGCAGGTCTACGGCATGACGGAGACCGGGCCCATCGCCATCGCGCAGACTGCCGCCGAGGCTATGGCGGCCCCGGGCTCCATCGGCCTTGCCGCGCCTCTCTGCGGGGCGCGGGTCATGCGCGACGGCCAGGAAGCGCCGGTCGGCGAGGCAGGCGAGATCGAGATCCGCGGTGCCAATGTCATGACCGGCTACTGGCGCCGCCCGGACGCGACCGCCGAGGCGTTGCGCGGGGGCTGGTTCCGCACCGGCGACGTGGGACATCGCGATGCCGCGGGGCGCTTCTGGTTCACTGACCGGCTGACGCGGGTGATCATCTCCGGCGGTGAGAACATATACCCGGCCGAGGTGGAGCGCGTGTTGCAATCCGTGCCAGGCGTGACCGAATGCGCGGTGATCGGCCGCCCCGACCCGCGCTGGGGGGAGGTGCCGGTGGCCGTGATCGTGGCGGGTCCCGGCTTCGATGAAGCCGAGACAGCGGCGCGGCTGGAGCGTGGCCTCGCCCGCTTCAAGCACCCGCGCGCCGTGATCCATATGCCGAGCCTGCCGCGCACGGCGCTCGGCAAGGTGCAGATCGAGAAGCTGCGCGAGCTTACTTCGGGCGGTTAGCCGCGCGGCGTTCCTCATAGGCGCGCGCGTGCAGCGCCGCCATCTCATGGATCGCCGGTTCCACGCCCGCTCGAAGCGCGGCCTGGTGCAGGAAGCCCAGGATATGCTCGCCCTCGATACGGTTGCCGGCCTCGATGTCGCGCAGCATGGAGGTGGCGTAGGCGCTCGTCGCGTCGCTGAACAGCGCCCGGTATTCCGCCATGAAGGCGTCGGGCATCGGGTGGCCGTGGTGCGCCGCGATGGCGGCGTTGCGCTCCAGCACCTCGATGAGCATGGGGGAGCCGCCGGCGCGCACGATCTCGCCCACGCGCGCGCGCATCAGCACGGTGCCGACGGCGCTGGTGCCCAGATGCACGAGCTTCTCCCAAAGCCGCTGGGCCACATTCGGCACGGCCTTGGCCTCGACACCGATGGCCTTCGAATAGGCCGCTTCCAGCGCCTGCACACGCGGACTCATGGTCCCGTCCACCTCGCCGAAGGTGAGCCAGCGCCAGTCGTTGAGCTGCCGCACCACGCCATCCGCCAACGTCGCCTGGATCTTGCAGAGGCCCCCGAGCACGCGATCCTTGCCGAAGGCGTTCTGCAACGTCGCGATATGCGAAAGCCCGTTCAGCACAGGCAGGATCGCGGTGCGGCCGTCCACGCCGGGGCGGATCGTGGCGATCGCGTCCTCCAGGTCGAAGGCCTTGCAGGTGAGGAGGATCACGTCCCAGCCGGGTTGGAGATCCGCCGCCAGCACGGTCTTCGCGGCCAGCTTCGCGTGGCCGAAGGGGCTTTCGATGACGAGCCCGTCGCGGGCCAGGGCCGCCGCGCGGCCGGGGCGGACCAGGAAGGTCACGTCGCCGCCCGCTTCCGCCAGGCGCCCGCCATAGTAGCCGCCCAGCGCACCCGCGCCCAGCACCAGAACCCGCATGGCATTCCTCCATTCAGGGGCCGCACCGCTTCACGACCCCGGCAAATCGCCGCAGCATCCTGCCTTACCTCGAGGAGATGCGCGATGGAGCCGATTGCCGGCGAAGGTCTGGATTGTGCAACGCTGGGCCGCATCGCCGGCGGGGCATCTGCGGCCTTCACGCCCGCCGCCCGCGCGCGCATCGCGGAAGGCGAGGCTCGGCTCGCGGCGCTGATCGCGGACGGCACGCCCATCTACGGCGTCACCACGGGCTTCGGCGCGCTGGACGGCGCAAAGGTGCCGCCCGAAGCGAACCAGGCCTTGCAGCGCAACCTGCTGCGTTCCCATGCCGCGGGCGTCGGCGCCCCCATGCCGGAAGGCGAGGTGCGGGCCATGCTGGCGCTGCGCGCGAATGTGTTGGCGACGGGCATCACGGGCGCTTCGCTCGAAGCGGCGGAGGCGCTGCTGGCCATGCTCAACGCGGGGATCGTGCCGGAAATTCCCGTGCAGGGCAGCGTCGGTGCCTGCGGCGACCTCGCGCCCCTCGCGCATCTCGTGCTGCCGCTCATCGGCGAGGGGCATGCCATGCTTGGCGGCGAGCGGATGACGGGCGCGGAGGCGATGGCGCGCGCGGGCCTCGCGCAGATTCCCATGACCGGCCGCGACGGCATCGCGCTCATCAACGGCACGGAGCAGACCACCGCCATCGGCTGCCTCGCCTGGCTGGAGGGGGATGGGCTGATCCGCTGGGCGGAGGCCATCGCCGCGCTGAGCCTGGAGGCGCTGGGCGGCCTCAACGATGCCTTCGACGAACGTGTGGCGCTGGCCAAGCCGCATCCCGGCCAGATCGAGGCGAGCCGCCGGCTGCGCGAGCTCACTCAGGGCAGCGTGTCCGTGCTGGCGCCTCGCGCCTCACGGCTGCGCGATGCGCTCACGCTGCGCAACATCCCGCAGGTCGTCGGCGCGGCGCGCGATGCGGGCGCCTTCTGCCGGCGCGTGCTGGAAATCGAGATCAACGCGGCCAACGACAACCCGCTCTTCGGCCTGGCAGATGGCTTCGTCACCTCCAACAGCGGCAACTTCCATGGCCAGGCAGCGGCCGAGGCGCTGGACTTCTTCGCGAATGCGCTGACAAGCCTCGCCGTCATCAGCGAGCGGCGCTGCGCGCGCCTGGTCGATCCGGCGACGAACAACGGGCTTCCGGCCTTCCTGATTCATCCCGATGCCACGCCCGGCCGCAACAGCGGCTTCATGATCGCGCAGTACACCGCCGCCTCGCTGGTGGCGGAACTCCGCATGCGGAGCATTCCGGCCGCGATCCAGTCCGTGCCGACCTGCGCCAATACGGAGGACCACGTCCCCATGGCACCCTTGGCCGCGCGGCGCTGCGCCTTCGCGGCCGAGACGCTGCGGCACATCCTGGCGATCGAGCTGCTGCTGGCGGCCCAGGCGTTGGACATCCGCGGCCATGCTCCGGCCCCGGCGCTGCGCCCGGCCTATGCGGCGCTGCGCGAGGCGGTGCCGGCGATGCGGGAGGACCGGGTGATGTCCGCGCAGATCGCGGGCTCGGCCGCCGTGCTGCGCGACATGCCGGCCCCCTGACGGCGCACGCCGCCCCCCGGAGGTCCCGGAAGGCGGCGGCGCTTTCCCCCGCGCGGCGGCCGTGCCCCGGAGGGCTGGGGAAGGGCACGGCACGGAAGTCGCGCGCGGGGGCGCGCTGGCTTCACCGCATGGCGGCGAGGTCGATCACATTCGCGCCGCGCGGCAGCGTCACCGTGCCGCGCGGGGTCAGCGCGCCGGTCGTGAGATCGAGCGAGTGGAGCGTGCTGCCCGCCATCACGAAGCCCCAGTTGTTCGTGCCGTCGCTCAGGATGTCGAAGGCGACCGAGGCCGGCACCTGCGCCGAGAGCCGCGCGCGCGGCGCCTGCACGCCGTCATTGGGCGGGTTCTGCACGTTCAGCGCGTTCTGCGAGGTGTCGATGGTCAGCAGCTGGGTCGCGGTCGCGCCCTGCATGCTATTCGTGTAGGCGCCGGCGACCACGCGCGGCATGGTGCTGGCCAGCGGGCCGTCGCCGTTCTTCAGCCGGCCATCGGTCGCGGCCTCGCCGGTCTCGACGTTCACGCGCAGGTTCTGCCCGTCCATGCCCATCACGCGCACGCGGTTGGCGACGGGATTGAAGTCGAAGATCGCATGGCCTGCGGCCTGGAAGGGAACGTTGAGCCGGCTGACCTGCGTCGCACGTCCATTGGCGGGATCGATGGTGACGATCTGTCCCGTGCTGGTGATGCCATAGAGGCGGCCATCCTGCGGGCGCTGGTCGATGCCGACGACCGTGCCGTCCGCGCCGGTGATGCGCGTGGCCGGCATCGCGCGCCGCGTCTCGCTGTCGATGCGGATGAGCTGATTGTCGCCGGTGAGGCCGACGAGCGTCGCGGCCTCGGCCTGCGCGGTGGCGAGAAGGGCGATGCCGCCCATCAGGGCAAGAGCGTGCTTCATGGCGTTTCTGGCTCCGTCTTCGCTCGGCTGGATCGCCTCGCTGCTGACGTTACGGAGCGCGATGCGCGGCAGATGCAGCCGCCGCTAAATTCCGCGTGCGGGAGCGAGGCGGCCGATGAACAGAATGGGCCCTGTCGGCCGCCCGGTGGGCGAGCCGCCGGGCGGTTCGAGCGTGATCTCGATGAGCATGCCGGGCTCCGGGCGGATGGTCTGCGGCGTCACGCTGAAGCGGCCGGTCTCCGGCACAAGTCCGAGCGAGGTCGGCGCCGTCGCGCCCTGCGGCAACGCCCAGAGCTGCGCGACGCGGCCCGGCTCGATCTCGCGCCGGTTCAGCGCGGCGAGGTTGATCGTGCCGCCCTGCGCCTCCACGAGCCAGGCGGGCTGGTCGCGGCTGGTCAGGAGCACGGTCATCAGCGCGGGCTCGGGCGTGGGGCGCAGCAGGAGCACGGCGGCGAGGCCGGCCGCCACCGCGCTGGCACCAAGGCCGAAGGCCGGCCAGGGGAAGCGCCAGCCGCGCTGCGCCGGGGCGGCCGCGAGGCCCAGGCTGCCTTCGATCCGGGCCCAGAGCCCGGGCGGAGGCGCCTCAGGCGGGGCCAGCGCATGCAGGGGCGCGAGCCGGTTCTCCCAGGCGGCCACGGCCTCGGCCAACTCGGCATCCGTCTCGATCAGGGCGCGCACGCGCGCGGCTTCGCGCGCCTCGAGCGTGCCGAGCACGTATTCCGCGGCCAGGGCGTCGCGTTCCTCGGGGGTCATGTGAGGCACTCGCGCAGGCTCAGCAGGCCGCGGCGGATCCAGGACTTCACGGTGCCGATGGGCAGTTCCAGCCGCGCCGCGATTTGCGGATGCGAGAGGCCATGGACGAAGGCCAGCAGGATGCCCTGGCGGTTCTTTTCCGGCAGTGCCTCGAGGCAGGCCCGCAGCCGCGTCCCGTCCTCGCCGGCCGAGATGCTGTCGAGCTGCGCGGGCTCGACGGGCGTGTCGCCGAGCGTGGCGTCGTCGGTCGGGATCTCGCGGCCGCGGCGGCGGGCGATGTCCAGCGCGGCGTGGCGGATGACGGCGCCGATCCAGGCCTCGGCGGGCCCGCGTTCGGGATCATAGAGCCCGGCGCGGCGGCTGATGTTGATGAAGCCGTCATGCACCGCGTCGGCCGCCGCGTCGCGGTCGCGCAGCACCGCCATGGCGATGCCGAAGAGCCGCACGGATTGCAGCTTGTAGAGGGATTGCAGCGCGGCGCGGTCGCCCCCCGCGACACGTGCGAGCAGAACCGAGGCATCGCTCATGGGACGAGCTGCCTCAGCCGGCCCAGCACGCCCTGGAGATCCAGCCCGGGCTCCGGCGGCGGCGGCGCCGTACCTAGCGGCACGGCGCGGCGGTAGCGCTCCATGGCGGCCGGGGTCCCGGCGAGGCGGAGCTCCGTCGGCTCGGTCGTCGCGGTGGTGTTGCTGCCCAGGCCCGACATGCGGACCAGGGCGCGCGCCGCGGCCGACAGCTCCTGCGAGGCGCGGTCCGCATCGCCGCGGCGGGGCGCGCAGACCAGGCTGCGGCCTTCCAGCCCGCAGGGCAGCTCCAGCATGTTGTTGCGGTCGAAACGAAGCTGCGCCGTGCCGGTGAAGGCAAGGACGGCGCGGGACGGGCTGTCGAAGGAGAGGTCGCGCGCCGTCACGACGGGGACGAGCTTGCCGCCGCGATCCTGGATCTCCAGCCCGATGCCCGCTCCCACGCTCGGCCGCTCCACCCAGTCCTGGTGGCGCAGGATGCATTCGGTGCGGTCGGTCATGCGGTCGGTGACGCAGTTCAGGCGCCAGCTCCCGATCTCCTCGGGCGCGGGCTGGCCATAAGCGGCGAGCGGCAGCAGGATCAGGATGGCAATGCCACGACGCATGGGCGGAGCCTAGCACGGCCAGGAGGAATGCAAATGCTGAGCGTGACACTTCCGGACGGTACGAAGGTTCCGGCGCTCGGGCAGGGCACCTGGCACATGGGCGAGCGCGGCGGCCAGCGGAAAGCGGAAGTCGCAGCCCTGCGGCTTGGCCTTGATCTCGGCATGACGCTGATCGACACGGCGGAAATGTACGGCGATGGCGGGTCCGAGGAGGTGGTGGGCGAGGCCATCGCGGGACGGCGCGGAGAGGTGTTCCTCGTCTCCAAGGTCTATCCGCACAATGCCTCGCGCCGCGGGCTGCCGCAGGCCTGCGAGCGCAGCCTGAAGCGTCTCGGCGTCGAGACGATCGATCTGTACCTGCTGCATTGGCGTGGCTCCGTTCCTCTCGCCGATACGGTGGAGGCGATGGAGCGGATGCGGGCCGAGGGAAAAATCCGCCATTGGGGCGTCTCCAACCTCGATGTGGACGATCTCGAGGAGCTCGGCGCCGCCCTGGCGGACTGCGCGACGGACCAGGTGCTGCTGAACCTGGAGCATCGCGGCCCGGAATACGACCTGTTGCCCTTCTGCGCGGACCACCGCATGCCCGTGATGGCCTATTCGCCGGTGGGGCAGGGAGGCGCCTTGCTGCGAAACCCCGTGTTGGCGGAACTGGCGCAGGCGCGCGGCGCGACGCCGGCCCAGGTCGCGATCGCCTGGACGCTATCCCGACCTGGCGTCATCAGCATTCCCAAGGCTGTCCGGCCAGAGCATGTCCGGGAGAACGCGGCGGCCGGCGGGATCGTGCTGACCGCCGAGGAGCACGCGGCATTGGACGCTGCCTTCCCGCCGCCGAAGCGCAAGCGCTCGCTCGCCATGCTGTGACGGTCCGGCCGCAGGGTCGCCGGGGCGGGGAAGCCAAGGGTGCGGAGCGCGCCTCCGGCGGCTGAGGGAAAGACGGCTATCTAAATACCGGCACCGCGTCGTCGTCATTCTGGGGCGCGGGCGGCAGTTCAATGTGCACGCTGGCGGGGTCTACCGTCGGGCCGGAATGCACGAAGTAGGTCACCGAGGCAGGCCAGAAGATCACGATGGCCACCAGCAGCAGCTGCATGATCAGCCAGGGAATCGCGCCCAGGTAGATGTCCCGCGTCGGCACCGATTTCGGCGCGATGCTGCGCAGGTAGAAGAGCGCGAAGCCGAAGGGCGGGTGCATGAAGCTGGTCTGCAGGTTGATGCAGAGCAGCACGCCGAACCAGACGAGGTCGATGTCCAGCTTCGCCGCCACCGGCGCCAGCAGCGGGATGATGATGAAGGCGATCTCGAAGAAATCGAGGAAGAAGGCCAGGAAGAAGACGAAGATATTAACGAAGACCAGGAAGCCGACCTGCCCGCCCGGCAGGTGGCTCAGCAGGTATTCCACCCAGTGCGAGCCATCCACGCCCTGGAAGACCAGGCTGAATACCGTGGCGCCGATCAGGATGAAGATCACCATGGAGGTGATCCGCATCGTGTTGCCCATCGCCTCGCGCATCAGACGCCAGGTGAAGCGGCCGTTGATCATCGCGAGCACGACGGCGCCCACCGTGCCCATCGCGCCCGCTTCCGTCGGCGTGGCAAGGCCCATGAAGATGGTGCCCAGCACGATGAGGATGAGCGCGATGGAGGGCACCATGCCCTTCAGCACGCGCCAATAGAGGGGCCATCCGCGCGCCACCAGCGCCTCGGGCGGCAGCGGCGGCACCTTATGGGGCGCCACGACGCTGACGATCGCGATGAACCCCATGAAGATCAGGATCTGCAGCACCGAGACGCCGATGGCGCCCGCATACATGTCGCCCACGGAACGGCCGAGCTGATCGCCCAGCACGATCAGCACCAGCGAGGGGGGAATGACCTGAGTGATGGTGCCCGAGGCCGCGATGACGCCCGTCGCGATGCGCGTGTCATAACCGTACTTGATCATGATGGGCAGCGAGATCATGCCCATGGCGATGACGGAGGCCGCGACGGTGCCCGTGATGGCACCCAGCACGGCGCCGACCAGGATGACGGCATAGGCCAGTCCGCCCGGGATCTTGCCGAAGAGCTGACCGGTGCCTTCCAACAGATCCTCAGCGAGGCCGCAGCGCTCCAGGATCGCGCCCATCAGCGTGAAGAAGGGGATGGCCAGAAGCAGGTCGTTGGAAAGGATGCCGAAGACGCGCAGCGGCAGGTTGCCGAGGTAGCCCGCGGTGAAGAAGCCGAGTTCGATCGACAGGAAGCCAAAGAACAGCCCCACGGCCGAGAGGCTGAAGGCGACCGGGAAGCCCAGCAGAAGGAAGACCACGAGGCCGCCGAACATCAGCGGCGGCATGATATCGATGCTCATTCTATTGCTCGGGCCGGTGGTATTCGGTGACGACTTCGGCTCCGTCCATGCTGCCGCGCAGCAGGGCGATGCGCTTGATGAGCTCGGACAGGCCCTGGAGGATCAGCAAGAAGAAGCCGAGCGGCATCAGCAGCTTGGCCGGCCAGCGGATGAGCCCCCCGGGCGCCGGCGACATCTCCTGCCGCTGCAGCGCGTCGAGGAAATAGGGCCAGGTCATCCAGCCCAGCAGGGCCATGGAGGGTAGCAGGAAGACGATGAGGCCGAAGATATCGACGTAGAGGCGGCCCCTATCGCCGAGCGCGCCATAGACCAGGTCCACCCGGACGTGCTCGTTGCGGAAGAGGGTGTAGCTCGCGCCCAGCATCACGACGGCCGCGAAGAAGTACCACTGCACCTCGAGCCAGGCGTTGGATGAGATGTTGAGGCCGTAGCGGCTGAGAGCGTTGCCGGCGCTGATGGCGCAGGCCAGGAACACGCACCAGTCGGCCACGCGGCCGAACTTCTCATTGACCCAGTCCACGCCCCGGCTGAACGCCAGCAGCAACCCCATCCCAACCTCCGAAAATTGCGCGGGACTCCCCAGTTTCTTGCGCTTTGTCCCCGCGCCCGTGCGCGTTCCCTACAGATGATTTCCCAATTGTCCAGCCCGGACCTAGTTCGAGCCGCCCGGATGAGGGCCCAGTCATGGGGGGGACGAATCGGGTGGGGCGGGGGCAGGATGGCCTTGTGCTGATGCTGCTCTCCGCCTCATGGCTGGGCCTGCTCGGCCTAGCGGCGTTGGGCGCCGCCGGGGTGGCGCCCCGCATCCTGGCCTGGGGCTCGGCCCTGGCGGCCCTGGGGCTCGGCGCTGTGGGCGCCATGGGTCTCATGGGGGTGGTCCTGCCGCCCATGCCGCTGCCCTTCGGTCCGCCCTGGGGGCCTTCGATCCTGGCCGTGGACGGGCTTTCGGCGTGGTTCCTGCTCTTGATCGGGTTGGCGGGGGTGCCCGCCTGCCTGATGGCCACGCAGACCGCGATGTCGCGGACCGAGGCCGCCTGCCTGCCGCTGTTCCTGGCCGGGATGTCGGCCGTGCTCCTGGCCGGCGACGTCTTCACGCTGGCCCTGGCCTTCGAGGCGATGTCGCTCGCCTCCTGGGCGCTGATCGCGGCACGGCACGCGGCCGGGCCGAACCAGCGCGCCGCAGGCCTCTACTTGGCCTTCGCCGTCTTCTCCGGCCTCTGCCTGATCGGCGGGCTGGCGCTGCTGGCCACCGGCGGGCCGGGCTTCGACCGCATCCGCGCGCTGCCGCCCGAGGGCTGGCGCGCCACGGCAGTGCTGGTCCTGCTGCTGCTCGGGGCGGGCTCCAAGTTCGGGCTGGTGCCCTTCCATCTCTGGCTGCCGCTCGCGCATCCGGCGGCGGCCACGCCCGTCTCGGCGCTCATGTCGGGGGCGATGGTCAAGGTGGCGCTCTACGTGCTGCTGCGCGGCGTCTTAGATCTGGCAGGCCCTGCGCAGCCCGCTTGGTGGGGCGTGCCGCTGATCGCGGCGGGGGCCGCGACAGCGCTGATCGGCGGCCTGCGCGCCAATCTGGAGCGCGACATCAAGGCCATCCTGGCCTGCTCGACGCTCGAGAACATGGGGCTGATCGCGGTGGCGACCGGCTTCGCGCTGGTCTTCCGGGGCTCGGACACGCTGCCGCTGGCCGCGCTGGCACTAGGCGCGGCGCTGCTGCATGCCCTCGCGCACGCATTGTACAAGACGCAGCTCTTCCTGACCGCCGGCGCGGTGGCCGAGCTCGGCGGCAGCCGCGACGCCGACCGGCTCGGCGGACTGATCCACAGCATGCCGCTGGTGGCCGCCTGTGGGGCGGTGGGCGCGCTGTCGGCGGCCGCGCTGCCGCCGCTCTCGGGCTTTGCGAGCGAATGGCTGCTGCTGCAATCCCTCGTGCAGGGATGGCGGGTGGCGGACATCTCCATGCAGCTCATCGCCGCCGTGGCGCTGGCGGTGGTGGGCATGTCGATCGGGCTCGGCGCCGCCGCCATGGTGCGGCTCTACGGCCTGGTCTTCCTCGGCCGGCCGCGTACGCCGCGCGCGGCGGGGGCTTCGGATGCCACGGGCGCGACGCGCGCCGCGCTGCTGCTGCCGGCGGGGGCGAGCCTGCTGCTGGCGGTGCTCGCGGCCCCCATGCTGGCGCTCGGCGACGGGGCCATCCGCGCCCTGCTCGGCGCCAATGCGCGTGCGCCGGTGCTGGGGCTGGACCTCGCTTTGGGCGAGGTGGGCGCCCGCTATGCGCCCATCATGGTGGCGCTGCTGCTGGCCGCCGCCGTGGCGCTGGCCGTCGCGGCAGTGCGGCGACGCTCGGGCTACGCGTCGATCCGTGGCCCGGCCTGGGATTGCGGCTTCATGCCGCCGCCCGCGCATCTGCCTTTCGGCGACCCGCTGACCCAGGCCTCGGCCGACGGGCTCGGCCAGCCTGTCCGCCGTGCGCTCGGCTCCCGCTTGCTGATTCTGGAGGAGCGGCACGAGGCCGCCTTGCCCGGCTCGCCTAGCCCCGCGCGCCTCTCGGTCGCGATGGAGGATCGCGCCGAGGCCCAATTGCTGGCGCCCCTGGCGCGGTGGCGCGGCGCGCTGGCGGCGCGGGTGGAGCGGCTGCGCGACCTCCCGCTCCGCCCCCATCTGGGGCTCGCGCTCGGCACGCTGGTCGTTCTGCTGGTCTTCGTCGCCTGGCTGGAGCGCGGGTGATGGCCTCCTTTGGCGGGCTCATTTCGCAGATCCTTCATCTGCTGCTGATGCTGGCGACCGCGCCGGTGCTGGTGGGTGTCGTGCGGTGGCTCAAGGCGCGGCTCGTGGGGCGGCGCGGGCCGCACCCGCTGCAGCCCTGGCGGGACACGCTGAAGCTGCTCCGCAAGCGGCCGGTCCTGGCGGAAGGCGCGAGCCCGGTCTCGGAGGTCGCGCCCTATGCCGCGCTCGGCGCCACCTTCCTGGCCGCCGCCCTGGTGCCGAGCTTCGCCCAGGGCATGACGCTCGCCCCCTATGCGGACCTGCTGCTCATCGGCGGGCTGCTGGCGCTGGCGCGCGTGGCGCTGGCCCTCAACGGGCATGATGCGGGCACGGCCTTCGGAGGGCTGGGCGCGGCGCGCGAGATGACCTTCGCCGTCTTTGCCGAGCCGGTGCTGCTCGTCTGCGTCATGGTCTTCGCCGTGCTCGCCGGCGGCTCCAACCTCGACGCCATTGCCTCCGTCTTCCGTGAGGGCGCGCTGGGCCTGCGGATCTCGCTGCTCTTCGCCGCGCTGGCGCTGCTGGCCGTGGCGCTGGCCGAGAATGCGCGCGTGCCGGTGGACAACCCCGCCACGCATCTCGAGCTCACCATGGTGCATGAGGCGATGCTGCTGGAGGCATCGGGCCGCCATCTCGCGCTATGGGAGATGCAGGCGGCACTGAAGCTGGCGCTGTGGTTCGCGCTGCTTTCGGCCATCTTCCTGCCCTACGGCACGGCGCCCGCGCGCAGCGGCCCGTTGCTCTGGGCGATGGGCCTGGTGGCCTGGGTGCTCAAGATGGGACTGCTGGCCGTGGCGCTCGCGGTGTTCGAAAGCGCGATTGCGAAGATGCGTGTCTTCCGTGTGCCCGAATTCCTCGGCGGCGCGCTGCTGCTGGCCATGCTGGCCGCGGCGCTCATCTTCGTCTCCACGGGGCTGGCGTGATGCGATGAGCTTCGGGCAGCTCCCTTATGATGTGGCGCATGTCCTGGGCGGGATCATGCTGCTCGTCTCCTTTATGCTGCTGCAGCGCCGCAGCGCCGCCTCGCTGATCAATGCGCTGGCGCTGCAGGGCGTGCTGCTGGCGGCGGCCGCGATCTGGCAGGGCTATGTCCAGGGGGCGCCGCAGCTCTACGTCACCGGCCTGATCGCCCTGCTGGCCAAGGGCATCGCCATTCCTCTCGTGCTGCGGCGGATGCTGGGGGGCGCCCTCCTGCATCGCGAGCCGGAGGGCGGCCTGGACAGCACCCGCGCCATGCTCGCCGGCGGGCTGCTGGTGGCGCTGGCCATCCTGGTCGTGCTGCCGGTGACGGCCGGCGTGCAGGCCCTGGCGCGCGAGGATCTGGCCATCGCGCTCTCCATCCTGCTTCTGGGGCTCCTCATGATGCTGCTGCGGCGCGGCGTGCTGGCGCAGGCGGCGGGGCTCATGATCATGGAGAACGGGCTGATCCTCGGCGCCGTCGGCGTGGCCGGCATGCCGCTGGTGATCGAGCTTTCGACCGCCGGGCTCGTCCTGGTCGTGGGCATGATCGCGGGGCTCTTCGGGCGCCTGCTGCATGAGAGCTTCGAAAGCCAGGACACCGACGTCCTGCACCCGCACCGGGGCGAGGCGCCGTGAGCGCCGCCGGGCTTCTGATCGTCCTGCCCTGCCTCTCGGCGCTGGTGCTGGCCGCGATGCCGCGCTGGGCACCCCGGCTGAACATCCTGGCCTCGGCCGCCACGCTGCTGCTGGCGCTGAACCTGCCGGTGGGCGAGGCGGAGGCGGCCGCACTGCTGCGCGTAGATGCGTTGAGCTTCCCCTTCGTGCTGATCGGCGCGGTGGTGGGCCTCGGCACCGCCGTCTTCTCGTTGCAGGACGTCGAGCACGAGGGCTTCGACATCCGCCGCACGCGCTATTTTCACGCGGCCTTCCAGGGCTTCATGGCGGCGCATTTCCTGGCGCTGCTTTCCGACAATCTCGGCGTGATGTGGGTGGCCATCGAGGCCGGGACGCTCGCCTGCGTGCTGATGGTGGCGCTGCACCGCACACCCGCCGCGCTGGAAGCCGCCTGGAAGTTCTTTATCCTCTGTGGCGTGGGCATCGCGCTCGCGCTCTTCGGCATCATCGTGCTGGCCTTCTCGGCCCAGGCGCTGCTGGGGCATGGCGAGCAGCTTTCCTACATCGCGCTTCGCTCCGTCGCGGCGCGGGCGGATGCGGGGCTGCTCAACCTCGCCTTCGTGCTGATGCTGGTGGGCTTCGGGACCAAGGCCGGGTTGGTGCCGCTGCATTCCTGGCTGCCGGATGCGCATGCGGAGGGGCCGACCTCGATCGCCGCCGTGCTCTCGGGCCTGCTGCTGAACGCGGCCATGCTCGGCATCCTGCGCGGCAAGACCATCGTCTCCATGCACGCGCAGATCCTGCCCCCGGGCGGCTTCCTGCTCGCGCTGGGCTTCGCGACGCTGCTGGTCGCGGCCTTCTCGCTCTGGCGGCGGCGGGATGCGAAGCGACTCTTCGGCTGGAGCAGCATCGAGCATATGGGCATCGTCGCCATCGCCTTCGGCGTCGGCGGCACGGCGGGGCACATGGCGGGGCTGCTGCACCTCTGGGGCCATTCCCTGGTGAAGTCGGCGGCCTTCTTCGCCGTGGGCCGTGCGGCCCGCATCAAGGGGGCGCAGAGCATCGAGGCCATCGGGGGCCTTGTCGCGACGCATCCGGCGCTGGGCTGGGGGCTGGTGCTGGCCATGGCAGGGCTGGCGGGGCTGCCGCCCTTCGCGATTTTCGCGGCGGAGCTGCTGCTGGCCTTCGAGATGGGGCAGGGCTTCCCGCTGCTGCTGCCCATCCTGTTGCTGGGCTGGCTGGTGGCCGGGACGGCGCTGCTGCGGAACATGCAGCGCCTGTGCTTCGGCAACCCCACGCCCGACGAGATGCCCGCCGCCGCCGGCCTGCCCACGCTGCTGCCGCTCTGGATCAACCTCGCCCTCGCGGCGATGCTGGCCGTCGCCATGCCCGCCCCGCTTGCCGCCATGCTGCGCGAAGCCGCGAGGGTGCTGGCATGAGCGGCCCCGGCATGAGCCCCTGGCGCGAAATCCTGGGCGGCGGGCGGCATGTGGAGGCGCGTCCCTGGCCGCGCTTCGTGCTGGACCCGATCCGCTGGTCGCGCATGCTCCAGGCGCTGGAGCCGGGCGTGGCGCTGCTCGGCCTCTGGGCAGAGGCGGAGATGGTGCATGCCGCCTTCCTGGACGAGGGGGCGCTGGATGTCGTGCTCGTGTCGGTGCCGGCCCCCGAGGGCCGCTACCCCGCGCTGTCGCCCCTGCGTCCCGCTGCTGCCTGGTTCGAGCGCGCGGCCCGCGACCTGACGGGGCTGGAGGCCGAGGGCGGGCTGGACGCACGCCCCTGGCTGGATCACGGGCGCTGGCCGCTGCAGCGGCCGCTTTCCGCCCGCCCCGTCCGCGCTGCCGTGGAGCCGCCGGCGATGGAGTTCCTGCCGGTGGAGGGGGAGGGCATCCATGCCATCCCGGTCGGCCCCATCCATGCCGGCATCATCGAGCCCGGTCATTTCCGTTTCCACGTCCAGGGCGAGATCATCGTGCGGCTGGAGGCCAGGCTGGGCTACCTGCACAAGGGCGTGCTGAGCCTCATCCACGGAAAATCCCCGCGCGCCGCGGCGCGCTTCGCCGCCCGGCTTTCGGGCGACAGCACCGTCGCGCACGCCACCGCCTTCGCCCGTGCCGCCGAGGCCGCGCTGGGCGTGGAGGTGCCTTCCCGCGCTCTCGCCATCCGCGCCGCGATGCTGGAGCTGGAGCGGCTGCACAACCATCTCAACGACATGGGCTTCATCGCCAATGACGCCGCCTTCGTCGTGATCCACGCGCGCATGGGCGTGCTGCGCGAGGGGCTTCTGCGCGCGCAGCTCCTGGCCTTCGGCAGCCGGCTGATGATGGACCGCGTACAGCCGGGCGGCGTGGCGCAGGATCTGGAGGCGGAGGGGATCGCGGCGCTGCTCGACGCGCTGGAGACGATCGCGGCCGAGCTGCCGGTCCTGCTCAGCCACTACGAGAATCATGCCAGCCTGCAGGACCGTGTGCTCGGCACCGGCACCACGGGCGCCGAGCTGCTGCGCGCCTTCGCGCCCGGCGGCGTCGTGGGCCGCGCGGCCGGGCGCGGCTTCGACGCGCGCCTCCTGACGGGCGAGCTTTCGCCGGAGACGCTGATCCGCCAGGCGGCGGGCGACGTCGATGCTCGCTGGCGGCAGCGCTATGCCGAGGCGCATCAATCCATTGCCATGCTGCGGGCGCAGCTTGCTGGCCTGCCGGAAGGCGCCCTGCACGTGTCGCTGCCGCATGCGGCAGGCGAGGGGATGGCGCTGGTCGAGGGCTTCCGCGGCGAATGTCTCGCCTGGATGCGGTTCGACGATGGTGGGCTCATCGAGGCCTGTTTCCTGCGGGACCCGTCCTGGCTGCACTGGCCCGTGCTGGAGGGCGCGGTGATCGGCGACATCGTGGCCGACTTCCCCCTCATCAACAAAAGCATCAACGGCAGCTACAGCGGGGTGGACCTGTGATGCAGAACGTCACACCCATCCTGCGCATCTTCGACGTGGCGAAGACCCGCGAGTTCTATCTTCACTACCTGGGCTTTGCCTGGGACTGGGAGCATCGCTTCGACGACCATGCGCCGCTCTACGCCCAGGTCTCGCGCGAAGGCGTGGTGCTGCATCTGTCCGAGCATCATGGCGATTGCTGTCCGGGCGCGGCGGTCCGCATCCAGCTTGCGGATGTGGCCGCGCTGCATGCGGAGATCTCCGCCAAGAATTATCGATACGCCCGCCCTGGCCTGGAGACCGTTCCCTGGGGCGAACGGCAGGTCCGCATCCAGGACCCGTTCCATAACCGGCTGATCTTCTTCACCCCGGACGAGGGGGGCGCGTGATGCTGCTGCCGAAGCTCGCCCGCTGCCTCTTCTCCCGGCCGGTCACGGACCCGGCGCCCGCCGTCGCGCCCGAGATCGTCGCCGAGCTGCGCGCGAGGATCGACGAAGCCGCGCAGAAGCGGCTCGGCCGCTCGCTTGCCATCCGGCAGGTGGATGCGGGCAGCTGCAACGCCTGCGAGCTGGAGATCAACGCCCTGCAGAACGTGCTGCACGATCTCGAGCGTTTCGGGCTGCGCTTCGTGGCCAGCCCGCGCCACGCCGACGTGCTGCTCGTGACCGGGCCCCTCACCCACAACATGGCGGAGGCCCTGCTGCGTGCTCGCGCCGCGACCCCCGACCCCGTCTGGGTCGTGGCATTGGGCGATTGCGCGGTGGATGGCGGCGTCTTCAAGGGCAGCTACGCCGTGCTGGGTGGCGTGGATGCGGCGCTGCCAGTGGACCTGGTCATCCCCGGCTGCCCGCCCGGGCCTGCGCAGATCCTGGAAGGGCTGATCGCGCTGATCGAGGCGAACGCTTAGCGGAATAGAGGCTCGGCGCGCTCAGAGCGCGCCTTCCTCCTTCAGCACCTGTTCCGCCATGCGAAGCGCGTCGATAGCCGCGGGGAAGCCGCAATAGGCCACCGCGTGCGTGAAGACCTCGCTGATTTCGGCCGCCGTGCAGCCGTTGTTCAGCGCGGCGACGAGGTGAATGCGAAGCTCGTGCGGGTGGTTGAGCGCGCAGAGCATCCCGAGCGTGATCAGGCTGCGCTGCCTGCGGTCGAGGCCCGGCCGGGTCCAGAGCGTGGCATAGGCCATTTCCTCCGACAGCGCCCGGATGGCAGAGTTGAACGGATTGGTGGTGCGGTCGCGGGCCTCGGTATAGGCGGCGCCCAGGATCTCGCGCATCTCGGCGCGGCCTTTGGCGCGGAGCGTTTCATGTGCGGCGGCTTCGTCCATTGCTTCCTCCACGGTTCTTCTTCGGTCTAGGGAGCGTAGGGCCTGGCGGTGGCGCGGCAAGGGCCGCGGCCTGCTGCTCGAACCGCGCGACGAGCCAGGCGGCGGCAGGGCCCGGCGGGCGGTCCATGCGGTGGATGGCATTGAGGTGATAGGTCCCGCCGCGAAGCTCGGGCATGTCCAGCCGCACCAGCCGCCCGGCCTCTAGGTCCTCGCGCACCATGGGCAGCGGCATGTTTCCCCAGCCGATGCCTTCGCGGAGCAGAAGGTGCTTGGCGCCGAGATCGGCCAGGCGCCATGTGCGCGTCGCCATCACGGCGAAGTCCCAGCCCTCGGTGAGGCGCGAGCGGTCCGTGAGGACAAGCTGCACATGAGCACGACCCGCGCCGGGCGGGTTGCGCCTGGCGAGCGCGAGCGGATGCCCTGGCGCGGCGACGGGCACGAGTTCCACCTGACCCACCCCGATGCGGGCGAGCGCGTCGCCGCCAATCTCCTGCGGACCCATGACGCCGAGATCCGCGCGCCCTGCCAGCACCATTTCGGGCACGGCACCCAGCGCTTCCACATGCAGCCGCAGCGTGACCGAGGGGAACTCTGCGGCGAAGGCCGTGAGCGCGTCCGCCACGCGTTCCGTCGGCAACATGACATCGAGTGCGACCTGGACCTCTCGCTCCAATCCGCGCCGCAGGCCAAGGACGCGCGCGCGCAGCGTGTCCATGTCCTGGGTGAGGATCCGGGCTTCCGCCAGCACCATCCTGCCTGCCTCGGTCAGCACGGGCCGGCGCGTGCCCTCCCGCGCGAAGAGCGCGACGCCGAGCTGCTGTTCCAGGTTGCCGACGGCATAGGCAACAGCGGAAGTGGCGCGGCCCAAGGTCCGGGCGGCGGCGGCGAAGCTCCCGGCTTCCGCTACGGTGCGGAAGACACGAAGCTGCTCGAAGCTGGGGGTGCCGATCTCGGACATGCCGAAATATTAGAACAGATTTGACAGTATTATACCTGTTTTCCGTGTATGCATCCAGGGCTACACCCGCCGCACCGAGGGCGTCCCCGCCCGGTCGATCAGCATAGGAGCCCGCGATGGCCAAGGTTCTCGTCCTCTACTATTCCAGCTACGGCCACATCGAGACGATGGCGCAGGCCGTCGCCGAAGGCGCCCGCGCTGCCGGCGCGCAGGTCGATATCAAGCGCGTGCCCGAGACGGCGCCGCTGGAAGTCGCGAAGGCCGCGCACTTCAAGCTCGACCAGGCGGCCCCTATCGCGACGGTGGCGGAGCTGGCCGATTACGACGCGATCATCGTGGGCACCGGCACGCGCTTCGGCCGCATGAGCTCGCAAATGGCTGCCTTCCTCGACCAGGCCGGCGGCCTCTGGGCGCGCGGCGCGCTGAACGGCAAGGTCGGCGCGGCCTTCACCTCGACCGCTTCGCAGCATGGCGGGCAGGAGACGACGCTCTTCTCCATCATCACCAACCTGCTGCATTTCGGCATGGTGATCGTGGGCCTGCCCTACAGCCACCAGGGCCAGATGACGATGAACGAGATCGTGGGCGGCGCGCCCTATGGCGCCACGACCATCGCCGCCGGCGACGGCTCGCGCCAGCCGAGCGAGATCGAGCTCGCCGGCGCGCGCCACCAGGGCGAGTTGGTGGCCAAGACGGCGATCAAGCTGACCGCCTGACGCGCTTCAGGCGGCCGGCATCAGCGAGCTGAGCGGCCGGCCGCTAAAGAAGGCGTCCAGATTGTCCACGAGAACCTTCTGCTGGGCACGCTGTGCGCCAAGCGACAACGCCGCCATGTGCGGCGTGAGCACCGCGTTCTCGAGCGCCATCAGGCGCTCGGGCACGTGCGGCTCATTCTGATAGACATCGAGGCCGGCGCCCAGGATCCGGCCCGTCTCCAAGGCTTCGCACAACGCGGTCTCGTCGACGGCAATCCCTCGCGAGATGTTGACGAGCACGCCCTCCGGCCCGAGCGCTTCCAGGATTTCGGCATTCACCGCGTGCCGGTTCTCCGCGCTCGCGCGTACCGCCACGACCAGCACGTCCGCCCAGGTAGCCAGTTCCTTCAGGCTGCCGAAATAGGCGTGATCCACGTCGCCGCGGCGGGAGCGGTTGTGGTAGCCGATTTCCATCTCGAAGGCGGCGGCGCGCTGCGCGATCTTCATCCCGATGGAGCCCATGCCGTAGATTCCCATGCGCTGGCCCGCAAGGCCCGGCGTCAGCGGCACGCGGTCGATGGCGAGGTTCGCCCATTTACCCGCGCGCACCAGCCTGTCTCCCCGCGCAAGGTTGCGCCCGGCGGCGATGACGAGGCCCATTGCGAACTCGGCGACCGCGGTCGCATTGGCCTCGCCCGCATGCGTCAGCCTGATGCCGCGCCGGATCGCCTCGGCGCGGTCCACGCCCTCGAAGCCGGTGCCGTAGCAGGCGATGAAGCCGAGCTGCGGCAGCGCATCCATCAGCGCCGCGTCGGTTCTGAGGCTGCCCAGCGTGACCAGCGCCTGCGCCTTCTCGGCGCCTGGAGGGAGGGGCAGCGGGTTCTGGCGGTCGAGCGGGCCGAAAAGCTCGTAGCGGTCCGCCAGGCGGTCCCGCAGCCTGGGAGAGATGGGCATGGCGAAGAGGATGGCGGGCTTCGGCATGAGGCGTCTCCGGCGGATCTGTTGCAGTGCAGCACGCCCGGTCCAGCATCGCAACCGCTCAAAAGGAAGCTATCTTGCGGAGGCATCCGGTTGGTGGCTCACTCCCCGCATGTCAGACACGCTCGATCCCGGCATGGCCGCCTATGTGCAGAAGGCGAGGGAACAGAATGGCCGCCTAGCCGGCTTGGTCGACCTCTCGCCGGAGCAGCGCCGCATCCGCGCTGAGCTCTTCGCCCGCATGACGGCCGAGCCGCATCCGCCGGGGCTGGAGGTCGAAACGACCTATGTCACGCTGCCTGGACGCGAGATTCCCATCCGCATCTATCGCCCGGCCGGGCCGCCGGGTCCGCGCCCTGCCATCCTGTACTTCCATGGCGGCAGCTGGATCGCGGGCAGTCCGGAATCGCATGATTTCGTCACCGCGAGCCTCGCGGCCAATACGGGCGCGCTGCTGCTCAGCGTCCATTACCGTCGCGCGCCCGAGAACCCCTATCCGGCGCCGACCGAGGATTGCTTCGAGGCGCTGCGGTGGGCCGCGTCCCGGGCCGAGACGCTGGGCATCGACGCCACGCGCCTCGCGGTGGCGGGTGACAGCGCGGGCGGCAATCTCGCGGCGGCCTGCACGCTGATGGCGCGCGATCGCGGCGGGCCGGCCATCTGCCACCAGACGCTGATCTATCCGACGCTCGACGCCGATCTCGACACGCCGAGCTACCTCGCAGGCACCGACCCCATCCTCACCCGCGCGGCGATGCGCGAGGCGCTGGAGGCCTTCCTGCCGAACGGCGCTCCCAACGGCGACGATTACGCGCTGCCCTTGCGCGCGGCGAGCCTGGCGGATCTGCCGCCGGCCTATCTCAGCATCGCGGGCGTCGATCCGCTGCGCGACGACGGGTTGCGCTATGCGGCGCGGTTGCGCGAGGCGGGTGTGCCCACGGAAGCGCGTGTCGGCCCCGGGTTGGCGCATAGCTACGTCCGCGCCCGGCGCCTGAGCGCCGTCGCCGAGGATGAGTTCCAGACCATGTGCGCCGCGATCCGCGCGGCGCTGGGCCTGCCGGCGCCGCCGCGTTGGTGATGTTCCGAAGAGAGAGACCGATGCTCCAAGCCAACCGACGCAGCCTCCTCCTGGCCGGTGCCGCCCTCCTCGCCGCGCGACCGGCCCTCGCGGCTTATCCGGACCGGCCCATCCGCCTGGTCGTGCCCTTCGCGCCGGGGGGCAGCTACGACACGACGGGGCGGCTGATATCGGAAGGCATCTCGCCGCAGCTCGGCCAGCCCGTGGTGCTGGAGAACCGGCCTGGCGCGGGCGGCGTCGTGGGCTCGCTCAGCGTCGCCCGGTCGCAGGGGGATGGCTACACGCTGGTGCTGGGCGGGCTGACGGCACAAATCCTCGTGCAGGGCGTGAATGCCAGCCTGCCGTTCAAGCCGATGGAGGATTTCATCCCCGTGGCTCTCGTGGCAAAGGTGCCGCTGATCCTCGTGGCGGCAAAGCGCCTCGGCGTGAGCAATGCGCAGGAGCTGGTGCGCAAGCTGAAGGCGGAGCCGGGCCGTCACAATTTCAGCTCGGCCGGCAACGGCACCTCGGGTCACATCGCTGCGCAACACTTCGTGGACGTCGCGCAGATCGAGGCGACACATATTCCCTATCGCGGTAGCGCGGCAGGCCTCGCGGATCTGCTGGCAGGGCGTGTCTCCTTCCTCGTCGATACGCCTTCGGTCGTGGGCGAGCACATTCGCTCGGGCGCCGTTGTCGCCATGGGCGTGCTCTCCGACAGCCGGATCCCGACGCTGCCCGATGTGCCGACCATGAGCGAGGCCGGCCTCCCAGGCGTAAAGAATCTCGAGCCCTGGCAGGCGGTGCTCGCACCGCGCAGCACGCCGGCGGATGTGGTGGCCCGCCTCAATGCCGCGATCAACAGCGTCCTGGCGCGGCCGGAGACACGGGAGCGCTTCGCCGCCATCGACCTCACGCCCATGGGTGGATCGCCGGAGCAGGCGGCGCGCTTCTTCAGCGAGGAGAACGACCGCTGGGTGCCCATCGTGCGCGCCATGAACATCGTGACATGAGATTCGAGCCCGGCTGGGCACCGTCGCCAGCGGGTGCCAGACTTCGCGCATGAACGAGCTTATCCGTCTCACCGCCACCGAAGCCGTGGCCCGCCTCCAGCGCCGCGAGGTCTCGCCGCTGGAGCTCATCGACGCGGCCGCCGCGCGCATCGCGGCGGTGGAGCCCGAGGTGAACGCGCTGCCCACCCTGTGCCTCGACCGCGCGCGCGACCATGCGAAGCGTCTGATGGCGGGCGAGGGGAGGGAGCTGGAAGGCCAGGCCGGCTGGCTCGGCGGGCTGCCGGTCAGCATCAAGGATCTGACGGACGTCGCGGGCGTGCGGACGACCTATGGCTCGCCCATCTTCAAGGAACACGTGCCGCAGGATTCGCATCCGGTCGTGAAGCGGATCGAGGCGCATGGGGGCATCGTCGTCGGCAAGTCGAACACGCCGGAATTTGGCGCGGGCGGCTCCACCTTCAACGAGGTCTTCGGCCGCACGCGCAACCCGTGGAACACCTCGCTGACCTGCGGTGGCAGCACGGGCGGCGGCGCGGTTTCTCTGGCCACCGGCGAAGTTTGGCTGGCCCAGGGCACGGACCATGGCGGCAGCCTGCGTCGGCCCGGCACCTATTGCAGCGTGGTGGGACTGCGTCCCTCGCCGGGGCGCGTGACGCGGGGGACGGTGAACAACCTCTTCTCGCCGCTCTCCGTGCAGGGGCCCATGGCGCGCAACGTACCCGACCTGGCGCTGTTCCTCGATGCCATGGCCGGCTGGTGCGCCCTTGATCCGCTGACCTACGATGCGCCCGCGCGCAGCTATGCCGACGCCGTGGCGGCCGCGGAGGCCGAGCGGCCGAAGCGCATCGCCTTCACAGCCGACTTCAACGGCCAGCTGCCCGTGGATCGTGAGACCCGCGAGATATGCACCAAGGCCGTCCGCGCCTTCGAGGCGGCGGGCTGCGTGGTCGAGGAATTCGCGCCCGATCTCGCGGAGCTCGGCGAGGCGTTCCTCATCCTGCGGAGCCAGGCCTTCGTGGTGGACCGCGAGCTCCAGCTGCAGACGCATCGCGACCTCATCAAGCCCGATATCATCTGGAACACGGAGCGCGGACTGAAGGCCACGCCAAGCCGGCTCGCCTGGGCGGATCGCGAACGCGCGGCCTTCTTCCGGCGCATGGCGGCGCTCTTTGCGCGCTACGACGTTTTCGTCACGCCGGGCGCGGCCACGCCTGCCTTCGACGTGATGCTTCGCAACCCCGAGACGATCGCGGGCGTGAAGCTCGAGAATTATATGGCGGGGTCGATGATCAACGCCGCCATCACCTTGGCGGGCTGCCCGGCGGTCGCGGTGCCTTGCGGCTTCGATCGGTACGGCCGGCCGGTCGGGCTGCAGGTGGTGGCGCCTCCGCGCCGGGACGAGCGCGCGCTCCAGGCGGCGGCGCTCTTCGAGCGGGCGAGCGGGCTGGACCGTAAGGTGCCCATCGATCCGCGGCCCGGGACGGTTCCCCCGGCGGAAGCGCCTTCGATCGCCGCGCCTTAGGCCGCCGCGGGGCCCAGCACCTCTTCCACCGGGCCATCAGCGACGATGCGCCCGGCCTCCAATCGGATGGCCCGGGTGCACCATTGGCGAGCCGTGGGCATGTCATGCGTCGCGATCACCAGGATTTCCGCGCCGCGCACCAGTTCGGCGAGCCGGTTCTCGGCACGCTGCATGAACTCGGCATCGCCGGCGGAGAACCACTCGTCCATCAGCAGGATCTCGGGCTGCATCGCCGTCGCGAGCGCGAAGGCGAGGCGGATCTGCATGCCAGCGGAGTAGCTCTTGATCGGCACATCGATGAACTCGGCGAGGCCGGAGAAGGCCGTGACGCTCTCCTCCAGCCGGTCGATCTGCGCGTCGCTCATGCCGCGATACAGCGCGCGGAGGCGAATATTCTCCCGGCCCGTGCTCTCCCCATCCATCCCGGCGGAGGGGTCTATCAGGGTGCCGAGGGTACCCTCCACCTCAAGACGTCCGGCGGCAGGCTCGTAGATGCCGGCAATGGTCCGCAGCAGTGTGGACTTGCCCGCGCCATTGTGGCCGACCAGGGCCACGCGCTCCCCGCTGCGGATCTCGAAATTCAGGCCGCGAAGGGCGGAAACCACCACGCGGTTGGCCGCATCTGTCTTCACCCGGGAATTGACGCCGCTCAGCAGGCGCTTCTTCAGGCTGCGGGCCCCGTGGTGATACAGGGGGAACTCGATGGCCAGACCTTCGGCCTTGATGCTCGACATGTCGGTTAGACCCAGAAGGCGATGCGACCGCGGAAGCGGGCGAAGAACGCGAAAGCGACCGCCGCGTGCACCGCCGTCAGGGCGATGGCGATCGTCCAGACGATGGCCGAAGCGCCGCCCGCCACCAGCGGGCCCCGGATCACCTCAAGCATGGCATAGAACGGGTTGATCAGCAGCAGCCACTGGTGGCTGAGCTGGTCTGGCTTCCAGATCACCGGCGTCATGAAGAACGCAAGCTGCATGACGCTCGAGACGATGGGGCCGATATCGCGGAAACGCGCGCAGATCATGCCGAGGAGGAAGCAGGCCGAGAGGATATTGATGGCCAGCAGCGCCAGGCCGGGCAGGGCCATCAGCGCCTCCCATCCCGGGATATGGCCGAAAAAGAGGAAGATAAGGATGACCAGCGGCAGGTTGTGCAGCGCGAGGATGGCGTTGCGCGACATGCATCTCAACGCATGGACCGTATAGGGAACACGGAGCTGCCGGATGATTCCCTCGGAGCCGATCATGGTGGTGCAGCTGTCGTTCACGGCGCCCGCCATGACGTTCCAGACCACAAGGCTCACGGCGAGGTGCGGTAGGTATTCCGCGAGCGGCATGGCCAGCAGATGGCCATAGAGCAGACCGACGCCCAGCAGCATGGCCGCCGTCGACAGCGTGACCCAGAAGGGCCCGAGCACTGAGCCGCGATAGCGGTTCTTGAGGTCCAGCATGGCCAGGGCGGTGGCGAGCCGGCGGGACGAGAAGCCCTCGACCAGATCGCCCCAGGCTCGGGCAACGCGGCGAGGTGTACGCGAATCGAACGAATGCGCCCCCGATTGCGAGGCTACGGCGGCCAGCGCCTCCAGGCCGTCGGGCGAACCGGTGTTCTCCAAATCGCGAGCAGCGTGCATGGCGCGCATATAGTTACCGAAGCGGAAATGGGGGAGGAAGAAATTTGCAGGTCAGCCACCCGGGGCCACGGCGTTCCGCCGGAAGGCCCGGTCTCCGCATTGACCCCTTCCGGGCGGCAGCCATAGTCTCGGCCCAGGGGAAGAACGGCATCGCGGCCATGACGGATCACCGTCGGGAGCTGTTGACGTGACGAAATTCCTCGCCGGGCTTTTCTGCCTGCTCTTCCTGACCGCGCCGGCCCGGGCCCAGGACTGGCCCAACCGCCCGATCCGCTTCCTGGTGCCCTGGGCCGCGGGCGGCATCACCGACACGATCTCCCGGCTGTACAATGAGCGCGTGGCCGCCATCCTCGGCCAGCCGATCGTCCACGAGTACCGCCCCGGCGCCGCGGGCCGGATCGGCACGGGCGAGCTCGGCCGCGCGGCGCCGGACGGCTACACCATCGGCATGGTGAATGCCGGCCAGCTCACCATCCATCCCAACCTCTATCCGCGCCTGCCCTACGATCCGGACAAGAGCTTCGTCATCCTGGGCATGATGGGCATGTCGCCCATGGCGCTGGCCGTGCCCGTGAATTCGCCCGTCCGCTCGGTGGAGGACCTCCGGGCGCTGTCCCAGCGGCGCTCGCTGAACTTCGGCACGGCGGGCATCGCCGGGCCGCACCACCTGGCCGTCGAGCTCCTGCGCAAGACGGGCGTCACGGGCGTGCCCGTGCACTACCGGGGGGGCGGCGGCGAGATCATGGCCGCGATGCTCAACGGCGCGCTCGATGCCAATTTCGACACCGTCTACCAGCAGAACATCTACCAGCAGGACGGCCGCTACCGCGTGCTGGCCGTGACATCCCGCGAGCGCATGCCCCAGATGCCCGACGTGCCCACATTCGCCGAGCTGGGCCACCCCGAGATCAACCTCGAGACCTTCTACGCCGCGGCCGCCCCGGCCGCCGTGCCCGCGCCCATCACGGCGCGCCTCGTCGCCGCCTACGCCCAGGCCGCGCGCGCGCCGGAGGTCGAGAGCTGGCTGCGCGAGATGGCGCTGACCAACGTGCACCTCTCCCCGCCCGAGCTCGCGCAATACATCCGCGAGTGGCGGGAGCGCTGGCGCGTGGTCATCGAGGAACAGAACATCCGTGTCCAGTGATGTCCTCCGGCCAGGACAGGCGCGGCGGAAGCCGCCGGGACCAGATCGCGGGCCTCGCCTTCGTCGCCGTGGGCTCGGCGATCGCGTGGAAGGCGCAGTCCTATAACGTGGGCGTGCCTTCCAATTCGGGGCCGGGCTTCTTCCCTTTCTACCTGGGGTTGCTGCTGGCAGGGCTTGGCGTGGTGATCACGGCCGTTGCCTGCTTCCGGCACGACCCGGCGGAGGAGCGCTTCCAGTTCCAGCCTCGCACCTTCTTCGGGGTGCTGCTGCCGGTTGTGCTCTTCGGGCTGATGCTCATGCCGCTGGGCTTCGTTCTGGCCGCCTTCGTCACCGTGCTGCTGTCGAGCTTCGCGAGCCGGGAGGTGACCTGGCGCGGAGCCCTGATGAACTCCGCCATCCTGGCGGTGATCGTGTTCCTGGGCTTCGCGGTCGTCTTGAAGATCCAGATCCCGGTCTGGCCCTGGTTCCTCCGGCCGGGCTGACGCATGGACCTCCTGGATCACCTGGCGCTGGGCTTCTCCACCGCGCTGTCACTGCAGAACCTGGGCTATGCCTTCGTGGGCTGCCTGCTGGGCACGCTGATCGGCGTGCTGCCCGGCCTGGGGCCGGTCGCCACCATGTCCATGCTGCTGCCGGCGACCTTCACGCTGCAGCCGACCTCGGCGCTCATCATGCTCGCGGGCATCTACTACGGGGCGCAGTATGGCGGCTCGACCACCGCGATCCTGGTGAAGCTGCCGGGCGAGTCCTCCTCGGTCGTCACGGTACTGGACGGGCATGAGATGGCGCGGCGGGGGCGGGCGGGAATCGCGCTCACCACGGCGGCCGTCGGCTCCTTCTTCGCCGGCACCGTGGGCACGCTGGTGATCGCGGCTTTCGCGGTACCGCTATCTTCCGTCGCGCTGAAGTTCGGGCCGCCGGAGTATTTCTCGCTGATGGTGCTGGGGCTGATCGGCTCCATTGTCCTGGCTTCGGGCTCGGTCCTCAAGGCCATCGCCATGGTGGTGCTGGGCCTCTGCCTCGGCCTGGTGGGCACGGATACGCAGAGCGGCGTGGAGCGCTTCACCTTCGAAACCGATGAGCTGGTGGACGGGCTGAACTTCGTGGCCATCACCATGGGTGTCTTCGGCCTGGCGGAGATCATCGCCAATCTGGAGAAGCGCGGCCCGGCGGCGAGCGAGGTGACGCGCGTCTCCACCCTCTTCCCGTCCCGGGAGGATTGGCGGCGCATGTGCCCGGCGATCCTGCGCGGCACGGGGATCGGCAGCTCGCTCGGCATCTTTCCAGGCGGCGGGCCGGTGATCTCCTCGCTGACTTCCTACCTCGTGGAACGGCGCATCTCGAAGAACCCGGAGGAGTTCGGCAAGGGCGCCATCGAAGGCGTGGCCGGTCCGGAATCGGCCAACAACGCGGCGGCGCAGATCAGCTTCATCCCGATGCTGACGCTGGGCATTCCGTCGAACATCGTCATGGCGATGATGGCGGGTGCGATGATGATGCACAGTATCCAACCCGGGCCGCAGGTGATGACCCGCAACCCCGATCTCTTCTGGGGGCTCATCGCCTCCATGTGGATCGGCAACGTGATGCTGCTGGTGCTGAACCTGCCGTTGGTGGGGATCTGGGTGAAGTTCCTCACCATCCCGTACCGGTTCCTCTACCCGGCGATCATCGTCTTCTGCTGCATCGGCGTGTTCTCCGTGAACAACATGGTGTTCGACATCTACCAGGCGGCGTTCTGGGGCGTCGTCGGCTTCGCCTTCCTGAAGCTGCGGCTGGAGCCCGCGCCCATGCTGCTCGGCTTGATCCTGGGGCCCATGATGGAGGAGAACTTTCGCCGCGCCCTGGTCCTCTCGCGTGGCGATTTCGGGATCTTCGTCTCGACTCCACTGGCCTGCGTCTTCCTCGGCCTCGCCGTGCTGCTGCTGATCGTGCTCGCCTCGCCCGCCCTGCGGCGCAAGCGCGAGAAGGCCTTCCGCGAGGAGGATTGATGATCCACGCCCTTCCCGGCAGACTGGCCACGAGCAGGAGCGCAAGGCGATGACCGTCCCCGCCCGCCAGATCCATCTGTCCTTCTCGGTCCACCTGACAGGATCGCATCCGGCGGGCTGGCTGCATCCCAGCACCGAGGACGGATCGGACGTGAACATCCGCTCCTACCGCCGGCTGGCGAAGCTGGCGGAGCACGGGCTCTTCGATCTCTTCTTCATCGCCGACACGCCGGCGCTGCGTGTCGAGAATCTCGACGTCTGGTCGCGCTACCCGCTCTTCACCAATGTGCTGGAGCCGCTGACCTGCCTCTCGGCCCTCGCGGGCTCGACGGAATTCATCGGCCTCGGCGGCACGGCCTCGACCAGCTTCAACGAGCCCTACAACGTCGCTCGGCAATTCGCCTCGCTCGACCATATCAGCGACGGCCGTGCCGCCTGGAACGTGGTGACGAGCGCGAACAACTACGCAGCGCGCAACTTCGGCCACGCCGCGCTGCCGCCGCATGCCGAGCGCTATGCCCGCGCGCAGGAATTCGTGCAGCTCGTCCTCAAGCTCTGGGACACCTGGGAGGACGATGCTTTCGTCTACGACCGCGAGGCCGTGCGCTTCTACGACCCCGACAAGCTCCATCCCATCAAGCACGAGGGTCCGCACTTCAAGCTGGACGGCGGGCTGAATATCGAGCGCACGCCGCAGGGAAGGCCGGTCATCATCCAGGCGGGTGCCTCCGACGCCGGCAAGGAGCTGGCGGCCGAAACGGCAGACCTCGTCTTCGGCTCCGGCACCAACCTCGAGAAGGCGCGGGGCTACTACGCGGATCTCAAGTCGCGCATGGCGAAGTACGGCCGTCCGGCGGATGCGCTCAAGGTCCTGGCCGGTGTCTCCGTCACGGTGGGCGAGAGCGAGCAGGAGGCGGTCGACAAGGTCGAGACGCTGAAGGCCCTGCTGCACCCGGCGGTCGCCGTGCAGCGCCTGGGCATGGATTTGGAGGCCAACCTCGGCGACCTGCCCTATGACGAGCCGATCCCCGAGGATCGCATCCCGAAATCAGCCAACCTGCACACGGCCTACTTCGCCGAGATCGTCCGCATGATCCGCGAGGAGAAGCTGACCCTCCGGCAGATCGCCCAGCGCTACGCTCGGGGCTCGGCAGGCGTCCGGGGCACGCCGAAGCAGGTCTGCGACCAGCTGGAGGAATGGTTCCACGGCGGCGCGGCGGACGGCTTCATGTTCACCCTGCCGCTGCAGCCGGCGGGGCTCGAGGATGTGGTGCGCCACGTCGTGCCCGAGCTGCAGCGCCGGGGGCTGTTCCGCAAGGAATACACCGGGCGCACGCTGCGCGATCACCTGGGCTTGGCGCGTCCGCCGGGACCGGGCCGCGGCGCGCTGGCCGCCGAATAGGAGGATGAGGATGACTGACCGCCGAAAGATGCTGCTGGCGGTGATGGCGAGCGGCGCGGGCTCGCACATCGCGGCGTGGCGCCATCCGGAAACGGATGCCGGCGCAGGCGTTAGCGCCGCGAACCACTGCGCCATGGCCCAGCTGGCCGAGCGCGGGCTGTTCCACATGTATTTCGTGGCCGATACGCCTGCCGCGCGCACGAGCAAGCTCGACATGTACAGCCGCATGCCCATCTTCATGAACCAGCTGGAGCCGCTGACCCTGCTCTCCGCGCTGGCGATGACGACGAAGCATATCGGCCTCGGCGGCACGGTGAGCGCGAGCTTCTACGAGCCCTACAACCTCGCCCGGCAATTCGCCTCGCTGGACCAGATCAGCGGCGGGCGCTCGGCCTGGAACATCGTGACCTCGGCCAACGACTTCGCCGCGCAAAATTTCGGTCTCGACAAGCTTCCGCCCCATGGCGACCGCTACAAGCGCGCGGCCGAGTTCACCGACATCGTCCTCAAGCTCTGGGACAGCTGGGAGGACGACGCCTTCATCCGAGACAAGGCGTCCGGCTACTCCTTCGATGTCACGAAGCAGCATGCGGTCCATCATGAGGGACCGTATTTCAGGATCCACGGTGCGTTGAACGTGCAGCGCTCGCCGCAGGGGCGGCCGGTGATCATCCAGGCCGGCGCGTCCGATGCCGGGATGGATTTCGCGGCCAGCGTCGCGGAGCTGATCTTCGGCGCCAACGAGACGCCTGCTGAATCCCGCGCCTTCTACGACCAGCTCAAATCCCGCCTGCCCAAGTTCGGCCGCTCGGCGGAGGATGTCCGACTGCTCGCCGGCATGCCGGTCATCATTGGGGAGAGCGAGCAGGAAGCCGAGGACAAGTACCAGACCCTCCAGGAGCTGATTCACCCCGATGTCGGCCGCGCGCGCCTCAGCATGGATCTGGAGGCGGATCTCTCCGGCCTGCCGCTGGACGAACCGGTGCCGGAGGAGTTGATCCCTGCCTCGGCCAACTTCCACAAGAAGTTCTACGACAACATCGTCAACATGATCCGCGTCGAGAAGCTGACGCTGCGCCAGATGTACCTGCGCTACGAGCGCGGCCGCCGCACCATCCGCGGCAACCCGATCCAGATCGCGGATGCGCTGCAGGAGTGGCAGGCCGCCGGCGCTTGCGACGGCTTCATGATGATGTTCCCCCTGATGGCGGACGGGCTCGGCCTCTTCGTCGAGAAGGTCGTGCCGGAGCTTCAGCGCCGTGGCCTGATGCGGACGGAGCAGGATGGCGTGACGCTGCGCGACGCGCTGGGCTTCGCGCGCCCGCCCCACCCCGCGAGCCTCGCGGCAAGGGGGCACGCCGCCGAATAGGATCTTGAACCGAGCGAAGGAGTTGCCGATGACCGAACGCCTTCCCCTGACCGGACGCTCCGTATGGTCCGGTGCCGAACTGCTGGCCGAGAGCGACTGGATCTGGCGCATGGAGGCGCCCTACCTCGCCGAACTGGACGCCGCGATCGCTGCCAATCGCCACAAGGCCCCGGAAGCCATCACGCGTGCGGATTTCAGACTCCCGCTCATGGCGCCGCTGCTGGCCGACATCAACGAGGAGCTGGAGGAGGGCAGAGGCATCGCCCGCCTGCGCGGCCTGCCAGTGGACCGCTACGAGTCCGAGGACATCCAGCGCATGTTCTGGGGCATCTCGCAGCACCTGGGCACGCCGGTCTACCAGAACCTCCGCGGCGAGCTACTCAGCGTGATCCAGGACCGCAGCTCCGACCCCAACCGGCATTTCGCCGACGAGACGGGCGCGAAATCCGCGACGGCCAAGGCGCTCTCCCAGGATGCGCTGAACTTCCACACCGATACCTCGGACGTGATCGGGCTGCTCTGCGTGCGCAACGCGGCCTCGGGCGGGCTGACCAAGGTCGCCAGCACGACCAGGGCGTATAACGAGATGCTGGCCGAACGGCCGGACCTGCTGGAGGTGCTCTTCGAGGATTGGTGGCACCTGCGCCCGGAACAGGTGCCCACCACCTTCGCCCTGCCGCTCTTCGGCATCGAGGAGGGCAAGCTGACCAGCACCTTCTCGCCCGCCAATCTGCGCAAGGCCCAGGAATTTCCGGGAACGGCGCCACTGACCGAGAAGCAGAAGGAGGCGCTGGACATGCTGCTGCGCGTGAAGGAGCGCCACAGCATCCTCTCGCCCTTCGAGCCGGGGGACGCGCAATTCCTCAACAACCATATCGTGAGCCATGGCCGCACCGCCTTCGTGAACGAGGCAGGAACGGGCCAGAGCCGCTTCATGATGCGCGTCTGGCTCGCGACGCCCGACAGCCGGAAGCTGCCGGAGAAGTTCGGCGTGCTCTGGGGGGACACGGCGGCCGGTGCCGTCCGCGGCGGTTCTCCACAGGCGGAGGACGGCAGGCGCGTGGCGAACTATGCCTAGGTCAGTGCAGCAGCGCGCCCTCCGGGCGCCGCGCCGGAGCCGGTAGCGCCGTTTGCGGCGGGAGCCATAGGGCCGCTTCCATCGTCCCGGCCGCGAATTGCTCCGCGCCGCGCAGGGCGGCGGCGACGAAGGCCGGCGCCACCCAATCGGCGATGATGTCGATGGCGCCCGTGCGGTCGGCCATCTGCAGCGCGGCTACCAGGTGGAGCATGTTCACCTCGTCCGCGCCGAGGGAAGGACAGCTGCAGCAGCGAACCTCGATGATCCGCTGCGCCGAGGTGCCGATGATGGACATGAGCCGGTCGAAGCCGGCGGAGGCTTCGCCACCGACGGCCGCCAGTCTGAAGATTTCCTTCCAATCCGGACAGGGCGTGCCGGGGCGCATCAGCGGCGACACCCAGGCGCGGAGGCTGCCGACCACGAAAAGCTCCTCGGCCGAGAGGTCACCCGTGGCCCTTTCGCCGGGGGCGGGGAGATGGTGCGGATTGCAGGGTTCCATACGTCAGTTCCGCTCATCCGGTCGTCCGGAATCGGGCAGGGGAGCTTCGCACGGCGGCTCGGCGGGCCGTGGGGGAGGTGGCAGCCGTGCTTCGGGTGCAGAAAGCAGGAATGGAGAAAGCGGGGCGCAGCGCATGGGATGTCTCCTGGCTGCCAGTATGATATTGCGAGTGAGAATGATTCGCAATTACTATCCCGTTTCAGCTGCGCTCTCCCGATCAGCTAGGGTGTGCCCCGAAGGAGTATGTGATGCCCGATACCGTTCCGCCCTTGCCATCAACCCTGACGCGGCTGCTCGGGCGTGCCTCCGTTCATCCGCGCCAGCTCGCGGCACCCGCGCCGAATGCGGCCGCGCTGGATCTGGCGGTGCAGGCCGCGCTTCGCGCACCCGACCATGGGGGCCTGCGGCCTTGGCGCTTTGTTTTCATCGAGGGCGAGGCCCGGGCGGCGTTGGGCGCGCTTTTCGCCGAATCCCTGCTCGCCCGCGCACCGGATACGCCGGCGGAACGTCTAGAGACGGAGCGTGCGAAGCCACAGCGTGCGCCCCTGGTCGTCGCCGCTGGGGCAGCGATCAACCATGACCGCCCGGGCGTGCCGCCCTGGGAGCAGCGGGCATCTGCGGCCGCCGGCATCATGAACTTCCTGACCGCGCTGGAGGCTCAGGGTTTCGGCGTGTTCTGGGCGTCCTCCGGCGCGCTGCAGGATCCCAAGGTCAAGAAGGCGCTGGGCTTCGCCGAAGGCGATGCGCTGCTCGGCTGGATCCATGTGGGAACGCCACCCGCCGAGCGCGCCGAGGCCAAGCGCCCGGCCACCGACGGTTTCTGGAGCCGGTGGGATCCTTCTGCGACACCCATGTGACACAGATTTCCTTGCCCCGGCTCCGGGCCGCCGCCCAGTATCGCGGCGCCCACGGGGGGCAGGTGAAAAGGGACTCGAAAAATGAATCTTGTGGCGCGCGCCAAGGGGCTGCTGGTCCAGCCCAAGGATGAATGGCGCGCGGTGGCGGCTGAACCCGCCGATACGGCGAGTCTCTATACGAGCTACATCATTCCCCTTTCCGCCATTCCCGCGGTCACCGGCTTCATTGCCGTCGCGATCATCGGCGCCGGCGTGGTCACCATGGGCTCGCTGCTGGTCAGCTCGATCCTCAGCTATATCCTTGGGCTGGTCGGGGTCTTCGTGCTGGCGAAGATCGTGGAGTTCCTGGCGCCCAAGTTCGGCGCGCCGCAGGATGGTGGGGCGGCCTTCAAGCTTGCGGCATATGCGCCGACCGCGTCCTGGGTCGCAGGCATCGGGTTGCTGATTCCCTTTATCGGCTGGCTCATTGCGCTGGCTGGCGCGCTTTACAGCATCTACCTCTTCTACGTCGGGGGCCCCATCGTCGCCCGCGTGCCGCCGGAGCGGATGGTGCCTTTCACCATCGCCGTCTTCATCGTCGCGATCATCGTCCAGCTCGTCATCGGCTTGATCATCGCCGCCGTGATCTGAGACCGGCTACCGCGCCAGGCGAAAGCCGAATCGCTGCCAGATCGGCGCTGCCTCGGGGCCCGTCAGCAGCGTCAGCATCGCGCGGGCCTGGGCATCGCCCTCGGCCCGCCGCATCAGCGCGAAGGGATAGGTCACGGGCGTATGGCTTTCGGCCGGGAAGGTGCCGACCACGCGGACGGCGCCGCTGGCCGCCGCATCCGTGGCGTAGACGATGCCGAAGGGCGCCTCGCCGCGCTCCACCAGCAACAGGGCGGAACGGACGTTGTCGGCGCGCGCCAGGCGCGGGTTGATCGTGTCCCACTGGCCCATCCAGGTCAGCGCGGCCTGGGCATAGCGGCCGACTGGCACATGCGCCGGGTCGCCGGTCGCGATGCGGCCATGGGGGCCGAGCAGGGCGAGCAGGTTGGTGTCGCGCCCCAGCGTCACGGGCTGGGCGGCCTGGGCGGGAGCGACCAGGACCAGCGAGTTGCCGATCGGGCTCACGCGTGTCGCGTTCACGATCAGGTTGCGCTCCTGCAGGTAGTCCATCCAGGGCTCGTCGGCGCTGATGAAGAGATCGGCCGGGGCGCCCTGTTCAATCTGCCGCGCCAGCGCGGAGGAGGCGGCGAAGGACATGCGCGGCGCCGGATGGCCACGGGCCTGCCATTCCCGGGCCATGGCGCGCATCGCATCCGTGAGGCTCGCGGCCGCGAAGATAGTGAGCGGCGCTTCCTGCGCGCGTGAAGCGGCTGGCGGGAGGAGCAACCCGAGGGCCAGGAGCGGTGCGAGCACGCGGCGACGCATGGGCGGCCCGGAGACAAGACGGATCCGCGAGCGTGCGCGATCCACGTCCAGGCGAAGGCACACGCCGTTATCGCGATGGATCTCTCGAGTCATGCGCATGCGCTCCCGCAGGGATCGCTTCGTTATATCTAATGGCGAATAACGATCAAGCCTTCGGCGGCGCGCCTGCCTTGCGCTGCGCCGCCGCTTCCACCTGCCGGTAGCGCTCGATGAGGGCCCTGCCGAGCGGCGTCAGCGCCGCGCCGCCGCCCTTCTGCCCGCCAGGTGCGCGCGTGACGACGGGCTCGCCCATCGCCGTATCCAAGGCTTCGACCAATCCCCAGGCACGGGGGTAGGACATGCCGAGATCGCGCGCGGCGGCGGCTATGGAGCCTTTCCTGGCGATGGCCTCGAGTAGCTCGATCTTGCCGGGGCCGACGCGGGCACCGGAGGCGAAATCGAGACGGATGCTGACCCGGGCGGGCTGGTCTGAGGGGTGTACCACGGGCACATTGAAGCGCGGCACGCGTCCGCTGTCAGCCATCCGATGGACGAAAACAAGCGGATACGTTATAAACAAATGGATATAACGATGGAGGACGAGGCATGACCGTCGACGTCGCAAAGACCCGCCACCCCTATCTGGACGGCAAGCCCAAGCGCCTGCTGATCGACGGGAAGTGGCTGGAAGCCGCTTCCGGAAAGACCTTCGAGACGATCAACCCCGCCACGGGCGAGCTTCTGGCCCAGGTCGCGGAGGGCGGAGCGGAGGATATCGACCTCGCCGTCGCCGCCGCGCGCCGTGCCTTCGAGGGCGCCTGGGGCCGCACCAAGCCTTATGAGCGCCAGAAGATCCTGCTGCGCCTGGCCGACCTGCTGGAGAAGAACTTCGAGGAGTTCGCAGCCCTCGACACCATCGACATGGGCGCGCCGATCACCCGCACGCGCGGCAACCAGCAGCGCGCGGTGGGCATGCTGCGCTATTATGCGGGCCAGGCGGTCTCCATCCATGGCGAGACGGTGGACAATTCGCTGCCCGGCGAATTCGTCTCCTACACGCTGAAGGAGCCGGTGGGCGTGATCGGCGCCATCATACCGTGGAACGCGCCGCTCTCCTCCTCCATCTGGAAGATCGGGCCGGCGCTGGCGACGGGCTGCACCGTGGTGCTGAAGCCGGCCGAGGAAGCGCCGCTGACGCCGCTGCGCCTGGGCGAGCTCTGCCTGGAGGCCGGCGTGCCGCCCGGCGTGGTGAACGTGGTGCCAGGGTTCGGCGAGACGGCGGGGGCGGCGCTGGCGGCGCATCACGGCGTGGACAAGGTGGCCTTCACCGGATCGCACTTCACGGGGCAGAAGATCGTCCAGGCTTCCTCGGGCAACCTGAAGCGCGTCTCGCTGGAGCTCGGCGGCAAGAGCCCGGACATCGTCTTCGCCGATGCGGATCTGGAAGCGGCCGTGCCCGGCGCGGCCATGGCGGTCTTCGCCAATTCCGGCCAGATCTGCTCGGCCGGCACGCGGCTCTTCGTCGAGCGCAAGGTCTATGAGGAGTTCACCGCCCGCGTCGCCGCCTATGGCAAGTCGCTGCGAGTGGGTGATGGCCGCGACGACATGACGCAGGTGGGGCCGCTGGTGTCTTCCGAGCAGCTCGAGCGCGTGACGGGTTATCTCGCGATCGGCCGACAGGAGGGCGCCAAGCCGCTGGCGGGCGGCGAGCGGCTGACGGAGGGCGCGCTTTCCAAGGGCTTCTTTGTGCCGCCCACGGTCTTCGCCAATGTGAATGACGAGATGCGGATCGCGCAGGAGGAGATCTTCGGCCCCGTCATCTCGGCCATTCCCTTCGACGACATCGAGGAAGTCGCCAGGCGCGCCAATGCCACGAGCTTCGGCCTCGGCAGTGGCGTCTGGACGCGCGACGTGACCAAGGCCCATAAGCTAGCGCGGGCGATCCGGGCGGGATCGGTCTGGATCAACTGCTACCAGGCGATGGATCCCGCCATGCCGTTCGGCGGCTATAAGCTCAGCGGATATGGCCGCGAAGGCGGCAAGGACCACGTGAACGAGTATCTCAACGTGAAAGCGGTCTGGATCAAGACCGGCTGAGGCGGCAAACTCGGCGCATGAGCCTTTCCGCGGAAGGGCGGGGGAGCTTCCAAAGCTCCACCTGCCCGCACGATTGCCCCTCGACCTGCGCGCTAGAGATCGAGGTGATGCCAGGCGCCAAGCGCATCGGCGCGGTGCGTGGCGCGGCGGCCAACAGCTACACCGCTGGCGTCATCTGCGCGAAGGTCGCACGCTACGCCGAACGCGTGCATCATCCCGACCGCCTGATGCGGCCCTTGCTGCGCACAGGTCCCAGGGGCTCCGGCCAGTATCGCGAGATCGCCATGCAGGAGGCGCTGGACCGCGTGGCCGAGCGCTTCGTCGACATCGCGGCGAAGCACGGGCCCGAGGCGATCTGGCCCTACTACTTCGCAGGCACCATGGGCCTGGTGCAGCGGGACGGCATCAACCGCCTGCGCCACGTCATGGGCTATTCGCGCCAGCGCAGCACCATCTGCAGCACCATCTGCGAGGCCGGTTGGATGGCCGGCGTCGGCAAGTTCACTGGCCCCGACCCGCGCGAGATGGCGAAGTCCGATCTCATCATCATGTGGGGCGGCAACCCTGTGGCGACCCAGGTGAATGTGATGACGCACATCACCCGCGCGCGGAAGGATCGTGGCGCGCGCCTCATCGTCGTCGATCCCTACCGCACCGGCACGGCCCAGGCGGCCGACCTGCACCTGCCCGTGCGGCCGGGCACGGATGGCGCGCTGGCTTGCGCCGTGATGCATGTCGCCTTCCGCGACGGCTTCGCGGACCGCGAGTACATGGCGAGGTTCTCGGATGCCGATGCGGGGCTCGAGGGGCATCTGGCCGAGCGCGGGCCGGAATGGGCTTCCGCCATCACGGGTCTTTCCGTCGAGATGATCGAGGCCTTCGCGCGGGAATACTGCACGACGGATCGCGCCTATATCCGCTGCGGCTACGGCTTCTCACGCTCCCGCAACGGTGCAGCGGGACTGCATGCGGTGACCTGTCTCCCTACTGTCACCGGCAAGTGGCGGCACGAGGGCGCGGGCGCCTTCTGGAACAATCGCGGCATCTACCATTGGAACAAGACGCTCATCGAAGGGCTCGACGCCAAGGACATGAGCGTACGCGAGATGGACATGTCGCGCATCGGCGCAGTGCTGACGGGTGACCGCAAGGAGCTCGGCGACGGGCCGCAGGTCCATGCACTCTTCATTCAGAACGTGAATCCGGTGACCGTGGCGCCCGACAGCAACCTCGTCCGCCGGGGCTTCCTGCGGGATGATCTCTTTACCTGCGTGCACGAGCAGTTCATGACCGAGACGGCGCAGGTCGCCGACATCGTGCTGCCGGCGACGATGTTCATGGAGCATGACGACCTCTACCAATCCGGCGGCCACAGCCACATCCAGATCGGCCCCAAGTTGATCGAGGCGCCGGGCGAGTGCATGTCCAACCACGACGTGCTGGCCGAGTTGGCGAAGCGCCTGGGCGCCGAGCATCCAGGCTTCGGCATGACGGCAATGGAAGTGGTGGACGCCACGCTGCGCGCTTCAGGCTGGCCCAGTGCGGCCGAGGTGATGGAAGGACGCTGGGTGGATGCCCAGCCCGATTTCGCGGCGAGCCATTTCCTGGAGGGATTCGGCCACAAGGACGGCCGGTTTCATTTCCGCCCCGACTGGGCGGCGATCGGTCCCGATCACGCCGTGATGCCCAAGCTGCCCGATCACATGGCGACGATCGACGCGGCGACCGACGCGCATCCCTTCCGCCTCGTCACCGCGCCCGCGCGGCAGTTCCTCAACACGAGCTTCACCGAGACGCCGACGGCACGTAAGCGCGAGGGGCGGCCCACCGCCTTAGTGCATCCGCAGGATGCCGGCCGCCTCGGCATCGAGGAGGGCGGGCGCGTGCGGCTGGGCAATTCGCGCGGCCAGGTGATCGTGCACGCCAAGCTCTTCGACGGGCTGCAGCCGGGCGTGATCATCGTGGAGAGCGTCTGGCCCAATAAGGATTTCGAGGGCGGCATCGGCATCAACGCGCTGACCAGCGACGACCCGGCACCGCCTTCCGGTGGCGCGGTCTTCCACGACACGGCGGTCTGGATGCGGGCGATCGCGGCGGAGGCGGAAGTCGCGCCGCCCGCCCTGGCGGCGGAGTAAGAGGCATGGATGAATTGCTGGCCCAGGCCGCGCGGCTCGGCGCCAAGCTGCGCGAGAGGAAGGAGACGGTCGCCGTCTCGGAATCCTCGGCGGGCGGGCTCGTCGCGGCCGCGCTGCTCGCGCAATCTGGGGCATCGGCCTATTTCCTGGGCGGTGCCGTAACCTACACGCAGCCGGCGCGCCTCGTGCTCGCGGGCATCAAGTCGTCCGAGATGGTGGGGATGCGCTCCTCCAGCGAGCCCTATGCCGCGCTTCTCTCGCAGAAGATGCGCGAGCGGCTGGGCGCGACCTGGGGCCTCGCGGAAACCGGCGCGGCGGGGCCCACAGGCAACCGCTACGGCGATGCGGCCGGCCATACCTGCCTCGCTATCTCCGGACCCGTCGCGATGGTTCGCACGCTCGAGACCGGCGCCTCGGATCGCTGGCGCAACATGCTGGATTTCGCCGCAGCGGCCATGGCGCTGCTCGAGGAAGGGATCGACGCCGCCGGGAAGTAGCCCGGCACGTGCCTTGCATGCGCCTTCGAGATCGCAATCGAAGGACTTCCACGCATGACGGCTCGGCGTCCACTTCTCGCGGCTTCCCTCGGTGCCCTTCTGGCGAAACCCGCACTGGCGCAAACGGCCTGGCCCTCGCGTCCCGTTTCCATCGTGGTGCCTTACGTCCCGGGCGGGCCGTCCGACCTGCTCGCTCGCGCGGTGGCGGTGCCGCTGCAGGCGGCCATCGGTCAGCCCGTCGTGGTGGAGAACCGCACCGGCGGCAATGGCGTCGTGGCCGTGCAGCATGTGATGCGCCAGCCGGCCGACGGCCACACGCTCTTCATCGCGGCAAGCGGCATCATGACCGTCACACCCGCGATCAACACGCGCCTGCCCTATGACCCCGTGCAGGACTTCACGCCGCTGACGGTCGCGATCAGCGCGCCGAACCTGATGGTGGTGAATCCCGGCGTGCCGGCCACGAACCTCGCGGAGCTCATCGCCTGGCTGAAGGCCCATCCCAACACGGCCTCCTTTGGATCGTCCGGCATCGGTTCCTCCGAGCAGTTGGGCATGGAGCTGTTCAAGCTGCTGACGGCGACGCAGGCGACGCACGTGCCCTATCCTGGCGGTGGCGCGGCGGTGACGGATCTTGTCTCGGGCACCTTGCAACTCTCGCTGCTCAACATCGCGACGGTCGCGCCCCATGTCACGGGCGGGCGGCTGCGCGCCATTGCGGTCGGCGGGACGCAACGCCATCCCCTGCTGCCCGAGGTGCCGACCTTCGCCGAGGCCGGGCTCGCCAACTACACCACCGGAAGCTGGCACGGGATCGTCGGCCCGCGCGGCATGGCGCCTGCGCTGCAGACCCGCGTGCAGGAGGCGCTGCGGACCGCGCTGCGCCATCCGGAGATCGCGCCGCGCCTCGCGGCCACGGGCTTCGCCGTGGAGGCGACGGATGGGGCCGCCCTTCAGTCGCTCGTGGAGACGGACCTGACGCGGTGGCGCGAGGTGGTTCGCAGCGCGAATCTCGCCGTCAGCTAGGCTTCCAGCGCAGCAGGCGAAGGGCGTTCAGCGTCACCAGCACGGTGGCGCCGGTGTCCGCCATGATCGCGGGCCAGAGGCCCGTGATGCCGGCGAGCGTCGTCACCAGGAAGACGCCCTTCAGCCCGACGGCCACGGCCACGTTCTGCTTCACATTGGCCATGGTCGCGCGCGAGAGCGCGACCAGCTCGGCCACCCCCGTCACGCGGTCCTTCAGCACGGCGGCATCGGCCGTCTCCAGCGCTACATCGGTACCGCCGCCCATGGCGATGCCGACGGATGCCGCGGCCAGCGCGGGCGCGTCGTTGATGCCGTCGCCGACCATGGCGACCGCGCCTTGTGCCTTGAGCGCCGCGATCTCGCGCAGCTTGTCCTCGGGCAGCAGCTCCGCCTTCACGTCCAGCCCCAGGCTGGCACCGATGGCGGCGCCCGTGCGGGCATTGTCGCCGGTCAGCATCAAGGGTCGCACACCGAGCGCGGAGAGCGTGGCGAGCCCCGTGCGCGCATCCGCCCGTGGCTCGTCGCGGAAGGCGATGAGGCCGAGGGGCGCGGGGCCGCTCAGCACGACGGAGACCGTCTTGCCCGCGCTTTCCAGCCGGTCCAGTGCTTCGGCGAGGGTGCCGGCGACGGGGGCGTGCCGCGGGCTGCCGATGGCGACGACCTTGCCCGCGACTACAGCCCGCACCTCCTTGCCCGGCACGGCGGAGAAGCCGCGTGCCAAGGGCAGGCTCAGGCCGCGCTGGCTGGCCTCGGCCAGGATGGCCTTGGCCAGCGGGTGGCCGCTCCCCTGCTCGACAGCGCCGGCGAGCGCCAGCAGCTCGTGCTCGGAGCGGCCCTCGGCGGGTATGAGGTCGGTCACGCTCGGCCGGCCCTCGGTCAGCGTGCCGGTCTTGTCGAAGGCGATGGCGTGGGCTGAGCCGATGGTCTCCAGCGCGGCGCCGCCCTTCACCAGCAGGCCCCTGCGCGCGCCCGCCGAGAGGCCTGAGGCCATGGCGGCCGGCACCGAGATCACCAGGGCGCAGGGACAGGCGATCAGCAGCACGGCGAGGCCGCGATAGAGGCTCGTGGACCAATCCCAGCCGAGCAGGACCGGCGCGCCCAGGATGACCAGGAGCGCCACGATCATCGCGCCTGGCGTCCACCAGGAGGAAAAGCGCTCGATGAACCGCTGGGTCGGCGCGCGGGAGGCGGTGGCTTCCTCCACCATGCGGATGATGCGCGCCACGGTGTTGTCGGAGGCCGCGTGCGTCACGCGGATCTTCAGCGCGGCCTCGGCATTGATGCTGCCTGCGCGCACCGTGTCGCCCGGACCGCGCGCGACCGGCACGCTCTCGCCGGTGACGGGACTTTCGTCGAGCGCGGAGCGGCCTTCCTCGATGGTCCCGTCGCAGGGGAGGCGGTCGCCTGGGCGAACAAGCACGAGATCGCCGATCTGCAGGCGTGCGGCGGGGATTTCCTCGATCGCGCCCGCCGCCGTCATGCGCAGTGCCGTGCGCGGCATGAGATCGGCGAGCGCGCGGATGCCCGCCCGGGCGCGTCCGGCGGCGACATTCTCCAGCATTTCGCCGAGCGCGAAGAGCAGCACCACGACCGCGGCCTCTTCGGCCGCGCCGATGATGGCGGCGCCAATGGCCGCTGTGCACATCAGCGTCTCGATGGAGAAAGGATTTCCGGAGCGCGCCAGCGCGATCGCGCGCCGGCCGAAGGGCACGAGAGCGACCGCCGTGGCGAGGAGGAAGAGCGGATAGGTCAGCCGCTCAGGCAGGACCAGCGAGAGCAGGTAAGCCGAGCCCACGAGCCCGCCGAGCAGCCAAGTGAGCTTCGCCTTCCCGGTCGCCCACCAGGGCTTTGCCGCATCGGCGGGGTCATCGTGATCGTGGTGGGAGTGGTCGTGGACCGGGGCGTCGACCGCCGCGACGCCAAGAGGCGTCGCCTTGAACCCCAGCGAGGCGACCCGTCGCTCCACCTCGGCCGGCGTCGCGGTGGAGAGCGACGCCGTCAGGCGCTCCGCCATGAGGTTGACCTCGATATCGGAAACGCCGGGCAGTTTCTGAAGGGCGCCGGTCAGGCTGGCCACGCAGCTCGCGCAGTCCATGCCCTCGACACGCCAGATCAGCTTCTCCGACATCGGCAACATCAACTCCAGGAGGCCGCGGCCTCCCTTCACTTAGTCACCCAGGAGGACATCCGCCAGGAGCTTGATATTGAGCGCCACGATCAGCGCCGCGCAGGCCCAGCCGATGATGATCTGCCAGCGCGGGGCAACCAGCGCGCCCAGCCGTCCCTTGTCCTGCGCGAAGAGCATCAGCGGGATCACGGCGAAGGGCAGCTGGAGTGACAATATAACCTGCGACAACACCAGCAGCTGCGCCGTGCCGCTCGATCCATAGTGCCAGGTGACGAGTACCGCGGGCACGATCGCGACGAGGCGCGTCAGCATGCGCCGCGCCACAGGCGGCAGGCGGAAGCGCAGGAAGCCCTCCATCACCACCTGTCCGGCGAGTGTCGCCGTCACGGTCGCGTTGATGCCGCAGAAGAGCAGGGCGACGGCAAAGAGCGTCGCCGCCAGCCCGCTGCCTAGCAGCGGCGCCATGAGGTGATAGGCCTCGCCGATCTCCGCGACCTCCGTGTTGCCGGAAGTGTGGAAGGTGGAGGCTGCCAGGATGAGGATCGCGGAGTTGATGAAGAGCGCCAGGGTCAGCGCCACGCTGCTGTCGATGGTGGCGTAGCGGATGGCCTCGCGCTTGCTCGCCTCGTCCGCCTGCCAGGCGCGGGACTGCACGACGGCGGTGTGGAGGTAGAGGTTATGCGGCATCACGGTCGCGCCGATGATGCCCATGGCGATGTAGAGCTGCGTCTCGTTCGTCACGATGGAGACGGCGGGGATGTAGCCGTTCAGCACCTCGGCCCAATTGGGCTGGGAGAGCGCGATCTGCACGCCGAAGCAGGCGACGATGAGCGCGATCAGGCCGAAGACCAGCGCTTCCAGCCAGCGCACGCCCTTGTTCTGCAGCCATAGGATCAGGAACGCGTCCAGCGCCGTGAGCAGCACGCCGTAGAGCAGGGGGATGCCGAAGAGCAGCTCCAGCGCGATGGCGGTGCCGATGAGCTCCGCGAGGTCGGTCGCGCAGATCGCGATCTCAGCCAGCAGCCAGAGCGGATAGGCGACTGCCTTCGGAAAGCGTTCGCGGCAGAGCTGCGCGAGGTCCCGGCCCGACGCGACGCCGATGCGCACGCAGAGCGCCTGCAGCAGGATCGCCATGAGGGAGGAGACGAGCGCGACGGACAGCAGCGTGTAGCCGAAGGCCGAGCCGCCCGCGAGGGAGGTGGCCCAGTTGCCCGGGTCCATGTAGCCGACCGCGACCAGGTAGCCGGGGCCGAGGAAGGCGAAGAGCTTGCGCATAAAGCCGCCCGCATTGGGCACGCTCACGCTGCGATGCACCTCAGGCAGGCTATGGGCGACGGTGGGCTTGACGTCCATGGTAGCTCCAAAACTTAGCCTAAGCTAATATCTGGAACTGACACTATCAACCCGGTATCTTGCACCCCATGGCCAAGCGCCCGATCCCCTCCCGCTCGCTTCCCTCCGCCGAGGACCAGGCGGCCCGCTTCGCCCGCCAGCGCGAGGGTGACCGCATGGCTGTCGCGGAGGATTACGTGGAACTGGTGGCGGATCTGCTGCGCGAGGAGGGTGAGGCGCGCTCGGTGGACATCGCCCGCCGCATGGGCGTGGCCCAGGCCACCGTGAACGCGACGGTGACGCGGCTGCAGCGGGACGGGCTGGTCGCGACCAAGCCCTATCGGGGCATCTTCCTGACCGAGGCCGGCCAGGCCATGGCCGAGGCGGCACGCGAGAGGCACGAGCTGGTGGTGCGCTTCCTTCTCGCCCTCGGACTCGACCGCGTCACGGCGGAACAGGATGCCGAGGGCGTCGAGCACCATGTCAGCGAGGCGACGCTCGAGGCTTTTGCGCGCTTCCTGGCGACGAAGGAAAGAAGCTAGGAAGCGGCCTTCATCGCCCAGCCGGCGATAACCGCGCTGGCCTCGGCGAAATCCTCGATCCGCATCTGCTCGAGCGGCGTGTGGCTCCCGTTCTGGTTCCGCACGAACACCATGCAGGAGGGAATGCCCGCCTGGGCGAAGGCCGCCGCATCGTGGCCGCCGCCAGAGGGCATGACCTTGTAGGAAATGCCCAGGGCCTCGGCGGATTGGCGCAGTGCCTCGCGGATGCCGGCATCCATCGGCGTGGGCGCCGATTCCTGGCGCGACTCCAGCTGGAAGCTCACGCCGCGCGACTGGGAGATCTCCGCGACCAGCCGGTCGATCTCGGCATAGGTGCGGTCGAGCGTTTCGGGCTCGGGCGCGCGGATGTCGAGGCTGAACGAAATCTCGCCGGGCACCTTGCCGAAACCGGCCTGCTCGGGCGTCTCCACCGTGCAGAAGGTGCAGACCATCGGGGTGCCGTCTGCGTCCAGCTCGCCCCAGAAGAGATCGAGGCGGTGGGTGAACTCGGCCAGGGCCATGGCGGCGTCATGGCGATAGGCGCGGGGCGTTGCGCCGGAATGGTTCCACTCGCCGACGATGCGGCCCGCCCGCACGCGCCGGTTGCCGGGCAGGGCGGTGACGAGGCCGACCGGAATCTGCTCGGCGTCCAGCACCGGGCCCTGCTCGATATGCAGCTCCACATAAGCGTGGACATTCTCCTTGCTCAGCACCTTGCGGCCTTCGCGCAGCGCATCCGGGTCGAAGCCGAGCTCCCGCATGTGATGCTCCAGCGACTTGCCGGTGTCGCGGCGCAGGAGGGCGAGGTTCTCGGGCTTGAAGCTGCCGAGCGCGCCGCGGCTCCCGGGGAAGCCGTTGAACCAGGCGCCGCCCTCCTCGGCGCGGATGGCCATGGCGGTCACGTCGCGCTTCGGCTGGAAACCGGCCTGCTTCATGCCGGCTATCACCGCCATGCCGCAGAGCACGCCAGCCGCTCCGTCGAAATTGCCGCCCTGCGGGACGGAATCCAGATGGCTGCCGAGGATGATCTGCGGCAGCGAGCGGTCCGTACCCGGCAGCGTCATGTACATATTGCCGGCGAAATCCACGGTGACCTCGAGGCCGAGCTTTTCGGCCTCAGCGCGGACCAGCGCATGGGCGACTTCCTCCCCCGGCCCATAGGCCTCGCGCGTCACGCCGAGGCCGTCGAAGGTCTTCTCCCGCAGCGCGTCGAAGAGGCGGGATGCGAGGGCGATGTCGGGGCGGATGTTCGTGCTCATGTGGAATGAGACTAGCGTCCGATCGGCGAGGGCGAATAGCCGCCGCGGCAAATCGGTCGCCTAAAAATCGTGTGGGTTGTGGTCAACAAGCTATGCTCATAAGCTTTTCATAACGCCGGCATGCGGTTCCGGAAGAAGGACCGTCACCATGAATCGTCGTCAGATGCTGGGCGGCACCGCCGCACTGCTGTCCGCGCCCTCCGTGACGCAGGCGCAATCCGCGCGCGTGCTGCGCTTCGTGCCGCAGGCCGATCTCTCGGGCATGGACCCCGTCATCACCACGAGGCAGGTGGTGCGCAACGGCGCGCTGCTGGTCTGGGACATGCTCTACGGCGTCGGCGCCGACTTCGCGCCGCGCCCTCAGATGTGCGAGGGCCACGAGCTCAGCCAGGACAACAAGACCTGGACCTTCACCCTGCGGGAGGGCCTGCGCTTCCACGACAACGAGGCGGTGCTCGCCAAGGATGCGGTGGCGAGCATTCAGCGCTGGACGCGGCAGGACGTCATGGGCCGGAAGATCGCCGCCGTGCTCGCCGCGATCGAGACCGTGGACGACCGCAGGTTCCGCCTGCGTCTGAACCGGCCGTTCCCGAAGATGCTGCAGGCCTTCGGCAAGGTCACGACCAACACGCTGCTCATCATGCCGGAGCGGATCGCGCGCACCGATCCCTCACGCAACATCACGGAGTATATCGGCTCGGGCCCCATGCGCTTCCGCCGCGACGAGTGGGTGCCGGGCGCAAGCGCGGCCTTCGAGCGCTTCGCGGGCTACGCTCCGCGGGAGGAGGCCGCCGACTGGCTCGCGGGCGGCAAGCGCATGCTGGTGGACCGCGTCGAATGGATCACCATGCCGGATCCCAGCACCGCCGCTGCCGCGCTGCGCCGGGGTGAGATCGACTGGTGGGAACAACCGATCCCCGATCTCGCGAATTCGCTGCGCTCCGCGCGCGATGTGCGGATCGACATCGCCGATCCCCTGGGCAATGTGGCGCTGCTGCGCTTCAACAACCTCTTCGCGCCCTTCACGGATGTGCGGATGCGCCGGGCCTTCCAGGCCGCGGCCAACCAGGCGGACTACATGGGCGCCGTCGTCGGTGGCGACCCGGCCCTTTGGAAGCCGATGCCCAGCTTCATCACGCCCGGTACGCCGCTCTACACCGAAGCCGGCAGCGAGCCGATGCTGCGCCCGCGCAGCATGGATGCCGCCAAGCGGCTGCTCGCCGAGGCCGGCTACTCCGGGGAGGCCATGGTGCTGCCCGCCGCCAGCGACGTGCCCGTGGTGAAGGCGCAGGCGGAGATCACCGCCGACCTGATGCAGCAGATGGGCATGAAGGTCGATTTCCTCGCCATGGACTGGGGCGCGCATTCGACGCGCAGTGCCAGCAAGCAGCCGCCCCAGAGCGGCGGTTGGCACATCACTCACACCTGGGTTGCGGGCGCGGAATGCGCGAGCCCGGCCGGCCATAAGTCGCTGGACGGGACGGGCGACAGCGCCACCAATGGCTGGGCGAAGTCCGATGCCGTGCAGGCGCAGATCGACGCCTGGTTCGATGCCACCGACCCGGCCGCCGAGCGCGCGGCGGTGGAAGCCGCGAACCGTGCGGCCATGGAGCATGTGATGTTCGTTCCCACGGGCTTCTTCCTCAACTACACAGCGTGGCGGCGTAACGTATCCGGGATCGTGAAGGCGCCGTTTCCTTGCTTCTGGGGAGTTGGAAAGAGTTGATGTCGTCGCCGAAATTCACCCGCCGCGCGGGCCTCGCACTTGCCGCCGCGCTCCCGGCCGCGGCGCATGCCCAGGCCGCCTGGCCGGCGCGCCCGGTGCGCACCGTGGTCGCCTTCGCCGCCGGCGGCCCGGCCGATATCGTGGCCCGCATCGTCGCCTCGAACCTGGAGCGCGAGTTCGGCCAGCCCTTCCCGGTGGACAACCGCGCGGGCGCGGGCGGGCAGATCGGCACGGATTACGTCGCAAAGGCGGCGCCGGATGGCTACACACTGCTGGTCACGTCCTCGGCGGCGCATGGCGTGGGGCCGGGCCTCTATCCCAGCCAACCCTATGACGCGGTGCGCGACTTCACGCATATCGGCCTGATCGCGGGCGGGCCCATCGCTTTCCTGGTCAGTGCGCAGTCGCCGTATCGCACGCTGGCCGATTTCGTGGCGGCGGCGAAGGCGCGGGGCACGCCGATGCCTTTCGGCTCCGGCGGCACGGGCAGCCTCGGTCACCTGACGGGCGAGCTCGTCTATCGGCGCCTGGGCATCGAGATGACGCACGTGCCCTATCGCGGCAGCGCGCCCGCGCAGGCGGACCTCATGGCCCGCAATATCGAGGCCGTGTCGGACAACCTCGCCGCGCATGCCGCGCTGATCCGCGCGGGTAACCTGCGGGCCCTGGCCATCGCGGCGCCGCAGCGCTCTGCGAATTTCCCGGATGTGCCGACCTTTGCCGAGCAGGGCTATCCGGACCTGATCGCCGCGGCCTGGTTCGGCCTTTGCGCCCCTGCCGGGATGCCAGCGCCGATCGTGGACAAGCTCAACGCCGCGCTGCGCGGCATGGCCGCGCAGCCTGAGGCGCAGCGCCAGTTCGAGACGCTGGGCCTGCGCGCCGAGGGGCAGATGCCGCCGGCCGAGTACGCGGCCTTCGTCGCCGCGGAAGTGGCGCGCTGGCGCGAGGTGACGCGAATCGCCAGCGTGAAGCTGGAGTAGCGGGGCGGCTGCGCAAGCCGCCCCTCTCAGTTTCAGAGCGCTTCCCCGGCGCCCGTGCCGCAGTGCGGCGTCGGGATGCACCATTCCTCGCCGCGCGCGGTCGTCACGTATTCCGGCCAGCGCAGGTCCACCGGCGCGTCGAAATCCGCCGGCAGCAGCGGGCCGACCCAGCCGGGCCCGCCCACGCCGCCGCCCGTGCGCTCGCGGAACTCCGCCTGTGCCTTCGCCAGCGTCTCGGGCTGCGTCGCCAGGTCCACCAGCGTCAGCGCCATGGTCTTTGCGGCTACGAACATGCCCGGGTCGATCGCCGAGGGCAGGCCGCTCAGCGCCGTATAGGCCCAGTTCGGATAAGTGTGGCCCGAGCTCGGCGGGCGCAGGCGAGGGCGGCCCGCCAGCAGGCGCACCGTCGGCGCGTGCCAGCAGAACTCCACGTAGTCGTCCGCGCTGAGATGCTTCTGCCAGGAGGGCAGGCCCGCGCGCAGGCGGGATTCGAAGACCTCCGGCGGCATGAGCTCGCTGACCGTCGCGATGAACGGATCGGGCATCGGCTCGACGCCGAGGTTGCGCTGCATCTCGCGCCCGAATTCCTTAGCGTCCTCGCCGTAGACCGGCGCGCCCACGGCCTGGAGGTTCTTCCAGGTGAGGTCCGTCATGGCCTGGTTCGGCACGCCCACGCGCGTCTTGGTCACCCAGCGCACATAGGCCTTGCAGCCCGTCATGGATGCCACGTGCTTCGCGTTGTTCGCCAGCACACGCCAGATCTGCTCCTGGATGCCGAGCGACGAGGAGCGCCAGGAATACTGGATCTGGGAGAAACGCGGCGGCAGGTTGTCGGAGGTGGCGCCGCCATCGCCCAGGACGAACTCATTCAGCGTCCAGGAGCCGGCGTGCGGGAACATCGCCTCCTTGGTGTACTTCGTCGTCGTGTACATCAGGCACATGGCGTCGAGCGCGCCGGGGCAGCGGGCCTGCGCATGCGCGCCCTCGATCGGCACCAGCGTGGGGTCGATCCACTTCTCTGGCTCGGGCGATTCGAAGCTGATGACGGCGCTCCAATAGGCGCCGAAATGCGTCTCGCTCGTCACCGTGTTGTAGGGCCAGGGGTGCCAGACGACGGCGGCGTCGAGCCCGTCGTAATACCCCTTCGCCGCGTGGATAGGCTTGGAGCCGCAGACCTTCTCCGCCGGCTCGCCGAAGAGCTTCAGCGTGCCCGGAATACCCTGGGCTTGCATCGCCGCCTTGGCGCCGAGGATCGCGGTCAGCGCCGCGGTGCCCAGCATCGAGTGCGGGTCGGTATGGCCGGCCGCGTAGGGGTGAAGGCCCTCGCGCGGTGCTTCATAGGGCACGACCTGCTGCGAGTTGCCCGGAACGGCGTCGTATTCAGAGAAGCTCGCGAGCACGGGCCCGCCATTGCCCTGGCGCCACGTCGCGGCGAAGGCGGTGGGCATGCCGCCCGAGCCCGCCTCCACCTCGAAGCCCTCGGCCCGCAGCAGCGCGACGTATTCGGCGGCGGACTTGTATTCGCGCCAGGCTGGCTCGGCGTAGGACCAGATCTTCTCATTGAAGGCGGACAGCCGCTTTTCGTTCGCGGCGATGTAGTCGAGCGCGCTGGCGCGCGCCGCTTCGTTGTTCATGTTTCCGTTTTCCTGACTGGCGTTTCTTCTTAGCCGCGCCGCACGTTCCAGAAGGTGGCGAAGCCGGGGTTCATGTCCTGGATGTTGGACCGATGGGCCGTCGGCTGGAGGTACTGGCCAAGCGGGTAATACGGCACCTCCTTCATCGCCTCGAGCTGGATCTCGCGGCAGATGGCCTGCTGGGCCGCAAGGTCGGGCGCATCGAACCACGCGTCCCGCAGCTCCTCAATGCGGGGCATGGTGGCCCAGCCGCCATAGCCCGCATCGCCGTTGCCGCGCAGGGCGATGTGGCCCGCCGGGTTCAGCCAATCCGTGCCGACCCAGTTGGTGACGAAGGCGCTCCAGCCGCCTTCGGCGATGGTGCCGCGCCGGTTGCGGCGTTGGAGCATGGCGTTGAATTCGACGGAGTAGACTTCGACGTTCAGCCCGGCCTGCTTGAACATGTCCGTCACCACCGCGCCCATCAGCGAATTGGGCTCGGAGGTGGACGGAATCATGAGCAGCACCGGCTCGCCATTGTACCCGGCGGCGCGGAGATCGGCGCGGGCTTTGGCGTAGTTACGCGGGCCACGCAGCGGCTCGAGCCCGACATCGGAGGCCATCGGCGTCCCGTGGCCGAAGAAGCCGAGGGGCGTGTTGTAGAGGCTGGTTTCCGACGGGCCCACAAGCGCCTGCATGCATGAGACTTGGTCGATCGCGCTCCAGAGCGCGCGGCGGATCGCGGGGTTGTTGAAGGGCGGTTGAATATGGTTCACGCGGACCATGCCGACGAAGCCCGTGTTGTCGAGCACGCGCACGCGGACGTTACGGTTGCGGCGCATGAGCGGCAGCAGGTTGTGGTAGGCGTATTCCTGCCAGTCGGCCTCGCCGGCGATCAGCGCGTTGGTCGCTGTCGCGCTGTCCGGCATCACGGTCCATTCGACGCGGTCGAAATGCACCACCTTGGGACCGGCGGTCCATTCGCGCGGGCCATCCTTGCGGGGCACGTAGCCCTCGAACTTGGTGTAGACGATCCGCGAACCGGGCACCCGCTCATCCGCCTTGAAGCGGAACGGGCCGCTGCCGATCAGCTCCGGCACCTGGCGGAAGGGATCGGTATTGGCCAGGTGCTCGGGCATCATGGCGCAGACGGGCACCGAGGCCTTGCCGAGCGCGATGGGCAGCATCGGGAAGGGGCGCTTCAGGCGGAAGCGGATAGTCTTGTCGTCGGGCGCGGAGAGCTCGTCCGTCGTGGCCATCAGCGTCTCGCCGAACGGATCGCGCTTGGCCCAGCGCTTGATGCTGGCGACGCAATCGCGCGCCGTCACCTTCTCGCCATTGTGCCACATCAGCCCGTCGCGAAGCGTCAGGTTCCAGAGCTTGCCGTCATTCTCGACGGTGTGCCCGTCTACCATCTGCGGCACCGCCTGGAAGTTGGCGTCCATGCCATAGAGAGTGTCGAAGACCATGTAGCCGTGGTTGCGGCTGATATAGGCCGTGGTCGTGACGGGATCGAGCGTCACCAGATCCTGCTGCGGCGTGAAGCGGAGGGTGGTGGCGGATTGCGCGCGCACGGCGGCCGGGGCCGCGATGGCGGCTCCGGCGCCGGCCAGGAGGCTGCGTCGATACATGGGCCGGATACTCCTTCGTCCGAAAGTTAACTTCGACGAAGAATGCCCCGCTGCGCGAAGGGTGCAAGCCGTCTGAGCTTGACCGAGTGTCCCCGCAATCCCGGTTCTGCCTCGGAACCGACCCGCGGCGTGATCGACTCATGTGCATACGGCGGGGGCGCCCCGGTCTCGATGCGGATGACGCATGCCTTCTCTCATCCCTGCCATGCCGCTTCCAGGGTCGCAATATCGAGCTTCACCATCCCCAGCAGCGCCTGCATGACGCGGGCGCCGCGAGCCGGGTCCTCCATCCAGCGGCCTATGGCGGTCGGAACGACCTGCCAGGAAACGCCATAGCGGTCCTTCAGCCACCCGCATTGCTCCGGATGGCCGCCGCCGGCCATCAGGCCATCCCAGACGCGGTCCAGTTCGGCCTGGTCGTCCACGTTCACGGTCAGCGAGAGGGCATGCGTGTATTCCATCTTCATCCCGCCGTTGAGCGCCAGGAAGCGCTGCCCGGCCAGCCGGAACTCGACGAGGAGCACCATGCCTGCCGGACCTGCGGGGCCGTCGGCGAGGTTCTTCTGCACCTTGGTGATGGAGGAGCCGGGAATGACCGAGGTGTAGAGTTGCGCGGCTTCTTCCGCCTGGCCGTCGAACCAGAGGCAGGGGGCGATCTTGTCCATGTGGGTCATCCCCTCACGCGGCCGCCTGCGCCTGCGCGCAGGCCGCGACATCCATCCATCCGGCCTCCCAGATATGGCCGTCCGGGTCTTCGAAGCTTCGGCCGTACATGAAGCCATGCTCCTGTCTCGGGCCGGGATCGGCGACGCCGCCCGCGCGCACGGCCGCATCGACCATGGCGTCCACCGCCTCGCGGCTTTCGCGCGAGAGGAAGATCAGCACTTCCGTCGTCGCATGCGCGTCGGCGATCTTCCTCGGCGTAAACCCCGCGAAGCGCTCGTGGGTCAGCAGCATCACGAAGATGTTGTCTGAAAAGACCATGCAGGCCGTGGTGGACTCGTCGCAGAAGCGTGCGTCCCTGGTCGCGCCGATGGCCTCGTAGAAGGCGATGCTGCGCGCGAGGTCGTTGACCGGCAGGTTCAGGAAAATCATCTGGCTCATGGACGTCTCCTTGTGGGGCTCCATCCCAAGGAACGAAGCAGCGCCGCCCGATCCGACAAGCGATGCCGGAAAAACTTCGGCGCCGCCCAGACACGCCGGATGGATCGCCCATAGGCAGGGCAAGGGATCCATGCTGGCATGTCCGCAATAGCCACGCGGGGAGAGGGAGCCGCGCATGAACGTGCCCGGGCTCTGGCCCCTGCTGGCGGTCAATCTCGCCTGCACCATGGCGATGATGTCCTTCGTCGCGTTGGTCGGGCCCATAGTGCGGATCCTGGGCCTGCAGCCCTGGCACGCGGGCGCGGCGGTGACGGCGGCTGGCCTGGCTTGGATGCTCTTCGCGCGCCCTTGGGGCGGCGCCAGCGACCGCCATGGACGGCGGCCCGTACTGCTGCTGGGCGCGGCGGGCTTTGCGCTGGCCTTCCTGGCCCTCATGGCCTTTCTGGATCGCGCGCTGTCGGGCGCCATGCCGGCCTGGGCCGCCTTCGCGGGCATGCTGCTCGGGCGGGGCGTGATCGGATCCTTCTACGCCGCCATCCCCGCGACGGGGCAAGCCCTGATCGCCGACCGCACCCCGCCGGTGCAGCGCGCCGGAGCCATGGCCCTGCTGGGGGCGGCGGGGGCGGTGGGCATGACGATGGGGCCGGCGCTGGCCGCGCTGCTGGTGCCGATGGGGCTCTATCTGCCGCTCTATGGCAGCGCGCTGCTGCCCTTCGTCGGCCTCGCCGCGCTCTGGATCGGCCTGCCGCGCGACGCGGCCCTTGGACGCGAACAACAGGAGCCGCTGCGGATGACGGATGCACGGCTGCGGCGGCCGATCGCCCTGGCCTTTGTGGCGATGCTGAGCGTCTCGGTCGCGCAGATCGGCGTGGGCTTCCTCGCGCTCGACCGGCTCGGCCTCGCGCCGGCCGAGGCCGCCCGCGCCGCGGGCTTCGCGCTGGCGACGGTGGGCGTGGCGCTGATCCTGTCGCAGCTGCTCGTGGCGCGACTGCGCTGGCCGCTGGGGCGGCTGGTGCGCGTCGGCGGGCTGGTGGCGGCACTGGGCTTCGCCTTCGCGACGCTGGCGGTGAACATCCCGCTGCTCTGCCTCTGCTACTTCACCGCCGCCGCGGGGATGGGCTGGATCTTCCCCGCCTTCGCGGCGATGGCCGCCAATGCGGTGACGCCGCGGGAGCAGGGTGCCGCGGCGGGCGTGATCGGCGCGGTGCAGGGGCTCGGCATGATGGTCGGGCCGGTACTGGGCGGAGCCCTGATCTCGATCGCGACCGTGCTGCCCTATGCGGTGGTCGCGGTGCTGCTGGCCGTCACCGCGCTCTGGCCGCCACGGCGGTGATCGGGGCGGCGGGGAATGTCATGCGCCTGAAATAGCTTTGGCCCGGAAAGGGCGATATGCGGCCGCTGCCTTGGCGCGCGCCGTGCTGGGGAGACGACAAGAGAACGATGGCACGCATCCTTCAGGTCACGGACTTCCATCTGCGCCGGGCGCTGCCCGGGCATAATGGCCATGTCCATCGCTTGTCCCGGCATCTGCCGCAGCTGCTGGAGGCCCTGGCCCTCCGTATCGACGAGGAGGCGCCTGACCTCGTCGCCGTGACCGGAGACCTGCTGGACGTTCCGCACGCGCTGCTCGACCTCGACAAGGCCTACGACCTCAAGACGCTGGTGAGGCAGTCGCTGGCCGACTACCGGCTGGTGCGCGACTGGCTGCAATCGCTCGGCCGGCCCTGGATGGTGCTTCCAGGTAACCACGATTACGCCCCCGCTTTCGATGTGATCTTCGGCGGCGCGCCACGCTGGATGAGGCTGGGCGGTCTGGAGGTCCACGCCTTCCACGACTGGGAGCTCGCGGGCAATCAGGCGCTGCGCGTCGGCGAGGAGCGCCGGCGCTTCGAGGCGGTCCTGGCCGCCGCGACAGAGGCAAGCGAGGAACTGCATTTGCAGCACTTCGTCGTGCAGCCCTGGGTCGACTATAACTACCCGCTGCTCTACGGCGACGCCGACGACATCGCGCAGCGTGCGGCCGAAGCACCCGGCCGGCGCCTGCTGATTTCCGGCCATTGGCACGGCGGCACCGAGATGGTGCGGCAAGGTCATGCAACCATGGGGGCCTGCCCGGGCTTCTGCGAGCCGCCGCACCCCTATCGCGTCTTTGAGATGGAGCCCGGCGCGCCCATCACGATGCGGGAGGAATCCCTCGGCCGTTCCTTCGCGCCGGACCGGCCGCTCGTCATCCTGGACCGGCCGGGCCTGCTGACGGAGGAGGGCCTCGTGCCGCGCGCGGAGGCGGCGGCGCTGCTGGCGCGGTTGTCGCGGCAGGCGCATGTCGCCATCGCCTCGCCCTGGCATGCGGCGGAGACGAGCGATGCCACCTGGCGCGGCGTGCAGTACCGGCACGACGAGTTCTTCGCGGCGCTGGGCAGTGGCGACCAGGCCGATGCGCTCTGCATCTACCTGCCCGCCACCGGCGCCGGCGGCCGCAAGCTGCCGGCCGAGCGCATCACGACCGAAGCTGATCTCGTCGAACGCCTGGCAGAGCTTTTCGGCGTGGCGCCGGCTCGGACGATCCTGTTGAGCCTCGACGCCGACCGGCGCCGCCTCGCGAGGGAGGCAGGCGCCCAGGCACCGGAGTTCGAGTGGAATTCGGCGGACGCCGTCGTAACCGCCTTCCTGGGAGCCCGGACATGATCGCCATTCAGCGCCGCACCGTCATGGGACTCGGCACCGCCGTGCTGGCGACGCCCGCCTTAGCGCAGGCCTGGCCCGCCCGCCCCGTCACGCTGGTGGTCGGCTATCCGCCGGGCGGGCAGACCGATTTCGCGGCGCGCATCGTGCAGCCAGGGCTTGCCCGCGCGCTGGGCCAGACCATCGTCATCGAGAACCGGGGCGGCGCCGGCGGCAACCTCGGTACCGAGCACGTCGTCCGGGCACGGCCGGATGGCTACACGCTGCTCGCCTCCAACTCGAGCCCCATGGTCATCAATCCGCACACCTTTCCGGCAGCGGGCTTCGACCCGATGGATCTGCTGAACGTCTGCATGATCCTGGACGCGCCGCTGGCCTTCTGCGTCCATCCCGCCATCCCCGCCCGCAATGTCCGCGAGGTAGCGGAATGGATCCGTTCGCGGCCCGGCATGGTGGATTATGGCATCCCCGCCGCCGGCAGCCTGCCGCATTTGGCGATGGAGATGTTCCGCGCCCGCCTGAGCCTGCCGGAGATGCAGCGCATTCCCTATCGCGGCAGCGGCCCTGCGCTGCAGGACTTCGTGGCCGGGCGCTTCCCGATCATGGCCGACTCGCTCTCCGTGATGGCGCCGGCGCTCTCCGGCGGGCAGGCGCGCGGCGTGATGATGTCGAGTGCGGCGCGCGTCCCGGCCTTCGTCGATGTTCCGACGGCGGGCGAGCAGGGCATCGAGGATTTCGTGGTGGGCGCCTGGACGGGCCTGTCCGCACCGGCCGGCACGCCGCCGGAGATCCTGGCGCGACTGAACGCCGCGATGAACGAGGCACTGCGCGACGAGAATGTCCGAGAGCGGATCATGGCGCAGGGCGCCGTCGTCGGCGGCGGCACGGCCGCGGCTTTCGACGCGCGCGTTCGCGAGGATCATCGCCGCTTCGGCGCCGTGGCGCGGACCAACAACATTTCCAGTGGGTGAAGCAACGCGACACGCGCGACAGAGTTTCGCTTCCGGCGAGATGAAGGGGTGACTGCCCAGCGGGCACAAGGCGCCGCGACATTCTTGCCGGAGACGAACCAGTGCGACGCCTCATCCTCGCCGCGACCCTGATCCTCGCTGCCGCACCCGCGCTGGCCTCCCAGCCGGTGCGCGCCCGGGCGCCACAGGACATCAACGCCTGCCGCGCCACTTGCCAGGGCCAAGCGGCGCAGCCCGGCGCCAGCCGGACCGGCGTTCAGGCCTGCTTCATCCGCTGTGGCGTTCCGGCCTTCTCCCCGATCCAGCCCGTCTCCGCTGCGGCCCAGCAGGGCCGGGGCGTCCAGGCGCCGCGCCAGCTCGCGCTGCAGGTGCCGCCGCAGGGCTATGGCGTGATCTTCGCCGCCCGCACGCCCTCGGCCAGCTATGGCATGGTGGTGGGCGAAGTGGATCGACTGGCCGCGCATCGCATCGCCGAGAGCCAGTGCTCGCGCGGCGGGCCCGGCTGCCGGATCATCGCCGAATTCAGCCGCAGTTGCGCTGCCGTGGCCCACGGCGTCCGGCGCAGCCAGGGCGCCATCGTCATGACCTCCGACCCCAACACCTTCGTCGTGACCTCGATCAGCGGCGGCTCGGCCGAGACGCGGGCGCTCGCTGAGGGCGACGCGCTGGCGGAGTGCCGCTCGAAGGACCCGCAGGCGACCTGCCGCATCGCCGCGGTGCAGTGCGGAAACCGCAACGGATAAGACGCAGCCGGCATACCGGCTGCACCCTGGAAGCCGCCCGGCCCTTGTGGGCCAGGGCGGCTTCGTCGTTCTCAGGCCCGGCGCACGCCCGTGAAGGTCGAGAGGCCCACGGGGATGTCCACCAGGTTTCGCTGGTGGGCGATGATCCGGAAGTATTCGCCCAGCGGCATGTAGGGCACGTCGTGGAAGAACTGCGTCTGGATCTGGCGCGCGATGGCCTGCTGCGCCGGCACGTCGGGCGCCTCCATCCATTCGCGACGCAGGCGCTCCAGCGGCTCGCTGGTCGGCCAGCCGAACCAGGCGGCGTTGCCGGTGGCGCGGAGGCCCAGATTGGCCACAGGGTCCAGCAGCCCGGCGGCGCTGAAGCCCGTGACGAAGGCGCTCCACCCGCCGCGTTCCACCGGCTCGCGCGAGGCGCGGCGCTGCACGATGGTGCCCCAGTCGGCCGAGAAGGCCTCGGCGTTCATGCCGGCACGGCGGAACATGTCCACCGCCACGTCGGCCATGGTCTTGAGGTAGGCGAGGTCCATGGGCTGCAGGACCACGACCTTCTCGCCATTGTAGCCGGCGGCGGCGAGATCGCGCTTCACGCGGTCCAGGTCGCGCGGGCCGCGGAGCACGTCGAGGCCTGCATCGTTCGCCATGGGCGTGTTCGGCAGGAAGACGCCGACATCCGTGCGCCAGAGGTTGCGGTCCGCGGTGAAGGCCGCCGTCAGGAACTCCGACTGGTCGAGCGCGCCCAGCACCGCGCGGCGGATGGCGGGGTTGTTGAACGGCGGCGTCAGGTGATTGAAGCGCAGCACGCTGATGCTGCTGTCGTCCGTCACCTGGACCTTCACGTTGCGCGCGCGGCGCAGCAGCGGAAGCAGGTCGTTGGGCGCGTATTCCAGCCAGTCCACCTCGCCCTGCTGCAGGGCGGCGGCCTGCGTCGCGGGGTCAGGGAGGATGTGCCACTCGATGCGCTCCATATGCGCGATCTTGGGCCCGGCCGAACGGCTCGCCACGCCATCCGGGCGTGGCACATAGGCCTCGTTCTTCCGGTAGACGACGCGCGAGCCCGAGACGCGCTCCTCGGCCACGAAGCGGAAGGGGCCGCTGCCGATCATCTCCGTCACGGCGCGGGAGGGATCGGTCAGCGCCAGTCGCTCCGGCATGATGGCGGGCATCGCCGCCGTCACCTTGCCCAGCGCCTGCGGCAGCAACGGGAAGGGGCGCTTGAAGCGAAAGAGGAGAGTGCGGTCGTCCGGCGCGCTGAGCTCGTCGAGACCGGCGAGCAGCTCCAGGCCGAACATGTCGCGCGCGCCCCAGCGGCGGATGCTCGCCACGCAGTCACGCGCGCGGACCGGCTCGCCGTCATGGAAGCGCAAGCCTTCGCGGAGCGTGATGGTCCAGCGCCGGGCATTGTCTTCCACGACATGGCCGGCGGCCATCTGTGGGTGAACGCGGTACTCGGCGTCGAGGCCATAGAGCGTGTCGAACACCATGAACCCATGGGCGAGCGTCACGGTCGCCGTGTTGAAGACCGGGTCCAGCACGGTGAGGTCCGCCTGCGGCACGAAGCGCAGCGTGCGCGAGGCCGCGCCCTGCGCCCCCACCACATGCGGGGCCAGGGCGGTGCCCAGCGCGGCACCGGCGCCTGCCATGAACCTTCGGCGGTCGTGCATCCTCAGTTCCTTTTGATGATGGCAGAAAGGTTTCGTGCGAACCGGAGCCTGTCAACCGGCCTGTGTGGCGGAACGGGCGCCACGGCGGTCGTCACGCAGCGGCGGGGGCTGGCGGCTCTTCCGGGCCGGGCGCAGTATCCGCGCCCTGCTGGAGACACGTGCATGGCCCTTCGCTGCGACCTCATCATCCGCGACGCCACCCTCATCGACGGAACGGGCGCGCCGCGCCGCCGAGGCGATATCGGCGTGAAGGGCGACCGCATCGCCGCCATCGGCGACCTCTCGGGCATGAGCGCGGATCGCGAGGTGATGGCCGAGGGCCATGTCGTGGCGCCCGGCTTCATCGACGCGCATACGCATGACGACCAGGCCGTGCTCTGCGGTCCCGCCTGCATGCTGTGCAAGACCTCGCAGGGCGTGACCACGGTGGTCGTGGGCAATTGCGGCATCAGCCTCTCTCCCGTGCCGATGGCCGAGCGCCCGCCCGCGCCGCTCGACAGCGTTGCCGAGCTCTCCTTCTGGAACTTCGACAGCTTCGCGGCCTATGCCGAGCGCTTGCGCACCGAGCCTTCGGCCGTCAACACCCTCGCGCTCATCGGCCACATGTCGCTGCGCGTCGGCGCGATGGGCCGTGAGCTGGACCGCCCCGCGACGGACAAGGAGGCGGAGCGCATGCGCAAGCAGCTCGCCCAATCCCTTGCCGAAGGCGCCGCCGGTCTTTCCACGGGCCTCTTCTACCCGCCTAGCAAGCACGCGCCGACCGACGAGGTGATCGCGGTGGCCGAGGCGCTGCGCGAGCACAAGGGCCTCTACGTCACGCATATGCGCGACGAGGCGGACCACGTCCTCGACAGCATCGAGGAGACGCTGAAGATCGGCGAGGCCGTGGGCGCGCCCGTCATCATCAGCCACCACAAATGCGCGCAGCCGGAGAACCATGGCCGCTCGGTCCAGACGCTGCCGCTGATCGAGGAATACGCCGCGAAGTACCCGGTGGCCTTCGACATGTATCCCTATACGGCTTCCTCCACCTCGCTCGCCGCGCGCAAGCCGCGGCCCGATGTGCCGGTGACCGTCGCGACCTCGGTGCCGCACCCCGAGATGGCGGGGCGCGAGCTGAAGGACATCGCGGCCGAATGGGGCGTGGGGCTGGAGGAGGCGGCGCAGCGCCTGCTGCCCGCCGGCGCCGTCTTCCACAACATGTCGGAGGAGGATGTGCGGCGCATCATGTCGCACCGCCTCTCCATGATCGGCAGCGATGGCGGGCCGCTCGCCAAGCACCCGCATCCGCGCCTCTGGGGCACCTTCCCGCGCGTGCTCGGTCTCTATTCGCGCGAACTCGGCCTCTTCGACCTGGAGACGGCGGTCCATAAGATGACGGGCCGCACGGCCCAGGTCTTCGGCATCGAGGATCGCGGCGTGCTCAAGGAAGGCGCCTTCGCGGACCTTGTGCTCTTTGACGCCGGCACGGTGCGCGACCGGGCGACCTTCACGGAGCCCAAGCAGCCCGCGGACGGCATCGTCGAGACCTGGGTGAACGGCCAGTCCGTCTACACCCATGCCGCTGGCGCGAGCGACACGCCCGCGGGCCGGCTGCTTCAGCGCGCGGCCTGACGCTTCAGGAAGCCGATCACCCCTGCTTTCTGCGCTTCCAGATGGTCGGGGGCGCGCCAGTCGACGAGCACTTCCACCCCGGGAAGGAGCTCGGCGAGCTCGGCGCTGGTCGCGGCGGGGTGGGGGATGTCGGTGCCGGGCAGCAGGAAGGTCGGCACGGGGCAATTGCGCGCGAACTCGCGGTCCACGCAGAAGGCGAAGTCGCGGCTCCACATCTGGCGGCCGAAGCCGGCCAGCGCCTCCGCCGACAGTTCCGGCCGCGCGGCTTGCTGCTCCCGGCTCCACTCCGCGTGGCTATCGGGGAAGTATTCCGGGTGCTCGGGGTTCAGGCCGATGGGGTTCTGCAGCACGGCCCCAGCGACGCGGTCCGGTGCGGTCTCGATGGCCTTGAGGCAGAAGCTGCCGCCGATGCAGCCGCCCAGCACCAGGAAGCGGTCGAATCCCAGGTGGTCTATCAGCGCCAGGTGGTCGGCCGCGTAGGTGTGCCAGCCATGATCCGCCTCGATATTCGCGACCGATAGCCCGGCGTTGCGCTGGTCCATGGCGATCGCGGTGAAGCCGGCTTCGGGCAGCACGCGGGTCCAGTCGGCCCAGGGGCGGGCGGGGCCGCCCTCAGGTGATTCCCACATCTCCATGCGAGAGCGCAGGCCGCCGGGCGCGAAGAGCAGCACGGGAAAGCCGGAGCCCGAGACCTTGTAGTGAATCCGGCCGTCCGGCCGCGTGAGCATGGGCATGCGTGTTCCTCCGGCGGCCGATACTGGGCTGGCTCCCAGGGGGCGTCCAGGCCGGCCACGGCGGCGATGGTAACGGGCGAGAAACGGCCCAGGGCGCTGAGTGTGCCCGCACAGGCATGCGCCCGGCACGATGGGCAAGGCGAGGTCGTCATGAGCGGATCCAACACGCCCCTCATATCCGGTCCCCCCGGCAGTGTAGTGGCCGTTCCTCCCGGTTCGACGGCCGCGGCGGTCCAGCCGACCATCCTCGTCGAGACCGGCGTGGATCGCCTTGTCGCCTGGGCCTTGCTCGCGGTTGTCGGCTGCGCCTGCGCCTTCCTGCTGCTGGCGGCGGTCGCGGCGAACCTCGCGGCGCCGGGGCAGCAGTTGAACCAGGCCGGGCCGCTGGCCTCATCCGCGATCAACACCGGCCTTCAGCGCTACCTGCTGGCGCTGATCGCGCGGGATACGGCGTCGGTCGGCTGGTACATCACCAATCTGGTGCGCGGCGCGGAAGTGCTGTCCACCATCACGGCGGCCCTCATGGTCTTTCTCATCATCCGGGCCCGGCAGGGCGACGCGCTGATGACGTTGCTGGGCCTGATCGTCATCGCCGCCCTGATCGTGCCGACGAACGAGTTGATCCGCCTGACCGAAAGCGCCCGGGGCGGCAACGACCAGGGGCGCGACATGCCGCGCTCCTCCGCCGTCACTATCGCGAGCCCGGATGCCAGCGTGCTCATCGCCCAGCGCGTCATCCAGGACCTGCAGTTCGAACAGCTGATCGTGACGGATAGCCGCGAAGGGCAGCCCGACCGCCTCGTCGCGCCCGATGCGCGCCGTTTTCGCGACTCGCTGGGGGTCGCGCTTTACCGTGTGGAGATCGGCAACATCGCCAACACCATCCGCCAGCGGAACCTCGACCGGCTGCTGCTGGAGCTGACGGTGCCGGAATCCCGCACCAACCTGCTTCTCTCGCCCAGCACGAGCCGGCAGGCGCGGGAGGATATCGCGCTGCTGCGGGACCTCGGGGTCGTCAGCCATCTCTATGGCAGCATGGCGCAGCTGGAGATCAGCGAGCTCGGCTTGCGCGTGCTGCATCGGCTCTACCCAGAAAATCCCGGCGTCCGAAGCCTCGCGGAGGCGCGGCGTACCCAGCTCTTCTCCCCGGCCGAGGGCGTGGCGCAGCAGGCCGCCGTCGTGCGCGCGGCCGCACCCGTGACACCGCCGACCGGCCTGACGCGCAGCGCCGTGGAGCTCCGGATCCCGAGCGGTCTTCCCTGGTCGCAACGCCTGGAGATCACCCAGGGGCTCGGCCATGGCGTGCGCCTGACGGTGGAGCGCGACACCGAACTCGTCATCGAGGCGCGCGCCACCGATGGCCGGTTCGACCCGATGATCCGCTTGTGGGACCTGGTCGATGGCCAGCCCCGAACGTTGGTGGCCGAGGTGGATGATTGGGGGAATTCCGTCGACGCCCGGATGCTGCGCCCCTTTCCGGCGGGGACCTATCTCGTGCAATTCGTGGGGTTCGGCTCGACCTCGGGCGGCGCGCGCGCCGCGATCCGGGAGCCGAGCCAGCGTGACCGCGAGACGCGCTCCTGGCTCACGCCGAGGGATACGCTGCTCTCGGGCGCGGAGAATATCGACCTCGCGGCGCTTCCTTTTTCGGCGCAGCTGACGATTCCGGCCGACGGGATGGTGTCGCGCAGGGTCCAGGTCCGGGAGCCGATGACGCTCAGATTCCGGACCATCAGCACCGGAACCGAGGCCGACCCGATCCTGGAGCTCTGGCGCCTCGAGGGCAATGAGGGAACGGAGGAGGCCTCCGACGATGATTCCGGCGGCGGCCGCGACTCGCTCATCGAGCGCGCCGTCGTTCCTGGCGAGTATGTCGTCCGGCTGCGCGACCTGAATGGCCGCGCGAGCGCGGTCACGATGGGCGTCGAACGGGTCACGAGCCCGCCGGCCGCGCCCGCACCCGCGCCCGCGCGGCAGCCCTGAACCGCCAGCCCAGGATTTGGGCAAACTGGCCGCCTGGGCGCCGCCGGCCGGTTCGCCTGGCTTCGATAGTCTTCTCCGGAAGGCTTTCCAGACCACCGTGAGGCGATGATCATCCCCGGGTGTGCCGGCGCTCTCCGGCGTCGCGCGCATCCTCAAGGGGGAAATGGCGCATATGCCTGTTGTCAACATCAACGCCGATATCGGCGAAAGCTTCGGCACCTGGCACAAGGGTAACGACCCGGCCGTGATGCCGCTCATCAACAGCGCCAACATCGCCTGCGGCATGAGCGCAGGCGACCCGACGGTGATGCATGAGACGGTGGCGCTGGCGCTGAAGAACGGCGTCTCGATCGGCGCGCATCCCGGCTACAACGACATCTGGGGCTTCGGCCGCCGCGCCATGAAGATGAACCCGCGGGACATCGAATACATGGTCGCCTACCAGATCGGCGCGCTCATGGGCATCGCGGCGATGCATGGCGCGAAGGTGACGCATGTGAAGCCGCACGGCGCGCTGCACAATGTCGGCATTGTGGACCCGGACGTCGCGGAGGCCATGGCGCGCGGCGTGAAGGGCGTGGACCGCGACCTCATCTATGTCGGCCTCGCGCATTCGGAGATCGAGAAGGCGGCACACCACCACGGGCTGCGCTTCGCGGTCGAGGGCTATATCGACCGCATGTACGACGAGGACGGCAACATCACCTCGCGCTTCAACGCGGATGCCGTCCACAAGGATCCAGCCCGTGCCGCCGCGCAGGCGGTGGCGATGGTCGTGGACAAGGTGATCCTGACCCGCGAGGGCAAGCGCATCCCCGTGGAGGTCCACTCCCTCTGTCTGCACGCCGACGAGCCGACAGCCGAGGCGGTGGGCCGCGCGACGCGCGAGGCGCTGCTCGCCGCCGGCGTCGAGCTCAAGACCCTGCCCGAGATGGGCCTCTGAAGGAGGTTTGCCGATGACAGCTCTCCCCCGCCGGGCCCTTCTGGCCGCACCCGCCCTGCTGCTGCCCGGCGTGGCGCGCGCCGCCTTTCCGGATCGCGTGATCACGCTGGTGAACGGCTTCTCGGCCGGCGGTTCCTCGGACATCGCGGCGCGCATCGCGGCGCCGCGCATTTCGGCGGCGCTCGGCCAGACCGTGGTGGTGGAGAACCGGCCGGGGGCGGGCGGCGCGCTGGCGCTGGCCTGGATCCGGCGCCAGGCGCCCGACGGACATACGGTGATCATCGCCGACCCATCCTCGCTGGTGATCGCGCCGCTGGTCTCCCCCGATACCGTCACCTACCGCTCGACACAGGATTTCACGCCGCTCTCCATCTGGGGCACGACACCCATGGTGCTGGTGGTGGCGCCCGAGCATCCGGCGCGGACGGTCGCGGAGCTGATGGCCTGGCTGCGCGCCCAGCAGGGGCGGGCCTCCTATGCCTCCTCCGGCATCGGGTCGACGCCGCAGCTCGCGGCGGAACTTCTGCTGCAGCGCGCGCAGGCCGCAGGCGGCGACCTTGCGGTGACCCATGTTCCCTATCGCAGCGGCGGCCAGATGCTGGAGGCCGTGATGAAGAATGAATGCGGCTTCGGCTTCTCGGTGCTGAGCAGCGCGGCGGGCCATCTGCGTGGCGGCACGATGCGCGCGTTGGCGGTGAGCGGCCCGCGCCGCTCGCCCGCGCTGCCGGACGTGCCGACCATGGCCGAGGCGGGCTTCCCCGACTTCAACCTCATCACCTGGTACATGCTCCTGGGCCCGCCCGGCATGTCTCCCGACGTGCAGGCCGCCTGGTCCGCCGCCATGGCCGCGACGCTGAAGGACGGGCCGACGGCGGAACGCCTGACGCAATCCGGCCTCGACCCCGCCGAGCCTTCCTCCCCGGCGGATGCGGCGGGCTATCTCGCGCGCGAGGCCGCGAGCTATGGTGCCATCGTCAGCGCCGCGGGTGCGCGGCTCAGGGGTTAGGAGCTTCGGCGATGCCGATCATTCATGTCGAGATGTATGCGGGCCGCACGGCCGATCAGAAGCGCGCGCTGGTGAAGGCCCTGACCGACGCCTTCGTCACCACGGCCGGTGGCTCGCCGCAAAGCGTGCAGGTGGTGCTGCGCGACGTCGAGAAGTCGGATTGGGCGACCGGCGGAATGCTCGGCTCCGACAAGACATAGAGTCTAGCCGGCTTTCTGGGCCACCATCATCGAATATGGTCCCTGCAAGGGCTGGATGGCGGCCTCGGCAAAGCCGGCCTCGCGCGCCCAGCCGATGCAATCGGCGCCGGTGTAATCGAAGCCGCCGCGCGTCTCGATCAGCATGTTCAGGCTCATGAGCAGGCCGAAGGCATTGGTCCGGCGTTCGTCGTCGATCATGGCGTCGTAGACGATCAGCGCCCCGCCCGGCGGCAGCGCGGCGTGCGCCTTGCGCAGCAGCATGCGTTTGTCGTCGAGCGGCCAGTCATGGAGGATGTGGCCCATCACCAGCACCTCCGCATTGGGCAGCGCGCCGGAGAAGAAGTCACCGGGCTCGAAGCGGATGCGGCCGGAGAGGCCGGCCTTCGCCACGTAGGCCTCGAAGACGGGGCCCACCGCCGGCAGGTCGAAGCCGATGCCCCGCAGATGCGGATGCGCGCGTGCCACCGTGACGGCCAGCCCGCCCTGCGCGCAGCCGATATCGGCGAAGCTGCGGCGGCCGGTCCAGGGAAAGGCCTGCGCGACGGAATGCGCCGTGGGCAGGCTGACGCCCGTCATGGCCTGGAGGAAGATCTCCAGTGTCGCGGGATCCCGGTAGATCGCGCCGAAGAGGTCCTCCTCGCCGTCGCGCGCCTCGTTCTGTGGTTCGCCGCTGCGCAGCGCGTCGGTGAGGCGACCCCAAAAAGGGTAGAGCCGACGGTTCGCCATTTCCAACAGGCCGCCGATGTATTCGGGTCGGGCTCGATCGAGGAAGGTCGCGGTCTGCGGCGTGTTGGCATAGCGGCCCTCCTCGTCGCGCGTCAGCATGCCGAGCGCGACCAACGCATCCAGGAAATCCCGCGCGCCCCGCTCGTGCAGGCCGAGCCGTGCGGCCAGCATGGGAAGACGGGCCGGGCCCTCGGCGCCGAGAAGGGTGAAGACGCCGAGCTCGACGGCGCTGAGCAGCGCCTTCGAACCCCAGAACGCCATGCCAAGCTGCAGGATCTCGGTAGGAGCCGCCGGTGCCGTGTCGGGATGGGCCATGGGACGATCCTCGCTCGCCTGGGACGGCCCGACCTTGCCATGACCGGCCGCCCCGCGGCAGCCGGATTCTGCTGCCGGTGGTCTCCGTGCGCCTTGGATCTACATGAAGGCGGTCAGCGCCGCATGCATTGTGCCAGCACGAAGCCGGCGGCTGCGGCGAAGCCGAGCGACTTCAACGGGTGGCGGTCTACATAGTCGTAGAACTCGCGGCTCTTCGCATGCACCGCATCCGCCGTGTCGCGCACCGCTTCCGACGCGCAATCGGCCATCTGCCACAAGACATTCGGAACCTGCTGCTCCACCGCCTCGATGCGGCTGCGAAGCACCACGAGTTCGTCCTTCAGGTCGTTCGTCGAGCTCATCGGATCCTCCTCGCGGAATGAACGTCCCCGCATCGGACGCGTTGCCGGGGCGGGGAGATCGCGACCTGGCCCAAGCTCCCCTCCGGCGCGTCACCGGCGGTACTGGGCGTCCGTCACATGTTCCAGCCAGGTGACATTGCTGCCGTCCAGCTTCTCCTGGATGGCGATGTGGCTCATGGCTGTGGAGGCGCTGGCGCCGTGCCAGTGCTTCTCGCCGGGCGGGAACCAGACGACGTCGCCGGGGCGGATTTCCTCGACCGGCCCGCCATCGCGCTGGGCCCAGCCGCAGCCCGCCGTCACGATGATCGTCTGGCCCAGCGGATGGGTGTGCCAGGCGGTACGGGCGCCAGGCTCGAAGGTCACCAGCGCGCCGGCCACCCGTGCGGGCTCCGGCGGGCTGAAGAGCGGGTCGAGCCTTACCGTACCGGTGAACCATTCGGCGGGTCCGCGTGCCGACGGCACTGAGCCCGGGCGCTGGATGTCCATGGGGTGTCCTTGCTGTGTTGATCTCGATCATGTGGGCAGGGCGGGCCATTGGCCAAGAATGAGGCGCTTTGCCTGCCCGCCGGACAATTTCGGCGGATCTGTGCATTTTCCGGCAAGGTCAAGGCTTTACGGACGGCGCGGGGCTTGCTCGGAAGGGCTCTGTCCCGCTGGACATCGACTGGAGGTTGCCGCTGATGCTTCGCCGTACCGTTTTGACCTTGCCTGGGCTGCTCGCCACGCCCGCCCTGGCCCAGTCCTGGAAGCCCAATGCGCCGCTTCGCTACGTCGTGCCCTTCCCCCCGGGCTCCAGCTTCGATCTGGTAGGCCGCGTGGTGGCCGAGGGCGCTTCGCCGATCCTCGGGCAGACGGTGGTGGTGGAGAACCGGCCCGGTGCCGGCACGCTCGTCGCGGTGCAGGCCGTGAAGGTGCTGCCGCCGGATGGCCAGTCGATCCTGATGGTGGCGAACAGCTTCACCGTGAACCCCTCGCTGCACCAGCCCAAGCCCTATGACGCGCAGACCGATTTCGATCCGCTGGCTCTGCTGGTGGAGACGCCGCACGTGCTGGTCTGCCACCCTTCCGTCGCCTCCGACTTCGCCGGCTTCCTGGCCAAGGCGCGGCAGGCCGGGCGCGGCCTTTCCTTCGGCAGCAACGGCAACGGCACCAGCCAGCACATGGGCATGGAGCAGCTGAAGATCCTGGCGCGCCTGAACGCCGAGCACGTGCCCTATCGCGGCGTACCGCCCATGCTGACGGACCTCCTGGCAGGACGCGTGGACTACACGCTGGGGAATCTATCGGATGTGCTGCCGGGCGTGCGTGACGGCAATCTGGTGGCGCTGGGCATCGTGTCGTCCTCGCGGCACCGTCTGCTGCCGAACGTCCCGACGCTGGCGGAGCTCGGCTTCCCGCAGCTCGTCTCCGACACTTGGTATGGCGTGGTGATGCCGACGGGCGGGCGGCCGGAAGTGAAGGCGGCCCTGACCGCCGCGCTGATCGAAGCCATCGGCCGCCCGGTGACGCGGGCGCGCATGGCCGATATGGGCCTCGACGTGATCGCCCAGGGGCCGGCCGAACTCGCCGCCCGCATTCAGCGCGATACCGCCACCTACGCCGAGGTCGTGCGCACGGCGAACATCACGCCGGGCTGAGTTCGAATTCCCGGCCCGCGGCGGATGCCCGGGCCGGGAAGGCGATCGTCATCCACCCTTGACGGTGAGCTTCACATCCACGTTGCCGCGCGTGGCGTGGCTGTAGGGGCAGATCTTCTCATGCGCTTCCTGGGCAAGGGCCGCGAGCTCCGCCTGCGGAATCGACGGATCCTCGACGGTCAGTTCGACCGCGAGGCCGAAGCCGCCGCCCTCGCGCGGGCCGATGGAAACGGCGGCTGAGACCTTGGCGCCCGCCGCGTTCTTCTTGTGCTGCTTGCCGATGAAGTCGAGCGCGCCGCCGAAGCAGGCCGCATAGCCGGCTGCGAAGAGGTGCTCCGGCGTGCCGGTACCCTCCTTGCCGGGCCCGCCCATCGCCTTGGGCACCGAGAGGTCGATGGAGACGATGCCGTCATCGGACTCGGTGTGGCCGTTGCGGCCGCCCTTGGCCGAGGCATGCGCCGTGTAGAGTGGGTTGATCTTGTCCATTCGGCGGGAGTCCCTTTCGGTCGGTTTTAACCTTCGACGGTCAGGCCGATGCGCTCGACCAGGCCTGACCAGAACTGCATATATTCGGCAAGTTCGGCTCGATAAGCCGCCGGCGGCAAATAAGCCGCGATGGTGTCGAGCTCGGCCAGGCGCGCCAGCACCGCGGGGCGCGTCATCGCGTGGTGGAATGCCTCCACGAGCCGGGCATGCACCTCCTGCGGTGTGCGGACGGGCGCGAAGACGCCGACCGAGCCGCTATTGGCGAAGTCGCCCGGGTAGCCGAGCGAGACGAAAGTCGGCACTTGCCGCTGCGAAGGAATGCCGTCGCGCCCCAGCGTGGCCAGCGGGCGCACCCTGCCGCTGCGGATGGGATCGCCCGAGCCCGTCATGCTGTGGAAGGCGCAGGGCACTCTGCCGCCCAGTACGTCGAGCAGCATCGGGGCCTCGCCGCGATAATGCAGCGGCGTCATGTCCAGCCCCTCGATGTTCGAGAGAAGCTGCGCGAAGGCATGTCCGCTCGAGCCCGGCGAATAGGTGCCGTAGACGAGGTTCTTGCCGCGCGCATAGGCGATGAACTCGGCCAAGGTGCGGGCCGGAATGTCCTCGCGCACGCAGAAGGGGAGGGGCGTGGTGCCCATCTTACCGACCGGCACGAAATCCTCGAGCGGCTGGTAGGGGAAGCGCTTCAGCACGACGGGCGTCTGGATGAAGCTCGCGATATGGAAGAGGATCGAATAGCCATCCGCCGCGCCGCGCGCGACCTGCTCGGAGCCCACCATGCCGCCCGCGCCGGGCCGGTTCTCGATCACCACGGGCTGGCCGAGGAACTGCGACATGGGCTCGGCCATCAGACGCGCCCAAATGTCGGTGGCGCCTCCCGGAGGCAACGGGACCACCATGCGGATCGGCTTGTTGGGAAAGGGTGCCTGGGCGATGGCCGGCGCCGCGAGAAGCGTGCCCCCAGCCGCCAGCAACAGCCGCCGCTGCAACATGCGTGATCCTCCCTGCTTGTCGTTGGGAGGACGCTAGGCTGGCGCGCCGCGCGCGGGCAAGCGAATCAGGCGGGAGGGAAGCCGGCCATCTCGCGGAACTCCGCCTCGCTCAGCACGCGCACGCCGAGCTCGGCGGCCTTCGCGGCTTTGGAACCCGCATCGGCGCCCACCACCACGAAATCCGTCTTCTTGGACACGCTCTTGGTGACCTTGGCGCGGAGGGCTTCCGCCTTCGCCTCGGCCTCGGCGCGCGAGAGCGTTTCCAGCGTGCCGGTGAAGACCAGCGTGCGGCCGGAGAAGGGGCTGTCCGTCTCCCCGGCCTCGGGCACGTCCTCCGGCGTCACGTAGCGCAGCAGGTCATCCAGCGCGTCGAGATTGTGCTGCTCGGCGAAGAACTCCACGAGCTCGGTCGCGATGGCGGGGCCGATGCCCTGGATGCTGCCCAGCTCCTCGCGCGCGTCGCTGCCGATAACGCGCGCGTCGATCATGCGCGCGCGCAGCTGGGCGATGGAATGGTAGTGCCGGGCCAGCAGCTTCGCGTTCTGCGCGCCGATGCGCCGTATGCCGAGCGCGAAGAGGAAACGCTCCAGCGGCACCCGGCGCCGCGCCTCGATGGCGGCGAGCAGGTTCGTGACGCGCTTGGACTCCGTCTTCGCGCCCTTGCCCCAGCCTTCCCATTGCCGGATCCGCTCGGCGTGCTCCTGAAGCCGGAAGATATCGGCCGGGCTCTTCACCAGCCCCTGCTCGTGGAAGAGGATGACGTTCTCCTCGCCCATCCCTTCGATATCCATCGCGCCGCGGCTGCAGAAATGCTTCAGCCGTTCGACTGTCTGCGCCGGGCAGATGAGGCCGCCGGTGCAGCGGCGCACCACATCGTCGTTCTCACGCACGGCATGGCTGCCGCAGGCGGGGCAGACGGTTGGGAAAACGTACGGCGGGCCGCGATCCGGCCGGTCCGCATCCACGACGCCCACCACCTGCGGGATCACGTCGCCCGCGCGCTGGAGGGTAATGGTGTCCCCGATGCGGATATCCTTCCGCGCGATCTCGTCCTCGTTGTGCAGTGTGGCGTGGGTGACGGTGACGCCGCCCACGAAGACCGGCGCCATCACCGCGCGCGGCGTGAGCGCGCCGGTGCGGCCGACCTGGACCTCGATGTCCAGCAGCCGGGTGCGCGCCTGCTCGGCGGGGAACTTCCACGCGATGGCCCAGCGCGGTGCCCGGCCGACGAAGCCCAGCCGCGCCTGCCAGTCGAGCCTGTTCAGCTTGTAGACGACGCCGTCGATGTCATAGGCCAGCGCCGCTCGCTCGCTCGCCATCTTCCGCTGGAATTCCGCGGCGTCTGTGATGGGCGTGGAAAGCGGGTTCACGGTGAACTTCCAGCGCCGCAGCAGATCCAGCCAATGCTCATGCGTATCGGCGGGCACCTCGCTCGCCTGACCCATCGCATAGGCGAAGAGCTTCAGCGGGCGTGAGGCCGTGATGGAGGAATCCAGCTGCCGCAGCGATCCGGCGGCCGCATTGCGCGGGTTCACCGGCACGGTGACGGCGGGGCCGAGCTTCTCCCCCCGTTCCTTGCGGGCTTCGCGCTCGGCCAGCGCGTGCTCCTGCTCCGCGCGGAAGGCCAGGAAATCGGCGCGGTCCATGAAGACCTCGCCCCTGATCTCGATCAGATCGGGGAAGGGGGCCTCGAGCTCCCGTGGCAGGTCCTTCAGCGTGAGCAGATTGGGCGTGATGTCTTCGCCCTCGATGCCGTCGCCGCGCGTGGCGCCTTTCACGAAGCGGCCGCGCTCGTAGAGCAGGTTGACGCTGAGCCCGTCGATCTTCGGTTCCGCGATGAAGTCGAGCGGCGCGTCCTCGGCCAGGGAGAGGAAGCGGCGGATGCGGGCGGCGAACTCCGCGAAATCGGCCTCGTCGAAGGCATTGTCGAGGCTCAGCATCGGTGCCAGGTGGCGCGACTTCGCGAAGCCCTCCGCCACCGCCGATCCCACACGCGTGGAAGGGCTGTCAGGGCGAATCAGGTCCGGGAACAGCACCTCGATCGCCCGGTTGCGGCGGACCAGCAGGTCGTACTCCGCGTCGCTGACCTCGGGCGCGTCCTTCTCGTGATAGAGGCGGTCGTGATGCGCGATTTCGGCGGCCAGCGCCGCGAGTTCCTCGGCGGCTTGCGCCTCCGTCAGCGCCTCCGGGGCGAGGGGGCGCAGGCTCGCAGTCATGAGGTGCCTTCCAGCAGGCTCGCGGCGGCCGCGCGCGCCGCTTCGGTGACGGTCTCGCCGGCCAGCATGCGCGCGATCTCCTCGCGGCGCTCCGCGGCGCCGAGCGGCATCACGCGCGTTTCGGCACTGGCGCCCTTCACGGATTTCGACACCTGGAGGTGCTGCGCCCCGCGCGCCGCCACCTGGGGCGAATGCGTCACCACCAGCACCTGCAGCCGCTCGGCGACGCGGGCCAGGCGCTCGCCCACAGCCGCCGCCGTGGCGCCGCCGATGCCGGCATCGACCTCGTCGAAGACCAGCGTGGGCACCGGCGAGCCGCGCGCGAGCACCACCTTCAGCGCCAGCATGAGGCGCGAGAGCTCGCCGCCCGAGGCAATCTTCACGAGCTGCCCCGGCGCCTGACCGGGATTGGTGGCGACCAGCAGCGTCACGCGGTCCATGCCATCCGCGTTCCAGCCATTCTCGTCGCGCGGCACGATCTCCACGGTGACGCGCGCGCGGTCCAGCTTCAGCGGCGGCAATTCCTTGGCGAGCGCCTTTTCCAGTTTCGACGCGGAGACGCGACGCGCCTCGGTGAGCGCCATGGCGGCGGCGAGATAGGCCTCGCGCGCCTCCTGCCTTGCGGCCTGGAGGGCCATGACGCGGCCGGTGCCGGCATCCAGCGCGGCGAGCCTCTCGCGCAGATCGGCGAGGTGCTGCGGCAGCTCCACTACCGCAATGCCGTGCTTGCGCGCGGCCGAGCGCAGGCCGAAGAGCCGGTCCTCCAGCACCTCCAGCCGGCGCGGATCGGGCATCGCGTCGACGGCGAGGCGTTCGAGGAGCTGCTCGGCCTCCGCCAGCGCATCCTGAGCGGCGCCGAGCGCGGCCAGCGCCGGCTGAGCCGATTCGTTGGGCGCGGGCAGCCGCTCCAGCGCGCGGGAGGCGGCGCGCAGGGCCGCGGCGGGGTTGGCGCTGCGCCGATCCCGGGGCTGTAGTTCCGAGAGCGCCGCCGCGATGGCCTCGTTGCGCCGCTCGGATTGCTGGAGGGTCTGGCGCTCCTGGGCCAGGCGCTCTTCCTCCCCATCCTCCGGGGCCAGCTCGTCCAGCTCCTGTACCGAGTGGCGCAGCCATTCCTCGTCGCGCAGCGCGGCTGCCACGGCCTGCTCGGCGGCCTCCAGCGCGGCCTCGGCATCCCGCCACGACCTGAACCGCGCCGCGACCTTGCTGCGCGCAGGCTCCAGCGCCCCGAAGGCATCCACCAGGGAGGCATGGGTGGCCGGGTCGGCCAGGCCGACCTGGTCGTGCTGGCCCTGCACCTCGACGAGCGTGGCGGCGAGGCGCCGAAGCAGGGCCACGCCGACCGGCTGGTCGTTCACGAAGGCGCGGGAGCGCCCATCAGCCTGCACCACACGTCGCAGTACCAGCGCCTCCTCGGCGTCCAGCCCCTGCTCCGTCAGGACCGCATAGGCGGGATGGCCTTCGGGCGGCTGGAACATCGCGGCGACGCTCGCCTGGGCCTGCCCGGCCCGCACCAGCCCCGCTTCGGCCCGCATGCCGAGCGCGAGCCCCAGCGAATCGAGCAGGATCGACTTGCCCGCGCCCGTCTCGCCCGTCAGCACCGAGAGGCCCGGGCCGAAGTTCAGGTCCAGGCGCTCGATCAGCACCACGTCGCGGATGGAGAGGGAGGCGAGCATGCGCCTGCCCTCTTAGAAGATGGTGCCCCAGGCCCGGCGGAAGATGCCGGGACGGTCGCCGGGCGCGCGCTCGGCGCCGGGCGTCAGCATGGCATAGCTGTCCTGGTACCAGGGGCTGCCCGGGAAGTTGTGGCCGAGCACGGAGGCCGAGCGCGCGGCCTCGTCCCGCAGGCCGAGCGCCAGGTAGATCTCGGTCAGGCGATGGAGCGCCTCGGGCACGTGGTTGGTGGTCTGGTAGTCCTCGACCACGCGCCGGAAACGCCCGATGGCCGCGACATAGAGGCCCTGGCGCTGGTAGAACCGTCCGATGTTCATCTCCTTGCCCGCGAGGTGATCGCGCGCGAGGTCCATCTTGAGCCGGGCGTCCCGGGCATAGGCCGTGTCGGGGAACCGATTCGCCACATCCTGCAGCGCCGCCATGGCGAGCTCCGTGCCGCGCTGGTCACGCTGGCTGTCGGAAATCTGCTCGTAGTAGCTGAGGGCGCGAAGATAATAGGCGTAGGCGATGTCGCGATGCGCGGGGTGCAGCTGGATGAAGCGATCGAGCGAGCCGATGGCTTCGGTGTACCGGTTGCGCATGTAGTCGCCGTAGGCGGCCATGATCTTCGCGTTCACCGCGAAGGTCGAATAGGGATGCTCACGCTCCAGCGTGTCGAACAGCTCCACCGCCTGGGCATAGCGGCGCTCCTGCAGCGCCTCGATGCCGGCGGCGTAGAGGCTCTCGGGCGAGCGGTCGATGAGGCCGCTGGTCGCGGAGGGCGCGCGGAAGAGCGAACCCATCGAACCGTCCCAGGAGGACAGGCCGCAGCCGGCTACCGGCAGGGCAAGCGCAAGGACCAGGGGAAGGCGAGACATTCTCTGCATGGGAAACTGCGGCTCCGATCGGGCCGATCTATACCATGCTCGCCCGGACCAACGGCAAGGGGTGGGGGTCAGGCCGCGACAGCCTGACGCACCGGCCCCGCATCGACGAGGGCATGGCCGCCCGCGAAGCGCCAGGCGCTACGGTCCGCGAAGAGCTGGCGGAGCAGGGCGTTGTTCAGCGCGTGGCCCGAGCGATAGCCGCGGAACTGACCCGCGATCGGGCTGCCGGCCAGCGCGAGATCGCCCACCACATCGAGCATCTTGTGGCGCACGAACTCGTCCGGGCGGCGCAGGCCGCCGGGATTCACGATCATCATGCCGTCCACGACGATGGCGTTGGAAAGGCTGCCGCCACGCGCCAGGCCGGCGGCCCGGAGGCGGGAGATTTCCTCGGCGAGCGTGAAGGTGCGCGCATTCGCCAGTTCCGTGCGGAAGCTGTCGGAGGTGACGCGCAGCGACAGGCTCTGCTCGCCGATCGCCGTATCCGCGAAATCGATGGTGAGCTCGGCCTCGAAGGCCATGTCGTCGGAGGGCGAAAGCTCGACCCAGCCGCCGTGGCCGTCCTCGGCGCGGACGGTCTTCAGGACCTCGATCGTGCGACGCGAACCGATGTTCTCGGAGATGCCGGCGCAGTCGATCAGGAACAGGAAGGGGTCGGCCGAGCCATCGAGAATCGGTACCTCGGGGCCGTCGAGCTCGATGAACGCGTCATCGATGCCCGTGGCGGCCAGGGCGGCCATCAGATGCTCGATGGTGCCGACGCGGACCGAGCGGTCTTCCGGCAGGGAAAGGCCCGTGCAGAGGCGCGTCTCGAAGACGTTGTCGAAGCGGGCGGGGATCGAGATACCCAGATCGGTTCGATGAAAAACGATTCCCGAGCCCGATTCGGCCGGGTGCATCGTCAAGGAAATCATCTGACCAGTGTGGAGTCCGACACCCTTGCAGCCGATGCTCGAAGCCAAGCGGCGACGGCGGCCAAGCGTCAGAGGAACAAAACCATCCATTAAAAGAAAGCCCCCAGGCAGTTGCCACCGGGGGGCTCCCCTCCCTCCGGTGCAATGCAAAATGGCAGCACGGAGACCGTGCTGCCACTCAAGCGATGTTTCCTGATGTTTCGGGTTAAGGCATTGATTCAGCGGACGATTTTTGCCGAATCATTGCCCAGAAAATACCGCAATCGGCGAGGCGGCCGAAAGACCGCCCCCTAGCGTCGAACCCTTCAGTTGCTCTGGCGACGGAGGAAGGTCGGGATATCGAGGCCCATTTCGTCCGGCTGAGGCTGCGCCGGCCGCGGCGGCCGGGGCTGCGCCGGATGACCCATGGAGGGCTCGGCGCGCGGCGCTGCCACCGGGCCCTCGGGCTCCACGTTCCGGCGCATCAGGCCGGTCGCGTTGCGGAAGAGGCCGCGCCAACCGGCGCCCTGGCCGCCCGCCTCGGGCAGCGCGGGCTGCTGGGGCGGAGGCGCGGCGGGCGCCATGGCTGGCTGCTGCGGCGCGGGCTGCATCATCACCGGCTGGGGCTGCGGCATTTCCTCCGCATAGACGGGAGCAGGCTGGATCGGGGCCTGCTGGGGTGCCTGGGCCAGGGCCGTCGCGGCCGGCTGGCGCAGCAGGCCGGCGGCGCCGACCTGAACAGGGCGGCGGGCCGGCGGCGCCACGGGGGCGCCAAGCGGACCGGCGGCCGGGCGCATCGGGGCCGCGGCGGCGGGCGCCGGGGCCGGCGCGCCGACCGCGGGCTGGTTCACCACCGCGAGGCGGGGCCCTGCCGCGGCCACGCCCGCAACGGGCTGCGCCGCGGCCATGGCGGCGAGGTCGATGCCGGTCGCGACGACGGAGACGCGCACGCGGCCGTTCATGCTCTCGTCGACCGAGGAGCCGAAGATGATGTTCGCATCCTCGTCCACCTCGCGGCGGATGCGCATCGCGGCCTCGTCCACCTCGAACAGCGTCATGTCGAGGCCGCCGGTGATGTTGATCAGCACGCCCTTGGCGCCGCGCATGGAGGTGTCCTCCAGCAGCGGGTTGCTGATGGCGGATTCGGCGGCCTTCACGGCGCGGTCGTCGCCCTCGGCCTCGCCCGTGCCCATCATGGCCTTGCCCATCTCGGCCATGACCGTGCGGATATCCGCGAAGTCGAGGTTCACGAGGCCGGGGTTGACCATCAGGTCCGTCACGCCGCGTACGCCCATGTAGAGGACGTTGTCGGCCATCTTGAAAGCCTCGGCGAAGGTCGTGCGCTCATTCGCCATGCGGAAGAGGTTCTGGTTCGGGATCACGATCAGCGTGTCCACGAACTGCTGCAGGTCCTCAAGGCCGAGATCCGCGCTGCGGCGGCGCTTCGGGCCCTCGAAATCGAACGGCTTGGTGACGACGCCCACGGTGAGGATGCCGCGCTCGCGCGCCATGCGGGCGATCACAGGGGCTGCGCCCGTGCCCGTGCCGCCGCCCATGCCGGCGGTGACGAAGACCATGTGGCAGCCCTCGAGGTGGCGGGCGAGCTCGTCGGTCGCCTCCTCGGCGGCCGCGCGGCCGATCTCGGGCTTGGCGCCGGCACCGAGGCCCTGCGTCAGGTGCGGGCCCAGCTGCACGCGGCGTTCCGCGCGGCTGTTGACCAGCGCCTGGGCATCCGTGTTGGCGACGATGAATTCGACGCCGTCCAGGCCGAGGTTGATCATGTTGTTGACGGCATTGGTGCCACCGCCGCCAACGCCGATCACGGCGATTCGCGGGGAGAAGTCCGTATGCTGGGTCACCGGCAGCGTGAGGTTCAGGGTCATTGCGCGAGGTCTCCTCACATTAACTTAGAGCATTCAAAGCGAGTCGCGTCTGCCCCGTGGGATGGAATAACCCCCGTTATCCACAGGTTGCTCGACTAATATTTTTCATGCGTGACGCAACCTTCTCGTCACAGTTTCTCCCGCACCCAGGCCATGGCCCGCCGGAACCAACCCTGCGGAGGGGCGGCACCGGGTGTGAAGTGAAGCGGCGGCTGGCCCTCGCCGGCCGCCCAGGCCAACAGGCCGATGGCTCCCGAGAAGCCGGGGCCGGACGCGGTCTCGGGCAGGCCACGCACCAGGCGCGGCCGGCCGAGGCGGATCGTCGTCTCCCGCCCCAGCACCCGCTGCGCCAGTTCCCGCACGCCGATGAGCTGCGAAGCACCACCCGTCAGCACGATGCGCCGCCGCATCTCGGAAGGCAGGCCGCTGCCCTCCAGCCGGTCCCGCAGCAACTCGAAGCTTTCCTCGAGGCGCGGACGGATGATGCGGACGATCATCTCGCGCGGGATGCGCGCGATCTGGTCGTCATCCTCGCCCACCAGCGGCACGGGCAGCATCTCCGAACGGTCCTCCGCCGCCTCCAGGACGCTGCCATGCATGGTCTTGAGGCGCTCGGCATGCGTGATGGGGGTGGAGAGCACCCGCGCGAGGTCGTTCGTCACCTGCCAGCCGCCCACGGGAAGCTGCGCGGTGTGCATCAGCCGCCCTTCGGCGAAGGCGGCGAGGCTGGTTGTGCCGCCGCCCATGTCCACCACCACGGCGCCCAGTTCGCGCTCGTCCTCCACCAGCGTCGCGAGGCCGGCGGCGAAGGGCGAGGAGACGACCTCCTCCGGCTCCAGCTCGCAGCGGTGCAGGCATTGGCCGAGGTTGAACAGCGCGTGGCTGGAGGCGTCGAGCACATGCAGGCGCGCGCTCAGCGTGTCGCAAACCATGCCGCGCGGATCGTCCACGCCGCCCGTCGCGTCGACCTGGAAGCCGAGCGGGAAGCTGTGCACGGACTCCCGGCCCTCGGCCTCGGTGCGGCGAACGCCCTCGCCCATGACGCCGCGCAGATCGGCCTCGGTGACGGCGCGGCCGCCCACCTGCCAGAGAATATTGTGGATCCGGCTCTCCGGCTGCCCGCAGGAGAGGTTGACGATCACGCCCTTGAGCAGCGTATCCGCCATTTCCTCCGCCGAGGCGACGGCGGCGCGGATACTGCGCTCGGCCTCCTCCATGTCGACGATGGAGCCGGCCTTCACGCCGCGCGACTTCTGCCAGCCGAAGCCCAGCGCGCGAGGCGTGCCGTCGCTCTCGATGCGCGCGATCAGGCAGACGACCTTGGTCGAGCCCACGTCGAGCACGCCGAAGACGCCCGAGCGCGCGCGGCCGAGACGGCTCCCGCGGCTCGGCAGCTCGGCCTGGGGGGCGGTGTAGCGAACGAGCTCGTTCATCCACGCTGACTCCGGTTCGGGGTGGCGGGAGAGGCTGCCGGCGCCGCCGGCTGCAGGCGGACGACCAGGCGGTCCGGCAGCCGCATGTCCACGGCCGCCAGCGGCCGGTCCAGCAGCTTGTCGCGCGCATGGAGCTCCGCGAGGCGCGTGATGGCCGCGACCTCATGCCCTTCCGGCAGCAGGATGTCCGCGCCGCTCTGCAGGCGCAGGTTCCAGCGCCGTTCGGACACGCGGACGATGGCCTGCACGCGGTCCGCGATCTCCGGCGCGCTGCGCAGCAGGTCGATCATCGTCGCGGCATCGCGCTCGGCGCCCGCGCCGACGACGAGCGGCAGCGGGCCGAAGGCCTGGAGCCGTTCCGTCGCCATGATCCGGCCCTCGCGGTCGATGACCGAGAAGCGCCCCTCGCGCTGCCAGATGGCGAAGGCTCGGCGCTCCGTCAGGCGGATGAGGATGGTGCCGGGCAGGCGGCGTTCCACATGCGCGTGCTCCACCCAGGCGATGCGTTCGAGCCGGTCCTTTGCCGCGGCCGGATCGAAATCCAGCATCGCGTCGCCGGGCGAGGTGGCAATCGCGGCGAGCAGCGCCTCGCGCGGCGCGAATTCGCGGCCTTCCACGCGGATCTCCTGCACGAGGAGGCCAGGGCCGCGCCCGAGCGATGCCAGCCAGCCCGAGGCGTCGCGCAGCCGTGCCGCCGGGTCCAGCGCGACCACGCCGACAACCAGGACAACTGTCGCGCCGATGGCGACGGAGGCGAGGCCGACACCCCGCAACCAGTTGCGCCAACGCTTGAACCAGAGGCGCGTGGCAGAGGGCCGTTTCGGCGGGCGCGCGGCGCCGCGGCTGCGGGGCTCACGGGCCATGGCTGGCCTGCTCCACCATCCAGGCGCAAAGCGCCTTGAAGTCGATGCCACGATGCGCTGCCTGCTCCGGCAGCAGCGATGTGGGTGTCAGTCCCGGCTGGGTGTTCACCTCCAGCAGGATCAGGCGACCCGGCTCGCCGGCCGTGTCATCGTAGCGGAAATCGGAGCGCGAGGCGCCGCGGCAGCCCAGCGCCTGATGCGCCGCGACCGCGACCTCCATCGCCTTCTCGTAGATCTCGGGCGCGACCTGCGCGGGGATCACGTGGCGCGAGCCGCCATTCGCGTATTTGGAATCGTAGTCGTAGAACTCGCCCGCATCGGCGAGGATATCGGTCACGGCCAGCGCGCGGTCGCCCATCACGCCGACGGTCAGTTCGCGGCCGGGGATGTATTCTTCCACCAGCGCCTGCTTCCCGAAGCGCCAGTTGCGCGCGATCTCGGCGCGGCGGTTGTCGCCGCTGCGGACGATGTGCACGCCGACGGAAGAGCCCTCGTTGACCGGCTTCACCACATAGGGCCGGGGCATCGGGTCCTCGGCCTCCAACTCCTCGATATCGACCACGCGATGTGGCGTCACGGGCAGGCCGGCCGCGCGGAACACGGCCTTGGCGGCCACCTTGTCCATGGCGAGCGCGGAGGCGCGCACGCCCGAATGCGTATAGGGCAGGCCCATCCAGTCGAGCACGCCCTGGATGCAGCCATCCTCGCCGAAGCGGCCGTGCAGCGCGTTGAAGACCACGTCCGGCGCCGAGGCGCGCAGCGTGGCGATGGTGGCCGCGAGATCGGTGCCGACGTCGAGGGGCGTCACGCGGTACCCGGCCTCGCGCAGCGCATCGATGACCTTCGCGCCACTGGCGAGGCTCACCTCGCGCTCGGCGGAGATGCCGCCGTGCAGCACGGCCACATGGGTGTCCTTCGGGTCGCGGGCGATGGGGGCGAAGGCATTCATGCCGGAACTCCGATACGCTTGATTTCCCACTGCAACTCGATGCCGGAATGCTCCAGCACGCGGGCGCGGACGGTCTCGCCGAGGGCTTCCAGGTCGGAAGCCGTGGCGTCATCCGTGTTGAGCAGGAAGTTGGTGTGCTTCTCGCTGACCTGGGCGCCGCCGAGGCGCAGGCCGCGGCATCCCGCGGCGTCGATCAGCGCCCAGGCCTTGCGGCCCTCCGGGTTGCGGAAGGTGCTGCCGCCGGTCCTGGCCCGCACGGGCTGCGTGGCCTCGCGCGAGGTGCGGATCTCGGCCATCCGCGCCCCGATGGCGGAGGAATCGCCGGGCGTACCGCGCAGCCGGGCGCGCGTGACGACGCCGCGGAAGGGCAGCTCGGCATGGCGGTAGGCGAGGCGCAGCCCCGCCGCATCCAGGCGCAGGAGACCGTCCGCGGTCGCGACCTCGGCCCAGTCCAGGACGTCGACGATCTCGCGCCCATAGGCGCCGGCATTCATGGCGATGGCGCCGCCGATGCTGCCGGGAATGCCGCTCAGGAATTCGAGGCCGGAAAGCCCGCCCGCCGCCGCGTGTTGCGCGACGGTCGCATCCAGCGCGGCGGCGCCCGCGATCAGGCCATCGGCCTCCACGGCCACCGCGCCGAAGCCGCGCGGCGGCAGGCGCAGCGTGACGCCGGGCAGCCCGCCGTCACGGATGATGAGGTTGGAGGCCGCGCCCAGCACCGTCAGCGGCGTGGCGGGGTCGAGCGCCGCGAGCAGGGCGAGAAGGTCCTCGGCATCGGCGGGGCGCGCCAGCCACTCGGCAGGCCCGCCCACGCGGAACCAGGTGAAGGGTGCGAGGCTCGCACCCGCCTCCACCCGGCCGCGAATGGCCGGCATCCGATGCGGCGAGGTGCCCCGCATGCTCATGCGCGGCGCAGCGGCGTGACCCGCGACCCCGCGCCCCCATGTGCACCGCCTTGGGCCTGGAGAGCGGCCAGCTGCCCCGGCAGCGCATGCGCCCAGGCCGTGATGTTGCCCGCGCCGAGGCAGACCACGTAGTCGCCCGGCCGCGCGATGGCGTTGATCATCTCGGCGAGGCTGTCGGGCTCGGGCAGCGGCACCACGCTGCGGTGGCCGCGGGCGCGCAGCCCATCCACCAGCGCATCCTTGTCCACGCCCTCGATCGCCGCTTCGCCGGCCGCATAGACGTCGGCGACGATGACGGTGCCCGCATCGTTCATGCAGGCGCAGAACTCCGGGAAGAGCTGCTGCAGGCGCGAATAGCGGTGCGGCTGCACCACCGCGATCACGTCTCGCGCGCCGGCCTGGCGCGCGGCCTTGAGCACGGCCGCAATCTCGACCGGGTGGTGGCCATAGTCGTCGATCACCGTGATGCCGCCCGTCTCGCCCACGCGGGTGAAGCGGCGCTTCACCCCCTTGAAGCCGGCGAGCGCCGCCCGGATCACATCCTCCGGCACGTCCATCTCGACGCCGACAGCGATGGCCGCCAGCGCGTTCTGGACGTTGTGGTGGCCGAGCATGGGAAGGCGGAAGGGCTGCAGCGTACGCGCGCGGCCCGTCGTGCGGTCCTGCACCGTGACCTCGAAGCTTGCGCCCATGCGGTTGGTCAGCACCTTCTCGGCGCGCACGTCGGCCTGCGGCGAGAAGCCGTAGGTGACGAGGCGGCGGTCCAGCTTCGGGATCATCTGCTGCACGCCCGGATGGTCGGCGCAGAGAACGGCGAAGCCGTAGAAGGGAATGTTGCCGACGAACTGGGCATAGCCCTCCTTCATCGCCTCCTCGGTGCCCCAGTGATCCAGGTGCTCGGGGTCCATGTTGGTGACGACGGCGACCGTGGAGGGCAGGCGCAGGAAGGAGCCGTCGCTCTCATCGGCCTCGACCACCATCCACTCGCCCGTGCCCATGCGGGTATTGGTGCCATAGGCGTTGATGATGCCGCCGTTGATCACGGTGGGGTCGAGCTTCGCCTGCTCCAGCACGCAGGCGATCAGGCTGGTCGTGGTGGTCTTGCCATGCGTGCCGCCGACGGCGATGCCCCATTTGAGGCGCATGAGCTCGGCCAGCATCTCGGCGCGGCGCACCACGGGCAGCAGGCGCGCGCGGGCGGCCTGGACCTCGGGGTTGTCCTTCTTCACGGCGGTGCTGACGACGACGACCTGCGCGCCGCCCAGGTTCTCGGCGGCATGACCGACCGTGACGGGAATCCCCGCCTCGCGCAGGCGGGCGACATTCGCGCTCTCGGAAAGATCGCTGCCTTGGACCGTGTAGCCAAGGTTATGCAGCACCTCGGCGATGCCCGACATGCCGATGCCGCCAATGCCGACGAAGTGGATCGTTCCGATGGAGAGCGGCAGCGCGCGCATCAGCGTGGTTCCTGAAGGGTTTGCGCCCGATGGGCGAGGGCAAGGACCAGATCGGCGAGGTCTCGCGCGGCCTGGGGCCTTGCCAGGGATGCCGCAGCATGGGCCGCTTCGGCAAGCCTCTCCGACGAGCCCAGAAATTGTTCCAGCAATTCAGCGAGTCGCGCCGGGGTGGTCGTGGCCTGGGGCAGGACCAGGGCCGCTCCGGCCGCTTCCAGGGCGCGCGCATTGGCCGCCTGGTGGTTGTCGATGGCCGAGGGCAGGGGCAGCAGGAGGGAGGGGCGGCCCGCGCAGGCGAGCTCGGCCACGGTCGAGGCCCCGGCGCGGGCGATCACCAGATGGGCACTGGCCAACCTTCCCGCGATGTCAGGGAAGAAGGGCGAGAGCTGCACGGGGATTCCGGTGCCGGCATAGGCGGCGCGGACCCGCTCCAGGTCCTCCACGCGGCATTGCTGGTCGATCACCAGCCGCGTCCGGATCGCCTCGGGGAGAGCTGCGATGGCCGGGGGCACGAGGTCCGCGAAGACCCGCGCGCCAAGCGAGCCGCCGGTGACCAGCAGCCGCAGCGCCCCGTCGGCGGAGGGGTATTCCGCGCCCGCCAGCGCCGCGAGCGCCGGGCGGACCGGGTTGCCCACATGGGCGACATGGGCGCTGGGCGGCACGCGGGAGGTTTCGGCATAGGCCAGGGCCAGCAGGTCCGCGCGCGGGGCGAGCGCCCGGTTCGCGCGGCCGAGGACCGCGTTCTGCTCGTGCAGGATCAGGGCCGGCCGCCCCCGGCCGAGGCTCAGCGCCGCGAGGGCGGGCGGGATGGCCGGGTAGCCGCCGAAGCCCACCACGGCCGCCGCGTTCAGCCGCTTCAGCAGGCCCCGCGCCGTCATGGTCCCGGCGGCGAGCTTCATCGCGCCCTTGGCCGCCTTGACGGGGCTGCGGCCCGCTATGCCCTCGCCGCTGAGCACGAAGCGCTCGGCATTCGAGAAGGCGGGGCTGTCGAAGGCAGCCGAGCGCGCATCGGTGAAGAGCACGATCCGCTCGCCGCGCGCTGTCAGCTCGGCGGCCAGCGCCTCGGCGGGGAAGAGGTGTCCCCCGGTGCCTCCGGCGGCGATGGCGATGGGAGACACGGCCGGCCCTCTCATGACATCGCGGGCGCACGGCCGCCCGCGAGGAAGGGCTGCGTGTCATCGGCGCGCGGCATGCGCTTGCGCGTCAGCGCCAGCAGGAACCCCATGCCGAGGGCCAGCGCCACGACCGAGGAACCGCCGTAGGAAACGAAGGGCAGCGTCATGCCCTTGGTCGGGATCAGGTGCAGCGAGCTGCCCATGTTGATGAAGGCCTGAAGGCCGAACTGCGTCAGCAGGCCGGTCGCCGCGAGGCTCACATAGGGGTCGCGCTCGGGCATCAGGCGCACGAGGCCCCGGATCACCACGAAGGCGAAGATCGCGAGGATCACGAGGCAGATGACGAGGCCGAATTCCTCGCCCACCACGGGGAAGACGAAGTCGGCATGGGCGTCGGGGAGTACGTCCTTCACGCGACCCTCGCCAGGGCCGCGGCCCAGCAGGCCGCCATTGCCGAAGGCCTCGAGCGACATGCGGATCTGGAAATTGTCGCCAGCCTCGGGGTCGAGGAACCGCTGCACGCGGCTGCGGACGTGCGGGTGGAACATATAGGCCAACACGCCGAGCAGCGGCACGGCGCAGCCGGCGATGGCCACCCAGAAGAGGTTGATGCCCGAGACGAAGACCTGCGCGAGGAACACCATCACGATGACGGCCAGCATGCCGATATCCGGCTGCTGCTTGAGCAGCACCGCGACGATGCCGATGCAGCCGAAGGCAATGAGCAGGCCGGGGAAGCGGCGTGAGCGTTTGCCCTCGGCCAGCAGCCAGCCGCAGACCACGGCGAGACAGGGCTTCAGGAATTCCGAGGGCTGCAGCGAAAGGCCCGGGATAGGCAGCCAGCGGCGCGCGCCCTTGATCTCGACGCCGATTACCAGCGTCGCCGCCGTCAGCACCAGCGCGCCCAGCGCGCCCAGCAGCGCGAGCCGCAAGACCCATCGCGGCGAGCAGAGCGAGACCGCGACCATCACCACCACCGCGATGGCCGAGTAGAAGACCTGCCTCGCGAGGAACATGTGGCGCGAGGAGGCGCCGATGCGCTCGGCCACGGCGGGCGAGGCAGAGAGCATCATGACGTAGCCGATCGCGACCAGCGCCAGCAGTGCGGCCAGGGTCCAGCGATCCACGCTCCACCACCAGCGGCCGAGAAGGGACGTGTCGGTGCGGGAGACGGCCATCAGCCTTGCCCTCCGGGCATATGACGGACCAGCGCGCGGAAGGCGTCGCCGCGCTGGTCGAAACCAGTGAATTGATCCCATGAGGCCGCGGCCGGGGAGAGCAGCACCACCTCGGCGGCGCCCGAGAAGGCGGCCTCGGCCGCGCCGGAGAGCGCCTCGGCCAGCGTGCCGCTGAACTGGTGCGGCACCCCGTGGGCCGAGAGCGTGGCGCCGAAGGCCGCCGCGTCCTGACCGATCAGGAAGGCCTCGGCCACATGGCCGAAATAGGGGGCCAGCGGCTCGATGCCGCCTTCTTTGCCGACGCCGCCCGCGATCCAGATCACGCGCGGATAGCTCGCCAGCGCGCGGGCCGCGCTGTCTGCATTGGTGGCCTTGCTGTCATTGATGAAGCGCACGCCTCGGATCTCGCCCACCAGCTCCTGCCGGTGCGGCAGGCCGGGATAGGAGTGCAGCCCATCGGCCAGCCGGTTACGGCGCAGGCCCAGCGAGACGGCCATGGCGCAGGCGGCCGCCGCGTTCTGGGCGTTGTGCTGGCCCGGCAGGGTGCGGCAGGTGGAAAGGTCGGCGATCAGGCCCTGCTCGTCGCGCAGCAGGCTGCCTTGGGCCCAGTAGCCGCCGGGCACGGGCGTATGCCCCGAAATGGGCACGACATGCGCTGCGAGGCCGCCGCGCAGCCCCGCCGTCTCCGGATCGTCCATGCCGAGCACCGCCGTGTCTTCGGCGAGCTGGCGCGCGAAGATCCGGGCCTTGGCGGCCAGGTAGCCCGCCATGTCGCCATGGCGATCGAGATGATCGGCGCTGAGATTCAGCATGGCCGCCGAGTTGAATCGAAGCGAATCGATTCGCTCCAGCATGTAGGACGACATTTCGAGCACGTAGACGCCGTCGTCGCCGAGAATGGGCATGTCCAGCGCCGCCGGCCCCAGGTTGCCGCCCGCCTGGACCGGGATTCCGGCGCCCGAGAGCAGATGGGCCAGCAGCGCGGTCACCGTGCTCTTGCCATTGGTGCCAGTGATGCCGGCGAAGCGCGCCTGGCTGCCGGCGGCGCGCACCGCGCGGTAGAGGAACTCGACATCGGCCAGCACCGGCGTGCCGGCCGCGCGCGCGGCGGCGGCGGCCGGATGGACGCGCGGCAGGATGTGCGGGATGCCCGGCGACAGCAGCAGGGCATCGAAGCCGAAGCTCACGGCCGGGTCGGCGACGGTCAGGCCCAGGGCTGCGGCCTCGGCCCGCGCGGGCTCCTTGTCGTCCCAGGCAGTGACCTCGGCGCCCCATTCGCGAAGGCGGCGCGCGGCCGGAAGCCCGGCCTTGCCGAGCCCCACGACGGCGATCCGCTCTCCGCGAAACGGCAGATCGCGGGGCGGCCGATTCACGCTTCGCTCCGCTTCGCGATCGGACGCCATCATCGGATCTTCAGCGTCGAAAGGCCGACCAGCGCCAGCACCATCGCGATGATCCAGAAGCGGATCACGATGGTGGGCTCGGCCCAGCCCTTCTTCTCGAAGTGATGATGCAGCGGCGCCATGAGGAAGACGCGCCGGCCCGTGCGCTTGAACCAGAAGACCTGGATCACGACCGACAGCGTCTCCACCACGAAGAGCCCGCCTACGATGGCCAGCACGATCTCGTGCTTGGTCGCGACGGCGGTCGCGCCGAGCGCGCCGCCGAGCGCGAGGCTGCCCGTATCGCCCATGAAGACGGCCGCCGGCGGCGCGTTGAACCACAGGAAGCCGAGCGAGGCGCCGATCAGCGCGGAACAGAACACCGCGAGTTCACCGGAACCCGGCACACCGTGCAGTTGCAGGTAGTCCGCGAAGACGCGGTTGCCGACGAGATAGGCGATCAGCGCGAAGACGGCCGCGGCGATCATCACCGGCACGATGGCGAGGCCGTCCAGTCCATCCGTCAGGTTCACGGCGTTGGAGGCGCCCATCATCACGAAGGCGGCGACCAGCGGGAAGAAAAGCCCGAAGGGGATGAGAAAGTCCTTCAGGAAGGGCACCGCCATCGTGGTGGACAACGGCTCCGGCAGCATCAGCGAGAACCAGATGCCGGCGGCCAGCGCGATGGCCCCCTGCGCGATGAGCTTCTGCCGGCCGGAGACACCCTTGGTGTTGCGTTTCGTGACCTTCAGCCAGTCATCCGCGAAGCCGAGGCCCCCGTAACCCAGCGTCACGAAGAGCACGGCCCAGACGAAGCCGTTCCGCAGATCGGCCCAGAGCAGCACGGAGAGGGTGAGCGAGAGCAGGATCATCACGCCGCCCATGGTGGGCGTGCCCTTCTTGGTGATGAGGTGGCTCTCGGGCCCGTCCTCGCGGATGGGCTGGCCGCCGCGCTGGAAGCTGCGGAGCCAGTTGATGATGGAGCTGCCGAAGACGAGGCAGATGAAGAGCGCGGTCATGCAGGCCGCGCCCGCGCGGAAGGTCGTGTAGCGGGCCAGGTTGAACAGGATGAAGTCGTCGGCGAGCGGGCCGACCAGCAGCGGGATCATGCGGTATTCCTCTGGGCGCCGGAGATCGCGCGGATGATCTCGGCCATGCGCATGCCGAGGGATCCCTTCACCAGCACCGCGTCTCCGTCACGCAGGGCGGCGGAGACGATGGGCGCGAGGCTCGCGGCGTCGTGGGTGTGTGCGCCCTGCTTGGCGGCCGGCAGGGCGGCGAAGAGATGCCCCATGAGGGGGCCGCACGCATAGACCAGGTCGGCTGCGTTGGCCACATCGGTGGCCAGCGCCGCGTGCAGGTCGGGCCCGAACTCGCCGAGCTCCAGCATGTCGCCCAGGACCGCGATCCGGCGCTTGGCCTTCTGCTGAGCGAGCACGCCGAGCGCCGCCCGGACGGCGCTGTCCGAGGCGTTGTAGCTCTCGTCCAGCAGCAGGGCGGTGCCCATGTCGGGCGTGGAGACGCGCCGCATCTCGCCCCGCCCGGCCCCGGCGCCGAAGCCCGAGAGGGCGGCGGCGGCCAGCCCGGCATCGCCCCCGGCCGCCTGGATGGCGGCCAGCGCGGCCAGGGCGTTCATCGCCATATGCTTGCCGGGCTGCTCGAGCCGCACGGCCACATAGCGGCCGGACAGTTCGAACTCCGCCTCGCCCGCCGCTTCCAGCCCCCTATAGGAGAGCAGGCGCGCCGAGGCCTCGGGGCTCTCGCCAAACCCGACCACGATGGCGCCCGCGGCCGCTGCGATATCGGCCATCCGGCCGAAGAAGGGGCTGTCCTGCGGCAGGACGGCGACGCCGCCGGGCAGCAGGCCCGCCGCGACGTCCGCCTTCTCATCCGCGATGGCCTCGGCGCTGCCCAGATTGCCGATATGCGCCGTGCCGACATGGCTCACCAGCGCCACATGCGGCCGGGTGAGGCGGGAGAGGGGGGCGATCTCGCCCCGGTGGTTCATACCGATCTCGATCGCGGCCCATTCGGTCGCGCGCGGCATCCGGGCCAGCGTCAGAGGCACGCCCCACTGGTTGTTGTAGCTGGCGACCGAGGCATGGGTGGCGCCGAGCGCCGCGCAGGCGCGCTTCAGCATCTCCTTGGTCGTGGTCTTGCCGACGCTGCCGGTGACGGCGATCACCCGTGCGCCGCAGCGCTCGCGCCCGGCCGCGCCGAGGGCCGTCAGGCCCTGCAGGGTCTCGGCCACGCGCAGGAAGGGGCCTTCGCCCATGTCGCGATCGACCATGGCGCTCGCGCCCTTGGCGAGAGCATGGGCGACGAACTCATGCCCGTCCCGTGCGTCGCGGAGCGCCACGAAGAGATCGCCGTGCTGGACGGTGCGGCTGTCGATGGAGACACCATCGGCCGTCAGACCGTCCGGACAGGCTCCGCCCGTGGCGGCGCGCAGCTCCTCGGCGGTCCAGAGCGCGCTCATGGCAGGGCTCCGGCGAGGCGGCGGACCACCTCGGCATCGTCGAAGGGGGTGGTGACGCCCGCGATGGTCTGGCCGCTCTCATGGCCCTTGCCTGCCACGGCTAACACATCCCCTGGCCTGAGCGCGGCCAGCGCGGCGGCGATGGCGCCCTCGCGCTCGCCCGCGTCGCGGGAGGAGGGCGCGGCGGCACGGATGGCGGCGCGGATCGCGGCGGGATCCTCGCTGCGCGGGTTGTCGTCGGTTATCCAGAGCTCGTCGGCACCGCGCGCGGCGGCCGCGCCCATCAGGGGGCGCTTGCCGGGATCGCGGTCGCCGCCCGCGCCGAACAGCACGTGCAGCCGCCCGCCGGGCCCGACATGCGGGCGCAGCGCGTCCAGCAGGCGCTCCAGCGCATCGGGCGTATGGGCATAGTCGACATAGACGGCGGCGCCGTTGGGCAGGGTCGTGGCCAGCTCCATCCGGCCGCGCACGCCCCGCAGCGAGGGAAGCAGGTCCAGCACGCGCCCGATGTCGAGGCCGAGACCCACCGCGAGGCCCGTGGCCACCAGCACGTTGTCGGCCTGGAAGCGGCCGGGCAGGGCGAGTGTGACTTCGGCCTTCCGCCCGAAGGCGTCCAGCGCCAGCACCTGGCCGCCGGGCAGCGGCCGCTGCGCGAGGAGCCGGATATCGCGCCCGGCCTCGCCGGCCTCGATCCCGCGCAGGGCGCGCTCCGCCACGATGGCGCGAAGGGCGGCGAGGGTCTCGCTGTCCATCTCCGTGTGAAGAACGGCCGCCGCGCCCTTCGGCAGCAGCGTATCGAAGAGGCGCAGCTTGGCGGCGCGGTATCCCGCCATGTCGCGATGGTAGTCGAGATGGTCGCGCGTGAGGTTGGTGAAGGCGCCGGCCGCGAGCTTAACGCCATCCAGCCGCCGCTGGTCCAGCCCGTGGGAGCTGGCTTCCAGTGCGAGGTCCGTCACGCCCGCCCGCGCCAGCTCGGCCAGCTGTGCGTGGAGGGTGACGGGGTCCGGCGTGGTGAGGCTGGGACCCACGGGAAAGCCCTCGGCGACGAGGCCGAGCGTGCCGAGCGAGGCCGCGCGCCTCCCGGCCAATCCCATGAGCTGGCGATGAAAATCCGCCGTGCTGGTCTTGCCGTTGGTGCCCGTGATCGCGACCACGCGCTCGGGCTGCGCGCCGTGGAAGGCGGCGGCCATGAGCGCGAGGACACGACGCGGGTCGGCCGCGCGCAGGAAGGGGAGGGAGGGCACGCCCGCGGGCCATTCGGTGCCCTGGGGCGCCAGGATCGCTGCCGCGCCCGCCCGCACCGCGTCCGCGATGAAGCGGGCGCCGTCGGCCTTGGCGCCGGGCAGCGCCGCGAAGAGGAAGCCGGGGCGGACCGCGCGGCTATCGGCCGTGATGCCGCGTATCTCGGCGGGGCCTTCGCCCCTCAGTTCCGGACAGAGGCTGCGGAGCTCATCGAGATGCACGGCCTGTCTCGGGGGGCATGGGGGCGGGGAGATGCAGCACGAGGCGCGGCATGGCGATGCCATCCCCCGCATCGGTGCGGCGGAGCGGGGGAGCCTGCGGGTCCATCGAGGGCGGGGTGCGCGGCAGCATTGCCGGCGCGGGGACGGGCGTGGGCGAGCGGGGCGGCGCGACCGTGGGGGTGGTCGTCGTCGTGGCGGCGCGCGGGCGCGCGGACTGCAGCGGCAGCGCGATGGTCTGCTGGATCTGGGCGATGCGCTCGGTCTCGGGCACCAGGCCCAGGATCGGGCCCACGCGCTCCACGACGCGGCGGGCGGTCGGCGCGGCCACCACGCCCGCGGTGGCGTATCCGCCCGTATCGGCGCGCGGCTTCGGCTCGTCCACCAGGATGTGCATGGCGTAGCGCGGCGCATTCATCGGGAAAGCCCCGATGAACGAGGAGATACGCCGGTTTTCCAGATACTGGCCGCGATCGCCGACCTTCTGCGCCGTGCCGGTCTTGCCGCCCATGAAGTAGCCGGGCGAGTCCGAGGAACGCGCGGAGCCGTCGGTCACGGCCACCCGCATCAGGCGGCGGATCTGCTCGGAGGTGCGCTCGCTGATCACGCGCACGCCCTCGCGCTCCTGTCCCGGCGGGACGGCGAGGACGGTGGGCTGGCGCAGCGTGCCGCCATTGGCGAGCGCGGAGACGCCCGTGATGATGTGCAGCGGCGTGACCGAGATGCCCTGGCCGAAGCCGATGGTCATGGTGTTGATGTCGCGCCAACGCCGCACCGAGGGCACCAGCGTGGAAGCCGCTTCCGGCAGCTCGATGCCCAGGCGCCCGCCCATGCCCATCCGCATCAGGAACTCGCGATGCCGCCCGCCGCCCACCGCCATCGCCATGTGCGCGCTGGCGAGGTTGGAGGAGTAGGCGATGATCTCCGGCAGGCTCAGCCAGCGGTGCTTGCCGTGGAAGTCGTTGATCTCGAACCGGCCGATGCGAATGGGACGGGTGGCGTCGAAGCCGCCGTTGATCTGAACGACGCCCGCTTCCAGCGCCGAAGCGGCGGTGAAGAGCTTGAAGGTCGAGCCCGGCTCGTAGGCGCCGGTGACCGCGCGGTTGAACCGGCTCTCGGCCGAGGCGGTGGCGAGGTCGGAGGCGGCGAAGTCGGGCAGGCTCACCATGCCGAGCACCTCCGCCGTGTTGACATCCATCAGGATGGCCGAGCCGCCGATGGCGCTGAAGCGGTCGATGGCCCAGTCGAGGGCCTCGCGTAGCTCCCGCTGGATGCGGATGTCGATCGAGAGCCGCAGCGGGGTGGGGCTGACGCGCAGGCGCTCATCGTACCACTTCTCGACGCCTGCGATGCCCTCGCCGTCCACGTCCACCGCGCCCAGCACATGAGCGGCGTCGCGGCCGCGCGGATAGGTGCGGCGTTCGGCGGTCTCGAAATAGAGGCCGAGGATGCCGAGGTCGTTGATCTGCTGTTGCTGCCGCGGCGTGATGAAGCGGTCGATATAGGCGAACTGCCGCGGCGGGCTCAGGCGCTGGACCAGCCGCGCGCGGTCCAGATGCGGCAGGATGCGGACGAGCTGATCCGCCACCTGACTGGGATGGTCGATCTCGCCCGGCCGGGCGTAGAGCGCGGTGCCGCGCACGGTGACGGCGAGGATCTCGCCGTTGCGGTCGGTGATGGCGGCGCGCGAGACGGCGGGTTCGGCCGAGGGAAGACGCGGCGCTTGCGCGATCCGCGATGTCGCGGGCGAGAGGATCATCGCATCCGTCAGCTTCGCCGCCACCGCCAGGAACAGCACGCCGAAGCCGATGGAGGCCAAGGCCAGCCGGCCGCGAATGCGGCGCTGGAACTGGGCGTCCTGCGCCTGGACCCGCACCAGGGCGCGCGAGGGCGCGGCCTCCCGCACCGGCAGGACCGGCTCCACATGCGGCATTCCGCCGAAGCCGGCGGGCCGCGATTCCGGGGAGGGAGGCGGCAGGTCGGTCATCGGGCGAAGGGTACCGGGGGCGGCAGGGCGGAACCGCCGAGCATCGAGCCGCCGATCGGCGCGGGGGCCACGTGCAGCGCCGTCCGCATCGCGACCGGGGCCGCCGCCGGGGCGTCGTTCCGGGCCAGCTGGCGGGGCGCGGGCGTCACGGGCTCGGCGCGCGGACGGGGTGCCGGCCGGGCCACGGGCGCGGCGTCGGCCAGGCGGGCCGAGGCCGATGTTGCGATCGGCGGCGCGGCGGCGGCGACCGGCGCGGCGTGGCGCGGCGCGGCTTCGGCGGCCAGGGCGGGGGCCGCGATGGGCGGCAGCGCCGCGGCGGCTGGATTTGGCGCGGGGCGTGGCGCGGCGGCGGCGGCGACCGGCGCGGGGCGCGGGGCAGGCGGCGGCGAAACGGGCGCGGCGGCCACGACGGGCGCGGGTGCCGGTGCAGGTGCCGGAGGGGCGGCGGGCGGGGCGGCCGCGGCGACGACCGGCGCGACCGGCTCCGCGGTGGTCGCGGCCGCCGGCACGGGGGCGCGGCGCGGCTCGGCCTCGGCGAACATGGTGGAGGCGCTGAAGATCAGCACCTCGCCGGGCGCGGAAGGCGCGTCCGCGCGGCGGCGGAAGCCCGAGCCCGTGCTGGCGAAGGCCACGGCCTGGGGCATGCGGCGCTGGGCATCCTCCAGCCGCTGGAACTGGGCCGGCTCCATTGGCTGCATGTCGCGCAGATAAGCGCCAGCCATGGTCCGCAGGCGATCCTGGTCGTTCAGCCTGGCCCATTCCGCCGAGAGCGTCTGCGTGCGTCCGCGCTCCGTCTCCGTCTGGCGGCGGATGTCGCGCAGCTCGCGGTCCAGCTTCGAGACCTCTTCCTTCGTCTGGAAGACGTAGAGACCGGCCCCGAGGAACGCCGCGAAGGTGACGATGGTGAGCGGATGAATCATGCGGCGCGGCTTTCGGGCTTGCGGAGCAGGGCGCGGAGATGGGCGGAGCGGGCGCGGGGGTTGGCCTCGCTCTCGGCCGCGGTGGGGCGGACGGACCGGGTGGTCAGCAGCTCGAAGCCGGTGGCCGCGCGCGGGGCGAGCAGCGAGCCGGGATCGTGCCGCGAGGCGCCGGGCGTGCGGCCCGCCGCCTTCTGGAAGGCCCGCTTCACGATGCGGTCCTCCAGCGAATGGAAGGAGACGACGACGATGCGGCCGCCGGGGGCCAGCAGCTTCATCGCCTGCTCGAGGGCGCGTTCGATCTCCCCCAGCTCGTCGTTCACGCGGATGCGCAGCGCCTGGAAGCTGCGCGTCGCGCCATGGATGCCGGAAGGGTCGCGGGGGACGGAGCGGCGGATGGTCTCGGCGAGGCGCAGCGTGGTGGTGAAGGGCTCCTCCGCGCGGGCCTTCACGATGGCGCGGGCGACGCGGCGGGAATGGCGTTCTTCGCCGAACTCCCAGATGAGGTCGGCGAGCTCGGCTTCCGGCAGCGTATTCACGAGGTCCGCCGCGCTCGGCCCGGTGCGGCCCATCCGCATGTCGAGCGGCCCGTCCGCGCGGAAGGAGAAGCCGCGCTCGGGCTCGTCCAGCTGGAAGCTGGAGACGCCGAGGTCGAGCACCACGCCGTCGAGCTGGGTCACGCCATGGGCGGCGAGGTGCTCCATCATGTCGCCGAAGCGGCCCTCGATCAGGTGCAGGCGGCCCGGATAGGCGGCTACCAACGCTGCCCCGCGTGCGATCGCGTCGGGGTCGCGATCCATGGCCCAGACGGTGCAAGGGGCGGCGTCCAGGATGGCGCGGGTATAGCCGCCGCCGCCGAAGGTGCCGTCGAGAATCGCCTCGCCGGCGCGGGGCGCCAGGTACTGCAGGACCTCGGGGAGGAGGACGGGGATATGCATCAGCCGCCCCCGGCCGTGCTGGCGCGAGCGCGGGCCTTGTCGGCCAGGGCCTGGCGGGCCTTCTCGATCATCGCCTCGGCGGCCGCGGGCTCCCAGAGCTCGATGCGCTCCATGCGGCCGAGGAAGGAGATGCTGTCGCTGAGGCCAGCGAAAGCGATGAGATCCGCCGGCAGGATCATGCGGCCGTCCGGATCGGGGGTGACTTCGACGGTGTCGGAGAAAAGGGCATAGGCCTTGAATTCCTCGTCCTCGTCGGGTTCATCCAAGGGGCTGCGGGAAGCGAGCTCGGCGTCGAAGGCAGAGGCCGGCCAGGCTTCGATGCACGGGTGGCGGGTGGAACGGCGCAGGACCAGGCTCTCGCCGGCAAGACGGGTGCGGAACTGAGCGGGCACGCTGCAGCGGCCCTTCTTGTCCAACCCGTTGGTGAACTTGCCCCGGAACTGGGTCATCCTGCGGTCCGATGCCCCTTTCGAACGTGCCAAGGGGGACTTCCGGAATGCCGCGGGGCGGGAGCAGCGGCCGACGAGATCCCCCCCGGAATCCCGTCGGCTCGCCCGACCAGCCCATTTCCAGATGGCTCGCCCCCCCGAGCGTGCTGTCATCCGTATTGGGCTGAGGTGGTTTTATCTGGGTGATTATGGGTGATCAAGGGATAACGACTCATCCCGAAACACGCCGAAACGAGAAAAATCGTTCTTATTCAAAACGGTATGGCCATAACTTAAAATTCCATGTCCATGGTTGGTCACCTTCTTTGGGCCGTGTTGCACAGGAGCAACAGGGTTTGACTTGACCTATGCCGAAAGGGGCGCGAAGGACGCGGCGGTGCCGGGTGGCTGGACGACCGCTGGTCCTGCGAGCGATCGCGGGGCTGGAGGAAAGTCCGGGCTCCACGGAAATACGGTGCCGGCCAACGGCCGGCGGGCGAAAGCCTAGGGAAAGTGCCACAGAGAACAGACCGCCATGGCCGCTTCGGCGCACATGGCAAGGGTGAAACGGTGGGGTAAGAGCCCACCGCGCTTCCAGCAATGGCGGCGGCACGGCAAACCCCACCGGGAGCAAGGCCGAATAGGGAGGGCAGCGCAAGCAGGGGCATTTCCGCCTCGTCCTCCGGGTTGGCCGCGCGAGGCCTGCGGCAACGCAGGTCCCAGAGGAATGGTCGTCCATGGCCTTCGGGCCAAGACAGAACCCGGCTTACAGGCTGCCCGGCACCAAATTCATCCGCCGGAGGCGAATGAATTTGGTTTTTCCTGCCCTCAGACGCCGGGCGGCCGGATTCCGGGAAGGCGTGCTGCTACGCGAAGGTTAGTCTGGGCCATCGGTGGCGCCAGCCTTTTGCCTCGGCACGTTGCGCGACGACCTCTCGCCGGGCCTCGAAGGCCGGCGTGGGCCGCACGAGAAGTCTCAGCAGGTCCGTCCATCCATGCGGCGCCAGCAGCTCGACCTTCCCGCCTGCCATGCGCGCCGCCACGGCCGTCGCGGTCTCGGGCCAATGGGCGATGGCCTCGGCCAGGTCGCAATAGGCAGCCTGGCCACTGCGGCCGTGCATGCGCGCCTGGTTGGTCACGGACCAGGGCAGGGGCAGGGCCTCGCGCAGCCGAGCCTCCCATGCCTCGTCCGCCGCCGGATCGGGATGGGCCGCATCCAGGAACACCACATCCAGATCGGCCAGCTCGGCTACATCCGGCCGCCTGCCATGCAGCACGTCCCACACCGCATTCCGCAGGAATCCCGCGCCGATCCAGGCGCCCGGCGGGCCATGCCGCGCCACCGCCTTCAGCGCTGCGCGCATCCCCGGATTCTCACGGCAGAGCGCCGCGACCCCCTCGGGCGTCATCCGATTGCGGCGAGCACGCCCCGCATGCGCGCGAGCGTCTCCGCATCGGCCCGCCCATCGACGAATTCCGGCCGCCAATGGCGCTGGAAGGCCGTCACCAGCACGTCCAGCGGCAGGTCGGTCCGGTAGCCGATGCGGCCCAGCAGCTCGAGCGCGTCGCCCTCTGCAGGCCCATCGGCCTCCGGCCAGATCCCGATGCCGTTCGCCGCCAGCCCCTGCCAGTCGAACAATTCGCCTGGATCCTGCTTGCGGTCGGGCGCGACGTCGCTGTGCCCCACCACGTTGCGCGGCGGGATGGGATGGCGCTCCAGGATATCCAGCGCCAGCTCGGCCACCGCCGCCATCTGCAGGGCGGGGAAATGGCGATAACCCCATTCATGGCCCGGATTGACGATCTCGATGCCGATCGAGGTACCGTTCAGTGCCTCCCGCCCCCGCCAATGGGAGATCCCGGCATGCCGGGCCCGGAGCGTCTCGGGCACCAGCCGGAAGATCTGCCCGTCCTCCTCGACCACATAATGAGAGGACACCACGGCCTCCGGGTCGCGCAGGCGGGCGATGGCCTCTCGGCCGCTGCGCATCCCGGTGTAGTGCAGGATCAGCATGTCGATGACGGCGCCGGGCGGGCGCGTCTCCACATTGGGCGAAGGCAGCTCCGTCACGCGTTGCATCAGAGCTTCCGCTCTCGCTTGATCCGGTCCCAGGCGGAATTGATCTCCGCCACCTTGTCCGTAGCGCGAGAGATGATGTCCTTGTTCATGCCCCGGGCCGCCATCGCGTCAGGATGGTTTTCGCGCATCAGGCGGCGCCAGGTGGCGCGGATTTGCTCGTCCGAGGCATCCTTGGGCAGGCCCAGCACGGCGTAGGCGTCGATGCCCCCGCGCTCGGGCTCGGCGCCGGGGCGGGCCTGCCCGTCGCGGGCGCGTTCCCATTCCCTGGCCTCCAATCCGAAGCCGATCTGAACGCGTTGCAGGAAGCGGACCTCGCCGCGGGTCAGGGGGCCGTCGGCGCGGGCGATCTGGAAGAGGGCGCTCAGCACGTCCTCCAGCACGGGGCGCTCGGCGGCGAAGGCTTCGCCCAGGCGGTCGGCGAAGGGCTCGAAATCGGTGGCGGTCTCGCGGGCCTCGTCGAAAAGCTCGGCCACGTCCTTCATGTTCTGGGGCGGGATGCGGAACATGCGCTTGAAGGCGTCGATCTCGGCCCGGACCACGGGGCCGTCGCATTTCGCCAGCTTGGCCGAGAGAACCACGACGGAAATGGCGAAGAGCTGCTCGCGCGAGCCCAGCATCGCGGCCATGTTCGCGGCATTGGGGCCGAGGCGCTTGGCGTTGTCCGCCGCATGGCCCGCGATGGCGCCCATGACGGCGCCCACCGGGCCGCCCGTGGCGAAGCCCGCGATCCCTCCGATGATCTTGCCCCAGAAGCTCAATACAGATCCCTTTGTTGGCGTGTTCAGTAACACGGCGCCCCCCTTGCGCGCCACGCCCCACCCCTGCAAAGCGAAGCGGGATCGAGGAGTGTTGGGATGAACCTGGGTAAGTGGCAATTCTGGATCGACCGCGGCGGTACCTTCACCGACATCGTCGCCCGCCACCCCGATGGTTCGCTCTCGACGGCCAAGCTGCTTTCCGAGAACCCGGAGCGGTACAAGGATGCGGCCGTGGCAGGCATCCGCCAGATCCTGGGCCTGCCGGCCGGCGCCCCCCTGCCCGAGGGGATGGTCGAGGCGGTGAAGATGGGCACCACCGTCGCCACCAACGCCCTGCTCGAGCGCAAGGGCGAGCGTGTGCTGCTGCTGGTCCCGCACGGCTTCGCCGACATGCTGCGCATCGGCAACCAGGCCCGCCCCCGCCTCTTCGATCTGAACGTGAAGCTGCCCGAGCTGCTGCACGAGCGCGTGGTGGAGATCGGCGGCCGCGTGGCCGTGGACGGCACCGAGATCGAGCCCCTCGACGAGGCCGCCGCGCGGGCGGCGCTGCAGGCCGGCTATGACGAAGGTATCCGCGCCGTCGCCGTCGTGCTGATGCACGCCTGGGCGCATCCGGAGCATGAGAAGCGCGTCGGCGAGATCGCGAAGGAGATCGGCTTCCCGCAGATCAGTCTCTCGCACCAGGCGAGCCCGCTGCCGCGCATCGTGCCGCGCGGCGACACTACGGTGGTCGACGCCTACCTTTCGCCCATCCTCGGCCGCTACGTGCAGCAGGTGGCGGGCGAGCTGGGCGGCAACACGCGCCTCTACTTCATGCAGTCCTCGGGCGGCTTGGCGGAGGCCAGCAGCTTCCAGGGCAAGGACGCCATCCTCTCCGGCCCGGCCGGCGGCATCGTGGGCGCGGCGCGCACCGCGGCCATGGCGGGCTACGACCGCATCATCGGCTTCGACATGGGGGGCACCTCCACGGACGTCGCGCTCTATGCCGGCGCCTTCGAGCGTGCCTTCGAGACGGTGGTGGCGGGCGTGCGGATGCGCGCGCCGATGATGGCGATCAACACGGTCGCGGCCGGGGGCGGCTCCATCCTGAAGTTCGACGGCGCGCGCTACCGCGTCGGGCCCGAGAGCGCGGGCGCGGTGCCGGGCCCGGCCTGCTACCGCCGTGGCGGGCCGCTGACGGTGACCGACGCGAACGTCATGGTCGGCAAGATCCAGCCCAAGCACTTCCCCGCGATCTTCGGCCCCAATGGCGACCAGCCGCTCGACGCCGGGATCGTGCGCGAGAAGTTCGCCGCGCTGGCCGCCGAGATCGCGGCCACGACGGATACGAGGCCCTCGCCCGAGGAGGTCGCGGAGGGCTTCCTGCGCATCGCCGTCTCCAACATGGCGCATGCCATCAAGCAGGTGAGCCTGCAGCGGGGCTATGACGTCACGAAATACGCGCTGGCGTGCTTCGGCGGCGCGGGTGGGCAGCATGCCTGCCTCGTGGCCGACGAGCTGGGCATGGAGACGGTGTTCATCCACCCCTTCGCTGGCGTGCTCAGCGCCTATGGCATGGGCCTCGCCGACCAGTCGGTGATCCGTCAGGCCGCCATCGAGAAGCCGCTTGAGGTGGATGCCATCGCGGCGCTTGAGGCGCGGCTGGCCGAGCTGGAGGATGAGGGCCGCCAGGAGCTCGCGCGCCAGGGCGCCGATCCCGCGCGCCTCCAGGCCGCGCATCGCTTGCACCTGCGCTATGCCGGCACGGATTCCTTCCTGCCCGTTGCCTTCGGCGCCTATCGCGACGTGCTGCGCGAGTTCACCGAGGCCCATCGCGCGCGCTTCGGCTTCGCGACGCCCGAGCGCGAGGTGGTGGTCGAGGCCGCGCTCGCCGAGGTCACCATGCCCGGCGAGGCCGTGCAGGAGGACAAGCTCGCGGAGCGCGCCTCCCACGAGGCGATCCCGCTGCTCGACCGCGTCACGCTCTTCGCGCAGGGCGCTGCGCATGATGCGCCGGTACATGACCGCGAGGCACTGCGCGCCGGCGACGCCATCCGCGGCCCCGCCCTGATCCGCGAGGCCATCGCGACCACGGTGGTGGAGCCCGGCTGGGAAGCGCGGGTGACGCCGCTGGACCACCTCGTCCTGCACCGGATCGAGGCCCGCGCCGCCGCCCGCCTCGCCGCCGAGGGCCGCGTGGACCCGGTGATGCTGGAGCTGTTCAACAGCCTCTTCATGTCCATCGCCGAGCAGACGGGCACGGTGCTGCAGAACACCAGTCTCAGCGTGAACATCAAGGAGCGGCTGGACTTCTCCTGCGCCATCTTCGACGCCACGGGCCAGCTGGTGGCGAATGCGCCGCACGTGCCCGTGCATCTGGGCGCGATGGGCGAGAGCGTGCGCACCGTCATCCGCCAGCGCGGCACCACGCTGCGGCCCGGCGACGTGGTGGCGCTCAACAACCCCTATAATGGCGGCACGCACCTGCCGGACGTGACGGTGATCACGCCGGTCTTCGACGAGGCCGGTAAGGAGATCCTCTTCTTCGTCGGCTCGCGCGGGCATCATGCCGATATCGGCGGCCTCACTCCCGGCTCCACCCCGCCCGGCTCCTCCACGCTGGAGGAGGAGGGCGTGGTGATCGATGACTTCCTGCTCGTCGATGCCGGCCATTTCCGCGAGAAGGAGTTCCGCGAACTTCTCGGTTCCGCGCGCTATCCCGCGCGCAGCCCGGACGTGAACGTAGCCGACGTGAAGGCGCAGATCGCCGCCAACGAGACGGGCGTGCAGGAGCTCCGCCGGGCCGTGCGCGAATTCGGCCTCGACGTGGTACGCGCCTATATGCGCCACGTCATGGACAATGCGGAGGAGAGCGTGCGCCGCGTGCTCTCCACGCTGAAGGATGGCCGTTTCGAGACGGTGACGGATGACGGCACGCCGCTCGTCGTCTCGGTGCGGGTGGACCAGGCGAACCGCAAGGCCGTGATCGACTTCACCGGCACGGGGCCCGAGCGGCCGGACAACTTCAACGCGCCGGCGGCGGTCTGCCGCGCCGTCGTGCTCTACTGCTTCCGCAGCCTGGTGGGCGAGGACATCCCGCTCAACGACGGCTGCCTGAAGCCGCTGGAGATCGTGGTCCCGCCCGCGAGCTTCCTGAGCCCCACGCCCGGCCGCGCCGTGGTGGCGGGCAATACCGAAGTCAGCCAGGTGACGTGCAACGCGCTGCTCGCCGCGCTCGACGCCTGCGCCGCCGCGCAGTCCACGATGAACAATTCGCTCTTCGGCGACGCGACCTACCAGTATTACGAGACGATCTGCGGCGGCACCGGCGCCGGCCCCGGCTTCGACGGGACCAGCGCCGTGCAGACGCACATGACCAACACCCGCATGACCGATCCGGAGATCCTGGAGATGCGGTACCCGGTGCGGCTCGAGGAATTTTCGATCCGGCGCGGCTCGGGCGGCGCGGGGCGCTGGCGGGGCGGCGACGGCACGACGCGGCGCATCCGCTTCCTGCGGCCCATGCAGGCCGTGGTCGTGGCATCGCGCCGCAACGTCGCGCCGCACGGGCTGCATGGCGGGGCGAATGGCGAGCCGGGCCGCCAGTGGGTGGACCGCGTGGACGGCAAGCGCGACGTCATCCCCGGCAATGCCGGCAAGGCCGACCTAGCGGCGGGCGACATCCTCGTCGTCCAGACGCCGGGCGGCGGCGGCTGGGGAGCGGCTTGAGCCGCGGCTTCGTCGCGCGCGGAGGGCTCCTCGCCCTCCTGCTGGGCCTGCTCGCCTTTGCCGCGGCAGCCGCCTACGCGCTGCCGCGCTGGCTCGACTGGGACAAGCATCGGGAGGCGCTGGCGGCCATCGCCTCCCAGCGCCTGGGGCGACCCGTCTCGCTGGAGGGGCCGGTCAACCTGCTGCTGCTGCCCCAGGCGCGGCTGGAGGCGTCGCGGGTCGTCATCGGCCCCACCTCCGACGGCATCCGGATGTCGGCGCGCGGCCTGCGCCTGCGCCTCGACCTCGGCGCCCTGCTGCTGGGACGGCTGGAGGTGCGGGAGCTCGCGCTCGTCGGCGCCGAGATCAAGCTGCCCTGGCCGCCCGGTTCGCTGCCCGGCCTCACGCCCTTGCCCTGGCTCACCGGGCTGGATGCCCGGCTTGAGGACAGCCGCATCGAGATCGGCGGCGCGGTGGTCGAGGGCGTCAACGCGCATCTCACGGCCGGCGCCTATTCCGAGGCGCTGACTGCCGAGGGCGCCATGAACTGGCGCGGCCGGCCCGTCCGCTTCCAGGCCACGCTGGGCCGCGCGGGGGATGACGGCGTCGCGCCGCTCGACGTCACGGCCATGCAAGGCGGGCTGAACCTTCAGGCGCGGGGCGTGCTGCTGAGCGAGGGCGGCTTCGAGGGCCGCCTGGAGATCGCCGGCCCCGACCTCGCGGCCCTGCTGCCGGCACCGCCCGGCGCCTTCCGCGCCACTGCGCAGCTGGCCGCCGGCGCCGAGCAGCTGAACGCGACCCGGCTGGCGCTGGAGGTTGGCGGCCAGACCGTGCGCGGCTCCGCCCAGCTCCGCCTGGGGGTCGATCCGCGCTTCGATCTCTCGCTGACGGCGCCGCGCGTCGAGGTGGAGCCCTGGCTCCTGGCGCTGCGCGGCGCGGGGCCGCAGGCCTTCCCCGTCTCGATCGACCTCACCGCCGAGGGCGCGGTCCTGGGCGCGATGCAGCTGCGCAAACTCCGCGCCTCGGTCTTCCTGCAGGCCGACCGCCTCACGCTCGGCGACGTCTCGGCGGAACTGCCGGGCGAGACGAATGTGGAGCTGTCCGGCGCCAGCGCCGGGCCGCGGCTGGATATCGGCCTGCGCTGGCGCTCCGCGCGCCCAGAGCTGCTGGCCGAGCTGCTGGGCGTGCCCTTCCGCACCGTCCTGCCGCGAGGCGCCTCGGAGGGGCAGCTGCGTCTTTCCTGGGAGGGGCCGCAATTCGCGGTCACGGAGCTCACCGCACGGCTGGGCGGCACGCGCGTCACCGGCGGCTTCGTCTGGCGGCAGCAGGCGCGGCCGAGCCTGGCGCTGGGGCTGGACGTGGACAGCCTCGATCTCGACATGACGCCCGGCGGCCTCCTGGCCGCGCTGCGCGAGGCGCGGGCGGCCTCCGACCTGCAGCTGCGCGTGGGGATCAGCCGGCTCGACCTCGGCGGCTCGGTCTGGGAACGCATCGCGCTGGACGGCGCCGCCGAGGCGAACCGCGTGGTGCTGCGCCGCCTCGCGGCCCGGCATCTGGGGCTCGACCTCGCCGCTTCGGGCACCGTGGCCGACAACCGCATCGCCGACCTGACCCTGGAGGCCGAGGGCGTGGCGGGGCCGCTGCTGAGCCGGCTGGGCCTGGAGCGGCCGGCGCTGGCGGCGACGCCCGTGCGGCTGCGGGCCTCGGGCGGCGGGCCGCTCGACGCGCTGGCGCTGCGCGTGGAGGGCGACTTCGCCGAGGCCCGGCTGGAGGCCCAGGCCACCATCGACCAGCCGCAGGAACGCTTCCAGAGCACGCTGACGCTGCGCCATCCCGGCGCGGCCCGCATGTTCGGCACGCTCGGTCAGCGGCAGGCCCCGGCCTGGATCGGAGAGGGCTCCTTCTCGCTTATCGCCCCCATCACGGGGCGGCGGGGCAGCTGGACGGCGGAAAGCCTGGAGCTGGTGGCCGGCGGCCTGCGCGGCCGGGGGCAGCTGGCCCTCAACACGGCCGCCGAGCGCCCCGCGCTCAGCGGGCGCTTCGCCTTTGAACGCCTGCTGCTGCCCAGCTGGCGCGGCGCCGAGCTGACGCGCTGGCCGCCGCTGGACTTCGACCTTGCACTCTCCGCCGAGAGCCTGCAGCCAGAGGGGCTGCCGACGCTGGAGCAGGCTTCGGCCCATCTGCGGGGCGACGGCCAGGCCGTGAAGCTGGAAGATTTCCGGGCGGCGCTGGGTGGCGGCACGGTCGAGGGCAGCCTGGCTTGGCAGCGCACCGACCAGCCGCGCCTCGCCCTCGCGGGGCGCTTCGCGGACATCGTGCTGACGGGGCCGCTCACGGACCGGCCGGTGGATATCGGCTCCGGCCGGCTCTCGGGCGAGCTCGATCTCCGCAGCGGCGGCCATGCGCCTGAATCCGTCATCGCCGGGCTTACGGGTACCGCCCAGGTCACCTTGCGCGACGGCGTGGTGCTGGGCCTCGACAGCGCGGCCGCCGCGGCGGCGCTGGGCCAGTCCAACCCGCGCGACGTGGAAAGCACGCTCCGCACGGCGCTCTCCGGTGGGGCCACGCCGGTCGAGCGCGGATCGGCGAGGCTCACGATCGAGAATGGCCGCGTGAACTTCACCGAGGCGACGCTGAGCGGGGAGGGGGGGCTGCTGCTCGGCCTCGCGGGCCAGATCGACCTGCCCCGCGACGTGCTGGACCTCAACCTCACCCTGCCGGTGGCCGAGGGCGCGCCGGAGACCGGGCTGCGGCTGACGGGCTCCAGCCGCACCCCCCGCCGCCTCGTGCAGATCGCGCCGTGGCTGCGCTGGCGCGCGGAGCATCCGGCCCTGCCGTGACGGGGAGCCCTCCCGGCGCGGATTTCATGGGTTATGATGCAATTTGGTGACCTTCGAGGGGTACGGCGTGGATCTCAATCAGGCTCAGGAGCCCGCGGCGCTCGATGACGCGCAGATGCGGCGGGTTATCGAGAGCCTCTACCTCGGCATCCTTGAGCGCCCGGGCGAGCCGGAGGGCGTGGAGGGCCACCTGCGGGGCATCCAGGCCCAAGGGGGCCTAGCGGCCCTGCCCGGCCTGTTCCGGATCTTCGTCGGCAGCGAGGAGTACAAGGCACGCACCCGGGAGGGCGCCTATACCGACCTGATGACCCGCCTGCCCAGCCAGCAGGCGGTACAGTCCTTCCATCACGTCATCGGCATCGGGCGTGCCTGCGCGACGGCCTCCATTCTCCGCCGCTGGAAGCTGCGGGCAGCCAGTGGGCCCTTCGACTGGCTTCACTCCAGCGCCGAGGTCGTAGAGCACGCCATCGCCGACGATTTCGCGACCTTCCTCGACCGCTCCCAGTACGAGGATTTCCGGCCCGCCGACGAGCGGCTCGGCCTGCGGACCCAGCACCGGCTCTACGGCTCCATGATGAGTCCGGCCTATTCGCCGGTCTTCAATCATCACAACCCGTTGCGGAACGACGAGGACTACCGGACCTTCGCCCGCCATGTGGATCACTTCCGCCGGGCGATCCACGGCCCTCACCGGTGCCTGCTGGTCTATATCGCGCCGAACGAGGGGGATGAGCGGCAGGCGGTCGAGCGGCTGATCGGCTTCTTCGACCGGCGCATGCCCAACATCACCCTGAACGCCTTCCTGGTGGACCTGCCCGATGGCGGCCTGGTTCCGCGCGTGGCCCAGCTCGGGGACTACGGCCGGCATCGCATCCTGCACTTCGCCCCCACCTCCCAGCTTTTCGCGACCGGCTTCAACGGGCTGGTGGACGAGGTCGCGATGATCCGCTGTTTTTCGATCTACGACTTCGACCTCATGGCGAGCTGAGGGGCTGCCCGCTCCCGGGTTGTAGCCGGCCTGCATGTTACATCCCGGCGTCCATGGACGCGTGCCCCGCCCTGGGGCAGTTTCCCATCCCGGAAAAAGTTTGGAGTCCTACACATGGCAACCCGGGATCAGGCACTCGCTCTCGCCGCCGCGAAGTTCGATGACGGCGGGCTGAAGGCGCGTCTGGCCGATTTCGTCGCCATCCCCTCGACGGCGCAGGACGAGACGATGGAGAAGCACCTCCATCGCTACCTCGACCAGGCGATCCGCCCCTGGGTCGAGGGCATGGGCTTCAAGGTTCGGATTCATCCCAACCCGCTGCCCGATTTCGGTCCCATCCTGACCGCCGAGCGCATCGAGGACCCCGCCCGCCCCACCATCCTGCTCTACGGCCATGGCGATACGGTGCGCGGCCTGGACGAGCAGTGGAGCCCCGGCCTCAAGCCCTGGGAGCTCATCGAGCGCGAGGGCAAGTGGTACGGCCGCGGCACGGCGGACAACAAGGGCCAGCACGTCATCAACCTGATGGCGCTAGAGGCCGTGCTGAAGGCGCGCGAGGGCAAGCTCGGCGCCAATGTGAAGCTGGTGCTGGAGATGGCGGAGGAACGCGGCAGCCGGGGCCTGCGCGAATTCGTGGCGCTCAATGCCGAGGCCCTCTCCGCCGATGCGCTGATCGCGAGCGACGGCCCGCGCGTGATGCCGGAGATCCCGACCATCGCGACCGGCACGCGCGGCACCTTCCATTTCGACCTGGTCGTGAAGCTGCGCGACGGCGGCGTGCATTCGGGCCATTGGGGCGGGCTGACGACCGACCCGGCGGTGATCCTCGCCCATGCCATTGGCACGATGATGGACCGCAACGGCAAGATTCTCGTCCGCGACTGGCTGCCCCGGAACGGCGTGCCCGCCGATGTGCGGGGCGTGCTCGCCGGTTGCGAGGTTGGCGGCGGGGCCGAGGCCGCGACGATCGACGAGGGCTGGGGCGAGCCGGGGCTGACGGCGGCCGAGAAGATCTACGGCTGGAACAGTCTCATCATCCTGGCGATGATCAGCGGCCGGCCGGAGAACCCGGTGAACGCCGTGGCGCCGGACGCACGCGCGCATTGCCAGATCCGCTACACGGTGGACAGCGACCCCGCCGGCTTCGAGGCCGCGCTGCGCCGGCACCTCGACGTGCATGGGCTGGAGGTCGTGAAGATCGAGAATGCCGGGATCCGCATGCCGGCCTCGCGCACCTCGCCCTCGCACCCCTGGGTGGTCTGGGCGCGGGAGAGCATGGAGCGCTCGCTCGGCAAGCCGGTGCAGGTGATCCCGAACTCGTCCGGCGGCCTGCCGGGCGATGTCTTCGTGGATCACCTGAACGTGCCGCTGGTCTGGGTGCCGCACAGCTACAATGGCTGCAAGCAGCACGGCCCGGACGAGCATCTGCTGCCCGGCCCGGCGCGCGAGGGGCTGCTGGCCTTCGCCGGCATGTGGTGGGATGTCGGCGAGAAAGCCGCTTAGTCCTTATACGGAGGTTTTCCTTCGCCTTTGACGGCGGCGGCGTTCCGGCACAGAGTTCCGGTCAAATATAACGCCGAGGAAACCTCCCATGACGTTCCGCGTCCCGCGCCGCGCCGCGCTCGGCGGTGCTTTCGCCCTGGCCGCGCCTGGCCTCGCCCAAGCCGCCTATCCCGACCGGCAGATCCGCCTTGTCGTGCCCTATGGCGGCGGCGGGCAGACCGACATCGTCTCCCGCGTCACGGCAGAGGCGCTGCAGCAGCGGCTGGGCCAGCCCGTGCTGGTGGACAACCGGCCGGGCGGGGCGGGGAACACCGCGGCTGAGGCGGTCGTACGGTCGCCGGCCGATGGCTATACGGTGATGATCGCGACGATGGGGACGAATAGCGGCCTCAACGCGCTGCTGTACCGGAACCTGTCCTATGACTGGGAGAAGGATTTCCTCCCGGTCGGCCAGTTCTGCTCGACGGCGCATGCGGTGGTCGTGCACCGCTCCATCCCGGCCGAGGATTTTCCTGCGTTGGTGGGCTGGATCCGCGCCAATCCCGGCAAGTTCAATTTCGCCTCGGCGGGCGTGGGCGCCAGCACGCACCTGCTGATGGAAGATATCGGCGCGAACCTCGGCCTCGACATGGTGCACGTGCCCTATCGCCAGAGCACCCAGGCCATGACGGACCTCCTCTCCGGCCGTATCCACGCGCGCTGCATGGGGCTGCCGGAGGCCGAGACGGTCCGCAACGTCGCAAGCGTCCGCCCGCTCGCCATCACCAGCGCCGAGCGCCGCGACGAGTGGCCCGGCGTGCCGACGGTGGGCGAGAGCATTCCGGGGTTCACGGGCCTCGCCTATTTCGGATTGACCGTGCGCACGGGCACCCCGCCCGAGGCCGTGCAGCGCATCTCCGCCGCGCTCAACGACGCGCTGCAGGATCCGCGCGTGCGCGCCGGCTATGCCCGCGTCGGCGCCGATGCGGCAGCGCGCAACACGCCCGAGGATTTCTACCGCGTCACCCGCGCCGATGCCGAGCGCTGGGGGCCCCTGATCCGACGTCTCAACCTGGTGGCCGACTGAACATGGATTTCACGACTGCGATCGAAGCGGTGAAGCGCGACTGGCTGGGCCATGTGCGCGTCACCGAGGACGACGTCTCGCCCAGCATGCTGCGGCGAATCGCCGCGATGCTGGACCTCGACCCCGACGCTTATCCGCGGGGGGCGCTGCTGCCGCCGCACTGGTTCTCCATGTTCGCCTGCGAGAGCGCGCGGCAATCGGACATCGGCCCCGACGGGCACCCCAACAAGGGCGTGATCCTGCCGCCCATCCCGCTGCCGCGCCGCATGGGCGCGGGCCGCCGCGTCCGCATCCCCGGCGAGCTGCGCGTGGGCGACGCGCTGGTGAAGAAGGCCGAGGTCGCGGCCATCGAGCCCAAGCAGGCCCGCACCGGCACCATCTGCGTGCTGACCATGCGTAACACCTTCGAGGTGGGCGGGAAGGTGGTGGCCGTGGACGAGTTCGACGCGGTGTATCGCGAGGCCGTGCCGCCCGGCACCAAGTCGCCCGTTAACGAGGGCGTGGCGGCCCCCACGGACGCCGCCTGGAGCGAGACGAAGCACCTGCCGCCCACGCTGGTCTTCCGCTACTCGGCCATCACCTGGAACGCGCATCGCATCCACTACGATGCCGACTACTCCCGCGCCGAGGAGGGCTATCCCAACACGGTGCAGAATGGCGGGCTGACCATGCAGCTGCTGCTGGACGCTGCCGTGCGCAACGCGCCGGCCCATCGCCTGGCCGGGATCGGCGCGCGGCTGACGCGGCCCATCTATGTGGGCGACACCGTCACGCTGGTCGGCACCGCCGTGAAGGAAGGCCGGATGGAGGCCTGGGTCGCGGATCGCGACGGCAGGCTCTGCGCGCAGATGGAGCTCGATTTCGCATGAGCGGACCCCTGGATGGCGTGAAGGTCGTGGACCTCACCACGGTCGTCGTGGGGCCGATCTGCACGCGCACGCTCGCCGACCAGGGGGCGGAGGTCATCAAGGTCGAGGCGCCGGGCGGCGATATCCTGCGGTTCCTGGCCGCCGGCAGCCGCACGCCGGCGATGAGCGGCAAGTTCATCAACTTCAACCGCAACAAGCGCAGCGTGGGCCTCAACATCAAGCGGCCCGAGGGGCTTGCCGCGCTGAAGGCGATGATCGCGAAGGCGGATGTCTTCGTCAGCAATGTCCGCCCGGCGGCGCTCGAGCGGGCAGGCCTGGACTTCGCCGGGCTCTCCGCCATCAACCCCCGGCTGATTCATTGCAGTATCCTCGCCTTCGGGCGGGGCGGCCGCTACTTCAACCGGCCGGCCTATGACCCGGTGATCCAGTCGCTCTCCGGCGTCGCGGGCACTTTCCACCGCGCGATGGGCGAGCCGCGCTTCGTGCCCATGGTGATGACGGACCACACCACGGGCCTCATCGCCGCGCAGAGCATCGGCTTCGCGCTCTATCGCCGCGAGAAGACCGGCATCGGCGAGGCGATCGAGGTCCCCATGTTCGAGAACATGGCGAGCTTCGTGACCAGCGAGCACCTGGGCGCCGCCACCTTCGACCCGCCCGAGGGGCCGACCGGCGATGGCCGTCTGCTCAGCCCCTACTACCGCCCGCTGCCGACCAAGGACGGCTACATCACCGCGCATCCCAACAGCAACGCGCAGGCCTTCGCCTTCCTGGACGCGATCGGCCGGCCGGAGCTGAAGGAGGACCCGCGCTTCTGCTCGCCCATCGCGCGCACGCACCATGCGGCCGAGTTCTTCGAGCTCCGCTGCGAGGCGCTGAAGGAGAAGACCACGGCCGAGTGGATCGAGATCTTCACCGCCGCCGACGTGCCGGTTGCGCCCTACAACAGCATCGACGACCTGCTGGCGGATCCGCATCTGCAGGATGTGGGCTTCTGGAACTTCGACGACCACCCGACCGAAGGCCGCATCCGCCGCACCAGCGTCGCCAACAAGTTCAGCGGCGGCATGCGGGAGGAGGTGCTGCCCGCCCCGCAGCTCGGCCGCCACACGCGCGAGGTGCTGCAAGAGATGGGCTACGACGAAGAGGCCATCGCCGCGATGCTGGAAGCGGGCGCGGCCTTCGAGGGAACCTAGCAGCCGTAGGTCTGCATGCAGCTCAGCCGGTTGAACATGCAGCGCTGCAGGCAAGCGGAGCGGTTGGTGGGCGTGAAGGCCGGCGCGCCGGGACGAGTGCTCCACAGCGGCGGGCACGCGAGCTGGCAGGAGCCGTGCATGCGCTCGCAGCCCGCGCGCAGCGGCGCGGCGCAGGAGCGTGGGGCGCCCTTCTGCGCGAAGGCGGCCATGGGCGCCAGCAGCAGCGCCACCACGCATATCCCCCGCATGATCGACCTCCCCGGGCTATCGCGCGGATGCTCCGGGACTAGGATGGCAACCCGAAGGCGGAGATGCCCGCCACAGGAGTGAAGCCCATGCCCGCGCCCAACTGGCGATCCCTGCTCTTCGTGCCCGCGACCGCCGAGCGCTTCGTCGCCAAGGCCCATACGCGCGGCGCCGACGTCATCATCCTCGACCTCGAGGACAGTATCCCGCCCGGCGAGAAGCAGGCCGCCCGCGATGCGCTGGCCCATGCCGCGCGCACCGTGAACCAGGCGGGCGCGGAGGTCTGCGTCCGTATCAACCGGCCCATGGAGATGGCGGTCGCCGACATCGCGGCGGCGGTGATGCCGGAGGTCTCCATCCTCATGCTGCCCAAGGTGATGGGCCCCGAGCATGTGAAGCTGCTGAGCGAGGTGGTGGCGGCCCGCGAGGCGCTGCTGGAGCTCCCGAACGGCCACACGCGCTTCATCGGCGTGGTGGAGACGCCGGCCGCGCTGCCGGCGCTGAACGCCATCGCCCTGGCCGACCCGCGCATGGCCGCGATCGGCGTGGGCACGGAGGACCTCTGCACCGAGCTGGAGGCCGTGCCGGGCGCCGACACCATGTACGTCTTCGGCATGATGGTGGTAGCCGCGGCGCGCGGGGCGGGGATCCTGCCCATGGGCTCGGTCGGGAATTTCGCCGATTTCTCGGACCTGGAGGGTTACCGCGCCTCGCTGCAGCGCTCGCGCAAGCTGGGCTTCGGCTGCACGGCCTGCATCCACCCGCTGCACGTGCCCATCATCAACGAGGAATACGGCCCCTCGGCGGCCGAGGTGGACCGGGCGAGGCGGCTGATCACGGCCTTCGAGGAGGCCATCGCCAAGGGGCTGGGCGCCGTCGCCTTCGAGGGCGCGATGATCGACCTGCCGGTGGTGGAGCGGGCGCGGAAGGTGCTGGCGAGAGCTAGATAAGCCGCGCCTCGCGCAGCGCCGCACGCAAATGCGGCGGAAGGGCCTCGATGCCCGGCGCCATGCTGTGGTCCGCGAGGTCGGGCGGCGCGGCGTCTGGCTCGAGGTAGCGCCAGCCCTGGAAGGCCTTGGTGGCGCGCGCCGCGACGGGCACCAGGACCGGGTCGAGCACGATGCCGGTGCAGGGGGTGCCGTCCTCCATCGTGTCCTCCATGAGGTCCACGATGCGCTGCCGCGCCTGGATGAAGCCGCCGATCACCCAATAGATGCTGCCGCCGCCCAGGATCTCTTCCCGGCGCTTGGGGCGGTTGCGGGTGCGGTGGCGCAGGGGGGCGTGCGTGATGGCGCGCTCGGCCTGCCAGGCCTGCAGGCCCGCCACATCCTTCGAGCCGACGGAGAGCTTGATGAGGTGCAGCATGGGGAATGAATGGGCCCGGGCAGGGAGTCGGGCAAGGGGCAAGGCCCCCTTAGCCACCCCCGGGACTATCCGGCCGCGAAAAGCGGCCGGCGCCTGAGGGCGTTAGCGAGGCAGGGCTAACCCTGCCTCGTGACCATGAGGTTCTTGATCTTGCCGATCGCTTCCGCGGGGTTTAGCCCCTTCGGGCAGGTCCGCGTGCAGTTCATGATGGTATGGCAGCGGTACAGGCGGAACGGATCCTCGAGATCGTCCAGGCGCTTGCCGGTCGCCTCGTCGCGGCTGTCCGCGATCCAGCGATAGGCCGCGAGCAGCACCGCGGGGCCGAGGTAGCGGTCGCCGTTCCACCAGTAGCTGGGGCAGGATGTGGAGCAGCAGAAGCACAGGATGCACTCCCACATGCCGTCGAGCTTGGCGCGCTCCTCCTTGGACTGGCGGCGTTCCTCATCCGGCGGGGCCGGCGTGTCGGCCTGCAGCCAGGGCTCGATGCTGCGGTACTGCGCGTAGACCTGGCTCAGGTCCGGCACCAGGTCCTTCACCACCGGCATGTGCGGCAGCGGGCTGATGCGGACGTCGCCGGTCACCTCGTCGATGGGCTTCAGGCAGGCCAGCGTGTTCAGCCCGTCGATGTTCATCGCGCAGGAGCCGCAGATGCCCTCGCGGCAGGAACGCCGGAAGGTCAGCGTGCTGTCGACCTCGTTCTTGATCTTGATGAGGGCGTCCAGGACCATCGGGCCGCACTTGTCGAGATCGATCTCGTAGTTGTCGGTCCGCGGGTTCGCGTCGTCATCCGGATCCCAGCGGTAGATCTTGAAGGTCTTGACCTTCGTCGCGCCGGCTTCGGCCTTGTAGGTCTTGCCGGCGGTGACGGTCGAGTTCTTGGGAAGGGTGAAAGTGGCCATCGATCAGTACACCCGCGGCTTGGGCGGAAACACCTGGACCTCATTGGTCAGCGTCCGCATCTTCACGTCACGATAGTCAAGCTTCACGTCGCGCTTGTCGTTCACCCAGGCGAGCGTGTGCTTCATCCAGTTCACGTCGTCGCGCTCGGGGTAGTCCTCCTGCGCGTGGGCACCGCGGCTCTCCTTGCGGGCCTCGGCGCCGACGACGGTGGTGAGCGCGTTGTCGATCAGGTTGTCCAGCTCCAGCGCCTCCACGAGGTCGCTGTTCCAGATGAGCGAGCGGTCGGCGACGCGGATGTCGCCGTAGCCCTGCGCCACCTTGGCCATCTTCTCCACGCCCTCCTTCAGCAGTTCGGAGGTGCGGAAGACCGCGGCGTGCGCCTGCATGGTCCGCTGCATCTCGAGCCGCAGGTCGGACACGCTGGTGCCGCCCTTGGCGTGGCGCACGCGGTCCAGGCGGTCGAGCGCGTTCTCGCCGGCCTTGGGCGGCAGCGGCGGCTGGCTCGCGCCCGGCTTGATCGTGTCGGCGGCACGCAGCGCGGCCGCGCGGCCGAAGACCACGAGATCGAGCAGCGAGTTGGTGCCGAGGCGGTTCGCACCGTGCACCGAGACGCAGGCGGCCTCGCCGACGGCCATGAGACCGGGGACGATCGCGTCCTGGTCCTGCGCGGTCGGGCGCAGCACCTCGGTGTGGATGTTCGTGGGGATGCCGCCCATGTTGTAGTGGACGGTCGGGAGCATCGGGATGGGCTCCTTCGTCACATCCACGCCGGCGAAGATCTTCGCCGTCTCGGAGATGCCGGGCAGGCGCTCATGCAGCAGGTCCGCGCCCAGGTGCTCCAGATGCAGGTAGATGTGATCCTTCAGCGGGCCGACGCCGCGGCCTTCGCGGATCTCCATGGACATCGCGCGGCTCACGACGTCGCGGCTGGCGAGGTCCTTCGCGGTCGGCGCGTAGCGCTCCATGAAGCGCTCGCCCTCGGAGTTCGTGAGGTAGCCGCCCTCGCCGCGCGCGCCCTCGGTGACGAGGCAGCCGGAGCCGTAGATGCCGGTCGGGTGGAACTGCACGAACTCGTTGTCCTGCAGCGGCAGGCCGGCGCGCAGCACCATGCCGCCGCCATCGCCCGTGCAGGTGTGGGCCGAGGTGCAGGAGAAGTAGGCGCGGCCGTAGCCGCCTGTCGCCATCACCACGGTCTGCGCGCGGAAGCGGTGGATCGAGCCGTCCTCGAGGCACCAGGCGGTGACGCCGCGGCACACGCCCTCATCGTCCATGATGAGGTCGAGCGCGATGTATTCGACGAAGAACTCGCAATTGTGCTTGAGCGACTGCTGGTAGAGCGTGTGCAGGATCGCGTGGCCCGTGCGGTCGGCTGCGGCGCAGGCGCGCATCGCCGGCGTCTTGCCGTAGTCCTGCATGTGACCGCCGAAGGGGCGCTGGTAGATGCGGCCGTCCTCGGTGCGGGAGAAGGGGACGCCGAAATGCTCGAGCTCGATGATCGCGGGCACGGCCTCGCGGCACATGTACTCGATGGCATCCTGGTCGCCGAGCCAGTCCGACCCCTTCACGGTGTCGTACATGTGCCAGCGCCAGTCGTCCTCGCCCATGTTGCCGAGGGAGGCGCCGACGCCGCCCTGTGCAGCCACGGTGTGCGAGCGCGTGGGGAAGACCTTGGTGATGCAGGCCGTCTTGAGGCCCGCGGCGCCCATGCCGAAGGTGGCGCGGAGGCCCGCGCCACCGGCGCCGACGACAACCACGTCGTAGGTATGATCCACGACGCGGTACGCGCCGAAGGAGGGCTTGCTGATGGCGTTCATCGACCCGATCCGCTCTCTGGCGCACGGGTGGCAGCCGTGCGCTTCAAAACAATCCGCCGGAACATCCCGGCCCGAATGGCGGCGCGTCGCGCCGCCCGAAACACGACCCCCTTAGAGGGCGAAGGCGATCCGCAGCACCGAGAAGACGCCGGCGAGCGCCAGCAGTGCGCAGGCGCCCTTGACGATCAGCATCACGATGATGCGCTGCATCTCGTTGCGAACGTAATCCTCGACCACGACCTGGATGCCGTTGGCCATGTGATGGAAGGTCAGCAGCAGCAGCGCGACCAGCAGCACGGCGTTCACCGGCGTCGCGATCCAGATGAGCGTCTCCAGGTAGGAGGCGCCAGCCAATCCGATCATGCTTAGCACGAACCAGATGGTCAGCGGCAGCAGCGCGATGGAGGTGACGCGCTGCATCCACCAATGATGCGTGCCCGACTTGGCGGAGCCGAGGCCCCGCACGCGCCCGAGCGGGGTGCGGAGGGCGGTCTGCGAGGAGGAGGTGTCCGTGGCCATTCCGATCAACCCCAGAAGATCACGGCGAAGATCCAGGTCAGGACCGTCAGCGCGACGGTGCCGATGACCAGCATGCGGCCGGTGCGATAGACCGAGGGGATGTCGAAGCCGTAGCCCGCATCCCAGGCGAGGTGCCGGATGCCGGCAAGCGTGTGGTACCAGGCGGTGGCCGTGAGTCCGAAGAGGATCAGCAGGCCGAGCCAGGAGGACATGAACCACTGCACGCGGGCGAAGGCGACCTCGCCCGTCGCGGCGGCCATGAGCCACCAGATCAGGAGCAGCGTGCCACCGGCCCAGGCGCAGCCCGTGATGCGATGCATGATCGAGGTGGCACTCGTCATCTGCATCATGTCGTAGACCTGCAGATGCGGCGAAAGCGGGCGGCGAACGATCTTGCCGTCCGTGCGGCGGCCGATCATGCCGGCCTCGCGCGGGTCACTCATGCGCTTTTCGCCTTCATCTCGAAGCAACTCCGGGCCTTGGATATTGCGCTCCTTCTAGGCTCGCCTTCGCAGTTGCGTCAATCCAACCAAGCCTTTGCATCAGTTGCGAATAATTCGCAAAGCGAGGGGCGATGCGGGACTGGCTGAGGCGCCCCGGGGAAATTCCGGGTTGACCGCGGCGCGCCGGGGCGGGAGTTTGCCTGCACTACAAAGGCTTTGCACGAACAGGATTTCGCCTTGATTTCGCGGCATGTTTTCGGCGTGAAACGGGAACGCCACCGCCGGGTCGTCGGCGCCGCGCTGGCCATGCTGCTGGCGCTGGCCAGCGCCCCCGCGCATGCACAGCCGGCGGCGCCGGATGCGGGCATTCGCCTTCTCGTCGGCTTTCCGCCCGGCAGCGGCGTCGACGGGATCTCGCGTGTCTTTGCCGAGGCGCTCGGCCGACAGCTCTCCCGGCCCGTGACGGTGGAGAACCAGACGGGCGCGCGTGGAAACGTGGCGGCGGCGGAGGTTGCGCGCGCGACTCCGGATGGAAATACGCTCGGCGTCGTGACCGCGACGACGGTGATTTTGACGCGGCATCTATCGCGCCAGCTGGGCTATGACCCACAAGCAGACCTGACCCCCATCAGCAGGTTCGCGAGCCTGCCCCTGCTGCTGCTGACGGCGCCCGGATCGGGGGTGCGCACGGTCGCTGATCTCATCGAACTTCTCAAAGCAAGACCAAGCACTTGCGGCACTCCGGGCGCGGGCACCGCGCAGCATCTGGCGCTGGAACTCCTGCTCCGGTCGACGGGTGCGCGCTGCGACATCGTGCACTTCCGCGGCATCTCGGGCGCACTTCCGGAATTGCTCAGCGGGGAGGTGCAGGTCTATGTGGAGGCCGCTGTCATTGGATTGCCATTGGTGCGGGAAGGGCGGGTCAAGTTGCTCGCCGTCACTTCCCGCTCACGATCGGCCCTGTTGCCCGAAACCCCGACAGTGGCGGAGACGGTCGCCGGCTATGAAGCCGAGACCTGGCTCGCGCTGATGGGTCCACGGGGATTGGCCGATTCCGTCCTTTCCACTCTGGAGACAGCAGCCATTGCGGCGGCGCGCGATGCCGTGGTGGTTCGAAGGCTAAGGGCCTTGTCCGCGGAACCCATCGGGGGGAATCGGGCGGAGCTTGCAGCCACCATTCGCGCGCAGGATTCGATATGGGGGCCGGTGGCCAGAGCCGCCGGAGTGACCGCTGATTGACGTGACCGCCCAAGCCACCATCCCCCGCAAGCTTGGCTACAAGCCCGGCATGGTGTGCTCTGTCCTCGAACCGCCGGCGGGCCTGAAGCATGGCCTGCCCGCGACCTCCGCCTCCGAGCCGGAGCTGATCCTGGCCTTTGCGACCGACCGTGCCTCGCTGGGCCGCGTCGTGAACCGCGCGCTGGATCTCTACGGCGTGGGCGGCCGGCTTTGGTTCGCCTATCCGAAGAAGAACGGGCCCGTCCGCTCCGACCTCGACCGCGACCATGGCTGGGAAGCGCTGGCGCAATCCGGCCTTCTGCCGGTAACGCAGGTGGCCCTCGACGATACGTGGTCCGCGCTGCGTTTCCGTCTGCGTGAGGAAATCCCGACGCTCGCCCGCAAGGCATAACGGCAGGGCGCTTCGCGCCCGGCCTCGAACGGAAAACGGCGCCCTCGCATCGCTGCGGGGGCGCCGTTTTCGTTTCAGCGGAACGCGTCGCTCAGTGGCGGCAGGCGGCGGGCGCCTCGGTCCCCTTGCTCGACGCCACGAGGTTGCGCCAGGTCAGCAGCAGCGGGCTATCCGACCAGCCCTGCAGGCTGCCCATCCAATCCCGGGCCGCGGTCATCACCCGCGCGTCCGGCGCGGCGCAGAGGACGGCCGTACCGGCATGGCGGCTCGATAGTGCCGTGCCGGCCGGACCGAGCAGCGGCAGGATCGCCAGGCAAGAGCCGGCCAGGATGAGGGAAAGGGTACCACGCATATTCAAGCGCTCCGCGAAGGACCAGCTCTGATGAATATTCAAAAAGAGAGACAATCATCAAAAAAGCGCAATCTCTGGCGTGCCTAACGCGTGCGACGCCTTGAGCGGCCTGAGGGTAAACGTAACCAGAAAAATAAAGAGAACAAAGCCTCAAAAATAAAATCAGTGAGAAAAGTATCAAAAATAAGATAATGCGTTGGATTCTGACGCTTAGAAGTCGTCGATTGCTTCATGGCTCAAGGAAATTTGGCAATCCTGGGTTGCATCGGCGGATCAGCAAAACTTGCGAGACGCCCCGAAGGGGTCTCAGCGGCCCGGGGCCAGGTTGTTCGGAAGCACCGTCAGGACCGGCGTGTCGCAGACGTCCAGCCCCGCCATTTCCGCGGCGCGGCCGTTCACGAAGACGGCGCGAAAGCTGTTGACGCCAGGCTTCGCCTGGAAGGTCCGGCTATCTCCCATCGGCATGGTGCCGGTGGCCAGCAGGTCGGGCCCCCAGTCGCGAGGGCCGGCCTGGCTGACGTAGATTTGCTCGATAGCCTGGGAGGATGAGTTCCGCACCGTGAGCTGCCCGGAGCAGCCCAGGGTGGATACCTGCCCGCCCGGGGCCGCGCAGGCGGTGAGCAGAAGCAGAAGCGGCCAGGGGCGCATCATTCAGTCCCAATCAGGATCCACGGGCGCCGGCGGTGTGCCGAGCGCGGCAATGTCCTCGCCGGCGGCCAGGAGGAGATCCTCCCGATAGCGGCCGGCCAGCAATTGCACGCCGACCGGAGTCTTGCCCACCAACCCTGTCGAGACGGTCAGCCCCGGCAGGCCCATCAGCGGCAGGCCGACCTGCACCAGCTGCGCCTCGATGATCTCGGTGAAGCGCTGGAGGCCGGACTGGTCGTCATGGTCGGGAAAGGGCAGCTCGCCGGAGACGGGAACCAGCACCACCGGATAGCGCTCGAAGAACAGGTTCCAGGCGCGCAGGAAGCCGAGGCGCGCGGTCAACGCGTCCTGGAACTCGACGAGACCGGGGACGGAGCTCAGCTCCACCATGTGCCGGAAGACGGCCAGGGAGGTCGGTTCGGCCTCGCGCTCCACCGCCTCCATGCCGCCGCGCGGCAGGTTGGCGAGCCAGAGCAGTGCCTGCAGCCGCGCGGGCTCGCGCAGCGGGGGTACGCTGGCCACCTCCTCGACCTGCCAGCCGGCCTCGACCAGCCGGGCCGCCGCATCGCGCAGCGCGGCCTCGACGGCGGGGACGACCTTCATGCCCTCCGGCGCCACGCAGAGCGCCACGCGCTTCGGTGCCTCGGGGCCGACGAGCGGGGCGGGCACCCACCAGGGGTCGCGCGGGTCGGGCGCGCTCATGGCCTCGAGCGCGAGGCGGATGTCGGGGATGCTGCGCGCCAGCGGCCCGCTGACGGCCATCAGCTGCGGGCCGATGTCGCGGTCCGGCAGGCTCGGGTTCCAGGCGGGGATGCGCCCCAGCGTCGGCCGCAGCCCGTGGATGCCGCAGGCATAGGCCGGGTAGCGCACAGAGCCGCCGATATCGGTGCCATGCCCGATCGCGCCGATGCCCGCCGCGGTCGCGGACGCCGCGCCGCCCGAGGAGCCGCCGGGCGTCAGCCCCTTGTCGCGCGGGTTGTGCGTGGCGCCATGGACGTTGTTGGAGGTGAACCACCGAACCGAGAAGGCCGGCGTGTTCGTGCGCCCGATGATGACGGCGCCCGCCTTGCGGAGATTGGCGACGACGGGGCTGTCCTCATGCGCACGATGTTGCGCCTGGAGGGTCAGGCCGTTGGTGGTGGCGAAGCCCTTCTGGTCGACATTCACCTTCACGGTGACGGGCACGCCCGCGAGAAGCCCGGGCTTCTCGCCGCGCGCGAGGGATTGGTCCACCGCGTCGGCGGCCGCCAGCGCTTCCTCGGGCATGGTCTGGATGACGGCGTTGAGGCGCGGGTTCACCGCATCGAGCCGGGCGAGGGCGGAGAGCGTGACCTCGCGCGCCGTCACTTCCCCGATATGGACGCGGCGGGCGACCTCCGTCGCGTCCAGTTTCCAGAGTTCCGTCATCCCGCCCACCCCTTTACAGCGAAGGGCGCGATCCTTCGCCCGGCGGCGCTGCCGGTCAACTCACCCCGGCAGTTCGAGGACGTTCTTGCTGATGATGTTGCGCTGGATCTCGTTCGTGCCGCCGTAGATCGTCGTCGGCCGTGCCTGGATGTAGAGCGCGCCGGGATTGAGGTTCCGGTTGCCCTCCATTGGCCCGAAGAGGCCGGCATTCTCGCCCGCGATCTCCATCATCGTCTCGGAGATGCGCTGGAAGAGCTCCGACTGGATCACCTTCAGCTGCGATACGTCGGCGCCGAGCGGGCGGCCCTGCTTCAGCACCTCGACATAGCGGCCGTAGAGCGCCTTCAGGTCCTCCAGGTCGCAACGATGCTTCGCATAGCGCTCCTGGAACGACGCCTCGTCCTGGACGCCCATGCGCTCGGCCAGCTGCTTGAGGCGCGTCAGCGCATAGGCGCTCTGGCGCGGGGAGCCGAGGTAGATGCGCTCGAAGGAGAGCAGTGCCTTGGCCATGTCCCAGCCCTTGTTGAGCTGGCCCACCAGGTTCGCCTTGGGCACCTTCACATTGTCGAAGAAGACCTCGCAGAACTCGTCATGCATCTCGAGGTTGATGATGGGCCGCACGGTGATGCCGGGCGTGTTCATGTCCACCAGCAGGAAGGAGATGCCCTCCTGCTTCTTCGCGTTCTTGTCGGTGCGGACGAGGAGGAAGATCCAGTTCGCGTCCTGAGCGAGCGTCGTCCAGATCTTCTGGCCGTTCACGACATAGTGGTCGCCCTGGTCCACCGCCTCGGTGCGCAGCGAGGCGAGGTCGGAGCCGGAATTCGGCTCGGAATAGCCCTGGCACCAGATATGCTCGCCGCTCAGGATCTTCGGCAGGTAGAAGTTCTTCTGCTCCTCCGTGCCGTAGCGGATGACGAGCGGCCCGAGCATGATGATGCCGTGGTCGTTGCAGCGAGCGCAGCCGTGGCGCTCCAGCTCCTCGGTGAAAATGATCTGCTTGGCCGGGGCGAGGCCGAGGCCGCCGTACTCGCGCGGCCAGCCGGGGCAGAGCCACCCCTTCTCGGCCAGCTTGAAGTACCAGACCTTGTTCTCTTCCCAATGGAGGCGCTTCTCGGGATTGCGGATCTCGGCGGGGTAGTTGGCCTCGATCCACGCGCGGATATGCGCGCGGAAGGCGTCGTCCGGAAGGGCGTTGAGGTCCTGCGGCTCGCGGCCGGTGATGGCATTCATGGGCTGGCTTCCTTAACCGCTTCCTGGCGCCATTTTGCGCCATCCGGCCCGGCCCCGCTAGAGGCCCCCGACCGAGCGGTTGGTCTATAGGGCAGAGAGCGCCAGCCAGCCACCCAGCACGACCAGCGAGGCCAGGAACCAGAGGCGGAAGATGCGCGGCTCCATCCGCTCGCGGATGCGCTGGCCGATCTGCATGCCGAGCATCGCGGGCAGCAGCGCGACGAGCGACGCCATCACCATCGGCGAGGCGAATCCTCCATGCAGACCGAGGCCCGCGCCGAGCGCCATCGTCGAGACGGTGAAGGACAGGCCGAGCGCCTGCACCAGCTCGTCCTTGCTCAGCCCGAGCGCCTGGAGATACGGCACCGCCGGCACCACGAAGACGCCTGTCGCGCCCGTCACCAGACCCGTGGCGATGCCGATGAGCGGTCCGAGCCAGATCTCCGCCGCGCGCGGCACGCGAAGCCGCGGGGCCCGCAGCGCCACGGCGGCATAGAGCACCAGCACGGCGCCCAGACCCGCGACCGCCATCCGGCTGCCCGTGGCGAGCGAGCCCGAGCCCAGCAGCGTGCCGAGGCAGGCGCCGCCCAGCAGGGGCCACAGCCGCCGCAGCAGCGGCCGCAGATGCGGCCCTGTCATCATCTGCCAGAGGTTGGTAACGAAGGAGGGTGCGAGCAGCAGCGTGGCCGCCTGCGCGGGCGCGACGGCGAGCGTCAGCAGCCCCATCGACAGCGTCGGCAGGCCGAGTCCCACCACGCCCTTCACGATCCCTGCCAGCACGAAGACCGCCGCGACGAAGGCGAGCAGCGCGGGATCACTCGGCATCGCGCAGCTCCCGCACCAGCCAGTCGGCGACGAGAGGCACGGAGACCGCCCAGAATTGCGGATGCGGCGTCGCGACGATGCGGCCGGCGCCATCGGGGCGCGGCAGCAGGGAAGGGCCCTCGCCGCCATGGGGCGGGCGGTCCCAGGCATAGCCGGCGCCCGGGATCTCGGCCCGCGCGGTGCCGAGGCGCGCGCAATCGGTGCGGGTGTTGGCGGCATCGGCCTCGCCATGGACGATCAGGGCGCGGCCGGCGACCCCGGGCAGGCCCGCGCAGCCCGGATAGAGAGCGACGCGCGCGACCCCGGGCAAAGCGAGCAGTGCGGCCCGGCCGCCGGCGCCGAAGCCCAGCACGCCGATGCGGCCGTGCTCCACCCGGGGATCGCGCGCCAGCTCCCGCAAAACCAGGGCGGCGGCCTCGGCGGGGGCGATGTCCGCCTGTTCCGAGACGGATTCGAGATCCACCTCCAGCACCATCATGCCGGCGGCGTTCAGCGCTTCCACATAGGGGTCGGCGCGGCGATCGGGGCCCAGCGCGTCGGGCAGGACCAGCACGGCAGGCGCGCGCTCGTGGGCCGGGGCGAGGGGCAAGGACATCACGCCGGTGATGGCAGGATGGTCGTGGAGCGGAAAGCGCTCCGGCCGGTCCGCCGCGGCAGGGGCGAGGGGCAGCGTTGCCAGCAGCGTCGCGGCCAGAATGCGCCTCATGCCCGATCCTCCCAGGAAATGCGGTGACGGGACCTTGCTGGTCGCGCATCCCCCGCACAATCTGGCTTTCCAGGAGGCAGCCTTCGGAAAGGACGAAGGCAGGAGGGTTCCCATGCGCTTCGACCTGACCGATCTGCGCCTGTTCCTGGCCACCGTGGAGGCCGGCAGCATCACGCGCGGTGCGGACCGGTCGGCGCTTGCCCTCGCCTCGGCCAGCGCGCGCATCCGCGGCATGGAGGAGACTCTGGGAACGCCGCTGCTGCTGCGCGGGCGCCGTGGCGTGGCGCCTTCGCCGGCGGGCCGCGTGCTGGCGCGACACGCCCGCGCGGTGCTGGAGCAGCTGGAGCGCATGAGCGGCGAGCTGGACGACTACGCGCGCGGCCTGCGCGGCCAGGTGCGCGTGCTCTCCAACACCTCGGCGCTCAGCGAATTCCTGCCGGACGTGCTCGCCCCCTGGCTGACCGAGCATCCCAATGTCGATGTCGAGCTGGAGGAGCGGCCGAGCCATGCCATCGTCGAGGCGGTGGCGGCCGGCCATGCCGATGCGGGGATCGTGGCGGATTGGGCACCGACGGCGGGGCTGGAACTGCTGCCCTTCCGGCTGGACCGGCTGGTGCTGGTGGCCCCGCGCGAGCATCCGCTGGCCGCCCGGCGTGCCGTGGCCTTCGAGGAATGCCTGCGCTTCGACTTCGTGGGCCAGCCCGAGGATGTCGCGATGCAGGGGCATCTCTCGGGCCATGCCGCGGCCTTGCGCCGGAAGCTCAGGCTGCGCGTGCGGGTGCCGAGCTTTGACGCGATTTGCCGGCTGGTGGGGGCGGGGGTCGGGATCGCCGTGGTGCCCCGCACGGCGGCCGAGCGTGCGCGCCGCACCGCGCCCATCCGCATCCTGCCCCTGACCGATGCCTGGGCCGAGCGGCGCCTGGGCATCTGCGTCCGCAGCCTGGCCGGCCTGCCGCCGCACGCGCGGCGCCTGGTGGAGCACCTAGCGCAGCCAAAATCTTGATTTTCCGGGGGCCTTCGACGGAAAAGGCACTCACGCCAGCGGCACGAGGCTTTGCCTCGTGCCGAGGCCGCAAACGCGGCCCGCGCGTTTGAGCACCAGATCCTTGGGCGGCTACTTGCCGGTGAAGACCGGCTTGCGCTTGCCGAGGAACGCCTCGCGCCCTTCCTTGTGGTCCTGCGTCACGAAGAGCGTCGCCTGGAAATCGGCCTCGCGCGCCAGCGCCTTGTCGAGATCCTCGGCGAACCACTGCCGCGTGAAGGCGATGGGCAGCGGGGCGGATTCGGCCAGCGCCTGCGCCTTCTCCATGGCCACTTCCAGCGCCTTGCCGGGGGCGACCACGTAGTCGACGAGGCCGATCTCCTTCGCCTCCGTGCCCAGGTACTGCGTGTGGTGCAGCAGCATGTCGCGCGCGCGGCCGACGCCGATGCGCGCGGGCAGCGTCGCGGGCATGCCCATGTCAGCCATCAGGCCGATCTTGTGGAAGCCCGCCATGAAGCGTGCATTCTCGGCCGAGACGATGGTGTCGCAGAGCAGCGCCAGCGAGAGGCCCGCACCCACCGCCCAGCCCTCGACGGCGGCGACGATGGGCAGGTTGCTGCGCGCCATGATCCGCACCAGGCGGTGCGTGCGGCGCATGCGCTCGCGCCCGTCATACGGGTTCTCGATGTTCATGCCGGAGATGTCGCCGCCGGCGCTGAACACCCCGCCCGAGCCGGTGAGCACCAGGCAGCGGATGCCGCGGTCCATGTTCGCGCGCTCGATCGCGTCTTCCATCTGCTGGCGCAGCGGGACGGCCAGCGCATTGCGGCGCGCCGGATAGTCGAGCGTGAGGACGAGGACGGCGCCGTGCCGCTCCTCGGCGATGCGCATCACGGGCGCTTCCGTCACGTCGTTCATTCCTCGGTCTCCGGGGCCATGGCCATGAAGCGCTTGCGGTGCAGGGCGGCTCCGCCGAGCGCGGGCGCCTGCACCATGGCGCGGCGCATGTAGAGGCCGACATCGTAATCGTCGGTGTAGCCGATGCCGCCATGCAGCTGCACGCAGGCCTGGGCGACGAGCATCGCCGCCTCGCTGGCGCGCGCCTTGGCGCGGCTGACGATGGCCTGCGCGGCCTCGCCGCCCAGGCCGTCATCCAGCGCGACGGCCGCCTGCTCGACGGCCGCGCGGGTCAGCGCCACCTGGATCTTCGCATCCGCGGCCTTGTGCTGCAGCGACTGGAAGGTGCCGATGATCTTGCCGAACTGCTGGCGCGTGCGGAGATAGTCGAGCGTCATCGCGAAGCTCGCCTCCATGCCGCCGAGCAGCGAGGCGGCGGTGGCGAGCGCGGCGCGGTCCAGTGCCTCGGAGAGCGCGGCGTAGACATTGTCCGCCACCTTGCGGCCGGGGCCGGCCTTGGGCGTGACGGTGCCGAGATGCCCGCCATCCTGCGTGGCCTCGGTCGTGATCTCGACCTCGTCGCGCGTCAGCACGTGCAGCGCGACGCGCGCCTCGTCCACGACGGGCCAGAGGATATGCGTGGCGCCCGCGGCCATCGGCACGAAGCGGCGCGCGCCGTCGGCGGTGGCGGAGAGCTGGAGCGTGTTCGCGCGGTCCTGCCAGGCGGTGAGCACCACGGCCTCGCCGGCCAGGAGCTGGCCGAGCAGCTCCGTCTCGCCGGCGGCCGCGAGAAGATGCGCGGACATGGCGCAGCCGATCAGCGGCTCGGGCGCGAGCGAACGGCCCATTTCCTCGGCCAGCGCGATCATCTCGCCCATGCCGAGGCCGGTGCCGCCGGCCTCCTCGGAGACGGAAAGGCCGATCCAGCCGGCCTCGCCCATCTGGCGCAGCAGCGCGGGATCGAAGCCCGGCTCGGTGAAGCGGAGCTTGCGGATGCGGGCCATCTCGGCGCCGAGGAGACCGCGCGCGGAGTCGCGGATCATCTCGATGCTCTCGGCGCGCTCGCCCGAGAAGGGCGCGACGCCGGCGGCGGTGGCGGCGCTCACGAGCGGGTGTGCAGCTTGGCGCTGCTCTTGGACTGAAGTTCCTCGAGGCTCATGCCCGGCGCGATATCGCGCACGACGAAGCCGAGGCCTTGCACCACGTCCAGCACGGCGAGGTTGGTGTACACGCGCGAGACGTTGCCGAGCGCCGTCAGCGGATAGCCGCACTTCTCCACGATCTTGGAGCGGCCGTCCTTCGTGGTGTGGTCCATCACGACCCAGAGGCGCTTCGCGCCCGCGCCGAGGTCCATCGCCCCGCCCACGGCCGGGGCCGTATCGTTCTCGCTGGTCGCCCAGTTGGCGAGGTCGCCATTCTCCGCGACCTCGAAGCCGCCGAGCACGCAGAGGTCGATATGCCCGCCCCGGATCATCGAGAAGCTGTCGGCATGGTGGCAGAAGGAGCCGCCGGCACGCAGCGTCACGAACTGCTTGCCCGCGTTGATGAGCCAGGGTGTCTCCTTGCCGGGCTCCGGCGCGGGGCCCATGCCGAGCACGCCGTTCTCCGACTGGAAGATCACCTCGCGCTCGAGCGGAACCTCATTGGCGATGAGCGTCGGCATGCCGATGCCGAGGTTGACCACCCAGCCCTCAGGAATGTCGGCGGCCGCCTTCGCGGCCATGTCGGTTCGACTGAAAGGCATGGGTCATTCCTCCTTGAGGCCGCGAAGTTAAGCCTGCCGGCATCCGAGGTCCAGCACCCCGGCCTTACGTGACGCTTACGCCGCGCCGTCCTCTTCCGCATCGCTTCGCGACGGCCGGCGCGCGCAGCCTTGAGGCATGGAGAGGACCATGCCCCACACCCCAGATCCTGGACCTGAAGACCTTCTGGACACCGTTCACGCCGGCCCGGAGGACCGCGTGCTGCTGGTGCGCGGCGGCCCGGCGCTGCTCTGCTCGGCGCTGCGCCACGGCTGCCGCACGGCGATGACGGTCGCCACGCCGCCGCGCCATCCTGAGCCCGCGGACCTCGTGCTCGCACCCCGCATCGAGACACCGGAGGAGGCTGTCGAGGTGGCCGCGAGTGCCAGCCGCGCTCTGCCGCGAGGCGGGCGCCTCGCGCTGCTGCTGAAAGGCGGTGCCGTCGCGGCCGTGCGTGGGGTGCGCCGCCGCCTCCATGCCTACGGCTTCGCCCGCGTCCGCCGCCGCGCTGCCGCCGATGGCGGCGTTCTGCTGCTCTGCCGCTACGGGTCCGCGCGATGAGGAATACCGCCCCCATGCGCCTGTTCCGCGGCTTCGCGGGGATCCAGGGCAGCATCCCCGCCCTCGTCACGCCCTTCGAGGCGGAATCGATGGAGCCGGACCTGCCGGCGCTCGCGCGGCTGGCCGATCGCGCCGTCTCGCGCGGGTCGGCCGCCGTGGTGGTCTGCGGCACCACTGGCGAGGCTCCGGCCATGTCGGCCGAGGAACAGATGCGCGCCCTGGCCGCCGTGCTGGAGGCCGTGGCCGGGCGCGCGCCCGTGATCGCGGGCATCGGCGCTTCCTGCACGGAGGGCGCGGTGCGCCTCGCGGAATCGGCCGGCCATATGGGCGCCTCGGCCCTGCTGGTCTCGGCGCCGCCCTATGTACGGCCGGGGCAGGAGGGGCTGCGCGCGCATGTCCGCGCCGTCTCCGCGCGCAGCGGCCTGCCGGTGATGCTCTACGACGTGCCCTCGCGCGCGGCGGTGGGCTTCGCCGACGAGACCATCGCCCGCCTCTGGGAGGAGGGCGCGATCGCGGCGATCAAGGACGCGACGGGCGACATCGCGCGCCTTTTCCGCCTGCGGCGGCTCTGCGGGGCGGAGTTTCCGCAATTCTCGGGGGACGACGCGACCTCGCCCGCGCATCTGGCGATGGGAGGCGCGGGCTGTGTCTCCGTAACGGCGAATGTGATGCCCGCGCTGTGCGCGGCGGTACAGGAGGCCTGGCGGGCCGGCGACCTGCGCCGCTTCGCCGAACTCGCCGACACGCTCGCGCCGCTGCACGAAGCGCTTTTCGTCGAGACCAATCCGGTTCCGGCGAAGATGGCGTTGCACCTGCTGGGATTCTGCGCGGCCGAGCCGCGCCTGCCGCTGGTGAAGGCAGGGGAGGCGACCATGGCGCGGCTGGCGCGCTCCATGGCGGAGATCACGCCGCTGGAGGAGACGCGTGCCCGCGCGATGGAGGCGCAGCGGCTTCTCGCCGCCATGCCCCGCCGCCGCTACGGCTGAACGCGAAGATCAGGGCGCCCAGGGGGCGCCGCGATCCACCTGCACGACGCGGTTCACGTAGATCCCGGGGGTCGCGATCGCTTCCGGGTCGAGCTCGCCCAGCTCCACGATATGCTGGGTCTGGCAGATGGTCAGCTCGGCGGCCGTTGCCATCACCGGGTTAAAGTTCCGGCCGGACTGGTTGTAGACGAGGTTGCCCCAGCGGTCGGCTTTCCAGGCCTCGATGAGAGCGACATCGGCCTTCAGCCAGCGCTCCATCACATAGTCGCGGCCCTCGAACTCGCGCTCCTCCTTGCCCTTGGCGAGCAGCGTGCCGTGCGAGGTCGCGGTGAAGAAGGCGGGGATGCCGGCTCCGGCGGCGCGCATGCGCTCGGCCAGCGTGCCCTGGGGGACGATCTCCAGCTCCAGCTTGCCCTCGCGGTAGAGCTGCTCGAACACCACGCTGCCGGCGCTGCGCGGGAAGGAGCAGATGATCTTGCGCACGCGCCCGAGTTCCATGAGCCGAGCCAGGCCCACATGGCCCGTGCCCGCATTGTTGGCGACGCAGGTGAGGTCCTTGGCGCCTTGCTCGATCAGCGCCTCAATGAGCTCGTCCGGCTGGCCCGCGCTGCCGAAGCCGCCGATGAGGACCGTGGAGCCGTCCTTGATGCCGTTCAGCGCCTCGGCCAGCGTCTTGACGATCTTATTGATCATGAATCGATTTCCGTCCCCACTCCGCATTACGCCGTCGATGGGGGCGCCGCCCCCGGGCGCGGGCGATACTGCGTTGGGGAAACGCATTCTCCAAGACCCGCGGCCGGGAAATCAGCCATGCTGGCGGCTGGGATAGCCTCAGCTCGCGATGTGGAAGCGCCTCGCCGCGGTATCGTAGTCGCCATAGCCGAGGGTGGCGCGCAGCTCGGCCGGCGGGAGCGCGTCCTTCGATTCCGCCTCACCGGCCACGAGCGCCGCCAGCCCCGATTTCATCGCGGCCGCGACGGGCGAGATCATGCCCGTGGGGTAGGTGCCGATCTTGATGCCGAGCGCGATCGCCTCCTGCTTCGTCGGGATGCGGCGGCCCGGTCCCGGGGAGAGCACGGCGAAGGAGGGCTTGCCCTTGGCGGCGGCCACCGCGCGGCGGAACTCCCCGTCATCGGCGGGGCTGTCGAGGAAGAGGATGTCGGCGCCTTCCTCCACGAACATCTCGATCCGTGCCACGGCCTCGTCGATGCCCTGGGTAGGCCGGCAATCGGTGCGGGCGAGGACCAGGATGCCGGAATCCTTCGCGGCCTCCACGGCGGCGCGCAGCTTCATCCGCGCTTCCTCGCGCGGAAGGCAGGGCTTGCCGGCGGCGGTCAGTTCGCGGGGCGTGATCTTGTCCTCGATGAGGATGGCGGCGGCGCCCGCGCGGCCATAGGCCCGGACGGTGCGCTGTACGTTCATCGCATTGCCGTAGCCATGGTCGCCATCGGCCAGCACGAGGGTCTGCGGCGCGGCGCCATGGACCATCTGGAAGCTGTCGAACATCTCGGCGAAGGAAAGCAGGTCGAGATCCGGCCCGCCGAGCCGGCTGGCCGCGACGCAGGAGCCGGAGAGGAAGGCGGTGGGGAAGCCCGCCTCGGCGGCGAGCTTGGCGCTTAGCCCGTCCCAGACGGCGGGCATGGTGACGAAATCGGGCTTGGCGAGCAGGGCACGCAGGCGGTCGGGGGCGTTCACGGCAATCCTCGGACATTGATTGCCGTGAACGCTAGTCCCAGGCCAGGGATCAGGCCAGCCATCGGAGATCCTTCCGGCCGCGAATACCGGCCGGCGCCGCCCATGACCCCTCCCCGCGCGCTTGAGGGCGGCGGGGAATCAACCAAGCTGCGGCAGCAGCTTGGTGATTTCCGCGCTCGTCGGCATGCCCTTCATGATGTCGAAGTCGCCTTCGCGCAGGCGCTTCGCCGCGAGCACCATCGAGCCCATGGCGTGCCGGTACAGCACGCCCCCGAGCGAGACGCGCTTCACGCCCGCCGCCGCCAGCACCGAAAGGGGCACCGGCCCGGTGCCGGGCCCGAAGACCACGTTCACGGGCTTGGGCGCCACCGCCTTCACCACCGCCTCGATGGCCGCCATGTCCGGCAGGCCGGGCGCGTAGAGCACATCCGCGCCCACTTCGGCGAAGGCCTGCAGGCGGCGGATCGTGTCGTCCAGGTCGCGCCGGCCGTTGAGGAAATTGTCGGTGCGTCCGGTGAGGAGGATCCGGCCCTTCGCGGCCTTGGCCGCCGCCTTTACGCGCGCCACCGCCTGGTCGAAGCCATGGATCGGATCCGCCGGGTTGGCCGTCGTGTCCTCGATGCCGAGGCCCGCGAGCCCCGCCTTGATCGAGGCCTCGACCGTCAGCACGCAATCCTCGGGCGAGGGGCCGAAGCCGTCCTCCAGGTCGCCGTTCACGGGCAGGCCCGTGAGGCGATGGATCATCGCCGCGTTCTCGATCGATACCTCGCGGCTCAGCGCCGCTCGGCCATCGGGCACACCCATGGCGAAGGCTATGCCGAGCGAGGTGGAGGCGAGCGCCGGGAAGCCCTCGCGCGCCAGCAGCACGGAAGAGGCGCCATCCCACGGGTTGGGCATGACGAAGCAGGACTTATGCAGGTCGCGGAACGTCTCGTAGGCGGCGCTCATGGGCTTTCCTCCCTGGGAGCGCAGAGCCTAGACGGCCGAACGGGCGGAACCGTTCGGCATTTTCCGAAACTCAGTCCTGCTCTTCGGAGTAGGGGTTGTCGGTTCCGCGCAGCTGCAGCCGGATCGGCACGCCCGGCATGTCGAACTGCTCGCGGAAGCCGTTGAGCAGGTAGCGCTGGTATTCCTGCGGCAGCTGCTCGGCCCGCGTGCCGAAGATGGTGATCGTCGGCGGGCGCGCCTTGGGCATGGTGGCATAGCGCAGCTTGAGGCGGCGGCCCTCCACTAGCGGCGGCTGATGCCGTTCCAGCATGTCCGAGAACCAGCGGTTGAGCGCGCCGGTGCCGACGCGGCGGTTCCAGCGCTCATGCGTCCGGCGGACGGCGGGCATCAGCTTGTCCACGCCCGCGCCCGTGGCAGCCGAGATGGTGACCACCTCGATGCCGCGCAGCTGGTTGAGCGAGGTCTCCAGCGTGTCGGATACGCGCTGGCGGGCGGCCGCGCGATCCTCCACCGCATCCCACTTGTTGAGCGCGATAACGACCGCGCGCCCCTCGCGCTCGGCGAGGCGGGCGATGCGGATGTCCTGCTCCTCCAGGCCCAGCAGGGCGTCGAGAACCAGGATCACCACCTCCGCCTCGCGCAGGGCGTTGATGGAGGAGGCGACGCTCATCTCCTCCAGCCGGTGGTTGATGCGGGCGCGCTTGCGCATGCCCGCGGTGTCCACGATGCGGATGGGGCCCTCGTCGTCCTGCCACTGGGCGGCGATGGCGTCGCGCGTCAGGCCGGGCTCGGGCCCGGTGATCATGCGCTCCTCGCCGAGCAGCGTGTTGAGCAGGGTGGACTTGCCCGCATTGGGCCGGCCGAGGATGGCCAGGCGCAGCAGCTTGGATTCCTCCTCGCCCTCGGGGGCTTCGGGCTTGTCGGGCAGGTGTTCGCCGATGGCCTCCATCAGCCCCGCGATGCCTTCGTTGTGCTCCGCGGAGACGGCGATGGGGTCGCCGAGGCCGAGCTCGTAGGCTTCCATCGCGGCCGCGGCGCCGCCTCGGCCCTCGGCCTTGTTGGCGACGAGCAGGACGGGCCGGCGCGCGCGGCGCAGCCAATTGGCGAAGGCACGGTCGGAAGCGGTGATGCCGGTGCGGGCGTCGATGACGAAGACGGCGACGTCGGCCTGTTCCAGCGCGGCTTCGGAGCTCGCGCGCATGCGGCCGAAGAGCGTCTCGGGCGCGGCCTCTTCCAGCCCGGCGGTGTCGATCAGCAGGATGTCGCGGCCCGCGATCTGGGTCTCCGCTTCCTTGCGGTCGCGCGTCACGCCAGGCGTATCGTCCACGATGGCGATACGCCGGCCTACAAGCCGGTTGAACAGCGAGGATTTGCCTACATTCGGCCGGCCCAGAATGGCCACGACTGGCAGGGCGGAGGTGTCGCGGTCCGGACCCTCCGCGCCGGAGTGCCCGGAACGCGCCATCTCATCCCACTCCGCGAAGGGCGACGATCGTGCCGCCGTCGGTCAGCATATAGACGCTATTGTTGGCCACGACAGGTTCCAGCGTCGTGCCGTCCGGCAGGCGGGAGCGCCCGGCGACCTCGCCGGTATCGGCATCGATCTCGTAGAGCTGGGCATGGTTGCCGGCGATGAGCACGCGGCCGCCCGCGACCACCGGCGGGCCCCAGGCGATGGGGTTCCGGCGCCGGGCCTCGTCCCGATAGCTCGGAAGCTGGGTGATCCAGCGGATGCGGCCATCGTCGCGCGTCATGGCCATCAGGGCATTGCCGCGCGCCAGCATGAACATCCAGTCGCCCACGACGCTGGGCGTCAGCGTGCCGCCGACCTCGCGCTCCCAGACGCGACGGCCGGAGCGCAGGTCGAGCGCGGTGGCCGCGCCCGCCATGCCGACCGCGAAGACGCGGCCGCGGTCGATGACGGGGAGTGCGGTGATCGCGCCGATATCGGCGATGGAAGCCCCGCCGCGCGTGGTGCCGAGGCTCTCGCTCCACTGCACGCGGCCATCGGCGATGGTCAGGGCCACGACCTCGCCCGAGGCGAAGCCCGCGACGGCGATCTCGCCCTCGACGGCCGGGCTCGGCAGGCCGAGCGGCATGGCCTGGACGGGAGTCGCGCGGAAGGTCCAGACGCGTTCGCCGTTCTCCGCGTTCAGGCCGAGGAGCTGGTTCTCCACCGTCGGCACCAGGATTCGGTTGCCGGCGACGGAGAGGCCGCCGCGCGCGGGCACGGGCAGCGGCGCGCGCCAGCGGATCTCGCCCGAGGCCGGGTCGAGCGCCATCACCTCCGCGAGGCCGGTCGCGACATAGAGCGTGTCGTTGGCATAGGCGAAGGCCCCGCCCAGCGCGCCGTCGCGGTCGCGGCGGGGACGGGTGTCGGTCTGCCAGCGCTGCCGGCCCCGCGCGGCATCCAGCGCCGTCACCCAGCCATAGGCGTCGATGCCGAAAACCGTTTCGCCCACCACCAGCGGCGCGGCGGTGAGGCGGCGGCGGTAGGATGTGCCGGAGCCGATGGAGGACCGCCAGACCTCGCCGATCGGGCGCGGGAGCGAGAGGTGGCCCGGCGCGTGGCCCGCATTGCCGCCCGCGGTCGGCCATTCCATGTTGAGGACAGGCGGCGGCAGGCTGAAGGCGCGGGTGCGGGCGGTATCGTCGATCGCGACCTGGCGCTCGGCGGCGAGGATCGCGTGGCGCTCGCCCTGGAGCGGAACCTTGGTCGGGCTCAGCCAGTCGTCCACCCGGTCGCGGACGCTCTCGCAGCCGGCCAGGGTGGCGGCCGCGCCCATCAGGGCCAGGCGACGGCCCATCGGGCGTCTCGTCATGTCGGACATCAGCTTCCCAGTCCTTGGAGCAGGCGGCCCGCGCGGTCGCGCAGGCCCTGCGGAGTGGCCACGTCGGTCTGCAGGGACTCGAGCGTGGTGCGGGCGAGATCGGTATTGCCGCGCTTGATGGCGGCGAGCGCCAGGACCTCGCGGGCGGAGGCACGCCAGGGGGCGCCGTCGGCGGCGAGCGGCGTCACGCGGGCCTCGACCTGGGCGGGGTCCACCGTATCGACGGCGTGCAGGCCCCACATGACGGTGGCGAGGTCGCGGTAGAGCTGGTCGGCATCCGGATCGCGGGCGATGGCGTCATAGGCGGCCAACGCGCGGTCCAGCTGGCCCGTTTCCGCGAGCAGGGCGGCGGCGCGCAGCCGCGCCATGGTGCGGTAGCCCGCGGGAGCGTCCCGGGAGACGGCCTCGAAGCTGTCGGCCACGGCGCGCAGGTCCGCGCCTTCGGCCGCGGCGTCGCGGGAGATGGAGAGGAAGGTCTCGGCCGCCTTGGCGGCCTCGCGCCGCTCATGCCAGCGCCAGCCTTCCCAGCCGGCGAAGCCCGCGAGTCCCAGCACGACGATGACGGCGGCGACACCGCCGAAGCGCTGGGCCAGCTTGCGGGCCCGTTCGGCGCGCATCTCCTCATCGACTTCACTGATCAGATCGGACAAGAGTCTGGCGTCCTCGCGGTTCGGGAGGAGGGGGTATAGCGGCCCCTTCGCGTGGCGTTAAGGCTTGCCGGTGTTGGCTGGTCCCCGTGCGATGCCCGGTCCCCCTTCTGATCCTCCTTTTCCTGGCCGCCTGCGACGGCCCGGCGGCGGTCGCGACCGTGGGGGTGAACGTCGCCTCCATCACCGTCTTCGGCCGGGCGGTGCCCGACCTGCTGGTTTCCGGGGTGACGGGGCGGGACTGCTCCGTGGTCCGGCTGGACCGGGGGCTTTCCTATTGCGAAGCCCAGGCGCCCGCCCCCGGGCCGCCGCCCTACTGCACCCGCAGCCGGGGCAGCGTGGATTGCTGGGTGACCCGCCCGCCCAGCATTCCCATGCAGGAGGGGGTGGTGAATGGGCCTGTGACCCTCACGCCCGCGCAGGAGCAGGACCGGACGGCGCGCTGGCCGGATCTGTGAGGTCGGTGAGGATCAGGTCCATCGGAATGTCGTGCGGCTGTGGGAAGATCGTGGGGATCGCGGCCGCCGACCAGCCGACCCCGATCGCCGTCGGGCGGGGCGCGAGGGCGGCGAGCGTTCGGTCGAAATAACCCCCGCCATAGCCCAGCCGGTAGCCGGCCGGGTCGAAGCCGACGACGGGGGCCAGGACGATATGGGGCACGACCTCGGCACCGTTGGCCGGCACGGGAATGTTCCAGATGCCGGGGGTGAGGGGATCGCCGGGGGACCAAAGCTTGAAGATCAGGGGCTTGGCGCGCTCGGCCACCACGGGGAGCGCGGTCCGGACGCCGCGGGCGGCGAGGCGCTTCATCCAGGGCCTGAAGTCCGGTTCGCCCCGGAAGGGCCAGTAGAGGCTGATGATCCGGCCCGAGAGATCGCCGAGGGCCGCCTCCAGCGCCGCGGCGATCCGTTCCGTGCCCGCTGCCCGCGCCCCGGCGGGGATGGCGAGGCGGGCGGCGATCAGCCGCTCGCGCTCGGCCTTGCGCCAGCGGGCCACGTCCCGGCGCTGCTGGGCATCGGGCTCGGGCGCATAGGCCGGGTCGAGCTCGTGCAGGTAGCAGGCCGGGGAGGCGTATTCATGGAAATCCAAATCCTTGGGGGATTTGGCCATGATCTCAGCGGAAGTTGACCGGCTTGCCCTGCGGGCTGCCCAGAACCTCGTCCTCACGCATGGCGACATGGCCGCGGATGATGGTGCCCACCGGCCAGCCCTGGCAGCGATAGCCGTCGAAGGGCGTCCAGCCGCAGGGGCTCGCGATCCAGTCGTTGGTGATCTCGCGGGACTTCGCCATGTCCACCAGCGTGAAGTCGGCGTCGTAACCCACGGAGAGGCGGCCCTTGTTCACCGCGCCGTAGATCCGCGCGGGACCGGCGCACATCAGGTCCACGAGGCGGGAGAGGCTGAGGCGGCCCGCGCTCACATGGTCCAGCATCACGGGGACGATGGTCTGCACCCCGGTCAGGCCGGCGGCGGTGTTGGGCCAGGGGCGCTCCTTCGCCGCGCGGGAATGCGGGGCGTGGTCGCTGCCCACCACGTCCACCGTGCCGTTGCGCACGGCGGCCCAGGCCGCCTCGAGGTGGCGCTTGTCGCGGATGGGCGGATTCATCACGGCATAGCCGCCGAGGCGGTCATAGGCCTCGTCGGTCTGGGTGAGGTGGTTCATCAGCACCTCGACCGAGGCGACGTCCCGGTGCTCGCCCAGGTACTCCAGCTCCTCGGCCGTCGAGACGTGGAGGATGTGCGCGGGGCGGCCGGTCTTGCGGGCGAGGGTCACAAGGCGCTTCGTGCCCAGCATGGCGCATTCCACGTCGCGCCATTCCATGTGGTTGCGGTGCGGCATGCCCTCCGTGAAGAGGGGCTTGCGCTCCTGGAGGCGGTACTCGTCCTCGGAGTGGTAGCAGATGCGGCGGCGGCCGGAGCGCATCACGGCCTCCAGCGTCGCGTCGTCCTCGATCAGCAGGTCGCCGGTGGATGAGCCGGCGAAGACCTTCACGGCGCAGACATTGGGCTCCAGCTCCAGCGAGGCGAGCTCCGCGATGTTCTTGCGCGAGGCGCCGACATAGAGGCCCGTGTCGCACCAGGCATGATGGGAGACGTGCTCGCGCTTCCAGGCCAGCTGGGCGGAATCGGTGATGGAGGGGGAGGTGTTCGGCATGTCGAACACCGCCGCGAGGCCGCCCAGGACCGCCGCCTTGGTACCTGTCTCGATGGTCTCGACGGCCGGGTCGCCCGGCTCGCGCAGGTGGACATGCGCGTCGATCAGGCCGGGCAGGACGTGCAGGTTGCGGCAATCGATCTCCTGCGCGCCCTCGGAGGTGCGGAGCGCGCCCATGGCGGCGATGCGGCCGTCGCGCACGCCGATGTCCAGCGGCTCGATGCCCCAGGGGAGGACGGCCTGGCCGCCGCGCAGGATGAGATCGAAATGGGGCATCGGGTAACACTCCGGAAGATAGACCGGCGCAATCTGACGCGTCCGGCGCGGGGCGCAAGGGTGGCCGTCCGGTCCGGGGGATGGCGCGGCCACCTGGCCACCGCATATCCTCCCGCATGGTCCAGGCACTCACGGTCGAGAACCTCGTCAAATCCTACGTTCCCGACCGTCCGCCCGCGGTGGCCGGGTTGAGCTTCACCATGCCCATGGGCGCGACCTATGGGCTGCTCGGCGGCAATGGCGCGGGGAAGACCACGACCATCGCCATGCTGCTCGGCCTGCTGGTTCCGACTTCGGGAAGGATCACGGCGCTGGGCCACGACATGGCGCGCGACCGCTTCGGCGCGCTGGCGCGGATGAACTTCTCCTCTCCCTACATCGCCCTGCCGCACCGCCTCTCGGTGGCCGAGAACCTGCGGGTCTACGGCCATCTCTACAATGTGCGGAACGCCGAGGCCCGCATCGCGGAACTGGCGCGCGACCTACAGCTGGAAGACCTGCTCGGCCGTCCCGCCGGGGAGCTTTCCGCCGGCCAGAAGACGCGCGTGGCGCTGGCCAAGGCGCTCATCAACCGCCCGGAGCTGCTGCTGCTGGACGAGCCGACCGCGAGTCTCGACCCGGATACGGGCGATTGGGTGCGGAGCTGGCTGGAGCGCTACCGCGCGCAGACCGGCTGCGCGATCCTTCTCGCCAGCCACAACATGGGCGAGGTGGAGCGGCTCTGCGACCACGTGCTCATGCTCAAGCAGGGCAAGGTGGTGGACCAGGGCAGCCCCTGCGACCTGGTCGAGCGCTTCGGGCGCGAGGATCTGGAGGAGGTCTTCCTCGACATCGCGCGCGGAACCCGCGCGGAGGCGACGCAGTGAACGGGTCGCTCCGTCGCGTCTGGGGGCTGGTCTATCGCCACCTCGCGCTCTACCGCCGCTCGCCGCCGCGCCTCATCGAGCTGATGTACTGGCCCGTGCTGCAGATGGTCGTCTGGGGGTTCATCACGGCCTATCTCGCCGGCGTGCAGGACAATCTCGGCTCCATCGCGGCCGGCGTGCTGCTGGGCGGCGTGCTGCTGTGGGAGGGCGCTCTGCGCAGCCAGATGGGCTTCTCCGTCTCCTTCCTCGAGGAGATCTGGTCGCGCAACCTCGGCCACATCTTCGTCTCGCCGCTCAGGCCAGGGGAGCTGGTGGCGGGGCTCGCGGTCATGGCCGTGTTGCGGACGCTGATCGGCGTGGTGCCGGCCATGTTGCTGGCCTGGCTGCTCTACCACTTCAACATCCTCGTGATGGGGCCCGTGGTGGTGGCCTTCTTCGCGGCGCTCATCGTTATGGGATGGGCGGTCGCGCTCGGCGTCACCTCGCTCATCCTGCGCTATGGCGCCGGGGCGGAAACGCTGGCCTGGTCGGTGCTCTTCGGCATCACGCCGTTCGCCGCGGTCTTCTATCCCGTGAGCGTGCTGCCCGCCTGGCTGCAGCCCGTCGCGCTGGCGCTCCCGGCCTCGCATGTCTTCGAGGGGATGCGCGCGGCTCTGACCCATGGCGAGATCGCCTGGGGCCATCTGGGCGCCGCCTATGTGCTGGACGCGGTCTGGCTCGCGGCCATGGGCTGGCTTTTCATGAGCCAGTTCCAGGCGGCGCGGGTGAAGGGCGCGCTGCTCAACATCGGCGAGTGACCTACGCCAGGAAGTCGAACACATCCCCCTCGGCCCGGCGTCCCTCGACGTGGCGGCGGTGCCAGATGGCGTAGAAGAGCAGGTGCCAGGCCGCACTGCCGGGCCGCTTCTCGGCGGCGTGGCGGAACAGCTGCTCGACCCGGCCGGGCTTGCAGATCTCGGCGATGCCCGGCTGCTTCGCGACCAGCGGCCCCAGCTTGTCGCCCCGCCGGGCGATCCACGCGCCGATGGGCACGGTGAAGCCCTGCTTGGGCCGGTGGGGCTCGGAGGCCGGGAAGTGCCGCTGCAGCCACTGGCGCAGCAGCCACTTGCCCGTGTTCTTCCGCACCTTCAGCCCGTCCGGCAGGCGGAAAGCGGCCGCCGCGACGCCGGGGTCGAGGAAGGGCGTGCGCCCCTCCACGCCATGCGCCATCAGGCAGCGGTCGAGCTTGGTCAGCAGGTCGTTCGGAAGCCAGTCCGCGATGTCCACTGCCTGCGCGGCCTGCAGGCGGGTCCGGCCGCCGCCCGCGACCTCGGTCTCGGCGGAGGCGATGCCGTCGCGCCAGAAGCGCGGCTCGGTGCGCAGCACGTCCAGCCGGTCGAAAGCCCCGCGCGAGCGCATGGCGCGGCCCCAGAGCCACCAGGGCCGCATCGCGGCCCGGTAGCGGCCATAGCCGCCGAAGATCTCGTCTCCGCCCTCGCCGGAAAGCACCACCTTCACATCCTGCCGGGCACGCCGCGCGAGGAACCAAGTGGGGATGATGGCGTAGTCGGCCGCCGGGTCGTCCATGGCGCCGACGATCTCGGGCAGGTGCCGCCAGACCATCTCCTCGCCGACCTGCACTTCGACATGCTCGGCGCCGGCGGCCTGGGCGGCGCGGCGCGCGGCCTCGCGCTCGTCGGCGGCGCCCTTCACGTCGAAGCCGGCGGTGAAGGCCATCACCGGCTTCTCGTTCAGCCGGGCCATCATGGCCAGGATCGCGGCGGAATCCGTGCCGCCCGAGAGGAAGAGCCCATAGGGTACGTCGCTGCGCTGGTGCAGCGCGACGCTTTCCTCCAGCGCGCGATCCAGGCGTTGCAGCGCCTCCTCCTCGCCGATCGTCTCCGGGCCACCCTCGGGCAGGGCCATGCGGCGGTGGCGCTCGACGATGCGGCCGTCCGCCACGCTCAGGCTCTCGCCGGGCAGCAGGCGGTGGATGCCCTCGAAGATGGTCTCGGCGCCCGTCGTGAACTGCAGCTGCAGCAGCTCGTCCCGTGCCTCCGAGCGGATTCGCGGCTTCACGATGCCGGCCGCGATCAGCGCCTGCGGCTCGGAGGCGAAGGCGACGCCATCCGCCGTCTCGGCGATGTAAAGCGGCTTGATGCCGAAGGGATCGCGCGCCAGCACGAGGCGCCGCGCCGCGCGGTCATGCAGCGCGATGGCGTACATGCCGCGCAGGTTGTTCACGAAGGCGAGCCCGTCGCGCCGGTAGAGGTGCAACGGCGGCTCGCAATCCGACTGCGTCGCGCAGACCAGCTGGTTCTGCTCCCGCAGCTCCCGGTAGTTGTAGATCTCGCCGTTGGCGACGAGCGCGGCGCCGCCCGCGAAGAGCGGCTGGTCGCCCGTCACGAGGTCGATGATCGAGAGCCGCGTATGCGCGAGCGCGACGCCACCCGCGAGGTGAAGCCCCGCGCCGTCCGGCCCGCGATGCGCCAGCGCGGCCGTCATCGCCTCCAAGACCGAGGCCTGGGGCGCGACGCCCGGAAGCAGGGCGAGGCCGGCTAGGCCGCACATGGCATGTTCCTCATCGCTCGACCTTGTGCAGGAATTCGCGCCAGCTTGCGAGGACCGGGCCCTCGGCGAAGTCGCGCTCGAAGCGAGCGCGGCCCAGCTGGGCGAGGCGCGCGGCCGCCTGCGGCTCGGCCAGGAGGCGGCGGATGCCGCCGGCCAGGGCTTCCGGATCCTCGACCGGGACGAGAAGCCCGGTCTCGTCCGGCTCGATCAGCTCGCTCGGCCCCTGCGCGGCGGTGGAGACCACGGGGCGCGAAGCGGACCACGCCTCCAGGACGATATTGCCCAGCGGCTCGTGCCGGGAGGAGCAGACGAAGACGTCGCAGCCCGCCAGCAGCGCGCCCGTGTCCTGCCGCCAGCCCAGAAGGTGGACGCGCCCCGCCACGCCGCATTCCTCGGCCAGCGCCTGGAGCGCCGCGCGCTCCGGCCCTTCCCCCGCGATGCAGAGCGTGGCGTCCGGCACCAGCGCCAGCGCGCGGATCAGCGTGTCGAAGCCCTTGTTCCGGTGCAGCCGCCCCATGGCCAGCAGGCGCGGCGACTGGCCGGGCAGCCCGGCCGGAGTCACCCCCGCGAAGTCGGCGGCGAAGTTAGGCAGGTAGTGCGCGCGCTCGGGCGGGCAGCCCTGGGAGACGATCCAGTCGCGCAGGTCGCGCGTATTGCCCACGAGGTGATCGCAGAAGCGATAGTAGCGCAGGTCGTAATAGCCGCCGAGGCGGCCGACCAGCGGCCAGGGGCCCTCCGGCGTCTTGCTCGCCGCGCGGTTCATCCACACCACGGCGACGCGCGGCTGGAAGCGCTTGAGCGCGAGGCCGATGCGCGGCCGCGTGAGGATGTCGAGCGGGCCGCCGAAGCCTAGCTGCAGGGGCGCCACGCCGCCGGCCGCGAGGCGCGCGGCGCGTTCCTCGTCGCGGCGGATGACGGCAAGCACTTCCTCGCCCGCGCCATGCAGCGCGATGGTCAGGCGCTCGTAGAAGGCCTCGGCGCCGCCGTGGCGGGCGCCGGCCATGATGTTCGCGATGCGCGTCATGCCAGGGCCTCGAAGCGTTGCGCGATCTCGGGCCAGCCGGGTCCGGGGCCGCGGGCCAGCGCCGCCTGGTGCATGGCGCGCCAGGTCCCGTCATCTGTCATGAGGCGCCGCGCGGCCTGCACGAACTGCGCCTTGTCCCGCGCGACGATGCCCGTCACGCCATCCCGGATGCGCTCGGCCACGGCGCCGCGATCCATCACCACGCAGGGCAGGCCCACCGCCTGCGCCTCGGCGAGCGCGAGGCAGAAGGTCTCGCCCTCGTCGCCGAGGTAGAGCATGCAGCGGGCCGCCATCAGCCGCTCGCGCAGCTCGGCGCGGGGCAGGGGGGTGTGGAGCAGCACGCCCGGCGTCGCGGCGGCCTGGGCGAGGATGGGGGCGGCGCGCTCGGCGAGCCGCGCATGGCCGCCATAGGTCGCGGCCCCCGAATAGGCGTGCAGCTCCCCCACGCCGATCTCCGGCCAGAGCGCGGCCAGCTCATCGAGGCCGCGCAGCGGGCTGGAGGTGAAGATGGCCACCGGCGCGGGCGGGGCACGCTCGGGCGCAGGCTGGTCGAAGGGCTGCGCCACCGCGAGCGGGATCTCCACGCGCCGCCCCGGAAGCCATCGCGGCAGCGTCGCAGCGTGATGCGCGCCCAGCGTGACCAGATCCGGCCGCGCGCCCAGTAGCGGCAGCAGGTGGCGCGGCTTCTTCAGGTATCGCGCGGGATTGTGCAGCCAGAGCGCGCGATGCCCCTTCGGCAATTCGCGGAACAGGCGCGGCACGCGCGCCGCGATCACCAGATCCGCGCGCGGGGGGAGCGGCGCGGCCTCGCCCTCGAAATGCAGGTGGAAGTCGTGGCCGCCACGGGCGAAGGCATCGGCCAGCAGCGCTACCGCCGTCTCGACCCCGCCCAGCGGGCGCGTGCCGATGGCGGCCGCCTCGATGCGCGGCCCTTCATTGGCCAGCACGATCCTCAAGGCCGGTGACGCTCCGGTTCGAGCCGGGCCTTGAGATGCGACAGCAGCGGGAACAGCCCGGCGCAAAGCGCGATGAGCACGCCCCATCCGCCTTCCTTGTAGCCCTTGCGCCCGATCAGGCACTTGAAGGTGCGCGAGACGAAGCGGCGGAGGTTGTTGCCGAGCGTGCCGATGTCGCCCGCTTCCAGCATGTCCGCCGCCTTGGCGCTGCTGTAGCGGTCCAGCCGCCGCAGCATGTCGGAAATGTCGCGGTCCACCTCGTGGCGGATGCCGTGCTTCGTGATCCGCTCGCCCTCGCTGCCGGTCCAGTCGAGGCCGGGATGCACGCGCTGGGCGCGCCAATGCTTGGCGCCCTTGCGGAAAAGGATGGGCTTGAGCGTGGTGCCGAAGCTGCCGCCCCAGCCGTGCAGGATCAGCCGCTCGCCCACGTAGTTGTCGATGCGGACGCGGTGGAAGGCGTCGGCGCTGGCCTCGGCCACGCGGCGGATCTCGGCGCCGAGCTCGGGCGGCACGCGCTCGTCGGCGTCGATCTCCAGGATCCAGTCGCCGGTGCAGGCGGCGATGCCGGCATTGCGCCGCTCGCCTTCCAGCGCCCATTCGCCTTCCAGCAGCACGGCGCCGGCCTCGCGCGCCATCTCGGCGCTGCGGTCGGTGCTGCGGTCGAGCACGACGACGATCTCGTCCGCGAAGCCGAGCGTGGCGAGGCAGGCGGGCAGCCGCGCCTCCTCGTTGCGGGCGACGACGAGCGCCGAGAGCCTCATGCCGGCACCGGGGCAAGAAGGCGGGTCGCGGCCTCGACCACGGCATTCACGGAGAGCCGGTCCATCGGCGAGCCGGCCGGCGGGCCGTCGGCCAGCACGGCCTCGGCGCGCGGGCCGACCGGGCCGTATTCGCTGGCGGGCGTGGGGCCGAACAGCCCCAGCGTCGGCGCCCCAGTGGCGGCGGCGATGTGCATCAGCCCCGAATCATTGCCGACATAGAGCGCGGCGCGCTCCAGCACGGCCGCGACCTCCGGCAGGGGCAGCTTGCCGACCAGGTCCACGGCGCCCGGCAGGGCGGCGAGCACCGGGGCGGCGGCGGCGCGCTCCTGCTCGCCCGGCCCGCCCAGGATCGCGATGCGGGCCCCGGCCAGCACCCCGCCCGGGGCGGTCAGGCGGGAGGCGAGCGAGACGAAGCGCGCGGCGGGCCATGTCTTCACGGCCCAGTTGGCGGTCGGGCCCAGGATCAGCCAGGGGGCGCCGGGCAGCAGCGCCTCGGCGCGGCCCGCCTCCGCGGCGTCGAACCAGACGACGGGCCGGGGAGGGGGCGTGACGCCCAGCGTGTCCGCGATATGCACCAACCGGTGCCCGGCCCGCCGGCCGCCGCGCATCACGGCGCGCCGCTTTGTCCGGAGCAGCCAGGCCATGGCCGAGCCGCGAAGATCCACCACCAGGTCCCAGCGGCTGAAGCCCACCTGCCACCAGAGCTCCAGCCAGTGCAGCGACCAGCGCTTCTTGGCCAGGACGATCAGGCGCTCCAGCCGGGGCATGCGCGTGAAGACGCCCTCCGCGACGGGGCCGCAGGCCACGGTGAACCGGGCCTCGGGATATTGCCGCAGGAGGTGGTCGAGCAGGCCCGTGGAGAGCACGGCGTCGCCGATCCGGGTGGAGGTGATGAAAAGGATCCGCACGGGCTCCCTCTAGCAGAAAGCCTTTGTCTTGAACCCCCACCTGTTGAAGCGCCCCTGTTGAGGCCCCGTAGTTGAAGCCGGGGGAGATCGCGGCCACCTTTGCCCCATGCCCATCGCGACCCTGCCCGACCGCGCCGTCCTGGAAGTCACCGGCGAGGACCGCCTCGCCTTCCTCCAGGGGCTGATTTCCAACGATGTGACGCAGATCGGCGAGGAAAGAGCGCTCTGGGCGGCGTTGCTGACGCCCCAGGGCAAATGGCTGGCGGACTTCTTCCTGGCCGCCGCGCCGGATCGCGTGCTGATGGATGTCGAAGCCGGGCTGGCCGAGATGGTGATGGCGAAGCTGCTGCGCTTCCGCCTGCGGTCCAAGGTGGCCATGTCCCGGCCGGAGGGCTGGGTTGTCCAGGCCGGCTGGGGAGGGGCCGCGCCGCCGGGGGCGAGCCCCGATCCGCGACTGCCCGAGGCGGGCTGGCGCCTGATGACCCCGGCCCCGCTGCCCACGAGCGCGAGCCTGGACGAATACGATGCCCATCGCCTCGCCCTCGGCCTGCCGGACGGCAGCCGCGACATGGAGGCCGAGCACTCCATCCTGCTCGAGGCCGGCTTCGACGAGCTCAACGGCGTCTCCTGGACCAAGGGCTGCTACATGGGCCAGGAGCTGACGGCGCGGACCAAGTATCGCGGCCTGATCAAGAAGCGGCTGGTGCCCGTCTTGGTGGAGGGCCCCTTGCCCCCGCGCGGCACCCCCGTCACCCGCGGCGGCGCCGAGGTGGGCGAGATGCGCTCCGGCCAGGGCAAGCGAGGCATGGCGCTGATCCGCATCGCCGCGCTGGGCGGTGACCTCAGGGCGGGCGAGGCGCGGCTGCGCCCGGTCGTGCCTGCCTGGATGAAGCTCCCCGAGGCCACCGAAGCCTGATGCCCTCCCTCGACCAGATTCTGGCGCGCCTCCCGCGCGCCTATCCCGGCCCGGGCGGCGCCGTGGCCGTGCTGCGCGATGGCGAGGTGCTGGTCCGCCACGCCTGGGGCTTCGCCAATGCCGAGCGACGGATTCCCTTCACGCCGCGCACGCTCTTCCGCATGTGCTCCATCACCAAGCAGTTCACCTGCGCGGCGCTGCTGGAGCTCTTTCCCGACCCGTCGGTGCTGGATGCGGACCTGCGCGCGCGCCTGCCGCTGCTCGAAGGTCGCGCCCCGGGCGTGCGGGAGCTGGCCCACAACCAGTCCGGTCTGCGCGACTATTGGGCCGTAGCCATGCTGCACGGCTCGCCGGTCGAGGCGCCTTTCGGCGACACGGAGGGCGAGCGCGTCATCTCGGGCACGCGATCGCTGCATTTCGCGCCGGGCACGCGCTACTCCTACGTCAACCAGAACTTCCGCCTGATCTCGGACCTGCTGCAGGACCGCACCGGGTCGTCCTTCGCCGATCTCCTGCGGGAACGCGTCTTCGACCGCGCCGGGATGGACAGCGCCATCCTCGCCGCCGACACGCGCGCCATGCCCGACGGGACCGAGGGTTATGAGGGCAACCCCGTCACAGGCTTCCGGGCCGCGGAAAACCGCATCCTCTGGACCGGCGATGCCGGGCTCGGCGCCTCGCTGGACGACATGATCGCCTGGGAGCGCCATATCGACGCGACGCGCGACGACCCGGACTCGCTCTACGGCCGCATCGCGGCGCCTGTCTCCTTCGCGGACGGCGCCGAGGCGCCCTATGGCTTCGGACTCGCGCGCGGCACGGATTTCGGCCGCGCCCATACCGGCCATGGCGGCGCACTGCGCGGCTGGCGCAGCCACCGGCTCTACGTGCCGTCCGAGCGCGTCTCCGTCGTGGTGATGTTCAACCATTTCGGCGATGCCTATGGCGCGGCCATGGACCTCCTGGCCGCCGTGCTCGGCGAGGAGCGCGCCGCGCCCGACCCGAGCCTGCCGCCGCCCGCCTGGCTTGGCGCGTATGCGGAGCCCGAGACCGGCCTTTCCGCCCGCATCGAATCCCTGGGGGGCGGCGAAGTCCTGCTGCGCTTCGGCCATTCCCCCGAGCGCCTGAGGCTCCATGCCGACGGCACGGCGGGCAATGGCCGAACGAAGCTCCGGATGGCGGATGACGGCCTCTGGATGGACCGGCCGCAGGAGAATTTCACGACCCGCCTGCAGGCGGTTTCCGGGGAGCCCACCGCCGATACCGGCGGCCGCTACCGCTGCGCGGAGCTCGATGCCGAGCTCACCATCGTGGAGACGGGCGGCACGCTCTATGGCGGTTTCTCGGGCTTTCTCGGCCAGGGGCGGATGGAGCTGCTGAACCCCATCGCGCCGGACCTCTGGGCGCTGCCCTGTCCGCGCGCGCTGGACCACACGCCGCCCGGCGACTGGACGCTGGCCTTCCGCCGCGATGCCTCGGGCAGGCCCGCCAGCGTCGAGGTCGGCTGCTGGCTGGCGCGGCGGCTGGTCTACGAGAGGGCCTGAGCATGGCCCGCCGCAAATCCACCGCCTCCCATGCCTGGCTCGCGGAGGCGGGGTGGGTGTTCCTGATGCACAGCGCCCGCCTCTGGGCCGAGCCCGCGAGCGCCGGCCAGCGGCTCGCGGTCCTGGCGGCCGAGAAGCAGATCGCCTTCGCCCAGGGCATGGCCGGAGCCTTGACGGCTGCCGCGCGCGGCTCCGGCCCGCGGACCGTGGCCGAGGCCGCCGTCGCCCCCGTTCGCCGCCGCGTGCGGGCCAATGCGCGCAAGCTGCGCGGGAGCTGAGGGCTACCGCGCCTCGCCCGGCGTGATGCCGAAGGCGGCCCGAAAGGCCGCGCCGAAGGCCGGCGCGCTGGCATAGCCCACGGCCGCCGCCGCCCGGGCCGGGGTGGCGCCCCCCGCCAGCAGCGCCGCCGCCTCGGCCAGCCTGAGCGTTTGCCGCCATCGGGCGAAGCCCATCCCCGTCTCGGCATGGAAGAGCCGGGCCATGGTGCGCGCGCTGGCGCCGCAGCGCGCCGCCCAGTCGTCGAGGGTGAGGTCGCTCCGGGGGTCGGCGGCCAGCGCCTCGGCCAGGCGGCGCAGGCGCGGGTCCTGCAGGGCGGGGATGGCGAAAGGCAGGCGGGGCGCGCGCGCCACCTCCTCGAGAATCAGCGCGGCGAGGTGCCCGCCGCGCCCGGCCTCGTCCCATTCCAGCGGCTCGGCGCAGGCCGCGAGGATGAGTTCGCGCAGGAGGTTGGAGACCCCGAGCACGGCGGGCTTCAGCTCCCCCACCTGGGCTGCGTCGGCCCGGAAGAACAGCGCGCGCATCGCGACCCGCCCCTGCGTCCGCACCTCGTGCAGCGTATTGGCCGGCACCCAGAGCGCGCGGCCCGGGGGTACCACGAACTGCATCGGGCTCGTGCCCACGCGCATCACGCCTTCGGTCGCGTAGAGGAGCTGGGCGCGGACATGGTCGTGCCAGCCCGTCTCCTCGCCATCCTCGTAGTCGCGCGCATAGGCGGCGAGGGGACGGTCCACCTTCTCATGGGCGACGGTGCGCGGGTTTTGGCCGTTTAGCGACATGATACGTCAGGACATTGAGAGACGGACAAGCTACTCCTTCGGACAACGAAAGGAAACCGCCATGTCATCCGCCACGCGGCAGGTGTGCTTCATCAACGCCGCCCACACCTTCACCCATTACAGCCTGCTGATCCTCGCGACCGCCGTCCTGGCCATGGTGCAGCAGGAGCCGGAGGTCTTCGGCTCGGAGTTCGGGCCGATCCTGGCGCTCGGCACCGCGATGTTCGTCGTTTACGGCCTGGGCGCACTGCCGATGGGCTCCATCGCGGCCAAGGTGGGGCGCAAGGCGATGATGGTCGCCTTCTTCCTCGGCGCGGGCGTCACCATGGCGGCCTGCGGCTTCGCCTCCGGGCCGCTGTCGCTGACCATCCTGATGGCGGCGATGGGTGCCTTCACGGCCATCTACCACCCGATCGGCACCGCGATCATCGCCGAGGCCGGCGGCGACCGCGTCGGCCGCGCCATGGGCATCAACGGCGTCTTCGGCAACATCGGCGTGGCGCTGGCGCCCGTGGTCACCGCCTTCCTCGCCTTCCAGTTCGGCTGGCGCTGGGCCTTCATCCTCCCGGGTGTCGCCTGCTTCGCCATCGGCCTGCTCTACCTGCGCGAGCCCGCCTTCGACGCGAAGAAGGCCGGCGTGCAGACCAAGCCCTTTCCCGCCATCCCGCCGCATGTGGTGCGCCAGGCCATCATGTCGCTGCTCGCCATCGGCGCGGTGTCGGGGCTGATCTTCAATGCCTTCACCCTGCTCCTGCCCAAGCTCATGGAGGAGAGGCTGGCCGGCAATCCGGACCTGCTGCCCGTCGTGGGCGCGCTCGCCTTCCTGGCGACCATCTGCGGCGGCATCACCCAGTTCACTGTGGGGCAGATGATCGACCGGCGCACGCTGAAGTCCGTCTTCATGCCGCTCGCGCTGGTGCTGGTGCCGGGGCTTCTGGCGCTGTCCTTCCTGGACGGCTGGGCGGTGCTGCCGGTCTCGGCGCTCGTGGCCGCCGCCATCTTCGGCCAGGTGACCGTGAACGAGACCATGACCGCGCGCTACATCGCGCCCGAGATGCGGGCGAAGATCTACTCGATCCGCTTCACGGTGGGATTCATGGGGGCGGCGCTCGCCTCGCCCATCGTGGGTTTCCTGCACGAGGCGACGGGCAACCTGGCACTGGCCATGGTGGTTCTGGCCGGCTTCGGCGTGATCACGCTGGTCTGCGCCATCTGGTTCCCGAACCGGCGGGAGGAGCTGAAGCCGGAATTGTGGAGCGCCGTCGCGGCGCCCGCGCCCGCGCCGGCGGAATGAAGAACGCCGCCGGGAGATCCCCGGCGGCGTCCTCGTCTCAGGGCGGCGGATCGCGCCGCCCTGCCTCGTCCTCTCAGCCGTGCAGATCGAAACGGTCGAGGTTCATGACCTTCGTCCAGGCGGCGGCGAAGTCCTTCACGAACTTCTCCTTCGCATCCCCCTGGGCATAGACCTCGGCGATCGCGCGCAGCACCGAGTTCGAGCCGAAGATCAGGTCGGCGCGGGTCGCCGTCCATTTCGGGGCGCCCGTCGCGCGATCCTTGCCGTCGTACAGCGTCTTGTCGGCGCCGTTCTGCTTCCACTCGGTCGCCATGTCGAGCAGGTTGACCACGACCTCGTTGGAGAGCGTGCCGGGATGCGCGGTCAGCACGCCATGCGTGGCGCCGCCCGTGTTGATGTTGATGGCGCGCAGGCCCATCACCAGCACGGTCATCTCCGGCGCCGTCAGCGTCAGCTGCTGCGCCTTGTCGACCAGCATTTCCTCGGCCGGAACGGGCAGGCCCTCCCGCGCGAAGTTGCGGAAGCCATCCGCCACCGGCTCCATCACATCGAAGGATTCGACGTCGGTCTGCGCCTGCGTCGCATCGGTCCGGCCCGGCGAGAAGGGCAGGTTCAGCTCCACGCCGCCGGCACGCGCAGCCTGCTCCACGCCCGCATTGCCCGCGAGCACGATCAGGTCGGCGATCGAGACCTTCTTGCCGCCCGTGGCCTCCTGCCCGAACTCGAACTGCACACGCTCCAGCGCCTTCAGCACCTTCGCGAGCTTCTCGGGCTCGTTCGCGTCCCAGTCCTTCTGGGGCGCGAGGCGGATGCGTGCGCCATTGGCGCCGCCGCGCTTGTCGCCGTGACGGTAGGTGGAGGCGGAGGCCCAGGCCACGCCGACCAGCTCGGAAACGGTCAGCCCCGTGGCGAGGATCTTCGCCTTCAGCGCCTTCACGTCCGCTTCGTCGATCAGCGGATGATCGACGTCCGGCACCGGGTCCTGCCAGATCAGCACTTCCTTCGGAACCTCGGGCCCGAGGTAGCGGGAGCGCGGACCCATGTCGCGATGGGTCAACTTGAACCAGGCGCGGGCGAAGGCTTCGGCGAAGGCCTGCGGGTTGTTCAGGAAGCGGCGCGAGATCTTCTCGTATTCCGGGTCCATGCGCAGCGACAGGTCCGTCGTGAGCATGGTCGGCTTCTTCTTCTTCGTGGGGTCGAAGGGGTCGGGAATGACGTCGGGCGCGTCCTTCGCCTCCCACTGGATCGCGCCGGCCGGGCTGCGCGTCTGCACCCATTCGAACTTGAAGAGGTTCTCGAAGAAGAAATTGCTCCACTGCGTGGGCGTCTGCGTCCAGGTCACCTCGATGCCGGAGCTGATCGTATCCGCGCCATGGCCCGTGCCGTAGCCGCTGGTCCAGCCGAAGCCCTGGGCCTCGATCGGCCCGCCCTCGGGCTCCGGCCCCTTGTGGGATTCGGCCGCGGCACCGTGCGTCTTGCCGAAGGTGTGTCCGCCGCCGATGAGGGCGACGGTCTCCTCGTCGTTCATCGCCATGCGCTTGAAGGTCTCGCGGATGAAATGCGCCGCGGAGACCGGGTCGCCATTCGCGCCGGGGCCTTCAGGATTCACATAGATCAGCCCCATCTCGGTGGCGCCGAGGGGGCCGCTGAAATCCTCGAGCGGGCGATGCTGCAGCCAGGCGGTCTCCAGGCCCCAGTTCACGTCCATGTCGGGTTCCCAGACATCCGCGCGCCCGCCGCCGAAGCCGAAGGTGCGGAAGCCCATCGTCTCCAGCGCGACATTGCCGGCGAGGATGAAGAGGTCGGCCCAGGAGATCTTCTGGCCGTATTTCTGCTTGATCGGCCAAAGCAGGCGGCGCGACTTGTCGATATTGACGTTGTCGGGCCAGGAGTTGAGCGGCGCGAAGCGCTGCTGCCCGCGCCCGCCGCCGCCACGCCCGTCGGCGAGGCGATAGGTGCCGGCCGAGTGCCAGGCCATGCGGACCATCTGCGGGCCGTAATGGCCGAAATCCGCGGGCCACCAGATCTGCGAATCGGTCATCAGCGCGCGCAGGTCAGCCTTCAGCGCCTCGTAGTCGAGCTTCTTGAATTCCTCACGGTAATCGAAGCCCTGGCGGAGAGGATCGGACCGGGAGGAATGCTGGTTCAGCAGGTCCACGCGCAGGGAGCTGGGCCACCACTTGGCGTTGTTGGTCCCGCCGCCGACCGTGAGCTTGCTGGCACCGTGGCCGAAGGGGCATTTGCCCGCGCCTGCTTCCGTGTTTGCGTCCATCATCTCTCTCCAATTCTCTTCGTTGCTTCTATCGACTGCCGGCGGCGTGTGAGGGGCCGACTGGCACGCTGGTCTGGCTTGCCATGAGGGTAGCTTGCGTCTCGTCCCCTCATGCGGTCCAATGAATTATTCCGGTTCAAATGATCGTTTCCTTGGATGATACTCCCGTCCCCGCAACAGCTTCGCTATCTCACCGCCCTGGCGGACCACGGTCATTTCGGACGCGCCGCCACGGCCTGCGCCGTCACTCAGTCCACGCTTTCCGCGGGAATCATGGCGCTGGAGCGCCAGCTCGACACCTCGCTGATCGAGCGCGGCGCCACCAAGCGGCCGGTCTTCACGCCGATCGGGCTTGAGGTCGTCGCGCGTGCCCGTTCCGCGCTCGCCGCGCTGGAGGATGTGTTCGAGACCGCCGCGGCCTCGCGCGATCCGCTCTCCGGCCCGCTGCGGCTGGGCGTGATCCCGACCATCGGGCCGTTCCTGCTGCCGCGTTTGATGCCCGCGCTGCGCGCCGCCTTCCCGCGCCTCAAGCTCTATCTGCGCGAGGAGATGACGGACCGGCTGATGGCGCAGCTCGACCAGGGCAAGCTCGACCTCATCCTGCTGGCGCTGCCGTGCGATTGCGCGGCGGCGGAGATCCAGCCCATCGCGCCCGACCCCTTCATGCTGGCGCTGCCGCCCAGCCACCGCCTCGCCGCGCTGCCGCAGGTGCCCATGGGGGCCTTGGCCGGGGAGCGGGTGCTGCTGCTGGAGGACGGACATTGCCTGCGCGCCCAGGCGCAGGAAGCCTGCGGCCTGCCGCGCGGCATCTCCACCGAGGGCTTCGCCGCGACCTCGCTGCACACGCTGGTCCAGATGGTGGCGGGCGGGCTCGGCCTCACGCTGCTGCCGCGCCTGGCCGTGGAAGGCGGGGTGCTGGGCGGAACCGGGCTCGTCGTGCGTCCGGTGGTCGGCGATTCGGGGGGCGAGGCGCCGCCGGCACGCACACTTGCCCTTGCCTGGCGCCCGCGCAGCGCCCGTGCCGCCGAGTTCCGGGCGCTGGCGCCCTCCATCGCGGAGGGCGTAGGCTGATGGCATGGATTATGGACGCATCTTCGACGCCGTTCTGAACGGCGCGGCCCAGCGCCCCCGGCGCACCACGCGGAAGGGCACCGGCACGCGGCGCGGCACGGGCCCCTTCGGCATGACCCAGGCCGAGACGCGGCAGATCGGCCGGGCCATCGGCGCGCTGGCCTCCATCGCGGCGGATGCGCTGTCCAGGCCCACTTCCCATGAACCCGCGCCGAGGGCGCCCCAGGGGCGCATCCCCGATATCGCGCCCGCGGGGCCCCTTCCCATCCCCCCACCGCGCCCGTCGCCCTGGCGGATTCCGGACACGGGCCGCGCGCCCGAGGCGCCTCCACCGCCCGCCGCCGGCGCCGAGCATGCGGAGGCGATGCTGCTTCTGCGCGCCATGATCGCGGCGTCGCGCGCCGATGGCGCCGTGGACCGGACGGAGCGCACGGAGATCGCGAAGCGCCTCGACGCCGCGGGCCTCACGGTCGAGGAGCGCGACCGCGTGCTGGAGGATTTCGACCGTCCGGCGAGCATCGAGGAATTGGCACGCGGCGCCCGTGACCCCATGCTGGCCGCGCAGCTCTACGCCGCCGCCTTCGGCGCGGTGGGCGAGGTCAGCGACGAGGAACGCGCCTGGCTCGATCGCCTGGGCCAGGCGCTGAAGCTGGACAAGGCCGCGCTTTCGGCCATCGAAAAACGACTGTCGACATAAGACTGGGGGGTTAGTTCGAATGTTCACCTTGAATGCGGCGCAGCAGCGCCTGCGCGACGAAGCGCGCGAGCTGGCGCAGGAGGCCTTCGCGCAGTCGGCCGAGACGGACCGCAGCCTGCAGTATCCCTGGCCCATGGTCCGCCGCATGACCGAGAAGGGCTTCATGGGCCTGACCATCCCGCGCGAGTGGGGCGGCAAGGGCGGTTCCTACCTCGACGCCGTGCTGGTGGTGGAGGAGATGGCCAAGGGGTGCGCCGTCTGCGGCCGCATCGCGGTCGAGGCGAATATGGGCGCGGTCGGCGCCGTCATGACCTATGGCACCGAGGCGCAGAAGCGCATCGCCGCGGATCTCGTGCTGGCCGGCGACAAGCCCGCCATCTGCATCACCGAGCCCGAGGCCGGCTCCGCCGCCTCCGAGATGACCACCACTGCCGTCCGCAAGGGTGACAAGTGGATCATCAACGGCGTGAAGCACTGGATTACCGGCGGCGGCGTGTCGCGCCTGCACCTGATCTTCGCGCGCGCCATCGAGGATGGGGTGGAGCAGGGGATCGGCGGCTTCCTCGTGGTCCGCAACGGCGAGAACGATCCGGCGCAGCTGGTGGTCGAGCGTCGCATCCCCTCCATGGGCCTCTGCGGCATGCCCGAGGCGGAGCTGCATTTCCGCGACCTCGAGGTCGCGGACGACATGGTCCTGCGCGGGCCCGGCGGCTTCAAGCGCGGCTTCGGCAAGCTGATGGACGCCTACAATGGCCAGCGGGTGGGCGCGGCGACGGCCGCCCTCGGTATCGCCGCCGGCGCCTATGACCGCGCGCTGGAATTCGTGCAGCAGCGCCGCCAGTTCGGCCGGCCCATCGCGGAGTTCCAGGGGCTGAGCTGGATGCTCGCCGACATGTCGATCAAGCTGGAGGCGAGCCGCGCGCTCATCTGGCAAGCGGCGGCCTCGGCTGGGCCGAACGGCTTCCCCGACCGGCTGATGGCGGCGCGCGCCAAGGTGCTTGCGGCCGACAGCGCCGTCGAGGTCACGAACATGGCGCTGCAGCTCTGGGGCGCGGCGGGCTATTCGCGCGACAACCCGATGGAGCGCGCCGTGCGCGACGCGCGGATGTTCCCCATCGCGGGCGGCACGGCGCAGATCCTGCGCAACCAGGTGGCCGAGCAGCTGCTGGGCCGCAAGCTGCCGCAGACGCGGGATGGCATGCTGCGGCTGGCGATGGACGAGGCGGCCAAGCTGGCCGCGGAGTAGACGGATTTCCGGCCCGGGGCCGAAGCCCCCGGGCCGGAAGGACGTCACGCCGGCGGAGGCGTCGCGACCCCGCCGCGCTCGTTCTGCACCTTCAGCTCATCGCGGATTTCGGCGAGCAGCTTCTCGCTCGGCGTCGGGCCGGCTTTCTTGCCGGATTCGAGGCCGACCTTCATCAACGCGCGCACCAGCCAGAAGACGGCGAAGCCGACGATCACGAACTTGATCACGGCGTTGATGAAACGGCCGACAGCGATCACGGCCGCGCCGCCCTGGCGCGTTGCCTCCAGCGTCGGCTGCCGCTCGCCCGTCAGCACCACGAAGAGGTTGGAGAAGTCTATCCCGCCGATTAGCAGGCCGATGAGGGGATTGATCAGATCCTCGACCACCGAGGTGACGACGGTGGTGAAGGCCGCACCGATGACCACGCCGACGGCGAGGTCGATGACGTTGCCCCGCATGAGGAAGGCTTGGAAATCCTTTATCCATTGCGGCCGCGTGATCTGGATGGGCGCCTGCATGCGTGCCTCCTTTCGATTGGACCGTTATTTCAGCGGAGGCGCCGTGACCGCCGCAAGCACTTGCTGACGAATGCATGCGCCCCATGCGATGACGCCGCATGGCCAGTCGCATCGAGCAGCAGATCACCTTCCTCTACGCGGAGGCGCCCGAAGCCTCCTGGCGCTTCTATGAGGAGGTGCTGGAACTCCCGCTCGTCCGCGACCAGGGCGATGTGCGGATCTACGCGGCCGGCGGCGGGTTCCTCGGCATCTGCCGCGCGCGGCAGCCGGGGCAGGCCGTGCTGCGCGCGCAAGGCAGCGCGATGGTGACCCTGGTCACGGAAGATGTGGAGGGCTGGCGCGCCGCATTGGCCGCCAAGGGCGTGGATGTGCCGGAAAGCTGCGCGCGCTGGGAGCGCTACGGCATCACGCATTTCTTCTTCCGCGACCCGGCGGGCTACACGCTCGAGATCCAGCGGTTCGATGCGCCTATCGGGAAATCCGCTTCAGCAGGATGATGAGGCTGGCCCGCTCCTCCGGGGAGAGCGGGGCCATCAACGCCTCGTTGGCGCGGATGCCGGCGTCCTGCGCGGTGCGGAGAAGCACCTGGCCTTCCTCGGTGATGGTCAGGACCCGCGTGCGGCGGTCCATGGGATCGGCGGCGGTGCGGACCAGGCCGCGGTCGATCAGGCGGCGCACCACGCCCTGGACCGTTGCGGAATCCATTGCCGCCAGGCGCCCCAGGTGATTCTGTGTGGCGCGCCCCGTCTCCGACAGGCGAACCAGCGTCGCGAATTGCGGCCCGGTGAGGCCGAGTCCCGCCGCGCATTCCTGGAACATGGATTGGTACCGCTGGTGCGCCTGGCGCAGCAGATGCCCGGCCGAGGCATCGAGGCGGTAGCCCGCATGTGCCTCTCGCGATGTCGTCTCCGGGCCGGTTTGGTCGAGGAGCTCGTTCATCTTTCCCAGCGTTCCAACACCTTCGTCGCGCGTCGGGGGGCGGTGAGTCAAGCCTGAGGGACGATAGACCATTGCGCAGCGATGGACGTTTCTTTATCTGCGATGAAATCCGCCAGAACGAGCGGAAGCAAAAATACTCGGGAGCGCAGAATGTCTGAAATCACGCAGAGTGAGTCGCGTCCGGAATCCGAAGTCCCGGCCGGGCGGCGCGGGCTGCTGAAGGCCGGCGCCGTCACGGCCGCCGGCGCCGCCGTCCTGATGACGCCGCAGGTGAGCCGGGCGCAGACCGTCACGCTGCGCTTCCAGTCCACCTGGCCGCAGCGCGACATCTTCCATGAATTCGCGCAGGATTACGTGACGCGGGTGAATAACCTCGCCGGCAACAGGCTGCGGGTGGAGCTCCTGGCGGCGGGCGCGGTGGTAGGCGCGTTCCAGCTGCTGGACGCCGTGCATTCCGGGACGCTCGACGGCGGGCACGGCGTGGCGGCCTACTGGTTCGGCCGCAACAAGGCGTTCAGCCTCTTCGGGACCACGCCGCCCTGGTTCGGCGACGCCAACCAGATGCTGGGCTGGTTCTACTACGGCGGCGGCGAGGCTCTGTACAAGGAGCTGCTGGTCGACACGCTGCGGCTGAACGTCGTGGGCTTCATGTCCGGGCCGATGCCCACGCAGCCGCTCGGCTGGTTCCGCAACCCGATCGAGCGCGCCGAGCAGATCCGGGGCCTGCGCTACCGCACCGTGGGCCTCGCGACCGACCTCTACCAGGAGATGGGCGCCGCCGTCGTGGCGCTGCCGGGCGGCGAGATCGTGCCGGCTCTGGAGCGCGGCGTCATCGACGCGGCGGAGTTCAACAACCCCTCCTCCGACCGCGTGCTCGGCTTCCCGGACGTCGCGAAGAACTTCTACATCCAGAGCTACCACCAGGCGGTGGAGTGCTTCGAGATCCTCTGGAACAAGGGCAAGATCGAGGGCCTACCCGCCGAGCAGCAGGCCATCCTGCGCACCAGCGCCGAGGCCGCCTCGGCCGACATGTCCTGGAAGCTGCAGGACCGCTACTCGCGCGACCTGCTGGCCATGGCGCAGCAGCAGGGCGTGAACGTGCGCGCGACGCCGCGCCCCATCCTGGACGCGCAGCTCCAGGCCTGGGACCGCGTGATCGCGAAGATGGAGGGCGACAACAGCAGCCCCGCGAACGGCCCGCTGTTCAAGAAGATCTGCGACAGCCAGCGGGAATGGTGCGCCCGCGTCGGCAACTTCTTCCTGCGCTACCAGGTCAGCCCGGTGGTTTCCTACAACCACTTCTTCGCGCGGCGCTGACCGGCACCGGGACGACGCGGCCCGGGCGTCCGCCCGGGCCCATTCTGCCTGACGGGGGAGGCGGAGCGTGAGCGACAGCATGTTTACCGGCGGGCTCGCGGGGCTCGTCGTGGCAGCTCTTGTCGTGGGCATCCTGTTCTGGAACAGCCCGGTGGTGAACCGCGTGCTGCTGGGCGTCGACCGCCTCTCCACGATCACCGGCCAGACCTTCGCCTGGTGCATCCTGCTGCTGACCTTCGCGATCACCTACGAGGTCGTGGCGCGCAAGTTCTTCGCCGCGCCGACCAATTGGGGCTACGACAGCCAGTACATGCTCTACGGCGTGCTGTTCATGTTCGCCGGCGCCTATGCGCTGAGCCGGAACGGGCATGTGCGCGGCGACTTCCTCTACCGCATGCTGCCGCCGCGGCGGCAGGCGATGCTCGACCTCGTTCTCTACATCCTGTTCTTCTTCCCCGCGATCTTCGCCTTCATGGTCGCGGGCTTCCACTTCTTCGAGCTCAGCTGGCTGCAGAACGAGCACAGCATGTTCTCGCCATCCGGGCCCGTCATCTGGCCATTCAAGGGCATCATCCCCGTCGTCGGCTTCCTGCTGCTGCTGCAGGGCCTCGTGGAGGTGGTGCGCTGCGTGCGCTGCATCCGCACCGGCGAATGGCCGCAGCGCCTTTCCGATGTGGAGGAGCTGGACCAGATCATCCTCGCCCAAGCCGCCGAGAAGTCCCCGGAGGAGCTCGCCCGCGAGCTCGCGCAGGGCGACGCCGTGCTCCACAAGGGACACTGACGCCCCATGATCTCCGATGCCGGCCTCGGCCTGACGCAGCTTCTCCTCTTCCTCTTCTTCATCCTGCTGGGTTTTCCGATCGCCTTCACGCTGATGGCGATGGGCCTGTTCTTCGGCTTCCTCGGCATGGGCGACCGGGTCTTCGACCTGCTCATCCAGCGCACCTACGCGGTGATGAGCAGCGACGTGCTGATCTCCGTCCCCCTCTTCGTCTTCATGGGCTACATCATCGAGCGCGCGAACATCCTGGACCGCCTGTTCCGGTCGCTGCAGATGGCCTCCGGCAACATCCCGGGAAGTCTCGCCGTCGCGACGCTCGCCACCTGCGCGCTCTTCGCGACGGCCACCGGCATCGTGGGCGCGGTGGTGACGCTGATGGGGCTGCTTGCCTTCCCGGCCATGCTGCGCGCGGGTTACGACCCGAAGCTCGCGGCCGGCGTCGTCTGCGCGGGCGGCTGCCTGGGCATCCTGATCCCGCCCTCGATCATGCTGATCCTCTATGGCGCGACGGCGGGCGTCTCGGTCGTGCAGCTCTACGCCGCCGCCTTCCTGCCCGGGATCATGCTGGCCGGCCTCTACATCGTCTATGCGATCGGCATCGCGATCATCAAGCCGGAGGTCGCGCCGCGCCTGCCGCCCGACGAGGTGAAGGTCCCCTTCGGCAAGCTCCTCTGGGCCCTGCTGACGAGCTTCTTCCCCCTCGCGCTGCTCATCGCCATGGTGCTAGGCGCCATCCTGATGGGCCTCGCCACGCCGTCGGAGGCGGCGGCGATGGGCAGCCTCGGATCCATCATCCTGGCGGTGGCCTACCGCTCCTTCTCCTTCCCGAAGCTGAAGGAGAGCGTGTTCCTCACGGCGCGCACCAGCGCGATGGTCTGCTGGCTCTTCGTCGGCTCCTACATCTTCAGCTCGGTGTTCGGCTATCTCGGCGGGCAGTCGGTGGTGGAGGAATTCGTCAAGTCGCTGCCGCTCAACACCTTCACCTTCATGCTGCTGGCCCAGGCCATCGTCTTCATTCTGGGCTGGCCGCTGGAATGGACGGAGATCATCGTGATCTTCGTGCCGATCTTCCTGCCGTTGCTCGACGATTTCGGCGTGGACCCGATGTTCTTCGGCGTGCTGATCGCGCTGAACCTGCAGACCAGCTTCCTCTCGCCGCCGGTCGCGATGGCCGCCTTCTACCTCAAGGGCGTAGCGCCGAAGCATGTGAGGATCGAGGACATCTTCAGGGGCTGCATGCCCTTCATCTACATCGTCGTCTTCACCATGCTCATGGTCTACATCTTCCCGGGCATCGTGACATGGCTGCCGGAACAGCTGTATGGCGGCCAGTCCGGCCCCCCGGCGGTCCAGATGGACGCGCCGCCGGCCGGCGGTTTCCAGGAAGAGGAAATGCCCGAATTGCCGCCCCTTCAGTGATGCGTTCATGATGCCGGATACCGCCGCCGCCGCGGCGAAGTGGCTCGCCGAAGCCTGGCACAGCGGCGATGCGCTGGCGTCCCTTCCGCCGGAAGCCGCGCCGAAGGACATGGCGGCCGGCGAGGCCATCGCCCTCGCGCTCGTGGAGGAACTGGGCCAGCACGTCTGCGGCGTCCGGCTCGCCCCCGGCCCGGATGGCCTGACCCGCCTGGCCGCGCCGATGCTGGAGCCGCGCATGCTGCGCGCGGGCACGCCCGTCGCGCTCTCGACGCTGCGGCAGCCCCGCATCTCCGCCGGGATCCTGGGCGTCCTGGCCGAGGGGCTGGGCGAGGGCGCGCCGGTCTTCAGCGCGCTCCACCCCGTCATCGACATCGCCGCGACCCGCTTCGGCCGCACGCCCACCGACGCACCGAGCCTGCTGGCCGACCTCGGCGGGCTCGGCCTCGTGCTCGTCGGCAAGCGCAGCGCCCTGCCGCTGCCCGAGGATGGCGAAGTGCGGATCGGCCCGACCGGGAGCCATCCCCGCAAGCTTCGCGCGCCCCTGGCCGCGCTGATGGAGGAGGCCGCCGGCGAGGCGCGCCGGCTGGGCGGGCTTCCGGCCGGCGCGGTGCTCGTGGTGGCCGGACTCGCCACCGGCGCGCCGCCCTTGCCCGGCCAGAAGTGGTCGGCGGCCGTGGGCTCAGTCGGTCGCATATCGGCCCTGCTCGACTAACATCGCCTGGAATGGGTTCATGGCCCATTCCAGTCCTCCTCGTGGAATCAGCGGCTTGCAGGTCATCCCGGCCAAGCCGGGCCAGCTTCCTTTGCGCCAGGGTCGCGGGAGGCTTGCGCGGCGCGGGCGGATCATGCTGCAACGCAACAATTAGGTCTTGACCCCTGTCCGATCGAAGTTCAGATCAGGGACATGACTTGGGAGAAATGCGCTGCACGGCTCCTGGATTTGGGGGAGCTCGAATGCACCGTCGTCGCCTTCTGACCGCAGCCCTTGCCGCTCCGGTCTTCATCCGCAGCCTCGGCGCCCGCGCGCAGGAGCTGGAACCGGTGGATGTGGAACTGGTCCTCGCCGTCGACGTCTCGCGCTCGGTGGACGCCGAAGAGCAGGAGATGCAGTTCAACGGCTATGCCGCCGCCTTCCGCGATCCGCGCCTGATCGAGGCGATGATGCGCGGCCCCATCGGCTCCATCGCCTGCACCTTCTTCACCTGGTCCGACTGGAACATCCAGGAGCACCTGGTTCCCTGGATGAAGCTGGACAGCCCGGCCGCGGCCGAGCGGTTCGCCCAGGCGCTCGACGCCGCACCGCGCCGGACGCATCTCTACACCTCGATCTCGGGCGCGATGGATTTCGCCTCCGGCCTGTTCGGCCAGGGCTTCGAGGGCACGCGCCGCGTCGTCGACATCTCGGGCGACGGCATCAACAACTCCGGCCGCGATGTGAACCTCGCGCGCGAGGATGCGCTGAACAAGGGCATCGTGCTGAACGGCCTCGCCGTGCTCGACCGCACGCCGCCGCCGCCGGGCCTCGGCGCCATGCAGCCGCTGGACGAGTACTACCGCGAGCGCGTGATCGGCGGCCCCGGCGCCTTCCTGATGGTGGCCGAGGGCTTCGAGAGCTTCGAGCAGGCGGTGCGCCGCAAGATCATCCGCGAGGTCGCGGCGATCCCGGCGCCCGGTCCGCTCGTGGAGCGCGCGATCGGTTGATCGTGGCCTCGGGCGCATCGCGCCTGAGGCACGGATTTGTGGCGTTTTCCTTGCAGCGGCGCGACCGCGGCCCCATCGTCTGAGTGTGACGACTCACGAGGGGAACGCAAAGATCATGTCCGGCGCCACGCCACTCGGGGCTTTCTGAGCCATGGCCGAGATCGACCACATCGTCATCGGCGCCCGCACCCTCGAGGAGGGTGCCGCCTTCATCGAGCGCGAGCTGGGAGTGAAGCCCCAGCCCGGCGGCCGGCATGACGGCGCCGGCACGCACAACATGCTCGTGGGCATGGGGCCTGACTGCTACCTGGAGGTCATCGCCCCCGATCCCTCGCAGCCCGACCCGCCGCAGCCCCGCCTCTTCGACCTCGACGACCCCGCGACCAGGACCATGCTGGAAGCCGAGCCGCGCCTGCTGACCTGGGTGGCGCGCACGACGGCGATGGATGCGGTGAAGTCCCGCCTGGGGCCGCGCGGCGGCGCGCTGCGCGAGATGCATCGCGGCGACCTGGCCTGGCGCATGATGCTGCCGCCGCAGCGGCAGGACATGGACAATATGATTCCCGCGATGATCGAGTGGAAAGGCGAGCGCGCGGGTAAGCGGCTTCACGACAGCCACCTGCGCCTCGTCGCGCTGGAAGCGGAGCATCCGGAGGTGGATTCGCTGAAGCGTGCGCTCGATGAGCGCGGGCTTGGCGCGGCGCTCACCATCCGCCACGCCTCGCGCGCGCGGCTCATCGCCCGCTTCGCGGGCAAGGGCGGCGCGGAGTTCACCCTGACGAGCGGGTGATTTTTGCCCGCTACAGTCCCAGCGCGCCCTCGGCCTCTCGCACCACCTCCTCCAGCGCGCCCGCGCTGAAGGGAGAGACCAGCCCGGCGGAGCGCACCAGATCCTGGAAGGCGGCCGAGCCGCCGCGTTCGCACAGCGCCACATAGGCATCCAGCGCGCCCTTCGGGTCGCGCCGCGACCTGGCCCAGAACTGCAGCGCGCAGCAGAGCGCCAGCGTGTAGTCGATGTAGTAGAACGGGCTGTTGTAGATGTGGTGCTTGGCCTGCCAGCGCCCGCCCTTCGCCAGGTAGGCGATGTCGCCATAATCCGACCACGGCATGTAGCGCGCCTCCAGCCGCTTCCAGATCGCATGGCGCTCCTCGGGCGTGGCGCCCGGGTTCGCGAAGACCTCGTGCTGGAAGTGATCCACGCAGACGCCGTAGGGCAGGAAGGCCAGCGAGGTGATGAGGTGCATCCGCCGGAAGCGGCCGGCCGCCGCATCCCCCACCAGCAGCCCAATCTGCGGATGCGTCAGGAACTCCAGCCCCATCGAGTGGATCTCGCAGGCCTCCATGGTCGGCCAGAGCTGGTCCACGCCCTTCTGGTGCCGGCTCTCCCAGCACTGGAAGGCGTGGCCCATCTCATGCGTGAAGACGCCGATATCGTGATGCGTGCCGTTGAAGTTCGCGAAGATGAAGGGCGCGCCGACCGTGGGGAAGGAGGTGCAGAAGCCGCCGCCCGCCTTGCCGGGGCGGTTCTTCAGGTCGAGAAAGCCGCCGGCCTCCATCATCCGGTAGAACTCCGCGAGGCGCGGATCCATCCGGTCGAACATGGTCTGCGCGGCGGCGACGAGCGTGTCGTGGTCGCCGATAGGCGCCGGATTGCCGGCGGGGTCCACCAGCGCCTCGTCCCAGTAGCGCAGCTTGTCCCAGCCGAATTCCTGGCGCCGCGCCTCCAGCAGCCGGCCGACCAGTGGCACGACGTGCTCGGCCACCTGGTCGCGATAGCGCGCGACATCGGCGGCGTCGTAATCCACCCGGCGCATGCGGCGATAGGCCAGCGGCGTGAAGCTCTCATCGCCCAGCTTCAGCGCCATGCCGTGCCGGAGCTTCACCAGCGCGTCGTAGATCGCGTCGAGCTCGGCACCGTTCTTTTCGAAGAAGGCCCAGCGCAGGCTTTCCGCGCGGTGCCGCATCTCGCGGTCGTTGCTCTCGGCATAGGGGGCGAGGCCGGAGAGGTTCACCTTGGTCCCGCCGATCTCGAAGCTCGCCGAGGCCAGCAGCTCGGTGTAGCGCGCGGAGAGCTTCGACTCCTCCTCCAGATCCGCCGCGATGACGGGGTCGAAGGTGGTGATGTCGGTTTCCCAGAGCCGCAGCACATGCGGCGTGACCAGCGCCTCGACGCCCGGGCGGTCGGGGTCGTCGATCAGGCGGCGCTTGATGTCCACCTCATGCCCCGTCGCGACGGGAGAGAGCGCATCGGCATATTCGCGCGCGGCCTTGGCCTCGGGGCTGGTGGTGTCCTGCGCGAAGCGAAGATGGACCAGCGCGCTCCAGGTATCGGTCCTGCGGCGCTGGGCGTCCCATTTCGCCACGGCCTCTTCGCGGGCGCCGCTGTCCAGCAGCGTCGCGACCTCGGCGGCGTCGGCGGCGAGGCTTTCCGGGGTGGGCCTGGGCGCGGTGATCTCGTCGAAACGCATGTTCAGAACTCCGCGAGCAGGCGGCCGAAGCCGTCGAGCTTGTCGTGGATGCCATTGGCGCGCAGCGCGTGCCACCAGGTGGCGGTGTTGATGGCGATGACCGGCTTGCCGAGGAAGAGCTCGGCCGCCGCCGCGAGGCGCACCATGGAGAGGTTGGTGCCGACCTGGATGATGGCGTCCACGTCGTCGCCGTCCAGCTCCCGCAGCACGGGCGCCAGCGTCGAGGGCGGGACCTTGGCGATGGCCGTCCAGCTCCGGCACTGGAGCGCGCGGTCGCGCACGACCTCGTAGCCCATGTCGGAGAAGTAACGGATCACCTCGGCATTCATGCTCGGCCAGTAGGGCGAGAGGATCGCGAGGCGCCGGATGCCGCCATAGGCCTTCAGCGCGGCGGTGCAGGAATGCGAGCCGATGCTGATGCGCCGCCCGCTCTCCTGCTCCACGCTGCGGACGAAGCGGTCGGCGCCCTCGGCCCCGTCGAAGAAGGTCACGGCGCTCATGCCCATCACGAGGTAGTCCGGGCTTGCGGTCATGACGCTGCGGACGGCGTCGAGCGTATTGGCGCCGATGACCTCGACGCCGGCGCGGAAGCTCTCGTTGCTCACCGCGTCGGAATCGGGGGTGAAGATGCGGCTGTACTGCGCCGTCACGCCGGGCGGGCGCATCATGTCGAAATCGGGCTGCACCACGGTGTTCGTGGAGGGGCCCATCACGCCGAAGATCTTCCGCCAGCCCAGGATATCGGGCATCGCCTGCTTCCCTCAGTTCCGAGGGCGAACACTCGCGGATATCTGGGCGTGTGTCATGAGGTCCGCATATTTCTGGCCCATGTCGAAGAGATTCGCCTCATGCGGCGCCAGCGCGCGGTCACCCACGCAATCCGTGGCGACGATGGTGCGGAAGTCGTGCTGCATGGAATCCACCACCGTCGCACGCACGCAGCCCGACGTGGTGCAGCCCGCGACGATCAGCGTGTCCACGCGGCGGAAGGTGAGCCAGCCCTTCAGCGGCGTGTCGAAGAAGGCCGAGGCGCCGCGCTTGCGCACGACCAGCTCGCCGGGCGCGGGCGTCAGCTCCGGCAGGATCTGCGAGAGGGGCGAGGTCTCGGTCAGCTTCAGCAGCGAGGGCGCCTTGAGCGTGAAGGCCCCCGCGTCCGAGCCGTCATCGGCATAAACCACGCGGGTATGCGCCACCGGCCAGCCCTGGGCGCGGGCGAAGGCGAGGAGCTTCACCGTCTCCGCGATGGCCGGGGCAATGTTGCCGCCGCCGAAATGCGCGGGGTCGGCGAAGCCCACCACGAAATCCACGATGACCAGTGCCGGGGCTTCGCCCATGCCGGAGGTCTGGCCCATGCCCTGGCGGGCGTAGATCTCGTGGTCCGTCTCGGTCATCGCTGCTCCTGGGGGGTGCCGCCTGGTGCGGCCACAGGTACGCCGCCCGTCTGCACCAGCCAAGCCAGCCGGTGCCGCTGGGCGGATCGCGCATGGCGCTGGGCGACCGCTTCCGCGGCCTCCCCGTCGCGGGCGCGCAGCGCCGCCAGCAGCTCCCGGTGCTCGGCATGCGCTTCCTCGGCCCGCCCGCCGCGCGTCAGCAGCGAGGGCAGGAGCGACATGGCGGCCGAAAGCTGCTCCAGGCTGCGCAGCAGGTAGCGGTTGTGCGCGGCGAGGTAGAGCAGCCCGTGCAGGCTCTGGTTCACCTCGACCAGCCGCGCGGCATCGCCGAGGCAGGCGGGCTCGCGCGCCACCAGCTCCTCCATCGCGGCCAGCTCCACCTCGCTCGCATGCTGGGCGGCGAGGCGCGCGGCCGCGCCCTCCAGGATCTCGCGCATCGCGTAGAGCTCGACCATCTGGGCATGGTCGTGCCGCGTGACGGAGAGGCCGCGGCGCGGCTCGTGCGTCAGCAGCCCCTCCGCCTCCAGCCGCGCGATGGCCTGGCGGATGGGTGTGCGGGAGACGCCGAAGCGGGCGGCGAGGTCGGTCTCCGTCAGGCGCACGCCAGGCGGCAAGGAGCCGTCGCGGATCGCCTCGCGCACGCGCTCATAGGCCTCCTGGCCGCGTCCGATCTGCGTCTGGCCGTCCATGGCGCGATCATAGCCCATATGGACATGCCGGGATACAGCCGGATACAATCCGTTCCGGATGGGAGTAACTGACAGGATGGATTTCACCCGCACCTACGACGTGCTGGTGGTGGGCGGGGGCAACGCGGCCCTTTGCGCCGCCATCACCGCGCGGCAGGCGGGGGCCAGCGTGGTCGTGGCCGAGCACGCGCCCAAACCGATGCGCGGCGGCAACAGCCGTCACACGCGCAATCTTCGCGCGCTGCACCCCAAGCCCACGGGCGTCCTCACCGAGAGCTATCTCGAGGAAGAGTACTGGGACGACCTGCTGCGCGTGACCGGTGGCCGCACCAACGAGGAGCTGGCGCGCATGACCATCCGCGCGAGCCAGCACGCGCCCGGCTTCCTGGCCGATTGCGGCGTGGTCTTCCAGCCGAGCCTTTCCGGCACCCTCAGCCTCAGCCGCACCAACGCCTTCTTCCTAGGCGGCGGCAAGGCGCTGGTGAACGCGCTGTACCGCACGGCCGAGAAGCTCGGCATCACCATCCTCTACGACACCGAGGTGCAGCACATCGAGCTGCGCGACGGCTTCGCGACCGAGGCCATCGTCTCCTGGCGCGGCTTCCCCGAGCGCATCCGCTTCAAGGCCATCGTGGCCTCGGCGGGCGGGTTCCAGGCGAACCGCGAATGGCTGCGGGAATACTGGGGCGACGCGGCCGACAACTTCCAGATCCGCGGCACGCCCTATGCCCAGGGGACGGTGCTGAAGGACCTGCTCGCCGGCGGCGTGCAGGAGGTGGGCGATCCCACGCAGTTCCACGCCGTCGCCAACGACGCACGCGCGCCGATGGTGGATGGCGGGCTCGCCATGCGGCTCGACTGCGTGCCCTTCTCCATCGTCGTGAACAAGAGGGTCGACCGCTTCTACGACGAGGGCGAGGATGTCTGGCCCAAGCGGTACGCCATCTGGGGGCGGCTCATCGCGCAGCAGCCCGACCAGCGCGCCTTCGCCATCACCGACAGCCAGGCGCTGCACAACTACCTTCCCAGCGTCTTCCCGCCGGAGAAGGCGGACAGCATCGCGGAGCTGGCGGGCAAGCTCGGCCTCGATGCCGCGAAGCTCCAGGCGGTGGTGGACGAGTACAACGCCGCCGTTCAGCCCGGCACCTTCCACGGCAACAAGCTGGACGATTGCCGTACCAAGGGCCTCGCGATCGAGAAAACGCACTGGGCGCGCCGCATCGACACGCCGCCCTTCTACGGCCACCCGCTGGCGCCGGGCATCACCTTCACCTTCCTGGGCGTGAAGGTGAACGAGCGCGCGCAGGTGATGATGGCCGACGGCAAGCCCAGCGGGAATCTCTTCGCCTCCGGCGAGATCATGGCCGGCAACATCCTCGGCCAGGGCTATCTCGCGGGCTTCGGCATGACCATCGGCACCGTCTTCGGTCGCCTCGCGGGAGAGGGGGCAGCCAAGTATGTCCGCAACTGAATCCGAAGCCGTCATCGAAGCCCGGCGGCAGATGGAGATCTGCAACGCCTGCCGCTATTGCGAGGGCTATTGCGCCGTCTTCCCCGCCATGACGCTGCGCCGCGAGTTCACGACGGGCGACCTCACGCACCTCGCGAACCTCTGCCATTCCTGCAAGGGCTGCTACCACGCGTGCCAGTACGCGCCGCCGCATCCCTTCGGCGTGAACATCCCCGCGACCTTCGCGACCATCCGCCAGGAATCCTACGCCGAATACGCCTGGCCCGCCCCGATGGGGCGCCTGTTCGAGCGCAACGGCACGCTGGTGACGCTGACGGCGGTGCTGGCCGTGACGGCCGTGCTGCTGCTGACCATGGGCCTGCAGGATCCCGCGATCCTGTACACGGCGCAGACCGGCACGGGCGCCTTCTTCCGCGTGATTCCCTACTGGCTGATGACGGGCATGGCGGGGCTGACCTTCGGCTACGCCATCGTCGCGATGACGATGGGCGCCATCCGCTTCTGGCGCGGCACGGCGCCGGGGAAAGGACAGAAGCCCATCACCGCGCAGCCCGTCGCGACGGCGGCGGTGGACATCCTGACGCTGCGCAACCTGGGCGGCGGCGGGCATGGCTGCAACGACCTGGACGACAGCTTCGCGCAGACGCGGCGCTGGTTCCACCAGTCCATGTTCTACGGCTTCATGCTCTGCTTCGCGGCCACGACCACGGGCGCGATCTACCACCATCTCTTCGGCTGGAAGTCGCCGCACGCCTTCCTGAGCCTGCCGGTGCAGTTCGGCACCTGGGGCGGCGTGCTGCTGTGCATCGGCACGGCGGGGCTGCTCTGGGTGAAGACGGTCACCGATCCGGGCCCCGTGGCGAAGCGGCTGCTGGGCGGCGAGTACGCCATGCTCGGCCTGCTCTTCTCCGTCTCCATCACGGGGCTTCTGCTGCTGGTGGTGCGGCACACGGGCGCGATGGGGGTGATGCTGGCGCTGCATCTCGGCCTCGTGCTCGCGCTCTTCCTGGTGCTGCCCTACAGCAAGATGGTGCATGGCGTGTATCGCGGCCTCGCGCTGCTGCGGAACGCGCAGGAGAAGCGGAGTTGAGCTGGACAGGCCCCGTGTTTCGGGGCCTGCTTCCGATCAAATAAGATCGGGGAAGCTTCCATGATCCAGCGCCGCGCGGCCCTCGCGCTGCTCGCCACGCCCGCCGTCGCGCGGGCGCAGGGCTTTCCCGCGCGGCCCTTGCGGCTGGTCATTCCCTTCACCGCGGGCGGCAGCAACGACATCGTGGGCCGCATCCTGGCCGAGGCGATGTCGGCGCGGCTCGGCCAGGCCATCGTGATCGAGAACCGGGGCGGGGCAGGGGGGATCCTCGGCAACGATCTCGTCGCGAAGGCGCCGGCCGATGGCTACACGCTGCTGCTCGCGGGCAGCGGCAGCTTCGTGATCTCGAGCCTCGTGCATCCGCGCGTCCCCTATGACGTGGCAAACGGGTTCTCGGCCATCGGCCTCGTCGGCGCGGGGCCGAACGTCATCGCGGTGAATCCGTCCGTGCCCGTCCGCAACCTTGCCGAGCTGCGCGACCATGCGCGCGCGCATCCCACCATCACCTTCGGCACGCCCGGCGCGGGCACGACGGCGCATGCGCTGGGGGCGATGATCGCGGTCACGCTCGGCTTTCCGATCGAGTTCGTGCACTACCGGGGGACCGCGCCCGCGCTGACGGACGTGGTGGCGGGCCGCGTGCAGATGATCACCAATGCGGCCGCGCCTTTCCTGCCCTTCCTCGCTGCAGGCCGGCTGCGCGCGCTGGCCATCGCGGGCCGGCAGCGCGCCTCCATCCTGCCGGAGCTCGGCACCTCGGTGGAGCAAGGCTTCCCCGAGATCGAGAGCGCGACCTGGTACGGCCTGCTCGCGCCGACGGGGACGCCGCAGGAGGCGGTGCTGCGCGTCCATGCCGCGCTCAACGCGGCCCTGTCGGACGAGACGGTCCGGGCGCGCCTGGTGGAGAACGGCGTGGAGATCGAGACGAGCCCCACGCCGGACGATTTCGCGCGCTTCCTGGTGACCGAGCGCGAGCGCTGGGGCGGCGTGGTGCAGCGGGCGAACCTCCGCTCCGAATAGCGGTCGCCCCGACATGCGCCGGTCATGACGGCGGCCGCGTCACGTCGCGCTTGAGAAATAAGGACAAATTTCCTATAATGGCGGCTCGCTGGTGGCGAGGTGCGTCCGCGTCGGCGAGCGGTAAGATAGTAAGATGGTAAGATAGTAAGGCGGCCCCGGCTCGATCCGGCGCGCGGCGAAGCCGAGCGCGCGGATGCGCGCGCCCGGCGTTCGAGGGCTTAGATGTGCAAAGCCCGGCCTTCGACGGCGAGGGCGGCTTCCTTCACCGCCTCGCTCAGCGTCGGGTGGGCGTGGCAGGTGCGGGCCACGTCCTCGCTGCTCGCCCCGAACTCGATGGCCATGGCCAGCTCCGCGATCAGCGTGCCGGCATCCGGGCCGATGATGTGCGCGCCCAGGACCTGGTCGGTCTTGGCGTCGGCGATCACCTTCACGAAGCCGTCCGTCTCGGCCATGGCGCGGGCGCGGGCATTGGCCGTGAAGGGGAACTTGCCGACCTTGTAGGCGACGCCCTTGGCCTTCAGCTCCTCCTCGGTCTTTCCGACCGCGGCGACCTCGGGCCAGGTGTAGATGACCGAGGGGATGGCGTCGTAGTTGATGTGCGGCTTCTGCCCGGCGAGCATCTCGGCCAGAGCCGAGCCCTCGTCCTCGGCCTTGTGGGCCAGCATGGCGCCGTCGATCGCGTCGCCGATGGCGTAGATGCCGGGCACGTTCGTCTCGAAATGCGGGCCGACCTCGACGCGGCCGCGCGGGGTCAGCTTCACGCCGACCTTGTCGAGCCCGAGCCCCTCCAGATAGGGGCGGCGGCCGATGGCCAGCAGCACGATGTCGGCCGAGAGCGTCTCGGCCGCGCCGCCGGCGGCGGGTTCCAGCGTCAGGTCCACGCCCTTGTCGGTGACCTTGGCGGCCGTGACCTTGGTCTTGAGCTTGAGCTTCATGCCCTGCTTCTGGAGCACGCGGTCGAACTGCTTGCCGACCTCGGCGTCCAGGCCGGGGGCCAGGCGGTCCAGGAACTCGACGACCGTGACCTCGGCGCCCAGCCGCTTCCAGACGGAGCCGAGCTCGAGCCCGATCACGCCGCCGCCGATGACGACCAGGTGGCCCGGGACCGTCTCCAGCTCCAGCGCGCCGGTGGAGGTCACGATCTTCTTCTCGTCCACCTCGACGCCGGGGAGCGGGATGCTCTCGCTGCCGGTGGCGATGACGATGTGCTTGGCGGCGTATTCCTTGCCGTCCACGGCGACCTTGCCAGGCGCCGGGATGCTGCCCGCGCCCTTGAGCCAGGTGATCTTGTTCTTCTTGAAGAGGAACTCGACGCCCTTCACGTTGGCGCCGACCACATCCGCCTTGTGCTTCATCATCTGCGGCAGGTCGAAGGAGACCTCGCCCACCACGACGCCATGGGTCGCGAACTTGTGCTTCGCCTCGTCGTAGTGCTCGGTCGAGTGGAGCAGGGCCTTGGAGGGGATGCAGCCCACGTTCAGGCAGGTGCCGCCGAGCGTCGCGCGCTTCTCGACGCAGGCCACCTTCATGCCGAGCTGGGCGGCCCGGATGGCGCAGACATAGCCGCCAGGGCCGGCGCCGATGACGATGACGTCGAAGCTGTCAGGGACGGTCGCGGACATTGGAAATCCTCTTAGAAAGCCGCCGCAAACTGACGCGGGGCGGGAAAGGGCGCAAGCCGGGCCTTATGGCCTTGCCTATCGGCGGCATGGAAGGCTTCGATTGGTCCCAGGCCTGCCAGTTTGGCAAGATGTGGGCATACGGAAAGGAAACTCCCATGCGACGAATCTGGCTGGCTGCCATGCTGATGGCTCCCCTGGCCGCCCCCGCCCAGGCCCAGTCCTACCCGGCCGGCACCGTCCTCGCCTGCAGCACGGCCTTCGAGATGACGTGGACCAGCGTCTATGAGCGTGGCTACTACTCGAACCGGGTCGACCTGGTGAACAAGCTGAGCCAGCCCGTGGAGATCGCCCACGTCTTCACCGGGCCCGGCGCCATCGGGTCGGCGCCGCGGGTCATCGCCGCGCGGGCGCCCGCCCGGCGCGAGGTGTCCCGGACGACCAACCGCTATTCCCCGAACGAGATCATCGCCGCGACGCGGCTGACCTGCACCGCGCGCTGAAGGAGGCCGCCATGCGCCCGACACTTCTCGCAGCCCTGCTCATGCTGCCCGCGGCGAGCCTGGCGCAGGCGCAGACGCCCGTCGAATGCCGCCAGGTGCTGGACATCACCAACTGGTCCAGCGAGTTCAGCCGGGGCTATTTCACCAACCGGGTGGACCTGCGGAACATCAGCCAGGGCCGCATCGCGGTGACGCACCGGTTCAGCGATGGCGGCGAGATCATCTCTCCAGCCTCCGAGCTCGCTCCGAATGGCTTCACCCGGCGGGAGCTGGCGCGGACGGCGAACCGGCTCGCCGTGTCGGCGCTCCAGTCCAAGACCACGCTGACCTGCGTCGTGATGCCCTAGCGTCCCGATGAGCCGTCCCATGGGGTGAAAGGGCTTGGCACCGGCCGCCGATCCATGCCCCAATCCCAAGATGACCGCGCCGTCAGATGCGCGACACTTGGAGGAAGGTTCATGTGGCAGCCGCAGCCCCGGTTTGCGCGCCGTGATCTGTTGTTGGGAGCCGCGGCGCTGCCATTGGCGGCGCCTGCCCTGGCCCAGACGCGCTATCCCGACAAGCCGATCCGCCTGATCATTCCCTGGACGCCGGGCAGCAGCTCGGACGTGCAGCTCCGCAATCTGGCGGACCTCGCGAGCCGCGCGCTCGGCCAGCCCGTGGTGGCGGAGAACCGGGCCGGCGCCGGCGGCACGCTACATGCCGTGACGCTGGCGCGCGAGGCGCGGCCGGATGGCTACACGATCGGGCAGATGCATCTCTCGGTGGTGCGGCGGCCCTATCTGGTCCGCACGCCGCAATGGGATGCGACGACCGACTTCACACATATCATCGGCCTAACAGGCTGGCTCTACGGCGTGGCCGTGAAGGCCGACAGCCCCTTCCAGACCTTCCAGGACATGATCGCCTATGCCCGCGCCAACCCGGGCCGGCTGAGCTTCGCGACCTCGGGAATCGCCACGACCAACCACCTCGCCATGGAGGATATCGCGGCGAAGGAGCGGATCGAGCTGACGCACGTGCCCTTCCGCGGCTCCAGCGAGGGCGTGACGGGCGTGCTCAGCGGCAACGTCACCATGATCGCCGACAGCAGCACCTGGGCGCCCCAGGTCGAGGCTGGCGCCATGCGCGTGCTCTGCGTCTGGACTGCGGAGCGCGTGGCCCGCTTCCCCAACGTGCCGACGCTGAAGGAGCTCGGCTACGACATGGTCGTCACCTCGCCCTACGGCATCAGCGGCCCGGCGCGGATGGATCCGGGCGTGGTCCGCGTGCTGCACGATACGCTGCGGGATGGGCTGATGAGCGCCGAGAACGCGCGTGTCCGCGGCCAGTTCGACATGCCGCTCGCCTATCTCGATACCGAGCAATACCAGGACTTCATCATCCGGCGCGCCGCCTATGAGCGCGAGATCGTCAACCGCCTCGGCATCCGGATGGAATGAGAGAGGCGGAAGAATGTTCTTGGGAGAATATGGAATGAAGCGTCGATCCCTTTTGGCCCTGCCGCTTGCGGCGCCGCTTCTCTCGGCACCAGCGCTGGCGCAGGCCCGTTATCCGGATCGGCCCATTCGCCTCATCATCCCCTGGCCTCCGGGCGGCAGCGCGGATTCCCAGCTGCGCTCGATCGGCGAGATCGCGGGCCGCGCGCTCGGCCAGACCGTGGTGATCGAGAACCGCGGCGGCGCGGGCGGCACGCTGCACGCGGTGCACCTGGCGCGCGAGGCCCGGCCGGACGGCTACACGCTCGGCCAGATGCATCTCTCGGTGATCCGGCGCCCCTTCCTGGTCCGCACGCCGCAATGGGACGCCACGAAGGACTTCACGCACATCATCGGCATGACGGGCTGGCTCTTCGGCGTGGCGGTGAAGGCCGACAGTCCCTTCCAGACTTTCCCGGAAATGATCGCCTATGCCCGCGCCAACCCGGGCAAGCTGAGCTTCGCGACCTCGGGCATCGCGACTTCCAATCACCTTGCCATGGAAGACCTGATCGCGCGGGAGCGGATCGAGCTGACCCATGTTCCCTTCCGCGGCGCCAATGAGGGCGTGACGGCGGTGCTTGGCGGCAATGTGGACATGATCGCGGACAGCAGCACCTGGGCCGGCAATGTGGAGGCCGGGCAGATGCGCCTGCTCTGCGTCTGGTCGGCCGAGCGCGCGCCGCGCTTCCCGAACGTGCCGACGCTGAAGGAGCTCGGCTACGACATGGAGGTCACGTCGCCCTACGGCGTCAGCGGCCCGCCGCGGATGGACCCGGGCGTGGTGAAGGTGCTGCACGATGCGATGCGCGACGCGCTGATGAGCCAGGAGAACACGCGCGTGCGCGCGCAGTTCGACATGCCGCTCGTGTACCTCAATACCGAGCAGTACCAGGACTTCGTCGTCCGCCGCGCGGCCTATGAGCGCGACATCGTGACCAGGCTCGGCATCCGCATGGAATAGGGCGCGGCCATTTCACGGGGAGACGTTCATATGAAAAGAAGAAACCTACTCGCGGCGCTGCCCCTGGCGGCGACCGCGCTTTCGGCGCCTGCACTTGCCCAGGGCCGCTATCCGAACCGGCCGATCCGTTTTCTCATCCCCTGGCCGCCGGGCGGCAGCCTCGACGCGCTGCACCGGCAGATGTTCGAGATCGCGGGGCGCGACCTGGGCCAGAGCTTCGTCATCGAGAACATGCCGGGCGCGCGCGGCACCCGCGCGGCCTTCTTCCTCACGCAGCAGGCCCGGCCCGACGGCTACACGCTGGCGCATCATCACCTCTCCATCCTGCGGCATCCGTATCTGACGCGGCAGCCGACCTGGGATCCGGTGACCGATTTCACCTATGTCATGCAGATCACGGGCTTCGTCTTCGGAACGGCCGTGCGTGCCGACAGCCGGTGGCAGACCTTCGACGACCTGATGAACGAGGCGCGCGAGAAGCCGGGCACGCTCAGCTACTCGACCTCCGGCATCGCGACGACCAACCACCTGGCGATGGAGGACATCCTGACGCGCCGGGGCGGGCGGATGGAGCACATCCCGACACGCGGGTCGCAGGAAGGTGTGACCATGCTGCTCGGCCGGCAGATCGACGTGGTGGCGGATTCGCAGAGCTGGCGCCCGCAGGTGGAGAGCGGGGAGTTCCGGCTGCTCTCGGCCTGGACTCTGACGCGCCTCGGTTCGGCGCCGAATGCGCCGACGCTGCTCGAGCTCGGCTTTGGGATGAGCGTTACCTCGCCCTATGGCATCGTAGGGCCGAAGGGGATGCCGCCGGAGGTGGTGGACGTGCTGCACCGCTCGCTGAAGAAGGCCCTGGACGACGAGCTGTGCCAGGCGATCGTGACGCGGTGGGAACTGCCGAACGAGTATCTCGGCCCGCAGGAATACCTGGCCTTCGCGCGGGAGCGGGTGCTCTACGAGCAAGATATGGTGCGGCGACTGAACCTGAGTATCGATTGAGGCTCAGGTCGCGGGGGTTGGGGCGGATAACCCCAACCCTTTTCGGTCAGGCGAGCCCGAGGGCCCAGAGCAGCACGCCCTTCTGCGCGTGCAGGCGGTTCTCCGCCTCGTCGAACACCACGCTCTGCGGCCCGTCCATCACCTCGTCGGTGATCTCCTCGCCGCGATGCGCCGGCAGGCAGTGCATCACGATGGCGTCCGATGCCGCATGCTTCAGCAGGGCCGAGTTGACCTGGTAGGGCGCCAGCAGGTTGTGCCGCTGGCGTGCCGAGGTCTTGTCGTCGCTCATGGAGACCCAGGTGTCGGTCACGACGCAGCGCGCGCCGGAGACGGCCTCCTGCGGGCTGTTGGTCAGCTCGATCCGGGCACCCTGGCCGCGCGCCCAGTTGATGAGGCCGGCGTCGGGCGCGAGCTCGGGCGGGGTCGCGACGCGCAGCGTGAAGTCGAAGCGCGCGGCGGCCTGGATGAAGCTCTGGGCCACGTTGTTGCCGTCGCCCGTCCAGGCCACGGTCTGGCCGGCGATGGGGCCGCGATGCTCCTCGAAGGTCATCACATCCGCCATGAGCTGGCAGGGGTGGGAGACATCGGTGAGGCCGTTGATGACCGGCACTGTCGCGTATTCCGCGAGCTCGCGCATCTTGGAGACGCGGTCCGTGCGCAGGATGATCGCGTCCACATAGCGGGAGAGCACGCGCGCGGTATCCGCCGGCGTCTCGCCGCGTCCCAGTTGCGTGTCCTTGCCGGCCAGCGTCACGACGTCGCCGCCGAGCTGGCGGATGCCCACCTCGAAGCTGACGCGGGTGCGGGTAGAGGGCTTCTCGAAGATCATGGCGATGTGCTTGCCGGCCAGCGGCTTGCCCGCCAGGTCCCCGCGCTTGGCGCGGGAACCGAGGTCGAGCATGCGGCGCAGGGTCAGCGCGTCATGGTCCATGAGCTCGAGAAAGTGGCGCGGCGCGCCACTTCCCTCGACGGGCTTGAGCACGGCGCTCACTTCGCCAGCGCCGGAGACTTGGCGGGCGTGAGCGCCGTGAGCGCGCGGTCCATCATCCCGAGCGCTTCGTCGACCTGGGCTTCCGTGATGATGAGCGGCGGCGCGACGCGCAGCACGTTCATGCCGGCGGCGACGGTCAGCAGCCCCTCCTTCACGCAGGCGGTCTGCAGATCGCCATTGGTGACCTCGGGCTTGAGCTTGAGGCCGACGAGCAGCCCCGCGCCCTGTGCCTTCTCGACGATGGCCGAATGGCGCTCGGCCAGAGCCGTCAGCCCCTTCCACAGGTAGCGCGCGACGCGGTCCACCTGGGCGAGGAAGCCATCGGCCAGCACCACGTCCAGCACGGCATTGCCGGCCGCGCAGGCCAGCGGATTGCCGCCATAGGTGGTGCCGTGCGTGCCGGGCTTGAGGTGCTTGGCCACCTTCTCCTTGGCCAGGATGGCGCCGAGCGGGAACCCGCCGCCGATGCCCTTGGCCGAGGAGATGACGTCCGGCTCGATCCCGGCCCATTCATGGGCCCAGAGCTTGCCGGAGCGGCCCATGCCGGTCTGCACCTCGTCCAGCGCCAGCAGCAGGCCGAACTCGTCGCAGACCGCGCGCAGCTCGCGCAGGAAGCGGAGATCCGCGGGGCGGACGCCGCCTTCGCCCTGGATGGGCTCGATCATGATGCCGCCGGTCGCGGGCGTGATCGCGGCGCGCACGGCGTTCATGTTGCCGAAGGGCACGTGGTCGAAGCCGTCCACCGGCGGGCCGAAGCCGGCCAGGTACTTCTCGTTGCCCGTCGCCGAGAGGGTGGCGAGCGTGCGGCCGTGGAAGGCGCCCTCGAAGCAGATCATCCGGAACTTCTCCGGATGCCCGTTCTCCGAGTGGTACTTCCGGACGGCCTTGATCATGCCCTCGTTCGCCTCGGCGCCCGAATTGCAGAAGAAGACCGAGTCAGCGAAGGAGGCGGCCACGTGCCGGGCCGCGAGCTTTTCCGCCTGCGGCACCCGGTAGAGGTTGCTCACATGCATCACCTTGGCAGCCTGGTCCGCGATGGTCTTCACCAGGTGCGGATGGGCGTGGCCGATGGAGGAGGTGGCGATGCCGGAGCCGAAGTCGAGGAATCGTCGCCCGTCTTCCGTCCACACATAGGCGCCTTCGCCACGCTCGAAAGCGAGGTCGGCACGGTTGTAGGTCGGCATCAGGGCGGGGATCACGCTTCAGCGCTCCTCTTGGAGTCCTCTTTCCGCAGGATGCGGGAAGAAACCCCCAATTTGATGCAAAAGCGGGCTCAGGCCAAGCCTGGGCTTGAAAATGACCCGGAACCGTTACCGGGGGGCGCCGGCCGGTGCACCCGTGCCCGACATGCCATCGGCGCCGACGCCGCCACCCGGCGTGGGCCCGAAGCGGCCAATATTGCCGAAGAGCGCCTGCAGGATGCTGCGGTCGTTGCCGGGCGTCGGCGTCTCGCGGGAAACGAAATCGACGCGCGGCATGTCGGCGTCCGTCAGCTCGCGGACTTCCTGTACCGTCCCTCGATCGTCGAACTTGACGACCACCACCTTCTGCGAGCGCAGGGCCAGGGCGCGGGCCGGCCGGAGCTGCGTCACGCCGCTGATGTAGTACCAGACGTCGTCGGTGAAGGTTCCGGACTGGCTTGGGCTGCCCAGCGCCGCCTGGACGTCGTTGCGGGTAGAGACGCCGGGTGTGACCTGGGCCAGCTGCTCCTCGGTGACCGCGTGGCCCCGGGGAATGCGGGGCGTCGTGAAGACGTCTCGCGGCCGCTCCGGCAGGGGAGGCATGTAGTTGCATCCCGCCAGGACCGGAGCGAGCAGCAGCACTCCCCAGAAGGGGGCGCGCACGGTGCGGCGGATGTTGACCGGGGCGGGATGACGGGCCATGTGCCGGGGATTAACGACACCCAGCCCTCGCGGTCAATCGGCCAGGGGCGCTCCCTCAGGACCCTGACCCACATGGGCCTTCTCGGCCTCTTCCGACGCCCCCGTCATGAGAGGGCAGGCTTCCTCCTCTATGGCTGCGCCGTGGCCGCCGCCCGCCGGCCGGAATTCTACGAGGCGATGGCGGTTCCGGACACCACGCCGGGCCGTTTCGAGCTCATCTGCGCCCATGTCGCCCTTGTGATCCGCCGCCTTCGTGCGGAGGGCAGCCGCCTGGGCGACGACCTCGCCCAGGCGACTTTTGACGCGATGTTCGCCGATATGGACGTGACCCTGCGCGAGATGGGCATCGGCGATATGACCGTCGGCAAGCGGGTCAAGAAACTCTGGGAAGGTTTCCATGGCCGTGCCGAGGCTTACGCTGCGGCCCTGGCCGCTGCGGACGACTCGGCCCTGGCCGAGGCGCTGACCCGCAACATCTGGGCGAAGGAGCCGCCGCCGCCCGGCGCGGCGCTGGCGGTGGGCCGCCGGCTGGCAGAGGCGGACGCGATCCTGGCCGCCCAGCCCATCGAAGACCTGGTCCGGGGGGAGGCCCGATTCGCATGAGCACGGAATTCAGCCATCCCGTCATCCTGTCGCATGTTCCTTCCGGCGGGCGCGGCCTACGCCTGGAGGCCAGCGAGGCCGAGCGCGCCGCCCTGGCCGAGCGCCTGGGCCTGCTATCGCTGCAGAGCCTCTCGGCCGAACTCCAGATGGATCCGGGACCGCAGGGCGTGGTGAAGGTCACCGGCCGCCTTCGGGCGGCGCTGGAGCAGGCCTGCGGGATCACCCTGGTCCCGGTCCGGCAGGAAGTGGACGTGCCGCTCGCCTGGCGCTTGCTCCCTGAGGGCATGGAACCCTCGGATGGCGAGGACGACCCGGACGATCTGGAAAGCGAGCGTGGCGTGGTCGACCTCGGCGAGGCGTTGGCCCAGGAGCTCTCCCTGGTGCTGGACCCCTATCCCCGCGCGCCCGGCGCGGAGATGCCCGAGCTGGGCGACGACGCGCCGCATGGCCCCTTTGCAGCCCTGTTGAAGCTCAAGCGGCCCGAGTAGGTTGCGCGCCGGGGAGGATGGGTGCTAAGCGCCCCCCTCTCTGCCGTTGCAGGATTGCCGCGGTGGCCCCCGCTTGGGCAAATGCCCCAGATTTACCGTTGAAAGGCTGGCTCCGATGGCCGTCCCCAAGAAGAAAGTCTCGCCCTCCCGCATGGGTATGCGCCGCAGCCACCACGCCGTGGCCAAGGAAGCGCACCTGGAGTGCTCCAACTGCGGCGAGCTGAAGCGCCCGCATCATGTCTGCTCCTCCTGCGGTCACTACGACGGCCGTGAGGTCGCCGCCGCCGACGCGCTGAAGGGCGTGGTCCGCGGCTGACGTGGCGACGGGCGGGGCTCTTCCTCAGTGAACATGGCCACGCCCGCCGAAGGCCAGCTGCGCCGCTTTTCCCTGGCGATCGATGCGATGGGGGGCGATCACGCCCCCGACATCGTGCTCGATGGTCTGGAGCTGGCGGCGGAAAGACATCCCGGTGCGCAGTTCCTGCTGCTGGGCGATGAGCTGCGGCTGCAGGCCGCGCTGGCCACGCGTCCCCGCGCGGCCAAGGCTTGCGTGCTGCGCCATGCGCCGGATGCGATTCCCGGCGACATGAAGCCGACCCAGGCGCTGCGACAGGGCCGCAAATCCTCCATGCGCATGGCGATCGACGCCGTCGCGGCCGGCGAGGCCGCGGGCGTCGTCTCGGCGGGCAATACCGGCGCGCTGATGGCGCTGGCGAAGATCGTCATCAAGACGATGCCCGAGATCAGCCGGCCGGCCCTCGCGGCCATCGCGCCATCGATCCGCGGCGATGTGGTGCTGCTCGATCTTGGCGCCAATGTGCAGTGCGACGCGCGCAACCTCGTCGAGTTCGCGGTGATGGGCGATGCCTTTGCGCGCGCCGTGCTCGGCCTGCCCAATCCCAGTATCGGCCTGATGAACGTCGGCTCCGAGGAGCTGAAGGGGGACGACCGTGTCCGCGATGCGGCCGAGGTGCTGCGCCAGGGCCATGCGGGCCTGAACTTCTACGGCTTCGTCGAGGGCCACGACATCGGCGCCGGCACGGTCGACGTCATCGTGACCGACGGCTTCACGGGCAATGTTGCACTGAAGACCGGCGAGGGCGTGTTCAAGCTGATGCGCGACATGCTGCGCCAGGCCTTCACCTCCAGCCTGTCGTCCCGACTCGGCTACCTTCTGGCGCGGCCCGCGCTGGATCGGTTGCGCGAATGGATGGATCCGCGCCGCTACAACGGCGCTATCCTGCTCGGCCTTAATGGCGTGGTCGTGAAGTCTCACGGCGGGACGGATGCGACGGGCTTCGCCCATGCAATCGATGTCGCCATGGACATGGTGACGCACGGCTTCACGCCGACGATCCGCGATGCTCTTTCACGGCTGGCCAAGCATGCCGGCCCCCTCATCCCCGACACCGCGCCGCCCCTCGCCGCGCAGCAGGACTGAGACCGACCTTGTCCCTTCGTTCCGTGATCGCCGGCTGCGGCGGCTACCTCCCCGAACTCGTGCTCACCAATGACGAGCTGGCGAAGAAGTACGGGCTGGACACGAGCGACGAGTGGATCCGCGAGCGCAGTGGGATCATGCAGCGGCATCTCGCCGGGCCGAACGACACCGCAACCTCGCTGGGCGCGGAAGCGGCACGCCGCGCGCTGGCCCACGCCGGGATCGCAGCGACCGAGGTGGATGGCATCATCGTCGCGACCTCGACGCCGGACAACGCCTTCCCCTCGACGGCGGCGCATATCCAGGCGGCGCTCGGCGTCGGCCGGGGCTTCGCCTTCGATGTCTCGGCGGCCTGCACGGGTTTTATCTACGCGCTGTCGGTGGCCGACTCGATGATCCGCAGCGGTCAGGCCCGCTGCATGCTCGTCATCGGGTCCGAGGTCTACTCGCGCATCCTGGACTGGACGGACCGTTCCACCTGCGTGCTCTTCGGCGATGGCGCGGGCGCCGTGGTGCTGCGGGCCGAGGAGGGCACCGAGCGCGGCGTGCTGTCGACGCATCTGCATGCGGACGGCACCCAGGCCGGCATCCTCTACGTGCAGGGCACGACGGGGCCGCTGCGAATGTCGGGCAAGGAAGTGTTTCGCCAGGCGGTGAATAAGCTCTCCTCCGCGGTGGACGAGGCCTTGGCCGCCAACAATCTCACGAAGCAGGACGTGCATTGGCTGGTCCCGCACCAGGCCAATGTGCGGATCATCGACGCGATGGGCCGCAAGCTCGGCCTCTCCGGCGACCGGGTGGTGAAGACTGTCGCGCGGCACGCCAATACCTCGGCCGCTTCCGTGCCGCTGGCGCTGGCCGAGGCGACCGCGGACGGCCGCATCCACAAAGGCGACCTCGTGCTCCTCGAGGCAATCGGTGGTGGGCTGACCTGGGGCGCGGCGCTGGTACGGTATTAAGGGGTCTCCGCCACCCCGATCCGGTCGTAGCCCCGCAGGCGATAGACCAGGACGGACACCACCCAGCTGATGAGGAAGATCGCCACGACGGCGTAGCCGAGCTGGCCGAGATTCTCGTTCAGTTCGCTCACGAAATCCCAGATGCCGCCTTCCAGGCCCAGCTTCTCGGCGATCAATCCCAGCGCACCGAGTCCGCCGATGAAGAGCGCGACTGCCACCGAGGCCGCGGTCAGCGTCAGGTTGTACCAGAGCTTGCGGACCGGATGCACCGACGCCCAGCCGTAGGCGCCGGTCATGAGCACGCTGTCCGTCGTGTCCATCAGCGTCATGCCGGCGGTGAAGAGCGCGGGGAAGACCAGGATCGTCCAGATCGGCATGCCCTGTGCGCCCTGGGCCGCGGCGATGCCCAGCAGCCCGATCTCGGTGGCCGTGTCGAAGCCCAGGCCAAAGAGGAAGCCCACCGGGTAGAGATGCCAGGAGCGCGAGACGAGGCCGAAGGCCCGCCGGAACAGCCGCGAGAGCAGTCCCCGGCCGGAGAGAACGGCTTCCAGCTCCTCCTCGGCGACGTGCTCGCCTTGTCGGGCGCGGCGGAAGGCGGCCCAGATTCGCCGCAGGATCAGCAGGTTGGCGAAGCCGATCAGCAGCAGGAATCCCGCCGAGATGACGGTGCCGATTATGCCGCCGATCTCGTGGAACTCGGCCAGCTCGTCCTGCATCGCCGCCGCGGTGGCGGCCAGGATGGCGGAGGCGATCACCACGATCGACGAATGGCCGAGTGAGAAGAAGAGGCCCGCCGTGTGCGGTGCCTTGCCCTGCTGCACCAGCTTGCGGACAACATTGTCGATGGCCGCGATGTGATCCGCGTCGAAGGCGTGCCGCAGGCCGAGCATATAGGCCAGGAAGGCCGTGCCCATGAGCGTCGGGGAATGCGAGAAGGCAACCCAGGCCCAGGCCCAGGCGGCGAGATTCGCGGCCAGGAGAAGAATGTAGACGAGCGCGATCTTGGTGCGGGAGCGCTCCGGCCGGTCGTCGAAAGGATTGAGGATCACGCGCGCATCACTTTTGCCGCAGACTGATTACGCCGCGTCCGCGCCGGGGGCAAACCTGAGCGTGACGCGGGCCGGTCAGGTGTCGCTGATGCGGCCCAGCCCGGGCGCGAGCTCCGGGAAGAAATGGTCGACGTCGTCGAAGAACAGCGACGCGATGCGGCGATAGCCCCAATCGGTGAAATGGACGCCGTCATCGGCGCGGAAGAGGCGGCTGCCCCGATCTGAGGTGACGCTCGGCAGGAAACGGCCCTGCGCGTCGCTGGTCGCATCCCAGGTCGGGATCCAGACGGCGCCCGCGCGCTCCGCGGCCGCCTGCTGGATGTCGTTCAACTGGCGTGCGGCATCGGCGAATTGCGCGTTCCGCATATTGGGCAGGCCGAACCAGGCGACGCGCGCCCCGGTCTCGATACCCGGCGCCACCATCTCCTCCACCCGTTTGGCGTAGCCATCGGCGAAGCCCGCCGTGCCGAAAGCGTAGCGGATGCGCTGCTCCCGCACGACGAGCGGGCGGAAGTCGTTCGCGCCGATCCAGAAAATCACCAGGTTCGGCCGATGCCGCATCACGAGCTCTCGCGCGGCGGTCGGCCAATCACGTTCGTCGCTGCGGGTCACGCCCGTGGCGTGGAGCGTTCCATTGGTCGCGCGCACGCCATCACGGCGGCGCAGGACGCCATTGAGGGAGAGGAACATTCCTTGGGCCAGGGAGTCGCCGCAAAAGAGGATGTTCACCCGATCCGGCACCGCGCGTTCCGCTGCGCTCTGTGCCGGTGCCGCGCTAGCCGATGACAGGAGCGCTATTGCGCCATAGAGAAGGGATCGACGGGGCAGAGTAGGTTCATCGAAGCCGACGGCCACGCCGCATTCTCCAGACCAGAAGGTCACAACTTAAAGGGCGGCATCTGCCGTGCATGGAAGTTGCCACGCATGGAAATGCTGAGGGGAAGCATAGCATGAGCAGGGCCGCGATGAAGTCCCGGAGCGTGGAGAAATGCTGAATCGCCGCGGGATTCTGGCGGGCTTCGGCGCCATGCTGAGCGGATGCGCGGGCGGCGGCGGGCTGCATGGATCGGGCGACCTGCCTGAATGGCAGGATCCGGCCTTCCGGGTCGAATCGGCGCCCGATGCAGCCCTGGACGCCGTGCTGCCGGTCCGCATGGGAGGCGACGCCTATGCGCCCCTGGGCGCCGCCTTGCGCGGTATCCAGCGGGGCGACCGCGAAGCGCGCGCCCTCGTCATGCTGATGGGCGACAGCCACACCGCCGGCCCGGTCATGGTGGAGCATCTGCGATACCTGATGCAGTCGCGCTTCGGCGCGGCCGGTGTGGGAAGGCTCTCGCCGGGCCGCGCACAGCGCTACTTCAACCCGACGGCGGTGCAGATTACCCAGACCGGCGAATGGACCGCCCGCAACGCGTTGCGGGCGAGTTCCCAGGGGCCGTTCGGCCTGACCGGCTATCGCCTCTCCGGCGCCGGACCGGGAGACACGATCACGCTCCGTTCCAATGAGACGGATGGCTTCGACCGGCTGCAGCTTTCCATGATGACGGGGCCGGAGGCCGGCAGCTTCCGGCTGCGCGTGGATGACAACTGGATCGGCCCCGCGACGCTCAGGCATGCACGGGCCGAGTTCCGCCCCCTCTCGCTGGATGTCCCGCGCAACAGCCGGGAGATTGCGATCGAGCTGACCGGCGACGGCCAGGTTGAGTTGTTGGGCTGGGGCCTGGAGCGGCGGAGCCGGGGGGTGCTGGTCGAGGGCTTCGGGATCAATGGCGCGACCCTCGCCTCGCTGGAATATCGCGACCCGGACATCCTGGCACGTGAGCTGACGGGCCGGCCGCCCGCGTTGGTCATCCTAGAGTTCGGCACCAACGAGGCGACGGACCCTGACTTCGACGAGGCGGCCTATGCCGCGGCGCTCACCCGGCAGATCGAGCGGCTTCGGCGCATCCTCCCGCGCAGCGGCATCCTGCTTATGGGCGTCCCCGATGCGGGAAGGCCCGTGCGCGTCAGCACGCGGCCCGTCCGCCGGGGCGCGCCACCACGCCGGCCGCCCACGGGCTGCGCGGCAGTGACGCCGCTGGTCGCGCTATCGCGCGTGCGCGCGGCGCAGCGCGCCGTCGTGCAGCAGACGCGCGTCGGCTATTTCGATTGGAGCGCCGAGGTGACGCGCAACATCTGCCGCCTGCCTGAGTTGGCCAGTGGTGACACGCCGCTGATGCGCGCCGACCTCGTCCACTTCACCCCGGACGGCTACCGCCTGACGGCCGAGCGGCTCTACGCCCACATCATGCGCGGTGCTGGTTTCGGCACGCGCGGCCAGAACGAGATCTGACCACCGCATGCTCTTTCCCACCGGGATTTTTGCGATCTTCTTCGCGGTTGTCTTCCTCGGCCATTGGTCGCTGGTGCGCTGGGCGCCGCGATGGGACCGACTCTTCCTGCTGGCTGCGAACCTAGCCTTCTACGCGTTCTGGAGCGTGGAGTTCTGCGCGGCGCTGCTCTTCGTGGGCTTCTGGACCTGGATGATCGGACTGCTGGCTGGGGGTCGGAGATCGCGGGCCTGGCTATGGGTCGGCGTCGGCGGCGCGCTGCTGTGGCTCGGATGGTTCAAATACACGAACTTCTTCATCCAGGAGGTCCTGAACCGCGCGGAATTCCTGGGCCTCGGGCCTATACCGCTCCTGGATATCGTGCTGCCGGTGGGCATCTCCTTCTACTGCTTCCAGGCCATCTCCTACATGGTCGATGCCTATTCCGGCGAAGCGGAGGTGGAGCGCAGCCCGTTGAACGTGCTCGTCTACCTGACCTTCTTTCCGCACCTCGCGGCGGGGCCCATCGTGCGCGCCGCGCATTTCCTGCCGCAGCTCCACACGCCTCCGGACCGTTTCCGCATTCCCGTCGCGATGGCGGCTATCCTGATCCTGGGGGGGCTGTTCAAGAAGATGGTGATCGCGAGCGAACTGGCGACCGGCCTCGTCGATCCGGTCTTCCGCGACCCCTCGGCCTATGGCGCGGCGGATGTCTGGCTCGCTTCCTACGCCTATTCGGTGCAGATCTTCTGCGACTTCTCGGCCTATTCGGACATGGCGATCGGGTTCGCGGCGCTGCTGGGCTACCACTTCCCGAAGAATTTCGATCAGCCCTTCCGGGCGGTCACCTTGTCCGAATTCTGGAGACGCTGGCACATCTCGCTCTCCACCTGGCTTCGCGACTACCTCTACATCCGCGCCCTGGGCGGCAACCGGCGGGGGGAGACGCGGACGCGCGTGAACCTGCTGCTGACCATGGTGCTGGGCGGCATCTGGCATGGTGCGAACTGGACCTTCCTGCTCTGGGGGGCGTTGCACGGCGCGGCCCTCGCGGTCGAGCGCGCTCTGGGCGGTAAGGGGGAGCCGCGCACAGGCACGGGGCGGCTGCTGCGCTGGCTGATCACCTTCCACATCGTGGTGCTCGCCTTCGTGCTGTTCCGTACGCCGGACATGGCGAGTTTCGGCGCAATGCTGGCGGGTCTCGCCTCGCCGCTGCCGGCGGAGCTGGTGAGCTGGCGGCTGCTTCTGCTGGTGGCGTTCGGCCTGGGCATCCACTTCCTGCCGCCGGACCTGCGCGAGCGCGTCGAGGATTGGATCCGGGGCCTGCCGCCGCTGGTACTGGGCGGGGCGGTGGGGGTGGTGCTGCTCGCGATCCTGCTCGCGGGGCCCGAGGGCGTGGCCCCCTTCATCTACTTCCAGTTCTGAGGAGTTGGCCACATGCAGCAGCCTTGGCTGAACCCGCCCGGAACGCCGGCCCGAAAGGGCGTAGCCGACGACTTCTCGAGCTCCTCGGCGACCATGCCTTTGCGTGGCGCGCTGACCGTGCTGGCTGTCGTGTGGCTGCTGCTGCTGATGGGGAGGTCGGACGCGATCGTGGATGCCGCCTACGGCCTGCCCGTCGCGCCCGGAACGGAGACGCTCATCTCTGTCGCGGAGGGGTGGAACGGGCTCATGCAGGCTTTCGGCATTCCCGCCTTCCTGGATGAGGCGCGTGCCCTGCTCGCCTCAGGCCGCAGGGATTGAATCAGGTGCCGGGCAGCCGATTGCGCTGCAGCACCTCGGCGAGGCCCAGCCACCAAGCCCGGTAGGCCATGCCGGTGGCGGGATGGATACCGTCGCGCGAGGGGTAGCTGCACCGCGCCTCGCGTCCGTTGTTGATGGCGGGAAGGTCGAGCGTGCGCTCCGGCGAGCGGCGGATGCGCGTGAGCGCTCGCTCCAGCGCCTGGCTACTGCGGTCCAGCTGGCTGTCCTGCGAGAAGCAGCCCGGCGTGGCCCAGATGATCTGCTGCGCATCCCAGCCCTGCAACACCTGCACGATCTGCGCGAGGTAGGAATCCGCGTCCATGCCGCGGAGGTCGTTGGTCCCGAAGACGAGGACCAGCCGGCGGGCGCAGCGCGGAGCCTGGGTCCGCAGCCAGGAGATCCCGGCGCCGTTCTTCGCGATCACCTCGAAGCCGAGCTCCCGGGCATAGGGGCCCATGCCTTCGGCGAGGCTGTCGCCGAGCAGAATATCCGGGCAGGCATTTGCCGTCTGGGCCTGGGCAGGCGCCGCCGCCCACAGGAGGGAGGCGGCGAGGATCAGGGCCGGAAACAGGGCCCGAAAGGGAGCATGGCGTCGTGCCATTGGTCAGGACTCCTTCCTGGGCCGCCACGGAAATGGCGACCCCTCGGTAAAAATCGAATGAATGAGGGAAGATTGCGGCGGCGCGGCATTCCCTTGCGAAACATGGTTGACGCGGAGGGGCCGAACCGGCTTTCCTGCTTCATCAATCACTTGCAGGGTTGGGCGCACGCCATGGAGACGTTGACGCGATCAGGCCTCGCCGAAGCCATCTACGCTGCCGTCGGACTGTCCCGGAACGAATCCGCCGCCCTGCTTGAAGCGGTGCTGGAGCGGATATCCAGCGTGCTGGAAACGGGAGAATCCGTGAAGATTTCTGGGTTTGGAACCTTTCTCATTCGGCAGAAGGGGCAGCGCGTCGGGCGCAACCCCAAGACCGGCGTTGAAGTCCCCATCCTGCCCCGGCGCGTGCTGACTTTCCGGCCGAGCCAGGTCCTCAAGGCCAGGATCAACGGCGAACCGGTGAAAGCCGAAGAGGCGTGAGTGGGCTGCCCGATCTAGAGGATCGTCCCCGCTTGCGCAAATCCGCCCAAGCCTTCCGGACCATCAGCGAGGCGGCGGATCAGCTCAATGTCCCGCAGCATGTGCTCCGTTTCTGGGAAACGAAGTTCCCTCAGCTCAAGCCTTTGAAGCGTGGGGGTGGGCGGCGCTACTATCGTCCGGAGGACATCGCGCTGCTCAAGCGCATCTCCGACCTGCTCTATACGCAAGGTTATACGATCAAGGGCGTCCAGCGGCTGCTGGGCGAGACGGAGCCCGAATTGCCGCTGGCTGAGCCGGCGCTTGAGGAGAGCGGGCTGGCCAGCGTCCTGGCCGAGCTCGAGGAGATCGCCGGCGAGTTGCGGCGGCTCTAGCCGCCGGAGTTCTTCCTGCCCCGGGCCGGGAAGGCCGCGAGGCTCCGCTCCGTCAGCTCCGTCAGCCCCTCCAGCAATCCGGCCCAGCGTTCAGGCCGGCCGCTATGGCAGGCCTCTTCCAGCGCCCCGGCGGCGTCGCGCAGCGCGAGCGCGCCGAAGGTCGCGGCGGCGGAGCGCAGCCCTTGCGCCTCGTCCTCGATCCGCTCCGGGTCGGAGAGGCCGCGCATGCGGCGCACCCGCTCGCGCGTCTCCGCGGCGAAGACGTCGATCAGGTTGGGCAGGCGCCCCGGCCCGACAGCCGAGCGCAGTTCCTCCAGCGTCTCACGGTCGATCAGCGGCGGGGTCGCGCCCGGTTCGCCGGCGGGTTGCGGCACGGGCGGGCGATTGCCGATGGCGTGGTCGACGGCAGCCAGCAACTGCGCGCCGAAGACGGGCTTGGCGAGATGCCCGTCCATTCCGGCCGCCAGGCAGCGTTCCACATCGTCCGGCAGGCTGCTCGCGGTCATGGCCAGGATCGCCACCCGGCCCCGAGGCCCTTCGATGTGGCGGATGGCGCGGGTGGCTGCGTAGCCGTCCAGCAACGGCATTCGAAGGTCCATGAGGATGAGGTCGTAGTCGTTCGCCTGCGCCTGCGCCACGGCCTCGACGCCATCATGCGCGAGGTCGACGCTGTGCCCGGCCTTCCGCAGCATGGAGGCAACGACCAGCTGGCTCGCCCGGCCATCCTCGGCCACGAGGATGCGCGCGCGAGCGACCCGCGCCGGCCTCGCGGGTGCGGCGAGTTTCGCCGAGGGCAGGCGGGCGAGGGCCAGGTCGAAGAAGTAGGTGCTGCCGCGTCCCGGCGCATTGTCGAGTGCGAGTTCGCCGCCCATCAGCGACACGAGTTGCCGAGCGATCGTCAGGCTGAGGCCCGCGCCCGGCCGCTCTCCCGGCATGGGCGCTCGGCCGAAGAGCCGGTGTCCGAGGGGCGGGGCGAGGCCGCTGCCCGTATCCGTCACGGCGAAGCCTACATGCCCATCGGGCAGAGCCGTGACCCGAATCTCGACCCCGCCGCGCTGGGTGTTGCGGATGGCGTTTTCGGTCAACGTGCGAAGCACCTGCCGGATCCGCGCCGCATCGCCCTTCACGCGCGGCGGAAGCAGATGATCCAGGCTGTAGCCAAGCTGTATGGAGCCCTCCTCGGCCGCGGGCGCCAACTCCTGAACGATCCCCTTCAGCAGCTCTCCGAGCTGAAAGGGCGCGGCCAAGATTTGAAGCTGTCCACCCTCGAGCTGGCTGAGGTCTCGCAATTCCTCCATGCCGTGGGCGAGCGTGTGCGTGGCACGCTGCGCGGCTTCGGCATAGGCGCGCTGTTCGGCATCCAGGGGAGTCTCGAGCAAGAGCGCCAGCATGCCCGCGGCGCTGTGCAGCGGCGTCCGCAGCTCGTGGGAGGCGAGGGTCAGGAAATCATGCGCGCGGCGCCGCACACGCTCAGCCGCACGAGCGCCGGAACGGGCTTTCGCCTCGGTCCGGCGCAGCACCGTCAGGTCCCGCTGGATTCCGAGGTAGGCGAGGGGCTCGCCCGTCGCGTCGAGCACGGGGGCGACGTGAAGCTCGTTCACGAAGCGGCGTCCATTGCGGCGGTGATTCACGATCTCGATGGTGATGGGCCGCCGCTCGCGGATCGCGTGGCGCAACTCCAGCACCTGCTCGCGAGCCGTTCCCCGCCCCTGGAGGAAGCGGCAGTTCCGCCCCAGCGCCTCGGAGGCGGCGTAGCCGGTGATGCGGCAGAAGGCTGGATTGACGAAGACCAGTGGGTAATCGGGCTGCGTCGCATCCGCGATGGTGACCCCGACTGGCACCGCCGCGGCGACCGCGGCGAGAAGCTCGCCCATGCCGGCACCGAGGATGGTGTCCCCGGCGCCATGCAGCATCATGTTGCCGGAAGGATCGCGGGCGATCTGTTCCGGGTCCAGCCTGGCCGGCGTGTCAGTCGTCGTAGGCCAGGAGCGTTTCGACGGGGACATCGAGGCGCTTCCGTCCTTCCAGGAAGGTCAATTCGATCAGCGCGGCGACCGCCGGAACCACGGCGCCCACCTGGCGCAGCAGCTGCAGGCCAGCCGCCATGGTCCCGCCCGTGGCGAGGAGGTCGTCCAGCAGGACGACGCGCTGGCCGGGCGAGACGGCATCCGCCTGCATCTCGATCCGGTCGGTGCCGTACTCCAGGGCGTAGTCGAAGCCCACCGTCGCACCCGGCAGCTTCCGGGGCTTGCGGAGCATCACGAAACCGAGCCCGAGTTCGAGCGCCAGCGGGGCGGCGAGCAGGAAGCCGCGGCTTTCGATGCCGGCCAGAAGATCGGGCTTATACGGGCGCACCCGCGCCGCCATCTCGGCCATCGCGGCCTTCCAGGCGGGGCCGTGGCGGAGCAGCGTGGAGATGTCGTAGAAGAGAATCCCCGGCTTCGGGAAATCGGGAATGCCACGGATGTGGCTCTTAAGTTCTTGCTCGGTCACGGGCTTTCTTCGCGGCGCACCGCCGGCGCGGGAGGCGCAGACTGGTTTTCGGCGCGGAGCCTACCCTCTGGGGCGAAGGACCCGCAACCTTCGGCGGGTGTCAAAAGGCCATGGCGGCCAAGGAGTTCATGTCACTTCGATGTCACGTGGAAAGCTCGCCTTCCTGATCGGCGTAATAGGCTTCGTTGCCTATATCGTCGCCGCAACGGCGCTCGGCGACGTCGTCGTCCAGCGCCATTGGGCCCTTCAGGTGCTCTACTATATCGCCGCGGGCGTAATCTGGGTGGTGCCCGCGGTCTGGCTCATGCGTTGGGGCGCGAAGCGCTAGATCAGGAGCCGGAGGCCCGGATCACGGGGGTCCAGCGGGCATATTCCGCCGCCACCCAGGCCGCGAGCTGCGGCTGGGGCACCTGGCCAGCCGAGACGAATGCGTAGGAGTCGAGCTTCTCGCGAATGCCGGGCTCGGCCAGGATCGAGGTGACGGCGGCGGAAAGCCTCTCCGTGATTGCGTCCGGCAGCCCCGCCGGGCCGCAGAGCAGGAACCAGTTGAGGCTCACTACATTCGGGAATCCCGCCTCGCGCGCCGTCGGCACGTCGGGCAGGATCGCCGCGCGCTCGGCCGAGGAAACGCAGAGCCCCCGCATGTTGCCCGCGCGGATCGCGGCCACGTTGGCGGCGGCCGTATCCCACAGCGAGGTCGTGGCGCCGCTGAGCACGCTGGTCTGAGCCTCGGGCGCGCCGCGGAAGGGGGCGTGCAGCAGCTGGGATCCCGTCTCCATGCCGAATAGCACGCCGGTGAGATGCCCCATGGAGCCGATGCCCGAGGAGCCGAAGCTCACGGCGTCGGGCGCCCGCTTGGCCGCCGCGGCATAGCTGGCGAGGTCGCGAAGAGGCCCGTTGCCGGCGACGGCGCAGACGATCGGCGCGCCGCCCATCAGCGAGATGTAGGTGAAGCTGCGTGCCGAAGAGTAGGGCAGGTTCGCCTGCATCTGCGGCAGCAGCACGAGCGGCCCAGGCGTGGTGAGCAGGAGGGTGTAGCCGTCCGGCCGCTCATTCGCGGCGGCGCCCAGGCCCACCGCCCCACCGCCGCCCGCGCGGTTGTCGATGACGAAGGACTGGCCGAGCACGCGTTCCAGCCGCTCCGCCACCGGCCGCATCATGAGATCCGAAGCCCCGCCCGGCGTGAAGGGAATGATCACGCGGACAGGGCGGTTCGGCCAGGCGGCCTGTGCCTGGACGATCGCGGGCGCGGCCATCAGCGGGGCGGCGGCGAGAAGTTGGCGGCGAAGCATGGTCGGGTGTCCTCCGGATGTCGGGGGACCTTAAGCAATCTTCATGCCCCGAATTTCCTCTTCGCCGCCACGGATCATTCGCCCGTCATGGTCATCCCGCCGGGATTGATGGTGACCGTACCCGGCCCAGAGACCGCCACCGGCGTCGTCAGCGCTGACCAAGTCAGGGCATTGCCGCTCGTTGCCGCATCGAACAGGCCGATATGGGAGAAGCTGCCGCCGGCCGCGGTGAAGGTGAAGCGCACCGGTTCGGCATTCGTCTGCACGCCGGTGCCGGTGAAAGTGACGCGCTGGCGGACATAGCCGTTGCCCACCGGCTCTCCGCTCACGCCCGTCGGGTTGCTGCCGCCGGTGCCGAGCGCGAGGTAGACGGCATTGGGCAGGACCGGCGCGCGGCCGCAAAGGGCTCGGGCGAGGATGTTCTTCGCGTAGTCGGTCATGGAGCTCATGGATCGTGGTCCTTTCTGCGGTGGTGGGATCAGGCGTCGGCGGCGTCGGCGAAGAGGGATGGCAGGGGCCGCCCCTCCGCATCCGTGCCGGCGGGCTGCTGGCGGATGGCGCGATAGAGGGCATCGATCCCGATATGGCCGGGCTCCTCCATCGCATCCTGGTCGAAGCGGAAGCCGAGGCGGTGCAGCGGTGCCTTGCCGGCACGGCGCGCCGCCTCGTCGCGATAGCCGTGGAGCTGCGCCTCCAGCACCCCGGCGATGCGGTCGAACTGGAGGTGGGTGAGCCGCCAATAGGCAGCGGCGATGCCCGTGTCGTTGATCTCGAGGGGCTGGACTAAGGCCATGGGTGGCTCCTTTCGGGGTCAGGCCGTGGTTTCGACGGAGAGAACGCGCGCTACCCAGCGGATGGTCTTGCTCGCCTCGCCGGTCGCGGTCAGGGCCAAGGCCCCATTGGCGGTGTCGGCGGCAATGCCCACGCGCCAAGCGGCGGCGCCGCCGTCCGCGTGCGTTGGCCCGACGCTGGTGCCGGAACTGCCGACCAGGGTGGTCGCCGCCGCACTGGCTCCGCGCCGGATCAGCGCGGTCATCTCCCAGCCTGCGCAATCGCCCGTGGTGCCGGCCGAACCCGCGGTCTGCTGTGCGACGACCCGGATGCGGGCCATGTAAGTCCCGTTGTTGGGCAAGTTGAGCGTGTTCGCGCTGCCTTGAGCGGCGTTATCCGCGGTCAGCCTCGTGGGCGTGGCGTCGGTGGTGATGCGTCGCAGCAGGGCCTCGGCGCTCTGCGCGTCTCCTACTGTCGCGAAGTTGCCGGCCGACCAGACCCCGACGCCTGAGCGGCCGCGCGCCGTGGCCTGGGTCCCGCCGGGAATCCAGGCCGAATTTCCATCGGCGGTATTGGACACGCCGCCCGCGACGGTGGCGCCCGATGCGGCCGTGGTGTTGCCTGAGCCGCCGGCGATGGTGCAGTTGCCGTTGATGGCGCTGTTTCCCGAGCCGCCAGCCACGGTGGCATTGCCGCCGGCCGCCCGATTGTTGACGCCGCCGCCGATCGTGGAGCTGGCGCCGCTGGCCACCATCGCCGCGTTCGTGCGGCTGGTCTGCCAGTCGGTGGCGATGCTGCCGCGCGCATTGCCGCCTGCGGCGGTGCCGTCGGTGAATTGCGCCTGGATGGAGCCGGTTCCCTTGGGCTGCCCGATCACCGCGGTGAGGTTCGCGTCCGAGCCGGTCGCGATCCAGCCGACGAGAGCCGGCGAACCGGTCGCCGCGCCACGGATCTCCATGCGGTTCACCGCATTGGCGGGCGTCGTCACCTCCAGCGCGTTCGAGCCGGGCGCGGCGCCCAGGCTGAGCGTACCGCTGGTCGCCCGCATCACCTCCACCCCGCCCGAGGAGAGGCTGAGCCCGCCCGCGGCCGGCCGGAACAGCCCGGTGTCGGTGCGGCCGACCGCGACGCCGGGCCGTGCAGCCTCGCCATCCGGACCGAAGCTTCCCACGGACCCGTTGGTGCCGGCATTGACCACCGGGCCCGGGATCGCCGTCTCGAGCAGCGGCGGACTGCCGAGGTTCACGCGGTTGGGGACGCCCGTGGCCGCGTTCGCCAGGTGGATCGCCGCCGCGCCGGTGTTGCGCTGGTTGTAGTTCACGCAGCGCAGCGAGCCGATGTCGAGGCGGTTGGAATGCGCCTCGATGCGGATGGAATTGTCCTCCGCATCGTCCACGCGCAGGGAACCGATCTGCACGCGCGTGCCGGAGGAGGCGATGTAGATGCCGATGGCCCCGGGCAGCGGCGCGCCGAAACCGTTGAAGATCTCGCCCTGCACCGTCATGGAATCGATCTGTCCGTCGGTATTGGCGGTGTCGATCCACAGGCCGTGCTTCACGAAATCGGCGTAGGCCTGGCCGATGCTGAACTTCTGCGTGTAGCCGGCAGCCGACGAGGTGAAGCAGAACATTGAGCGGTAGCCGAGGGCGAAGGCCTGGTCCACGAAGACGCCATCGCAGCGCCGGAAGACCAGCGCATCTCCATTGGCCTGCTGCCAGTGGACCACATGATCGTTGGACGACCAGTAGGGCCAGAGGTGCAGGTTGTGCATCCGCGCCGCGTCGTAGCACTCGTCGATCTCGATGGCCGTGGTGAAGACCTGGCCGCGGATGCGCCGGAAGTCGCAGCGGCCCGAGTTGCGCGAGTAGATGCCCCGGTTCACGCCGGAGAACAGGATGTTGTCGAAGTCCACGCCGCCGAAGCAGTTCACGACCTTGAAGACATAGTCGTAGTTCGCGGGCGCCCAGGAGGCGTTCTGTGCCGCCGTGTGCGACTGCCGGACGGCGAGGTCCTTCACCACGGAACCGCGCGCCGCCGTGCCGGTGAAGGTGATGGGCGTGAAGCCTGTCTCGTAGACGCAGAGCCAGGTGCCGTCGCCCGGATTGCCGCCTTCGTTGTAGCCCGCGCCCTGCAGGCGCACCGCGCCGTTGGTCACGGTGATGGGCGACATCAGCCGATAGGCCCGTGCGCCCAGCTGCACGACGCCGCCCGCGCTGCCGAGCGCGTTGATCGCGGCCTGGATGGCCGGCGCGTCATTGGTGGAGCCGTCGCCCACCGCGCCGTAGTCGCGCACATCCACGCCGCGATCAGCGAGGACGGAGCGCCGGAGCTGGAGAAGGGTCGCGCGCTTCGTCAGAGCGGGCGAGGTCTGGACAAGGGGGGTGAGGTCGCTGTCGGCCAGGCTCGTGGCCGCCGGCAGCTCGCTGATCTTCAGGTCGGGCATGGTCTCCGTCCGCTGGTGTCGGAAAGGGGGAGGGACGGGGGCTCAGTACTGCGCGATTGCCGAGCCGTTTTCCTGCAGCAGTTTTACGCCGTCCTCCGTCAGCATGAGCTGGAGGTCGGGAAGGATGTTGAAGCTGCGCGAGGTGACGACGATGCCGCGGTCGTCACCATCCTCGACCTGGATGCGATAGCCGGTTCCGATGGCCGGCGTGGGCAGCGTCGTCGTCGCGTAGCCCTGCTCGACCGGCACGAGCCTGGTGGGCGGGATGATCGCCCCCTGGCTGTTCCGCAGCGAGACCACGACCTGGTTGATCGGCCCCGTCACCTGCGCGGAGACCGGGATGGCGGTGCCGATGATGATGCCGGCGACCAGCGGGGCCAGCACGATCGTCGCGACCACGGCGCTTGCCGCCTGAACCAGACGGAAGGTCTGCGCGACGGTGCGGGTCAGCGCGATCGGCGTCACCGAGCCGTCGAGGGTCACGCCCGGGCCGATGCCGGCGTTGGCGCGGACCGGAAGGATGGCCATGGCGTCGGCGGCCTGGACGATCATCATGTCGCCCGCCTGGAGGCGCGACGTGGCGCCGCTGAAATAGCCGCCGGCCACGATGTCCGCCTTGAGATCGGTGCTGCGGTAGTGCCAGAGGTTGAAGCGGGCCGTCTGGATCAGCGGCACGAGGTCGGTGGCGATATAGGGCATGGGACGTGCGTCTCCTGCGTCGCGGCCAGGCTGGTCGCGGCGTTCGGCTGGGGGGCGGAAGGATGTGGAGGCCGGGGGGATGCGGTGGACGCAGTTCGCCCCTTGGCGGAGTTGCAGATATCAGAACAAAACAGGAACTTCAAGCGGAAAAGTGAGCGAAATAGCGAACGTATTGGCAAGCGCGCCCGCCTGCCCCATAGCGGTCTCACGCCCGGAGAATGCCCATGCGCCGATTGCCCATGCGCCCATTGATCTTCTGCCTCGCGCTCCTGCTCGCCGCGACAGGTGCCCGCGCGCAGCCGGTGCTCAACATCTACAACTGGGCCGACTACATCGATCCCTATGCAATCGAGCGCTTCCAGCGCGAGACGGGCATTCGCATCCGCTACGATGTCTACGACACGCTGGAGACGCTGGAGGGCAAGCTGTCCGCCGGGCGCTCGGGCTACGATATCGTGGTGCCGACCAGCGAGCCTGCTTTCAACCGCCTGGTCCGCGCGGGCGCGCTGCGGCCGCTCGACATGGCGCGGCTGCCGAATGCGTCGAATCTCGATCCGGCGCTGATGGCGCGGGTGGCGAGCGTGGATCCCGGCAACCGGCATGGCGTGATCTATCTCTGGGGCACCGTGGGCCTCGGCATGAATGCCGCGCGCATCCGTGAGGTCGCGCCCGATGCGCCGATGGACAGCCTGCAGCTGCTGCTGAATCCCGAGCATGCGCGGCGCATCGCGCGCTGCGGCATCGCCGTGATGGACAGTGCCATCGACGTGCTGCCCACGGTGCTCCGGCATGTGGGCGCCGACCCGAACAGCACGGCCCAGGCGGACCTGGACAATGCGCAGCGCGCGCTGCTCGCGATCCGTCCCTATCTGCGCTCCATCCCTTCGCCGCCCGCGATCATCGACGCGTTGGCCGCCGGCGAGATCTGCCTCGCCTTCTCCTATTCGGGCGACGTCATCCAGGCAGGCGCCCGCGCAAGGGAGGCGCGGCGGAGTCATGAGGTCACCTACGTCATGCCGCGCGAGGGCGCGCAGCTCTGGTTCGACATGGTGGCGATACCGGCCGATGCCCCGAACCCGGATGCCGCCCACGCCTTCATCAACTTCCTGCTGCAGCCGGATGTGATGGCCGGCGTCACGCGGCAGGTTCGCTATCCAAATGCGGTACCTGCCTCCCGCGTGCTGCTGCCCACGGAGATCCAGAACGACCCGAGCGTCTTTCCCGACGCCCAGGCGCTGGCGCAAAGCTTCATCGCCGGCACGCCGGCCCAGGCGGGTGAGCGTGCGCGGGCCCGGCTCTGGTCGCGGTTCAAGGCGGGGCGGTGACGCTCCTTTCGCTCGAGGGCGTGACGAAGCGCTTCGGCGCGGCCACTGCGCTGGACGCGCTATCCCTGGATATCGGCGCGGGTGAGTTCTTCGCGCTGCTGGGCGGATCGGGCTCGGGCAAGTCCACGCTGCTGCGGATCGTGGCGGGATTCGAGATGCCGGATGAGGGGCGCGTCTCGCTGCGCGGCGCCGATATCACCCGCCTGCCGCCGCCCGCGCGCGACGTCGCGATGATGTTCCAATCCTATGCGCTGTTCCCGCACCTGAGCGTGGCGGACAACATCGCCTACGGCCTGCGCCGCGCCGGGGAGGGCAGGGCGGCGACCTCCACCCGTGTAGCGGAGCTGGTGGCCCTGCTCGGCCTCGCCGGGCTGGAGGCGCGGCGACCGCGGCAGCTCTCGGGCGGGCAGCAGCAGCGCGTGGCGCTGGCCCGCGCGCTCGCACGCCGGCCACCCCTGCTGTTGCTGGACGAGCCGTTGGCCGCGCTGGATTCCGGCCTGCGCGAGCGCACGGGGCTGGAGTTGCGCGCCTTGCAGCGGCGGCTTGGCGCCAGCTTCGTGATGGTGACGCATGACCAGGCCGAGGCGCTCTCTCTCGCGGATCGCGTGGCGGTGCTGGAGGGCGGGCGCATCGCGCAGGTGGCGCCGCCGCGCGAGCTCTACGAGCGCCCGGCCACGCGCTCCGTCGCCCGCTTCCTCGGCGCGGCCAATGTGCTGGAGGCTGGCCGCCTCAAGCTCAGCGCCGCCAGCGCGGCGCCTGCCTACGCGCTGCGGCCCGAGCGCATCCGGCTGGCGTCGGCCGCGCCGGAGGCCAATGGCACGGAGGCGCGCGTCACCGACCTCGCCTTCCGCGGCGGCGATGCGCTGCTGCTCGCGCAGGTGGAGGGCGGGCCGTTGCTGCGCGTGGTGCTCCCGGCGGGCATGAGGCTGCCGGAGGCCGGCGCGCGGATCTTCCTGGAATGGGACGAGGCGGCGCTGGCGCCGCTCCAGTCATGACGCGCGGTCTCGCCTGGTCCGCCTTGCTGGTGCTGGTCGCGGCGCCGCTGCTGGTCGTGCTGGGCATGGGCTTCGGCACGCCGGATACGGGCGTGCCGCCGGTGATTCCGCCCATCGGACGCGGCGGGTGGCAGGGGAGCACCGACGCTTGGGGCCTGATCCTGGGTGACGGCTTCTATCTGGACACGCTGCTGCGCTCGCTCCGGCTCGCCGCCGTCACGGCCGCGCTGTGCCTGGTGCTGGGCTTCGCCATGGCGCTCGGGATCGCGAGCGCCCCGGCATCGCGTCAGCCCCTGCTGCTGGCCCTCGTGCTGCTCCCCTTCTGGACAGGCTTCGTGCTGCGGCTCACCGCCTGGGTCGGCATCCTGCGGGATACGGGCTGGGTGAACACGATGCTGATGCGGCTCGGCCTGATCTCGGAGCCGCTGCAGATGCTCTACAGCGAGGGCGCGCTGCTGCTCGGCATGGTGCATTCCTACCTGCCATTCGCCGTCCTGCCCCTGGTGGCGACGCTTGCCAAGCGCGACCCGGCGCTGGAGGAGGCCGCGTCCGACCTCGGCGCGCGGCCGATCATGGTCTTCGCCACGGTGACGTTGCCGCTCGCGGCGCCTGCCGCGGCGGCGGCCTTCCTGCTGGTCTTCATCCCGGCGGCCGGCGAGGTGGTGATCCCCGAGATGCTCGGGGCCCCGGATTCGATGCTGATGGGCCGTGCCATCTGGGGCGAATTCTTCCAGACCCGCGACTGGCCCGCCGCCGCGGCCCTCTCCACGGCGCTGCTGGCCCTGCTGCTGGTGCCCATCGCGCTCTACCAGCGCCTCTCGGTGCTGAAATGAGGCGGCTGCTCCTGGTCCTCGGCCTGGGCTTTCTCTGGGCGCCGGTGCTGATCATGGCCGTCTATGCCTTTTCGGCGAGCCGCGTGCCCTTCCAGTGGGGCGGCTTCTCGCTGCACTGGTTCGGCGCCTTGGCGCGCAACGAGCGCATGTTGGAGGCTGCGTGGCTCTCGCTCAGGGTGGGCGCGGCGGCGGCGAGCCTCGCGACCCTTCTCGGCCTCGCCTTGGGCTGGGTCCTGGCCCGCCATGGCCGCTTTAGGGGCCGGCCGGTCTTCGGCGCCTTGGCGGGCGCGCCCCTGGTCCTGCCGGAGGTGGTGACGGGCCTTTCGCTGCTGCTGCTCTTCGTGGGGCTGGAGGCGCTGACGGGCTGGCCCGGTCAGCGCGGCGCCGTCACCGTCTGGCTGGCCCATTCCGTCCTCGGAATGGCCTATGTGGCCGTGCTGGTGCAGGCGCGACTCGCGGCGATCGACCCGGCCCTGGAGGAGGCGGCCTCCGACCTCGGTGCCTCGCCGTGGACCGTCTTCCGCACGGTGACCCTGCCGCTGATCTCGCCCAGCCTGGCGGCCGGCTGGCTGCTGGCCTTCACTCTTTCGTTGGACGATGTGGTGCTGGCCAGCTTCGTCTCCGGCCCTGGAGCCACCACTCTGCCGGTCTATCTCTTCTCCCAGCTTCGCCTCGGCATGACGCCGGAGGCCAATGCGCTCGCGGTGGTCTTTCTGGCCATGGCGGGCGGATTGAGCGGGATTGCATGGGTGATGCGCCGCCCGCCGGGTTGAACCGGGCTTCCCGCGGCGATAGGTTCCGCCGCCGCGAATTTCCCGCGGATTCCCGTAGGACGGACCATGAACCTCATCGCCGAACGGCTTGACCGCATCTCCCCCTCCCAGACCATCGCGATCTCCACGAAGGCGCGTGAGCTGAAGGCGGCGGGGAAAGACGTCATTGGCCTTTCGGCCGGCGAGCCCGATTTCGACACGCCCCAGCACATCAAGGACGCCGCCATCGCGGCCATCCAGTCGGGCGACACGCGCTATACGGACGTGGCCGGCACGCCGGCGCTACGCAAGGCGGCCGCCGCCTATTTCAAGCGCGAGCACAACCTCGACTACAAGCCCGAGCAGATCATCGTCTCCACTGGCGGCAAGCAGGTGATCTTCAACGCCATGCTCGCCACCATGAATGACGGCGAGGAGGCGATCATTCCGGCGCCGTGCTGGGTTTCCTATCCGGACATCGTGGCGCTGGCGGGCGGCAAGCCGGTCATCGTCGCCGCCGGGCAGAACCAGGGCTTCAAGATGACGCCCGAGCAGCTCGAGGCCGCGATCACGCCCAAGACCAAGTGGCTGATCCTCAACAACCCCTGCAACCCGACCGGCGCCGCCTATACCAAGGAGGAGCTGAAGGGCCTGGCCGAGGTGCTGCTGCGCCACCCGCACGTCTGGGTCTTCACCGACGACATCTACGAGAAGCTGGTGTACGGCGACTTCCAGGGCTCGACCATCGCCGCTGTGGAGCCGAAGCTCTACGACCGCACGCTGACCATGAATGGGGCCTCCAAGGCCTATGCCATGACCGGCTGGCGCATCGGCTTCGCCGGCGCGCCGATCGGCCTGATCAAGGCGATGGACAAGCTGCAGAGCCAGTCCACCTCCAGCACCAGCTCGATCAGCCAGGCCGCGGCCGTCGCCGCCCTGGAAGGGCCGCAGGAGAGCGTGGAGGACATGCGCAAGGTCTATGAGCGCCGCCGCGACCTCGTGGTCGGCATGCTCAACAAGGCCGTGGGCATCCATTGCATCACGCCGGACGGCGCCTTCTACGTCTTCCCCTCGGTCCATGGCTGCCTCGGCAAGACCAGCGCCGGCGGCGCGAAGATCGAGACGGACGAGGATTTCGTGATCGCGCTGCTCAACGAGCAGGGCGTGGCGGCCGTCCACGGATCGGCCTTCATGTTCCCGGGTCACTTCCGCATCAGCTACGCCACCAGCGACGAGCTGCTGACGGAAGCCTGCTCGCGCATCCAGACCTTCTGCGCGGGCCTTCGCTGAGCCAACCCAGTCGGGGAGGGGCCTCCGGGCCCGCCCTGGCGTCTCCTGGGTGGAGAAATTCCGGAATTGCGGCCTTGAACGGGCCGCCCCGCGCCTGACGCAGGGCGATCCGGCGCTTCCCGGCTTGCAAATTCCGCCCGGAGAGGGCATCTCCCGCCCCACGACCTATCTTGACCGAAAGATTTCGGGGCAGGCGGCGCTCCCACGGCGCTCGCCTGCTCTTGCCGCATGGAGGCCTACCGTGGCTCACACCCCGCTCGACAAGATTCGCAACATCGGCATCACCGCGCATATCGACGCCGGTAAGACGACGACCACGGAGCGCATCCTCTACTACACCGGCAAGTCCCATAAGATCGGCGAGGTGCATGACGGCAACACCACGACCGACTACATGGACCAGGAGCGCGAGCGCGGCATCACCATCACCTCGGCGGCGGTGACGGCGGTGTGGGGCGACTATCGCATCAACGTCATCGACACCCCGGGCCACATCGACTTCAACATCGAAGTGAACCGCTCGCTGCGCGTGCTCGACGGCGCGGTCTTCGTGATCGAGGGCGTGGCCGGCGTGCAGCCGCAGTCCGAGACCAACTGGCGCCTCGCGGACCGCTACAACGTTCCCCGCATCATCTACATCAACAAGCTCGACCGTACGGGCGCCGATTTCTACAAGGCCGCGGCGACGCTGACCGAGAAGCTCGGCATCAACTGGGTCGCCCTGCAGCTGCCGATCGGCATCGAGGACAGCCTGAAGGGCGTGGTCGACCTCGTCGAGATGAAGGCGCTGATCTGGGAAGGCGACGAACTGGGCGCCAAGTTCCACGAGGCCCCGATCCCCGCCGACCTGGCCGACAAGGCCGCCGAGTACCGCGAGAAGCTGCTCGACACCGTCGTCTCCGCCGATGACGAGGCGATGGAGAAGTACCTCGAGGACGGCGACGTCTCCGTCGAGCTGCTGAAGCGCGCCATCAAGAAGGGCACGATCTCCGGCGAGTTCCGCCCGGTGGTTTGCGGCTCCTCCTTCAAGAACAAGGGCGTGCAGCCCCTGCTCGACGCGGTCGTCGACTACCTGCCGAGCCCGGTGGACGTCGAGGGCATCATGGTCGCCCCCGAGGAAGGCCAGGACGAGAACGCCCCGCGCCGCATCATCCCCGTGAAGGAGGACGGCCCCTTCGCCGGCCTCGCTTTCAAGATCATCAACGACAAGTACGGCAACCTCACCTTCGTTCGCGTCTACTCGGGCGTGCTCCGCCAGGGCGACCAGGTCCTCAATACGACCAAGGGCCACAAGGAGCGCATCGGCCGCATGTTCCAGATGCACGCCGACAAGCGCGAGGAGATCAAGGAAGTCCGCGCCGGCGACATCGCGGCCTTCGTGGGCCTGAAGGACACCGGCACGGGTGACACGCTGGCCTCCGCCGAGGATCCGGTGGTGCTCGAGCGCATGGCCTTCCCGGTTCCGGTCATCGACATCTCGGTCGAGCCGAAGACCAAGGAAGCCGTCGAGAAGATGACGATCGGCCTGCAGAAGCTGGCTGGCGAGGACCCCTCCCTCCGTCTCAAGACGGACCAGGAGACGGGCCAGACCATCCTCTCGGGTATGGGCGAGCTGCACCTCGAGATCATCGTGGACCGCCTGCGCCGCGAATATGGCGTGGATTGCAACATCGGCGCGCCGCAGGTGGCTTATCGTGAGACCATCACGAAGAGCCACACCGAGACCTACACCCACAAGAAGCAGTCGGGTGGCTCGGGCCAGTTCGCCGAGGTGAAGATCATCTTCGAGCCGAAGGAGCGGAACGAGGGCATCGAGTTCGTGAACGCCGTCGTCGGCGGCGCGGTGCCGAAGGAGTACATCCCGGCCGTCGACAAGGGCATCAAGGTCCAGGCCGACACGGGCGTGCTCGCCGGCTTCCCGACGGTGGACTTCAAGTTCACCCTGGTTGACGGCAAGTACCATGACGTCGACTCGTCGGCCCTGGCCTTCGAGATCGCCGGCAAGGCCTGCTTCCGCGAAGGCATGAAGAAGGCCGGCCCGGTGATCCTGGAGCCGATCATGGACGTCGAGGTCACGACCCCGCAGGACCATGTCGGTGACGTCGTCGGCGACCTCAACCGCCGCCGCGGCATGATCCAGAGCCAGGACATGGCCGGCACCTCGGTCATCGTCCGCGCCCACGTGCCGCTGAAGGAGATGTTCGGCTACATCTCCAACCTGCGTGGCATGACGAAGGGCCGTGCGTCCTTCTCCATGCAGTTCCACCACTATGATCCCGTGCCGCGCAACGTGGCCGACGAGATCATGAAGGCCGCGGGCTGATCCCTCGCCGCGCCCGGTTCGCCGGGCGTGGACCTGATCTGAAGAAGCGCCGGGGCCCATGGCTCCGGCGCTTTTTTCTTGTCTGGAGGCCGATTCGGCGCATCCTCCCCGAAACCAGGGAGGTGAGCATGCGTCGCCTGATTCCGCTGGCCCTGCTGTGGACGCTGCCCGCCCTTCCGGCGGCCGCCCAGCCGACCCGCTACAGCGTCTACTGCGCCAACGAGAAGATCGAGGTCGATAGCCGCACGCCCCAGCAGATGCAGGATGCGCGCGGCTCCCCCACCTGCCTGCTGCAGAGCTTCGATTATCTCTCGGACGCCCAGAACTTCGCGCGGCGCAATTTCGGCGGCGAGGGCGCGCGCTGTTCCTGCCGTTGAAGCTCAGCGCTTCAGGAAATGCGTTGCCGTCATCTCGATCACCACGCGCTGATCGGCGATGCGGGTGCCCGTATATTCCATCGTCGCGACACCGATTCCGGGCCGCGAGCGCCAAGGCTTGATGGCCTCCACCCGGCCGGTCACCGCGACCGCTTCATCGGGCCGGAGGGGCGCCGGCCAGCGCGTGTCGATGCGGTTGCCCCCCAGGCTGACCTCGCGGAACAGGCCGCTGCCCATGATCAGGCCGAAGCAGGCGCCCATGGTGTGCAGGCCGCTGGCTACCAAGCCGCCGAAGAGCGGGGCCGAAAGGGCGGCCTCTGGATCCATGTGGAAGGATTGCGGGTCGAACTTCGTCGCATAATCGATGATTTCCGCCTCGCTCAGGGCGAATTCGCCGAAGGCGAACTCCTGGCCGGGCGAGAGCTCGTCCAGGGACGCGAGCGGGGTGTGCTTCAATGGACCGTCCTTCCGCCGGTAAGCCAAAAGATGAGCAAGTAGAGCCCGCCGCCGGCCAGGAAGCCAACCAGCGTGCCGTTCACCCGGACGTATTGCAGGTCCTTGCCGACGCGCAGCTCGATCTTCTCGGTCACCTCGGCCGTGTCCCAGCTCTTCACGACCCCGGCGATGAAGTCCGACAGCCGCGCCTGGGCGGAAGGCAGGAGGCGGGCCAGCGCCGCTTCGGCCGTGGAATTCACGCGCGCGCGCGCCGCCTCGTTCTCCGCGAGGAATTGGCCGGTATTGGCGAGCGCGGCCTCGATGAGTTGCACGCTGCGCCCTTCCGGATTGAGCGCGTCGGCGGCGAGCATGTCGCGCAGACGGGTCCAGAGGTCGCCGAGCCATTCGGCGACGGCGGGGTGGGAGAGAGCGCGGCGGATGGCCAGGCCCAGCGCAGCCGCGCGCTCCGGATCCTGCTCCAGCCGCTCGATCTCCGCTTCGATCCAAGCCTCGAAGGCGAGGCGGAGATCGGATTCGCCGGGCTCTACTTTCTCGAGCTCCGCGTTGAGCACGGCTAGGACCTTGTCCGCCACATAGGCGCCCGCGGCCCAGCCCATCAGCTTCCCGCCCTGCTCGCGCACGCGGCGCTTGATGGCGTCGCGCAGCTCCTCCTGCTTGGCGGCGAGCACGACCTTGAGCTGGGCCAGCGCGAGGTCGAAGACCGCCTGGTGCTGCCCGCCCGCCATCAGGGCACGGAGCGCTCGCGCCACCACCACCGCCGCACCCGGACCGCCCGCCACACGGGGCAGAAGGCGCATGGAGAGGCGCAGTGCCCGCCCATCCTCCAGCGTGCGCAAGAGGCGGGGGATGGCCGTGGCCAGCGCCTCGGCGGCCGGACGGGCAGCTTCGCGGTTGGTCAGGAAGCCGGCCAGGATGGAGGCGATGTCCAGCCGCCCGATGACGCGGCGCAGCTCGGTCTCCGTGAAGACGTGGTTGGCCACGAAGCGGCCGAGGCCGAGGCCCAGCCGCTCCTTCTGGCGGGGGATGATCGCCGTGTGCGGGATGGGGAGGCCCATGGGCCGGCGGAAGAGGGCGGTGACCGCGAACCAGTCCGCCAGCCCGCCCACGACGCCCGCCTTCGCCGAGGCCGCCAACAGGTCCACTCCGAAGCTGGGGGGCAGCCAATAGGCCAGGATGGTCAGCCCGGCCATGAGGATCAGAAGGAAGGTGGCGAAGGCTCGATGCCGTGCCAGCGCTGATCGCAGCGCATCGTCAGGGGAAGCCATGGGCGCATATTACCCATGAGCAGGCTTGCTTGGCCAATGGGCGGCGACCATGTTATGGGATAACATCATGTCCGCATGGCCCAACCCTCTTGACCTGGCGAGCGGTTCCGCTTCCCGGGTCTGGCTGGCCGCCGCGATCCTCGCGGGGCTCTGGGCAGCCATTGCCTGGGCCCTGTCTGCATGAACGCGATGCTGCCCCCCGGCGAGATCCGCGTCCGCGACCTCACCGTCACCCATGGGCGGCGTCCGGCGGTGCATCACGTGAATTTCTCGCTGAAGCCCGGCGCCATGATGGCCGTGGTCGGCCCGAACGGCGCCGGCAAGTCGACGCTGTTGCGCGCTATCGCTGGCCTGCATGCGCCGTCCTCCGGCCGCATCGAGGGCGTGGCCCCCGGACAGGTGGCCCTGCTGCCGCAGCAGGCCGCGCTGGACCGCCAGTTTCCACTAACCTGCCGCGACGCGGTCCTCCTTGGCCTCTGGGCCGAGAGCGGCGCCTTCCGCGCCATCGCGCGCCCGGAGCGCATCGAGGCGGCGCTGGATGCCGTGGGCCTGCACGGCTTCGCGCGGCGCCCGGTCAGCAGCCTCTCCTCGGGCCAGTTCCAGCGCCTGCTCTTCGCGCGGCTGCTGATGCAGGACGCGCCGGTGATCCTGCTGGACGAGCCCTTCAACGCGTTGGACGCCCGCACCTCGGCCGACCTGCTCGCGGTGATGCGCCGCTGGCATGGCGAGGGCCGCAGCATTCTGGCCGTGCTGCACGATATCGACCTGGTTCGCCGGGAGTTCCCGGAGACGCTGGTCCTGGCGCGCGAGGCCATTGCCTGCGGCCCGACCGATGCGGCGCTTTCGGCCGAGAACCGCCTGAAGGCGCGCATGATGTCCGAAGCCTGGGCCGAGCAGGCCGAGGCCTGCGCCGCCTGATCCTCCCCACATGTGGGACCTGCTCTTCGCGCCCTTCGCCGAATTCGGCTTCCTGCGCCGCGCCCTGGTGGGTTGCCTGGCGCTGAGCCTTTCCGCGCCGCCGCTCGGCGTCTTCCTGATGCTGCGCCGGATGAGCCTGACGGGCGATGTGCTGGCCCACGGCATCCTGCCCGGCGTGGCGCTGGGCTTCGTGCTGGCGGGGCTCTGGATGCCGGCGCTGGCGCTGGGTGGCCTGGTCGCGGGGCTGGTCGTGGCGCTGGGTTCCGGCGCGCTGGCGCGGGCCACAGGCGGGCGCGAGGATGCGGCGCTGGCCGGCGTCTACCTCACGGCCCTGGCGGCGGGCGTGGCGCTCATCTCTTGGCGCGGCTCGGCGGTCGAGCTGACGCAGCTCCTCTTCGGCTCCGTGCTGGGCGTGGATGATGCGGCGCTGCTGCTCATGGGCGGCGCGGCGAGCCTGACGATGCTCTTCCTCGCCTTCGCCTGGCGGCCGCTGATCCTGGAATGCTTCGACCCTTCCTTCGCCCAGGCGGTGGGGGTGCGCGGCAGCGTCTGGCACCTCGGGCTGCTGGCGCTGGTGGTGATCAACCTCGTGGCGGCCTTCCAGGCGGTGGGGAGCCTGATGGCGGTCGGCCTGATGATGCTGCCCGCCATCGCGGCGCGGCACTGGTCTCGCGAGGTCGGCGGGCTGGTCGCGGCCTCGGTCGGGATCGCGCTCATTGCCACCCTTGCGGGGCTGCTGCTCTCCTACCACGCGGATTTGCCGAGCGGCCCGGCCATCGTACTGACGGCGGCGGTACTCTGGCTGGTTTCGGTGGTAGCGGGGCCGGTGGACGGGCTGCTGGCCCGCCACCTGAGGCGGCCTCACCTCGAGGGCTGACGCCCCGCCAGGATGGCCAGGGCGGCGGCAAGCTGAATGGCAGCCGCCGCGGCAAAGAGCCCATGCGGCCCCGTGGCGAAATCTCGCAGCAGGCCGAAGGCGGCGGGCGCGAAAGCATAGGTCGCCTGGCTGCAGGCCGTTACCAGCGCCACGACCCGGCCGGTATCGGCCGGCGCGAAGTCCGATTGCGCGATCATCGCCGGGATCGAGGCGGCGTTCCCCAGCCCCAGGCCGAACAGCACGATCCCCGACAGCAGCAACGCGATATCCGTGCCGCCGGAGGCCAGCAGCACCAGCGATCCCACGACCTGCACGAGGGAGTTCAGGATGGCGGCGACGCGCCGGTCGCGGCCGGGGGTGAGCAGGAAGCCCAGTAGGCTCCGGCCCAGGATGGCGCAGACGGTGGCGAGACCCGCCGCGAAACCGGCCAGATGCGTCCCCATCGGCACCACCAGCAACGAGAAGAGATGCGCGATCAGCCCGATCTGCGCGAAGAGGCTGAGCGAGCTCGATACCACCAGGGTCGCGAAGCGGAGGTTGCGCCAGAGGTCACGGCCGGGGAGGGGCGCATGGTGCACGCCGGTGCGACTGGCGGCTGGCCCGGCAGCGTCGCCATCCGGCGCCTGGCCCAGCTGTTCGGGCGTGACGGACAAGGTGCGTGCCGCGAGAAGGCCGAGGGTCACTGCCATGGCGAGGCCAACCCCCGCCGCGGCTCCGGCAAAGCCCCAGGCGGCGATGAGCGCGACCCAGAGCGGCGAGAAGACGATCCCGCCAACCGATGCCCCGTTATAGGCAAGGCTCAGTGCCGCCGGCCGTCGCCGAATGAACCAGGGAGACACCATGGCGTTGATCGCCGCTGCCCCTGTCATGGCCCAGCCGGAGCCGCTGACCAGCGTGGCGGCGAAGAGCTGCCAGGGCGCGACCGCCAGCGCCCAGGCCAGCATGCCGAGCCCGCTGAGCACGCCGCCCAGCGCAGTCACGCCACCCACGCCGAACCGGGCGTGAAGCGCCGGCAGGTTCGCCACCACGAAGGCGCCCCAGAGGTAATGGCTGGTGACCGCCGCCGAGACGAGCCAGATCGGCCAGCCACGCGCCTCGTGTACCGCATGGAGGAAAACCGGCGGGCCGTAGAAGCTCACGCCCCAGGCGAAGATCGCGACGGTGAAGGCCGCCCAGGTGACGCGCCATCCGAAGAAGGGGGGCGAGGCGGCGGGGAGGGCGCGGGACACGGCGGACATTGGGAACCTCCGAAGCGGGTTCCGCAAGCTGCCCTGGCGCCACCCCCGGAAGTTACGGCCCCGCCCGAAGCGGCACGACCTGCGTGCCGCCGAAGAGGGGCACGCGGAAATCCTGCCCATTCCGCCCGGCTTCGAGCCGCCGCACGGGCTCGTCGATGGCCTCCTGCGTCAGCTTGAAGGTGCCGAAATGCATGGCGATGGCCGTGCGGGCGCGAAGCTGGAGTTGTGCTTCCAGCGCCTGCTCGGGCGTCATGTGGACAGCCTGCATGAACCAGACGGGCTCATAGGCGCCGATGGGGATGAGCGCCGCGCCAAAGCCGCCGAAGGCGCGGCCGATGACGTCGAGATGCCCGCCGGCCGCCGTGTCGCCCAGGAAGGCCAGGCGGCCGCCCGTGGCGGGCTCCACCGCAAAGCCACCCCAGAGCGCCTTTGACCGGTCGTGGATCCCGCGAGCCGAGAAGTGGCGCATGGGCAGGTAGGTGGCGCGGTGGCCGCCGGGCAGCAGCGCCTCGCCGCCCCAGTCCAGTTCCGTGGCGCCTGGGATGCCATGCCGTGCCATCAGCGCCGCATGGCCCAGCCCCGTGAAGATGGCCGGGCGGAAGCGCGCGTGCAGGGCGCGCAGGCTCGGGATGTCGAGGTGATCGTAGTGGCCGTGGCTCACCAGCACAGCGTCGATCCGGGGCAGGGCGTCGAGCGCGAGGGCCGGCGGCCGCACGCGCTTCGGGCCGGCCCAGGTCACGGGGCTGCAGCGCTCGCTGAAGATCGGATCGGTGAGGATCGTCGTGCCGTCATCCAGCCGGATCAGGAAGGTCGAGTGGCCGACGAAGGTGAATGCCGCGTGGCCGTGCGGCACCTCGTCCGGCGGCGGTGGCTGCGGCGGATCCGTCAGGCTGGCGGGCCAGGGCGTGCCGCCACGCTCGCGCATCATGCGCCAGACGTTGCGCAGCGACTGCCCGGCGACCCCGCCATCGGGATTGCGGTAGCGGCCCTTGGCGTCGCGCTGCGAGGGCGGAAGCCTCACCACATCGACTTGGCTGCGCGCTCCGGCCACTCGCGGTCGTAGTTCTCGCCACCCACCGCGCCCTTCGTCAGCGCCGCCAGGATCTGGCCCGGCGTCGGCAGGCTTGGCTTGGCGTGGGGTTCCCAGAGCTTCGCTCGGATCACGGCGCGGGCGCATTGGAAGTAGATGGTCTCGGCCCGGATGATCGCCACCGTGCGGGGCTGCTTTCCTTCCATCTCGAAGCTCCGGCGCAGCTCCTCATCCGCCGTCAGCCGCGCGGTGCCATTGACGCGCAGCGCATTGCCGCTGCCGGGGATGAGGAACATCAGCGCCACGCGCGGGTCGCGCACGATGTTGCGCAGGCTGTCGATGCGGTCGTTCCCGCGCCGGTCGGGCAGCGCCAGCGTGTGGTCGTCCAGCACGCGCACGAGCTGGCCAGGCAGGTCGCCGCGCGGCGAGCAATCCACGCCCTCCGGCCCCACCGTCGCGAGCGAGAGGAAGGGCGCGGCCTCGATGATCCGCCGGTATTCCGGGATGAACCAGCCGATCTCCTTCTTGGTGGAGGCGGCGCCGGGCACGCCGTAATGGCCGTGCAATTCGTCGAGAGTCTCGATGAACTTCATCCCGATTGAGCCCTTATCCCTTGACGCCGAGCCGCCCCGCCATTTCCTGGATGAACTGCCAGGCCACGCGGCCGGAGCGCCCGCCGCGCGTCACGCTCCACTCCACCGCCTCGCGATGCAGTTCCTCGGTCGAGGCCGGCAGGTTCATGGCCGCGGCATAGCCGTCGATCATGGCGAAGAAGGTGTCCTGGTCGCAGTTGTGGAAGCCGACCCAGAGGCCGAAGCGATCGCTCAGGGAGACCTTCTCCTCCACGGCCTCGGAGGGGTTGATGGCCGTGCTGCGCTCGTTCTCGATCATGTCGCGCGGCATCAGGTGCCGGCGGTTCGAGGTCGCGTAGAAAAGCACGTTCGCCGGGCGTCCCTCGATGCCGCCGTCGAGCACCGACTTCAGCGCCTTGTAGTCCGCATCCTCCTTCTCGAAGGAGAGGTCGTCGCAGAAGACCAGCGCACGGCGCTCCTGCGTACGGAGGTGGCCCAGCAGGTCGGGCAGGGTGCGGATGTCCTCGCGATGGATCTCGATCAGCGCCAGGCTGCCGGGATGCTGGGCATTGGCCTCCGCATGCGCGGCCTTCACCAGGGACGACTTGCCCATGCCGCGCGAGCCCCAGAGCATGGCGTTGTTGGCCGGGAAGCCGCGGGCGAAGCGCAGCGTGTTCTCGAGGATGATGGACTTCTGCCGCTCCACGCCCTGCAGCAGGCCGATCTCGACCCGGCTGACCTTCGGGACCGGCACGAGGCGGTTCTGGCCGGGATGCCAGACGAAGGCGTCGGCGCCTTCCAGGGTCGGCGGCGGCGGGGGCGGGGGGGCCAGGCGTTCGAGGGCGGCGGCGATACGCGCCAGAAGTTCCGTTTCCATGGCGTGGTTTGAAGCCGCCCGCGCGTCATCGCGCAAGTGAGACGAATCGCATGGCTGTTGACGCGGAACCCGGCCCGGTTCATCTGCCCGGACGAAAGACATTCTGCGAGGACCGATGCTGATTTCTCCGGCCTATGCCCAGGACGCCGCCGGTGGCGCGAGCGCCATGATCATGCAGCTTCTGCCGCTGCTGCTGATCTTCGTGGTGTTCTACTTCCTGCTGATCCGTCCGCAGCAGAAGAAGATGAAGGAGCATCGCGCGATGCTGACCAGCCTGAAGCGCGGCGACCGCGTGATCACGGCGGGCGGCATCGTGGGCGAGATCAAGTCGGTGAAGGAGAATTCCGACGAGGTCGAGGTCGAGATCGCTTCCAATGTCCGCGTCACGGTGGTGCGCGGCACGATCAGCAGCGTGATCCGCCCGCAGGCGGCCAACGACACCAAGGGCTGAGGCCATGGCGCTGCGGTTCGTCGAGACACCGCAGGCCATCATCGCCGTGGAGGAGCACGGGCCGGCCCCGGGGGCATCCCTGGGCCCGCCCGCCATCCTTCTCCACGGCTTTCCCTACTCGCCGCGGGCCTATGACGCGGTGGCGCCGATCCTGGCCGGCGCGGGTCATCGCGTGCTCGTGCCGCATCTGCGCGGTTATGGCCGCACGCGGCTGAAGCCGGGCGTCATGCGCTCTGGCGCGCAGGGCGCGCTGGGTGCGGATCTCCTGGCGTTGATGGACGCGCTTTCCATCCCTTCCGCCTTGCTGGCCGGATATGACTGGGGCGGGCGCGCGGCCTGCATCGTCGCGGCGCTGCACCCGGAACGCTGCGCGGGCCTGGTGACCTGCACGGGCTACAACATCCAGGACATCGCCCGCAGCACGGAGCCGGCCTCGCCGGACCGCGAGATGCGGCACTGGTACCAGTACTACCTCCATGGCGAACGTGGCGCGCTCGGGCTCGCGAAGTATCGCGCGGAGATGGGCCGGCTGCTGTGGAAGCTCTGGTCGCCGGATTGGTCCTTCACCGACGCCGAATTCGCCGAAAGCGCCGCCGATTGGGAAAACGAGGACTACGTCTCCGTGGTGGTGCAATCCTACCGGCACCGCTTCGGGCTGGTCCCCGGCGACCCGGCGCATGCGGGCATCGAGGCGGCGCTGGCCGCCCAGCCGGACATCACCGTGCCCAGCATCGACCTCCATGGCGGCTCCGACGGAGTGAACCCGCCGCCCGAGGCGGGCTCGCCGCGCTTCACGGGCCCCTTCGCCCGCCGGATCCTGCCGCGCATCGGCCACAACGTGCCCCAGGAGGCTCCGGCCGCCTTCGCGGAGGCCCTGCTGGACCTGGCGGCCGCGCGGGTCTGAGGCCGCCTTCTCCGCCACGAAAAATGGGCGCGGCCCTCGCGAGCCGCGCCCCCTTGTTCGGTCCTCGCGAAAGGATCAGGCGCTCTGGCCGCTCTCCAGGCCGCCCTTGTCCAGCAGGCTCTCGACCACGCTCCAGTCGACGAGCTTGTTCAGGAAGTTGTCCAGGTAGTTCGGGCGGACGTTGCGGAAGTCGAGGTAGTAGGCGTGCTCCCACACGTCGGCACCGAGGATGGGCTTGCCCTCGCCGGTCGAGATCGGGTTCGCGCCGTTCGGGGTCTTCGTGACCTTCAGCTTGCCGTCATTGCCGATGATCAGCCACGCCCAGCCCGAGCCGAACTGCGTGACGCCGGCCTGCTTGAAGGCCTCCTTGAAGGCCGCGAGGCCGCCGAGGTCGCTGTCGATCTTGGCGGCGAGCTTGGCCGGCAGCTTGTCGCCGCCGCCCGAGGGGCTCATCACCTGCCAGAACAGCACGTGGTTGTAGTGCTGGCCGGCCTGGTTAAGCACGGGCAGGCCATCGGCGCCGGCCTTGCCGGCCTCGGCCACGATGGTCTCCAGCGACTTGCCGGCGAGGCCCTTGCTCTCGATCAGGCCGTTCAGCGCCGTCACATAGGCGTTGTGGTGCTTGCCGTGATGCAGCTCCAGCGTCTCCTGGCACATGCCCTGGCCGGCAAGGGCCGAGGTCGAGTAGGGGAGGGGGGGAAGGCTGAAGGCCATGGCGTTTCTCCAGAGGGAAGGATGCTGCGCAGCTAAGCAGGGTGGCGGAGGGCGTCAACCGCTTGCCGAATGACGCTCTTGCGGCCATGCGGTTGCGCGTGCCCGAACTTTCCCCCTGCGGCGCCATCGCGCGCCGCCACGACCCGGACCGCTTCTTCTGCGCCCTCTTCGCGCCGGCGGAGCGGCGGGAGGCGCTTTTCACGCTGATCGCCTTCAATCACGAACTCGCCCGCGCCCGCGAGGTCGCGAGCCATCCGATGCTGGCCCTCATGCGCCTCACCTGGTGGCGCGAGGCGGTGGAAGAGGCCGTGGCGGGCCGCCCGGTCCGCCAGCACGAGGTCGCCGCTCCGCTCCACGCGGCCATCCGGACGGGCGAACTGGACGCCGAGGGCCTCATCGCCATGGCCGAGGCCCGCGAGGCCGAGACCGACGAGGAAGGGATCGAGACCACGGCCGCGCTGCATTCCTATCTGCGGGGCACGGCGGGGGGCTTCGCGGTGGTGGCCGGCCGGCTGCTGGGCGCGCCGCCCGCCCTGCTGCCGGGGCTGCAGCAGGCGGGCATGCTCTACGGACTCGCGGGGCTGCTGCGGGCCGTGCCGGCCCTGGCCGCGCAGGAGCGCTGCCTGCTGCCGCGCGAACTCATCATGCCCGAAGTGGTGATTGCGGACCCGCGAGAAGCCGGTCCGGTGGTGCGTCAGCTGGCCCAGGGCGCCCCGGCGCCGCCGGATCTCAAGGGCCTGCCGCGCGCCGCGATGGCCGCCGCCCTGCCGCTTACGCTCGGGCGGCGGGACTTGCGCCGCCTCGCCCGCGGCGCGGAGGTGAGCCGGGGCGTGTCCGACCGGATTGCGGTCCTCATTGCCGCGATTGTTTCCCGGCCCTAGCGAATTCATGCCACATTTGCAGTGCACCAAACGGTGCAGCAAGGCGGTGTGGAATGGCTCGTTATCTGGTGACCGGCGGCGCCGGCTATGTGGGAAGCCACGTCGTGCTGGCACTGCTCGATGCCGGCCATTCGGTGGTGGTTCTGGATGATCTTTCTACCGGCCACCGCGAGGCGGTGCCGGCCGAGGTGACGTTCATCAAGGCGCATCTTTCCGAGAAGCAGCGCCTGGCCGAGGTTTTCGCGGCCTGGAAGTTCGATGCCGTCTTCCACCTGGCGGCCTTGTCGCTGGTCGGCGACAGCATGAAGAACCCGCTGCGCTATTGCCGGGAGAACCTGGGCAATGCCGTGGACCTTGCCGATGCCGCGGTGCGCGCCGGCTGCCTGAAATTCGTCTTCTCCTCGACGGCGGCGGTGTTCGGGGTTCCCAAGACCGTGCCCATCACCGAGGAAGCTCCGACCACCCCGGTGAACCCTTACGGCCTCTCCAAGCTCATGATGGAGCAGGCGCTCGCCTGGGCCGAACAGGCGCATGGCCTGCGGTCGGCCTCGCTGCGCTACTTCAACGCGGCCGGCGCCGACCCGCTCGGCCGCGCGGGCGAGGATCACGATCCCGAGACGCATCTCATCCCGCGCGCGATCCTCGCGACGCTCGGCCAGGCGCCGCCGCTGCATGTCTTCGGCACGGACTACGACACCAAGGACGGCACGGCCGTGCGCGACTACGTGCATGTCGCCGACCTTGCCGCCGCGCATGTGGCCGTGCTGCCCCGGCTGGAGCAGGGGTCGGTGCGCTACAACCTGGGCAATGGCGCAGGGCATTCGGTGCGCGAGGTGATCGAGGCGATCGAGCGCGTCTCCGGGCGGAAAGTGCCTTATGAGAACGGCCCTCGCCGTGCGGGCGACCCGCCGGCGCTGGTCGCTTCCTCCGCACGGATCCGGGCCGAGACGAGCTGGCGGCCGAAGCATGCCGAGCTGGACGACATCGTGCGCACCGCCTGGAACTGGCACGTCGCGAATCCGCAGGGCTACCGGCAGCGCGAGAGCGCGTAGCCGCTCAGATCAAGCGGGCCTCGAAGGGCGGCAGGTAGTCCGGCGCCTCGAACTCAATGACCCAGACATCGGGGTCACGCTTCACCTGGCGCTGGATATAGGCATCGGCTTCCTCCCGCCCCACGGGGGCGGGGCCGGTTCCGCGGACCCAGGCGGGGCGGCCTTCCATGTCACGGGCCTGCGCCAGCACCATCTGGCCCTCGCGCCCTTCCAGCACGCAGATCAGCCCGCCGGAGTCCGGGTCGCCCTTGCGAAGGACGGCGGCCGGCCGGCCGGCCATGTCCGACATGCGGATGGCCATCGAGACCCAGATATGCGCCTTGACCTTTGCGTCCATGCCTCCCGGTGAAGCGCAGGGACGGGCTTGCCGCAAGCCCTTCCTCTCGGCACAAGGGGGCCAGCAAGCCCCCCTCCCGCGGAGCCATCCCCTCATGGACATGAAGAAGCTGACCGAAGGCCAGCGCAGCTACGAGGCCAAGCGCGCCGCCAAGGCCGGCATGTCGCTCGACGCCTGGCTGCGCGACAAGGAAAAGCGCGCGCAGGAAGAAGCCGCGCTCGCCGCCAAGGCCCAGGCGGCCGAGGCCGCCCCGGCGAAGAAGCCCGGCTTCTTCAGCCGCCTGCTCGACCGCGCGCACAAGCCCATCTGAGGTGACGACGGCCTGGGACTTCTCCGCCAAGGGCATTACGGGCGAGGAGGTGCCGCTCGAGCGCTTCCGCGGCCAGGTCCTGCTCATCGTCAACACCGCCAGCAAATGCGGATTCACGCCGCAATATGACGGGCTGGAGAAGCTGCATGCGGAGCTTTCCCCCCGGGGGTTCGCGGTGCTCGGCTTTCCCTGCAACCAGTTCGGCGGGCAGGAGCCGGGCGGCGAGGCTGAGATCGCCGAGTTCTGCCGCCTGACCTACGACGTGGACTTTCCGATGTTCGCGAAGGTCGAGGTGAACGGGCCCGGGACGCATCCGCTCTATGCCTGGCTGAAATCGCAGGCGAAGGGCTTCCTCGGCACCAGCGGCATCAAGTGGAACTTCACGAAGTTCCTGGTCGACCGGCAGGGACGCGTCGTGAAGCGCTACGGCTCCGCGACCAAGCCGGGCGCGATCCGGGCGGATGTCGAGCAGCTGCTCGCCCAGCCCGCCTGACCTTCCGGGACTGTCCGGCCGCGAATGCGGCCGGCGCCTGAAAGCGGGAACTAGGCGTCCACCGCTTCCGCGTCCATCTTGGAGGCGTTCTCCTGGATGAACTTGAAGCGCAGCTCCGGCTTGCGGCCCATCAGCGCTTCCATCAGCTCGGCGGTCCGGGCGCGTTCCTCTGGCGGCAGCGTCACCTGAAGCAGCACGCGGTGCTTCGGCGCCATCGTCGTGTCGCGCAGCACGGCGGCGGGCATCTCGCCGAGGCCCTTGAAGCGGCTGACCTCGACCTTCTGGTTCGGCTTGAAGTGGCGCTTGATCTGCCGCTCGCGGTCCGCATCGTCCATTGCATAGACGCTCTTGTCGCCCGCCTGCAGGCGGTACAGGGGCGGCTGCGCCAGGAAGACGCGCCCCGCGCGCACCAGCTCCGGCAGCTCCTTGTAGAAGAAGGTCATGAGCAGCGCGGCGATATGCGCGCCGTCCACGTCCGCGTCGGTCATGATGACGATGCGGCCGTAGCGCAGCTTCGCGAGGTCGAAGCGGTCGCCCACGCCGCAGCCCAGCGCCTCGATGAGGTCCTTCAGCTCCTGGTTGCCGCGCAGCTTCTCGGCCGAGGCGCTGGCGACATTCAGGATCTTGCCGCGCAGCGGCAGCACGGCCTGGGTCTCGCGATCGCGCGCCTGCTTGGCGGAGCCGCCGGCGCTGTCGCCCTCGACCAGGAAGATCTCGGTGTTCGCGCTGCTCTCGCTGGAGCAGTCGGTGAGCTTGCCGGGCAGGCGCAGCTTGCGCGTCGCGGTCTTGCGTGGCGTGTCCTTCTCGGCGCGGCGGCGCAGGCGCTCCTCCGCCCGCTCGACCGCGAAGGCGAGGAGGTTGTCCGCACTCTGGGGGTCGCCGGCGAGCCAGTGGTCGAACGGGTCGCGCAGCGCGTTCTCGGTCAGGCGCTGCGCATCGGCGTTGGTGAGCTTGTCCTTCGTCTGGCCCTGGAAATGCGGGTTGCGGATGAAGACGCTGAGCATCCCCGCCATGCCGCCGAGAATGTCGTCGGCGGTGACGGTGGCGGCGCGCTTCTCCTTCTTCATCTCGCCATAGGCGCGCAGCCCCTTCACCAACGCCGCGCGCAGCCCAGCCTCATGCGTGCCGCCCTGCGGAGTGGGGATGGTGTTGGCGTAGGTGGAGAGGAAACCCTCGCCCTGGTCGAGCCAGGTGATGGCCCATTCGCAGCGCCCGGCGGAATCCGGAAATTCGGCGGTGCCCGCGAAGGGCGTGGGCACCACGGCGCCGCGCCCCTCGACGGCCACGGCCAGGAAGTCCGAGAGGCCGCCCGGGAAGTGCAGCACCGCTTCGGCCGGCGTGTCGCCGGTGGCGAGCGCGGCGTCGCAGCGCCAGCGGATCTCGACACCGCGATAGAGATAGGCCTTGGAGCGGCAGAGGCGGAACAGCCGTTCTGCCCGGAACTGGAGGTTGCCGAAGATCTCCGGATCCGGCTTGAAGCGGATCGTGGTGCCGCGCCGGTTGCGGACCTCGCCGACGCGCTTGAGCTTCGAGGTCGGCTTGCCGCGCGCATAGGTCTGCCGGAACAGCTCGCCGCCCAGCGCGACCTCCGCCTCCAGCTCCTCGGCCAGCGCGTTCACCACGCTGCTGCCGACACCATGCAGGCCGCCCGAGGTGTCGTAGGCCTTGCCCGAGAACTTGCCGCCCGAATGGAGCGTGGTGAGGATCACCTCCAGCGCCGAGAGCTTCGGGAACTTCGGGTGCGGGTCGACCGGGATGCCGCGGCCATTGTCGCGCACCGTCAGCCAGTTGCCCGCTTCCAGCGAGACCTCGATGCGGTCGGCATGGCCGGCCACGGCCTCGTCCATGGCGTTGTCGATGATCTCGGCCGCGAGATGATGCAGCGCATTGTCATCCGTGCCGCCGATATACATGCCCGGCCGGCGCCGGACGGGCTCCAGCCCCTCCAGCACCTCGATATCGGCCGCGCTGTAGCTGGACGCAGCCTTGCCGCCGCGGCCCCCGAAGAGATCACCCATGGGCGCTACCTACAGGGCAAGGGAACAGGAGGGCAACTGACGACGGCAAGCGATTGAACTGCCCCATGTTCTGACGCGGCCATTGTCCGGACCTGCCCGATTCGCGGCCGCCTTACTATCTTACCATCTTACTATCTTACCCGCGCTCGCCGCGGCGCGCTTCGGACAAACCGCGCCCCTTGGCGGCCCGAGAGATGGGAAAAATATCACAGAATGCAAGCGCTGAGCTCACCCCGCGTCCGGGCCGCCAAAGGGCCCGGACGCGCGGCCCGTTCAGCCCAAATGCGCTTCCAGCATCCACAGCGCCTTGTCGAGCGTGCGCGAGGTCGCGGTGAAGAGGTCCGCGGTATCGGCATCGCCAGCCTCGTCCGCCGCGTCGATCGCCTCGCGCGTCGTGGTGGCGAGGGCGGCATAGCGCTCGGCCAGGGCGGTGACGTGCTTGATGCCGTCCTTCAGGTCAGCGGGGTATGCCGCCAGGCGCGTCGCGGCGCCCACCTGCTGGGTCGTGCCCTCCGGCGTGCCGCCGAGCTGGACCACGCGCTCGGCCGTGTCGTCCACCGCTTCGGCCAGCTGGTCGTAGAAGGTCTCGAAGAGAAGGTGCAGGGCAGCGAATTGCGGACCCTTCACGTTCCAATGCGCCATCTTCACGGCGTTGCTGAGGTCTATGAGGTCAGCCAGGGCGGCGTTCAGCAGGTTGACGCTCGCGAGGCGGGCATTCTCGCCCAGCGTGTTTCGGGTCTTGGAAAGCTTGGCCATTCGTAGGTTCTCCTTACCCTTCAAACTATGGGTAGCATTGCGCCATCCGCCATCGATGCCTGTCAAACCCTGACATTCACATAGCGCGCAGCTTCCGGCCCTGTGCCGTGCGTATCGAATTGCGCGGCGCGCGCGAGGATGGAGCGGTCCTCATCCGTCAGGCGCGTGGATTCCCGCAGATGCTCGGCCCAGCTCTCGATGGTCCAGAGCTCCACCCAGCGCTCGGGGTGAGCCACGTCCTCATAGAGGCGCCACGTCCGCGCGCCGCCGCGCAGCCGCACCCGCCGGCATTGGGACACCGCGGCGAGGAAGGCCTCGCGATCCTTGGGCGCGACGTGATAGCGCACGACCTCCAGCACGCGGTTCTCGCCCTCGTGCAGCAGGCTGCGCAGCGACGAGTCGGCGGGTTCCGGCCGCGCGAGCTCGACCTTCTGGGGCGTGGCGGGCAGGTCGCCCTCCAGGCGCCAGCGGCGCACGGCGAAGGCGCTGACCAGCGCGCAGAGCGCGAAGGCGCCCATCGTGATCTCGACGCCGATGCGCCCCGCGATCCAGCCGGAGAAGGCCGCGCCGGCGGCCATCGCGCCGAAGAAGCTCATCTGGTAGACGCCCATCGCGCGCGCGCGCACCCAGGCGGGTGCGGCCATCTGCGCCGCGGCCTGCATGGTCGAGGCCGCCGAGATCCAGGCCACGCCGTAGAGCAGCATGCCGAGCGCGGCGAAGAACCAGTGGTGCAGCGTCGCCAGGATGGCCAGCGCCACCCCGTTCAGCACCGAGGACCAGAGCACGATGTCCGAGCGGTCGATCCGGCCGCGTACCGCGGGCAGCAGGAAGCCCGCCATCACCGCTCCCGCGCCCATGCAACCCAGCAGCAGGCCGAAGGCCTGCGGGCCGAGCTGCAGCGTCTCGCGCACCAGCAGCGGCAGCAGGCCCCAGACGGCCGAGCCGAAGAGGAAGAAGACCACCGCGCGCAGGATCGCCGCGTGCATGGCGGGCGTTGCCGCCACGAAGCGCGCGCCCGCCCGAACGGCGGAGAGGAAATGCTCGCGCGGCATGCGCGACGCCATGGGCTCTCGCTTCCAGAAGAAGAGCGAGACGACGAGCGTCAGGATGCAGAGCGCGTTCAGCGCGAAGGCCGCTTCGACCCCGAACCAGGCGACGACGAGCCCGCCGATGGCGGGGCCCACGGCGCGCGTGAGGTTGAAGCCGATGCCGTTGAGTGCGATGGCGCCCACCAGGTCCTCGCGCGGAACCAGCTCCGGCGTGGTCGCCGCCCAGGCGGGAAAGGTCATGGCGAGGCCCGCGCCGAGTGCGAAGGTGAAGGCGATCAGCCCCCAGGGTCCCAGCGCGTCGCCCGCCGTCAGCAGGCAGAGCAGCGTCGCGATCAGCATCATCCAGACCTGCGCGCCGATGAGGAAGAGGCGGCGGTCCATGATGTCGGCCAGCGCGCCGGCGGGCAGGGCCAGCAGGAAGACCGGCAGCTGGGAGGAGGCCTGGACGAAGCTGACCATGATCGGCGCCGGGTCCAGGCTGGTCATCAGCCAGCCCGCCGCCGTGTTCTGGATGAAGAGCCCGGTGTTGGAGGCGAGGTTGGCGATCCAGAGCAGCCGGAAGGCAGGATGGCGCAGCGGCGCGAAGGCGGCGGGACGAAGCATCAGATCAGCGCGAACTTCACCGCGCAGAGCGCCGCGAGAACCCAGACGGCGCCATGCACCTCGCGCGCCCGGCCGGCCAGCGTCTTCACGCCTACATAGGCGAGGAAGCCGAGGCCGATGCCCGTGGTGATGGAGAAGGTGAAGGGCATGGCGAAGACGGTGATCATGGCGGGGAGGTACTCGGTCTCGTCGTCCCAATGCACCCCCTTCAGCGCCTGCGCCATGAGGCAGGCGACGAAGATGAGCGCGGGCGCCGTCGCATATTCCGGCACCGAGGCCGCAAGAGGGGCCGCGAAGAGGGCGACCAGGAAGAAGCCTCCCACCGCGATGGCCGTCAGCCCCGTGCGCCCGCCCTGCTGGATGCCGGCTGCGCTCTCGATGTAGCTGACGGTGGTGGAGGTGCCGAGCGCCGCGCCGATCATGGCGCCGCCGCTGTCGGCCAGCAGCGCGCGGCCGAGGCGCGGCACGCTGCCGTCGGGCCGCATCAGCCCGGCGCGGTGCGTGGTGCCGATGAGCGTGCCGGCATTGTCCAGCAGGTCCACCAGGAAGAAGGTGAAGACCACCCCCAGCATGCCGATGTTGAAGACAGCCGCGATATCGAGCTGCAGGAAGGTCGGCGCCAAGGAGGGCGGCGTGGCGACGAAGCCCTGGAAGGTGGTCAGCCCGAAGGGGATGCCCGCCGCGGCGGTGACGAGAATGCCGATGATGATGGCGCCCGGCACCCGCCGCGCCGAAAGGGCGGCCATCAGCACGAAGCCCAGGCTGCCGATGATCACCGGGGCGGAGGCGATATTGCCCATTCCCACAAGCGTCGCCGGATGCGCGACGACGAGGCCCAGGTTCTTCAGCCCGATCAGGCCGAGGAACATGCCGATGCCCGCGGCGATGCCGAGCTTGAGCGAGAGCGGGATGCCGTCGATCAGCCACTCCCGCACGCGGGAGACGCTGACGGCGAAGAAGATCATGCCCGATACGAAGACCGCGCCCAGCGCCGCCTGCCAGGAGACGCCCATGGCGCCCACCACGACGAAGGCGAAGTAGGCGTTGATCCCCATGCCGGGCGCCAGCGCGATGGGAAGGTTCGCGATCAGCCCCATGAGCACCGAGCCGATGGCCGCCGCGAGGCAGGTGGCCACGAAGGCGGCCCCGTGGTCGATCCCGGCCGCGGCCAGGATCTGCGGGTTCACCACCAGGATGTAGGCCATGGTGAGGAAGGTCGCGAGGCCGGCCGCGACCTCGCGGCTCACGCTCGTGCCCTGCTCGGCGAGGCCGAAGAAACGCTCCATGCACGCCCGCTCCCTGCTTGGCGGGCGGAGGTTACGCAGTCGGGCGAGTCGCTGTCACCCGCGTCGTCGCCCCGGATTCCGCCGGGACGATCCAGCCCTCGCGTGCCAGCGCGCCGCGATCGGTCAGCACCTCGATGCCCGGGTCGCGCAGGGATTGCAGTTGCGCCAGCAGGGCCGTCACCACCTCGGTCGCGGCGGGGGTGAGGGACCGGCCGGCGCGGCGCGCCAGGGAGGCCGTGCGATGCACCGCCGGCTCCAGCTTGCGCCAGGCGAGGCCCGAGCCGCGCAGGGGGCGCGCCGCCAGCGCCGGCACCGCCCCGACGCCGACGCCCTGCTCCACGAGGCTGCGCAGCGTGGTCATGCTGGAGACCTCGTAGCGCAGCCCGTGCACCGCCTTGGCGCCGTGGCCGTCCTGGTCGAGCGCGCGCCGCATGCCGTTGAGCTGGCTCATCCCCACCAGCGGGAAATCGGCGAGCACGCCCCATCCCAGGCTCTTCCCGGCACGCGCCAGGGGATGGCCGCGCGGGCAGAGCAGGCCGAAGCGGTCGCGCATCAGGGGGATCGCCTCGATTCCCGGCTCGGGGCGCGGCAGGGTGGTGATGGCGAAGTCGAGCTCGCCCGCCAGCAGGCGGCGCGCGGCGCCGTCCGTGTGCTCCTCGATGAGCCGGACGGCGATGCCGGGAAAGCGTTCGGCGACCGCCTGCAGCGCAGGCGCGACGACAGGGCCGATGAAGGAGGCGGTGGCGGCCATGACCACGAGGCCGCTCTGCCGGTCGGCGATGGCGCGCAGGTCGTCGATGGCGCGCTGCATCTCGTCCAGCAGGCGCTCGGCCGTCGCCATGAAGCGCTCGCCATGGGCGGTGGGCGCCACCGCGCGGGTGCTGCGGTCGAGCAGCCTGAGCCCGACCTCCTCCTCCAGCCCGCGGATCGCCATGGTCAGCGCGGATTGCGTGAGGTTCAGCTCGCTGGCGGCGCGGGTGAAGCTGCGGGCGCGGGCGACGGCCAGGAAGGCGCGGAGCTGCCGGAGGGTGATGTTGGCCATAAGGTAATCTGATAAATAAGCGCAAAAAATGAAATAGACTTAGCCCGGATGCCGCCCCAGCCTGTCCCTCAGAAGAAAAGACTTCGGAGGAAAACATGTCCCACGCCCTCGCCGAGGAGCGCGTCGCGCTACCGCCTGGCCCGATCGGCGGCCCCGCCGCCTGGACCGGCCCGGAAATGATCCGGGACGGCTCCTGGCTGCACCAGTTCACGGCGGCAGAGCTCTCGGAGATCGACGCCGCGATCCGCGCGCACCAGGCCTCGGGACAGGAGATGGGGCGCATCTCGCGCCAGACCTTCCGCCTGCCGACGCTCGGCCCGGTGCTGGACGGCATTCTGCAGGACCTGCTGCACGGGCGCGGCTTCGTGCAGTTCCGCGGCTTCGAGGTGGCGAAGTACACGACCGAGCAGGCGGCCATCGCCTATCTCGGCATCGGCGCGCATCTCGGCAGCTTCCGCTCGCAGAACGCCAAGGGGCATCTGCTGGGCCATGTGCGCGATCTCGGCCTCGACATCAGCAAGCCGACGGTCCGCTACTACCAGACCAACCGCGAGCTCGAGTACCACACGGATTCCTGCGACATCGTGGGGCTGCTCTGCCTCAAGACCTCGCGCTCCGGCGGCGAGAGCATGATCGTTAGCTCCGTCACGCTGCATGACGAGATGCTGAAGCGCCGCCCCGACCTCTACGAGCAGCTCTTCCACGCCTTCCCGACCGACCGGCGCGGCGAGATCCCGCCGGGCATGCTGCCCTGGTTCGAGGTGCCGGTCTTCAGCTGGCACGAGGGGCAGCTGACGACGATCTATTCCGGCCAGTACATCCGCTCGGCGCAGCAGAACTTCCCGGAGGCCCGCCGTCTCACCGCCGCCGAGACCGAGGCGCTGCAGATGTTCGACGACCTCACGCGCGATCCCTCGCTGAATCTGAAGATCGAGTTCCGGCCGGGCGACATGCAGTTCCTGCACAACCACCAGATCCTGCACAGCCGTACCGATTTCGAGGACTGGCCCGAGCCGGAGCGCCGCCGCCACCTCTTCCGGCTCTGGCTCTCGCCGCCGGACGGGCGGCCGCTGCCGCCGAGCTTCGCTCAGCGCTACGGCCAGCTCACGCCGGGCGACCGCGGCGGCATCGTGACGAAGGACACCGTCCTGAAGTTCGTGCTGGAACCCCAGTGATCCCGGATATCTCGCGGCGCGGCCTCCTGGCCGCGCCGCTGCTGCCGCTGGCCGGTCGCGTCCATGCCCAACAGGCGTGGCCGAACCGGCCTGTCCGCATTGTGGTGCCCTTCCTGCCGGGCGGCATCATCGACACGCTGGCGCGGCTGATCGCCGAGCCGCTGCAGCGCAGCCTCGGCCAGCCCTTCGTGATCGAGAACCGCGGCGGTGCCGGCGGCAATGTGGGGACGGCCGTCGTCGCGCGCGCGAAGGGCGATCCGTACACGCTGCTGCTCGGCAGTTCCGGTCCGCTTTCCGTCAGCCCGACGATCGAGAGCAATCTGAGCTTCGACGCCGCGGCGGATTTCACGCCCATCAGCATCCTCGCGCGCACGCCGCTGGTGCTGGTGGTTCCCGCCAACTCGCCCTGGCGGGACCTGCGCTCGATGATGGATGCCCTGCGCGGCATCCGGCAGGAGGTGATGTATCCCACGCCCGGCCTTGGCTCGCCGCAGCTTTTGGCGGGCGAGGCGCTGCGCCAGCGCGTGGGCTTCCCGGCCCAGCCCGTCCACTACAACGGCAGCGCGCCGGTCGTGATGGCGATCGTCGCGGGCGAGATGCCCTATACCTTCGAGAATCTGGTGCTCGTCGCCCAGCAGGTGCGCCAGGGCGCGCTGCGCGCGCTCGCGGTCACCAGCGCCGAGCGCGCACCGCTCCTGCCCGACGTGCCGACCATGAGCGAGGCCGGCCTTCCGGGCTTCGAGGCGGGCGGCTGGTACGGTTTGCTGGCGCCCGCGGACATGCCGCCCGGCATGGTGCCGCGCCTGCATGCCGCGACGGTCGCCGCCCTGGCCGAGCCGGAGGTGAAGCGGCGGATCTCCGAGATGGGATCGCCCAACATCTCCAGCACGCCCGAGGAATTCCGCGCCATGATCGCCGCCGAGACGGCGAAATGGCGCGACGTTCTTCTCGCGGGCCGGACGCCCGCGCGCTGAGGCGCTAGCGGCCCGTCCAGGCCGGAAGCGGCGCCTCGTTCACCTCGCCCGCGCGGTGATCGCCGTTCGGATGCATCACGCCGCGAGCGGGGCGCAACGGCGAGGGCGTGGCCTTCCGCCAGGCGCGGCGGCGGTCGCCCGCGCTGGCCTCGTCATGGCCGCCGAAGCCGGCCATGGCTTCGCGGTGGCCCCTCGCGAAGCGCGCGTCGCGGACCTTGCGGGCCAGTTCCTGGGCCATGTGGTTGTCGTGAGCGGACATTGGATCATCTCCCCTTTGTTCCACTCATCCCAACACGGCCCTGCCCGGTTCGTTGCGGTGATCCGGGCAGCGCAGCCATGCGCCCGGGGCGCTGGTCAGTTCCGATATGACTCCGTGGCCATGAGCCCATGGCCTAGGCACCGTCAGGCCGGCAGAAGCGCCTCGGCTTCGGCCCAGATGCGCCGCAGGACATCGCCGGCCGGTTCCGCGCGCGCCATCGCGGCACCCTGTCCGGCCCAGAGCTGCATGCGGCTGGCATCGCCTTCCTGGCCGGCCTCGGTCCGCATGGGCGTGGTGAGCACGCGCTGCAACGGGTAGGGGGCGGGCTTCACGCGCTCGAACATCTCGGTGGCGCGGTTGGCGATGCCGCGCGCGAGGCGCCCGGAGAAGCCGCGCGTCAGTACCGTATCCTCTGGCGCGGCGCCCGCCAGCGCATCGGCCCAGGCCGGTGCCACCTGCGCCTCGGGGCAGCGCAGGAAGGCCGTGCCCATCTGCACGGCGCTGGCCCCGAGCGTCAGCGCGGCCGCGACGCCCCGCCCGTCCATGATTCCGCCCGCCGCGATCACGGGCACCGACAGCGCGTCCGCGAAGCGCGGGATCAGCGCGACGAGGCCGATAAGCTGCGTCTCGGCCTTCGCCTGGTCGAAGCTGCCGCGATGCCCGCCCGCCTCCGCCCCCTGGGCGACGATGGCGTCGGCGCCGGCGGCCTCGGCCTCACGCGCCTCGGCCAGCGTGGTGGCGTTGCAGATCCAGAGGATGCCGCGCTCCTTCAGCCGCGCCACGAAATCCGGCGTCCAGCCGATGCCCATGATGGTGGAGACCACGGCGGGTCCCGCCGCCAGCACGGCCTCGGACTGGGCCGCGAAGTCCTGCACGAAGGGGCCGTCGCCGAGCGGGGCGGGCTCGGGGCCGAGGGTCGCGAGCGCCGCGCGCACCGCATCCTCATGCGCCGCGTCGCGGACCGGTGGCGGGTCGGGCGCCCAGAGGTTGATCTGGAAGGCACCGTTGCTGCCGGCGCGGAAGGTCCGCGCCCAGCCCGCGATCTCCTCGGGGTTGGAATTGAGCGCGCCGAACCCGGCCATGCCCCCGGCATTGGCCACGGCGATGCCGAGCGAGGGGGGCGAGGAGCTGGCCATGGGGGCCTGCAGGATCGGCGCGCGCAGGCCGAAGCGGGTGCAGAAGGCGAGGGCGCGTTCGCGGGGGGAGGTCATGCCGCGATTGTGTCCACGGGACGCGGGGGGTAGCAAGACAGCTCAAGCCGGAGCCGCCGAGGTGGATCCGGCGCTAGGCTCCCGAACGCATGACGAACCCGATGACCCTCAGGACTCTTCCAGGCGCCTCGAAGCGCAAGCTTTTCGGCACCGACGGCATTCGCGGCACGGCCAACCGGCCGCCGATGGATGCCGGCACCGCCCTGCGGCTCGGCCAGGCGGCGGGGCGATTCTTCAACCGCGGCACGCACCGCCACCGGGTCGTCATCGGCAAGGACACGCGCCTCTCCGGCTACATGCTGGAGCCCGCGCTGACGGCCGGCTTCGTCTCGGCCGGGATGGACGTGGTGCTGGTGGGGCCGCTGCCCACGCCGGCCATCGCCCTGCTGACGCGCTCGCTCCGCGCGGATCTCGGCGTGATGATCAGCGCGTCGCACAACCCGCACGAGGATAACGGCATCAAGCTCTTCGGCCCCGACGGGCTGAAGCTCTCCGACGAGCAGGAGAGCGCGATCGAGCGGCTGATGGAGGGCGATCTGGCCTCCGCGCTGGTGAGCCCGGAGAAGCTCGGCCGCGCCTCGCGGCTGGAGGACGCGCCGGGCCGGTACATCGAGGCCGCGAAGGCCAGCTTCCCGCGGGGGCTGACGCTGGAGGGCCTGCGCGTCGTCGTCGATTGCGCGCATGGCGCTGCCTACAAGGTGGCGCCCACCGTGCTGTGGGAGCTGGGGGCCGAGGTGGTGAGCGTCGGCGTCGCGCCGGACGGCTTCAACATCAACCGCAATGTCGGCTCCACCGCCCCCGCGCAGCTGGCCGCGCTGGTGACGGAACGCCGCGCCGACCTCGGCATCGCGCTGGATGGCGATGCCGACCGCGTGGTGCTGGTGGACGAGAAGGGGAACGTGATCGACGGCGACCAGATCCTGGCGCTCATCGCTTCGTCCTGGGCCGCGGAGGGGCGGCTCACGGGCGAGGGCATCGTCGCCACCGTCATGAGCAACATGGGGCTGGAGCGCTTCCTGAAGGGCAAGGGGCTCACCCTGCACCGCACGGCCGTGGGCGACCGCTACGTGGGCGAGCGCATGCGCGAGATCGGCTGCAACCTCGGCGGCGAGCAGTCCGGCCACGTCATCCTCAGCGATTTCGGCACGACGGGCGACGGGCTGGTGGCCGCGCTGCAGGTGCTGGCCGTGCTGGTCGAGCAGAAGCGCCCCGCGAGCGAGGCCTGCCGCCAGTTCGAGACGCTGCCGCAGAAGCTCGTGAACATCCGCTACACCGGCGCCTCGCCGCTGCGCGACGCGGGCGTGCAGAGCGCCATCGCCGCGGAGGAGGCGGCGCTAGGCGAGTCCGGGCGCGTGCTCATCCGCGCCAGCGGCACCGAGCCCGTGATCCGCGTGATGGTGGAGGCGGAGGAGGAGGCGCGGCTGAACCAGGTGATGGACAGCCTGTGCGGGACGATCCGGTCCAAAGTCAGCGCATGAAGGGCAAGGTTCTGATCTGCGCCGGCTCCGACTCAGGGGGCGGCGCGGGCATCCAGGCCGACATCAAGGCGGTCACCGCGCTGGGCGGCTTCGCGATGACGGCGATCACGGCGCTGACGGCCCAGAACACGCTGGGCGTGCAGGGTGTGCTGGGCGTGGAGCCCGGCTTCATCCGCCAGCAGATCGCCTCCGTGCTGGACGACCTGGGCGCCGATGCGATCAAGACCGGCATGCTGCATGACGTGCCGACCATCGAGGCGGTGTGCGACGAGATCGCCGCCCGCGCGCCGGGCGTGCCGCTCGTCGCCGACCCCGTGATGGTGGCCAAGGGCGGTCATCGCCTGCTGGCCGAGGATGCGGTGGAGACGCTGAAGCGCCGCCTCCTGCCGCTCGCCACGCTGATCACGCCCAATATTCCCGAGGCAGAGGTGCTCGCGGGCATGAGCATCGACGGCGAAGCCGGGATGGAGCGCGCCGCGAAGGCGCTGCTCGCGCTCGGCGTGCCGGCGGTGCTGCTCAAGGGCGGCCATATGGAAGGCGAGGTGCTGGTGGACCTGCTGGCGACGCCCGAGGGGATCACGCGCTTCGAGGATCGCCGCGTCGCCACGCGCCACACGCACGGCACGGGCTGCACCATGGCATCCGCGATCGCGGCCGGGCTCGCGCAGGGCATGGCGATGGTGCCGGCCGTGGCGCGCGCGCGGGCCTATGTGCGCGCGGCCATCCTGGCCGCGCCCGGCTTCGGCAGCGGGCACGGGCCGCTGGATCATGGCGTGACGGTGGACGCCACGCGTTTTGGCTGACCGCACGCTCGCCTACTTCCCGCTGCCGCTCCTGGCCGTGCCGATGGGCCTGGGCGGCATGGGACTTGCCTGGCGCGTCTTCGCGGAGGCCGCGCCCTGGGCCGCGCCGGTGGGCGAGGCGCTGATGGCGCTGACCGCACTGGCCTGGATCGTCATCACCGCCTTGCACGTGATGCGCGCCATGCGCCATCCCTTCATGGCGCGCGAGGATTGGCAGCATCCCTTCCGCGGCAGCTTCGCTGGCGCCATCGCCATCGGCCTGATGCTGGTGGCGGCGACGCTGCTTCCTTACGTGCCCGGCGTCGCGCGCGTCGTGCTGCTGGTCGCGGTCGCGCTGCAATGGGGGGTGGGTCTCGCGCTGCTCGGACGCGCGCTGCGCGGCGAGGGGAGCGGGGCCATGCTGGCGCCGCCCTTGCTGATACCCCTGGTGGGCAATCTGGTGGCGAGCATCTTCGCCCCCGCGCTCGGCATGCCGATGCTGGGCTGGATGCTCTTCGGCGTCGGCACGACGCTCTGGCTGGCGCTGCAGCCGCTGCTGCTGCATCGCATGGTGGAGGGGCCGCCGCTGCCCGTCGTGCTGCGGCCGGCCTTCTTCATCCTGCTCGCACCGCCGGCCGTGAGCGCGCTGGCGCTGGAGGCGCTGGGCGGGCACGGGCCGCTGGTCTTCGCACTCTACGGCTTCGCGTGCTTCACGCTGGCCTTGCTGGTGATCGAGCTTCCCTTCCTGGTGGCAGGCGGGTTCAACCCGGGCTTCTGGGCCTTCACCTTTCCGCTCGCGGCCTTCGCCTCCATCACGATGCGGCTCGCGGATTTCGGGATCGGCGCGGCGGCGCTGGCGGTATGCAGCCTTGCGATCGGCTGGATCGCGTGGCGCACGCTGCGGGCGTCGCCCACCTTCTTCCACGCGCCTTAGCGGCCCGCGCCGAAACCGGCGCGGCCCAGGACGTGCCGCTCAGTCCGCGCGGATATTGCCAGCCCGCACCACCTCGGCATAACGCGCGCTTTCGCTGCGGACGAGCTCGGTCAGCTCCTCCGGCGTCTTGTGCCAGGGCGTCATGCCGACATTCGCGAGGCGCTGGCGGAATTCCGCATCGGCCAGCATGGCGTCGAGCTCCGTCGCCACGCGGCGCGTGATGGCGGCATCGGTCCGCGCGGGCGCGAAGAGGCCCTGCCAGGCCAGGATCTCCAGCCCCGCGAATTCCGGCAGGCGCGCCAGGGGCGGCAGGTCCGGCAGGCCCGGCGCGGGCTCCAGCGAGGAGATGGCGAAGCCCTTGATGCGCCCGTCGCGCAGCAGCGGCCCCGTGCTCGTCACCGTGAGTACGGCGAGGTCGAGGCGGCTCGCCATCAGGTCCGTCGGGATCTGCGCCGCGATGCGATAGGGCACGTGCTCCAGCTTCGCGCCGGAGCGGCGGGCGATGATCTCGCCCCAGAGATGCAGCGAGGTGCCGGTGCCGGAGGAGGCGAAGGTCAGCCCCTCGGGCCGCGACTTGGCAAGGGCGATGACGCCCGCGAGGTCGTTCGCCGGAAGGTCCGGCCGCCCCACCAGCGTCAGCGGCAGCGACGCGATCATGCCGATAGGCGCGAAGTCCCGCACGGCGTCGTAGCGCACGGCCCCGGGGGTGACGTGCGGCGAGATGGTGAAGGGGCTCTCCACGCCGACCAGCAGCGTCTGTCCGTCGGGCGCGGCGCGGGCCACGCGCTCCGTGCCGATGGTGCCGCCCGCGCCGGGCGCGTTCTCGACGACCACGCTCTGGCCGAGGCGCTTCGAGAGCTCGGCGGCGGTGAGGCGCGCCACCGTGTCCACATTGCCGCCGGCCGCGAAGGGCACGATGAGCGTGATGGGCCGCGTCGGCCAGGATTGGGCGAACGCCGGCGCGGCCAGCAGGCCGGGGGCGGCGAGAAGGGCGCGGCGGCCGATCATGCGATGATTCCTTCGGGGTAGATTTCGGCGGCCAGCGCGTCGAACTCCTGCGCGAAGACGCCTTCGAGATGGCGCCGCGCGGGCTCCGGCAGGAAGGCGCCGCGGATGCCGTTCAGCGTGAAGCCGCGCAGGTCCGCCAGCCCGAAGCCGAAATCCTCGACCATCATGCGCCAGCAGCGGGTCGGCGTGACCTGGTGCAGCGGCGGGTCGTCGGTGTTGGGGTGGATCAGCAGCCCAGCGCCCGGCATGCGGCGGATGGGGTGGTCCAGCGCCCAGCGCTCGGGCGGGAGCGTGCGGAGGTAGTAGGAATTGGTCGGCACCACGGTGAAGAGGATGCCGCGCTCGGCGCAGCGGGCCGTCAGCGCCTCATCCTCCAGGATGGTATAGCCGTGGTCGATGCGATCCACCTCCAGCAGGTCGATCGCGGTCTCGACGTTGCGGGGGTGGCAGCCGAATTCGCCCGCATGGGCGGTGAGGCGGAAGCCGCCGCGCTTGGCCAGGCGCCAGGCCTTCCAGAAGAGCTCGGGCGGGCGGTCCGTCTCCCGGTAGTCGATGCCCATGCCGATGATCGGGTCGCGCCGGTAGGCCAGCATCCATTCGGCGAGCGCGGTCGCCGCCTCGGGCGTGGCCTCGCGGTCGATGGAGGGGATGAGCAGGGCGGAGACGCCGAAATCCACCGCCGCATCGGCGAAGCCGGCCAGGATGGCGTCGGCGCCCTTGGCGTAGGGGAAGATGTGCTCGGTGCCCGTGGGGTTCCAGAAGATCTCGTTGTGCCGGACGCCATGGGCGGCGGCGTCCTGCAGATGCTCATAGGCGATGCGGTGCAGGTCGGAGGGCTGGCGCAGCACCCGCTGCTCCAGCGCGCGGAGTACGTGCAGCACGCCCTTGGGCTTGGCGTCGCGGGCGTAGAGGACCTCGGTCTCGGCCTCGCTCATGCCGGTGCGGGCGGCCATCTCGGCGAAGGTGGACTGGCGCACGGCGCCCAGCAGGTGGACGTGGAGATCGACCTTGGGCAGGGCTTGGCAGAATGTTTCGAGGGCGTCGGCCATGCGGCGGACACTGCGCTGGGGCGCGCCGGAAGAAAAGGCCGCCGGATGACATGGCGCCCCGCGCATGCGAGGAAACTGCCATGCTGAAGCCCGCCAATCCCCATTTCTCCTCGGGCCCCTGCGCCAAGCGCCCGGGCTTCTCGCTCGCCGCCCTGGAGGGCGCACTCCTGGGGCGCAGCCATCGGGCCCCGGCGCCCAAGGCCAAGCTCGCGGAGGTCATCTCGCGCTCGGCGGCGCTTCTGGGCCTGCCTCCCGACTACCGGCTCGGCATCGTCCCGGCCTCGGACACGGGCGCGGTGGAGATGGCGCTGTGGGGCCTGCTGGGCCCGCGCGGCGTGGACGTGCTGGCCTGGGAGAGCTTCTCGGCCGAATGGGCGCAGGACATCGAGAAGGAGCTCAAGCTGCCGGACCTGCGGCTGCTGCGCGCCCCCTACGGCCGGCTGCCGGACCTCTCCGCGGTGGACCCGAAGCGCGACTGCGTCTTCGTCTGGAACGGCACCACGAGCGGCGTCCGCCTGCCGGATGCCGGCTGGATCGCGGAGGACCGGGAGGGGCTGACCATCTGCGATGCCACCAGCGCCGCCTTCGCCATGGACCTGCCCTGGCACAAGCTCGATGTCGTCACCTGGTCCTGGCAGAAGGTGCTGGGGGGCGAGGCCGCGCACGGCATGATGGCGCTCTCGCCGCGTGCCGTGGCGCGTCTGGAAGCGCACCGCCCGGCGTGGCCGATGCCCAAGATCTTCCGCCTCACCAAGGGCGGGAAGCTCATCGAGGGGATCTTCAAGGGCGATACGATCAATACTCCCTCCATGCTCTGCGTCGAGGACGCGCTGGACGGGCTGCGCTGGGCCGAGGGCATCGGCGGGCTGAAGGCCCTGGTCGCACGTGCCGAGGGCAACCTCGCCGCCGTCGCCGCCTGGGAAGCGAAGAGCGACTGGGCGCGCTTCCTGGCCGAGGACCCGGCCACGCGCTCCTGCACCTCGGTCTGCCTGCGGATCGTGGCCCCCTGGTTCACGGCGATGGAGCCCGCGAAGCAGGAGGCTGTGGCCAAGCGGCTTTCCGCGATCCTGGAGAACGAGGGCGTGGCGCTGGATGCGGGCAGCTACCGCGACGCGCCGCCGGGCCTGCGCATCTGGTGCGGCGCCACCGTGGAGCGCTCGGATGTCGAGGCGCTGCTGCCTTGGCTGGATGTCGCGTTCGAGCGCGTGACGCGCGAGTTCGCCGCCTGACTCAGCGCAGGCCGAAGAAGCTCAGAATGGCGGCGATGACGACGACGAGGCCGACGATATAGATCACGAGGTTCATGGCGGGAGACTCCTTTCGTTGCGCTGCTAACCACGCAACGAAGGGAAGGTTTCGTCAGACCTCGACCACCACGTATTCCTGTTCGACGCTGACCGGAAACGTCTCCGCCTGCAGTTCCAGCGCCTCGCCCTTCTCCACGCAGGCAGGGAAGGCGCGCACCTTCATGCGCCGGGGGTCGAAGCGCGACTTGCCGGTGCGGATATCGAACTCCCAGGCATGCCAGGGGCAGCGCACGATCTCGCCCTCGCGATCGTAGCTGTATTCGCCAGGGCAGGCGCTTTGCACGAGGCCCATGACCGGCCCCTTTGAGAGCGGGCCGCCCTGGTGCGGGCAGCGGTCGGACAGCGCGAAGAACTCGCCCTCCAGGTTGAAGAGGACGATGCGCTTGCCGTCCAGCTCCACCAATCGGCGCTCGCCGGGCGCGATTTCGGCCACGGGGGCCACGACATGGCGTGTCATCAGAAGCCGTACACCTTGCGGGCATTGCCGCCGAAGATCGCGGCGCGATGCGCCTCGGGAATGAAGCTCGGGATCGCGTAGCGCGGATCGTCAAAATCCCAGTGCGGATAGTCGCTGGCATAGAGGATGCGGTCCCAGCCGATCCAGCCCATGCAGTCTAGCAGCTGCTCGGGGCGCGGCGGTTCCTCGACGGGCTGCGTGCTGACCCAGATGTGCTCGCGGATCTGCTCCGACGGCAGGCGCTTGAGATGCGGCACCTCGTGGCGCAGCGAGGGGAAGTGCTTGTCCAGCCGCCAGGCCACGCTGGGCAGCCAGCCGAAGCCGCATTCGATGAGCACGACGCGCAATCGGCGGAAGCGCTCGAACACGCCCTCCAGCACCATGGAGTTGACCAGGGACTGGCAGGAGGTCGCGTGCTCGCTCACCTCCTCGATATAGAAGCTCGGCCAGCCGCCATTGGTCATGGCCCAGCCGGAATAGCCGAAGGCGTGGATGCCGATGGGCAGGCCCACCTCCTCCGCCGCCTCGAAGATCGGCCAGTATTTCGGATTGCCGAGGGGATGCGACGTGCGGCTCATCAGCAGCACCTGGCAGAACCGCCGGTCGCCGCCGCGCAGGCGGATCGCCTTCGCGCTCGCCTCGGGGTCCTCATAGGGCACGACGACGGAGGCGCGCAGGCGGTCGTCCTTGTCGACCCAGTTGGCGAGCTGCCACTCGTTCACCGCATGCGCCATGGCGGCGGAGAAGGGGTTGTTCTGGTCGCCCTGGCCCGTGGGCTGCAGCGGGTTGAGCACGCCCACATCCACGCCGTGGAAATCCAGGTGCTGCTCCGCGACGAAGCTCAGGTCGCTCGCCGGCGTGCCGCCCACGGGCCAGGAATCCTTGCGCGAGGCGAGCGGCTGCGACTTGAAGTAGGGCGAGCCCTTCACGAAGCCGTGGCGCGGGCGGATGCCGTAGGTGTGCAGCCGCTCCCGCACCTCCTTCGACAGCCACGGGTCGAAATCATGGAGCGAGCGCGGACGCGGATGGATGTCCACATCCACGAGGCCCTGCGTCGCGGCGAGGGGACGGCCCGGGGCCGCCTGGGGACGGATGACGTTCATGGCACGATCCTCCGGTCAGCTCGCCGTCGCGGCATGGGCCGCGGCGAGGCGAGGATAGGTCGAGAGCGCATTCTCCACGCAGATCTTCCGCGCGAGCTCGGGGGCGATGCCCGGCGGCAGCCGTGGATCGCCGTCGAACTGCCAATGCGGCCAGTCGCTCGACCACATCAGCAGCTCGTCGCTGCCAAGATGGTCGATGAGGCGCTTCACCGTCTCGGCATCGTCCGGCGCGTCGAAGGGCTGGATGGAGAGGCGCACATGGTCGCGCACCATCTCGAGCGGCGAGCGGTCGATCCAGGGCACCTCGAAGCGCACGCCCTTCCAGGTCTTCGACAGGCGCCACAGGAAGGCGGGCAGCCAGCTCACGCCGCTTTCCAGCAGCACGACCTTGAGCTTCGGGAACTTCACGAAGACGCCCTCGGTGACGAGGGAGGCCAGCGTGCTCTGGAAGGCCTGCTGGTTGGCCGCGTAGTCCTCCGCGTACCAGGAGGGCCAGCCGAGCGAGGTGACGGGATTGCGGTAGGTGCTGCCGGCGTGAATGGCGAGCGGCATGTCGTGCTTCGCCAGCGCCTCGAAGATCGGCCAGTTGTGCCGGCGGCCGAGCGGGCTTTCGCCCATCACCAGCACCATGGCCTGCACGAAGCGCGGATCGGGCGCGAGGCGCTCGATTTCCGCCACCGCGTGCTCCGGATTGAACATCGGCAGCACGATGGAGCCAGCGAGGCGCGGCTCGGCATCCAGCCATTCCGCGCGCGTCCAGTCGTTGAGCGCGGCGGTGAAGGCGTTGCCCATGTCCTCGCTGAAAACGAGCTGCACGCCATAGAGCGGCGTCACGATGCCGCGCGAGATCTGCCAGGGGTCGAGAACCTGCTCGCGCAGCTGGCCGATGGTCGCGGCGGGCGGCCCGCTGGCGGGGCGCCAGTCGGCGCGCACCACCTTGGGCGAATTGGGCGGGAAGGACTGGCTGTCGAAGCCCTCCAGCCCGCGCATGTGGATATGATCGCGCCAGAGGGGCGGGAGGTAGGGCGCCAGGGCCGAAAGCCCGGGCACCATGGGATGCAGATCGACGTCGATCGCCCCGTTCAGCCAGTTCATCTTGTACGTTCCTCTCGGGCGGGATGGTGCCACGCCCGGAGAGGTTCGCAAAGCGTCGCGTCAGTAGCCGCGGTAGTAGCGGCCGCGCGGCGGCTGCGGGGTGGTCGCGGCGCCGATGGCCGCGCCGCCCAGTGCGCCGACGCCTGCCCCGATCAGCGCACCCTGGCCGCCACCCGCCAGCGCGCCAACCGCCGCGCCGCCGCCGGCGCCGATGAGGGCGCCGCCCGCGGCGCGCTGGCCAGGGCTGTAGGGATTCGTGCAGGCCACCGTGCCGAGGCCGAGGCCGGCGACGACGAGGGCCAGGCGAAGCTGCTTCGGGAACATCATGATCTCCTTACAAGTGACAGAGGTGAATCTTCCGATCCTCGATGAGGTCGGCATAGGCGGCGCGGGTGCGGCCGAGGCGTGGATTGGCGGTGTGCGCGGCGAGCGCCGCGTCGTCGGCATAGACTTCCACCAGCATGACGCGGCTGAGGTCCGGGCCTTCCTTGCCCATGGGCTGCAGCACGTCGAAGCGCTCGCAGCCCGGCTCGTCGGCGAGGGTGCCGGCAGCGTGGTCGCGCATGATGGTGTTGAAGGCGGCATGCGCGCCTTCCTTCAGCTTGAACTCGACAACCAGAACGATCTTGGCCACGGCGTTTCCCTTCGGCTTACCGCCCGGCCTGGATTGGCCGGGTATTGCGGCCAAACAATGTAGCCGCGGTTACCGGTTCCGCCACATTCCGGTCTCGTGAACTCGACACCTCGCGCCGCGCCGTCATAATCGCGCTAAACGGAGGTACCACATGTCCAAGATCACCCGCCGCGCGCTGGGCGCGGCGCTGCCGCTGCTGGCGACGCCCGCGCTTGCCCAGCAGGGCGGCTTCCCGTCGCGCAACGTCACCATCATCGTGCCTTTCGCGCCGGGCGGCAGCACCGACGTGCTGACGCGCCTGATGGCCGAGCGCATGACGCAGGCGCTGAACAAGCCCGTGCAGGTGGAGAACCGCCCTGGCGCCAATACGATCATCGGCGGCGAGGCGGTGGCGCGCGCGCAGCCCGATGGGCACACGCTGCTGATGTCCTCCGGCACGACGCTCACCATCAACCCGATCGTGCAGCGCAACCTGCCCTACAAGATCGAGGACTTCGCACCGATCTCGCTCTGCACCACCTATCCTTTCGCCGTCATCGCGCGGCCGGACGGGCCGAAGAACGTGCAGGAGCTGATCGAGGCTGCAAAGGCGCGCCCGGGCCGGATCACCTACGGCACCAATGGGCCCACGACGCTGACCAACGTCGCGATGCTGATGGTGCTGCAGCGCCTCGGCATCACCATGCAGGATGTGACCTATCGCGGCGACGCGGCGGCGATGAACGATTTCGTCGCCGGCAACCTGGACCTGCTGGTGGTCGCGGGCAGCACGGCGATCCCGGTGATGCGCAACGGCCAGGGCCGCATCCTCGGCTGGACGAGCCTGCAGCGCATGCCGCAGACGCCCGACGTGCCGGCCTTCGCCGAATTCGCGCCGGGCCTGGAGGCGCTGAGCTGGTTTGGACTGCTGGCGCCGGCACGTACGCCGCAGAACGCGATCTCGGCGCTGCACGCGGCCGCGGTGCAGTCCCTGACGGACACCCGCGTGCGGGAGCGCATCACGGGCGAGGTGCAGAACATCGTCGGCAGTACGCCCGCCGAGTTCGCGCGCTTCCTTACGGACCAGCAGGAGGCGTGGAAGCCCGTGCTGAGCCGGATGGAAGTGCCGCTGAACTAGTTCGGCTTCCGAGGCGAGCGCCGGCGCCGGGTGCGTGGGGGCGGGCATCAGGCGCGGCGGCCGCGCCGCATGAACGAGAGGATGGCTGCGATCCCGGTGAGCGCGAGCAGCAGTTGGGCCTCGCGCGCTTTCGTCCCGTCGAGCGCGAGGGCGCCGCTGCCCTTGGGCGCGGGCGGCGGCGCGCCGACCATCGCGGCCGCCTCGATGGTCGTCGGCTCCTTGCCCGACCAGGCGCGCGTGAATTCGGCCCCCAGAAGGAAGATCACTGCCGAGTAGTACAGCCACAGCAGGATGATCGCGAGCGAACCGGCGGCGCCGAAGCCCTCGGCGGCGCCCGAGCTGCCGATGTACACCGCGATCGCCGTCTTGCCGAACGAGAAGAGCAGGGCCGTCGCGAAGGCGCCGACCAGCACGTCGCGCCAATGCAGCCGACGGTCGGGCAGGATCTTGTAGATCGCGGCGAAGAGCAGCGTGATGAAGATCAGCGACACCGAGAAGTTCAGGATGCCGAGCAGGAGGTCGAGCCCGGGCATGCGGCTGCTGAGCCAGTTCTGAAAGGTCGAGAGCGCCGCGCTGACCACCAGCGAGACGAGCAGCAGGAAGCCGGTCGTGCCGACGAGGCCGAGGCTCAGCGCCTTGGCCCGCACGAAATGCGTGATGGCCTCCGTCGTCGTCTCCGCGTCGGATGGAGGTGTCTCCGTCCGCCAGATCGCGTTCAGCGCGCTTTGCAGGGCGCCGAAAGCGCCCGAGGCCGTGAGTGTGAGCGTGGCCACACCAAGGGCCAAGGCCCAGCCGCCCTTGGCGTCGCCCAGCGCGTTCTGCGCCATGCCCTGAACGGCGCCGCCTGCCTCGGTCCCGATGAGGCCGGTGATCTGCTCCGCCAGCGCGCGCTTCACCTCCTGCTCGCCGAAGACCACGCCCGCGAGGCCGGTGATGAGGAAGAGCAGGGGGCCCAGCGAGAAGAGTGCGAAATACGCGATGGCCGCCGCGCGCGTCAGCGCCTCGTCCTCGAGGAAGCCGTTGACGATATCCTTCGCCATCGTGACCGCCCGCGCCAGCATGGGAAATGGCTCCGCCGTTGCGGCGGAACAACCTGCAAGGAGGCGGACGGTTGCGTGGTATTCTGCGCCCTCGGGCCCCGAGGGCGGAGCTGGCTAGTGAAGCCGGGGCGCCTTCAGATGCCGCGAGCGGTCGCTGCTGGTGATGGCGAGGTCGAGCTGCCGGTTCCCGCGCGAGAGCGTGAGCCGCACCTCCGAGCCGGCGGGCCCCGCCGCGCGCACGGCGGTCCAGAGCGAGGCGAGGTCGTTCACGCTCTGCCCATCCACCGCCAGGATGCGGTCGCGCGGGCGCACGCCGGCGCGCTCGGCCGGGCCGCCCTTGGCGAGCGAGCCGACGCCCACCGCCTCGTCGTCCTCGGTCGCGTAAAGGCCGAGCCAGGGGCGTGCAGGGCGGCCGGAATGGCCGGTGCGGCGCAGCGTCTCCAGGATGGGCAGCAGCTCGCTGACGGGCACGACCATGTTGAGGTCCATGCGCTTGCCGCCCTCCTGCCCCTGCTGGAGGATCAGCGAGCCGATCCCCACCAGCCGCCCGTCGCTGCCGAAGAGGCCCGCGCCGCCCCAATGCGGATGTGCCGGGGCGGTGAAGATCGCGTTCTCCAGCAGGTATTCCCAATAGCCCGCGAAGGGCTGGCGCGCGGCCACGGTGCAGGCCAGCGCGTGGCTGCGCCCGCCGGCGGCGGCCAGCACGCCATGGGTGCCGTGCCGCATGGAATCCGAATCCCCGAGCGGCGCCACCTTCTGGTTCGGCAGGCGGCCGAGCGCCTGCACCAGGCCGAAGCCGGTCTCGAAATCCATGGCGAGCGCCGTGCCCTCGACCACCTTGCCGTCCGAATTGGTGATCCAGATCTGCTCGGCCTCGGTGATGAGATAGCCGATCGTCAGCACCAGCCCGCCCGCATCGATCCAGACGCCCGAGCCCTCTCGCTCCACGCCCAGCGAGGGCGCGGAGGTCGCGTCCGGCGGCACCAGGGCCTTGATAGCGACGACGCTGGCCAGCCGCTCATCGAGGTCGAAAGCGAACTCGGACGGGTCTGGCTGGAAGGCCTCGGGGACTTCCCATTCGTCGTTATCGGGCATGGGGGGCGGTCCTTGTCATCGAACTGATATAGCGTCTGATCCGCCGGGGCGGCTACGCCGAGCGGCGAATCAGCTGCTCAGATGGGCGCGGTTCAGCCAAGCAGGGAGTGTGCCATCTGGAAGGCTTCCCGCACGGTGGCGGCGCGGATGGCTGTCCTGTCGCCGGAAAAAACGCGGCGGCGATGCAGGGTCGGCTGGCCGGCGCGATGGGCGGCGAGGTGGACCAGGCCAACAGGCTTGGCCGCGCTGCCGCCCCCGGGGCCCGCGATCCCGGTGCAGGACAGGGCCAGCGAGGCGCCGGAACGTGCCTGTGCGCCCTCGGCCATGGCGCGCGCGACCTCCTCCGAGACGGCGCCGACCTGGGCGATGAGGTCCGCGGGTACGCCGACCATCGCGGTCTTGGCCTCGTTGGAATAGGTCACGAAGCCGGAGAGCACCACGGCGGAGGAACCGGCGATGGAGGTCAGCGCGGCGGCAATCAGCCCACCCGTGCAGCTCTCGGCGGTGGCCAGGGTCAGGCGCTTCGCCTCCATGTCGCGCAGCAGGCGTGCGGCCTCTTCGAGCGTCGCGTCGTCCAGCATCAGAGCCATCCCAGCCAGGAAATCCCCAGTAGCGCCAAAGCGGCGAGCGCGCCCGCCACCACGTCATCCGCCATCACGCCGAAGGGGCCGTGCTGGCGATCGGCCCAGCCGACGGGACCGGGCTTCAGGATGTCGAACGCGCGGAACAGCAGGAAGGCCAGCACGACGCCGAGCCAGCTCGCCCCGGCGGCGGCCAGCGCCAGGGATTGCCCGGCCGCCTCGTCCACCACGACCCAGCCCGGGTCCTCGGCGGCTTCCGGCAGGCGGGTCAGGGCCCAGTATCCGGCCGCGGTGAAGATCGCGGCGGCCAGCACCAGGGCCCAGGGCGGCAGCAGCGCCAAGGGCAGGACGGCCAGCGAGCCCCAGGTGCCGGGAGCAGGACGCAGAAAGCCGATGCCGCCCAGCGACGCGATGCCCCTCACCGGGTCGTCCTCACCGGGTCCACTGCGCCATGGGGTGGTCCATGCTCGCCGCGCGCGGGTTCCGGGCGCGGTAGACCGCGACGTTCTCGATGACGCGCTGCACGTAGTTGCGGGTCTCGCCGAAGGGGATGAGTTCCATCCAGTCCAGCATGGGAATTCCGCCGCCGCGCGGGTCGCCGAAGGTGCTGATCCACTCGGTCACGCGCCCGCCGCCCGCATTGTAGGCCGCGAAGGCGAAGGGCATCACGCCGCCGAAGGTGTCCAGCCGGTCCTGAATGTAGAAGGAGCCGAGACGGATGTTGTGCGTCGGGTCCGAGGTCAGCCAACCCACCTGATGCGGGACGCCCATCCGGCGCGCGACGTTCTGCGCTGTGGCGGGCATCAGCTGCATCAGCCCGCGGGCGCTGGCGGAGGAGACGGCCTCGGTGTCGAAATTGCTCTCCTGCCGGGTGATGGCGAAGACCACGGCGGGCTCGGCGCCGCCCTCCGGCGCGGGGTAGGGAGCAGGCCAGCCGTCCTCGACCAGCATCGCGCCATGCGCGCCGCCGCGCCGCGCGACCCAGACGGCGAAGTCCGGCCGGCCGATGATGGTGGCCAGGCGCGCGACCAGCAGGCGCTCGGCATTGCTGGGCGCAGTCTCCTCCAGCCGCAGCAGGAAGGGGCGCGCGCGGCGCGCCTCGCCCAGCTCGCCCAGGGTGAAGACGAGGCGGGGCAGCTCGCGCTCCAGGAAGGCGCGGGCTTCGGCCTCCGTGGGGCGTGGGACCGGCAGGCTGGCGATGCGCTGGGAGATCTGCGTGCCGCCCTCGCCGAGGGCGAGCGCGCCCATCTGGCCGTAGAAGGTCACGGGGAAGGCGGCGGCGCGCTGGAACTGGGCCTGGGCGCGCGCGGGGTCGCGCTCGGCGCGGCCCTGCCAGTAGGCGGCGCGGGCCTGGGTGATGGCGCTGCGGCTGCCCTCGCCGAGGCGCTGGAAATGCGCGAGGCCCCGGACCGGGTCGTCGAGCAGCCGGAGGGCGATGAAGCCGGCCAGGAACTCGGCCTCCTGGCGGGACTCGCCGGGCAGGGTCTGCCCATGCTGCGCCGCGACCGTGTAGGCCGTGCGCGGATCGCCGAGGCGGACCAGCTTGCGCGCCAGGACCTGGCGCTCCGTCCAGATGGCGCGCTGGGCATCGGCGGGAAGGTTGGCCTGGGCGTCGACGCCCGCGGCCCAGGCGGCGGCCGCGGCGGCGTCCTGGTCGCGGCGGCGCAGGCCGCGGGCGCGCTCCAGCGTGGCGCCGGCATCGCGGGCGGCGGCGGCCGGGTTCGGGTCGCTCGCGCCCCCATCCACGGCATAGGCGAGGCGCGTCTGGGCGAGGGCCCGGCGCTGCGGGTCGAGCAGGGGCGCCAGCCGCTGGCCGGCCGCCGGGTCGCGCCCGAAGGAGAGGCGGTTGAAGCGCGCCCAGTGGTCGTCGGAGTTCAGGAGGGAACCTGCCCGCTCCAGGAAGGTCGTTTCCGCGAAGGCGTCCGAAGGCGTGTCCTCGGCCCAGGCGCGGCGGGCGGCGGCGCGGGCCTCGGAGGTGCGGCCGGCATTCTGCAGCGCCGTGACGTGGCGGATAGCGCCATCCAGCGTGCGGGCGGGACGGGGCGTGAAGAAGCGGATCGCCAGCGCGTCGTCGGGGTCCGAGGCCAGGAGCTCCTCGGCGCGGCGGGCCAGGGCGTCCTGGCTCGGCCAGTCGGCCGCGCCTTCGATGAAGGCCACGATCTCGGCCGCACTGCTGCTGCCGCCGCGCTGGGTGAAGCGCATCCAGTTCACCATCTTGGCGACGAGCGGATCGGCGCTGGCGGCGGCCTGCTGCGCGTCGATCCATCGCTGGGACTGGGCCGCGGCCAGCGCCTGCCGCCCAGCCTCGCGGGCGGGCTGGGCCCAGGCGGCGGGAAGGGCCAGGGGCAGGCTCAGGGTGGCGGTGAGAGCCAGGGCGGGAAGGGCGAGGATCCGGCGCATCCCGCATTCTAACCCGGCCACGCAGGGCAGGTCATCCGGGCAACGCGCTTGTTACGCCGCGGAGTCTTGCCTATTTCTCACCGCTGCGCGCGCACCTGCGCCAAACGCACAAGGAAATCGCCCATGTCCGCCCTTCGCCTGCAGGGATCGCTGACCGCCCTCATCACGCCCATGCATGCCGACGGCAAACTGGACGAGAAGGCGTTCGCGGACCTCGTGGAATGGCAAATCGCGGAAGGCACGGAGGGCCTGGTGCCCGTCGGCACGACCGGCGAATCCCCGACGCTGAGCCATGACGAGCACAAGCGGGTGGTGGAGATCTGCGTCGAGACCGCGCGCGGCCGCGTGCCGGTCGTCGCCGGCGCAGGCAGCAACAGCACGGCCGAGGCCATCGACCTCGCTGCGCATGCGAAGAAGGCCGGCGCGGACGCGACGCTGGTCGTCACGCCCTACTACAACAAGCCCACGCAGGAGGGGATGTACCTGCATTTCAAGGCCATCGCCGACGCCGTGGACCTGCCGCTCATCATCTACAACATCCCGCCGCGCAGCGTGGTGGACATGACGCCGGAGACGATGGGCCGCCTCGCCAAGCACAAGAACATCATCGGCGTGAAGGACGCGACGGCGAACCTGGCGCGCCCGCTGCACCAGCGCATGACCTGCGGCGCCGACTTCATCCAGCTCTCGGGCGAGGACCACACGGTGCTCGCGCTCATGGCGTCCGGCGGCCACGGCTGCATCTCGGTCACCAGCAACATCGCGCCGCGCCTCTGCGCCGACATGCACAAGGCCTGGCGCGAGGGCCGCGTGAACGACGCGATCGCGATCCAGGACCGCCTGGTGCCGGTGCATGACGCGCTGTTCTCGGAGACCTCGCCGGGCCCGGTGAAGTACGCGGCGAGCCTGCTTGGCCGCGGCAGCGAGTTCTGCCGCCTCCCGCTCGCCCCCATCGGCGACGCCACGCGCAAGCGCGTGGAGAGCGCGATGCGCGGCGCGGGCCTGCTCAACTGAAAGACACCTGATGGCCGCGGAGCCACGCAAGAAGCCGATCATCAGCACGGGCACGGCGGCGCAAAACCGCCGCGCGCGCTACGACTACAAGATCGGCGAGACCTATGAGGCGGGCCTCGTGCTGCACGGGCCCGAGGTGAAGAGCCTGCGCCTCGGCCGCGCCTCCATCGCCGAGGCCTGGGCCGGCGAGCGGGACGGCGAGATGTGGCTCTTCGGCTGCCACATCCCGGAGTATCAGGCCGGCAGCTTCATGGCGAAGTTCGACCCGGTGCGGCCGAAGAAGCTGCTGCTGCACGGCAAGGAGATACGGACCCTGACGGGCGCCGTGACGCGCGAGGGCGCGACGCTCGTGCCGCTGGAGATCCGCTTCAACGAGAAGGGGCGGGCCAAGGTCATTCTCGGCCTCGCCGCCGGCAAGAAGATGCACGACAAGCGCGCCGACATCGCCAAGCGCGACTGGCAGCGCGACAAGGCGCGCCTCATGCGGAACAAGGGCGGGGAGTGATCCGCCGGGCGCTCCTCGCCGCCGCGCTGCTGCTCGCCGCCTGTGCGGCGGAGGCGCAGGACCAGGGCGGGGGCGAGCTGATCGAGCTGACCATTCCCCATGCGGATCGCCCCTTCGCCACGCGCATCTGCCGCCCCGCCGCACCCGGTCCGGCGAAGCTCGTCGTCATCAACCACGGCTCGCCCGCCGATGCGGCGGACCGGCCGATGATGCGCCCGGCCTCCTGCTCCAACGAGGCGGTGCGCTGGTTCACCTCGCGCGGCTATGTCGCGGCCATGCCGATGCGCCGGGGCTATGGCGCGACGGGCGGGCCCTGGGCGGAGGAATTCGGCGGCTGCTCGCGCGGCAATTACGGGCCCGCGGGGCTCGAGGCCGCGCGGGACATCCTGGCCGCCACCCGCGCGTTGCAGGCGCGGCCCGACGTGGCGCGCGCTCCCGCGCTGGTGGTCGGGCAATCGGCCGGTGGGTGGGGCGTCATCGCGCTTTCCAGCCTCAACCCGCCGGAGGTCGGCGCCATCGTGAACTTCGCGGGCGGGCGCGGCGGCTGGCAGGGCGGCTTGCCAAACCAGGTCTGCCGTCCGGAGAACCTGGCAGCCGCTGCCGGGGAGTATGGGCGCACCGCGCGCGTGCCGACGCTCTGGATCTATTCGGCCAACGACACGTTCTTCGACCGGCCGCTCGCGATCCGCATGTCGGACGCCTATCGCACGGCGGGCGGGCAGGTGGATTTCCAGCCGCTCGGCCCTTATGGGCGTGACGGTCACGGGCTCTTCTTCGGCCAGGGCGGCAGCGAGGCCTGGGGCCCGGTCGTCTCGCGATTCCTCGCCGGAAGATAACCTCTTCGCAAGGACGCAACTCGTCCTATCCTCCTTATACTCTCAAGCCTCGGGATCCATGCAGATGGACGATTCCAGCGACGACGTGACCTTCTCCGGCTCGATCAAGGAGAAGCTGATCCAGAGCAAGGAGAAGTGGGCCCGCGAGGGCCGCCTCCTCACCGGAGAGCGCAGCACTCCGCAGGAGGAGCGCCTGCCCCCCGGCCAGCGACTGGTGCGCGACTTTCCGGTGCTCGACCTGGGCGTGCAGCCGGACGTGAAGCTCGACCGCTGGCGGCTCCGCGTCGAGGGGCTGGTGGAGGAGCGGCTCGCGCTGGACTGGGAAGCCTTCAACGCCCTGCCGCAGCAGGAGTGGAAGAACGACATCCACTGCGTCACCGCCTGGTCGCGCTACGACAACATCTGGCACGGCGTCTCCTCGCGCGACCTGCTGATGCTGGCGCGGCCGAAGCCCGAGGCGCGCTTCGTCGTCTTCCATTCCTATGACGGCTACACGACCAACGTGCCGCTGGAGGTCTTCGCGGCCGAGGACGTGCTGGTCGCGCACAGCTGGAACAATGCGCCGCTGGAGCGCGTGCATGGCGGCCCCGCGCGCATCGTCATTCCCCGCTACTACTTCTGGAAAAGCGCGAAATGGGTCACGCGCATCGAGCTCCGTGCCGACGACCAGCCGGGTTTCTGGGAGGTGCGGGGCTATCACAACAACGCCGACCCCTGGCTGGAGGAGCGATATGGTTGACCGCCGCACGCTGCTGCTGGGCATGGCCGTGAGCCCCGCCGCCATGGCGCAGCCGAACCCGCCCGCCGCCAATGCCTTCGGCTTTACCTTCCAGTCGCTGGAAGGCGCCGCGATGCCGCTCTCGCGCTTCCGGGGGCGGGTGCTGCTGGTGGCCAATACGGCCAGCTTCTGCGGCTTCACGCCGCAATACGCGGCGCTCCAGCGCGTCCATGACCGCTACGAGGCCCAGGGGCTGACGGTGATCGGCGTGCCGTCGAACGACTTCAACCAGGAAAGCACGGACGCCGAGAAGATCCGCGAGTTCTGCGACGGCATGTTCGGCATCACCTTCCCGATGACGGCGCTGAACCATGTGAAGGGCCAGGAGGCGCACCCATTCTTCGCCTGGGCGGCGCGCGAGGCGGGGCCGGTGGGCTGGAACTTCCACAAGTACCTCGTGAGCCGGAACGGCGCCCAGGTGCAGGGCTTCTCCACCCGCACCGATCCCGAGGCGCCCGAGGTGACCAGCGCCATCGAGGCGGCGCTCGCGGCGCGCGGCTGACGCGCTGCGCTGCATGCATCCGGTTGTCGTGCTGCTCGGTTGCGGGCTCCTGGGCGGCTGCACCGTCGCCGACGGCTTCGCGGTGAGCAGGGCCGAGCAGAACCTGCCCGGGCTGGTCGCGGACGACCTCAGGCTCTGTGCCGGCCTGCCGGACCGCAAGGCGACCGGTTCGGACGGCAGGGAATACTGGTCCTACGAGCGCTCCGCGCCCTCGGGAACGGGCAGCATTTCCTTCGCGGGCGTCGGCCTCAACATCGAGGGCGGCCATGATTGCCGCGCGACCTTCGAGCTTCAGGAAGGACGCGTGACCCGCATGGCCTTCAGCCGGATCACGAGCCCTTCGGCCTGCGCCCCGCTGGTCAGGGCCTGCAACGCGATGATGGAGGGCGGGCGCGTGGCCGTGACGGTACCCGCCGCCGAAGGCGCGTCGCCCTAGTCGATCCTGGCGCCGGAGGCCCGAACTAGATCGGCCCAGAAGGCCACCTGGCGGTCGGTGAAGGCCTCCAGCTCCGCATCGCTCATGGGCGGGGCGGGCGTGAAGCCGGTGGCGGCGATCCGCTCCGCCATGCCGGGCTGCGCCGCGCCCTCGCGATAGGCCTGGCGCAGCCTGGCCAGGATCTCGGGCGGGACAGCGCGCTGGACGGACAGGCCCACGAAGACATCGGTCTCCGCGAAGCTCGCCAAGCCGATGCGCGCCAGGTTCGGCACGTCGGGGAAGCCCGAGACCGGCTGCATCCCCGTGGCGGCCAGGATCTTCAGCCGGCCGTCGCGCGCCAGCGGCACGACGGCGGGCAGGGCGGAGAAGCCCCATTCCGTGTCGCCCGCGAGCAGCCCGGCCAGCGCCTCCGAGGGGCCGCGATAGGGGATGTGCTGCGCCTCTCCGCCCACCTCGCGCAGCAGCTGCACGCCGGAGAGATGCTGCGAGGTCCCGTTGCCGGTGGACCAGTAGCGGGTGGGCCGGTCGCGCCGGCGGAGGGCGGCGATCAGCGCCTCCAGGTCGCGGATAGGGCCGTTTGCGTTCACCACCAGCGCGTTGGGCGCCGTCACGCTGACGGCCACCGGCGCCAGCTCGCGATGCGGGTCGTAGCCGAGGTTGGTGTAGAGCGCGCGGTTGATGGGCACGGTGCTGGTGCCGGAAACGACCAGCGTGTGCCCGTCCGGCCGCGCCCGCAGCGCCATGCCGACCGCGATCGTCCCGCCCGCGCCGCCACGATTGTCGATGATCGCGGTCTGGCCTAGCGCCTGGGCCGTGGAGGGGCCGACGAGCCGCGCCAGGATGTCGGTGCCCGAGCCGGCGGAGAAGGGCACGAGGAAGGTCAGGGGCCTCTGCGGAAACCCGGCCTGGGCGTGCGCGAGGGCCGGCATGGCGGCCATTCCCAGCGCCAGGTGGCGGCGAAGCATACGTTTCTCCCGGACATTCTTGCTTGTCCGGCCAAATTGGGCGGCGATGCGCGGCGGGTCAATCTGGCGTAATGCGGGAGCCATGACCGACCCAGCCGAGCGCGCCCAGGCCGCCAGGATCCTTCTCTCCCAACCCGGCTGCGTGCTGCTGCCCAGCGCCTGGGATGCCGGCGTGGCGAGGCTGCTGACGGCCATGGGCTTCCCCGCCCTGGAGACGACCAGCGCCGGGCTCGCCTACAGCTTCGGCCGGCCGGACGGGCTGGGCGGCGTCAGCCTGGAGGAGACGCTGGCCAATGCCCGCGCGATCCTGGCCGCGACCCACCTGCCGGTCTTCGCCGACCTGGAGAACGGGTTCGAGGATGTGGCTGAGACCGTGCGCCTGGCGGCCGATATCGGACTTTCGGGCGGCTCCATCGAGGACAGCGCCGGCCGCATGGACCCGCCCCTCTATCCCGAGCCGGAGGCGGTCGATCGCGTGCGCGCGGCGGTCGCGGCCGCCCGGGCCACGCCGCACGGCTTCCACGTCACGGCCCGCTGCGAGGGGCTGCAGCGCGGGTGCCTGGACCTGCCCGGGGTCATCGCGCGTCTGCGCGCCTATGCGGGGGCGGGCGCCGATGCCGTCTACGCGCCGGGCCTGACGCGGATCGAGGACGTGGCCGAGCTCTGCGCCGCCATGCCGGTGCCCGTGACGGTGCTGACCGGGGGCACGGGCGCCTTTTCCATGGGCGAGCTGGCGGCGGCGGGCGTGCGGCGCGCGAGCCTCGGCTCCGCCATGCCGCGGGCCGCGCTGGGCGGCATCCTGGAGGCGGCGGGCGAGATGCAGAAGCTCGGCACCTGCAGCTTCGCGGGCCGGCTGCCTTCCTTCGCCTCGACCCAGGCGCTGATGGCGGGGAAGGGGCTTTGATCCTCGTCGGCATCGGGGCCAACCTGCCGGGGCCGGATGGTGCCGCCCCGCGCGACACGTGCCGGGCCGCGGCCGTGGCGCTGGCCGCGCTGCCGGGGCTGCGCCTGGTCGCGCTCTCCCGCTGGTGGGGCAGCGCGCCCATCCCGCCGGACCCGGCCTCGCCCTGGTATGTGAACGGGGTGGCCCGGCTGGAGGGAAGCGCGGAGCCGGAGGGCCTGCTGGCCGCCCTGCACGCCATCGAGGCCACCCATCACCGCGCGCGGCCCTATCCCAACGCGCCGCGCACGCTCGACCTCGACCTTCTCGATATGGGAGGCATGGTCCGGGCCGGGCCTTCGCCCATCCTGCCGCACCCCCGCATGGCGGAGAGGGGCTTCGTCCTGCACCCTCTGGCGGAGGTCGCGCCCGGCTGGCATCATCCCGTCACCGGAGAGGGGGTGGCCGCGCTGATCGCGGCCCTGCCCCGGCAGGAGCTCGCGCCGCTCGGCCCGTGAGGCGGGTTGCGGAGTCGCGCGCAAACGCTTATCTGGAAGGTTCGCCGCGGCGCAGCGCCATCTGCGCCCGTCCCCCTATTGCCCGAGGTACCTCATGGCGCGCGTCACCGTCGAAGACTGCATCCTCCAGGTTCCGAACCGCTTCGAGCTGGTTCTGCTCGCCGCCCAGCGCGCCCGCAACATCAGCCGGGGCGAGACGCTGACCCTGGACCGCGACAACGACAAGAACCCCGTCGTGGCCCTGCGCGAGATCGCCGAGCAGACCGTCGAGCTGCCCGCCCTGGAGCAGGACCTCATCAAGTCCCTCAGCCGCGCCCCGGAGCCGGAGCCCGTCGAGGACGAGGTGATGGACCTCATCGACACGAACGAGAACATCTTCGGCGTCATGGACGTCAACGAGGAGCTTCCGGCCGATATGGGCGCCGAGGAATTCTCCGCCGACGACCTCGAGGCGCAGCTCGCCGCCGAGCTGGGCGGCCAGTCGGACTGAGGGCCGCCGCTTGAAACCGCGCGCCACCCCGGACGAACCGGCGGTAGCGCGCGCGCCCGAAGGCCTGGCGGCGGGCATGGCGCCGCCGCCCGGCCTCGACGCCGTCCTCGAATTCTGTTCCCGCATCAGCGAGGCCGATCCGCGTCTTGACGCGGACCTCCTGCTCCGCGCCGGGCGCTTCGCCGCCGAGGCGCATGCGAAGCAGGCCCGCCAGAACGGCGAACCCTACATCATCCACCCCGTCGCCGTGGCCGAGATCCTGGCCGGCTACCGGCTGGACACCGAGACCATCGCGACCGCCCTTCTCCACGATGTGGTGGAGGATACCGACCACAAGCTGCCGGAAATCGAGCGCCGCTTCGGCGCCGAGATCGCGCGGCTGGTGGATGGCGTCACCAAGCTCTCGCGCATCGAGGTGCAGAGCGAGCGCACGAAGCAGGCCGAGAATCTCCGCAAGCTGCTGCTCGCCGTCAGCGAGGACCTGCGCGTCCTGCTGGTGAAGCTGGCCGACCGCCTGCACAACATGCGGACCATCGCCTTCGTCACCAAGCCGGAGAGCCGCAACCGCACGGCGCGCGAGACGCTCGACATCTACGCGCCGCTCGCCGAGCGCATCGGCATGGAGCAGCTCAAGACGGAGCTGGAGACGCTCGCCTTCCGCGAGCTGAAGCCGGATGCCTGGGCCACCATCGCGCAACGCCTGACCTATCTGCGCGGCCGCTCCGAGGACATCATCCCCGAGATCGAGCAGGAGCTGCGGGACACGCTGGACGTCAACGGCGTGCCCTATGAGGAAGTGCAGGGCAGGGCGAAGTCCCCTTATTCGATCTGGCGCAAGATGCAGGCGAAGAACGTCGCCTTCGAGGGCCTCTCGGACGTGATGGCCTTCCGCATCATCGTGCCGGAGCGGGCGCATTGCTATCTGGCGCTCGGTGCGATTCACGACGCCTACAAGGTCATCGCCGGCCGCTTCAAGGACTACATCTCCACCCCCAAGACCAACGGCTACCAGTCGCTGCACACGGGCGTGCTGCTGCCGGGCCGGCGGGACGAGGCCAAGATCGAGGTGCAGATCCGCACGCGCGAGATGCACCACATCGCCGAATACGGCTTCGCGGCGCACTGGATCTACAAGCAGGGTCCGCAGGCGGCGCAGCCCGCCCGCAGCTTCCCCTGGGTGCGGGCGCTGGTGGACATCCTCGAGACCGAGGACGAGGCCAACGAGGCGCTGGAGAGCACGAAGCTCGAACTCCATCGCGAGCTGGTCTTCTGCTTCACCCCCAAGGGCGACCTGATCGAGCTGCCGCGCGACGCGACGCCGGTGGACTTCGCCTATCACGTCCACAGCCAGGTCGGCGACGCCTGCGTCGGCGCCAAGGTGAACGGGCGCATCGTGCGGCTGCACGACAAGCTCGAGAACGGCGACCAGGTCGAGATCATCACGGCCAAGGGCGGGCAACCCAATCCCGCCTGGCTGAAATTCGTGAAGTCGGGCAAGGCGCAGGCCCGCATCCGCCGCTTCGCCCAGGCCGAGGAGAAGCAGAAGCAGCGCGACGAGGGCCGGACGGCCATCGTGAAGGCCTTCCGCATGAACGGCCTGGAGTTCCAGGAAAAGCTGTTGGAACCCGCGGTGAAGGCGCTGCGCCAGTCCGGCGTGGAGGAAATGTACCACCAGGTCGCGAGCGGCAGCATCTCGGCGCGCGACGTGGTGCACGCGGCCTTCCCCGAGTTGCGCGGGCCGCAGCGCCCGGTGGAGCCGACGGCGCTGGTTTCCGGCCGCGCGCGGCTGGGCCGCTCAGGCTCGGCCAAGCAGACGGCGGTGCCGGCCGCGCCCATCACGGGCGTGGTGGCGGGGATGCAGCTTCACTTCGCCCAGTGCTGCCACCCCATCCCGGGCGACCGGATCGTCGGCATCGTGACCACGGGCAAGGGCGTGACCATCCACACCCAGGACTGCCATATGCTGGAGAACTTCTCGGCGACGCCCGAGCGGTTCCTGGACGTCGACTGGGAGCAGGGGGCGCTGGGTCCGGCCACCCATGTGGTGCGGCTCACGGTGCAGGCGGTGAACGGGCCGCAGCTGCTCTCCTCGGTGGCCAATGCCATCAGCAAGCAGAAGGCGGTGCTGACCAACCTCCGCCTGGGCCGGCGCGAGGACGAGGAATGCGACCTCAACCTCGACGTCGAGGTCCGCGATACCCGCCACCTCGCCGAGCTCATGGGCACGCTGCGTGCCTGCGAGGGCGTCATCCGCGTCGATCGCGCCAAGAACTGAGCCAGACCAACCGATGAAAGACGAGCGCGCCCCGCCGGAACCCGGCCGCCCGGCGTCTGGGGGCACAATATGATCCTGGGCATCGGGAATGACGTTTGCGACATCCGCCGGATCGAGGCGGTGCTGGAGCGTCATGGCGAGCGCTTCCTGCAGCGCGTCTTCACCCCCGCCGAGCGGGCCAAGGCCGAGCGCCGGACCGAGCGGCTGCGCGCGGGCACCTATGCCAAGCGCTTCGCGGCCAAGGAGGCGGCGAGCAAGGCGCTGGGCACCGGTTTCCGCGCCGGGGTCTTCATGCAGGATCTGGGCGTGGTGAACCTGCCCTCGGGGCAACCCACGCTGCGGCTGACCGGAGGGGCCGCCGCGCGCCTCGCGGCCATGACGCCGCCCGGCCACCGCGCCGAGATCGCACTGACCATGACCGACGAGTATCCTTACGCCAGCGCCATCGTCATCATCTCGGCGGTCCCGGACGAATCGGCCCCTTCCTTGACTCCGGCCGGGGGCTAGGCTCAATCCCGGTCCTTCATCGCGCGGTCACCCTCAATGGCTAAAACCACCACCCTTGCGGCCAAGAAGAAGTCTGGCGGCGGTTGGCTCGAAAGCGTCAAGACGGTCGTGTATGCGGCCCTGATCGCCATCGGCATCCGCACCGTCGCCTTCGAGCCGTTCAACATCCCCTCGGGCTCCATGATCCCGACGCTGCTGGTGGGCGACTATCTCTTCGTCTCCAAGTATTCCTATGGCTATTCGCGGCATTCGATGCCCTTCAGCCCGAATCTCTTCTCGGGCCGGATTTGGGGCGCCATGCCGCAGCGGGGGGACGTCGCCGTCTTCAAGCTGCCGCGCGATACGAGCCAGGACTACATCAAGCGCATCATCGGCCTGCCGGGCGACATCATCCAGGTGCGCCGCGGAATCCTGCACATCAACGGCCAGCCGGTCCGGCTGGAGCGCCTGGGGCCCTTCGTGGCCGAGGGCGACGGGCCGCGCATGACGGTGCAGCTGCTGCGGGAATTCCTGCCAAGCGGCCGCTCGCACCTCATCATCGAGCAGTCGGATGACGGGCCGCTCGACAACACGCCGGAATTCCGCGTGCCTGACGGGCATGTCTTCGCCATGGGCGACAACCGCGACAACAGCCTGGACAGCCGGGTGCCGAGCGCGGTGGGCTTCGTGCCGGTGGAGAACCTGGTGGGCCGCGCCGAGTTCATCTTCTTCTCGGTCGACGGAAGCGCCCGCTGGTGGGAGGTGTGGGGCTGGCCCTTCGCCATCCGCTGGACGCGGCTCTTCACCGTGGTTCGATGAGCGAGGCGCTGCAGGAGCGCCTCGGCTACCGCTTCCGCGACCCTGCGCTGCTGGCGCAGGCGCTGACCCACCGATCGGCGGCCGATCCGCGCCGCCGCATGCTGGATTCCAACGAGCGGCTGGAGTTCCTGGGCGACCGGGTGCTCGGCCTCTGCATGGCCGAATGGCTCGCCGAGCGCTTTCCGCAGGAGCGTGAGGGCGATCTCGGCAAGCGGCTGGCCAGCCTCTGCTCGCAGGACGTAATCGCCCCGATCGCCGAGGCGATGGGCTTCGCCGAGGCGCTGCGCGTACCGGCTTCCGAGGGGCGGACGGGACTGCGCGCGCGGGCGACGGTGCTGGCCGATGCGCTGGAGGCGGTGCTGGGCGCGCTCTACGTCGAGGCCGGGCTGGAGCCCGCGAAGCGCGTGGTGCGGAAGGAATGGGCGGCGGCCATCGAGGCCGATGCCAAGCCGCCGGTCAGCCCGAAGAACCGGCTGCAGGAATGGACGCTGGGGCGCGGCCTCGGCCTGCCCGAATATCAACATGTCTCGGCCAAGGGCCCCTCGCATGCGCCTGTCTTCGTCGTCACCGTCACGGCGGCGGGGCGCGCGGCGCAGGGCATGGGCGAGAACAAGCGAGCGGCAGAGCAGGCGGCAGCCGAAGCCTGGCTCGCGGGAGTGACGCCATGAACGAAACGCCCATTGCGCCGGAGCGGCAGCGCTGCGGCTTCGTCGCCATCCTGGGTGCGCCGAATGCGGGCAAGTCCACCCTGGTGAACGCCATGGCGGGCACCAAGGTCACCATCGTCTCGCCCAAGCCGCAGACCACGCGCTTCCGCGTGCGCGCCGTGCTGATCGAGGGCGAGGCGCAGATCGTGCTGGTGGATACGCCCGGCATCTTCGCGCCGCGCCGCCGGCTGGACCGTGCCATGGTCTCGGCGGCCTGGGGGGGCGCGAAGGACGCCGATTTCGCGCTGCTGGTGGTGGATGCGAAGGCCGGGATCACCGAGGGCCTGCGCTCCATCATCGAGAAGCTGGCCGAGCAGAAGCGCACCCTCTGGCTCGCGCTCAACAAGGTGGATCTCATCCCGCGCGAGCAGCTGCTGCCGCTGGCGGCGGAGCTGCACAAGCTGCTGCCCTTCAACGAGACCTTCATGATCTCGGCCGAGAAGGAGAAAGGGCTCGACCGGCTGCGCGAGAAGCTGGCCGAGGCGATGCCGCCCGGCCCCTGGATGTTCCCCGAGGACGAGCTGTCGGACCTGCCCAACCGCATGCTGGCGGCCGAGGTGGTGCGCGAGCAGATCCTGCGCCAGACCCATGAGGAGGTGCCGCACCACGCCTCGGTCGAGACCGAGAGCTGGACGGAGCGGCCAGACGGCAGCGCCCGCGTGGACTGCACCATCTACATCGCGCGCGCCTCGCAGAAGGCCATCCTGATCGGCGACAAGGGCCAGAAGATCAAGGAGATCGGCCGCCGCGCCCGCGAGGAGCTGACGGCGCTGCTGGAGCGGCCCATTCACCTCTTCCTGAACGTGAAGGAGCGGCCGGGCTGGGACGAGGAGCGCGGACGCATCCGGGCGCTCGGCCTGGAGGACGAGGGCTGACCGGGTGGCCGCTTGGCGCAAGGCCTGGATCGTCACGATCCTCCTCGGCGTGCTGACCGGACTCGGCCTGGGCTTCGCGCCCAGCTGCAACTTCCACGGCCGCTGCCCCTGGTACAGCGACCTGACCTTCTTCCTCGCGGGCGTCCCGGCGACCGGCCTGTCCTTCCTCGTGGCATTGGGCATGACGCTCTACGCCCGGTGGCGCCGCCCATGAGCCTGGAATGGGCCGCGCCCGCGATCGTGCTGGCGACCCGCCCGCATGGCGAGGGCGCCCTGGTTGTGACCGTGATGACCGAGGAGCACGGCCGCCACGCTGGCCTGGCCAAGGGCGGCGCCTCCCGCGCGCAGGCCGCGCTGTGGCAGCCCGGCAATCTGATCGAGGCGCGCTGGGTAGGGCGGCTGTCCGAACAGCTCGGCAGCATCTCGGGCGAGATGGTCCATGCGGCCGCGGCCCACGCCATGGAGGATCCTCTGGCGCTTTCGGTGCTGACGGCCGCCTGCGCGGTGGCCGAGGGTGCTTTGCCGGAGCGCGAGGCCCACGCCAGCTGCTTCCATGGGCTGGTCCGCGTCATCGCGGCGCTGGCGCGGGGGGCGGACCATGCCCTGCCGCTTCTGGCCCAATGGGAAACCGCCCTGCTGGCCGAGCTCGGCTACGGGCTGGACCTGTCGAGCTGCGCGGCCACCGGCGCCACGGAGGAGCTGGTCTGGGTCTCGCCCAGGTCGGGCCGGGCGGTCAGCCGGGCGGCCGGGGAGCCCTATGCGGACCGGCTTCTCGCCCTGCCGGAATTTCTCCGGAATGATACGAAGCCGTCAGATGCCAAGGAATGGCTTGCGGGACTCCGCCTGACGGGCTTTTTCCTCTCCCGGGATGCCTTCGGCCTCCAGCACCGCCCGCTTCCCCCGGCGCGGGTGATGCTGCAGGACCGGCTGACGACCATGACAGAACCGAGTGAGAATGCCTGACGATCTGGTCCCCAAGGATGCCGGCGAGGTCCGCGAGACCCGCCTCGGCGAGGCGCTGAGCGAGCGCTACCTGGCCTATGCCATGTCCACCATCATGGCGCGGTCGCTGCCCGATGTGCGGGACGGGCTGAAGCCGGTGCACCGGCGGTTGCTCTGGGCCATGCACCAGCTCAAGCTGGACCCGGCCTCGGGCTTCAAGAAGTGCGCCCGCATCGTCGGCGACGTGATGGGCAAGTACCATCCGCATGGCGACAGCTCGATCTACGAGGCGCTGGTCCGCCAGGCGCAGGAATTCGCGGCCCGCTACACGCTGGTCGAGGGCCAGGGAAACTTCGGCAATATCGACGGCGATAACGCGGCCGCCATGCGCTACACCGAGGCGCGGCTGACCGAGGTCGCGCAGGCGCTGCTCTCGGGAATCGACGAGGACGCGGTCGATTTCCGCGCGACCTATGACGGCGAGGACAAGGAGCCGGTGGTCCTGCCGGCCGCCTTCCCGAACCTGCTGGCCAATGGCGCGAGCGGCATCGCCGTCGGCATGGCGACGAACATCCCGCCGCACAATGCGGGAGAGCTCTGCGCCGCCGCGCTGGAACTGATCCAGAACCCCAAGGCCACGACCGCCGACCTGCTGAAGCATGTCCCCGGCCCCGATTTCCCGACGGGCGGCGTGCTGGTGGACAGCGCCGAGACCATCGCCGAGGCCTACGAGACCGGCCGCGGCGGCTTCCGCATCCGCGCGAAGTGGGAAGTTGAGCGCAACAAGGGCGGCGCCTGGACCATCATCGTCACGGAGATTCCCTACCAGGTCGCGAAGTCGCGCCTCATCGAGCAGATCGCGCTGCTGCTGGAGGAGAAGAAGCTCCCGCTGCTCGCCGATGTGCGCGACGAGAGCGCCGAGACCATCCGCCTGGTGCTGGAGCCGCGCAACCGGAGCGTCGAGCCCGCGGTGCTGATGGAGACGCTGTTCCGCGCGACGCAGCTGGAGAGCCGCTTCAGTCTCAACTTGAACGTGCTGGACGCGACGCGCACGCCGCGCGTCATGGGCCTGCGCGAGGCGCTGCGCTGCTGGCTGGACCACCGGCACGAGGTGCTGATCCGCCGCACCAACCATCGCCTCGCCGCCATCGCGCGGCGGCTGGAGGTGCTGGGCGGCTATCTCATCGCCTATCTCAACCTCGACGAGGTGATCCGCATCATCCGCACCGAGGATGAGCCTAAACCTAAATTGATGAAGCGCTTCGAGCTGACCGAGGTGCAGGCGGAAGCCATCCTCAACATGCGCCTGCGCGCGCTGCGCAAGCTCGAGGAAATGGAGATCCGCAAGGAGCACGAGAAGCTCACCAAGGAGCAGAAGTCGCTCCAGGGCCTCCTCGCCAGCACGGCCAAGCAGTGGACGGCGATCGGCAAGGAGATCGAGGAGACGCGGAAGAAGTTCGGCTCGGGCGCGCTGGGCGACCGCCGCACGGCCCATGGCACCGCGATCCCCGCCGTGGTGGTGGACGAGAGCGCCTTCATCGAGCGCGAGCCGCTGACGGTCGTGCTCTCCGAGAAGGGCTGGATCCGCGCCTTCAAGGGCCACCTCGCCGAGGATGCGGAGCTGCGCTTCAAGGAAGGCGACGCGCTCGCCTTCCGCCTGCATGTGCAGAGCACCGACCGCGTCGTGGTCTTCGCCAGCAACGGCAAGGCCTACACGCTGCGCGCCGAGACGCTGCCGCGCGGCCGCGGCGACGGCCAGCCGCTGCGCCTGATCGTGGACCTGCCCAACGAGGACAGCGTGCTGGCGCTCTTCCTGCCGACCGAGGGCGCGAAGTACCTGGTCGCCGCGACGGACGGGAAGGGCTTCCTGGTCGAGGGTGCGGAGCTGGTGGCCGAGAAGCGCACCGGAAAGCAGATCATGTCGCTCGAGGGCGCGGCGCGCGCCGCGCTCTGCGTGCCGGGCGAGGGCGATGCGGTGGCCGTGCTGGGCGACAACCGAAAGCTGCTCGTCTTCCCGCTGGAACAGCTGCCCGTGATGTCGCGCGGGCGCGGTGTGCAACTGCAATCCTACAAGGATGGGGGCCTCGCGGACGCCAAGGTCTTCGCGATGGCTGAGGGGCTGACCTGGCAGCTCGGCGAGCGCACGCGGACCGAGATGGATCTGACGGCTTGGCGCGGGAACCGGGCCGGCGCCGGCAAGCTGCCGCCCAACGGATTTCCGCGTGCCAATCGTTTCGGGAACTGAGTGATGCGAGTTTTGAGCCTGACCCTCCTGGCGCTCTCCGCGCTGCTTCCCGATACGGCTTTCGCCCAGCGCACCGGCCCGCATGATGGCGTCTATGTGGGGCATCGGGTGCAGGAGTGCCGGCGGACGGGGCGCTCCGGCCGGCAGCTTCTCGCGGCGGAGGTCCATGGCGCCACCATGACCATCCCGGGGCTGCCGGGGGACCCGCCGCTGGAGGCGACGATCGGGCCCAACGCCGCCGTCAGCCTGCCGCGCATCGGCACCTTCGGGCCGGGCGAGGGGCAGATCTTCGAGGGGCCGAACAATGCGCGGCGCTTCACGGGCAGCCACCCCGGCCGCGGCGGCGATTGCTCGCTGGTCTATGACCTGATCCGGCAGCGGCCGGGCGGCGGGCGGCGCTAGAGTCCCGTCGCGGGCCTCAGCCCGCGATCACGGCCTCGCCGGTCAGGGGAACCTCTTCGCCGAGGGCGCGCCAATTGCCGTGGATCAGCACCTCGGCGGGCCGGAAGCCGGCCTTGTAGGACATCTTCCGGCTCTCCGGGACCCAGTAGCCCAGGTAGACATAGGGCAGGTCTACGCGCTTCGCCTCCTGCAGCAGCCACATGACCGCGAAGGTGCCGAGGCTGCGGCGATCCTCCTCGGGCGCGAAGAAGCTGTAGACGGCCGAATGCCCGTCCGAGAGCCAGTCCGCCAGGCAGCCGCCCAGCAGCTTGCCGCCGGCGTCGCGGAACTCGACGAGGCCCGTGGTGATCGGCGTGTCCTCGACCATGGCGCGGTAGTCGTAGAAGCCCATCGCCGCCATGTCGCCGCCGGGATGGCGGGTCTGCTGGTAGTGCTGGAACAGCGCGAACTGCTCGGCCGTCGCGCGGGCCGGGGTGGCGCGGACCTCCAGGTCCGCGTTGCGGGCCAGGATCTTCCGCTGCGTGCGGTTCGGCTCGAAATCGGCGGCGCGGACCCGGATAGGGATGCAGGCCCGGCAGCCCGGACAGACCGGCGAATAGGCGATGTTGTGGCTGCGCCGGAACCCGGCACGCGAGAGCTTGTCGTGCAGGGTCTCGGAATCCGCGCCCGTGAGCTCGGTCACGATCTTCCGTTCCGTCCGGCCCGGCAGGTACGGGCAGGGGAGCGGGGTCGTCGTATAGAAGAACTGGGGGCGTCGGGTGCGGCTCTGCACTGCGGCAATCTCGCGGGTCGGATGGAGAAATTCAATAGGCCGCGCGGGCCTCGGCCAGAAGGCAGAGGATTTCGAACATCATCGTCGCTCCCACCATGGCGGTGTTGCCGCCCGGGTCGAAGGGGGGCGAGACCTCGACGAGATCAGCCCCGACCAGCGGAATCCCCCGCAATCCCCGCAGGATGCGCATGGCCTCCCGCGGGGTGAGGCCGCCCACCTCCGGCGTGCCGGTGCCGGGCGCGAAGGCGGGGTCGAGGCTGTCGATGTCGAAGGTGAGATAGGTGGGCCCGCCCGCCGTTACCCGCCGCGCCTCGGCCGCAATGCCGTCCGGGCCCAGCTCCTCGCATTCCTCGATCCGGATGATGCGGATGCCGACGGACTCGGCATAGGCCATGTCGTCGCGCTCGTAGAGCGAGCCGCGGATGCCGATCTGCACGACGCGCCGGGGATCGAGCAGCCCTTCCTCGATGGCGCGCCGGAAGGGCGTGCCGTGGGTGTAGCGCGTGCCGCCGAAATAGGTGTCGGTCGTGTCGGAATGCGCGTCGAAATGCACCATGCCGAGCGGCGGCGTGGACGGCGCCGCCCGTTTCAGGGCGCGCAGCAGGGGCAGGGACATCAGATGGTCGCCGCCCACGCCGAAGACCCAGGCACCGGTCGAGCGGATCTTCGCCGCGCGCTCCTCCACGAGCTTGAGCGTGGCCATGACATCCACCGGATTGGTCTCCGCATCGCCGAGATCGGCGATGCGGCAGAGCCGGTAGGGCTCGATAAGGCTCACCGGATGGACGCGCCGCATCAGGCAGGAAGCGTCGCGCAGCGCGCGGGGCCCGTGCCGTGTGCCGGGGCGGTTGGTGACCGCGCCATCGAAGGGAATGCCGAGGAGGGCGATGTCGATCTCCTCGGCCGAGTCGCGCAGCGGCAGGCGCATGAAGGTTGCGGGCGCGGCGAAGCGCGGCGTCACGAGCCCGTCCACGGGTCGCGGGGTGTCGTCCGTCATGCGATCGCTCCTCCTGGCTGCGGCGGGAGACTGCTTGCCCTTCCCGCGCCGGGCAAGCCGTCAGTCCCCCGGGCGGAGGCCGGCCGCGCGGACCACGCCCTGGAACTTCTCGAGTTCCGACGCCCAGAAGGCGGCGAAGTCGCGCTGGCCGCGAAAGACGATGGGCGTGGCCAGCCGCTCGAAGCCCGCGATCACGGCGGGCGATTGGAGCGCGCGGCGACAGGCCGCCTCCACGCGGGCGAGGAATTCCGGCGGCGTTCCCGCCGGGGCGAAGATGCCGGACCAGATGGAATAGACGATGTCGAGGCCTTGCTCGCGCAGCGTCGGCGTGTGGGGGAATTCGGCGACGCGCTGCTCGGAGAGGATCGCCACGGCCTGGAGGTTGTTGCCGCGCAGCGTCCCGGGCTGATCGGCGAAGATCGAGACGTCGCCGCGCAGCAGCGCCGTCACGGCCTCGGCGTTTCCGCGGAAGGGGATGTGCGTCATCTCGACCCCCGCCGCGCGGGCCAGGGCCACGGTCGCGATATGGGGCAGGGAGCCCGGGCCGGTGGAGCCGAAGTTGAAGGCGCCGCGTGCCTCCCGCGCCCGGCTGAGCAGGATGGGGAGGTCGCGGATCGGGCTGTCGGGCGCGGACATCACGACGACCGGCGTGTCGGCGACCTGGCAGATCGGTGCGAAATCGCCGGGACGGTAGGGCAGGTCGGACCGGAAATGCGGCTGGATCGCCATGGCGCCGATGGGCGAGAGCAGCAGCGTCTGCCCATCCGGCCGGGCGCGCGCCACCTCGGCCGCGCCGATGCCGCCGGCCGCGCCCGCGCTGTTCTTGATGACCACCTGGCTGCCGAGCGCGGCCGAGAGCTCCGGCGCCAGGAGCCGGCCCATGAGATCCGAGGGGCCGCCGGCCACGAAGTTGACCACGAGGGTGATGGGCGCCTGGGCCCGGGCCGGCAACGCGAAGGCCAGCGCCATGGCGCCGGCGAGCAGGAGTCGCATCGGTCTTCCTTCCCTGTCGGGCGGCGTCTATCGGCCGCTCCGCCAGGAAGATTAGGCGGCGGAAGATGATGCCGTGAAGCGGGCTTCCCCGGCGCGGCATCATGCGCTACTGAGGCGCCGGACTGGACCCGTAGCTCAGCTGGATAGAGCGCTGCCCTCCGAAGGCAGAGGTCGTGCGTTCGAATCGCGCCGGGTCCGCCACCCCCACCCCCTGCATGCTCAGGCCAGCGGCCCCGACGAGTCGGTGCGCTCAGCAGCCCGAAGCTGCTCGCTCAGCGTGCTCCCGAAGTAGCCGGACCGGTCCACGCGCGCTTCCGCCGCGACGACCGCGCCTGATTGCGCGGCCGCCCGCACATCGCTGGGGCTGAAGCCGAATTCGCGGCGGAACACGCGGCTGAAGACGGAAGGGTCCTCGAAGCCGTACGCGCTCGCGATCTGGCCGATCGGCGTCGTGCCCTCGGGGTTCGCCAACGCCGCGTAGCAGGCTTCCAGGCGCTGGCGACGGATATAGTGGCCCACGCCGCCTTCCCCGTTCAGCAGGCGATAGAGCTGGCTGCGGGAGAGGCCGAGCTCCCGGCATATCATCGCGACGTTCAACTCCGGGGAGGTCAGGTGCCGCCGGATCACGCCGCGGACGCGCTCGAGCCGCGTGGCGTCGAGATGGTCGGCCGCTTCCGCGATGCGATCCGCGGTGGGCACGATGCAAGCCGAGACCATGGCCCGCAGGGCGTCGCTGGCCGGCACGCGCTCCCCCTGCGGCATTCGCGCGAGATGCCGAACCAGGCCACGCAGGAAGGTCGCGAAAAGGAGGCCGAGCGGCCGATCCATCACGAGCCCGCTGCGGCCGTCGAGCCCGCTGAGCTGCCCGAAATTATCGCGCGGCAGGTAGATGTGCAGGCGCTCGTCCGCCTCGCGCTCGCTGGCCACGAAATGGCCGAGGGAAGTCACGAAGGGCGTGCCGGCGCGGATGATGCGGTTGGCCGAGGCGGTGGCGATCAAGGTGTCCTTGCGACCCAGCCCCAAGACCCAGTGATCGATCGGATTGCGCCGGACGAGCTCGGCGCTGCGCGTGGCGCGAAGGGCAGGGGCAAAGACCTGGCCGACCGAGAGGCCCGAAAGCGTCCAGTGCCGCGTTTCGGCCTCGAAGCTCGGCGGCTCGCCTCCGTCGAGGTCACAAACGTCGAAGATGCCCTCGAACCACCCCTGCCAGGCATCGAACTGGTTCTCGGGCGGGAGGCCGCGGGTCGAGACGATGTCTGGCAAAGCGCGTTCCCGAACCATTCCGGCATGCTGCCAGGACGTTCCGCCTTCAATACAGGACGCTTTGCGTCAGCAACTTTGACAAATTGTCACATCCGGCATGCAATAATCGGAGCGCTCAGCCCGGTTTGCGGGCCGCCATCAGATAGTTGACCGCCATGTCTCGACCGATGCGGAAGCCGCCGCCGAGGCCGGGCAGCATCCCCGCCGTGTCGGTGACGGCCAACCCCGCGCCACGCAGCAGCGCGCCGAGTTCGGACGGCAGCAGGAACTGCTTCCAGTCATGGGTGCCGCGCGGCAGCCAGCGCAGCAGATGCTCGGCGCCCAGGATGGCGAAGAGCCAGGAACGCCGCGTGCGGTTCAGCGTGGAGAGCGCGACCAGCCCACCGGGCTTCGCGAGCCGCGCCAGCGAGGCGCAGAAGGCCGCCCGCTGGGAGGGAGGGACATGCTCGATGACCTCGAGCACGATGACCGCGTCGTAGCCGCCCCCGGCGAGGTCCTCCGGCATGCCCTCGCGGTAGTCGATGGACAGGCCCGAAGCCGCGGCATGGGCACGGGCGGCCTCCAGCGCGGCACCGGCCGCGTCGAGCCCGGTCACCACGGCGCCTTCCCGGGCCAGCCATTCGGAAGCGAGGCCCGCGCCGCAGCCGACATCCAGGATGCGCAGGCCCTGCAGATTTCCCAGGCGCTCGGCAATCCAGCCCATCCGGACGGGATTCATGGCATGCAGCGGTGCCATCGGCCCCCGGGGATTCCACCAATCCGAGGCCAGCGCATCGAATTTCGCGACCTCCGCGCCGTCCGCGGAGCCGCCGCCGCCCCCGGCCATGTTGCCCATCTGCGTCATGCCCGGTATCTGACCCGCCCCCACTCCCACTGCAAGGCCCGCCTGCCGGGTCAGGAACAGTCATGTCCCGCATTGTGATGAAGTTCGGCGGCACCTCCGTCGCCGACCTTGACCGGATCCGCAACGTGGCCGCGCGCGTGAAGCGCGAGGTCGATGCCGGCAACCAGGTGGCCGTCGTGGTTTCCGCCATGTCGGGGACGACGAACCAGCTGGTCAAATGGTGCCAGGATCTCTCGCCGCTGCATGACGCGCGGGAGTACGACGTGGTCGTCGCGACGGGCGAGCAGGTGACGATCGGCCTGCTGGCCATCGCGCTGCAGGCCATCGGCGTCGAGGCGCGTTCCTGGCAGGGCTGGCAGATTCCCATCATCACCGACAACGCGCATGGCAAGGCGCGCGTCGAGGAGATCCGGGGCGCCGAGCTCATCAAGCGCATGGAGCAGGGCCAGGTTCCCGTCGTGGCCGGCTTCCAGGGGCTGGAGCCCACGCGCAACCGCGTGACGACGCTCGGCCGCGGCGGCTCGGACCTCTCGGCCGTGGCGCTGGCCGCCGCGCTGAACGCGGACCGCTGCGACATCTATACCGACGTGGACGGCGTCTACACGACCGATCCGCGCATCGTGCCCAAGGCCCGCAAGCTCGAGCGCATTTCCTACGAGGAGATGCTGGAACTCGCTTCCGTGGGCGCCAAGGTTCTGCAGACCCGCTCCGTCGAGCTCGCCATGAAGGCGCGCGTGCGGGTGCAGGTTCTTTCCAGCTTCGAAGACAAGCCAGGCTCCCTGGTCGTGGATGAGGACGAGATCATGGAGAAGCCGATCGTTTCCGGCATCGCTTACTCGCGGGACGAGGCGAAGGTGACCCTTCGCAAGGTGCCCGACCGGCCGGGCATCGCCGCCCGCATCTTTGGGCCGCTCTCCGAGGCCAATGTGAACGTGGACATGATCGTCCAGAACATCGGCGAGGACGGCAACACGGACATGACCTTCACGGTCGGCCGGGCGGACCTGCCGCGCGCGCGCGACATCCTGGAGAAGGCGAAGGCCGAGCTGAACTACGGCCTGCTCGTCGCCGACCCGGACGTGACGAAGATCAGCGTGGTCGGCATCGGCATGCGGACCCATGCGGGCGTCGCGGCCACCATGTTCAAGGCGCTGTCCGAGAAGGGCATCAACATCCAGGTCATCTCGACCAGCGAGATCAAGGTGAGCGTGCTCGTCGCGGCCGACTACACCGAGCTCGCGGTGCGCGCCCTGCACACGGCCTACGGCCTGGACGCCGAATAATGGACCAGGCTGCCCAGCCCCTCGCGCCCGCCGCCGCCTATGCCGAAATCGACCGGCTGATGGCGCGGGGCGCGGCCTTCTTCGGCACGCGCTACGCGCTGCTGGGCGGCGCCATGTCCTGGGTGAGCGAGCGAAACCTCGTCGCCGCCCTCTCCAATGCTGGCGCCTTCGGCGTCATCGCCTGCGGCGCGATGGAGCCCGACCGGCTGGACCAGGAGATCGCGGCGACCAAGGCGCTCACGCAGAAGCCCTTCGGCGTGAACCTGATCACCATGCATCCGCGGCTGGAGGAGCTGGTGGACACCTGCCTCTCCCACGGCGTCAGTCACATCGTCTTCGCCGGCGGCATCCCGCCCGGCTCGGCGATCAAGCGCGCCAAGGAGGGCGGGGCCAAGATCGTGTGCTTCGCGCCCGCGCTGGCGCTGGCCAAGAAGCTGATCCGCTCCGGCGCCGATGCGCTGGTGATCGAGGGCAGCGAGGCGGGCGGGCATATCGGCCCCGTCAGCCTCAACGTCCTGGCGCAGGAGATCCTGCCCCATATCACGGAGGTGCCGGTCTTCGTGGCGGGCGGCATCGGGCGCGGCGAGGCCATCCTCTCCTACCTGGAGATGGGGGCGGCGGGCGTGCAGCTCGGCACGCGCTTCGTCTGCGCGACGGAGAGCATCGCCCATCCGAACTTCAAGAAGGCCTTCATCCGCGGCGCCGCCCGCGACGCGCTGCCCACCGTGCAGATCGACGAGCGCTTTCCGGTCATCCCGGTCCGCGCCCTGCAGAACGAGGGCACCAAGCGCTTCATGGAGCACCAGGCCGCCGTGCTGAAGCGCTTCCAGGCCGGCGAGCTGGCGAAGGAAGAGGCGCAGCTCGACATCGAGCATTTCTGGGCCGGGGCGCTGCGCCGGGCCGTCATCGAAGGCGATGTCGAGAACGGCTCCCTCATGGCGGGCCAGAGCGTCGGCATGGTGACGCGCGAGCAGCCTGCGGCCGAGATCGTGGCCGAGCTGATCGGGCAGGCGGCCTCTGCCCTGGCGGCCCGCCGCGGCCTCGCATGAAGATTCGGTCGGACGCGACGCAGGGGCTTTTTCCGCGCCTCGGGAAGGTCTAACGATGGGTCCGTGTTCGACGACATGAAACGCTTCCGCCCCCAGGAGGCCCCAGCTGTGGATGCCGCACGGCTCGGCGAGGAACTGCGCGACGCGCGCCTGTCCCTCGGCCTCTCCATCGAGGATGTCGCCGCCCAGCTCCGTATCCGGCGGGTCTATCTGGTCGCGCTCGAGGAAGGGCGGCTGAAGGATCTCCCATCGCCGGCCTATGCGATTGGATTCGTTCGCAACTACTCGGGCTATCTCGGCTTCGACCCCGACGACATGGTTCGCCGCCTGCGCGACGCCGTCTCCGGCCAGGCGCGCAAGGCCGACCTCGTCTTCCCCGAGCCAGTTCCCGAGCGCGGCTTCCCGGCTGGCGTCGTGGTGCTGGTGGGTGCGGTGGTCGCCATCGGCGCCTATGTCGCCTGGTACAATTGGACAGGGTCCAGCAATCGCAGCGTGGATGCGGTCCCGGCTGTTCCCTCCCGGCTCGAGCCGGCGGCCCGCAGCGGCGAGGCGCTGCGCCCCAGCGCCACCGGCCCCACCACCCCCGCCGCGCCTGCCCCGGCTGCGAGCGTGCCGCCTGCGCCGGCCGGCGCCGCGCCGGGTACCCCGGCCACGCCCGCGCCCGCGAGCGGGATGCCGCCCCTGCCGGTGCCCACGCCCGTGCCGGTGCAGGTTCCGCCCCCGGCACCCGTCGCGCAGCCCGCAGCCCCGGCTCCCGCCAATATTCCGCCCGACCAGTCGCGCATCACGCTGCGCGCCAAGGCCGATGTCTGGACCCAGGTCCGCGATACGCGCGCCAACTCGAATATCCTGGCCCGCACCATGCGCGCCGGTGAGACCTTCTCCGTTCCCAATCGCGAAGGGCTGATCCTTTCCACCGGCAATGCCCAGGCGATGGATGTGTTGGTCGAGGGCAATGTCTCGCCCGTCTTCGGCGCCCTGTCCGGCGTGCGGCGCGATGTCCCGCTCAGCGTGAGCCATCTGCGCGCGCCGCCTGCCGCGGCCGGTACCCCGGCGCCTGGGGCTCCCGCCGCCGCCCCCGTGGCGCGGCCTGCCCCGGCTCCGGCCCCGGCAGCCACCACAACCCCGGCTCCCGCGGCGCCTGCCGCGACACCGCCGGCCCCGGCCCGCGCGAACACCCCCACGCCGCGGCAATAGCTGCGCGGCCAGGGGCGACCCCGCCCTTTGGCATCGCGCCGCCCCGGCCTATATTGCGGGCAAGACCCGCTCCGCGAGGATTTGCATGAGCAGCTACCGGCCCTACCAGCACATCGAACGCCGAAAGTCGCGGCAGATCCGGGTCGGCAAGGTGCTGGTCGGCGGCGACGCGCCGATCTCCGTCCAGACGATGACGAACACCCTGACCTCGGATGCGGAGGCGACCATCGCCCAGATCCGCAAGGCCGAGGTCGCGGGCGTAGACATCGTGCGCGTGAGTTGCCCCGACGAGGACAGCACCAAGGCGCTGGCCGAGATCGTGCGCGAAGTGAACGTGCCGATCGTGGCCGACATCCACTTCCACTATCGCCGCGCCATCGAGGCGGCGAAGGCGGGCGCGGCCTGCCTGCGCATCAACCCGGGCAATATCGGCTCGGCGGATCGCGTGAAGGAAGTCGTCAAGGCCGCCAAGGACCACGGCTGCTCCATCCGCATCGGCGTGAACGCCGGCAGCCTGGAGAAGCACCTGCTGGAGAAATATGGCGAGCCCAACCCGGAGGCGCTGGTCGAAAGCGCGCTCTGGCACGCCGACCACCTCCTCCAGAACGACTTCCACGAGTTCAAGATCAGCGTGAAGGCGTCCGACGTCTTCCTCGCCGTCGCGGCCTACCAGCAGCTGGCCGATGCCTGCGACCACCCGCTGCACATCGGCATCACCGAGGCGGGCGGCAAGCGCACGGGTACCGTGAAGTCCGCCATCGGCCTGGGCAACCTGCTCTGGGCCGGCATCGGCGACACGATGCGCGTCTCCCTGAGCGCGGAGCCGGAGGAGGAGGTCTCGGTCGGCTGGGACATCCTGAAGTCGCTGCACCTGCGGCACCGGGGCGTGAAAATCATCTCCTGTCCCTCCTGCGCGCGGCAGGGCTTCGACGTGATCCGCACGGTGGAGAGGCTGGAGGAGCGGCTGGCCCATGTGGTGCAACCCATCAGCCTCTCGATCATCGGCTGCGTGGTGAACGGCCCGGGCGAGGCGCTGATGACCGATATCGGCCTGACCGGCGGCGGCGCGGGCCGGCACATGGTCTATTCGGCCGGCAAGCAGGACCACCAGACGGACACCGACGCGATGGTGGACCATCTGGTCGGCCTCGTGGAGGCGCGCGCCGCGCTGCTCCAGGCCGAGGCGGACGCCCAGAAGGCGGCCGAGCAGATGGCGAAGCAGGCGGCGGAGTAGCTCGCTTCAGTTCGCGGGCCGAGGCCTCGCCTCGGGGCGCGAGCGCGCCCAGAACCTGCGCCCGGCGCGGGGTAAAGAATTAAGCCACCGCGCCCACCATGCGGCAGGTCGTGGCCAGCTTCAGCCGGTCCCACTCGTTCCAGCCTTCGAGGATCTTTCCGTCGGCGGCCCGCATCATCGTCATGCCGCTGACGGTCAGCGTCTCGCCCGTCGCGGGTGCGCCGAAGCCGTCGCCGCTGTGGGTCAGGCGGCAGGTCCAGCGGCCGGCTGCCCAGTCACCGTTCTCCAGCACGTCGTGCACGGTGAATTCCACGTCGGAGAAATTGTCGTGGAAGGTCTCGAAGAAAGCCCGGAAGGCCTCCGGCCCATGGGCGTCCCCGCCCGCGGCATCGAGCGCATAGGCGACGCCATCCTCGGCGAAGTAGGCGGGAATCAGGTCGGCGGCCCGCTTGTTCCACACTTCCTCGAACCAGAAGCGAAAGAGGGTTCCAGGCGACATCGTCATCGCACGTCTCCTCGGGAGGGCGGCGGAGGCTAGCGCGGCGCCGCCCAACATGGGAACGATCTTCTGCGGCGCGGCTTCGCCCCTTGCCGCCGGCCCGCGCCGGGGCTACCCCCGCAGGCCATGTCCAGCCTCAAATTCCAGCCCCCGCGCGGCACGCGTGACCTCATCGGCGACGAGTTCCGCCGGCATCACCGCGTCATCAAGACGGCGCGGCGCATCTCCGCGCTCTACGGCTTCGAGGAATGGGCCACCCCCATTTTCGAGGACACCCGCGTCTTCGCGCGTGGCCTGGGCGAGACCTCGGACGTCGTCTCCAAGGAGATGTACACCTTCGAGGACCGGGGCGGGGACAGCGTGACGCTGCGCCCGGAATACACGGCCGGCCTCTGCCGCGCGCTGGTCACCAACGGGCTCACCCAGTCGAACCTGCCGCGCAAGGTCTTCGCCGCCGGGCCGATGTTCCGCTACGAGCGGCCCCAGGCCGGGCGTTACCGCCAGTTCCACCAGATCGACCTCGAGATCCTGGGCGCCGCGGAGCCCCTGGCCGACGCCGAGGTGATCGCCTGCGGCTACCACATCCTGAAGGAGCTCGGCCTCGACGAGGGCGCGATCCTGGAGGTGAATACGCTGGGCGACACGGAAAGCCGCGAGGCCTACCGCGCCGAGCTGATCGCCTATTTCTCCGCGCATCGCGAGGCGCTGAGCGAGGACAGCAAGCGCCGGCTCGAGAAGAACCCGCTGCGCATCATCGACAGCAAGGACGAGGGCGACCGCAAGCTGGTCGCCGGCGCGCCGACCATCGAGGCCTTCCTGACCGAGGGCGCGCGCGCCCATTGGGATGCGCTCCGGCGGCACCTCGATGGCTTCAAGGTGCCCTATCGCGAGAACCCGCGCATCGTCCGCGGCCTCGACTACTACAGCCACACGGCCTTCGAATTCGTGACCGACCGCCTCGGCGCGCAGGGCACGGTCATGGGCGGCGGCCGCTATGACGGCCTGGTGCAGGAGATGGGCGGCCCGGCCACGCCGTCCGTCGGCTGGGCGGCAGGCATCGAGCGGCTGGCCATGCTGATGGAGGTCGCGGGCCTGACGCCCGCCGCGCATCGGCTGGTTACCGTAATCCCCGTCTCGGAGGCCGAGGAGCGGGTGGCGGTCGATGTGCTGCAGTCGCTGCGCGCCGCGGGCATCGCGGCCGAGATGGGGTATCGCGGCAATCTCAAGCGCCGCATGGAGCGCGCGAACAAGCAGAACGCGCGCGCCGCCCTCATCATCGGCGAGGCCGAGGCGGCGAAGGGCGTGGCCCAGCTGCGTGACCTCGACGCCGGCACGCAGGAGGAGGTGGCGCTCACCGCCCTTGTGGAGCGGCTGCGCGGATGAGCCTTCCCGCCTCGCTCGACCGGGTCATGCTCCGCGCGGCCGAGCTCCGCGCGCAGCTGGAGACCGCGGGCGGCGCCGAGATCGGCACCATCTCCAAGGAACTCTCGGGGCTGGAGCCGCTGGTCGAGAAGGTCGGCGAGTACCGTGCGCTGGAGACGGCGCGCGAGGAGGCCGAGACCCTGCTGGCCGACCCGGAGATGAAGGAGCTGGCCGAGGCCGAGCTGCTCGACGCGAAGGAGCGCCTGCCCAGGCTGGAGCGTGAGATCCGCCTGATGCTGCTGCCCCGCGACGAGGCGGATTCACGCAGCGCCATCCTGGAAATCCGCCCGGCCGCCGGTGGCGACGAGGCCGGCCTCTTCGCCGGGGAGCTGTTCCGCGCCTACCAGAAATACGCCGAGGGTCATGGCTGGCGCTTCAGCATCCTCGAATACGACGAGAACGAGCTGGGCGGCATCAAGGGTGCCTCGGCCGAGATCGAGGGCAAGGACGTCTTCGCGCGGCTGAAGTTCGAGAGCGGCGTGCACCGCGTCCAGCGCGTGCCGGCGACCGAGACGCAGGGGCGCATCCACACCTCCACCGTCACCGTGGCCGTGCTGGCCGAGGCGGAGGAGGTGGACATCCGGATCGAGGACAAGGACCTCCGCATCGATACCTACCGCGCGCAGGGCGCGGGCGGGCAGCACGTCAACAAGACGGACAGCGCGGTGCGCATCACCCACATCCCGACCGGGACCGTTGTGGCGATGCAGGAGGAGAAGAGCCAGCACAAGAACCGCGCCAAGGCGATGAAGATGCTGCGCGCGAAGATCTACGACGCGCAGCGCCAGGCCTTGGATTCCGCGCGCGCCGCCGACCGCCGCGGCCAGGTCGGCACGGGCGACCGGAGCGAGCGCATCCGCACCTACAACTTCCCCCAGGGCCGGGTGACGGACCACCGTATCGGCCTGACGCTGCACAAGATCGATCGCGTCATGATGGGCGAGATGGACGAGATCTTCGACGCCCTGGTCAGCGAGGACGAGGCCCGCCGGCTGGCGGAGGAGGGGTGAGCAGCATCGGCGTCCTGCTCTGCCAGGGCGGGCAGGCGCTGCGCGAGGCGGGCATCGAGGGCGCGCGGCAGGAGGCCCGGCTGCTGCTCGGCCATGCCATGGGCGCCACCGCCGAGGACCTGCTGCGCGACCCGCGCGCCGAAGTCCCACCCGAGGCCGCGACGCGCTTCCATTCCATGCTGGAACGGCGCATGGCACGCGAGCCGCTGGCGCATATCACCGGCTTCACGGGCTTCTGGACGCTGGAACTGGAGGTCTCCCCCGCGACCCTCGTTCCGCGCCCCGACTCGGAGACGGTGATCGAGGCGTTGCTGGCCGAGGACATCTCCCCCCAGCGTATCCTGGACCTGGGCACGGGGACGGGCTGCCTACTGCTCGCGGCGCTGGCCGAGTCGCCCCGGGCGAGTGGCGTGGGCATCGACCTGGTGCCCGAGGCGGTCGCGCTGGCGCGCCGGAACGCCGCCCGCAACGGGCTTGGCGATCGCGCCCAGTTCCTCGCAGGGCATTGGTCCGACGCGATTTCGGGAAGGTTCGATGCAATTCTGTCCAACCCTCCCTATATCGAGAGCGACGTCATCGCAGGGCTGATGCCCGAGGTGGCGCGGCACGAGCCGGACTCGGCCCTGGATGGAGGGGCGGACGGACTGGACGCCTATCGCGACATTGTGGCCCGGCTCCCCTGCCTGCTGACCGAAGGGGGGCGCGCTTTCCTGGAGCTGGGGCAAGGACAGGCGCCCGCCGTCTCCGCGCTGGCGCGGGAGGCTGGGCTCCTGGTCCGGGGCGAAAGGGCGGATTTGGGCGAGATTTCCCGCGTTCTGATCCTCTCGAAGCCTTAGAAAGCGGTTGGCGGCGCCGGATATCCCGTCTACTCTTCCTTTGTCAGCAAGGCCGCAGGCCGGCAGGCAGGGACTGCCACCCGGGGAGACCCCATTCAGGGGAGACCAGGGAGGGCCGTACCAAACAACCGGAGGCGAGCGCGGCAGTGTCGGCCGCATCGCCCCATCAGACAGCAGAAGCACGACAACGAATGAACATGAAGCGCATGCGCCGTGGCCATCGCCATGGCGGCGGTGGCGGCGGCGGCGGTGGCGGGCAATTCCGGCATTCGGGCAGCTCCAACGGCAACCAGCCGCTGAACCGCAACCACGTCTTCGATTCGAGCGGGCCGGATGTCCGGCTCCGCGGAACGGCCCAGCAGCTCTTCGAGAAGTACCTGCAGCTCGGCCGCGATGCGACGGGCGGCGGCGATCGCGTGGCGGCGGAAGGCTACTTCCAGCATGCGGAGCACTACTTCCGCATCCTGGGCGCCATGAACGCGGCGCAGCAGCAGGCCCAGCCCCAGCAGGAGCGCCGCTTCCGCGAGCAGGGCGAGGGCTATGCCGGGGAAGCTTCCCCGGAAGCCGGCGCGGAGACCGTGGACAACGGCAACCTCTCCAATCTCGAGGCCGAGCTGGCCGGCGAGGCGGAGACGCTGCCCATGCCGCAGCCCCGCCGCGCGGCGGCCGAGCCCGCGACCGAAGAGCAGCCGACTTAGTTTTCGCGCTCGGACGCCGGGCGCGGCCTCTGGCCGCTTGGCTTCGCGCCTGGTGATGGCGCGCCGGTCCGGCTGTCGGTCCGGGCGCGGTCGCGTTTCACGCTCCCAGCCCGAGGCGAGCCTCGGGCTGCGGCTCAGCCTCCTGCCGCGATCCTCAGCGCGAAGACCCGCAGGCGGCTGGCGAGAGGCTCGCCCGCCGGGCTGCGGGCCTCGTCCTGCTCGGCGATGAGCGCCGCGAGGGCGATCCCGCGACGCGCCGCCTCGCCTTCGATCACGGCCCAGAATTCCGGCTCCAGCGCGATGGACGTGGCGTGCCCCGCGAGGCGCACGCTGCGCTTGGCCAGGTGGCGCATGTTCAGCCGCCCGGCAGGCTGCCGCCCGGCCGCAGCATCGCTTCGGGCTTCACCCAGGCATCGAAATCCTCCGCGCCGACGGCGCCCAGGCGCAGCGCCGCCTGGCGCAGCGTCATGTCCTCGTGCAGCGCGAGCTTGGCGATCGCCACCGCGCGGTCGTAGCCGATATGCGGGTTGAGCGCGGTCGCGAGCATCAGCGACTTCGCGAGATTGTCGGCGATCTTCGCCGCGTTCGGAACCAGCTTGTCCACCATGTTGCGCGCGAAGCTCTCCGAGGCATCGGCGAGCAGGTTCGCCGATTGCAGCACGGCCTGGATGATCACTGGCTTGAAGACGTTGAGCTCCAGGTGGCCGTGGCTCGCGCCGATGGTCACGGTGGTCTGGTTGCCCATCACCTGCGCGCAGACCATGGTCAGCGCCTCGCTCTGCGTCGGGTTGGTCTTGCCCGGCATGATGCTGCTGGAGAGACCGTCTTCCGGGATCACGAGCTCCGAAATGCCCGCGCGCGGGCCGCTGCCCAGAAGCCGGATGTCGTTGCCGATCTTCATGAGCGACGCGGCGATGGTGTTCATCGCGCCATGAAGCTCCAGCAGCGCGTCATGCGCCGCCATGCCTTCCGACTTGTCGGGGTTGGGCGTGAAGGCGAGGCCGGTGCGCGTCGCGACCACCTCGCAGAAAACGACGTCGAAATCCGGATGCCGGTTGAGGCCCGTGCCCGCCGCCGTTCCGCCCTGGGGCAGCTGCAGCAGGCGGGGCATGGTCGCATCCAGCCGCGCGATGCCGAGCAGCACCTGCCGCGCATAGGTCGCGAACTCCCCGCCCAGCGTCACCGGCACCGCGTCCATGAGGTGCGTGCGGCCGATCTTCACCACATCCGCCCATTCGGTGGCGCGCGCGCCGAGGCTGTCGGCCAGGACTTGCAGTGCCGGCTTCAGCCGCTGCTCCACCGCCTGCGCGGCGGCGAGGTGCATGACCGTCGGGAAACTGTCGTTGGAGGACTGCCCGCGATTCACATGGTCGTTCGGATGCACCGGATCGCGCGAGCCGAGTGCATGGCCCATCAGCTGGTTCGCGCGGTTCGAGATGACCTCGTTCGCGTTCATATTGGTCTGCGTGCCGGAGCCCGTCTGCCAGATATGCAGCGGGAACTCCTCGTCATGCTGACCGGCGATGATCTCGTTGGCGGCTTGGCGAATGGGGTCGGCGAGGTGCTGGGGAAGCTCGCCAAGCCGGGCATTGGCCTCCGCGGCGGCCCATTTCTGCTGGCCGATGGCGCGGATCAGGACGGGTGGAAAGCGCTCGCTTCCGATGGCGAAGAGCCGCCGGGCACGTTCCGTCTGCGGGCCCCAGAGCCGGTCTGCAGGAATTTCGATGGTGCCGAGGCTGTCGGTTTCGGTGCGGGTGGTCATGCCGGCTCCTGTTAACATCGCGCGAGGAAAGCTTCCCGCCTCTATGGGTCGCAAGTCTTGTCCCAGGGAAGATCGGGCCTCGCAGCCGAATTGAAAGGACGGTCGCGAAGTTGACGTGCCGGTGGCGCAGGTTTCACGCTGCGGTGAAACGTCCAGGGATTCAACCGATGCTGAGCCTGCGCCCGAATTGCGAATGCTGCGGCCGCGACCTGCCGCCCGAGAGCCGGGAGGCGCTCATCTGCTCCTTCGAATGCACCTGGTGCACCGACTGCGCGGCGACGAAGCTGCCCGGCGGGCTCTGCCCCAATTGCGGGGGCGAACTGGTGCGCCGGCCCGTGCGGCCCGCCGACAAGCTCGCGAAATTCCCGGCTTCGACCGAGCGCAAGCACCGGCCTGAGAAGTGCGGCGGCCCCGTCGCGGCTTAGTTTCTTGCCCCCGGGGATTGCCGGCTATTCCCCGTAGCTGGCGATCTCGATCAGGTTTCCATCGGGATCGCGGCAATAGACGGAGGTAATGGGGCCAAGCGCCCCTTCCTTCGCCACCGGCCCTTGCTCGACCGTCACGCCGCAACTGTGCAGGTGCTCTATCACCTGCGGCGCGGTGACGATGACGATGAAGCAGAGGTCCTGTCCGCCGGGGGCCGTGGCCGGTCCGCTCCACCATTCGGCCTGCGTCGCCTCGACGGGTCGGAGGTTGATCTTCTGGCCGCCGAAGCGCAGGGCGGTGCGCTTGTGCGGGCCGAAATCCGTCCGCTCCATCCCCAGCACGCGCTGGTACCAGGCGGCCGAGATCTCGACGTCCTTCACCGTCATCACGAGGTGGTCGAGCCGGTCGACGATGAAGCGCATGGCTCAGCTCCCTCCCTTCTGGCGGCGTGCCGTGACCTCGATCTCGATCCGCATCGCGTCGGACTGCAGCCCGGCATGGATGAGGGTGGAGGCCGGACGCGCCTTGCCGAGATATTTCTTCACCACTGGCCAGCAGGGTTCCCAATCCTCGCGCCGGGGCACGATGAAGGTGACGCGCACCACGTCGTCCAGGGAGGAATCCGCCTCGGCCAGCGCGGCCGCGATGTTGCGGAAGCACTGGTCGGCCTGGCCGACCACATCCTCCACGATCGTCATCTTGGCGTAGTCGTAGCCGGTCGTGCCGGAGACGAAGATGTCGTCCCCCGCCACGACGGCGCGCGAATAGCCGATCTCCTCTTCGAAGCGGGAGCCGGAGGAGATGAGGCGGCGGGTCATCGGATCACCTTCAGGTCGGGGGCGAGACGAGGCGCGCGGCGAGATGCCGCACGATGGGCAGCACCACGAGCAGCGTGGGGAAGCCGATCATCCAGGATGTGAGCCAGGCCACGGGCCAGGCCTTCAGCGCCCAGGACGAGACGCCGAGCGCGAGGATGGTGGACACGGCCGAGATGATGGCCGTCATGAAAATGGAGAGAAGAAACGGCAGGACCACCCAGCCGAAGCGGGCTGGCACCTTGGGAACACGCATGAGGAGGCCTCATCGCAGGGGCCTGCCGCCGTGCATCCTGGCAGGCGAGCAGGCCGGTTGGATGCGTTGCCTGACGTGAGACGCTTACGCCCGGCCGGGGTGTGGCCCGGCCGGTACTTGCCCGATAGCGACGCATAAACCCTTCGTCAAGAAAGATGTTGCATTGCAGCATCGGGTCTGGATGGGTCATCCGAATCCTGGCGAAGGGCTACTCCAGACCTTCGTAGAAGTCGTTGCCCTTGTCATCCATCACGATGAAGGCCGGGAAGTCCTCGACCTCGATGCGCCAGACCGCTTCCATGCCGAGTTCCGGGTATTCCAGCACCTCGACCTTCCTGATGCAGTCCTGGGCGAGGCGCGCTGCCGGGCCGCCGACGGAGCCCAGGTAGAAGCCGCCATAGGTCTTGCAGGCATTCAGCACGGCCTTGCTGCGGTTCCCCTTCGCCAGCATGACCAGCGAGCCGCCAGCCTTCTGGAAGCCCTCCACATAGCTGTCCATGCGGCCCGCCGTGGTGGGGCCGAAGCTGCCTGTCGCCATGCCGGCGGGGGTCTTGGCCGGGCCCGCGTAGTAGACGGGATGGTTCTTCAGGTACTCGGGGAGGCCTTCGCCACGGTCCAGCCGTTCCTGCAGCTTCGCGTGGGCGATGTCTCGCGCCACCACGATGGTGCCGGTCAGCGAGACGCGGGTCTTCACGGGGTACTGGGACAGCGTGGCGCGGATGGCGTCCATGGGCTGGTTGAGGTCGATCTTCACGACCTCGCCGCCCAGGATCTCGTCCGTGTGCTCGGGCAGGTAGTGGGCGGGATCGTGCTCCAGCTGCTCCAGGAACACGCCCTCGGGCGTGATCTTCGCCTTGATCTGCCGGTCGGCCGAGCAGGAGACGCCAATGCCGATGGGCAGGGACGCCCCGTGGCGCGGCAGGCGCACCACGCGCACGTCATGGCAGAAGTACTTGCCGCCGAACTGCGCGCCGATGCCGAGGTTCTGCGTGAGCTTGTGGACCTCCTGCTCCAGCTCCGGGTCGCGGATCGCATGACCGGCCTTGGTGCCCGCCGTCGGCAGCGTGTCGAGGTAGCGCGTGGAGGCGAGCTTCACGGCCTTCAGCGTCGTCTCCGCGCTCGTGCCGCCGATGACCACCGCGAGGTGGTAGGGCGGACAGGCAGAGGTGCCGAGCGTCTTGATCTTCTCTTCCAGGAAGGCGAGCAGCTTGGGCTTGTTCAGCACCGCGCGCGTCTGCTGGAAAAGGAAGGTCTTGTTGGCCGAGCCGCCGCCCTTGAGCACGAACATCAGGTGCAGCTCGTCGGCATGGTGCTCGCCCGGGCTGGCGAGGATGGTGAAGTCGACGGGCAGGTTGTTGCCCGTGTTCACCTCGTCATACATCGAGAGCGGCGCCATCTGGCTGTAGCGGAGGTTGGTCTCGGTATAGGTGCGGGCGACGCCGAAGCTCAGCGCCTCCTCCTCGTCCCCTTCGACCCAGACGCGCTGGCCCTTCTTGCCGAAGACGATGGCGGTGCCGGTGTCCTGGCACATGGGCAGCTCGCCGCCGGCCGCGATATTCGCGTTCTTCAGCAGGTCGAGCGCGACGAAGCGGTCGTTCGCGCTGGCCTCAGGGTCGTCCAGGATCTTGCGGAGCTGGGCGAGGTGGCCAGGGCGCAGCAGGTGGGAGACGTCATGGCAGGCGGCGAAGGCCAGTTCCTCCAGCACCTTCGGCTGGATACGAAGCACCGTCTTGCCGTCGATCTCGACCGTGCTCACGCCCTCGATCGGCAGCTTGCGATAGGGCGTCTTGTCCTCGCCCAGCGGGAACATCGTGCTGAAGGCGTAGCCCTGCGGGCGGGGAGGGGCGTTAGCGTCGAGGGGCATGGCGATTTTCCGGGAGTTCTTGCTGCCGAAGATAAGCCCAGCCGCCGCGCGTTGCCACCCCGGGCGGCCGGCGGCTACTCGCGCTTGCGGCGGAAGGCGTCGAGGCTGACGACCTGCGGCTGGCCCGGGGTGGCTTCCGCCTCGGGTTCCGGCAGGCCGGCATGGTCGTCCGGCACGGACGCGGCCTGCTCGTCGATCTCGAGCTCGGGCTCGAAGCGCAGGCCGAAATGGGCGAAGGGATCCTGGAAGGCCGTCAGCGCCGCGAAGGGGATCGAGAGGATCGAGGACACGCCCGAGAAGGAGAGCCCGACCGAGAAGCGCTGCGCCGCGCGATCCACCTGCAGGTCCCAGAAGCGGTGCTGCAGGACGATGGTCATCTCCTGCGGGTAGCGCGCCTTGAGATGGCCGGGGATCGTGGTCCCCGGATGATCAGTGCGGAAGGAGATGTAGAAGTGGTGGTCGCCCGGCAGGCCCTCGCGTGCGGCATATTCGAGCGCGTCCACCGCGACGGAACGCAGCGCGCGCGCGGCCCAGCTCTCATAGGGCAGCAAACTCTGGGGGGGCTTATCGCTCATCAACACCTTCCTGCGGGCGCAACATATGGCGGGACGGGCGGCGAGGGAAGGAACCACGCGGCCGTTCGGTTTGAGCCATGTTCAAGCTGCTGTTAAGCTTGCTCAAAATCATCAGGAGAGAAATCGGACCATGGCCCATCTGCTGGAACCGCTGGCGCTGCGCGGCGTCACCCTGCCCAATCGCGTCGTGATCTCGCCCATGTGCCAGTACTCGGCCGAGGATGGGCAGGCGGGCGCCTGGCATATGGTACAGTACGGCCGCTTCGCCGTGGGCGGCGCGGGCGCGGTGATGCTGGAGGCGACGGCGGTCTCGCCGGAGGGGCGCATCACGCATGGCGATCTCGGCATCTGGTCCGATGCGCATGCGGCGAAGCTGGCGCCCATCGCGGAGTTCATCCGCAGCCAGGGCTCGGTGCCTGCCATCCAGCTGGGCCATGCGGGGCGCAAGGCCTCCATGCAGCGGCCCTGGTACGGAAACGGGCCGCTGAACGAGGCCGACATCGCGCGCGGCGACAAGCCCTGGCAGGTGGTGGCGCCGAGCGCGGTGCCGCTGGGCGAGGGCTACCTGATGCCGCAGGCGCTGGACGACGCCGGCCTGGCGCGCATTCGAGAAGCCTTCGCCGATGCGGCGCGGCGGGCCGATGCGGCGGGCTTCGACATCGTCGAGATCCACAACGCGCACGGCTATCTGCTGCATCAGTTCCTCTCGCCGCTCGCGAACCAGCGCAACGACGCCTATGGCGGCGACGCGGCGGGCCGCATGCGTTTCCCGCTGGAGGTCGCGCGTGCCGTCCGGGCGGCGTTTCCGGCCCACAAGCCGGTCTTCCTGCGGCTCTCCGTCGTCGATGGCGCCGAGGGCGGCCGGCCGGAGGAGGAGAGCATCGCCTATGCCAAGGCGCTGAAGGAGGCCGGGATCGACGTGGTGGATTGCTCCTCCGGCGGCATCGCGGGCTCGGCCACGGCGGCGCGCGGGCCGAAGCGCAGCTACGGCTTCCAGGTGCCCTTCGCCGAGCGCATCCGTCGCGAGACGGGGATCGGGACCATGGCGGTCGGATTGATCGTGGATCCGCATCAGGCGGAGGCGATCCTGGCGGAGGGACGCGCCGACCTCGTGGCCATCGGGCGCGAGGCGTTGGAGAATCCGAACTGGGCGCTGCATGCGCGCATGGCGCTGACCGGCGAGAACGGCCATGCGGATCACTGGCCGAAGCAGCATGGCTGGTGGCTGAGCGTGCGCGACAGCGCGCTCGCGCAACTCGGGCCATACGCGAAGGCCGCGGAGTAGGCCGACTTCCCAGAACAACGTGCGTCGACCGAGAAGCCGCGCCGAATGGGCGCGGCGAATTGCTTCGGCAATCCGGAGGCGGCGCCCGGCGTGAGGCTTGGAAGAGTGGGGGGCTTCTGTTGCCCGGTGCCCCCCGTACCGCGCTTACCTATTTAGGCAGCGAGCGCCACGTCCTCGCGGACGTTATCGTTGGCACTTGTGATTTAGCCCGATAACGGCGGTACAATGCCGGGCAAAAGCTACGTCTTTACCACGCACGTCGAGCCTGTTTCGTCCCCAGAACCTGTCCCCGATAAAGGACCGGATGGTGGTGGAGACGCCGGGCACTGCCCCCGGGTCCGTAACGATTATTCCACGCAACGTTTATCGCCATAGCCGCAAGCGGCAGGGGTCATATAGCGAGGCCGGGGCCGGCTTGCGAGGGGGGAGGGGGACGGAATCGGCGCGCTGGGCTAAGTGATCCCCGCGAGAAGGGACGAGATATGGCACTCACAGGCGCACAGAAGAGCGAGATCGCGGAAGCCCAGGGCGCCCGCGCCGAGACCCGGCGCGCCACGGTGCCGGCGCTGGAGGCGATGCTCTACCAGCCCCTGCCGGTGCTGGACCATGGCTTCGTCCGGGTCGTGGACTATATGGGCGACGACGGCGCGGTGGTGCAGGCGGCTCGTGTCTCCTACGGGCGCGGCACCAAGGCGGTCAGCGAGGATCGCGGGCTGATCCGCTACCTGATGCGGCACCGCCACTCCACCCCCTTCGAGATGTGCGAGATCAAGTACCACGTGAAGCTGCCGATCTTCGTGGCGCGCCAGTGGATCCGGCATCGCACGGCCAATGTGAACGAGTATTCCGCCCGTTATTCCGTGCTCGACAAGGAGTTCTACATCCCCGAGCCCGAGCAGTTGGCCGCCCAGTCCGCGGTGAACCGCCAGGGCCGCGGCGACGTGCTGCAGGGCGAGGATGCCGCCGTCGTGCTCGACATGCTGCGCGAGGATGCGACGCGCAACTACGACCATTACGCCTGGATGCTGAACGAGGACGAGGAGGGCGAGCCCGTCGAGCGCGGCCGCCAGGGCCTGGCGCGGGAGCTCGCGCGGATGAACCTCACGCTCAACACCTATACGCAGTGGTACTGGAAGACGGACCTCCACAACCTGCTCGGCTTCCTCAGCCTGCGTGCGGACAGCCACGCGCAGTACGAGATCCGCGTCTATGCCGAGGCGATGCTCAAGTCGGTCCAGGCCTGGGTGCCGCATTGCTTCGAGGCGTTCTCCGACTATCGCATGGGTGCTGCGACCTTCTCGGCGCAGATGCTCTCGATCGTGAAGCGCATGCTGGCCGGCGAGAACGTGACGCAGGAGACGAGCGGCCTCTCCAAGCGCGAATGGCGGGAGCTGATGGAGACGCTTGGCCGTGCCGTCTGATGACCGAAGCGCCGAAAGGCGCGAAGGTCTGAATCAGCAGGCCAAAGCAGCGCCTGAACGGCAGGAGGCGTTCCTCGCCTTTCTTGCCCTCGCGGATCGCCTGAAGCACACGCTGCGCGCCGCCCATACCGGCGAGCGGCGCGAGAACTCGGCCGAGCACGCCTGGCACGTCGCGCTCATCGCCACGACGCTGGCGGAAGAGGTGGTGCCGCGCCCGGATCTCGGACGCGTGCTGGCGATGATCGCCGTGCATGACGTCGTGGAGATCGAGGCTGGCGACACCTTCGCCTTCGACGATGCCGGCCTGCTCACCCAGCTCGAGCGCGAGCGCGCGGCCGCCGCGCGCATCTTCGGCCTGCTGCCCCCCGAGACCGGTGCGCGCCTGCGCGAATCCTGGGAGGAGTTCGAGGCCCAGGAGACGCCGGAGGCGCGCTTCGCCATGGGCTGCGACCGGCTGCAGGGCTTCCTGCAGCAGATCGAATGCGGCGCGCCGGCCTGGAAGGAGATCGGGCTGACCAAGGCGCGCAGCTTGGTCCGCATGCAGCCCGCCATCGATCTCGGCGCGCCCTTCGCGCCGATGATCCTCGCGCTCTACGATCGTGCGTTGGCAGAGGGCTTGCTGGTTCCGTGACTCTCTTCGTCTTCGGTTCCGCCATCGCGGATTTCGTCTTCCGCATGCCGAACCTGCCGCGCCCCGGCGAGACCGTGCTGGGCGAGGCAGGCCCCGCGCTGCAAGGCGGCAAGGGTCTCAACCAGGCCATCGCCGCCGCGCGCGATGGCGGGGAGGTACGCTTCGTCGGCTGCGTCGGACGCGATCCGAACGGCGCCCTGCTGCGGGCTGCCGCCATCGAGGCGGGCGTGGATGTCTCCGCCCTGCGAGAGATGGAGGCCGCGACCGGCCTCGCCTGCGTCTGCGTGGACGCGGAGGGGCGGAACCAGATCGCCGTCTCCATCGGCGCCAACCTCCTGGCGCGCGCCGCGCAGATCGAGGCCATTCCGCCCGGCGCTACGCTGCTGATGCAGATGGAGGTTCGGCCGGATGAGAATGCGGCACTGATCGCGCGCGGCCGGGCGGCGGGCGCGCGCGTGCTGCTCAACCTCGCCCCGGCCGGCGCTCTGCCGCCCGAGGCGCTGCGGGGGCTGGACCTGCTCATCCTCAACGAGAGCGAAGCTGCCTGGATCGGCGCCCGGCTCGGTCATCCGCCGGAGGCCGGGAGCCTCCAAGCCGCGCTGGGCATCGGCATCGTCGTCACCCAGGGCGAGCGCGGCGTCACGGCCGTGACCGAAGATGGCGCGCTGCATATTCCCGCGCATCGCGTGCGGGCGGTGGACACCACCGGCGCGGGCGACGCCTGGTGCGGCGTGCTGGCCGCATCGCTGGATCGTGGCATGCCGCTGGAAGCCGCGATGCGCCGCGCCACGGCGGCCGGGGCCCTGGCCTGCACGAAGCCGGGCGCGGGCCCGGCCATGCCTCACGCCTCTGAAATCGACGCGCTGCTCGCCAGCTTCCGGGGCGCGATCAGCGAATAGCTGCGGCGAATGAAGGCCTCGACCTCCGCCCAGTCGGGCTTGCCGTGCAGGCGCATGCCCACCCAGCCCTTGTGGCCCAGATAGGGTGGCCGGAAGAAGCGCGCCCCATCGGCCTCGATCAGCAATTCCTGGCTGCCGCGCGGCGCCTTGAACCAGCAGGCGGGCTCATCGGGGAAGCCCATGCAGAAGATCTTGTCGCGAACGCGAAAGGTCGGTCGCTCCCAGGTCTCGCGCTCCTCCGCCTCCGGCAGCGCGAGGCAGATCTTCCGCAACCGGGCGATGCCGCTCATTCGATGACGATCCGCGGGCCTGTCGTCGCGCTCGCGTTCACCTTGTCCCAGATGCGGGCGGCGATGCGGCGGTAGGAAGCGGCCTCATGGCTCTCCGGGGCCGCGGTCACCACGGGCGTGCCCGCATCGGCCATCTCGCGGATTGAAAGCTTCAGCGGCAGCTCGCCCAGGAATTCGGTGCCCATGCGCTCGGCCTCCGCCTTGGCGCCGCCATGGCCGAAGATCTCGCTGCGGTGACCGCATTGCGGGCAACAGAAATAGGACATGTTCTCGACCAGGCCGAGGACGGGGACGTTCACCTTCTCGAACATGCGGATGCCGCGCCGCGCGTCGAGCAGCGCCACATCCTGCGGCGTCGAGACGATGACGGCGCCGGCGAGAGCCACGCGCTGGGACATGGTGAGCTGCGCGTCGCCCGTGCCGGGCGGCATGTCCACGACCAGGATGTCGAGCTCGCCCCACTCCACCTGGCCCATCATCTGCTCCAGCGCGCCCATCACCATGGGGCCCCGCCAGATCATCGCCGTCTCCTGCTCCACCAGGAAGCCGATGGACATGGCCTTCAGCCCCCATTTCTCGATGGGCAGCAGCCGCTGGCCGGCGGTCCTCGGCTTTTCATGGGCGCCGAGCATGAGGGGCAGGGACGGGCCGTAGATGTCTGCGTCCAGCAGCCCGACGCGCAGGCCCTGCTCCGCCAGGGCGACGGCGAGGTTCACCGCCGTCGTGGACTTGCCCACGCCGCCCTTGCCCGAGGCGACGGCCACGATCTTGCGCACATCCGGCAGCAGCATCTGGCCCTGGCCGGGCGGGGGTCGGCTGGCGCGGGCCGGGGCGGCCGCGGGTTGCGGGCCCGGAACGTCCCGGTGCGCCGTCAGGACGACCGTTGCGGAAATCACCCCTGGCACTGCGGCGGCGGCCTTCTCGCAAGCGGCCCGCACCGGCTCCATGGCGCGGGCGCTCTCGCGCGGGACGGCCAGGGAGAACTGCACCATCCCGTCGCGCGCCGAGATGGCATCCACCATGCCAGCGCTCACCACGTCACGGCCCGTCGCCGGGTCGATGACCGCCGAAAGGGCGGCGCGAACGGCTTCCGCGAGGGGTGAAGACATTGACATTGACCTTTCCTTGACCGGGCAGGGCAGACATATGCACATGCTCTCGCGGTCGCGCACCCCTCCCCGGATCGCGATCGGCACCATATGTTGTCAGAAATTCATCTTTGGCCGGCACGTGCCGGAAACGGGAGAACTCGACGAACATGGCTTGGAATAATGGCGGCGGCCCCTGGGGCAATCCGCGTCCCCCCGGTGGGGGCGGACCCTGGGGCGGCCCGCCTTCTGGCCCGCCCGGCGGCGGCAACAATCGCGGCCAGGGCCCCGATGTCGAGGAAATGATCCGCAACGCGCAGGATGCCGTGCGCCGCTACCTCCCTGGCGGGGGGATCGGCGGCAAGGGGCTCGCGCTCGCGGTGGTGGTGCTGGCGGGCGTCTGGGGCGCCTCCGGCTTCTATCGCGTGCAGCCGGACGAGCTCGGCGTCGTGATGCGCTTCGGCGCCTTCGAGCGAACCTCGCCGCCCGGCCTGAACTATCGGATTCCCTGGCCGGTCGAGAGCGTGACCACGCCCCGCGTCACGCGTATCAACCGCGTGGATGTGGGCTTCCGGGGCGGTGCCGACACGGCTCCGGGCGGCCGGGTCGTTGCCAACCGCGACGTGCTGGCGGAATCGCTCATGCTGACGGGCGACGAGAACATCATCGACATCGACTTCGCGGTGTTCTGGCGCATTCGCGATGCCGGCGACTTCCTGTTCAACACCCGCAACCCCGAGGAGACGGTGAAGTCCGCCGCCGAATCGGTGATGCGGGAGGTGATCGGCCGTACCCCCATCCAGCAGGCGCTGACCGAGGCGCGCGCGCAGATCGAGCAGGATGTGCGCCGCGGCACGCAGGCGATCATGGAGCAGTACGGCGCGGGCGTGGAGATCACGCAGGTGCAGATGCAGAAGTCGGATCCGCCGGCGGCCGTCATCGAATCCTTCCGCGACGTGCAGCGCGCCAATGCGGACCGCGAGCGCGCCCGTAACGAGGCCGAGAGCTTCCGCAACGACATCATCCCGCGCGCCCGAGGCGAGGCGCAGCGCATGGTGCAGGAGGCGACCGGCTTCCGTGATGCGCAAGTCGCCCGCGCCCGTGGTGAGGCCGGCCGCTTCACGGCGGTGCTCGCCGCCTACAGCCAGGCGCGCGACGTGACCGTGCGCCGCATCTATCTCGAAACGATGGAAGAGATCCTGAAGCGCAACGGCATGACCCTGGTGGACGACCGGCTGCAGGGCATCGTGCCCTTCCTGCCGCTGGGCGAGGGGCAGCGCCCCGCCGCCAATCCCTCGCCGGCGCGTAATCCGTTGCCCACGGCGCCTGCCACACCCCAGCCGCGCGCGGGAGGCCAGCGATGAACCGCCTCGCCATTCTGGGCGCCGTGGTCGTCGTCGCCCTCTTCCTCGCCGCGTCCAGCTTCTTCACCGTGCATCAGACCCAGCAGGTCCTGATCACGCAGTTCGGCCAGCCGATCCGCGTCATCCAGGACCCGGGCCTGAACATGAAGGTGCCGCTGATCCAGAACGTCATCGCCTTCGACCGCCGCCTGCTCGATTTCGACACGGCGGGCGAGGAGGTGATCCTGGGCGACCAGCGCCGCCTGATCGTGGACAGCTTCACGCGCTACCGCATCACCGACCCGCTGCTCTTCTTCCAGACGGTGGGCGCCACGGAGCAGGGCATCCGCGGCCGGCTCAACTCCATCGTCACTTCGGCGCTGCGGCGCGTGCTGGCGAGCGAGACGCTGATCGCGGTGCTGAGCGCCGAGCGCGGCCGGATCATGGGGGAGATCAACCGCCAGGTGAACGAGGAAGCCCGCCGCTTCGGCATCGAGGTCGAGGATGTCCGCATCCGCCGCGCCGACCTGCCGGAGGAGAACACGCAGGCCATCCTCTCGCGCATGCAGTCCGAGCGTGAGCGCGTCGCCCGCGAGGCGCGCGCCGAGGGCGCCGAGGTCGCGGCCCGCATCCGCGCCCAGGCCGAGCGCGACCGCACCGTGCTGCTGGCGCAGGCCGAGGCGGATGCCGCCATCCTGCGCGGCACGGGTGAGCAGGAGGCCATCGGCATCTTCGCCGCGGCCTTCCAGCGCGACCCGGAATTCTTCCAGTTCTGGCGCACCATGCAGGCCTATCGGGAGGTTTTCTCGACCGGCGAGTCGCGTATGGTCCTAACCCCGGAGAGCGATTTCTTCCGATATTTCCGGGACATGCCGGCGCGGGAGGCGGCCCCGGCCGCTCCCGCCGCGCCGGCGCCGAGCCCCGCCCCGGCACAATAAGGCGGGCGATTGGGCTGGCATGCATGGCATGCCGGCCCTAGCTTCATGAAAAGCGATCGGGTTGGCCGCACGGCCACCCGTATTCATTCCTTCGAGGTGAACATGCGCCTTGCCGCCACTGCCCTTCTGATGGCCTTCGCGCTGCCCGCGATGGCGCAGCAGCCCGCCCCGCCCGCGGCCGCGCCGGCGCCTCCGGCCGCCGCCCCCGCCGCGCCCCTGCCGGTGCCGCTGCCTGGCGCGCCCGAGAGCTTCGCGCCGCTGGTCCGCCGCCTGCTGCCGGCCGTGGTGAACATCTCGACCACGCAGAATGTCGCGCCGCGCCCTGGCCGTCCGGACGCGCCCGAAACCCCGCAGGTGCCCCCGGGCTCGCCCTTCGAGGAATTCTTCCGCGATTTCTTCAATCGTAATCGTCCCCCGGGCGCGCCGGGGATGCCCGGCCCGGGCCAGGGCGAGGCACAGCCGAACCGCCCGGCCCCCCGCCGCGCGCAGTCCCTCGGCTCGGGCTTCATCATCGATGCGTCGGGGATCGTCATCACGAACAACCACGTGATCGACGGCGCCGACGAGATCAGCGTCATCCTGCAGGACAACACGTCCCTGCGCGCCACGCTGCTCGGCACCGATCCGCGCACAGATCTCGCGGTGCTGCGGGTCCAGCACACGGCACCGCTGCCGGCCGTCCCCTGGGGCGATTCGGACAACCTGCTGGTGGGCGACTGGGTACTGGCGATCGGCAATCCCTTCGGCCTCGGCGGAACGGTGACGGCGGGCATCGTCTCGGCGCGTGGCCGTGACATCCGCCAGGGACCCTTCGACGACTTCATCCAGACCGATGCCGCCATCAACCGCGGCAATTCCGGTGGCCCGCTCTTCAACATGCGGGGCGAGGTGGTGGGCATCAACACCGCCATCTACTCGCCGACCGGCGGTTCCATCGGCATCGGCTTCTCGATTCCCTCCAGCCTGGCGCGGGGCATCGCGATGCAGCTGGCCGATGGTGGCCGCGTCCGCCGCGGCTGGCTGGGCGTGAACATCCAGCAGGTGACGGACGAGATCGCGGAATCCCTGGGCATGCGGGGCGGCGCGCGTGGCGCGCTCGTGGCCCGGGCCCAGGAGGGCGCGCCCGCCGCCGCCGCCGGCATCCGCAACGGCGACGTCGTGCTGCGCTTCAACAACCAGGAAGTGCGCGAGATGCGGACCCTGCCGCGCATCGTGGCCGAGACGGCCGTGGGTTCGCAGGTCCCCGTCGTCGTCTGGCGCGATGGCCGCGAGGAGACGCTGACCGTCACCCTCGGCGAGCTGCCCAACGAACCGCAACAGGCCGCCGCCACGCCGAACCAGGCGCCGCGGGGCGACCGGCCGGTGGAGCTGTCGGGTCTCGGCCTCAAGGTCATGGCGATCACGCCCGAGCTGCGGGAGCGGTTCCGCCTGCGCGCCGAGGCGCGGGGCGTCGTGGTCACCGAGGTGACTCCCGACACCCCGGGCGCCGAGCGGGAGATCCGCCCCGGCGACATCATCCTGGAAGTCCAGCAGGAGCGCGTCGGCACCCCGCAGGAGGTGACGGAGCGCATCGAGCGCCTGCGCCGCCAGGGGCGGGCCACCGCGCTCTTCCTGATCGAGAGCCAGCAGGGCCAGCGCTTCGTCCCGCTGCGCCTGGCGCCGGCCCGCGGAGGCTCGCCGGGGTGAAGCGGCTGCGAGGGGCCCCGCCCCTCGCGCTCCCCGCGAAGGGCCATTGAGCCCTTGGAACGGTTGCTTTGGGTTTGGTAGGGGGTGCGGGGGACCAAGTCCCCCGCCGGCACTACACCCCCACGAACTCCGTGGCATGGTAGCCCTGGGCGAAGAGCAACGCGCGGAGGTCGCCATGGTCGATGCGGTGGCGGGCCACGGCCGCCACGCTCGGCTTGGCGTGGAAGGCGATGCCGAGGCCGGCGGCCTGGATCATCGGCAGATCGTTGGCGCCATCGCCGACCGTCGCCGTCTCCGCCAGCGGCAGGCCGAGCTGCGCCGCGAGGCGTTTAAGGGTCGCGAGCTTGGCGTCCTTGTCCAGGATGGGCTCCGCGACGCCGCCGGTGAGCTTGCCGTCTTCCAGCAGCAGGGTATTGGCGTGGTGCTCATGAAAGCCGCAGCGTTCCGCCACCTTGGCCGTGAAGAAGGTGAAGCCGCCCGAGACCAGCGCGGTGTGGGCGCCATTCGCGCGCATGGTCGCGATCAGCGTCGCGGCGCCCTCGGTCAGCACCGTCTCGGCCCAGGTGTCGTGCAGCGCGCTTTCCCCCAGGCCCTTCAGCAGGCCCACGCGCTCCAGCAGCGCCTGGCGGAAATCCAGCTCGCCATTCATCGCGCGGGCGGTGACGGCGGCGATGCGGTCCTTGAGGCCGGCGAAGCCGGCCATCTCGTCCAGCGTCTCGGTGGTGACGATGGTGCTGTCCATGTCGGCCAGCAGCAGCTTCTTGCGCCGGCCTTCGGAGGGCTGGGCGATGAGGTCGATGACGGTCCCGCCCAGCGCGGCTCGGGCGGCCGCGATCGCCTGCTCGGGCGCGAGGTCCATGAAGGGCAGGTCCACGGCCTCGCCCTCGGCGAGCCAGTCCGGCGTGCCGCAGGCGGCGCCCAGCGCGGAGAGCGCGCCCCGCGCGGCGGAAAGCTCGGCGGCCGAGAGGGTTCCGGGAGCGGCGATGAGGGTCAGGGTCTGCGGCATGGCGGGCGGAAAATGCCGGGGCGCGGGCGGTGACACAACCCGCCCTGATCGTGGCCGGGCCGACCACCTCCGGCAAGTCCGCGCTGGCCCTGGCACTGGCCGAGCGCTTCGGCGGCACGATCATCAATGCCGATGCCATGCAGTGCTATCGCGAGCTCCGCGTCATCACCGCCCGCCCCACGCCGGAGGACGAGGCACGCGCCCCGCACGCGCTCTACGGCGTGTTGCCGGCGGCAGTGGCGGGCCATGTGGGCTGGTGGCGGGAGGCCGCGCTGGAGGCGATGACGACGTCCCGCCTGCCCATCCTTTGCGGCGGCACCGGCATGTATCTCCGCGCGCTGACCAAGGGCATCTCGGCGCTTCCCGAGATTCCGGAGGCCGCGCGGGAAGAGGCGCGCGCGCGCCTCGCCGCCGAGGGGCCGGCGAAGCTGCATGCGGCGCTCCACCCCGACGATTCCGCCATCCGCCCCTCCGACAGCCAGCGCATCGCCCGCGCCTATGAGGTGCTTCTCGGCACCGGTCGCAGCCTGGCCTCCTGGCAGCGCGAGGCACCGGTCCTGCCGCCTGCGCCCTACGACTTCCGCGCCATCCTGCTCGACCCGCCGCGCGCGGAGCTGAAGTCCGCCATCGCCACGCGCTGGGAGGCGATGATGGCGGGCGGCGCGGTGGCGGAGGTCGCGGAACTGCTGCGCCAGGGCCTCGATCCCACGCTGCCGGCCATGCGCGCCCATGGCGTGCCGGAGGTGGCTGCCATGCTTCGCGGCGAGATCACGGAAGAGGAGGCGAGCCGCCGCGCCATCGCGAACACCGGTGCCTACACCAAGCGCCAGGCCACCTGGTTCCGGCACCAGGAGTTGGTGCCCACGGCGCATCTGCATAGGATCAATGCGCGAATCGCGGGGCTGACGCAAGTTTCGGAAAGAAACGCGCCAGAATTATTCTCATTTCTGCATGAGGCGGTTGACGCGCCGCAGCACCGCCCGTAAGCCATGGCCCTCGCCAATCACATGAAAGACGCGAAGAGACATGTCCGCTACCGCATCCTCCGCCGCCACGACCGATCAGCGCTCCGGCGCTGAAGTCGTCCTCCGCGCGCTGAAGGATCAGGGCGTCGACGTTATCTTCGGCTATCCGGGGGGCGCCGTCCTTCCGATCTACGATGCGCTGTTCCAGCAGAACGCGATCCGCCACATCCTCGTCCGGCACGAGCAGGCCGCGGTGCATGCGGCCGAGGGCTATGCGCGCTCCACCGGCAAGGTGGGCGTGGTGCTCGTGACCTCGGGACCCGGTGCGACCAATGCGGTGACCGGCCTGGTGGACGCGCTGATGGACAGCATCCCCATCGTCTGCCTCACCGGCCAGGTGCCCACGCACCTCATCGGCAACGACGCCTTCCAGGAGGCCGACACCACCGGCATCACGCGCCCTGCCACCAAGCACAACTACTTGGTGAAGCGCAGCGAGGACCTTGCGAAGGTGATGCACGACGCCTTCTACGTGGCGCGCAGCGGCCGGCCGGGCCCGGTCGTGATCGACCTGCCGAAGGACATCCTGATCAAGCCCGCGCCCTATACCGAGGCGCCGAAGGCCGAGCATCGCAGCTATCGCCCGCAGGTCTCGCCCGATCCGGCGCGCATCCGCGAGGCGGTGCGGCTGCTGAAGCAGAGCGAGCGGCCGATCATCTACACCGGCGGCGGCGTCATCAACGCCGGCCCCGAGGCTTCGCGCCTGCTGGCGGAGTTCGTGCACCTCACGGGCATGCCCTGCACCAATACGCTGATGGGCCTCGGCGCCTTCCCGGCGAGCGACCCGCAGTTCCTGGGCATGCTCGGCATGCACGGGACCTACGAGGCGAACCTCGCCATGCATGGCTGCGACGTCATGCTGAATATCGGCGCGCGCTTCGATGACCGCATCACGGGCCGGCTCGACGCCTTCAGCCCCGGCTCGAAGAAGATCCATGCGGATATCGACCCGTCCTCGATCAACAAGAACGTGGCGGTGGACGTGCCGATCGTGGGCGATGCCGGCCAGGTGATCGCGGCGCTGATCGAGTGCTGGAAGCAGGACCCCGCGCCCGTCGCCAAGGAGGCGCAGCTCGCCTGGTGGCGCCAGATCGACGAGTGGCGCGCGAAGAAGTGCCTCGCCTATGTCCAGCAGGGGCCGATCATCAAGCCGCAGCACGCGGTGCGGCGCCTCTACGAGCTGACGCGCGAGACGGGGCGCGACACCTTCATCTCGACCGAGGTGGGGCAGCACCAGATGTGGGCCGCCCAGTATTTCGGCTTCGAGAAACCGAACCGCTGGATGACATCGGGCGGCCTCGGCACCATGGGCTACGGGCTGCCGGCGGCGATGGGCGTGCAGATCGCGCACCCGGACGCGCTGTGCATCGACATCGCGGGCGAAGCCTCCATCCTGATGAACATCCAGGAGATGGGGACGCTGGCGCAGTACCGCCTGCCGGTGAAGGTCTTCATCCTGAACAACCAGTACATGGGCATGGTCCGCCAGTGGCAGGAGCTGCTTCACGGCGGCCGCTACTCCGAGAGCTATTCCGACGCGCTGCCCGATTTCGTGAAGCTGGCCGATGCCTTCCACGCGCGCGGCATGCGCGCCGAGAACGCCGACCAGCTCGACGACGTGATCCGCGAGATGATCGCGCATCCCGGCCCGGTCATCGCCGATATCTGCGTGGCCCAGGACGAGAACTGCTTCCCGATGATCCCCTCGGGCGCGGCGCATAACGAGATGATCATGGGGCCGGACCAGGAAGGCAACGCCAAGTCCGTCACCGACGAAGGCAAGGTGCTGGTCTAAGCCGATGTCCGACAATCTGACGATGACACGCACGGCGACGATCGCCGTGCTGGTGGAGAACGAGGCCGGCATCCTGGCCCGCGTGGTGGGGCTCTTCTCGGGCCGCGGCTATAACATCGAGAGCCTGACCGTGGCTCCCGTCGACGAGGAGAAGCGCCTCTCCCGCATCACCGTCGTCACCACGGGCACGGACATGGTGATCGAGCAGATCAAGGCTCAGCTCGACCGGCTGGTGCCCGTGCACCGGGTGAACGACCTTTCGCTCGGCGGCGCGCATCTGACGCGGGAGCTGGCGCTCATCAAGGTGATCGGCACGGGGGACAAGCGCGTCGAGGCGCTGCGCCTGGCGGATGCCTTCCGGGCCCGCGTGGTGGACGCCACAACCGAAAGCTTCGTTTTCGAGATGACCGGCAATGCCGAGAAGATCGACGCCTTCTGCTCGCTCATGCGCCCGCTGGGCCTGGCCGAGCTGAGCCGGACAGGCGCCGTCGCCATCGCGCGGGGAACCGCGCATATGGCCGCCTGAACCACTTCTACCTTTTGGACTGACAGCGAAAGAGGAGCGCCCAAGAGATGCGCGTCTATTACGATCGTGATGCCGATGTGAACCTGATCAAGGCGAAGAAGGTCGCCGTGATCGGCTTCGGCTCCCAGGGCCATGCCCATGCGATGAACATGCGCGACAGCGGCGTGAAGGATGTCGTCATCGGCGTCCGTCCGGGCGGCTCCTGGAAGAAGGCCGAGGCGGCCGGCTTCAAGGTCATGACCCCGGCCGACGCGGCCAAGTGGGCCGACCTCGTCATGGTCCTCACGCCGGACGAGCTGCAGGGCGACCTCTACCGCGAGCAGCTGGACGCGAACCTGCGCCCTGGCACCGCCATCGCCTTCGCGCACGGCCTGAACGTGCACTTCAACCTGCTCGACCCGCGCGCCGACCTCGACGTGTTCATGATCGCGCCGAAGGGCCCCGGCCACACCGTGCGCGGCGAGTACCAGAAGGGCGGCGGCGTGCCTTGCCTCGTGGCCGTGCACCAGAATCCCTCGGGCAACGCGCTCGAGATCGCGCTCTCCTATGCCTCGGCCATCGGCGGCGGCCGCTCGGGCGTCATCGAGACGACCTTCAAGGAAGAGTGCGAGACCGACCTGTTCGGCGAGCAGGCCGTGCTCTGCGGCGGCTTGGTCGAGCTGATCAAGGCCGGCTTCGAGACGCTGTGCGAGGCGGGCTATGCCCCCGAGATGGCGTATTTCGAGTGCCTGCACGAGGTGAAGCTGATCGTCGACCTCATCTATGAGGGCGGCATCGCCAACATGAACTACTCGATCTCCAACACGGCCGAGTATGGCGAGTACGTCACGGGCCCGCGCATCATCACCTCGGAGACCAAGGCCGAGATGAAGCGCGTGCTGGACGACATCCAGAGCGGCAAGTTCGCCCGCGACTGGATGCTGGAGAACAAGGTGAACCAGGCGAGCTTCAAGGCCACCCGCCGCCGGCTGGCCGAGCACCCGATCGAGGAAGTGGGCGCCAAGCTGCGCGCCATGATGCCCTGGATCACCAAGGGCGCTCTGGTCGACAAGGCGAAGAACTGAGCTCCGCCGCCAGGCGAAAAGGAAAGGGCCGCCGGATCGCTCCGACGGCCCTTTTCCGTTCAGCCCCGCGGCGCGGCCGCCGTGGAGGCTCGGACCTCCGATCCCGGGCTCGCGCGGCCGCGCACCTGCACCTGGACCGCGTTCGGGTCGGCGTTCGGCATCATCCGGGCGTTCATCACCCGGATGCGGGTGCGGGCGACGCCGCGTTCGGTCAATGCCAGGCGCACGGCCTGGGTGCGCTCGCGGGCCAGCGGCATGTCCGCGACGTCGGAATAGCTGGTGATGCGGACCGGCTCGGACGGGTTGGCCATCAGCCGGTCGAGCACGGGGCCCAGCTCGGAACGCGCGGCCGGCGTCAGTACGCTGGAGGCCGGCTCGAAGCGGATGGAGGCGACACGGCCGTCGCCGGTGGGCGCGGTGGGCGGCGGGACGATGGGGGCGGCGGGCGCCTGCGTCACGGGCCGCGGCGGCGGCGGGCTAGAGCACGCGCCCAGCAGGGCCGCGACGGCAACGGCGCCGAGTAGGGGTTTGATGGACATGGGTTCCTCCGGGTGGGGTCGTCAGCAGACGCCCAACACCCGGAGGAGGTAAAGGTTACGAAGCGGCCAGGCTCAGCGCGAATGCCGCTGCGGCTGGTCCACCGTCAGCATGACGCGGCGGCTCTCGACGCCCGCGTCCAGCTGCGGGCCGCGATACATGGTGCGGATCCGGCGGGCGGGCACGCCCTTCTCGATCAGGAAGTCGGCGACGCGGCGGGCGCGCAGCCGCGAGAGCGCATAGTTCGCGCCCCGCGGGCCTTCGGGGTCCGCATAGCCCGTCACGAGGATCGGCACGTTCGGATGCTGCTTGGCGAGATCGGCGGCAGCGGACAGGGCGCCCTGAGCGGGCTCGTCCAGATTGGCCGACCACGGTTCGAAGAAAATGGGCAGCGCCTGGCCGCGCGAGATGGCCGGGGCAGCGGGCGCGGGCGCCGCCGCCGGCGGCGGGGCTGGAGGGGCCGTGACCGGGGCGGGCTGATCGGCGCAGGCCGCCAGCGCCAGCAGGCCGGCTCCGAGAAGATACTTGAACGGGTGGGCTATCACGGCGTCTTCCTTCGATTCGGCGTCACAACCTTTGTGCCGGTTGGCAGCAGCCCTGTCACGCTTGACCCTTCGGGGCGCGCCAGGGAACCCTGTCCCGCGGTAAAGGGTCAAGGATGGTCGCCGCAATCTGCCGGGGTGTCGCACTGGCCCTCCTTCTCTTCGGTTCCGCACGGGCGCAGCAGGCCGATGAGCTGCTCGCCGCCATTGCGCGGCATGACGCTGCCGCGGTCAGCGCTGCGCTGCGCGCCGGGGCGCAGCCCAGCCTTCCGGAGGCCAGCCCGGCCGTTCTCGCCGTCGTCGATGCGCTGGCCGCGATCCCCGCCAGCGGCGACCGTGGGCCCGCGCGCGCCACGCTCTGGGCCTTCGTGGGTGCCATGCGCGCGGCGGGTCACCGGCCGGAGGCGCCGGCGGGGCAGGGCGGCTCGCTCGCCTCGCGCCTCGCGGCCGTTGAAGGGGAGCGTTCCCTGTTTCTGCGCGTGGCCGCGGCCTTGCCGGCGGAGGCACGCTGCGCCCTGCTCGGCCAGGTCCTGGCCGCGGGCGAGGGGCCGGCGCGCGAGGCGGCGGAGGCGATGCTGCCGCTGATCGGGCGTGCGGAGGCCGGGTCTTCGGCCTGTGGCGCGGCCTTTGCCCATGCCGTTGCGCCCGCCCTCGCGATGGCGATGCTCGATGCGGGCATGGTGCCCGCGCCCGAGGCGCTGCCCGACCTCATCCGCCGCGCGCCGGAGGGGGATGAGGCTCTGTTCGGCCGGCTGCTGGCGTTGGATCTCGCTGCGCCGCCCCGGCCCGCTCTCGACCAGCTGGGGCAGGATGTCCTGGAGGATCGCGAGCCGCGCTCCGCCTCGCTCGCGAGCGGCGATCGCTGGCGCCGGATCGTGGAAACGACGCGGGATCTCCCGCTCTGCGCCGCCCTTCCGGGACAGGTGGTGCGCGGCTGGCTCTCCATCCCGCCCGACGCGCAGCCCTGGCTCGGCCTCCTGCGGGAGACCACGGCCGCATTGCTGCGGCGCTGCCCTGCGGCGGCCTTCGAGCCCGCACTTGGTGTCGCGGCCGGCGATGGGCTTTGGCATCGCCTGGCCGGGCTGGGGGAGGACGAGAGCTTCCGCGCCTTCCTCGCCGCCGGCCTGCGGCCCGCGGGGCCTGACGCGCTGGCCGCGAGCCTCGCCTGCGATGCGCGGCCTGGAGCCTTGAGCGCGCTCCTCGACCTCGGGGGCGAGGAGAACCCCGGCGCGCTGATGCCGGCCTTCGTCACCTGCCTCGGAGGACTGGAGGCCTCCCGGCCAGGGGAGGCCGAAACCCTGCGCCTCCTGCTCGGCCGGGGCGCGTCGCCCGATGCGCCGGTTGAAGGCGACGCGCCCGTCGCCATCGCCGCCCAGATGGACCGTGAGGATATCGTGGCGATGCTGGCCGAACGCGGCGCGCGCCCGTCCCGCCTGAGCCCGGAGCGCGCCTTCCATTGGCGCCACCGCCGCCTGGCCGCGATGGTGGGCGAGGAGGGGCCGGGCCCCGGCTCGGTCCCCCCGCGCCTGCTTCGCCTCGGGCGCGGTTTGCTGGCCTGGCATCTCGTCGCCGGCTGCGCGCTCCCGAACTGCGATCAGTTCCTGATCCTGCGCGAGGGCCCGCGCTACCGGCTCATCCTCCGCAGCGCGGGCCACGATCTGAGGCTGGAGAACGCGAACTGGCAGGGCGTGCGGAATGTCCGCGTCACCGCCCGCACCGGCGCGGCCAGCCATCTGGAGGCGAGCTGGCGCTACGAGGGGGATGCCTACCGCCCCTGGCGCTGCCAGGAGGTAGAGGAGGGCGAGGCTGCGCCTGCCCGCCGCTCCGACGTCGCCTGCGTCAGTCCGTGATGCGCTCGATGCGGTTGACCTCCACCACCTGACGCCAGCGCGCGACCTCGCTGCGGACGTGCGCGGCGAACCGCTCCGCCGGGCCGCCCTCCGGCCTGGCGCCGAGATCGCGCAGGCGTCCCTGAACCACCTCGTCGGCCAGCGCCGCGTTGAAGAGCGCATTGAGGCGGGCCACCACCTGCGGCGGCGTGCCGCGCGGGGCCATGTATCCGAACCAGGGCTCGATGACGGCGTCCGGCATGCCGGCTTCGCCCAGCGTCGGCACATCCGGCAGCGCCGGATCGCGCGTCGAGCCGCTCACGGCCAGCGCGCGGAGCTGCCCGCCGCGGATGGCGCCGATCAGGGTGGGCGTGTTCTCGAACATCATCTGCGTGTTGCCGGCGATCACGGCCTGCATGCCGGGCGCGCCGCCGCGGAACGGGACATGGACCATGTGCAGGCCGAGGCGCCCGTTGATGAATTCCGGCAGCAGGTGGTTGGAGCTGCCGAAGCCCGAGGAAGAGTAGCTGACCTGGTTACCCGGCCGCTTCGCCCACTCCACGAATTCCTGGAAGGTCCGGGCCGGGTGGTCGGGACGCACGACCATCGCGTTCATCACGCTCCCGCTCCAGAAGACGGGCAGGAGGTCGCGCTCGATGTCGTAGGGCATGCGGGCGTAGATCGCGCCGTTGATGGCGCAGTTGCCGATGGTGCAGGCGCCTAGCGTATAGCCGTCCGGCGTGGCCTGGGCCGCCGCTGCCATCCCGATATTGCCGTTGGCGCCGGAGCGGTTCTCGACCACCCAGCGATGGGGAAGGTCGCGGCTCGCGCGCTCCGCCAGGACGCGGGCGATGAGGTCGGTCGCACCTCCGGGCGGGAAGGGCAGGATGATACGGACAGGCCGGTCGGGCTGCCATTCCTGTGCGGCGGCGGGCAGGCATGGCAGCAGAGCGCAAAGCGCAAGGATAACGCGGCGCATGGTTTCCTCCGTGTTTTCCGGAAGTTTGGCCGCGATGATGACCCGCCGTCCATCTTTGCTTCGCCCTTGATCCGGACCATTTCCGCGGCTAAAGCTTTCGCCATGGCGATGCGGACCGCAATTTTTGCGAAGTCTGCCGGGCTGCTTCGGGCCCGGGCGCTCTCGCTCGCCCTCCTTCCGCTTCGACTTTCCCGCCCCTGGGTGTGACGCCTGGGCCGATGACGGCCGGCGACGCTCAGGGGACCCCGGCAACGGGGAAGTGACACGGGAAACACGAACCAACGAGATCGCCATGACCATCAATCACCCCTCCTTCGGCAAGCTGGATTCCGGCCGGATCATCATCTTCGACACGACGCTGCGTGACGGAGAGCAGTCGCCCGGCTTCTCCATGAACCTCGACGAGAAGGTCCGCATGGCCGAGGCCCTGCACGACCTGGGCGCCGACGTGCTCGAGGCCGGCTTCGCCATCGCGAGCCCCGGCGATTTCGAGAGCGTGCAGTCCATCGCCAAGCGCTTCTCCAAGGACGGCCCGGTCATCGCGAGCCTGTCGCGCGCCAATGCCGCCGACATCCTCTCCTCCGCCGAGGCGACCAAGCCCGCCGCGCGGCCGCGCATCCACATCGTGCTCGCGACCTCTGACCTGCATATGCGCGTGAAGCTGCGCATGACGCGCGAGGAGGTGCTGGAGCGCATCACGGAAAGCGTGAGCCTGGCCCGCAACCACGCCGCCGATGTCGAGTGGTCGGCCGAGGACGGCTCGCGCTCGGATCTCGACTTCCTGTGCCGCTGCGTGGACACCGCCATCAAGGCGGGCGCGACCACGATCAACATCCCGGACACGGTCGGCTACTCGCTGCCGGCGGACATGGCGCTGATCTTCTCGACGCTGATGAACAAGGTGCCGGACGCGGACAAGGTCATCTTCTCGGCGCACAATCACAACGACCTGGGCCTCGCGGTCGCGAATACCCTGGCGGCCGTGCAGGCCGGCGTCCGGCAGATCGAGTGCACCATCAACGGCATCGGCGAGCGCGCGGGCAATGCGAGCCTCGAGGAAGTCGCGATGGCGATCCGCACGCGCCATGACGCGCTGGGCGTGCGCACGGGCATCGAGACCAAGAAGATCCTGCGGACCTCGAAGCTGCTGGCCACCATCACCGGCTTCGACGTGCAGCCCAACAAGGCCATCGTCGGCCGGAACGCCTTCGCGCATGAATCGGGCATCCACCAGGACGGCGTCCTGAAGGATGCCTCGACCTACGAGATCATGACGCCCGAAAGCGTGGGCTGGACGACCAACAGCATCATCCTGGGCAAGCATTCCGGCCGCGCCGCCTTCCGCGACCGCCTGAAGACCCTGGGCTACGAGGTGGGCGACAACCAGCTCAACGACGCCTTCAAGCGCTTCAAGGATTTGGCCGACCGCAAGAAGGTCGTCTACGACGAGGACATCGCCGCCCTGGTCGATGACGAGGTGGGCCGCGCCAATGAGCGCATCCGACTGGCCGGCATGACGGTCGCGACCGGCATGGGCACGCGGCCGATGTCCACGGTCGTGCTGGAAGTGGATGGCGACCGGGTCGAGGGCATGTCCGGCGGCGACGGCGCCGTGGACGCCACCTTCAACGCCATCCGCCAGGCTTTCCCGCATGGCGGTAATTTAAAGCTGTATGCCGTGCAGAGCGTGACCGGCGGCACCGATGCCCAGGCCCGGGTCACCGTCCGCATCGAGGAAGACGGCAAGCTGGTGGACGGGCAGGGCGCTGATACGGATACGATCGTGGCCTCCGCCCGGGCCTATGTCCACGCATTGAACAAGCTGCTGGTGAAGCGCGAGCGGACCGAGCCGCCGGCGGTCAGCGCCGCCGGCTGAGGCCGTTTGCCGGGCGGGGGCGGTGCGCGACCGCTTGCCCCGCCCGGCTTCTGGCGCTACGCCCTGGGCGTCCCACCCGCCCCTTGGAAGGCTCTACGCATGTTCTCACGCCTGTTCGGCTTCCTTTCCGCCGACATGGCCATTGACCTCGGCACCGCGAACACGCTCGTTTACGTGAAGGGCCGGGGCATTGTGCTGAACGAGCCTTCGGTGGTCGCGATCTCGGACAACCGGGGGCGCAAGCAGGTCCTCGCCGTCGGCGAGGAGGCCAAGCAGATGCTGGGCCGCACGCCCGGGAACATCGCCGCCATCCGTCCGCTCCGCGACGGCGTCATCGCCGATTTCGAGGTGGCGGAGGAGATGATCAAGCATTTCATCCGCAAGGTGCACAACCGGCGCAGCTTCACCTCGCCCATGATCATCGTCTGCGTGCCCTCCGGCTCCACCGCCGTCGAGCGCCGCGCGATCCAGGAGAGTGCGGAGAGCGCGGGCGCCCGCAAGGTGCTGCTGATCGAGGAGCCGATGGCAGCCGCGATCGGCGCCGGCCTGCCGGTCACCGAGCCCTCGGGCTCCATGGTCGTCGACATCGGCGGCGGCACGACCGAGGTCGCGGTGATCTCGCTCGGCGGCATCGTCTATGCGCGCAGCGTGCGCGTGGGCGGCGACAAGATGGACGAGGCGGTGATCAGCTACATCCGCCGCACGCATAACCTCCTCATCGGCGAAAGCTCGGCCGAGCGCATCAAGATGGGCATCGGCGCCGCCTCGCCGGCCCTCGATGGCGAGGAAGGCCCCCTCATGGAAGTGAAGGGCCGGGATCTCATGAACGGCGTCCCGCGCGAGGTGGTGGTGAGCCAGCGCGAGATCGCGCTTTCGCTGATGGAGCCGGTCACGCAGATCGTGGATGCGGTGAAGGTCGCTCTGGAGAATACGCCGCCGGAGCTCGCTGCGGATATCGTGGACAAAGGAATCGTCCTGACAGGCGGCGGCGCGCTGCTCTATCGTCTGGACGAAGTGCTGCGCGACGCGACAGGCCTGCCTGTTGTCGTGGCAGAGGAGCCCCTGAACTGCGTGGCCATGGGCACCGGACGCGCGCTGGAGGAGCTGAAGCGGCTTCGCCAGGTGCTGACTTCGATGTATTGAAGGTTGAGTTGAGTCCCGAATAACCCTGTCGACGGAAGCCAGCATGATCCGTCTCAGTATCCCACTGCGTCAGGCTCTCGCCCGGCTTTCGCTGCCGGTGCTGATCGCTGCCGCGTTCGGCGCGATGCTGCTGGGCAAGGCCGACGCCCTGCTGATCGAGCGCGCGCGCATGGCGCTGGCCGATGCGCTCTCGCCCATCTGGGGCGCGGTGCAGCAACCCGTCTCCGCCATGCAGGACGGCGTGCGCGAGGCGCAGGCGCTGTGGAACATGCGCAGCGAGAACGCCCGCCTCATCGAGGAGAATGAGCGCCTGCGCCGCTGGCAGGCGACGGCGCTGGCGCTCGAGGCCGAGAACGCGCTGCTGCGCCGCCAGCTCGCCTGGGTGCCCGACCCGGCGCCGGCCTTTCGCACCGCGCGAGTCGTGGCCGATGCGGGCGGCACCTATGCCCGCGCCGTGCTGCTCGCGGCCGGGCCGCAGCACAGCATCCGCAAGGGCCAGATCGCGCTGGACGAACGCGGCTTCGTCGGCCGTGTAACCGAGGTCGGCAGCCGTTCCGCGCGCGTCCTGCTCGCCACCGACATCAACAGCCGCATCCCCGTGACGCTCGAGGGCTCGCGCGCGCGGGCGATCATGGTCGGCAACAACGCCGCCCGGCCCCGCCTGCAGCACTGGCCCGAGGGCGTGACCCCTCGCGAGGGCGACCGCGTGGTGACCAGCGCCGAGGCCGGCGCCTTCCCGGCGGGCCTGCCGGTCGGCGTGGTGCGCTGGAGCGAGAGCGGCGCGGCCGAGGTGGAGCTCTTCGCGCAGCTCGACCGGCTGGACGTGCTGCGCCTCTTCGATTTCGGCCTGTCCGGCATCCTTCCGCCCGAGGCGGTGGCCCGTCCCGAGCCGCGCCCCGGCAGGCGCTGACATCATGGACCCGAAGGGGCGTCGCGCGCCCCCCATGGGGCTGCTGCGCCGCCTGGACGCGGGTGCGCGGGCGGCCTTCCCGGCTTTTTTCACCGGCTTCCTGATCATCCTGGCGGCCGTCCCCGTGGGCGCACCAGGGTTGATCCAGGCGGTGGCCCTTCCGGGCATTTTCTTCTGGACGATCTTCCGCCCGGCTGCCATGCCCGCGCCCGTGGTGTTCCTGCTCGGCCTTCTCGAGGATCTGCTGTCCTTCGCGCCGCTCGGCTCAGGGGTGCTGACGCTGCTTATCGTGCACGGGATCGCCTTGCGCGGCCGGGACATCATGGTGCGGCAATCCTTTCTTTCCATGTGGCTGATCTTCTGCGCCATGGCTGCGGGCGCCGCCGCGCTCGGCTGGGCCCTGGAGGCGGTGCTGGGCTGGCACATCCCGCCCACCGCCCCGGGCCTCCTGGAATTCGGCATCGCCGTGGGCCTCTACCCGGCGATCGCCTGGGTGCTGACCCGGCTGCACACCGCCATGCGCCGGGCCGAGGCCGCGCTATGAGGTGGCCTCGCATCCTCCGCCGCCGCGAGAAGGGCGGCATTGCCAACTTCACCATGAGGGGCGTGAAGCGCGAGGAGGAGCAACGCCGTTCCGTCTTCACCCGCCGCGCCCTGGTGCTGGCGGGCGGCCAGGCGGGGCTCTTCGGCTTCCTCGGCTACCGCCTCCATTCGCTCCAGGTGGAGCAGGGCGAACGCTACGCGACCCTCGCCGAGGAGAACCGCGTCTCCGCCCGCCTGCTCTCGCCGCCGCGGGGCCGCGTGCTGGACCGCAACGGGAATGTGGTGGCCGGCAACCGGCTGAACTGGCGCGCGCTGCTGGTCGCCGAGCAGACCTCCGACGTCAACGCCACGCTGGAGACCTTCAGCCGGATCGTGCCGCTGGCCGAGCATGAGCGCGCCCGCGTCGAGAGGGAGGTCCGCCGCCGCCGCCGCTTCGTGCCGGTGATCGTGCGGGAGTTCCTCGCCTGGGACGAGATGGCGCGCATCGAGGTCAATGCGCCGGACCTGCCGGGCATCCTGATCGATGTCGGCACCACGCGCATTTATCCCGAGGCCGAGCACCTCGCGCATATCGTGGGCTATGTCGCCCCGCCGGCCGAGCGCGACATGGATGGCGACCCGCTGCTCCAGCTTCCGGGCATCCGCGTCGGCCGTGCCGGGATCGAGCGGCACCACGACCAGATCATGCGCGGCCGCGCGGGATCGGTGCAGCTGGAGGTGAATGCGGTCGGCCGCGTGATCCGGGAGCTGGACCGGCGGGAGGGGCAACCGGGGCAGGATATCGAGATTAGCGTCGATACCGAGCTGCAGAAATCCATCCGGAACCGGATCGAGGAGGGAACCTCGGTCGTCGTCATGAATGCGCGCAATGGCGAGGTCCTCGCCATGGCGAGCCAGCCGAGCTTCGACCCCAACATCTTCAACGCCGGCGTCTCCGGCGCGCAGTGGCGGCAATGGACCGCCAACCGAGCCACGCCGCTGATCAACAAGACGACCAACGGTCTCTACGCGCCCGGCTCCACCTTCAAGATGGTGGTGGCGCTGGCGGCGCTGGAGGCGCGCGTGACCAGCCCCGGCGAGCGCGTGAGCTGCCCTGGGCATTTCGACCTCGGCGAGTCGCGTTTCCATTGCTGGAACCGCAACGGCCATGGCGCGCTCGACATGCGCAACGCCATCAAGCTGAGCTGCGACGTCTATTTCTATGAGATGGCCAAGCGGCTCGGCATCAACCGCATCGCGGCCATGGCGCGGCGCTTCGGCCTGGGCGTGGATCTCGACATCGAGCTGCCGGGGACCCGGCGCGGCCTGGTGCCGACCCGCGAGTGGCGCGAGGCCCAGGGGCGCGGCTGGGCCCTGGGCGATACGGTGGTGCACGGCATCGGCCAGGGCTTCTACCAGCTGACCCCTCTCAGCCTCGCCACCATGACGGCGCGGCTCGCGACGGGGCGGGCGGTGCAGCCGCATCTGACCCGCAGCGTGGGCGGGCGCCCGACGCGCGGCGGACGTCCTGAAGACTGGCCCGCCATGGGCATCGCCGACCGCGACATCCGGCTGGTGCGCGACGCCATGTGGTCCGTCGTGAACGAGGGCGGGGGCACGGCGCAGGTGGCGCGGCTGCCGGGCGGGCTCGGGCAGATGTCGGGCAAGACGGGCACGACCCAGGTGCGCCGCGTGACGCGCGAGCAGCGCGAGCGCGGCTTCCGGGTGGAGAGCCTGCCGCGCGAGTGGCGGCCGCACGCGCTCTTCGTCGGCTTCGCGCCACACGACAACCCGCTCTACGCCGTAAGCGTGATCGTGGAGCACGGCACTTCCGGTTCGGGCGCTGCGGCGCCGCTGGCGCGGGACGTGATGGTGGATACCTTCAACCGGTTCCGTACCCCGCCGCAGCAGCCCGGGCAGCGCGTGGCCGATGTGGGGCGGGGCGGCTGATGTCCGGTTCGACGGTTTTCGAGAAACGCCTTCTGACCCGCGACCGCGGGACGGGCATTCTCCAGAAGCTCTGGCAGATCCCCTGGCTCTTCGTGCTGCTGCTCTGTGCCGTGGCGGCGGTGGGCTATGTGGCGCTCTATTCCGCGGGCAGTGGCAATCCGGATCTCTACGCCACCAAGCACGCGCTGCGGTTTGGCTTCTGCCTGGTGATGATGCTCTGCATCGGCTTCATCGACATCCGGCTCATCGCGCGGCTCGCCCCGGTGGGCTACGTGCTGGGCGTCGGTCTCCTCGTCATGGTCGCCCTGCATGGCGAGGTGGGGAAGGGTGCCCAGCGCTGGATCGACCTCGGCCCGTTGCAGCTCCAGCCCTCCGAGCTGATGAAGATCATGTTGGTGCTGGCGCTGGCGGCCTGGTTCCACCGGGCGAGCTGGGAGCGGGTGGGCAATCCCTTCTTCCTGGTAATACCGGCGGTGCTGGTGCTGGTGCCCATGGGGCTCATCTTCAAGCAGCCGAACCTCGGCACGGCAGTCATCACCGGCGCGGTGGGCGGTGCCATGTTCTGGGCGGCCGGCGTGCGGTGGTGGAAATTCGCGCTCATCATCGGCGGCGCGGTGGCGGCCGCGCCCATCGTCTACGAGAACCTCCGCGACTATCAGCGCGCCCGCATCACGACCTTCCTGGACCCCGAATCCGATCCGCTGGGGGCCGGCTACAACATCATCCAGTCGAAAATCGCCCTCGGCTCCGGCGGGATGTGGGGGAAGGGCTTCCTGCAGGGGACGCAGGGCCACCTCAACTTCCTGCCGGAGAAGCAGACGGACTTCATCTTCACCATGATCGCCGAGGAGTTCGGCCTGGTAGGGGCTATGGGCACCTTGGCCCTGCTGATGCTGGTGGTGGGCTTCTGCTTCCTGGTGGCACTGCGCTGCCGGCACCAGTTCGGGCGCCTGCTCGCGATCGGGCTCGGGACCAACTACTTCTTCTATATCTTCGTGAATGTCGCGATGGTGACGGGCAGCATCCCCGTCGGCGGCGTGCCGCTGCCGCTGATCAGCCATGGCGGTTCGGCCATGCTGACGACCATGCTGGGCTTCGGCATGCTGATCAGCGCCTGGGTGCACCGGGACGCGGAGTTCGGGCCCGCCAGGGATTAAGCCTTCGGCCTAATCCTGGTTTTTGTGCCGTTGGGCGCCGGCCGCTGTGCGGCCGCGCTTTCCCGGGAAGGTGGGGGCTTACGGAGGGGGTTCCGCGCCCACCTGCTCCACGATACGCCCATACCATTGCGGCCGGCGGTGCTGGGCGAAGTTGAACATCTTCTCCTTGCCCTGCTTGCATTCGTCGAGATCCGCCTCGGCCAGGATCACCTCGTCGCCCAGCGTCTTCGCCTGCGCCACCACGATCCCGTTCGGGCTGACGATGCAGGAGCCGCCGATGAGCCCCGATCCGTCCTCATCGCCCGCCTTGGCCACGCTCACCGCCCAGGTGGCATTCATATAGGCGTTGGCCTGCACCGCCATGGTGGAATGGTGCGTGCGCAGCTCGGCGCTCTCGCTCTCGCCGCCATTGGGGTCGTAGGCCGCCGAGTTGTAGCCCATGACCATGAGCTCCACGCCCTGCAGCCCATAGACGCGCCAGCCCTCCGGCCAGCGACGGTCGTTGCAAATGAGCATCCCCATCACCGGGCGGTGCCATTCCGCCGCGCCCCGGAAAGCCGGGAAGCCGAGGTCGCCATACTCGAAATAGCGCTTCTCCAGCTGCTGGAAGCGCGAGCCAGCGCGCGGCTCCACCGAGCCGGGCAGGTGGATCTTGCGGTACTTGCCGAGGATCCGCCCGTCAGGCCCGACCGTGATGGCGCTGTTGAAGCGATGACCGTCCGGCGTCAGTTCCGCATAGCCCAGGTAGAACCCGACCTTCAGTTCGCGCGCGCGGTCGAACAGCTTCTGGCAGTTCGCATTCGGCATCTCGCGCTCGAAATAGGTGTCCAGCTCCTGCGTGTTTTCGATGAACCAGCGCGGGAAGAAGGTGGTGAGCGGCAGTTCCGGGAAGACCACGAGCTGCGCGCCGGCCTTCGCCGCCTGCTCCAGCAGGGCGATGAGGCGGTCGAGGGTCTGGGCGCGGGTGTCCGCGCGCTGGATCGGGCCGGTCTGCGCGCCGGCAAGCGTGATGATGCGAGGCATGGCCGGAAGCTGCCCCGCGGCGCATGCCCTGACAAGGCGGTTGTCCCGTCCCGAATGACGGAGCTAAAGTCGAAAACGAGACATCCTTACGCAGCCATGACGGTTCGCAGGTCACTTCTCGCCGCTGGTCCCCTTCTCGCCACCCTGCCCGCGGGCAGCAGGGCGCAGCTCGCCTCCGGTGTGCCGCAGCCGGGCAACCTGCAAGGCACCTGGACGGTGACCGTCGAGGGCGACATCCGCTATCGCACCTGGTCGGTGCACGGCACGGAAGGCCCGCGCCTCCTGAGCGACTATGGCTGGGCGGGCGCGCATCCCCGCGAGGTCGAGGCCCGGGTCACGGGGGCGCCAGGCCAGCGCAGCCTGTTCATCGTGACACCCTCCAACGCGATGATCGAGGCGCGAGAGGTCGCGCCCGGCCGGTTCGAAGGGCTTTTCGTCCGCAGCAACGGCAGCCGCTCGCGCATCGGCCTCGTGCAGGAGAGCCCGGACGGCGCCGTGCCGCTCTCCAGCCCCGCGCCGCAGGCCGGGCGGCTCATCGTCTATCTGGGCGCGCCCGATTGCCCGAGCTGCCGCCTCTTCGAGACGCCCGCCTATCGCGGCAGCTACGAGACGGCGCCCGAGGCGCGGAAGGTGCCGCTGCGCGCCGTCCTGGCGCCCAGCTACCGCCGTCCCGACGCGGCGTCCTGGCCCGCCGACCTCTCCTGGGTGCCGGAGCAGATCGGCGCGCGCCACGTGCCGCTCTTCCTGGCCATCTCCGAGCGGCGCATCGCCTATGCCTGCGCCGGGCTGACGCGCTGGGACGAGAACATGCGGCCGCTCGCCCGGCGCTGGGCCGGGCTGGCCTAGTTTATACCCTCAGACGCCGGGCGCCGCCGCTGGCGGCCTGAGCGCGGCAGCGCTCATCCGACGAAGGTCTCACGGTGCTGGCGGGGGACGAAGCGGCCGGTGCCGGGCGTGGCCAGGACCTTCTGGCCATCCCAGATGCAGCCGCCGCGCAGATAGGTCGCCGCCACGCGGCCCTTCATCATCATCCCATCATAGGGCGACCAGCGGGCGTTCTCGCGATCCTGGATCTGCGCCGCGTCGAAGCGGAACTCGCCGCGCTCCATCACCAGCAGGTCGGCGTCGCAGCCCTGGCGGATCGCGCCCTTCTTGGGGAAGAGGCCGTGGAATTTCGCCGGCCGCTCGGCGCAGAGCGAGGCCATGAGCGTCGGCGAGTAGCCGCGGTCCGTCACCAGCGTCAGCATCAGCGGCGCGAAGCTCTGCAGGCCGGTGAGGCCGGCGCCGCAGGCGAAGATGTCGCCATTGTAGACCTTCTTCTCGCGCGGCCAGGGCGCGTGGTCGGTCGAGACATAGGCGACCTTCCCCTCGGCCACGCTTTGCCACATGCGCTCCACCTCGGCCGACGTGCGGAAGGGCGGGTTGCACTTGCCGAAGCCCTGGAGGCGGACGAGGTCCTCCTCCGTCATGCAGAGGTACTGGATGCAGGCCTCGCCCGAGGTCTTGCCGCCCTGCTTGCGGAACATCTCCGCGAGGTCGAAGCCCCGCGCCAGGGAGGAGTGCGCGATATGGACGTGCGCCCCCGTCTCCAGCGCCATCTCGAAGATGGCGAGGTCGGCCATCGTCTCGCAGAGCGGCGGGCGGGTGCGGGCGTGCATGATGGGATCCGTGCGGCCCGTCGCGCGCGCGGCGGCGATGGCGCCCTCGACGATCTCCTGGTCCTCGTTGTGGATGCCGACCATGAGGCCCGTCTTCGCGATCTCGCGGAAGGCGGCCTCCATGGTGGTGTGGTCGATGCGCGGGAAGCGCACGGCATCGTATTCATAGGTGGAGAGCTTGAAGGAGCAGACGCCTGCATCGGCGAGCCCCGCGATCTCCTCCACGCCGCCGTCCTTCCGGATGGTGCCGTAGAGCGCCATGTCCACATGGCTGGTCGCGTTCACGACCTCGATCTTCTCGGCGAGGATGCGCGCATCCGTCACCGGGCGCGGCACGTCGTAGGGCATGTCCACGCAGGTCGTGACGCCACCTGCGGCGGCGGACATCGACGCGCCCTCGATTCCGGACCAGCCGGTCGAACTGCTCGTGTGCATGTGACCGTCGACGAGGCCGGGGAAGACGAGCTTGCCACGATGATCCGCGACCTCGGCCGCGGCGGGCGGCGCGCCTTGGCCGATGGCGGCGATGGTCCCGCCCTCGATGCCGATATAGCCGCCTTCCAGCACGCGGTCCGCGAGCACCAGATCCCCCCGCACGACCAGATCAAAAGCCATTCCGCCGAATTCCCCTGCCCAAGTTGCGCTGCATGGCGGCGTGCCCAGATGCACACCCATCACCATCGAGGGTTCAGGCTAGGCGCGCATCCCACCGCCGCCAAGCCGTCCGGGACCGGAGGACGCGCCGATGCAGCTCAACCCCGTCAAAGTCTATCCGTCCAAGGCCCTGCTGAAGCGCGAGGACCAGCTCGCCTGGAAGATCGCGGGCGTCGCGGCGGACAAGGTCCCCGTGCAGAAGGACGTGGCCGGGATGATCATCAACCGGATCATCGACAATGCCGCCGTCGCCATCGCCGCCATCAACCGCCGCCCCGTTGTCTCGGCGCGCGGCATGGCGCTCGGCCATGCGAGGAAGGGCGGCGCCACGGTCTTCGGCGTGCCTGCGGGCATGACCGTCAGCCCGGAATGGGCGGCCTGGGCGAACGGCACTGCCGTGCGCGAGCTCGACATGCACGACACCTTCCTCGCCGCCGACTACTCGCATCCCGGCGACAACATCCCGCCCATCCTGGCCGTGGCGCAGGCGATGGGCCGGTCGGGCCGCGACCTGCTGCGAGGCATCGCCACCGGCTACGAGATCCATATCGACCTGGTGCGCGCCATCTGCCTGCACGAGCACCGGGTGGATCACATCGCCCATCTCTGCCCTGCGCAGGCGGCGGGGATCGGAACGCTGCTCGGCCTCGGGCAGGAGGTGATCTTCCAGTCGGTGCAGCAGGCGCTGCACACCTCGATCACTTTTCGCCAGTCCCGCAAGGGCGAGATCAGCTCCTGGAAGGCCTATGCCCCCGCCCATGCCGGCAAGCTCGCCATCGAGGCGGTGGACCGCTGCATGCGCGGCGAGGGCGCGCCGGGCCCGATCTACGAGGGCGAGGACAGCGTGATCGCCTGGGTTCTATCGGGCCGCACGCAGGCCGAAACCCAGGGTCGCGAGACCGTCTACGACCCCATTTATTACGAGGTGCCGCTGCCCATCGCTGGGGAGCCGAAGCGCGCGATCCTGGACAGCTTCACCAAGGAGCACTCGGGCGAGTACCAGAGCCAGGCGCTGATCGACCTTGCCTTCCGCATGCGCGACGGGATCACCGACTGGGATTCGATCGCGAGGATCGTGATCCACACCAGCCATCACACCCACCATGTGATCGGCACCGGCGCCAACGACCCGCAGAAGATGGACCCGAAGGCGAGCCGCGAAACGCTCGACCACTCCATTATGTACATCTTCGCCGTCGCCCTGCAGGACGGAAGCTGGCACCACGTCGACAGCTACGCCCCCCGGCGTGCGAGCCGGGCGGACACGGTGCGCCTCTGGCACAAGATCGAAACCAAAGAGGAGCCGGAGTGGACGGAGCGCTACCACTCGCGCGATCCCGGCACGCTCGCCTTCGGCGGCCGCGTCGAGATCATCTTCAAGGACGGCACGAGGAAGGTGGACGAGCTCGGCGTCGCCAACGCCCACCCGCGCGGCGCCCGGCCCTTCGGCCGCGCGCAGTACATCGGCAAGTTCCGCGAGCTGACGGACGGCATCATCACCGCCCGTGAGTCGAACCGCTTCCTGGAGGCAGCGCAGAACCTGGCGGGCCTGAAGGCCGGCGAGCTCGGCGCGCTTCATGTTGCGCTGCCGAAGGGCGCGCTCGGCGAGAGCAGGCCCGGGATCTTCTGATCCCGCTCGCGCCCGGCCCGCCGGGGTCTGATGACCGAAGCGGTGGATCGGCCGCGACAAGGTTCCCGATCGGATCCCGCTCCCGATCGGGACCGTTCCTCATCCGGTGACCGGCTCGTCGCGGACCGCGCAGGAAACCTGCGGCGCCCGCCTGCAACTCGTTACGACCGACCGCCTGCCCAGGCGCGCTTCCGAGATTCACGAGGATGACCTGCGAGGGGCGGCAAGCTGGGCTGCTGCATCAGCCGCCGCGACGGCAGCCTGAGAGACACATGCACCGACTGGTACTGGCGCGTCCCCTGCAGGGTCACCGAATAGCTCGTGGCCGGCAGCCCGCCCTCCCGCGTCGGCGTGGTCGTGAAGCCCAGGAAATAGATCATCCATTCCCGAGGCAATCGTCCGACCTCTGCGCCGCGGCGGGCAGGGCCAGGCCGGCCGTGGCGAGGGCCGCGGCGACTGACTTGAACATGGACCTCTCTCCTCTCCGTATGATGGAGAAGTGCCTCCGCCTGGCCGCCAGGCGCGAGGCGAACGTGTCGGTGAGCGGGATCGGCGGCGGCGATGGACAGCGCGCGGCGCCAAGTTAAGCTGCGTCGCACAATAACCCGCATGAGGAATGCCATGAGCGAAGCCGCCCCTGATCTGAAGAAGGGCCTTGTCGGCGTCTACGCCGATGTTTCCACCATCTCGAAGGTGATGCCGGAGACGAACAGCCTCACCTACCGCGGCTATGCCGTGCAGGATCTCTGCGAGCAGGCGAGCTTCGACGAGGTGGCCTACCTACTCTGGAACGGGGAGCTGCCGAACGCCGCGCAGCTCGCCGCCTTCCAGGCCGAGGAGAAGAAGAACCGCGCGCTCAGCCCCGCGCTGCTGAAGGTCATCCGCGAGTTCCCGAAGGACGCGCACCCGATGGACGCGATCCGCACGGCGGTCAGCTTCATGGGGATGGAGGACCCGGAATGGGCCGACATCTCAGATGCCGCGCAGCGCCGCAAGGCCATGCGGATCTTCGCGAAGGCGCCGACCGCCGTCGCCGCGGCCTTCCGTCTTTCCAAGGGAATGGAGCCGGTGGCGCCCGACCCCTCGCTCTCCTACAGCGAGAACTTCTTCCACGTCGTCTTCGGCAAGGTGCCGGCGAAGGAGGTGATCAAGGCCTTCGACGTCTCGATGATCCTGTACGCCGAGCACACCTTCAACGCGTCGACCTTCACCGCGCGCACCGTCTCCTCGACCATGGCGGACATTCATGGCGCGATCACGGCGGGCATCGCGGCGCTGAAGGGCCCGCTGCACGGCGGCGCCAACGAGGCGGTGATGCACATGCTGAAGGAAATCCCCTCGCCGGAGGAGGCGGAAGCCTGGCTGCGCGAGCGTTTCGACCACAAGGCGCTGGTGATGGGCTTCGGCCACCGCGTCTACAAGTCGGGCGACAGCCGCGTCCCGACGATGAAGAAGTACGCCGAGATCATGGCCGAGGTGGTGGGCGACAAGCGGTGGATGAACACCTCCGCCGTGCTCGCCAAGGTGATGCTCGAGGAGAAGCGCATCCACCCGAACCTCGATTTCCCGGCGGGCCCCGCCTACTACCTGATGGGATTCGACATCCCTCTCTTCACGCCGATCTTCGTGTGCAGCCGAATCACCGGCTGGTCCGCGCACGTGTTCGAGCAGCTCGCCGACAATCGCCTCATCCGTCCGCTCTCGCTCTACACCGGTGTGGAGCAGCGTCCGGTGCCGCCGATGAGCGCGCGCTGAAAGCCAGGCGTTCCGCCGGTTTGCGAGAGGCCGTCCGAGCGATCGGACGGCCTCTTTCGTTGTGCGCGGTGATGCGGCGGCGATTCATCGCAGAGGAATTTTCGCGCGCGATTGCAGATTGTGTTTGACACGCAACTCTCGCATTCCGATAGCGTTGCGAACGCACGCGTTGACGCGCGATTCGCTTGACTGTTCCAGACATCGCGCATCCCGCGCGAAGCGAGACGGACAGAGCATCTGAGTCGCAGACCAGCGTGAGCGTCGAGCAGGTCGGATGATCCAAATCGGCAGCGCGCAGTTCCGCTGGCGATGTTTCCGGGAGAAGGGCATGGGCCGTCGCCTGATGCCAGCGGAAGCGCGGATGGCGCGCCGAGCTTTCTTCCGAGGTGAGCCCGCCCGGCCGAGTTGTGAATTACCCGTGCGGCGCGTCGCCGCCACGGCGCGTCGAACCCGGTTCTTGAGCGCCAACCGCGCAAGGAGAAGCATATGACCGATACCACCGAGTCCACCGAAGTGAAGCCACGCGCCCAGGCGATGGCGATGGCGGCCGCCCGCCGCACCGCCAAGAAGCCTGCCACGGCGCGCGGCCGCGTTGCCGCCAAGAAGCCGGCCGCGAAGAAGGCTGCCGCCCCGAAGAAGGCCGCCGCTCCGAAGAAGGCCGCTGCCAAGAAGCCGGCTGCGAAGAAGGCTGCCGCCCCGAAGAAGGCCGCTGCCAAGAAGCCGGCTGCGAAGAAGGCCGCCGCCCCGAAGAAGGCCGCTGCTGCGAAGAAGGATCCGAAGCGCGCCGAGGCCGCCAAGAAGGCTGCCGCGACCCGCGCCGCGAAGAAGGCCGCCGCCCCGAAGAAGGCCGCTGCCAAGAAGCCGGCTGCGACGAAGGCTGCCGCCCCGAAGAAGGCCGCTGCCAAGAAGCCGGCTGCGAAGAAGGCTGCCGCCCCGAAGAAGGCCGCTGCCAAGAAGCCGGCCGCCAAGAAGGCCGCCGCCCCGAAGAAGGCCGCTGCTGCGAAGAAGGATCCGAAGCGCGCCGAGGCCGCCAAGAAGGCTGCCGCGACCCGCGCCGCGAAGAAGGCCGCCGCCGCTGCGGCCGCTCCGGCTCCGTCGACCGACATGCCGACCTGATCACGCCGGTCTATGCGTGAAACGCGCCGCCCTGGGAAACCAGGGCGGCGTTTTTTATGCCCTGGGCGCCGGGCGCCGCCTGCGGCGGCTTGGGTTGAGCATCGTGCGTTGGTGTGTTGTGGGCTGGGCGCGGTTCCTTTCGCGCTCGCGGCCCGACGCGAGGGCTCGGGCTGCGAGCAAGGGGTCGCGCGCTACCCGAAGGTCGTCAGCAGATCGTCGACCTGGGCCGGCGTCAGCAGGCGCGGCTGCAACCCGCGCAGCATCAGCGCGAGGCGCGCCGCCTCTTCCAGCTCCTCCGCCGCGTTTACCGCGTCGGTCAGGGTGGGGCCGCAGATCACGGGGCCGTGGTTGGCCAGCAGCACCGCCTTGGCCTCCTTCGCTGCCGCGTGGATCGCGGGTTCCATCGCCGCATCGCCCGGGCGGTAGTAGGGGATCAGCGGCAGGCGGCGCCCGACGCGCATCACGAAATAGGGAGTGAGCGGCGGGATCACCGCCTCCTCCAGGCAGGAGATGGCGGTGGCGTGCGTGCTGTGGAGGTGCACCACGGCGCCGGCATCGGGTCGCGCCTCGAGGAAGGCGCGATGGAGGAACACCTCTTTGGTCGGCTTGTCGCCTCCCACATGCTTCCAGCCGAGGTCGAGCTTGCTGATCCGCGCCGCGTCGAGCCTTCCGAGCGAGGAGTTCGTCGGCGTCATCAGGTATCCGTCCGCGAGGCGGACACTGATATTGCCCGCGCTTCCCACACTGAAGCCGCGCGCGAAGAGCGAGGCGCCGAGCTCCACCAGCAGCTGGCGCTGCGTCTCCTCGCTCATGCGAAGGCCTTCAGGAAGAAGTCGCGCGCGCCGAAATTGCCGCTCTTGAGCGCCAGGTGCATGCCCTCCGGCGCTCCCGTCGCCGTGGCATGCGTCCAGGGCACGCCGGGATCGATCTCGCCGCCGATACGCAGCGCCCGCACGCCCAGCCGCTGCACGACCGCGCCCGAGGTCTCCCCGCCCGCCACCACGAGGCGCCGCACGCCGGCGGCGACCAGCGCCTCCGCCACTTCGGCCATGGCTTCCTCGACCAGCGCACCGGCGGCGTCGCGCCCCAGCTTCGCCTGCAGCGCCTCCACGCGGTCCGGCGGGGCGGAGGCGGCGATGATGACAGGGCGCTCGGCGGAGAGCTTGCCGGCCATCCAATCGCGCGCCTGGCTCGCCAGGGCGGCGGCATCGGGTGTCGCCAGCGCGTCCAGCTCCAGCGTCGGCACGTGGTCGCGCGCCAGCCCGATCTGCCCGAGCGTGGCGCGGGAGCAGGAGCCCGCGACGACGGCTGTCAGCCCGCCCACATCGGGCAGCGCGCCGGCGTCCTCGCGCGCCGGCAGCAGGCCCGCCCGGCGGAAGTTCTCCGGCAGGCCCATGGCGATGCCCGAGCCGCCGGTGATCAGCGCGTGGCTCGCGCAGGCCTCGCCCAGCGCCATGAGGTGCGCGTCGGTGATCGCGTCGGCGATGGCGAAGCGGCGCCCGGCCTCGCGCAGCTTCGTCACCTCGCGGCGGATGGCGGCGGCGCCCTGCTCGACCGTGGCGAAGGGCAGCAGGCCGACGCTGCCTTCGGTCTGGCGTCCGAGCACGCGCACCAGGTTGGCGTCGCGCATGGGCGTCAGCGGGTGGTTCTCCATCCCGCTCTCGCTCAGCAGCGCGCCCCCGACGAAGAGATGCCCCTGGTAGATGGTGCGGCCATTGGTGGGGAAGGCGGGGCAGGCGATGGCGAAGCCGCCGTCCAGCCGCTTCAGCAGCGCCTCGGCGACCGGGCCGATGTTGCCCTCGTCCGTGCTGTCGAAGGTGGAGCAGTATTTGAAGAGGATCTGCTTCGCCCCGGCCGCCAGCAGCGCCTCGCAGGCCGCGAGCGACTGCGCCACCGCCTCGCGCGCCGGGATGGTGCGGGACTTGAGCGCGATGATGACGGCGTCGGCATCCGGCAACGGGCCTTCGGGAACGCCGATCACCTGGATGGCGCGCATCCCCTGCCGGACGAGCGTGCTGGCGAGGTCCGTGGCCCCGGTGAAATCATCCGCGATGCAGCCGAGCAACGGCATGATGCGCCTCCCTGTTACACTTTGCCTTTAAGCCGTGGGCGGAACGTCGGCAAACGGGGCTTGAAGCGGGGAACGCTTGAGGCAACATCTTCCCCCATGGACGACCATCGCCCCAACCGCCCGGTTCTGGACATGACGCCGGAGGGTGAGTTCCGGCAGCCGCCGCCACCCTCGGGCTTCAACGCGTTCGTCGCGCGCCTCGGCGGCGTGGCGATCCTGCTCGCGCTCGCCGCCGGCGGGTTGCTGCTCGTCGCTCTCGCCATCTTCTTCATCGGGCTGCTGATCCCCGTGGCGCTGGGCGCCGGGCTGGTCGCGGCCGTCTCGATGTGGTGGCGCCGCCGGCAGCTGCGCCGAATGGGCTACGAGCTGCAGCCCATCCGCATCGTCATCCGCCGCTGAGCCTGGCGGGCCGTGGCGGCGCGGGCGCCCTTCGGCCTGGACCCGGAGCGTCGTTTCGAGGTCACCGGCCAGGGTGAGGTGCGGGAGCCTGGCGCTCCGCCGCCCGAATGGCTGTCGGGGCGGCACCGCCTGATCCTGGGCCTGTTCGGGCTGGCGCTCGTGATCGTGGGCGCCCTCGCCGGCGTGACGGTCGCCGCCTTCGCCTCCGGTTCGCGCGGGACGGCGGCGGTCTTCGCGCTGTTCACGCTCGCCGCCACGCCGTTGCTGCTGCTGGGTCCCGCCCAGGATTGGTGGCGCTTCCGCCGCGCGCGGAAGCGGAGACCGCCGGTCTGAAGCGTTTGCTTCGGGCCGCGAGCGCGTAGCGCGCGCCCCCGGCCCGACGGCACGGATCAATCTCTTTCGTAGAGCAGCCGCGCGCGGATCGTGTGGGGCAGGGCGCGCAGCTCGGCCAGGATGGCGTCGCCGTCGCGGGTCGCGCCGGCATCCACCACGACGTAGCCGATGTCGCCATCCGTCTGCAGGTACTGGCCGGCGATGTTCACGCCGCGGCTGGAGAAGACCTGGTTGATGTTGCCCAGCACGCCCGGCGCGTTGCGGTGCACATGCATGAAGCGCGTGCCCGTCGGCCGCGCGGGCAGGGCCACCTGCGGGAAGTTCACCGCGCCCACCGTGCTGCCCGTGTCGGAGTAGTCGGCCAGGCGGCGCGCCACCTCCTCGCCGATGCGGGCCTGGGCCTCCTCCGTGCTGCCGCCGATATGCGGCGTCAGGATCACGTTATCGAGGCCCTGGAGCGGCGAGACGAAGGGGTCGCCGTTGCGCTTCGGCTCCTCGGGGAAGACGTCGAGCGCGGCGCCCGCGATGTGGCCGGACTTCAGCGCCGCCGCCAGCGCGTCCACGTCGAGCACGGTGCCGCGGGCGTTGTTGATGAGGAAGGCGCCGGCCTTCATCTTCGCGATCTGCTCGGCGCCGATCATGTTCATGGTCGCCGGCGTCTCGGGGAGGTGCACGGTCACGATGTCCGACCAGTGCAGCAGCTCGTCCAGCGTGGCGCAGCGGCTGGCATTGCCGTGCGGCAGCTTGGCGGCCGTGTCGTAGTAGATGACGCGCATGCCGAAGGCCTCGGCCAGGACCGAGAGCTGGCTGCCGATATTGCCGTAGCCCACGATGCCGAGCGTCCGGCCGCGCACCTCGCGGTAGCCGTCGGCCGACTTGTCCCACTCGCCGGCATGGGCGGCGTTGGACTTGCGGAAGATGCCGCGCAGCAGCATCACGATCTCGCCCAGCGTGAGTTCGGCGACGGAGCGCGTGTTGCTGAAGGGGGCGTTGAAGACCGGGATGCCACGCTGACGGGCGGCTTCCAGATCCACCTGGTTGGTGCCGATGCAGAAGCAGCCGATGGTGATCAGCCGGTCCGCATGCTCCAGCACCTCCCTGGTGACGTTGGTGCGGCTGCGGATGCCCAGCATGTGGACGCCGCGCACCGCCTCATTCAGCGCCGCGCCTTCCAGGGCTTTCTTCTCGCGCGTGATGGTGTGGTAGCCCTCCTCACCCAGCAGGGCGACGGCGGTCTCGGCCACGTTCTCCAGCAGCAGCGTGCGGATGCGGTCCTTGGCGAGAGACAGGTGCTCGGTGGTCGGTGCGTCGGTCATATGGCCTCTTCCCGGTTCGCGAGGTCCGCGAGGACCTGGGCCAGCACGCGGGTTCCGGCGGCGAGTGCCGCAGGCTCCGCGTATTCGGCAGGATGGTGCGAGATTCCTGCCCGGCAAGGAACGAAGATCATTCCCGTCGGGCAAAGGGGGTGGATGAACTGGGCGTCGTGGAAGGCGCCCGAGGGCATGCGGATCGCGCGCAGCCCCTGGGCGCGGGCGGCGGCCTCCACGGCATCGGGAACCAGCGGCGCGAAATCGGTGGGGATGGCGTGGAAGCGCTCGGTCACGGTCGCCGTGCAGGTGGCCAGCGCGGACTGGATCACGCCGGCGATGGCATTGCCGCGCGCCTGCAGCACCGCGTTGTCCGGGTGGCGGAAGTCGATGGTGAAGCGCGCCTTGGAGGCGACGCTGTTCGAGGTGTTGGGCTCGACCTCGATATGCGCGACAGTGAAGCGCAGCACGTCGGTCGGGTCGCGCATCAGCGCGTTCAGCGCGGTGATGGCGCGCAGCATGTCCTGCACGGCGTCCTGGCGGAGGCCGAGCGGCGTCGTGCCCGCGTGGTCCGACTTGCCCGAGATCTCGACCAGGAACCACCGGCTGCCCTGGATGCCGGTGACCACACCGATATCCAGGCCCTCGGCCTCCAGCCGCGGGCCCTGCTCGATATGCGCCTCGACATACGCGAAAGGCGCGGATCCTTCGACCACGCCGAGCGGGCGGCGCGTGAGATCGGCCTCGGCGGCCAGATGCTCGCGGAGAGCGTCGCCGAAGCGGATGCCGTCCTTGTCCGTCACGGCATCCCATGTGGTGGGCGGGGCGTAGCCGGCATAGGCCATGCTGCCCATGCAGCCCGGCGCGTAGCGGCCGCCTTCCTCGTTGGTCCAGGCCACGACCTCGATGGGGCGGCGGGTAGAGACGCCCGCGTCGCGCAGCGCCTGCACCGCCTCGAAGGCGGCGAGCACGCCCCAGATACCGTCGAACCGCCCGCCCTGCGGCTGGCTGTCCATATGGCTGCCGGTCACCACGGGGGCGAGGCCGGGCACCGTGCCCTCATGCCGCAGGAAGAGGTTTCCGAGCGCGTCGATGGTGACCGCGAGCCCGGCCTGCCCGGCCCAGGAGATCAGCAGGCGCCGGGCCTGGCGGTCGAGCTCGGTCAGGCAGGCGCGGTTCACGCCCTCGTTGCCGTCGGCATCGGTGAAGCCGCCGATCGCGCCCATCTCCATCAGCCGCTGCCAATGGCGGGCCTCGCTGACGGCGGCGACGAGATTGGGGGCGACGGTATCGGGCATGCGCTGGCTCCTCGACGCGGGCTTAAATCATGAGACGCGCGCTTGCCAACGGCCGCATCCGCGCGCCAGCCTTGCGCGGAGCCCAGAGGAAACAGGCGATGGACCGACTTTCGACCCATGTTCTCGATACCGCCCAGGGCCGCCCGGGGGCGGGAATGGGCTTCCGCCTCTACCGGATCGAGGACGAGGGGCGCGTGTTGCTGGCCGAGGGCATCACCAACGCGGACGGCCGCGGCCCCCAGGGCCTGCTGCCGGAGAAGGAGTACCGGCCGGGCCGCTATCAGCTGGTCTACCGTGTGGCCGACTACTTCCGTGCCGAGGGCGTGGCACTCGCCGATCCGCCCTTCCTGGACGAGGTGACGCTGGCCTTCACGCTCGGCGGCGACGCGCATTACCACGTGCCGCTGCTGGTCGCCCCCTACAGCTACACGACGTATCGCGGGAGCTGACGCCGCCGCTTGCTTCTCGCCGTCAGGCGCCGGGAGGCGCGGTCGCCCCTTGCTTCTTCGCCGATCAGGCGGTCAGCAAGCCCGGTAGCGGCGCCACGGCATTGCTGCCGGGGAAGGCGCGCAGGAGCGCGGGGGCAGGCAGGCCAAGGTGGTCGGCCAGCACGGCCTTGCTGACACGGCGCAGGTCCATGGTCGGCGCGAGATCGCGCCCCTCGAAGAGCTTGCCGGGCGCCACCCCCGGCCAGTCCGCCACCACGCGCCCGCCGCGCACCGCGCCCCCCAGCAGGAAAGCGACGCCGCCGGTGCCGTGATCCGTGCCCTGCGTGCCGTTGATGCGCGCGGTGCGTCCGAACTCCGTCATCACCAGCACCACCGTCTGCGCCCAGGCGGGACCGAGGCCGAGGCGCAGCGCGTCCAGCCCGTCATCCAGCACGCGCAGCGCGCCGGCCAGGCGCGGCCCCTGCGTCGCATGCGTGTCCCAGCCGCCGAGCTCCATCGCCGCCACGCGCGGGCCGCGCGCATCGGCCATCAGGCGCCCGGCCGCCCCGGCCATGGTCGCGAAGCTGCTTGTCCCCGGTGGCGGCGGTTCCTGCCCAGACAGCACCGCGGCGGAGAAGCCGCGCGAGCGCAGCCCCTCGGCGAAGGGCGCGCCGAGCTGCGGGTCGGCGCGATGCCAGCGCGCGAGCGTCGCCAGCGTGTGCGTCTCGGCGCGCGCACGGCCCGGCGCGGCATAGCTGCCCACCCGCGCCGGCCCGCGCATCAGCAGCGGCACGTCCATGCCCACCGCCAGCCCGCGCCGGGCGGCGCCGCGCGGCTCGGCCGGCATGGCGGCGAGTGCGCGGTTCAGCCAGCCGTCGCGCAGGCGCTGGGTGGAGCCGCATTCCATCAGGTCCTGCGCCTCGAAATGGCTGCGGCTGCGCCAGGGGCCCGCGACGGCGTGCAGCACCAGCGCCTCGTCGCGCGCGTAGAGCGCGTGCAGCTTCGGCAGCGCCGGGTGCAGTCCGAACCGGCCGCCGAGGTCGAGCGTGCCGCCATCCTGGCCCGGTTCCGGCGGCGCGTGCGCGCCGCGCAGCGTCGCGAAATCGGGGTCGCCATAGGGCGCGACGGCGGCCAGCCCATCCAGCGCCCCGCGCAGCTGGACAACGACGAAGCGCTTGTCCCCCGCCGGCCCCTCCGCGAAGGCGAGGCGCGTGCCGCCCAGCGCCGTGGCGCCGAGGCCGAGCAGGAGGGAACGCCGGGGCAGGGAACCTGGGGGCGTGGTCATCGGCGCTGCGCCTCCGGACTCGCGAGGATCAGGATCGCCGCCTCGCGTGCCGAGCCGGCGCGGGCGATTCCGGCCTCGGTCTCCGCACGGGCGAGGGGGCCGAGCAGGGTCTGCGCCAGCGCATCCGGGGCGGTATTGGCGCGCCCGGCCATCTCGCTCGCCCATTCGAGGCGGCGCATGAGCTGCTCGGGCGCGGCCCATTCGGTGGCGTCGTCGGACCAGCCATTGGCCGCCGGCGCGTTCCAGAGCGACTGGTCCAGCCGGTTCATCGTCGCGAGCAGGATGGGCGCGGCCTCCGCCCCCATGCCCAGCGCGCGGAGCACGGCGATCGCATAGTCCTGCCCGCTGCGGATCTTGCGGAGGGGCCGCTGCGCCTCCGGCTCGGTGAAGAGCGCCCGCGCCGCCCAGGCGAGATCGCCATTGCTGCGGCGGAGCGCGTCCTCGATCCAGGCCACGCTGGCCGGCGGCGGCGCATCGGCGATGAAGTGCCGCGCGAGCTTCAGCGCCAGCGCGCGGTGGGTGGAGGGATGGTTGGCGAGGAAGCGGAGCGCCTCGATGCCGCCCTCCTCGCCGGCCGGGAAGTCCTGGCCGAGCAGGCGCTTCGGGCCGGGCTCATGCGCGTCGGCGCGGAAGAGGAAGCCGTCGGGCTCCTGGAACTGCGCGCCGCGGCCATGCGACCAGCCGGTGAGGATGCGGGCCAGTGCCGCGACGTCGCGCTGGGTGTAGCGCGCGGCGGGGGTGACGGTGTGCAGCTCCAGGCACTCACGCGCCAGGTTCTCGTTCAGCCCGCGCCCGCGCCGGCCGACCGGGCTCGTGGGCCCGGTGGAGAAGTTCTGGTCGAGGTAGCCGAGCATGGCCGGATGCCGGTAGGCGGCGAGCAGCAGCTCGTCGTAGCGGCCGAAGGCATTCGCGCGGATGGCGATCCGCTGGTAGTGGCCGAGCCAGGCCGTGGTCTGGAAGGCGCGGCGGCTGACAGTGAGGTGGTTGGTCCAGAAATTCGCCCATCGCTCGGCGAAGGGCTGGCGCGTCTGGATCATGCGCGCGGCCCAGGCGGTGGATTCAGCGCGGAAGATGTCGCCCACGCCGGGGTTGCGGATGTCGCGCCGCTGGGCGCGGAGTGCGTCCTGGATCTCGCGCAGGCCGGGACCGGGCGCCTCCGCCGGGCGGAGTTGCGCGGCGAGCCAGGGCTGCGGATCCGCGGGAAGGGGGGCATCGGGGCGTGCCCCCAGGCCAAAGCGGACCGCGGCATGGGCGGCGAGCGGCGACATGGCCCGGACCATGCCACCGCCCGCCGGTCATTTCATGCAGAGAAATGTAATGCCGGTCGCGCGAGGGCTGCGCCCGGTGCGCGTCGCCGGGGCGGCGGGGGTTATCCGAGGTAGCGCGTCAGGAACTCGGCGGTCCGGCCATTGGCGATGGCGGCCGCGCGCGCGTCCCAGGAATGGCCGCCCATGCGGGCGAAGGCGTGGTCCACGCCCGGATAGACATGCGCGCTCACCATCGGGTCGCCTGCCACGGCAGAGAGGATCTTCGCCTGCGCCTCGGCCGGGACGAACTTGTCCTTCTCGGCGATGTGCATGAGCAGCGGTGCGCGGAAGGACGGCTTCTCGGCCAGCAGCCCATCCAGGCCGACGCCGTAGTAGCTCACATGGCACTCGGCATCGGTGCCAATCGCGGTCTTCACCGCCATGCGCCCGCCGAGGCAGAAGCCCATGGTGCCGACCTTGCCGTTGGCGCCCGAGAGCTGGCGCGCCGTGGCGATGGCGGCGGCGAGGTCGGCAAGGCCCTTCTCCTGGTCGAAACCGTTCATGTAGGCGAAGGCCTGCTCCCACTGGGCCTGGCCCTGGTCGGGCTCCAGCACCACGCCGGGCTTCTGCCGCCAGAAGAGGTCGGGCGTCAGCGCGATGAAGCCCATATCCGCGACCCATTCGGAGAGCGCGCGCATGGCGCTGTTCACGCCGAAGATCTCCTGGATCAGCACGACGGCGCCGGCCGGCTGGGTCTTCGGTGTCACGAGAAGCGCGTCGAAGCTGCCGCTGCCATCCGTCGCGGCGATGCTGATGCTGGTCATGCCTGAACTCCCCATGTCTGATCTCACTTGGCTTTGCCCGTGATCACAGCCATGTAGGGGAGGATGGACAGACGCGCCATGCTCGCTGTCGTAACCTCCGCTGCGCTGGCGCCCGCGGCCGCGCGGGCCTCGCTGCATCCCACGCTTTCGGCCGAAGGCTGGACGCATGGCGAGTATGACGGGCTTCGCCCCGCCTCCTTCCATCCGCATCCCCAGGGCATCGCCGTCGAGGCGCAGGGAACCGGGAGCTTCGTCTGGAAGCGCATGCGCGGCGAGGCGGGATGCCTCGGCTGGCGCTGGCGCGTGGATGCGGGGCCGCCGGCCACGCTGCTGACGCGGCGTGGCGGCGATGACCGCGCGCTGGCCATCACCGCCGGCTTCGCGGGCTGGCCGCCCCGCGTCACCGCCTGGCAGCGTGCGCAGCACGCCATCGCGCAGGTCGCGGCCGGGCGGCACGTGCTGCCGCGCAGCGTTCTCATCTACGTCTGGGGCGGCACGGGTCAGGAGCCCGACTTCTTCCCGAGCCCCTGGATCCCGGGCATCGGCTGCGTCCGCGTGCTGCGCCCCGCTGGATCACCCCAGGGCCGGTGGTTCGAGGAGCGCGTGGACCTGGCCGCCGATTGGCGCCGGGCCTTCGGCGGCGAGCCGCCCCCGCTCCAGGAAATTGCCATCGGCACGGATGGCGACGATACAGGAACGCGAATTTCCGCCATGGTGGAAGCTATCCGCCATACGGGATGCGGTTAGGAGTTGTGATGCCGGTCGAGCGCAAGGAATTCCGTGATGCCATGGCCCGCCTCTGCGCGGCCGTGAACATCATCACCACGGATGGGCCGGCGGGCCGCGCCGGCTTCACCGCGAGCGCCATGTGCAGCGTCACCGACAGCCCGCCCACGCTGCTCGTCTGCATGAACCGCAATGTGTCCTCCTGCGAGACCTTCCGGAAGAACGGCGTGCTCTGCGTGAACACGCTGGCGGCCGGGCAGGAGGATCTCTCCGGCGTCTTCGCTGGCTTCACCGGGGCCGAGGGCGAGGACCGCTTCCAGGCCGGCAGCTGGGACAAGCTCGTCACCGGGGCGCCGGTGCTGGACGGCGCCGTCGTGGCCTTCGACGCCCGCATCTCCGACATGGTGGAGAAAGGGACGCATCTCGTGGTCTTCGCGGAGATCGAGGCCATTCGCCTCGGCGAGGGCGTGGAAGCCGCGCTGCTCTACTTCGCGCGCAACTACCGCAGCGTCGGCGTGGCGGCCTGACCGGAGGCGAGTTCCCCCACCACCGCCTCCACCACCTCGAAATGATGGGACCAGGTCGGCGCCCGCCAGTCCGGGATGCGGGCGAGCTGCGCCGCGCGCCTCGGGCTGTCCGGGCGGGCATAGTCCAGGATCGCATCCCGCCAGCCCGGTCCGTCCAGCGGATCCAGGAAATCCGCCACCCCGCCGCCCAGTTCGACGAGAGCCGCGGTATGGGCGCAGATGGCCGGCACGCCCATCGCCAGGGCCTCCACCAGCGGAATGCCGTAGCCTTCCACGAAGCTCGGGAAGAGGAGGGCGCGGGCGCCGCGGATGGTGGCCGCCGTCTCGGCATCGTTGAGGCGGCCAAGCTCCTGCACGCGGCCGCCAAAGCCTTCGTGCCGGTCCAGCAGGCGGAAGGCGGCCTCGGACTCCCAGCCGCGCTGGCCCACGATCAGCAGCTTCGGGCCCGGCGGCAGCTCCCGCCAGACATTGAGCAGCATCAGGTGGTTCTTGCGTGGCTCGATCGTGCCGAGGATGACGAAATAGGGCTCTCCCGGCGAGGCCGCGACCGGCGGCGGCACGGGCTTGCAGGCCGCGAGGTCCGCGCCGAAGCGGGCCAGGTGCATGGGCGGCAGCAGGTGGCCCGGCATGATCGCGGCCAGCGCGTCGCCCGTCGCGAGCGAGCTGATGAGCAGCGCGTCCGCGAGCTTCAGGATATTGGCCACGCGCAGGGGATGGCGGCGAATCTGCAGCGGACTCGCGAATTCCGGATGGGTGATGGGGATGAGGTCGTGCAGCATGGGCAGGAAGCGCGCGCCCATGTGCTTGACCGCCGCGACCGGCGCGGCTTCGTGCATGCCGGTATGCGAGACGTTGATGAAGACGCTGGGCTGCCGCTCCACCCGGTGCCGCAGCGCGGCGCGCCCGCCGCCCCCGCCGAGGAAGCTGTAGCCGAGCCCCGCGAAGAAACGGGCGCGTTGCCAGTTCTCGGCTTCGATGGCCTCGGCGAGGCCGAGGGCGATGCGCGGGGGAATGGCGGCATAGGAGGTCCAGCGGCTGCGTCCGGCATAGGTCGCGCGCGCGCCGAAATGCCGGGCGTAGGCCAGCTCCACGCGGTCGATCCCGGCGGCCTTGCCGCGCCAGCCCGCGGAGAGCAGGCGGCAGAGATCCAGGATGACGTGCAAGCCGTGGCCTTCTGATTTGTGCCGTTTTCCCCGGGCGCGGCGCCCGGTGTCAATCGAGCGGCAGGTTCACCCGCCCTTCATGTAGCCGACGGACCGTCTGCGCCACCGCCGTGTCGAGGGCGGGGCGCGCGTAATAGGCCCCCCGCACATGATGGGCCGCGCCCAGCAGCCGGATCGCGGCCGCCACCAGGGCCGGGTCCGGCGGGCCTGCCCGGGTCCAGAAATCGTCCAGCGAACCTTCGAAGGCGAGGCCCGGGATGCGATAGATCGCCTGGCCCATCGCCAGCGTGGGCGTGCCCGCCTCCAGCGCCGAGAGCCCCGCCGTGCTGTTCACGGTGACGAGCCCGGCCAGGCGCGGCAGCAGCGGCTCCAGGGGGCCGGCGCCGAGATAGTCCACGCGGCCCTCGATCCCGGCCTCGCGCGCGATCCGCCCGATCCGCCGGCGCCAGTTCTTGAGGCCGGGGTCGAGCGGATGGGGCTTCACGGCCAGCCGCGCGCCCGCCGGCGCGTGGCGCGCGAAGCTCAGCGCGGTCTCGCGCAGCGGGGTGTCCATGTCGGGGTAGGGCGAATAGGCGCGGATGGAATAGTCGTTCTCCATCTGCATGGCGAAGAGGAAGACGGGCCCCCGCGCCTTGCCGGCTTCGAAGCGGGCGGCGGCCTCGCGCGCCGCCCGGCCCTGGCCGAGCAGCCGCCAGCCCATGGCGGGATAGACCAGCAGCGGATGGTGCAGCGTGGCCCGCCGGTAATGAGGAAAGGGCCAGGGCAGCAGGTTCGTCAGGTGATAGGCCATGTCCCAGACCGCCCGGCGCGGAAAGCTGTCCCGGTGGAGCACGCGGCGGTCGAGCGGGGGCAGGGCGGCGGCCCGGGCCAGGATCTCGGCGGGGTCTCGTGGGAAGCGGCTTTCGCCGTTCATGCCGTCGCACTCCACCGCCAGCCAGTCGGGGCGGAGATAGCCGAAATCCGTGACCGTCACCGCGATGCCGAGCGGCCGGGCCGCGGCGATGGCAGGCTTGTGGTAGGGCCGCTGCTCGCCGAGCAGGACCATGTCCGTGATGGCTTGCTCGCGCAGGTAGGCGGCGATGAAGGCGCGCCAGTCCTCGAAGCGCCCGCGATAGTCGGTGGCGCCGGGCCCGCGCCAGAAGAGCTTGTCGCCCAGGCAGAGGTTGATGCGACGCGCCTCGTGCCCGAGGGCCACGAGCCCGCGCGCGACCTCGGCGGCGTAGGGCGAGGTGGGGCCCTGCAGGAAGAGGAAGCGGCGCGGCATGCCCCGCCTGGATAGACCGGCTTGCCGCGGGCTGGAATGCGTGATCCGACTCGCGGAAACGGGAGACGGAACGAATGACCCAGCTGGCGGAAAGCCTTCGCGCGGCCCTGGCCCTGCCGGGCTGGCGCGCGCATCTCGGCGCGGTGGATCCTGCGGCCGCCCAGCTGCGGGACCTGCCCGTGCTGCGGAAATCCGGCCTGCCGGCGATGCAGAAGGCCGCGCCGCCCTTTGCCGGATTCGCGACGGCGCCGGCGGGCTTCGCGCGGCTCTTCGCTTCGCCGGGGCCGATCTTCGAGGGCATGCCCGACCGCCCTGACCCCTGGCGCTTCGCCCCGGCCCTGGCCGAGGCGGGAATCGGGGCGGGGACCATCGTCCTCAACTGCTTAGCCTATCACCTCACGCCCGGCGGCTTCATCTTCGATTCGGCCGCGCGCAGCCTGGGCGCGGCCGTCATCCCCGGCGGCCCCGGCAATACCGAGGCGCTGCTGCATGTGCTGGAGGCGTACCGGCCCGGGGCCTACACCGGCACGCCGGATTTCCTGAAGATCCTGCTGGAGGCGGCGGATCGCGCGGGAATCGATGCCTCCTGCATCACATGCGCGGTCGTCTCGGGCGCGGCCTTCCCGCCCTCGCTGCGGGAATGGGTGGCGGGGCGCGGCATCAAGGCCATCGAGGCCTATGGCACGGCCGAGCTCGGCCTGATCGCGCATGGCACGGCGGATGGCGCGCCGGGCATGGCGGTGGCGCCGGGCATCGTGCTGGAAATCGTGCGCCCCGGCACCGGCGAGCCCCTGCCCGAAGGCGAGGTGGGGGAGGTGGTCGTGACGGTGCCCGACCCCGCGCACCCGATCCTGCGCTTCTCGCCGGGCGACATGTCGGCGTTCCTGCCGGGCGGGGCGCGCATCAAGGGCTGGATGGGGCGTGCCGACCAGACCGCAAAGGTGAAGGGCATGTTCGTGCGCCCCGAGCAGATCGCCGAGATCGGGCGCCTGCATCCGGCGCTGGGCCGCCTGCGCCTCGTCGTGACACGGCAGGCGGAGGTGGACGAGATGCGCCTTCTCGCCGAAAGCGCCGAATCCGGCCTGGAGGCCGCGCTGGCGGAGACCTTGCGCGCCGTGACGAAGCTGCGCGGCGCGGTGGAGCTGCGCGCGCCGGGCAGCCTGCCCGCCGATGGCCGCGTGATCGTCGACGAAAGGCCTGTCTGATCTGCCGAGGGGGCGATTGACAGGCCGCCGCGAAAACGCTTGAACCCGCCGGCTTCCATCGGCGTCGGTGCCTCGGCACTGGCGATACTGAGGAGGGGTGCCCGAGTGGCTAAAGGGGACGGACTGTAAATCCGTTGGCTTGCGCCTACGCTGGTTCGAATCCAGCCCCCTCCATATTCCCCGATGGCAGTGGGCTTGCGCCTGTCGGCAAGAGCTCCTGACTACAGTCACCGCCTTTGGCGCGCGGGTGTAGCTCAATGGTAGAGCACCAGCCTTCCAAGCTGGCTACGGGGGTTCGATTCCCCTCACCCGCTCCAGGGTGGACGCGCTCCCATCGGGCAGCATCTTCGCACAGGCGGCTTCTGGATCGACATTCTCGGAGCGGGACCTAGGACGATGGCCAAGGCGAAGTTTGAGCGGAACAAGCCGCACTGCAACATTGGGACGATCGGCCATGTGGATCATGGCAAGACGTCTCT